>NZ_CP056123.1:0-1200000 GCF_018219155.1 Moritella sp. 24 | reverse complement strand
TTATTTAACCTCCACGGCAAGGTTATCGCCATTATGATGGGCAGTAGTTGACTGACTAAGGTCATCTGCAATATTGCTCATTAACACATCAACGATATGTAATACTTTTACCGTTTTACCTTCACGCGACAAACGCCCTGCAATGTTCATTAGGCAACTTACGTCAGCACCAATTAAGTAGTCAGGTGTTACCGCATCAATATTCATTGCTTTCTCTTTTACCATTTCACCAGAGATCTCTGACATTTTGATTGAGAAAGTACCGCCAAAACCACAGCACGTTTCTTGGTTTTTAATACCAACCAGCTCTAGCCCTTCTACATTACCCAATAATTTAAGCGGCTCCTCACGCACACCTAATTTACGAATAAGACTGCAAGATGGGTGATAAACACCGCGTCCAGGCAGTTTAGCACCGACATTTTCAATATTAAGTTCATTAACAATAAACTGGGTTAATTCAAATAAGCGGTCAGATACAGCTTGTGCACGCGCTGCCCATTCAGGTTCATCCGCTAGATACTCAGGGTATTTTTTTACCGCTGCAGCACATGAACCCGCTGGCGTTACGATTGGATACTCATTACCTTCAAAAGCACGTATTAATGATTTCATCGCTGGCTTGCTTGATTCGATATACCCGCTATTCAATGACGGTTGACCGCAGCAGCCTTGCTCTTTAGGGAATAATACCTCGCAGCCTAACTGCTCTAGTAATAGCACTGTTTTTTTAGCGACGTTTGATTTAACGACATCACATAGACAGGTTACAAAAAAATTAACTTTCATCATCTCACCTTGCTCACCGAGCTTATTTTTTGCAGCATGATATAAGCAAGCACGACAAAAAACGAACGTGATTACAGCCAATAAATATATTAATAACAGTGTTTATGTGATCTTAAATTTCACCAGGTACAATGTATTTATTAAAAAACAGTTAGTTATACTTAAGCAAACAAAAGTCAGCGCCTTCTATTGGTTCAAATATGGAAACAATGAAGTTCGACATTAAAGGTAATGAATCATTTTTAGGTTTAGTGTAATTAGTCAGCAGGCTAACGATATAGAAAGGTGCGTATCGTAATAAAATAACGAAATATGATTAATTTAACAAAAAACCTTAGTTTTTGTAGTTGAATTTCACCAAAGAAAATCTCTAGCATCATAAGAACGAATCAATGACTTCATTTTACGATAGTGACGCGCTGTTTTATTACTGTGCATTATGACAATCACTGTTTCTAATACCGCTACAATCATTTATAGGTCATTATATTCAACTTTATAAACCATTGATTTTTATAGGTTTGTAAATTTGCAGTTTTTTACACTCTGTTATTTACATCACATTTATTACCCATATTCACATTTACATACCTCAAAGGAGGTGTGGAGTTTAAACCTTAAGCTCTTACAATCCATTCCCCACACGATACGGGTATTAGCGATAACACAGGTATTTACTTACTTGTACTTTATTAACAATACATTTAAACAATACTATAAATAGACTCATGCATCGTTCTCCGCACATAGCGATAACCAAATACATGAGCACAAATGGAGTGGGTAGCAATGACATCCCTAATCTTGGCAATGATGCCAATTATCGTCTTAATATGGATGATGACTAAAAAAAATGGTGTACCTTCGTACATTGCATTGCCTGTGACTGCGTTGTTTGTGGCAGCACTACAGATCTTTTACTTCCAAACTGACCTGACACTTATCTGGGCGAATGTCGTCGCAGGTAGCTTGTCAGCCATTACCCCAATATCGATTATTGCCGGGGCAATTTTAATGAATCGCATGATGTGTCTATCGGGGGCTGAAAATACGATCAGCCGTTGGTTAGAAGGCATCAGCCGTAATAAAGTTGCTCAGTTAATGATCATTGGTTGGGCCTTTGCCTTTATGATTGAAGGCGCGTCAGGCTTTGGTACACCAGCAGCAATTGCAGCACCTATCTTAGTTGGCCTAGGCTTCCCACCGCTACAAGTTGCGATGCTAGCGCTCGTGATGAACTCAGTCCCCGTATCATTTGGAGCGGTTGGCACGCCAACGTGGTTTGGCTTCTCAGGTTTGGGATTAACAGACAACCAGTTATTAGAAATTGGTCAACAAACAGCGATGATTCACTTCTTTGCAGCCTTTGTTATTCCGGTATTGGCATTACGCTTTGTGACATCGTGGACTGAAATTCGCCGTAACTACGTATTCATTCTACTGAGTACTCTGTCTTGTACTATTCCATATTTCTTGTTCGCACAATGGAACTATGAATTCCCAGCATTAGTTGGTGGCGCAATTGGTCTGACTATCTCTGTTGGCTTAGCTAAGTTAAACATTGGCCTTGGAAAAGTAGCCGCGAATGATAATGACAAGAACGTAACATTAGCGACAGTAAGCCGTGGTGAGATCTTTAAAGCCATGACACCAACGCTGCTATTAATTGTTATCTTAATCGTAACCCGTATCAAGCAGCTTGGTATTAAATCTATGCTAACGGATGCAACTGAAGCATTTTCGGTATCACTAGGTAGCTTCGGCGACTTTAGTATTAGCCAGGCGTTGATTTTCAAACTGAGTAATATCTTTGGCACAAACGTGGCATGGGCATATAAAGCACTTTATGTTCCTGCGCTTGTACCTTTCTTATTAGTGGTATTAATCTCTATCCCACTTTTAAAAATCAAAGGCAGCATGGTTAAGCAAGTATTTAGCGAAACAGGTAGCCGTATCAAAATGCCATTCATCACGCTCATTGGTGCATTGATCATGGTGAAACTGATGATGGCTGGCGGTGAAAACTCTCCTATCCTTATCATCGGTATGGCGTTCTCTGATTTGATGGGTACTAACTGGCAGTTTGCTTCCGCTTACCTTGGTGCCCTAGGTGCATTCTTCTCGGGTTCAGCGACGGTATCTAACCTAACATTTGGTGGTATTCAACAAACGATTGCAACAACGGTTGGTTTACAAGAAACGACTATCTTAGCACTGCAATCTGTTGGTGGCGCGATGGGTAACATGGTATGTATTAACAATATCATTGCTGTTTCGACTATCTTGGGTATTTCGAACAAAGAAGGTTATATCATTAAACGTACTGTTATTCCGATGATTATCTACGGCCTAATTGCAGCGGTAATGAGCACGTTAATCTAACCATTTTCCTAGGGCTCATGCCCTTTGAGAAACGTTTGAAATAAGAAACCAACAGCGACGGCTGTTGGTTTCTTTGTTTGAAACATAAATGATGAAGTAACTATTAAGCATAAATTAGCTCTGCTTACATTACTCTGGTAAAAATGGCATGAAAGTACGTAGAAGAAAAACAATGAACAGTGATAAACCTAACGTGATGAGTGAATTCTTTCGATGGTCATAATAAATCTTATCGACAATAAAGACCCTTATGTTAATCACGATTAAATTTAATACGAGAGCAATTGGTACTTCTATGATATGGCTTAAACTCTGCTGACCATATCCAGTGTAAGTCACCATAATCCAAAACAGAACAATAAATATAGGGCCGTAGGCATCACTCCAAAACAACGCATTTCTCGATTTAGCCGCAATCCACGTAAGTAGTGTCAACATGCCATATAGCAGTAAAGAAAAAAACAATTCCAAAGTACATTCTCCGATAAGCTACACGTGTGTATCGCTATTTCAGCGATGTAAAAATTGCGCCGTATACGACGCAATTACGAACGACCTAAGGCGTGGTTAATGTATATTTCACCATATCTGCAACACTCATTAAGTGTATTTTATTTGCAGGTGCAGCATTAATCGTATAGAAATAAAACTCAGGACCTTTCTCGGTACCCAACATCTCTCTAAAGTAAGTTAACTGCGCACCGTGTGCTTTATCACCTTTACTTAACTGACCCGCATCTTTACCGTCTGCAGTACAACACCAAGAATGAACACCAAGCTTGCCGCCTGTTTCAAAAATACGTTGCGCACCAGCGGCAAATAAATCAACGCCACCAGAATAGGCTTCACCACCTTTTGGCATTAACGTGGTGAGACTTGCATTGCGAATGAGTCGGCCTGTGTGCATATTAATAGCATCATTATCTGAACCAGACACATTACTCAGTATTAACGTATCAACACTCGTGGTGTTAATCATCTCCTGAATTTGGATATATGTAGATGTGCCTAAAGTCCCTGCCAATGTTGCTTTTTTTCCGTTAATAATAAGCTTGCTATCACCAGCGCCCATTAGATGTTCGTTCAATTGTAAGCGAATAGAATAGATACCGCCGGTGACTTGATCTTTCACTGAACCGCTATAAATCGACGTGTCATCATCTTCGCTTATTTTAATATCAACACCAGTTAACATACGTGTTGCTTTAAAATCACCTAGATCCGAAGTATCCCCTTCATATAATGTAAGAGAAGCAGTTGGCTCATTATTTTTAAAATCGAAGCCAGCATGCACTAACCCTTTATCATATTTGATAATAATGGTGTCTTTCGTCTTATCAACATAAAATATTTTTGATTCAGCGCCTTCGAAGGTAAATTTTAAATTCTCTTTCGCTAATTTAAACTCTGCAATGTAATTAGCAACTTCGCTTGGTTGTATTCCATGTACTGCTGTTATTACTGGTTTTGTAGGAAGGACAGGTTTTGTTGTTGATTTTGACTTATTTGAAGAGTTACAACCTTGCAACCCAAGTATCGCTGTTAATATTAGTAACGAAATTCTTTTCATGATTAATTTCTTATTTAATAGTGAATTATTTGATAACGCTATTATCCAGAAATAAAATTGATGTGGGGTAAGGTTAGGTATGCGCTTGTAAACGGTTTGTCGTTAATTTGTCACTGTTTGTCATCTTTTTGAGACTCACAGCGACAGTGGAAAGGTTGATAAAGGCGATTTAAACTAAGTTTTGCCGTTATTCATGTTTTGAAAGATGAATAATCTTATATTTAGGCTGCGCGCCTTTCGCTGACCCACCGGGATTACTTATAGTGGTTTGCCATTTACTTTCCACATGACAGTGAGGACGGTGAACGTGACCACAAAGTAGATATTTCGGAGTGATAATTCCTAAGCTTAATGCAAATTCAATCTCTGAACATCCCCAATCCTCGCCTGTCTGTAACGCAGTTTCCGTTCCTGTGGGTGGGACATGCGCTAACAAAATATCGCAATCGCGAAACAAAGAGTAATCCCTTGTATCATAACGCGTACAACCAAATTTCCAGCCCTTGAGCACATTAATCGTACCGTCGATATGAATATTCGGTGCCGCTAACTCTGTTACCCAGTTCTTTTCACCAATGGCAATACTGTCTGGCATGAAGTCAATCTCATCAGATTCATAACAATCGGTATCAAAATCAACATTATCAGTGGGCATCTGCCATGAAACATCATCTTGTTCGATATCGTGATTACCCGAGCAAACATACACAGGTACAGATAATGTCATCAAGAACTGACGGTACCATGTCGCCTGTTCTGATAAAGAAAGCACAGCGTTAGTACTGTCGTCAAACAAATCACCAGAAATACAGATCGCATCGACTGCATGCTCTTCGCTCAACCATTCACAAGCAATCTGGTTAAAATGTAAATCTGTTACGTGCAGAATACTTAGGTTATCTCTTTTCATCATGTGGGATCGCCTCTTTAAACTGTGACTATTTAAAATTCGCCTCTGTTTTTAACATTTCTCATTGTCTTTAATCTTGAACTATTCATATTAACGAACGCTTGTTACACAAATTTGATTCTTTTGTAGAACGTATTATCTCGTTCATCAAGTCAGGTTTATTCAACTTATGAGCTTACTGGCGCTAAATAGCCACGACCGTCTTTCAATACATTACTCGTTCCCATCGTGTCGTCATTTAGCGCACTGCCATAATTATCACGACAGTGAGTACAAGGGCTCATTTTATTAACGAAGCGCCCTTTACGTGTATATTTTCTCACATAAGCATGTGAAATAGTGACATTACCACGATGTAATGCGATAGCATTGTCGAGTTTATGCCTCAAGTCACTTATCGCCGCATCTTCTGCACACATATCGTCATTTGCACGGCCCCAACCAGTCATTTCTTCACAAGTTTCGCTGTTTACATATCTTGCCGCAGCCCAAGGTCCAGCGTGATCCCCTGTTGGAGAACCATCTGGGAAATTAGAGGGTTTGTTTGCTAACAAGTATGCGATTGCTTCCAGCGGATCTGTCGGGGCGTCAGCACTGACTTTATCATGAGTCGATATGCTGCCGGTCGTGACAAAATAATGATGATTGTGACTGAGTTTTAAATCAGGACGATACAATGGATCTGTTATCTTATTAATAGATAAAACCTCGGCCACAGCACCATCGCAGGCAACTATTTTATCCGCCACATTAAGCCTATTAGCCTTTTCCCACTGTTTGGCAGTAAGGTAAAAAGAGTGATCATCTGCGACAAACATCGACGTTTTTATTTCACCAATAGCGTATTCAATCTCTAGCATATCTTGAGCAACATTTCCAAATATCAGTTAAACAGGGTTCTGTTGTCGTGGATTCTATGCATATTTTAATTTAGGGCAAGGGAAAACAAGATTATTTTCAGATAAACAGGATACGACAGTGAGGCGACTGGGGTTTCGGTATTGCACGATCAAAAAAAATCCCACTTACTGCAAATAAGTGGGATTTCACATAAAAGGTAACTAATGTCTTCTATGATTTAGACTTCTATTCCCGCATGGCAGGTATATCTTGCTTCTACGGTGTCATTATATTATTAAAGCGAATACGCCATAACTAGTAAAAATACCTGATAATCGTCGTCGTCCATTGTCAAATATGATTCAAATCAAAAACGACAGCATATTATTTTATTTAGTCCCCTAGACTCACCCAATGATTAATCAAATAACCAGAAATAGAATCTCGTCTTGGTACTTTAAAACCACTCCCATCATCACCCCAACTCCCAAATGATTGTAGTTCTACGCGAGAGAACCAGCGGGCATCATCAATTTCATTCTTATCAACTTCGATCTCATCACTGCTGGCATCGGCAATAAAACCCAACATAACTGACGATGGAAACGGCCACGGTTGGGATGCTAGATATTGCACATTAGTCACTGCAATACCAGACTCTTCCATCACTTCTCTGACAACTGCTGTCTCTAATGTTTCACCGGGATCAACAAACCCAGCGAGTGTCGAGTACACACCTTCGGGCCATTCAGCTTGGCGGCCTAACAAACAGCGCTCAATGCCGTCTGCAAACAGCTTGCGCACAACCATTATCACAGCAGGATCAGTTCGTGGAAAGGTTTGATGTAAACAAGCTTGGTTCGTGCATAAACGAGCATGCCCCGCAGATACCAACGTATTAGCCGAGCCACAACGTCCACAAAAACAATGAGAACGATGCCAAAAACATAACCCACGTGCTAATGCCAATAATGAGGCGGATGGATTATCTAATCCCATTGCCACTTTACGCAAATCACTAAACTCTCCATCAACCAAGAATGCTGCAACTAACGCATCATCAATATGGGTTAAGTCCAACGCAAAGTAAGGGGTACTATCATTATTTTCATCAAGCCCTAAAAATACGGCAACGTCTAAATCAAGATGCTGAACAGCATCAAGGGTTAAAAATAGTGGAGCGTGATCTACTTGGCTAAAATAGTTTTGATCTGTGTGAGTGAGTACCCACAGGCTATTATTCTGTTGTTGCTCTGCTAACCATTCTGGACTTTTACGTTGATTAGATGCTCGATTAAGCTCCATCTCACTGTATTTAAGCATCATAATCTTCCTTGTTGATGAATGTATGTCGTGTTTGTTTTTATGCGCTTTATTCGCTCATCGCTGCTTAACTAAAATTATCAGACTGGCGTTGATAAAACTGATAAATGTGTTCGATAAACAACTTCACTTTTAACGGCTGTAATTTAGTGTAGGGATAGATCGCATAAATACCTAATGATTTAGCGACCTGTTTTGGTAATACTTCCACCAAGGTTCCTGCTTGTAAGTCATCAGCCACCAGCACTTTAGGCACATAGATAAGCCCTAAGTTAAACAAGGCCGCTTTACGCAATGCTGCCGAGTTATTAGTACTGAAATTACCAGATATCTTGACGCTGTAATCTTCTTCACGGCCTTTGAACAACCACTCATTGGCGCCACTTTCTTGCTGGCTATAAGCAAGGCAATTGTACTTATCTAAATCTTGCGGTCGTTTTGGTGTGCCGTTTTTATCTAAATAAGCAGGAGATGCACAAATCACCCATTGTGCTTGCACTAATCGACGCGCAATATAGCTCGAATCTTGTAATGCACCCGTACGGATAGCCAAGTCAAAGTTGTTATCAATTAAATCAACAAAGCTATTATCCAGATCCATGTGTATATGGATATCAGGGTAATTAGCACTGAAATCAGCAATGGCTTCAGCTAAGATAATTTCGCCTGACACAGTCGGTACAGTTAACCGAATAGATCCAGACAGGCTATCCCCTAGTCCATTCATCGCATCTACTGCACCTTGCACCGATTGATATATGGTTCTGGCATGCTCAAAAAACACCTTACCTGCTTCGGTTAAAGTCAGTTTACGCGTAGTACGGAAGATCAGCTGTACGCCCATTTCTTTTTCTAAACGGGTTATGTGTTTGCTCACCACAGACTTAGTTAAACCAACAATATCAGCCGCTTTACTAAAAGAACCTTGCTCTATAAGGTGATAAAAAATTAAAAAATCATCGGTACTTCGCATTATTGGTCCACTTTATGAAACAGTCATGTGTAATCGAGCTAGTATATCAAATAGTGCGATGACGGTACTATATCTAAGATCACATAGGTGCTATGTCCGTAATCGCATCATTACATAATTAAATAAACATAATGTGGCGCATAAATAACAAAATAAAAATAACAAAGCCGTATTATTAGGAGCCGCAATGTCTAACCCTTACCACATTCTGATTAGCAAGCTACGCCAGTCTATTGATGAAAAGCGTATTATTACCGACCCGACACTCACCTTAGCTTACGGTACGGATGCCAGTTTCTATCGTTTAGTGCCAAAGCTAATCTTACAACTCGCTAATTTAGACGAGGTGGTATTGGTGATTAAGACTTGCTATGACATGGCGATCCCAGTGACATTTCGCGCGGCAGGCACCAGCTTATCAGGGCAAGCACTGTCAGACTCAGTACTCATCACGCTCACTTCTGATTGGCGTGAACATAAAGTATTAAACAACGGTGAACAGATCTGGTTACAACCGGGTATCATCGGTGCCGAAGCCAACAAGATCTTAGCTCCTTATCAACGTAAGATCGGGCCAGATCCAGCCTCTATCAACACCTGCAAAATTGGTGGTATTGCCGCTAACAATTCATCAGGCATGTGTTGTGGTACTGCGCAAAACAGTTATCAAACCTTAGCCGGTATGACGGTGGTACTCGCCGATGGTACCGTACTGAATACCTTAGACAGTTATAGTGTAGCGCAATTTAAAATCAGTCATCACGAGATGCTCGAAGATCTGACTCAACTGGCGCAAGCCTGTAAAGACAATACCGCATTAGCAGACAAGATCCGCCACAAATATCGCCTTAAAAACACCACAGGTTATAGTCTTAATTCATTAACCGATTACAGCGACCCGATTGATGTATTACAGCATTTATTTATTGGCTCAGAAGGCACGTTAGGTTTCATTGCTGATGTTACTTACAATACGGTGATCGACCATAGCTTTAAAGCCACAGGTCTGTACTTATTCGCCGATATTGAGCAAACCTGTTTAGCCGTGAGCGAACTTGCTAATACCAGTGTTGCTGCAGTGGAGCTAATGGATAATCGCGCGTTAAGCTCAGTGGCAGATAAACCGGGGATGCCAGGTTTTATTACTCAACTTGCTGCTGACAATAATACCGAAGCAGCAGCGCTACTCATTGAGATCCACGCCGAGAGTGATGCAGATTTAAACCAGCAACTGATCCAAATTAACACCTTAATTGACCAACTTAACCCAACCGAAGCGGTCGAGTTTAGTACGGATACCAAGGTATATAATCAACTGTGGGCGATCCGTAAGGAGTTATTCCCAGCCGTTGGTGCCGTTCGCGAAGTGGGTACGACCGTTATTATCGAAGATGTTGCATTCCCTATCGAGCAATTAGCACCAGCAGTACGTGATTTAGAAGTTTTATTTAAGAAGTATCACTACGACGAAGCAATCATCTTTGGCCATGCTTTAGCAGGTAACTTACACTTTGTATTTACCCAAGCATTTGAAACAGAAGAAGAGATCAATCGTTACAGTGGTTTTATGGATGATGTGGCACAGTTAGTCGCGGTTGAATATCAAGGTTCATTAAAAGCCGAACACGGTACAGGCCGTAATATGGCACCGTATGTCGAGCTTGAATGGGGCTGCGAAGGTTATGCCTTGATGCAAGATATCAAACGCATCTTTGATAAAACCGGTATTTTAAACCCAGGTGTAATATTAAACGACAACGAAAATAGCCATATCACTGATTTAAAAATCATGCCAGCAGCGGATGACATTATTGATAAATGTATTGAGTGTGGTTTTTGTGAGCCAGTGTGTCCATCACGAGAATTATCACTGACACCACGTCAGCGTAATACTGTGTATCGTGAAATTAGCCGCTTGCAACGCAGCCAAGAAGATCCCACGCGTCTTGCTGAATTAGAAAAATCGTTTAAATATTTAGGCATTGATACCTGCGCGGCAACGGGTTTATGTGCCGAGCGTTGTCCTGTGGATATTAATACTGGCGATCTTATTCGTAAACTACGCCAAGAACATTCTCCTATTGCCAATGTCATTGCACGTTGGAGTAGCGATCACTTTGCTGGGGTAACCAGTGCCACACAAGCTGGTTTGAGTGTTGCTAACGGTATACATACTGTTTTAGGCACAAAAACCATGCGTACTGTGACTAAAGCAACACATAAAATCAGTGGTGGCGCAGTACCATTATGGACGCCGAGCATGCCGAAAGCAGCGGGCAAAGTGAAGCTATTAGCAAGTACTAATGATGATATAGGTCTAGCGCATAAAAAGGTCGTTTATTTCCCAAGCTGTGCAGCGCGTAATATGGGTACTGCGAAAGATGCCATCGATAACCGCCCTCTTGCCGAAGTAACCCAAGCAGTATTACAAAAAGCGGGTATTGAAGTGGTGATGCCAAGTAAGTTATCAGAAAAATGCTGTGGTATGCCATATAAAAGTAAAGGTTTTGTTGATACAGCCTTGAGTAAATCAGAGCAATTAGAAGCCGCATTATGGGAAGCGTCAGAACAAGGTAAACTGCCAGTATTAATGGATACTAGCCCTTGTGCGAGTACCAGTATTGAGCTGATGACCAAAGATATCGCGATTTATGAACCCTTCCGTTTTGTCGCGGAGTTCGTGATGCAACATGTTGATATTACCCCACAACCAGAGCCTGTGATGTTACACGTGACTTGTACTTCACGTAAGCAAGGTTTAGCGGGTGTAATGGAGCAAGTAAGTCGAGCATGTGCAACAGAGGTGATTATCCCCGAAGATATTCTATGTTGTGGCTTTGCGGGTGATAAAGGCTTTACCACGCCAGAGTTAAACGCATCGGCCTTGTCACCTTTAGCACGCCAAGTACCAAGTAATTGCAATGAGGGTTATTCGAATAGCCGAACTTGTGAGATTGGTTTATCGGAACACAGTGGTATTGAATACCGTTCAATATTGTATCTGGTAGATAAAGTCAGCGAAAAGCGTATTAGCTAAAAGGTAAACAGTTAAACAGTTAAATAGGTAAATAGTTAAATAATTAAGTGATGAGTAAGCAGGTTTCAGCCAGCTTACTCATTTCGTAATACCAGATAATCACCAACAACTCCGGTGCCTTTACCGACTTCCACAAATCCTCTCGAAAAATAAAACTGCATCGCTTTTTCATTTTTAACCATGCACTTCAATACTTGCGGTCTACCATTTAACTCTGTCAGCATAGTGAGTAATTTGGAACCCACGCCTATCCCCTGCGCATCATCGGCAACAAACAAATGATGGATGAAATTGTCCGGTTCATAGACTGCAATAAATCCAAGCACCTTGCCTGCACTCACTGCGACATAGATAGTATCTTCAGTGATATGTGCATCAAAGTCCGTTAACTGATAACCGCTACTATCTAACCAAGTAAAAGTCGACATTCTTGATGCCATATAAAGCGCACGTAACGCGGGTAAATATGACGCTGAAAATGCAGTAATTTCCATCTATTTGTTATATCCCTATCGTAAATATCTATCCTAAATCCCTATCGTATTTCTAACCTGACTTTTCCAGTATTCGTGTAGCCCTTCAATGTCTTCAGAACACATCAGAGACATCGCACCTTTTAGTTGAACTTCAGTCCATGTCCACCATTGCATTTCAAGTAGCATAGTAATTTGCTGCTCGCTAAATCGATACCGAATGTGCTTTGCTGGGTTTGAACCAACGATAGAATAAGGTGCAACGTCCTTCGTCACCACAGCGCGGCTGGCAATAATAGCTCCATCACCGACTTTAACACCACTCATGATCATCGCTTCGGTGCCAATCCAAACGTCATTACCAATCACTGTATCACCAGCACGTTGAAAGCCATCTTTGGCATTCGCAAAGTTTTCATTGTCTTGATAAAAGAACGGAAAACTACTGACCCACTCGTGCTGATGGCCTTGATTGCCCGCCATCATAAATACTGCGCCAGAACCGATAGAGCAGTAACTGCCGATAATTAACTTATCGATGTCAGTACGGTCAGGTAATAAATAACGCGCGCAATCATCAAAGCTATGATTATGATAATAACCAGAATAGTAACTGTGCTCACCGACAATAATATTCGGGTTTGTTACTTGTTCTTTTAGAGATTTCCCCACAAATGGGCTTTCAAAATAATTCTTCAACCGAGATCCTTTACTGATGTACTTTACGTTATCTTTATAATAAGCCAAGCAAGCTTATGCACTAATGACCCCATTATAGGTCAAATCACGCTAACGTAAATCAGTACGATGGATACCGTAGATTGCATGAGCAACAATATCATTATGCAGGCTTTCATAATTACTCACGATACCCTCTAATGTCATATTCAAACGCTCGCACAATCGTCGACTTGGTCCATTCTCAACAGCAGCGCATATTTCTACTTTATCCATGCTTAATTCCGAGAAAGCATATTCAATTAAAAAGCTCACTGCTTTTGTCATGATGCCCAACCCTTGGTATTTTTCACTTAACCAATAGCCTATCTCTACTTTTTTTAATTGCTGATTAATACTGTTAAAACTAATATTACCAACCACAGTTCCTTGATAAATTAATGTGCAAGTCATTGACTTACCTTGAGCATAATCCTGAAGTGATTGCCTAATAAAAGAGAGGAAAAATGCTTCGTCATTGGCGTTATTCGCCCACGGTAACCATTTTGATAAATAGGCGCGCTCGGTCGTGACAATATCTAAATACCGTTGCGCAAATGAGGGCTGTACAAGCGCCAAGTTTAAATCTGGACATATATTTAATGTGAACATCAACTCTCCTTAATATAGTTTATATATTACTATATTAAGTGTTACACATACCCCAAACAAGGTATTAGATCACAGATGTAAAATAAAAGCCCCTGCATCAATGTTGATTATCACGATAATCAGATAACTTAAACAATGTGGCTGATAAAGGCTCAATACAGCACTTTTTACACACCTTTTGCTGTCGTCTATTAATGTATTTATAGTGGTGTTTTTTACGATGCAATGACAGTTTTTTATCACACACAGCACAATGCGGTTTGTAGGGTAAAATAACTAATTCGAATATGATCACAGGTAGCATTAGCAAAGTAATGACAATGATTATGACGACGTTTTCCACAAGTTCTATCTCTTTATCTAAATCTGTATAAAGCAATATTTTCCCATAGAAGCAAGCTGACGAATGTCCGCAAGTGGACACTCGATGATTAATGGTGGTGAAATTTAGACGTCCTTTCTATTCGTTTTTATTCCGGCGAATCTTTGGTATAGCTAATGATGTTATGCATAGTCATCGACCTATCCGTCATATTACGGTAGCCGTGTGGCTGGTCAGCATTAAATTTAATATTCTCCCCTTGCTCCAAGGTATGCCATTCTTGCTCAAGGCCCTCAGCTGACAACTCCAAGTAATATTCCATCGAACCATCGACTGCAATAATATGCTCTACCACGCCAGCGTTATGCGGAGCCGAAATATGCTCACGCTGTGGATCTAGCGTTATTTGAAAGACTTCAAGTTTAGTCAATGCATCATAAGGAAACAGCGTAACAATATGAATATCACGTTCACTATTTTGCAGCGTATTAACGGGTGAATGAGACGTTGTTTGCGCCAAGTCGGTCAGGAAATAAGACAGCGGTAATTCAAATCCATTGGCAATATTCCATAATCGCACCACGGTAGGACTGGATTCGCCCCGCTCTATTTGACCAAGCATCGCTTTTGATACCCCCGTGTGCTGATTGGCTTTATCTAAGCTCCAGCCTTTCTTGCTACGAGCCGCTTTAAGCCGTGTGCCTAACGATGTATGAATACTGATAATAACTCCTTCCTAATCAGAAGCGCGATTCTAAGAGAGACGCAAGTAATGACAATAGCCCTTGTGCGTTATAGCGCACAATGCTATTTTACTCGACATGCTGTGCGTTATTACGCACAACTCACTTTAACATGGATAGTATGAAGGAAGAAGTACGGTATGAGAGGCATCATTTTAAATCGAATTAACATGGGATTCATTGCTGCTTTGGTGGGTTTCACTAGTTCCATTGCATTAATCTATCAAGCCGCCTCTAATTTAGGTGCAGACCTCGTCATGGTATCCAGTTGGATCTTTGCATTAGGCTTAGGCATGGGGATCACCTCAGTGGCCCTGTCTCTCTATTATCGCACGCCTTTACTAATCGCATGGTCAACACCCGGGGCGGCATTACTTATCACTAGCACCCAAGGTTTTAGTATTAACGAAGCAGTAGCCGCTTTTCTCTTCTCCGCCTGTTTAATTACACTTTCTGGACTATCAGGGTTGTTTGAAAAACTAATGAACCGTGTTCCCTTACAGATAGCCAGTGCCATGCTTGCAGGGATATTACTGTCTTTTGGTATTGATGTGTTTAATGTAATGGCTGACTCTCCCCTACTTGTCGGCCTGATGTTTATCACTTACTTGATCACTAAAGCCATCATTCCTCGCTTTGCCATGTTAGCTATTTTAATCGTAGGGATTACATCTGCTTGGGCACAGGGCTTGTTTATAGTACCAGAACTAGAATGGCGTTTAGGAGAGCTTGTATATATTGAGCCAGAGTTTACTCTTGCCGCCTTAATCAATATTGGCTTTCCTTTATTTATTGTCACAATGGCAACACAGAATATGCCCGGTATTGCCATTTTGAAAGCCCATGGTTATCACGCCCCCGTATCCAATGTAATGACAATAACAGGCATCACCAATATGCTCATCGCCCCTTTCGGCGGTTTTGGTATTAACTTAGCTGCAATCACTGCGGCAATCTGTATGTCAGAAGAAGCCGATGAAGATCCAAAGAAACGCTACTGGGCAGCAGTAAGCGCAGGTGTTTTTTATCTGTTAATGGGAATTTGTGCGTTAAGTTTAATGACCCTATTTCAAGCCATGCCATCAGCCTTAATTATGGCGCTTGCAGGTATCGCGCTGTTCTCAACAATTGGTAATAGCCTACAACACGCATTAATTGAGTCATCTTATAAAGAAGCTGCACTTATCACCTTCTTGGTCACCGCCTCAGACTTTTCCTTATGGAATATCGGTTCGGCATTATGGGGGGTTGTGGCAGGATTAATGACGATAGTAATATTCTCTTTCACTACTTTAATAAAGAAATCGAGTCACCACAAAAAAGAAGACAGCCTGTCAAGTAATTGAAAGTAAATGATTTAGGCTATATATGTTACATACCGATGATATAGATCATGAAATATTATACCTCATAAGTGTAATCATGAGATAGATCATGCTTTATAATTTGAAGTGTGACCTAGATCGTTGTGTATTGATTCTCATTAACTATTATACGCTCCGCATATTTAACTATGCGGCATTATGATTTAAAGGGAAACAATGGCTCATATAACAAGTAATGAAAGAACGTTCTCATCATCAGAGCAATTAGTCTCTATTACTGATCTTGATGGCAGGATCACTTACGCAAATAATGCATTCTGTGAAATTGCGGGTTACACACTTGAGGAATTAGTCGGCCAACACCACAATATTGTTCGTCACCCATCAATGCCAAAAGGCGCTTTTAGCGATTTATGGGATAAATTAAAGCGAAATGATTCATGGCGAGGAATGGTTAAAAACCGTTGTAAAAATGGCGATTATTATTGGGTAGATGCCTACGTAACACCTGTATATGACAATGGTAACGTCGTCGGTTACCAATCGGTTAGAACACAGCCCAGCAACGAACAAAAACAACAAGCCAAACAACTGTACGATACATTAAACAACGGCAAGTCAGTATCTGACTTTCAGGCTAACATTAACTTACGCCGACTCATGGCTACCGTGGTTATTATCACGGCTTTTTTAACTAACTTTATCTACGCTGAATCACTTTTACCATCAATTTTCTTACTCGCATCTGTTTGCCTTATTGCACTCATTTTTGCTCAAGAGTTATTCTTGTTTCCAAATTACGCAGCCAAAACGAAAGCTTTATTCGATAGTCCGTCACGCATTATTTTTTCAGGTAATGGCTTATTAAGCATTATCTCTTATCCATTAGAATTGTATAAAGCACAGATTAGAACGATATTGGGCCGAAGCCACGACTCTGGTAAGAAACTGGCAAAAGTAGCATCTAAATTAGAGCAAGCATCTCAAGAAATGCTAGAAGGTATACAAGAAGAAAGTGATCAACTGACCCAATTTTCAACCGCAATTACCGAAATGAGCTCAACCATTCAAGAAGTCAGCTTAAATACCAGTCAAACCCATGATAAAGTCTTGCTGGTACAACAAGAGTGCCAAACCAACATTCAGGTTATCGATAAAAACCAAGATAAAATTAATAGCTTGGTTGGTGACGTTGATAAAGCCGCCTCCAATGCCCTTGAGCTGGTTGATGATGTTAATAATATTTCAACAATTATGAATGAAATTCAAGGTATTGCCGATCAAACTAACCTGCTAGCCCTAAATGCCGCAATTGAAGCTGCCAGAGCCGGTGAACAAGGTCGAGGCTTTGCAGTAGTTGCTGATGAAGTCAGAAATTTAGCCAGCCGAACTCAAGGCGCAACAATTCAGATCCAGCGTTCAGTTGTTGAATTGCAAGACACTTTAACAACATGGAGCCAAGTCATGCTAACCAGTAAAGTGAATGCTGAGGAATGCTCTGAAGATAGCTCAAATATAAAACAAGCAATGGAAAATATTATCACCAATGTGGATGATGTCAGTGATATGACCTCGCAAATAGCAACAGCAGCTGAAGAGCAAAGTATCGTGGCTCATCAAATGACTCAAAGTATCCATACAATCGATACTATTTCGAAGCAAAATACTTTACATGCCAACCAAGTTAATCACTATGGCATTGAAGTAAACAAAAGCGCGGAAGATATTGAAAAGTTAAGTTCGACGTTTAAATAATACATAGCAGTAGTCCACTTACTCTCTAACAAAGTGGACTACTTACATAAAATTTTATTAAATTAAGCTTTCTCTTCAGCCTCAAACCAACGGTAAACAATACCCGCTAATATCGCACCAACAATCGGCGCTACCCAGAATAGCCAAAGCTGAGACAGAGCCCAATCACCTTGGAAAATAGCAACACCCGTACTACGAGCTGGATTAACCGACGTATTTGTTACAGGGATGCTGATCAAGTGAATTAAGGTCAAACCAAGACCAATCGCAATTGGTGCAAAACCTGCTGGTGCACGTTTGTCTGTCGCACCTAAAATAATAATCAAAAACATAAATGTCATGACAATTTCAGTCACTAATGCAGCGACTAACGTGTAACCACCAGGAGAGTGTTCACCATAACCATTTGACGCGAAGCCTGCTGTCGCATCAAAGCCAGCTTGACCACTCGCGATAAGGTATAGTGTTGCAGCACCCGCAATACCACCAAGCACTTGAGCAAAGATATAAGGACCTAGTTCTGCCGCAGAAAAACGACCACCAGACCAAAGTCCGATTGAAACAGCGGGATTAAGGTGACAACCTGAGATATGACCAATAGCAAACGCCATTGTTAATACAGTAAGACCAAACGCGAGTGATACACCCAATAAACCGATACCTACATCAGGAAAAGCCGCAGCAATAACAGCACTACCACAACCACCTAATACCAACCAAAATGTACCGATAAACTCAGCAGCTAACTTTTTTGTTAATGTCATTATTTATTCCTTTATATATTTTGCACATGATTGAAAAATCAATATCCTGCACGACCACCTATCGTCATTGAAGGTAGTTTCATTCGAAACTAACACTCGAATATACAAGGGTCAAGAAGGATACTGCATCCATTTGAAATACATAAATTAATATCACTTAAACACTAAATGATTAATCAATATAAATGATCTAAAAACATTATTAGCATAGCTTAAAACGTCAGTTTTGCGCCCATATTCACTTGCCCTTGCCACATTAATTCGGCATCGACTAACCACTTACAATTCCCGCCACTACAGAACAGGGATTGCGAACTACCAATAAAAGTGGCGTAACCTCGCACATCCGCAAACAATGCAAAACGCGGGGTTAATTGATATTCAGCGCCACCCCCAACGCCCATTGAAAAATGCGTTTCATTAGAGAAGCTACCACCTGGACGCATTTGCGTTAAACCAACACTGGTGGTGATGTACGGTCGAAATTTACCTTGTGGAAAATACAGCGCACCGCCAAGGTGTAAATAGTCGGTAGCAAGATCGGTTACTTCAGCTTGATTCAAGTTATCGCCAATACTAAATTCAGTGGATTGATGACTATACAGTAAATAAATACTGCCCGGGTCTGGGGTTGTCACGCCAGCCATCACGCCCCAATAACCTGATTCTGCAATTTTGACTGCGCTTTCTTCTTGCGTATTAACGTCAATTGTCGAAAAGTCACTTGTCCCAAAACCGTATCCACCAAATGGCGCGATAAATACCTCGGCACCAGCGATACCAACATGCAGCAGCGTACTCATCGCGATCAGACTAGTACCAAGTCGTTGCTTATACTTCATCATACATCCTGTAATATCGTGATTAACTGTTGAAAATATAGCATTCACCTTTGTTTAACTACAGAAACGGGATCACTTTTTTAACAAAAAACTATATACTCCCCTGCTTAACCGCCCTTAGTTTCATAATGCGAGATATAGATATGCTGCACCAGACGTTACAACACTACTTTGGCTATGATCAATTTAGAGAAGGCCAAGAAGCTGTAATTAAGAGTATTGTCAGTGGCAAATCAAGCGCAGCCATTTTTCCAACTGGTTCGGGTAAATCGCTATGCTATCAAATGTCAGCGTTACACTTGCCTAACTTGACTCTCGTTATCTCGCCATTACTTGCCTTGATCCAAGATCAGCTATTGTTCTTAAAGAAACATAATATTGCTGCGGCTAAAATTGATTCGAGTATGTCTGTCGATGACGTCAGAGATACCATGTCGAAAGTACGCGAAGGTGAAGTAAAGATCTTAATGATCTCGGTTGAGCGTTTGAAGAATGAGCGCTTTCGTAAGTTCATTAAGCAAATCCCGATTTCATTATTAGTGGTTGATGAGGCACACTGTATTTCAGAATGGGGTCATAACTTTCGTCCCGATTATCTGAAACTACCTCAGTACCAAAAAGAATTGAATATTAAGCAAGCCTTATTACTCACGGCAACGGCAACTCCTTCCGTGATTAAAGACATGGAAACCAAGTTTAATATCAATCCAGAAGACATTGTTAAAACTGGTTTTTATCGCTCTAACCTTAGCTTGCTCATGCACCCGATTGCACAAGAGAAAAAGCTGAATGCGCTAACCCGTTGGTTAGGTAAAAAATCAGGCCAAGCTTCTATTGTTTACGTTACCCTGCAAAAGACAGCCGAAGAATTAGCGAGTGCCCTGCAACAAACGGGTATTGAAGCGGTAGCCTATCACGCGGGTATGCCAACTGAGATTCGTGAAGAAGTGCAGCAAAATTTCATGCGTAATGGCATTGATTGTATTGTGGCAACCATTGCTTTTGGTATGGGCATTGATAAAAGTAACATCCGTAACGTCGTGCACTTTGATTTACCAAAATCTATCGAAAATTACAGTCAGGAAATTGGCCGTGCAGGACGTGACGGTAATGATTCGCAATGTTTAGTATTAGCCAATTTAGACAACCAAAGTATTCTCGAAAACTTTGTTTACGGTGATACGCCTGAACAACACGGCATTGAAGCGGTATTAGCTGAAATTCAAGCTGCGGGCACAGAGTGGGAACACACTTTATACGGCTTATCAATGAGCAGTAACTTGCGCCAAGCACCTTTAAAAACCTTACTTGTGTACTTAGAAATGCAAGGCATCATCAAACCCTTGTACTCTTACTTTGCTGAATATCGTTTTAAATTTCTCAAAGATCCGGCCCAAATACTGAATCAGTTCAGTGATGAAAAACGCGTGTTCATTGAAGAAATATTTAACGCCTCTCCAGCTAAGCGCACATGGGCAACGGTTAACTTCGAACGCATGAGTGAAGGTTATCAGGAACAACGCAGTCGTGTTATTACTGCACTTGAGTTTTTGCATGAACGCAATAACATCGTGCTTGAAAGCAAATTAATGACGGATGTATATCAGATACTGAACTCACGTTTTGATAGTCAGCAGTTAGCGGAAACTCTCCATCAGCAGTTTGCAAATAAAGAAACAAGTGAAATTAAACGTGTGCATGCCGTAGGTCGCTATATTCAAAGTTCACAATGCTTAAGTAAAGGACTCTCAACCTATTTCGGGGATGATAAAGCACCAACACAATGTGGTACATGTTCAGTGTGCCAGGGACGGATTGCACAACTACCACAACCAGCAAGCATGCCACCGTTATCGGTAGAACAAGTCACCGAGCTAAGCCAAGCGTTTATTCATGCCTGTGACAAGAAACCAACCCCAGTGTTAATTACACGTTTCTTATGTGGTATTAGTACGCCACTATTTATGAAGATGAAAGCGAAGAAGATCAGCAACTTTGCGGCACTACAAGCGTATCCTTATCAGGTCATACTCACGCTGCTTACAAACGAAAAGTAAGTACCAGCATCAATCATTATTCCGCATAAAAAAATAGCGCGACAGAAAGACTGCCGCGCTATTTTACTTCTGACTTTCTAACACAATATTAATAATATCGAGTCAGAAACACCAACACTTATTATAGTGCTTTAAGTGCTAGTTCGTAATTTGCTTCGTCAGTAATCTCTGCAACTAATTCACTGTGTGTTACAACACCTTCAGCATTGATACATACTACAGCACGTGTTGTTAAACCACGTAATGCGCCATCAGGGATAGCTACACCGTAAGCTTCTGCAAACTCAGGGCTACGGAATGTTGATGCGTGTTGCACGTTCGCAATACCTTCAACTTCACAGAAACGGCCTGTTGCGAAAGGTAGATCTGCAGAAACACATACAACAACAGTGTTTTCTAATGTTGCAGCAGCTTCATTGAATTTACGTACACCAGCAGCACATACAGGCGTATCGATACTCGGGAAGATGTTAAGAACAACCTTCTTACCCGCTAAGCTTGCTAGTGTTAATTCAGATAAGTCTGCAGCCGTTAATGCAAATGCAGGTGCTAATGAACCCACAGCTGGAATTGAACCTGAGATATTTACAGCATCGCCTTGAAAAGTTACTTGAGTCATATTGTTATCCGTTACATAAATGAAGAGATTAATGAACAATTGAAACAACCAATAAATATTGATTTAGTTCAACCACTTAAAAAACCATACAACAAACACTGATCTAGATCAACGCTTACCAGCTATTAATACTGTAAGGATTTGTAAACATAGTCAATGCTATAAACATGTTATTTTAATAATAAGGATACATAAACAAAAGGGGATAACACTCAGTGTTATCCCCTTTTCATTCTTTAGAGTCTAACTACAAAGTAGCTAGCCTCACGATAAAGATATTAAACAAGTTTTTTAAGTGCGTTAGCAACGAATTCAACTTGTGGACCAATTACTACTTGAACAGCAGTTTTACTTGGCTTGATTACACCTGGTACGTGACGTTTAAGTTCAGCGTCATTTACTAGTGATGAATCTTTAACATCAAGACGTAGACGTGTTGCACAGTTATCAACATGTACTAAGTTGTCTTTACCACCAACAAGTTCGAAAACTTTAGCAGCAACTTCAGTGTGTGATGATTTACCTGCTTTAGCAGGAGCAGCAGCTTCTTCGCCAGCGTCTTCACGACCTGGAGTTTTAAGGTCAAACTTAACAATGATAGTACGGAATGCAACGTAGTAGATTACGAAGAATGCAGCACCTTGAACAAGTAGCATGTACCACTGTGTTGCAAGCGGGTTACGTGAAGATAATACTAAATCAACAAGACCTGCACTGAAACCGAAGCCTGCAATCCACTGCATAGAAGCAGCGATGAATACAGAAACACCTGTTAAGAATGCATGTAGAGCGAACAGTACTGGTGCAACAAACATGAATGAGAATTCTAGTGGTTCAGTAACACCTGTGAAGAATGTTGCGAAACCAGCAGCCATCATGATAGATGTTACTTTCGCTTTGTTTTCAGGTTTAGCTGTATGAACGAACGCTAATGCAGCACCTAATAGACCAAACATCATGATTGGGAAGAAACCAGCTTGGTACATACCAGTAACACCAACAGTACCGTTACCGTTAGCAATTGACTGTGCGCCACCTAGGAAGTTAGGGATATCGTTAATACCAGCAACGTCAAACCAGAATACTGAGTTAAGTGCATGGTGAAGACCAACAGGGATAAGCATACGGTTAAAGAATGCGTAGATACCAGCGCCTGTAGGACCCATATCTTTAATGCTAGTACCGAAAGTTACTAGACCATCAAAAATCATTGGCCATACGTACATAAGTACGAATGAAAGACCCATCATTACAAAAGAAGTAACGATTGGTACTAAACGACGACCACTGAAGAATGTAAGTGCTTTAGGCAGCTCAACTTCACTGAAACGGTTATACAGCTCAGCTGAGATAACACCTACTAAGATACCAACAAATTGGTTGTTGATTTTAGCAAATGCAGCAGATACTTGGTCAGCGCCAACACCTTGGATTGCAGCAACTGCACCCGGTGAAAGTAGCGTTGTCACAACTAAGAAGCCAACAAGACCAGCAAGCGCGGCTGAACCGTCTTTGTCTTTTGACATACCGTAAGCAACACCTACAGCAAATAGAAGCGACATGTTATCAATGATTGCAGCACCAGACTTGATGAAGAATGCTGCAAGCATGTTTTCGCCGCCCCATGCGACTGGATCAATCCAGTAACCAATACCCATTAATACTGCAGCAGCAGGTAAAACTGCCACTGGAACCATCAGTGCGCGACCGATTTTTTGTAAATAGCTAAACATACAGCCATCATCCTTATTTAAGTTTAAAATCCAAAATTGTTATGTTCTTGTTATGAAACTGCATCAGTTCCATTAAAAGAACAGACTTCGTACTTACTTACCCCATAACTTATTTCGTAATGTAAAGTAAGAGCGCTAAAATGACAAACCAAATTCCGCTTTAATTCGTTGCAGTGTGATCTAATTCAACCATTTGAGCATAAAAAGACAAGTTTTGATGGCTGGTTCTGAAAACTTAATTTACAATTAAAAAAAAGTATCGCTTATCATTAAAAACTATAGAGAGTATCGCATGAGATTAATTCCTTTACTTACCCCTGCTCAAGTTGGCCGCTGGAGCGCAACTTACATCGTTAACAAGATTAATGCATTCAAACCAACAGCAGACAAACCGTTTGTACTAGGTCTACCAACAGGCGGAACTCCTCTAACAACCTATAAAGAACTAATCAAATTACACCAAGCTGGTGAAGTTAGTTTTGAACATGTTGTTACTTTCAATATGGATGAATATGTAGGTATAGATAAAGATCACCCAGAAAGCTACCGTACATTTATGTACAGCAACTTTTTCAATCATGTAAACATTCAAGATAAGAACGTTAACTTATTGAATGGTAATGCAGACGACCTTGAAGCTGAATGTCAGCGTTATGAAGATAAAATTAAGAGCTACGGCCAAATTAACCTATTTATGGGTGGCGTAGGTGTTGATGGTCATATCGCATTTAACGAACCAGCATCGTCACTAGCATCACGTACACGTATTAAAACGCTAACTGAAGACACACGTATTGCTAATTCACGTTTCTTTGATAACGATATTAGCCAAGTGCCAAAACTAGCACTAACTGTAGGCGTTGGTACACTATTAGACTCACAAGAGATTCTAGTATTAATCACGGGTCACAACAAAGCGCTTGCTCTTGAAGCCGCTGTTGAAGGTAGCGTAAACCACCTGTGGACTATCTCTGCATTACAATTACACGCTAAATCAATCATTGCTTGTGACGAACCAGCAACAATGGAATTAAAAGTAAAAACTGTACGCTACTTTAAAGAGCTAGAAGCACAGAATATTCAAAGTTTTATTACGGAGTAAGCCCATGTATGCACTCACTAATTGTACTATCTACACAAACGACAGTGTGTTGACTGAGCACTGTGTAATTGTCGATGGTGAATACATTCATGATCTTGTTACGCTTGCGGATTGCCCTGCTGATATTGAAAAAATTGATCTTGCAGGCGCGAACCTCACTGCCGGTTTTATTGATTTACAACTGAATGGTTGTGGTGGCGTATTATTTAATACTGATATCAGTGTTAACACGCTTGAAATCATGCAACAGACCAATGAACGCTTTGGTTGCACGAGCTACTTACCAACATTAATCACAGCGACAGATACAGAGATGAAGTCTGCGATTGATACAATGACGGCGTATTTAGACAAGCACAGCAATCAAGCGCTTGGTTTACATTTAGAAGGTCCTTATCTGTCTACAGCGAAAAAAGGCATTCACAGTATTGACCTAATTCGCCGCAGCGAACAAACGATGATCGACCATATCTGTGCAAACAGTGCAGTTATTAGTAAAGTAACCTTAGCACCGGAAAATACGGCAGCGGCACATATCGAACAGCTTACCGCTGCAGACGTTCTAGTATCAGTTGGCCATACCAATGCAACATATACAGAATGTATGCAAGGATTTGAAGCGGGTGCACGCTTTGCTACGCATTTGTTTAACGCGATGAGTTCAATCACAGGCCGCGATCCAGGTGTTGTTGGTGCTATTTACGATCATAAAGACGTTTATGCCGGTATTATTGTTGATGGTCACCATGTTGATTACGCCAATGTGCGTATGAGTCATAAACTAATGGGCGAAAAATTAGTCTTAGTAACGGATGCTGTTGCGCCAGCAGGTGCTGACATCAAATCTTTTGACTTTGTTGGCACAGAAGTATTCTATCGTGATGGTAAATGTGTGGGTGCCGATGGTACACTAGGTGGTTCAGCATTAACTATGATCGAAGCGGTTGAAAATACAGTGAAACATGTTGGCTTGCCGCTAGCAGAAACACTGCGTATGGCAAATCTATATCCTGCAAAAGCAATTGGTATAGATGATAAACTTGGTAGCATTGCAAAAGGCAAAGTTGCTAATTTAACAGCCTTTAATGCCGACTTCGCAGTGATCAAAACGATCGTAAACGGACAAGTGAAAAGCTTCTAATTATGAAACATAGCCCAGTCGCCAATATTGAATTTATTAAACAAGTAAATACAGCTTCTGTTTATCGTCTTATCGATGAACAGAAGCAAATTTCACGTGTCGCTTTAGCAAAACTGAGTGAGCTAGCGCCTGCCAGTATTACTAAAATGACGCGTCAATTAATGGCGGCAGGGTTAATTAAAGAAGTTGCACAGCAAGCATCTACTGGTGGACGACCTGCCATATCACTAACGTGCGAGATAACACCGTTTGTCTTTGTTAGTTGTAAACTTGGTCGTAACAATTTAACGATCGCCTTGCATGATATTGCAGGGACGATGCTGACATCTTACCGAGTGCCGCTAAATGCCGCACCAAACAACGATGTTATCGCCTTCTTATTAGTCGAACTCGCTAAATTCATTAGCACGAATATAAATGCTGATACACAACGTTTAATTGCCATTGCGGTGACATCACCCGGCTTAATCGATCGTGAATCAGGCACCATTGTATATCTACCAAAACACAATTTAAAAGATATCCAACTGGGTAAAATGTTAACCCAAGATTTTAACGTACCTGCCTATATTGGTAACCACACACAATCATTGTCATTAGCAGAACTGTATTTTGGTGCTGCGCAAGATTGCCAAGACAGTGTGTTGCTGTCCGTTCATGACGGCGTCGGCTCGGGTATTATTAATAACGGTAAGATCTTTACTAACTACAACAACCAAGTTGGTGAAATCGGACACATCCGTATTGACCCATTAGGTTTACCTTGTCATTGTGGTAGCCATGGTTGTTTAGAAACAATCGCGTCTAATGAAGCAATTCTAAAACAAATAACGTTACTGATTCAGCAAGGCCACGACACTTGCTTAACACTTGAAAATCTAACGATTGAAAATATCTGTGATGCAGCCAATAACGGTGATGAACTAACCGTGCAAGTATTACAACGTGTGAGTAAATTAATCGGTCAAGCAATTGCAATTATTGTTAACTTATTTAACCCACAAAAACTGTTAATCAAGGGCGAGATTGTTGCAGCAAAAGAACTTATCTTCCCAATCATTGAGCAAAGTGTTCAGCAGCATGCATTGCGTAGCTTCCTGCCAAACCTCGTGATTAGCGAAGCAAAATTCCAGAACGAACCATCTATGGCTGGTGTGGCTTTGGTTCGTAAATCGCTACTCGAAGGCAGTTTACTTAATTATATTATCCATGAGCATGATAATAAATAGTACACATTAAGCTTTAACCCCCACCTCCAAGCGTATGAATATGGTTTGGAGGTCATAGACTGCAGCGTTATCATTTCAACTTTTATTTGCTATAATCCTTTCTCAGCGTTGCTTAATCTACCTATGTATTAAATAAGTAAATCGTCATTTATTACACACGGTATAACCCTTTTATTGACTGTTAATGAGTATTGATATGCATTTCGATGACAATATCCGCATGGTTTTCTCAACCGAAAGCGGCCGTATTAAAGAAGAAAAACAAGTTGAAACGGCACCGGAAGGTGATGGTATTGTGCGAATTCGCCGCGAAACCAAAGGTCGTAAAGGTAAAGGTGCAACAACCATTAGCGGTATAGCACTACCAGAAAAAGAATTAAAAGCACTCGCTAAAGAATTAAAGAAAAAAAGTGGTGTTGGCGGCAGTGTGAAAGACTTCATCATCGAGATCCAAGGTGATCAACGTGATATGGCAAAAGAGTTTTTAGAGAAAAAAGGCTATACAGTGAAACTTGCTGGCGGCTAACCTCCCTGTTGCTATAAGATTTATCATCAACATAATATAAAGTCGTTAATCAATGTACTACAGGTTAATCAGGTAGCACATTGATAACGCCTATATTTACAAGCCAATTGCTTATTCTAGTGTTCTAATGAGTGCGGATATAAATTGGGATAACCGTTATTCTCTATTTTCCCATCAAAATAATGTCCACGCCCCTGCGTAGTACCCGGCCAGTCAGGGTCAGCGGGTTCCAACTGACTATTGCTACAACCTGCCAAAAAACCTAACATAACGATGATCATCATAAATTTTTTCATTATTTATTCCTCATGTTATTACGAATACCTCTAACGGTAAATCAGTTATAAATTAACGATAGTGCCTAGCGCAATGACCGTCATGCCAATACCAAACAGCAAGCTATTTTTAAACTCTTGTCATTTGTATAAAATCAAGGCAACATAACCTTATCGACAGTAATCAAGTGATTAGCTGTACGATTAAATTCTCAGGGCGGGGTGTAATTCCCCACCGGCGGTAATAATCAGGTGGTCGATTTATTCGTCACCTATTTCAGCCCGCGAGCGCCTCAGTTGCATACTTTAATAAAGTAATCACTGAGGGTCAGCAGATCTGGTGAACGCTATGCCATATAGCCTAGTCCAGAGCCGACGGTAATGCATATACGAATAATGGTATATCTAAGTCCGGATGAGAGAGAATATAAGATGCGTTAACGTCTACCTCGCTAGACGGTTAATCACGCACCTCTATTTCTGCACGCCCTGATTCTGGAACCCAATATTTTATATAGCTGTATATTAAGGATTTAAACCATGAATCAGTCTTTACTTTCTCCTTTTGGCGACGCGATCACACGTGTTGAAACTGCACTTACTGCACTACGTTTAGGCAAAGGGGTATTAGTTGTTGATGATGAAGATCGCGAAAATGAAGGTGATATGGTCTACGCGGCCGAATCGCTTACGAATGAACAAATGGCATTACTGATCCGAGAAGGCAGTGGTATTGTTTGTGTTTGCCTACCTGACGAACGTGTTAAACATTTAGAACTTGCACCTATGGTTGAGAATAACTCAAGCCAATACGGTACAGCCTTTACGGTGAGTATTGAAGCGGCTGTTGGGGTGACAACGGGTGTATCTGCTGCCGATCGCGTAACAACAATCAAAGCCGCAATTGCTGACAACGCAATGCCAAGCGATCTCGCACGTCCCGGTCATGTTTACCCATTACGCGCACAACCCGGTGGTGTATTAACACGACGTGGTCATACAGAAGGGACTATCGACTTAATGAAACTAGCAGGACTTAAACCCGCTGGCGTATTATGTGAAGTAACGAACCCAGACGGCACAATGGCACGTTTACCAGAGATCATTACCTTTGGTGAGAAACATGACTTACCAGTATTAACCATTGAAGATATTGTGACTTACCGTAACTCACTGTTAGAACAAGTAAGTTAATCATTAGATCAAGTAAACTAAGCACTCATTCATAAACTGATGAATGCGTAAAGGCACTGCTGTTATCACGGACAGTGCCTTTTTAATGCTAATTAACCTCGGCTGCTGTTACGCTATTCGCCTTCATTTTCACTTCGCCAGACTCGCTTTTATGCATTGCTACTTTGATGAAGAACACCATAAACAACAAATCATTTAAACCATAAATGGTATAGAAGATACCTGCGAATAAATCTGTTTCGTACAAGGTAAATAAGTTATTTGTTGCTAACCAATACACCCATGCACACACGTATACCAGCTTTTCTATCGCAAACGCTGACACAAGCACACGAATATTACCTTTAATCATCGCCGCGCCAAAATATGCAAGTCCCCACACCATAATCATGACTAACCCAAAGTTAGACATCACGATAGGATCAGCATCATTAATCGCGGTATTGCTAAAGAGTTTCGAGAACGTCAGTACTCCACCAATATTCACCAACGCCGCTAATATAAGTCCATACTTAACTACTTTGCTATTCATTACTGTTTCCTTATTAAATATCTATATGAATATCTCGGTTTATGACAACAATATAAAACATAAAATCCGAATTTATTTATAATCATGGTTAGAATTTAATAAAGATCACAGTGATAATATTATTAATGTTCAGTTCATATTTGGTTCATCTAACATGCTTTAAGATGTCGAATAACAAACCGCAACACGATCTAGGCTAAGTAATAAATTGAACGGCAGGCTTTTATTCCACCTTACACCTTACACTTTACGCTGACTGTGCAAAAAATCAGTTATTGCACTCGCCTCAAGTGGCTTACTAAAATAATAACCTTGCCCATATTCACAGTGTATATTTTCCAAAAAAGATAATTGAGGCAAAGTTTCAATACCTTCAGCAACGACAGCAAGATTCATGCTGTGAGACATCGTCATAATCGTTTCAATTAGAATATTGTCCCGAGTATTACCAATCTCATTAATAAATGAACGGTCAATCTTAATTTTATCCAAGCGAATCCGAGATAAATAACTCAAACTTGAATAGCCCGTACCAAAATCATCTAAAGCAATTTTAATACCGACGTCTCTAAACTGGATTATTTTTTCTAACGCCTCTTCACCGCCCCCCAGTAACACTGACTCTGTAATTTCCAGCGTTAATAATTCAGGTGCAATGTCATGTGCTGTTAACGCACTGGTTATTATTTCAATCAACCTATTATCTTGTAGCTGTATGGGAGATAAATTAACCGCGACTTCTTTTATCTCAACACTGTCGGTCTTACGCCACTGTGCCAACTGACGAATTGCCTCACACACAACCCAACGGCCAATATGAATAATCAGCCCCGTTTTTTCGGCCAATTCGATAAATTGCAGAGGTTGCACTAACCCTCGAAGTGGATGCTGCCAACGTACTAATGCCTCAGCTAGCTCATACTTACCCGTATTTAAATTAATAATCGGTTGGTAATGTAAACGTAATTCATCACGAGAAATTGCGTGGCGTAATTCAGCCTCTAATTCGAATAATTCATGACCTGCCGTTTCCATTTCTGGCTTGAAATAATTAATTTGACGCGCCTTGTTATCACCCACTTTAGCAACAGCCAAGTCAGCAAAATGCATCAATTTACTCGCTTCTTTTATGCTCACTTCATGGCTGAGTACAACACCACAGCGTACCTGACAAGCATGAGAAATAACGTCCAACTGAATCGGTGCAGAAAGAGACTTTAAAATCTCATTAATACGATTATCTAATCGCTCGCGTTGCTGATAAGGCATAATATAAACAAATTCATCACCGCACCAACGCCCCGTCTCTTCATCGTATTGGCATAACAATCTGAGTCGATTCGCAAGTTCAATTAATAACATGTCACCAATATCATGGCCAAAATGATCGTTTAACGTGCCAAAATTATCAATATCAAATAATACCAGCGCAAACTGATCATGTGGATACGCTAATTTACTCTCGATGCTGTTTAACAATGCATGTCGATTAGGCAGTTGAGTCATTTGATCACAGTAGACTAAGTTGTTTAGCTCTTGTCGCTGTTTCTTTTGTTCTGCAATCACCAAATTAAAATGGTCGGATAGAAGGGATAGTTCACTATTATATTGAGACTTATTATCTAACGCCTTATGTTTACTTTCAGAATCAGTATGTGCGACATGCTCTGCAATCAAACTATTTGCAGTATCTAGCAATTGATAAATCGGTGTAATAATTTTAATCCGTAATCCCCAGAACAAAATTAAACTTAATGTCGCGAGGCTAAATAGCAGCATGAATATATTTTTCTGTAACTCTGCGTAGGCATTGGCGTAAGCACTTTCTAATGGTAATGCAATAATAACGAAAACATCACTACTGCTATTTGCGAGAAGCATCGGCTTATAGGCAATAAGACGGCGTATGTTGTCTTCAGATGTGACTTCATAAACCCCCTCTTGCTGCGGTGATAAACCCGCAATAATCACATCTAAATATTCTTTCGCCGTCGCAGCATTATTCTGAGACGCGACTACTTGATCATTATTATCAATAATAAAAGCAGCACCATCTTTGGGAAAAAAGCTATCCGTTAACTGCTTTCCCCACCATTGTAGCGATACAACTGCGACTGCCGCTGCAATAATATGGTTACCTTTATCGTAAATAGGGACCGAAAAATTCATTGAGGCCAGCTGGCTTGCTCTATCAAATTGAAATGTACTAATCGAAAACACGCCATTTTCAATGGTATTGCGAAAGTAGGGGCGGTCATATACATTGACTGGTTGCTGTAATGGCAATGCATTACAAAGCAGATCACCATTTGCTAATGGCACACCGATATTAATAAAGAGTGGATTCATGCGTTGAACACGCGAAAGAAAGAGAGAACATTCAGGATCAGCGGGGTCAAGAACAACGCTTTCCTGTGCTAAATTGAGCAATATTTTTTGCGTATACTCTATTTTATTTTGTTGTTGTGAAACGACTTTTTCTGCAAATCGAAAAGCTTCATTTCGAATATTTTGTTTATCTGTTACAAATTCATTCCAGATATTATAAGACATCAGTAATAACACTGGAATCAATGCCATCATTAAAATAATAAGAAATCTAGATACCATAGGCCGAATTATTGGCAAACCTGTCCCCTTGAATACAAAGTACTAAAGCCTTAAAAGTACTAAAGCCTTAATAGCTAAAATCATTAACTATTAATCATTTAGGGTTATAGTCTACCGATAGAAATTACATATGTGAATGCTAATTGAACATTTAATAACCACTCGTTCACATAAGTAGGGTGAATAAGACGAATTAGAACACCTTACTGCGCTTAACTTTAATGACACTATCTTGTTTATCACCGCTATTATAACTACCGTAATAGCTAACAATGGCGTTAATAAACAGTAAACATGGCATAATCAACATAAAAGCTGCAAATATTGCGTAATAATACAAAGTCATCATATTTCCCTTTATCTGTACTTTATCTGTACTTTATCTGTACTTTATCGATTCTAACACTGTGTTAAATCCATTAATTGACATATATCATACCAACTATCAACTACCTTAATAGTGGTAGTTATTGCATCTATATTTTCTCATTATAATATGTTATGAGACAAATTAAGACGATCTGTCACATACGTTGTTAAAATAACAATAGCTCAAACGTATTCCTTTTTGAGTAATTATTAGTGTTATTCATCCCATTTTGTGGGTATGATCGAGTGCAAAGTGATTAAATTGAGAGATACGAGCTTGGATGTGCGTAATTTAGACCACGAAAGACTATGTAAAAATTTTGCCGATCAGTTTTCGTATCAAAACAGTAACGAAAATATAAGTTTTTCTAGGATAGATACAAAAAAGCGCTCAATTCTAACGCTATCGACTCAATATGGTTGGCATTTACAATACTGGGATTCGGGTCTATATCGTCGCTTAGACGAACGTCTTAACCACGGTATTCATCTGTGGGATATGTTTAGCGATGAACACTGCCATATAGCTCGCAGCATTCAACATAATACGAATAAAGTCGATATTTGCACACAACATGGTCACCACTTTGAGCTGTTTTCATTTACAAGTAATAAGTATTTATCTCCTGCGCTGATCATGGAACTCGGACAGCTAAAGCCGAAGGTAAGTAAAGTTGCGAATAAGATTTGGTTGAACGAAAAAAATATAACCTTACCATTTTACGAAAATAAGAATATTAATATCAATAAATTACCAACACTTGAAATCGAAGGCTGCAACAAGATACGATTTGGCGACGTTATTTTAACGTCTAAGGAAATGGCGACAATCCATTGCTTACTTGAGCTTAAAAGCATTAAAGAAATCGCTCGATTTCATCATTGTAGCGAAGCGAATGAACGTAAACGGATTAACGTCATTAAAGAGAAATTTAGCTGTGAAAACTTACCGCTTTCTTTCTTATTTAACGCACTCAAAACACAGGGAGTTACACTGGCATGCCTGGACGCCTACATCATGTCTCACTAACATGCGCTTCGCTAACAGCCAGCCTTGCATTTTATCGCCAGTTTGGTTTTGCTATTGAACAGCAATATCAAGACGAGGCTTGCTCGATTGTATTACTCCACAACCAGAATACACGTATTGAACTGTTCGTTTTTTCTGACGATGTCACCCCACAAGATCATGAAACATTAATCTACCTTAAAGCCATTGGTATTCGTCATTTAGCCATTGAAGTCAGTAATCTAACAACAATGCATGACCTATTATCGCCAACCACAACCGTCACCTCTATTAAACAAGCGCGATTAGGTTCGTTTAATTATTTTTTCTGTTATGACCCCGACGGCAATCAAATTGAAGTACTTGAAACGAACAAACGTTAAGGGAATAAAATGATCAGACTCACATGGAAACAAAAGATAGGGGCTGTCACCGGGAATGCCTTAGAGTTTTATGATATTGCAGTTTTTGCTTCAATATCAGGTTTCATCTCCGTCTTATTTACCCACCAAGGTATTGAGCACGCAGAATATGTTGTGTGGGGTATATTCGCATTACGCTTTTTAGTTCGCCCACTCGGAGGCTTGGTTATTGGTCACTATGCTAAAAACCATGGTGTACGAGCAGCGTTAATATTAACTAATTTCATGATTGGCCTTGCAACATTAAGCATGGCCTTTATGCCTGTCGAAGCACTTGGCCAATATATTGTCGTGGTGTTTTTATTACTACAAATCGTGCAAGCATTCAGTTTTGGCGGTGAATATCCAACACTTATCTCTTATTTACACCAAGGGACTGACAAAGTAGATAAATCAAAAACCAGTAGCCTGATTGTTGCGAGCTCAATCGTTGGCGTAGTCGTCTCACTCGTTGTGGTTTACGCCCTTAAAGAAATACTAACCGTCGAAGAAATGAATGATTATGGCTGGCGATTGCCGCTATTAGTAGGTGTATTAAATACCCTCATGAGTCTGTACTTCCGTTTATCACTGCCATCGTTGCCCTCGATTAAAACAGTTAAGATGCCAATGAAACGTTCGACGTTAACCTTACGTATTTTCATGGTCACTATCATCGGTGCTGTCATTTTCTATACCCAAAATTTCGCCAGTAAAATGATAGGTGCAGAGCTCACGATTGAAAACCTGCCGTTAATTAATTCATTGTTATTACTATTTACACTCGCGTTAACAGGGTGGTTAACAGATAAATATAGCTCTGCCACCCAAGCATTCCGGTTAGCCAGCATTGCATTAGTTTTCTGTTCTATTCCCCTATTCCTGATGCTATCAAGTGGTAACCCAATTTACATGGCGCTATCGATTATCTTCTTTACCCTTATTTCAGGCTTTTTATTAGGTAACTTAGCGGCTGTACTATGGCAGGAATCAGAAGGGGATATTATTTCTCTTGGTTTTGGTTATAACATTGCGTTGTCATTATTTGGAGGAGCAACACCGCTCATCGTGGGGTTACTCATTCCAGAAGGGTTTACGTTTGTAGGTCTGTACGTGGCATTAGCAGCGGTTCCCGCATTAGTGATACTTTCACGCCCAAATACCCGTATAAACACTAAAATACGTTACGCACGATAATCCAGATATAAAAGTGCCACGATAAATATCATGGCACTTTTATTACTTCACAAATAAAGCTTACTTCCCTTCCCTGCAACTCGCCTTAAGCAACATAGATGAATTACATGGTGCGTCGTATTAACGTAACGCTCGACATATTCAGCAAACGCCAACAACTCAGCAAGCCAATTAGCCCTACAAAGCTCGCACCTGCACCAATGCCTAACAACCAATATTGGAAATGGAACGCCCCCGGCATATCAAAGATCCGACTTTGTAAAATATACACACCAAGCTCCATCGCGATGCTTGCCATTAATCCAGCAAGGGCACCCAAAGCCACAAATTCGAATAACACACTATTACGAAGTAAGCGTCCACTCGCGCCAAGCGTACGTAATATCGCTAATTCACGCTCACGTTCTTCCATGCTGGCTTGTACTTGCGCGACTAATACCAAACTACCAGCAAGTACCACCAGCACTAGAATGAACTCAATAGCGATAGATACTTGGCCAATGACACTTCTAAGCTGAGTAATAATCGCATCAACATCGATGAGCGTGATGGTGGGATACTGCGTTAGAAAGTCCTGCAATGCTTCCGTGGCATCATCTGGTACGTACAAAGACGAAATATAAGTCGCAGGAAAATCAGCTAATACATGCTGGTTGAAGATCATGTAAAAGTTAGGCTGTAGCGTCTGCCAGTTTACCTTACGCACACTGCTCACAATAACCTCGACTTCCTCACTGCCTAGCTGGAATGTTAAGTTGTCACCCACAGTAACGTCTAACTTCTCTGCCAATGTTGACTCAATCGATACCAAGGCCCTAGTATCATCTGGTTGCCACCAATCGCCAGCAAGCAGACTATTTTCATATGGCAATGCATCGCGCCACGTCATGTTTAACTCACGCCCTACACCACGTCGGCCATTATCCGCGGACTTGGTTTCTTCCTTACTTACACGTTTGGTCACTTGGTCATTATTAATTTTGGTTAAACGACCGCGCACCACAGGAAACAATCCGCTTGATTCAATATTGAGCGTATCAACAAAGTGATTTACCTGCTCAACTTGACTTGCCGTCACGTTCACTAAAAAACGGTTCGCACTGTTATCCGGTAACTGTTGCTGCCAATCATCAATCAGTCCATTTTTCATCACCACGATAATAAGCAGCAGTTGGATCGCAATAGTAAAGCTAATCAATTGCACCGCATTTTCATTGGCGCGACGCTTTAAGTTCGCTAAGGCAAGATGCCAAGACTTACCCGCTTTACTGCCCGCCGATCGCCCCGCTAACATAAATAAGCGACCAATAACTAACAACACCATTGCCACCAGCACACCACCGATAAGTAGTGAGGCACTAAGCACTGCGTCTTGGCTGAACAAATACAATAGTGTAAAAATCGCAATCAAGGCAGGTAATGGGCTGACTAAACGTGATAACAAGCTTGCATCTTTACCATTATCACGACCACGCAACAGCGTCATTGGCGAAGTATGTACTAACTCTTTTAATGGGGTAATTGCAAAGGCAAAAGCACAAATGATCCCAGTGACAACAGCGACAATGAAAGGATAAGCCATATTGCCAGTGTTCGATGTATCAAGATAATCACGCATGGCATACAAACCAAGGTTCAATATCAGGTAACCCACAATCAGCCCCAAACTAATGCTTAATACACTGAGCAATGACCAGTGTAAGCAATACAGTTTAGCGACATAACGCTTTGATGCACCCATGGCTTTAAATACAGCCACAACAGGTTGATGACGTTGACTATAACGACGACTGGCCACCGCAACAGCAACAGACGCTAACACGATCCCCAACATACTCGCCAACGACAGGTACTTGTCTGCTTTGGTTAGCGCTCTAGCAAGCGGTGAGTTTTGTGATTTAATGTCATACCAACGTTGGTTATCACTTATTTGCGGTTTAAACCATTGCTCAAATGCGGCAATATTGTCGCTATCTCCTGCGAACAGGTATTTATAACTTAATCGACTACCCGGCTGGATTAACTCTGTTTTCTGCGCATCGAGAGTATTAATAAACACGACAGGCCCAGAGCTAAACACACTAAACGAAGCATCAGGGATTTGCGTAATAACGCCTGTCACTTTAAAGCGCATAACACCCACTTCAATACTGCTGCCCACTTTAATGCCGAGCTGTCTGAGTCCCTTTGCTTCTAACCAGGCTTCACCGGATTTTGGTGAGTTAGCCGCAACAGCTTGTGACACATCAAGTGTCGGACTCACCAATAATTCACCACGTAGTGGATATTCAGGCGATACCGCAGATAGTGCCGCTAACGCCATCTGTTCATCGGTAAAGACCATGGATGACATTTGTATTTGTTGCGCTTGTACTAACTTAAAACTGCTTGCTTTGGCTAACACGGCAGGATCAATCACGCTGCCGGTATCCAGCACCCTATCCGCGGCAATAAAGGTACTGCTCTCCGCGGTTAGTGCTTGTTTCACTCGACTCGAAAACCCTGATAACGCAAATACTGCCGACACAGCTAAGACAATCGCCAGCAAGATAATGGTCAGCTCACCGCGCTTTAATTCATGCTTTAACAGGCGCAGTGAATGCTTATGCCAATAACTCATACAGCCTCACTTAGCTGACCGCTTTCCATGATCACCTGACGCTGACAACGTGCAGCTAACTTCGGATCATGTGTCACTAAAATCAGTGTCGTACCCACTTGTTGATTTATTTCAAACAATAAGTCAGCAATGTGTAAGCCCGTTTTGGTATCTAAGTTGCCTGTTGGCTCATCGGCAAATAAAATATCCGGTTTCGAAATAAACGCACGGGCAATAGCTACACGTTGCTGTTCACCACCAGAAAGCTGTGACGGATAATGCTCCGCCCTATCGGTTAAATCAACTTTAGCTAATAACTCACGGGCTAATTCTTCAGCGTTATCCATACCCGCTAGCTCTGCAGGTAACATGATATTTTCCAACGCGGTTAAACTATTGATAAGTAAGAATTGCTGGAAAATAAAACCGACATGTTTCGCACGCACAGCACTACGCTGTTCTTCATTAAATTGGTGCAATGGCTGATTTTTAAGAAAAACTTCACCACTCGACGGTAAATCTAATCCCGCGATAATAGACAATAGGGTAGACTTACCTGAACCAGACGCGCCAACAATCGCTAATGAATCACCTGTGTTAACGGCTAAATCCATCGGATGTAAAATATCGAGGGTCTTAGCATCTGTTTTAACTGATTTAGTTAAGGCACTTACTTTTAATATTATATCGGAATCTAGTTTCATGTTTAAAAATGCCTTTAAAGTATTGTTATTGATGGTTATCTTGTTTCCTGCAGCGCATGCGACAGCGAACCATAAAATTTTGTTATTGGGTGATAGTCTAAGTGCCAGTTATGGTATGACACAAAAAGAAGGCTGGGTAACCCTGCTTAACCAACAGTTATCAAAGCAAAATGCGCCGTATAACATCATTAATGCCAGCATCAGTGGTGAAACAACCGCAGGTGGACTTTCTCGCTTACCAGGTATTCTAGCTAAGCAATCCATTGATGCACTAATCATTGAGCTGGGTGGTAATGACGGTTTACGTGGTTTCCCACCTAAATTAATCAAAAGTAATCTAACGCAAATGGTTGATTTAGCACACGCAAAGAATATTCCTGTCTACGTGATGAATATTCGTATTCCACCTAATTATGGTCCACGCTACAGCAAAATGTTCACCGATGTATTTACCCAAGTCGGCAACGAAAAAGACATTCAAGTATTGCCATTTTTCATGGAACAGATCGCGATAGATCCAAGCCTAATGCAAAATGACGGCATCCACCCTAACCGTATCGCACAACCTAAGATTGCCGATATCATGTCGAAGCAATTAGCCACTATTTATGCGCATCAGAACTAAAAGATAACGTTAACGCGAAGCATTGATATGCCATGCGTTAACGTATTGATAAATGTGTAACTGATTAAGATAAACCAGTTTAATGAAAACTGTCAGGATGGGTTTCACAAATGCAGGTAAAGTATTGTCAGGATAATTGTTTTAATCCGTTGTCGTGATTAAAACAATCCCATTTGCTGATCGGTTATCAAATCAAAACTCAGCCCAATAAAAGGTAAGATACCATCGGCAATGGGTTTTAACTGTTTTTCAATATAGTGCTCAAAATCCAATACCGAATGTTGATGCTCCACCGCTTCAGGTCCACTGAGTGTCAATACATAACTGATCCATGCTTTGTGTTGATAACGTAGTGGTTGACCTAACTGGCGATTCTTCTCATCCGCAGCGCGCGCTGCTTTGACATGTGGCGGTACATTCTTCACATAAGCAGACAACTCTTGGCGTAAACGCTTACGATAAACTAACTTGTCGTTAAACTCACCCGCTAAGGTTTTCTCGACAATCTCAAGCACGTAATCTTTCACTTCCAAATCATGGAATACCCGATGGTATAGCTCCATCTGGAACATTTTGGCTAAATCAGTCCAATCAGTACGTACCGTTTCTAATCCTTTGAAAATCAGCTTTTCACCGTCTTTGGTATTCACCAAACCGGCATAGCGTTTTTTACTGCCTTTATCTAATCCGCGAATCGTCGGCATTAAGAATTTGTGATAATGCACTTCATATTCAATATCTAAGAAGCAATCAATGTCGTAATCTTCACGCAAGTGTCGTTGCCACTGCTGATTGATATATTCCGACAACTCAGCGCCCATACGATCCGCTTGTTCGCCACGATCTCCCTCTGTGAACTTTGAGCGATCAAGCAACACAAATGTGGAGTCGGTATCACCGTAAATAACCTTGTAACCTTTGGCTTCGATCCAGCCTGCGGTCGTCTGCATGATCTCTTGACCACGCATAGTGATCGACGACGCTAAACGGGTATCATAAAAACGGCAACCGCCCGATCCTAACACCCCATAAAACGAGTTCATTAAGATCTTAATTGCTTGAGAACGCGCGGCATCCTTATCTATTTTAGCTTGATCACGCTGCGCCCATAACCCTGAGATCACTTCAGGTAAATAATGCTTTTCACGATCAAACAAACCGCCACGGAAACCCGGTATTGCTTCAGTGGGATTTTGCACACCTTCTAACAGTCCTACGGGATCAATTTTAAAGGTGCGGATGATCGACGGATATAGGCTTTTAAAATCTAGCACGATCACATGATCATACAAGCCCGGAAATGAGTCCATTACATAGCCACCGGGACTCGCCGTTACTCCACTCTCACGTAGGTTGGGAGCTATATAACCCGCACGATGTAACTTAGGTAAATACACATTGGTAAATGCCAGTACCGAACCACCGTTACGATCTAATTCTAATCCTGTTAGTTGTGAACGTAATAACAAGAAATCCAGCAAACGGGTCTTAACAAAAATATCCCATACTAATACGCAATCTTGCAGATTGTACTTCGCTAGTTTTGGCTTGTTGAAGTGAAAATCATGATTAATTTGATCCATACGGTTATCAACATCATCAGTATCTTTACCTACACCTAGAATTTCTTGCGCTACGTTTTCTAAACTGAAACTGGGGAAGCTATAGGTTGCCGTTTTTAGACTATCAATGCCATCAACAACCACACGGCCATGTAAAGTAAGAAAACCGGGCTGTTGCGGTGTGCGACCATCACGCCAATGTAGGTTTTGACCACCACGACCCAACGCTAATTTTATATTATGGAATGTGGCACGCACAGCCAATAAACGAAAATCAAAGTTAATGACATTCCAACCAATAAAGATATCGGGGTCGTAACTGATCACAAATGCTTGTAGCGCCAATAACAGGCTTTTTTCGTCTGCTACCCAATGAATCAAGGGAGCATGTTTAACGTCTTGTTCTGTGTCAGCTTCTGGTGCTTCACCAATCATGTATACCCGTTTAAAGGGTTGACCATCAGGGCAGTATGCGGGACTTAATGAATACAAACCGATAGAGTAAAGCTCACCGTGTTCTGAACATTCGATATCTAATGAAATTTGTTTAATTTTGTCGACTAAGTTATCTGGCAGCTCAGCAGGTTTAAGCTGCGCCTGTTGAAACTCAACATAGCCTTTTCGTTGTACAGGTGTGCCCGTGAACTCCACTGCCCCTTTCACAAAACGCTCCATTAAGTAGCGCTCTGGCGGGCGAATATCTGCTTCTAATACCGTCACGAGTTTGCGTCTTAATAACTCTTGCGCGCGGTGATAGTCATGGGAAGTACGAAAATAAAACGCACTCATCAGTTCTAAATCAAAGCTACGCAGTTTCAGATCTTTAAACGTAAAGCGCGGATTTAGTTCACTTAAGCAAGCTAATGCAGTCGTCAATTGATCTTGAGGAATAAACATGACAAGCGGCTGGGTTGTTGGGATCAGTTTAACCGCACCCATTTCAGATGCTAACCAGTAACTTAATTCGTTGTTACCATTACGGTCACGACTATGGCGCGATAATAAAAAACCCAGATATGTAGCAGACAAAATTAACCAAAAAAAGTAGTGTAAGACTGGTTAAGTGTACAGCATTTTTAGAAATGTGAAAATGCCATGCTGAAAATGACAAACACTTATCAAATCGATAAGCAGCAGTATCCTCAAATGCGTTATATACTATTGCATTGATGTAAAAGCGTAATCAGATCTCGTAATTTGTTAGTTATATGTTATAAAGCTCTCAATAATCATCAACGACTTTAAATTCAGAAGAGAACACGACTGTGATAACGACCCTTAAACCATTTATATTGCTGCTAATCAGTGGATTTTTACTCATGCTAGGTTATGGCCTGAGTAATATTTTATTGCCTGTTCGTATGCAAAATGACGGTATCAGCGTCGATAACATTGGTATTATCTTATCTATGCTATCAGTTGGTTTCTTACTGGGTGCGATCTATAGTCGAACGCTGTTACAACGGGTTGGTCATATTCGCATATTTGCCATGTGCGGCAGCTTAACCTCGGTGGCTATTTTACTTTCAGGACTCTATCCTGAACCATTGGTATTAGCATTAATGCGGATGTTAACTGGTTTTTGTATGGCCTGTGCCAATGCGACGCTCGATAGCTGGCTTAGTCACAGCGCCACTGAAGAAAGTCGAGGACGCATACTATCGATTAACCAAATGGTGATCATGTCTGCACTTTTTTCAGGCCAATTTTTATTAAATATCGCGCCGATAACCGACGTCACCTTGTTCGTTATCTCAGGTATTTTATTCAGTCTTTCTATCACCCCAATGGTGATCAGCAAGCATCAAGGTCCACAGATTGAAGACAGCCAATCCATGTCCTTAATGACCATTTTAAAACTGTCGCCACTGGGAGTGATCTGCTGTTTCTATGGTGGTTTTCTTTATGCGGGCTTGCTCAACATGCTGCCAATTTTTGCCAATGATAACGGCATCCACGGCTTCAGTCTCTCCATCTTTATGGGCGCATCCATTTTTGGCGCTATCATCTTTCAATACCCGATAGCTTATTTATCCGACCGCTTTGACCGTCGTAAAACAATGATATTTATGGTCCTCATCATTGCGGCATTATCTTTATTAGTACCCCACTTGATCAGTACATCACAGTTTAATCTTTCGCTATTAACCATTGCGATCATCATGGGGTTAACAGCTTGCCTCTACCCAATGAGCATGTCAGAAACCTTTGATAAAGTGTTAAGAGAACAGATCTTAGCGGCAATGGGAGCCCTACTACTGATTTATGCACTGGGGAGTATTCTCGGACCCAATCTCGCGTCTATCGCCATGAACTTATTTGGCAGTGCAGCCTTATTTTCCTTTATGAGCCTAACAGCGATTAGCTTGCTGGGATTTATTCTCGGGAATATGATTAAACAGACCGCATTACCACGGGATGAACAAGAAAATTTCATCATGCAAACCCCATCAGGCGTAGTATCAGAGCTGGATCCTCGTACTCAGTATGCGCACCCTTCTTTTGAACAAACGTCAGAAGTCGAAGTGGCGATTAGCTTAGCGGCGAACAATCCTGCCGCTGCGGTAAACATGGCAAAAACCCTCGCTATGCGCGATCCTAATGATGCCTCAAATTTAGCCGCGGCATTGAGTACAATTGAGGAAATTGATATCAGTCGTCTGTATCGCGCTATCACAGCAGCCGCTCCAGAGATGAGTATTCATATTGCCGAAGCGTTAACAAATGCCTCACCAGAACAGGCCGAAGAATTAGTCGACTGGATCACCACCGAACGTCCTGATCAGTTTACAAATATTATTGTTGCTATCGCCAACTCGATGCCAGACAACGGTATTGATATGATGGAAATCGCGGCTGAAAACATGGTTGACGATCACCAAGACGAATTACTCGAAATGACCGACCAGTACATGATCAGTCTTTCTGATTCATTAGATGATATGCGTCCTGTCGATCGTACCGCAGCGGCTTCTGAACAAACTGCAACAGAGCTATATAATCGTTTAACCGATGTCTCTCCGACCCAGTCAGCCGACTTCGCCTTGGCAGTATCTGAAGCGTTACCAGAGTCATCAAATGTGGTCGCAGAAGCCTACGTCAGCAACCTAATTGAAAGTGAAGAAGCAACACCGGGTGATGCCACTGCCAACATTGAAAGCGCGGTGAATGAATATGTGAGTCAATTAGCTGAAAGTATTCCTGAATATGCAGTAGATATTGCTAGTACCATGATTGATTCTGTGCCTGATATTGCTTCGGACATGGTTGAAATATTGCAAGATTCAGACGTATTTGATGACAGTGACTTAAGTACCTCAATTAAAGATAAACCAGAACATGATGAGCTAGAAGAACAACTGCAATACGCGGTACAAACGCAATCAGATGAGATTGATAAGAATTGATTTAATAGCGCCGGTATTACTGAGTATCGGCGCTGTCAGACCAATGCTTTAAACCTCAGATAATCATTTTATTTCACCGTTTCTAGACTCGAATTATAGTCCATAACCGACTTAGCAGTCACAACGCCAAGTGCAACACAGCCAGACATCTGTGAAGCAAGTAATAAAATAATGAGACATCTCTTCATAATCATTTCCTTTCAATATATATCGGCCGAAATATAGCATCGCCGATATAAATATCTATAAAAATAATTATACAGTGACCGTGATCTATGCCCATTTGAGTGTGTTCTGATGAATGTATTCAGAAATGCAGAGTTCACTGCGCACGACATGATGTAATCAAATTTCACCAATAGATTGCACAATGAACTCTGTTTTTAGATGTGATAATTAAAACAAATTACCGTTCAGCCATAAATGGCAAAGAATTGAAGCGATATAACCTAATGCGATTACTGGCGCCCAACGTAAGTGACCAGCAAACGTGTACAGACCACGTGCTTGGCCCATTAGTGCGACACCCGCAGCTGAACCGATAGATAACAAACTACCGCCCACTCCCGCTGTTAAGGTAACAAGTAACCATTGTCCTAACGACATATCAGGTTCCATGCTTAATACCGCAAACATCACCGGAATATTATCAACAATCGCAGACAATACACCCACCGCAACGTTTGCCATTGTGGTATCCCACGTGCCGTACATGATGCCCGATGCCAGACTTAGGTAACCCATAAAGCCTAAACCACCCACACACATGATCACACCGTAGAAGAATAACAGAGTATCCCACTCCGCTTTTGCTACTTTATTAAATACGTCAAATGGCACCACACCACCAAGCTGTTGCAAGGCTTTTTCGTCCTGAGCAAGCTCAGCTTTCGCACGCTTACGCTCTAACGAAATTGGCAGGGTTTTACGTAAGAAGTAACCAAAGAATTGCAGATAACCCAAACCTGTCATCATACCCAGTACTGGTGGCATGTGTAATAGGCTGTGAGCGGCTACGGCAGAGGCAACTGTCAGTAGGAATAACAAGACAATACGCTTAGCACCACGTTTAGTGATAACCGTTTCCTGTACGCCTGATAGTTTTTCACCTTTAGGAATAAATAATGTCATGATCGCAGCAGGAATAATGAAATTCACTACAGATGGTAAGAATAACGCAGCGAATTCATTGAACTCAACCATGCCTTTCTGCCAAACCATTAACGTTGTAATGTCACCAAACGGACTGAACGCACCACCCGCATTGGCGGCAACCACGATATTAATACAAGCAAGGTTGATGAACTTTTTATTTTCACCTGCCACTTTTAGTACCACTGCACACATAAGCAGTGCCGTGGTTAAGTTATCTGCAATCGGTGAAATAAAGAATGCCAGAATACCGGTTAACCAAAACAATCCCCTTAAATCAAGACCCTTACTTAACATCCAACTGCGTAATGCATCAAACAACTGACGCTCTTCCATCGCGTTGATATAAGTCATCGCGACCAGTAAGAACAACAAGAGTTCGGCATATTCTAACAAGTTGTGTCTAAACGCAGCTTCGGCAATATCAGACATACCTAAGTTAGCGTAATGCCAACCGATAAGCGCCCAAATAACACCCGCTGCCACCAGCACAGGTTTTGATTTTCGTAAATGTAAATGCTCTTCCGCCATTACCAACAAATATGCGCAGGTAAAAATGATAATAGCAAAATAGCCTATATTGGACGCAGTAAGATCAACGATCTCCTCACCACCAGATGCAAACGCAAACGTTGCAGGTGCTAATCCAAACAAAATAACTAAAATAAGCTTCATTGCCATGTTATGTGCCTTCCCTCTCAAAATGATAAAAACCTGTGTAATGTATGTTAAAAATTTGTGTTTCGCTATAAGCAAACGCATTTTTAGTGAAGTAATGTCTATTTTTATGTTCTTTATCAATTCACTTTTAACTAACTATTCAAGGTAGCTACATTTAAGTCATTACAGCGTTCGTTTATATTGATATTCAACGTATTGGTTTTTATCGCGACATATATCAAAATGGTTAACTATAACGTATTCCTTTCTTCATCTATTTTGACTATATTAGACTTATCTAATCACTACCATTCGTAAATAATTCAATGACAAAAAGCGTTAACTTTAAGATACTGAGGTTGGTCAAAATACTTCCCCCTAGTATCGTTATTTTGTTTGCAGTGTTGGTTAACATCATTGTAATAAACAACAATAAAACAAAGTTAACTAATGATATAAAAACGCTTCGTCAAGATTTCATAGCAACAGAAAAAGAACTCGTAAGATCACAGGTTAAACAGCTTGTGCAACAAATTACTTATGAAAAAAGTAATACAAAGTCCCTATTAAAAAGCAATATTAAATCCCGTGTCGAGCAAGCCCACCGTATTGCGACAACTATCTACGAAGCCAATAAAGATAAATCAGAAGCCCAAGTAACTAGGTTAATTTCCAATGCTTTGAGAAGTATTCGCTTTAACCAAGGGCGTGGTTATTATTTCATTTATAAAACGAATGGTTTGAATGTCATGCACCCCACCCTGCCAAATTTCGAGGGCACCTCGAAGTGGGATATCCAAGATGAAAGGGACAATTATATTATTCGGGATATAGCCAACGTAATAAAAACCAAAGGCGAAGGTTTTACTCGGTGGTGGTTTGTGAAACCACAAGATAACAATCAAGAGTTTGAAAAAATTGGCTTCAGTAAACACTTTGCGCCTTATGATTGGTTTATAGGCACGGGTGAGTATGTGGTCGATGTTGAAAATGATATTAAACAACGTCTATTAAAACGTATTTCACAGATGAATTATGGCACTAACCGTTATATCTTTGTTATCGATTATCAGGGCAACTATTTATCTCATTACACTAAAAGCCCACAAGAAAACAACCATCAATCACTTACAACAAAAAGAATTATAGATGTAGCTAAACAGGGAGAAAACTACCTGCATTATACTAGCTCTGTAATGCCAAGTAGCTCAAAACCAGCCGATAAAATTAGTTACATTGTCGGTTTACAAAACTGGGAATGGGCAGTCGGTTCTGGGGTATATATTAGCGAAATTGAACGCTATCTTACAGCGCGTGAAAAAGGGATTAGTCTACAAAATAAAAAGGACCTAACCGAAATTTTGTGGTTAAGTTTATTCGCTACCTTTTTCTTTGTCACTTTATCGCTTGTCTTAGCTAACTATTTAGCTCGCCGCTTTGCCTTATATGAAACTCAAATAAAGACCGATTTTTCTAAATTAAACCAAGTTAAAGAACAACTACAACACCAAGCATTACACGATTCCTTAACTCAATTACCGAACCGCGCATTACTCGATATCCAAATAGAAAAAGGGATTAATCTATCTAAGAAAAAGAATAAAAAATTAGCGGTTATGTTTGTCGACCTCGATGATTTTAAAAAGATAAATGATATGTATGGGCACTCTATCGGAGATAGTTTACTCGCGACCCTAGGCAATATATTCCATAACATATTATCACCTAAAGATAGTGTGGCTCGTTTTGGTGGTGATGAGTTTATCTTCTGCTTCCCAGAGCTAGACAGCCAAGTCGATGCAGAGCAAAAAGTGGAGAACATACAGGCGATCTTTAAACAAAACTTTATCATTAATGGAAAATCAATTCATTCAAGTTGCAGTATCGGGGTTGCGATGTACCCAGATGATGGCGAGAAAAGCGAACAACTGATTAGTAAAGCCGATATTGTTTTATATAAATCGAAATCGTCTCAAAAAGGTAATTTTTTATTCTTTAATGAAAGTATCAATACCCAAGTACAGCGCGATCTATTGCTTGAATCTGAATTGCATTCAGCTGTCGCAAACAATGAATTGAATGTGCTTTATCAGCCGCAAATTAATGTAGCAACAGGGCAAATCTACGGTGTTGAGGCATTAGTTCGTTGGCATAATGCCAAGTTGGGCCATGTATCCCCTGTCGAGTTTATTCAAGTTGCTGAAGATATTGGCCTTATCAATGAAATAGGCCGCTTTGTTATTGAAAGATCGTTACATGATATTGTGCAATTTAATCACCACAGTGCCATTCAGCTACAACTATCAATTAATATTTCACCCAAACAACTGATGGAACCTGACTTTCTTAATCAGTTAATCAATATCACTGATGATGTGGATCTTGATAACAGCCTTATTACCTTAGAAATAACAGAAAACGTACTCATTAATGATTTAGCTAAAGTGCAGCCCATTTTGCAATCGATTAGAAGGTGCGGGTTTAAACTATCACTTGATGATTTTGGTACTGGATACTCATCGCTGAGCTATTTAAGCAATCTACCAATCAATGAAATAAAAATTGACCGTTCATTTATCGATAAATTTTTAACGAACGATCAAAGTGAATCCTTAGTTAAAACAATTATCGCCATTGGCCAACTTAGTGATTTGACTGTTATTGCTGAAGGAGTCGAAACCAAAGAGCAGTATGAGCGTCTTCGCCATTACCGTTGTGATTTAGTCCAAGGCTATTATTTTGACCGACCACTGGCGCTAACAGACCTCATATCAAGGTATCCGTTGAACCAAGTTAGTCATGGCGCAGAGTCTGCTGTTACCGAGACCGAATAGCCGTTAGCTTGTGTTTAATGAAAGGTATATTGCTGAACTGAGAAATAAAAAGTAGAAGTGAGAAGTGAAATAGTAGCCCACTTCTCACTTCTCATTTTAATATCCACTCGTTAGATATTATGCTTTTGCTTAAATTCAGCCATTAACGCATCTGGGCGTTGTTTTTTATTTTTGCTGTTTAATACATAAATAACTGTTTTACCATCTGGACCAGCGCCAATATCACTGAAACGTAATGCAGCTTCACCAGAGTCACGTGTTAATTTCATGTCAGCCCATGAGCTAAATACATAATAACGATTGTCCATGAACATTTCGCCATAGAAAGGACCTGTTGCTTCACGCTTACCTTGATATAAGTCGACATGTTTCACGCCTTCAAGTTTCTTTTTCTGCTCGCCTGTTAAACCAAACTTAAGCGTTTCGCCATGTGGGCCTTCGCCAATGAATGCTTTAAAATAAGCGGTATGACCAAGTTGCATGAAATCTTCATAAAGATCAAAATCACTGAATAAATAAATACGGCCATCTTTGTGAACTTCAAAAAATTGCTCCGTTTGTGCATTCGCAACTTGAACAGCAGGTGTTGTCGAAGCCGTCTCAGTTGTTGCACAACCGCCAAGTAAAATAGCCATCGTTAGTACAAGCGTTTTCTTCATTCTAGGATCCTTCCAATTATAATAATTTTCATCAATTAAAAGGATTATATTAAAGTGTGTTGATGACGAGGGCATTGCAGTTTATTGACAGTATGATGACAAACGCGATAACAAAAAGCAGGCATAAAAAAACGCGCTACCCCAGAGCTGAGTGACAGCAGGGATAACGCGTTAAGCAATAAAGAATAGGTTAGTCGTAATTAGATACGAGTACGCTTCTTCACTGGACCTTTTTTAGGACTACGCTGTTTAGTTGGGCGTTTCTTACCATGAAGTGGCACACCAGAACCAGCAGGCTTAGTACGACCTTTACCGCGAGGTTCATTGGTTTCTTCAATTTCTTTACCTAGTCTACCCGACTTTTGACGTGCTTCATTGTTTTTCAATGAACGGCGGATACGACCTTGACGAATACGTGTTTCTTTACGATCTAAGTTACGTGCAGTTGTTTCTGGTGCTAGTGAAACGATTGCGCGTAAGTAGTTAATCTCATCAAGTGCAAGTTCCGACCAACCACCACGTGGTAAACGGCGATCAAGTACTAAAGAACCATAACGGATACGGATAAGACGACTTACCTGAATACCTTGAGATTCCCATAAACGACGAACTTCACGGTTACGACCTTCACTCAATAATACATTGTACCATTGGTTAAGACCTTCACCACCAGTACCGGCAGCAACACCTTTAATTTTTTGGAATTTTGCAGGACCATCTTCTAATTCAACACCCATACGCAAGTTTTGAATGATTTTTGGCGTTACTTCACCAAAAATACGACAAGAGTATTCACGTTCAACTTCGTGGCTTGGGTGCATTAGGCGGTTAGCAAGTTCACCATCTGTAGTAAACAATAGTAGACCAGATGTGTTGATATCTAGACGACCAATCGCGATCCAACGGCCACCTTTTAGTGGTGGTAGACGGTCAAATACTGTCTTACGACCTTCTGGATCTTTACGTGTACATAACTCACCTTCAGGTTTATGGTACGCAAGAATACGACATACGTTTTCTTCTTCTGTGATTATTTGAACTGGGTTACCGTCAAAACGCACTTTGTCCGTTTCTTCAACACGGCTACCTAATGTCACAATGTCACCATTAACGCTGACACGGCCTTCAACGATCACAGCTTCCATCTCACGACGGGAACCTAAACCAGCACGTGCTAGTACTTTCTGTAGCTTTTCACTCATCAGTTTTCCTAAATATTAAGTTACGATCTTATTTCGCAATTATAAAATGTTGTATCTGTTAGATAAACTTAGCTATCCAACAATGTTCTTCTTGATACCGTTAGATATCTAATACAGTTTCTTCGTCCATGGCGGCTAATTTAGCCAATAACGCTTCATCCAATGGGGGTAATTCTTGAATACTTTTAATCCCAAAGTAATCCAAAAATTGCGTTGTTGTCGCATATAAAGCCGGACGTCCCGGTACTTCTTTACGGCCAATCACTTTTATCCACTCTCGCTCTTCAAGCGTATGGATAGTTTGGCTGCTGACAGCAACGCCACGAACTGCTTCAATATCGCCCCGACTAACGGGTTGACGATAAGCAATCAGTGCTAATGTTTCTAATGTCGCGCGCGAATATTTCGGTGGCTTATCTTGCAACATACGCTGTAACCAAGGAGTCAAGTGCGACCTTGCTTGGAACCGATAACCACTGGCAACTTCCACCAGCTCAATGCCTTTACCTTGATAATCTGCGCTTATCTCGGCAATATATTCGACGACTTGCTGACGCGATAAATCTTCATCACCAAGTACATTACGACATAAAGCCGCTAATGATAACGGTTTCTTGGCAACAAAAATAGCCGCTTCAATAATCTGTTTATAAGGTGTTGTATTCACACTCAGGTCTCATACTTATTCAGCTAAACTTAAGTATATCTCACCCAAGAAATTATTCTGGATAAGACTAATTAAAGACTCTTTCAATAACTCAAGGATCGCGAGAAAACTCACAACAATACCACGTCGCCCCTCTTCAAGATCGATCACTTGATGAAAGGTACGCACTTTACCATCTTGCAATAACGCTAGAATATGGCTCATTTTCTCACGCGTCGTTAATACTTCACGTTGAATTTGATGATGCTCGAAATGCTCAGCTTTCTTGAGTAATTTTTGCAGATTATACGCCAAGTCTCGCAGAGATACTTCTGCTAATAATGGGGTTTCGGTAATATTTTCTGGTAGCATTGCATTAGCAACAAAAATATCACGCTGAATTCGAGGATGCTCATCCAAATTTTCTGCCGCATTCTTAAATATTTCATATTCTTGCAACTGACGGATAAGCACTAAACGTGGATCGTCTAGCTCTTCTTCTGTAACCACTAGCTTTGGTAATAGTAACCGTGATTTAATTTCGGCTAATAATGCTGCCATCACCAAGTATTCACCCGCAAGCTCAATTTTTAACGTGGTCATCAAGTCCACGTATTCCATGTACTGCGCAGTGATCTTTTGCATAGGTAATTGCAAAATATCGAGTTTTTGCTTTTTAATTAAATACAGTAATAAATCTAACGGTCCTTCAAATGCGTCTAAGAATACACTTAACGCATCTGGCGGGATAAACAAATCCTTTGGTACTTTGCGTAATAGTTCACCGTTAACCTTGGCAATCGCACTACTAGACTCTACCACTGGTTACACAAAAGCGGATGCATCACCGGCACCTTGACGAAGAATGACAGCATCACCTTCTGAATAATCAATCACGGTTGTCGCTTGCTCACCTAAGTAACCACCATTAATAATCAGGTCAACTTGGTTTTCAAGACGGTCACGGATCTCTTCAGGATCAAACTCTGCGCCTTCATTACCCGGTAAGATTAATGATGTCGACATCATAGGCTCACCCAGTGCTTCTAATAATGCTAGGGCAATATTATTATCAGGTACACGAATACCAATCGTTTTACGCTTTGGATTCACTAAACGACGAGGCACTTCTTTTGTACCTTTAAAGATAAACGTAAACGGACCTGGGGTATTATTTTTAAGCGCGCGATACGCCTGATTATCAACACGTGCATATAATGATAATTCAGATAAGTCACGACACAACAAGGTAAAGTTATGTTCTTTATCTAACTTACGAATTTGACAAATACGCTCTAACGCAGTTTTATCACCAATATGACAACCAAGGGCATAGCCAGAATCGGTTGGATAAATGATCACACCACCATTGCGTAAAATCGCAACAGCTTGACTAATTAGGCGAGCCTGCGGGTTATCAGGATGCACATAGAAAAATTGACTCATAAAATATTACTCCTTAGCTTCAGGCCAAGACGACCACACTGCGGTACAGTCTTTGGGAATATATAAATTTCGACCTAATTCAGTCCAGCTGCTTGGTCGATGAAAATCAGAACCAACAGACCCTAATAAAGCATAATCACGGCTATAACTTGCTAATAATATACGTTCGTTAATGCCTTGTTGTGGTTGTCCCACTTCCATGGCATCACCACCCGCTTCTTGGAAGGCTGCTAGTAATCTTTTAAACCATTTAGTTGATAGTTTATACTGCAGCGGATGGGCCAGTACAGCTTGCCCACCTGATTGATGAATTATTTCGATCGTTTGTTCAATTGTTGCCCAGTTGGGTGGCACATAGCCGGTTTTGCCTTTGGCTAAGAAACGTTTAAATACATTTTGAAACGTATTTTCGATACCTTGTTCAACTAAGTATTTAGCAAAATGGCTGCGGGTAATACTCGCATCACCAGCCAGTGCTTTTGCGCCTTCATACGCGTTAGGAATGCGTGCTTTGGCTAAACGGTTACCCATTTCAATTGCGCGCTCTTCCCTTTTATTACGTTGATCGGCTAAGAATGCCTGTAATTCAGGATTTGTAATGTCGACATTCAAGCCAACAACATGAATTTCATGGTTTTGCCAATTCGTTGAAACTTCAACACCATTAACAAGCGTCAGCGGTAAGCTAAGCTCTGCAATAGTATCGTGCCCTTCTTGTAAGCCATCAATCGTGTCGTGGTCTGTGATTGCCAGTACATCAACACGATTTTCAACCGCACGTTGGACTAATTCAGCTGGACTTAAAGAACCGTCAGAAGCTGTGGTATGAGAATGTAGATCGTAAATCATAAAAATAGTGCGTATCCAGCGGTAAGAAAGTCAAAAAAGAAACAATAAGGCCCTAGTATAAGTTTTATTTAACAATTTCAAACAAAAATTAATAAATGTATTGACAATAATAGGCCTAACAGCCTAAATTTAACTTAATTAGATAACTTTATGGCTCAGACGCAATGCAAAATATTACAAACCAAACAATTAGTTGGTGGTGGCACATCCCTCATTAAACGGGCATGTGATTTTGTGATATCTGCAGTAAATGTAAATCTACAAAAAATAACAAACATTAAAGCCCGTTTCATTGAAACGGGCTTTTTTATTGGAAATTTAGACTCACTACAGCAAGGAAAGTGCGATGACGCAATTATTAGCGCCAGGTAAATTACATTCGATTCAGCAAGATTGTCCTCATATTGACGATCCTCTTGCATTCTATCGCCACATGTATCGCCCAAGCGGTAACAGTCTATTATTAGAATCGGCAGACATCGTCACCAAAACGGCATTACAAAGTTTAATCTTGCTTGATGCCGCCGTTAAGATTGCCTGTTTTGGCAGAACCGTGGAGTTCACCGCATTAACCCTGAATGGCGAAAATGTACTCCCCTTTTTAGCCGATGAATTTAAAACCCAACTTGGTAGCGATGCTATCACCTCTCTGAGCCAAAACGCATTATCCTTAACATTTGCACCAACCGATGACAGTCTTGATGAAGATTCACGCTTACAGTCATCATCACCTTTCGATGCACTGCGTACTATCATCAATCGCGTTATGCCAGAAACACCATTCCATGAAGCATTATTTCTCGGTGGCTGTTTTGCCTATGACATGATCGCGAGTGTTGAAGAATTACCAAACGTGCCAGATGGCGCCAACATCTGCCCTGATTTTGTTTTCTATATTGCTGAAACCTTAATTGTGATTGACCGTCAAACCCAACAATCAAAATTAATCGGTAGTGTTTTTGGTGGCGAGCATTTCGCTAAAGCGCTCACTGAAACAGAAGCGAAATTAGCTCGAATTCAAACAGAATGCACCACCGTTTTAACCGCTAACTCAGTAATTAAAACCGCAGACCTAACACTCAGCGTCGATATTAGCGATAGTGAATTCTGTGCCACAGTAGAAGATTTAAAAGACTACATTCGTAAAGGTGACATCTTCCAAGTTGTACCGTCACGTTGCTTTAACTTGCCTTGCCCAGATTCATTAGCGGCTTATGAAAAGCTCAAGCAGACTAACGCAAGCCCGTATATGTTCTACCTGAACGATTCAGACTTCGTGCTATTTGGTGCATCACCAGAAAGTGCATTGAAATACGATGCACAAAGCAATGACGTTGAAATTTATCCTATTGCAGGTACACGTCGTCGTGGTTTCCGTGCCGATGGTTCAATCTGTCCTGATTTAGATGGTCGTATCGAATTAGAATTACGCCAAGACAAAAAAGAAACCGCTGAACATATTATGTTAGTTGATTTAGCCCGTAATGACGTAGCACGTATTAGCCAACCCGGTACACGTTATGTAGCCAACCTATTAAACGTTGACCGCTACAGTTACGTGATGCATTTAGTGTCTCGTGTAAAAGGTAAACTGCGTAACGATCTTGATGCTTTACATGCTTATCAGGCCTGTATGAATATGGGTACGTTAGTAGGTGCACCAAAAATTCGCGCAGCTGAACTCGTTCGTCAAGTTGAACAGCAACGCCGTGGTAGTTATGGTGGTGCTGTGGGTTACCTTACTGGTGATGGCACGATGGATACTTGTATTGTTATTCGCTCTGCGTTTGTAAAAGACGACACTGCTTACGTACAAGCAGGTGCTGGCGTTGTTTACGATTCAAACCCACAATCTGAAGCAGATGAAACGCGCAGTAAAGCAGCCGCAGTATTAAATGCAGTGGCACTCGCACAGGGCTCGTCATTAGCAGCAATAATGGCAGCAGAAGCTAATTCAAACACAACTAACAGCACTAAGTAACGGAGGCAACATGAGCAATACTTTATTTTTACTAGACAATTTTGACTCTTTTACTTACAACCTAGTGGATCAATTCCGCAGCCTAGGCCATGACGTTAAAATTTACCGTAACAGCATTAGTGCCGAAGCGATTAAACAGCAAATTGACCAATGTGAAAACAACCCTATTGTCGTGCTTTCACCTGGCCCAGGAAACCCTTCTGAAGCGGGTTGTTTGCTGGAACTAATTCGTTTATGCCGAGGTCAATATCCAATGATTGGCATTTGTTTAGGCCACCAAGCCTTAGTACAACAATATGGCGGCGTTGTTGGTCGCGCAGAAGAAATCATGCACGGAAAGGCATCTGCAATTAACCATGACGGTAAACTGATGTTTGCTGGTTTAAGTCAGCCGCTACCTGTGGCACGCTATCATTCATTAGTCGCAACGCAAGTACCAAGCAGTTTGACCGTGAACGCCGAGTTTAACGGTATGCCTATGGCCATTATTCAGCCTGAAGATAAAGTAATTGGATTTCAATTTCACCCAGAATCAATATTAACCAGTGAAGGCGCTGAGCTGTTAAAAAACACCCTAGCATGGGCAACAGCGTAAGTAGTAAGCCAAAGGAGTAGGTCAATGGAACAAGTTATTATAAATATTTTAGATAAGTTATACGCAAACCAAGTACTGACAACCGAAGAATCAGAAGTACTTTTTACCCAAGTAGTACAAGGTGAAATGGATCCAATCGTACTTTCATCTGCGTTAACGGCACTCAAAATACGTGGTGAACAACCGGATGAAATTGCTGGTGCTGCACAAGCATTACTGGCTGCGGCAACCCCTTTCCCAACAGTTGATGAGCTACATGCCGACTGTTGTGGTACGGGTGGTGACAACATGAATACCATCAACATTTCAACAACCGCAGCATTTGTTGCCGCAGCTTGTGGATTGAAAATGGCAAAACATGGCAACCGCAGTGTATCAAGCAAATCAGGTTCGTCAGACTTGCTTGAAGCGTTTGGCATTAACTTAACTCAAACACCCGAGCAAGCAAAAGCCTGCCTTGATGAATTAGGCATCTGCTTTTTGTTCGCACCACAATACCACGCCGGTATTCGCCATGCGATGCCTGTACGCCAGACACTAAAAACACGCACCATCTTTAATGTATTAGGCCCGCTACTCAACCCGACTCGTCCACAAGTACAGTTAATGGGTGTGTATGATGAAAGCCTCATTCGTCCAATTGCTGAAACAATGGATAAACTGGGCGTACAACGTGCATTAGTCGTTCACGGCAGTGGTTTAGACGAAGTAGCACTGCACGGTGAAACAAAAGTTGCCGAGCTTAATAGAGGCATGATCACCGAGTTCACATTAAGTCCAGAAGACTTTGGTGTGGAACGCTATGATGTCAGCGAACTACGCGGTGGTGATGCAGCAGAAAACAAAGTTATTATCGAACGCTTGCTATCAGGCCACGGCACTGCAGCACAACAAGCAGCGGTTGCAATTAACGTGTCAGCATTATTAGTTGTAGCAGAAATAGCAGAAGACTTTAAACAAGGTACAGCATTAGCCATGGCCGCAATTAACGATGGTCGAGCATTAGCCTTGATTAACCAACTAGCAGCCAAAAGTCAGCAAGCTTAGCATACCGTTAATAACCGAATCTAACAGGAAGGAAGCATAAATGTTAACGCAAGAGTTACAGCAAACCATTCTCGGAAATATTGTAGACGATAAAGTGACTTGGGTTGCTACGCGTAAAGCTAGCCAACCACTAGCGAGTTTTATTGCTGAACTAGAACCAACAGATCGTGATTTTTATGCCGCACTGTCCGGTAAACCAACCAAGTTTATTTTGGAATGTAAAAAAGCATCACCATCAAAAGGCTTAATCCGCCCTGAATTTGATTTAGATTTGATTGCGGGTGTTTACAAAAATTATGCAGCAGCCGTTTCTGTACTCACGGATGAAAAATACTTCCAAGGTGATTTTGAATACGTTACTAAAGTACGTAGCATCGTCACTCAACCCGTCATTTGTAAAGACTTCATCATTGATGAATACCAGATTTACTTAGCGCGTTTACACCAAGCAGATGCAACATTATTGATGCTTTCTGTACTTGATGATGCGGAATACATTGCGCTAGCAAAAGTCGCTCATAGCTTAAACATGGGTGTACTAACAGAAGTCAGTAACGAAGAAGAATTAGTACGCGCGATTGCATTAGACGCGAAAGTGATTGGTATTAATAACCGCGATCTGCGTGACCTGTCTATTGACTTGAATCGAACGAAAGTCATTGCACCGCAAATACCAAGTGATCGCATTATCATTTCAGAATCTGGCATTTACAACAATCAGCAAGTTCGCGATTTAGCCAACTACGCAAACGGCTTCTTAGTGGGCAGTTCATTAATGTCACAGGACAATGTCGATTTAGCTTGCCGTCGTTTGATTTTAGGTGACAATAAAGTCTGCGGTCTGACCCGTCCTGAAGATGCGAAAGCGGTATATGAACAAGGCGCGATATATGGCGGCCTTATCTTTGCACCAAAGTCTCCGCGTTGTGTTAACTTAGCAACAGCGCAAGACGTAATCGCTGCAGCGCCATTGGCTTATGTGGGTGTATTTGTGGACGAACAAGTATACCTTGTGGCTCAGCTAGCGAACCATTTAGGTTTAGCCGCTGTACAATTACACGGTAGCGAAGACGAAAGTTACATTGAGATGCTAAAAGTCTTACTCGACAACGATACTCAAGTTTGGAAAGCGCACGGGGTTAACGAACAAGCTCCTAACTTAACTCAGACCAAAGTTGATCGTCATTTAGTTGATAGCAAAATTGCGGGCCAATCAGGTGGTACAGGACAGACATTTGATTGGTCATTACTAACGCCTGAAGATTGCAGCCAAATCATGCTGGCAGGTGGATTAACGCCTGACAACGTACAAGACGCTGCAAAACTTGGTTGCTTAGGGCTAGATCTAAACTCAGGATTAGAATCAGCACCCGGTATTAAAGATACAAACAAAATTATCGCGGCATTTAGCGCGCTTAGACATTATTAAAGGAACTTATCATGGCAAAACTTAATGCCTTTTTTGGCGAATTCGGCGGCCAATACGTATCGCAAATCTTAATACCTGCATTAGATCAATTAGAAGATGCATTTATCGATTCACAAAATGATCCTGAATTTGAAGCAGAATTTCAACAGCTATTAAATGAATACGCAGGCCGTCCAACACCGTTGACGTTATGCCGTAACATTACTAAAGGCTCAAAAACAAAAATTTACCTAAAGCGTGAAGATCTATTACACGGTGGTGCGCACAAAACTAACCAAGTACTTGGTCAAGCACTGCTGGCTAAACGCATGGGTAAAACAGAGATCATCGCTGAAACAGGCGCAGGTCAACACGGTACTGCATCAGCGCTAGCGTGTGCGTTGCTGGGTCTAAAATGTCGCATCTACATGGGTGTAAAAGACATGGAACGCCAAAAGCCAAACGTATTCCGCATGAAGTTAATGGGTGCTGAAGTTATTGGCGTTGATTCAGGTGCGGGTACATTAAAAGATGCCTGCAATGAAGCATTACGCGACTGGTCTGCAAACTACGAAAATGCCCATTACCTATTGGGTACTGCGGCAGGTCCTCACCCATTCCCAACGATTGTGCGTGAATTCCAAAAAATGATTGGTGAAGAAGCGAAACAACAAATCTTAAAAGCAGAAGGTCGCTTACCCGATGCAGTGATTGCGTGTGTTGGCGGTGGTTCGAACGCGATTGGTATGTTCAACGACTTTATCGAAGAAGAAAGCGTAAAACTGTACGGTGTTGAACCTGCAGGTAAAGGCATTGCTTCTGGTGAACATGGCGCGCCAATTGCTGAAGGTACTAATGGTATTTTCTTTGGCATGCACTCACTATTGATGCAAGATACCTACGGTCAGATCCAAGAGTCATACTCTGTATCTGCGGGACTTGATTTCCCATCGGTGGGCCCTCAGCATGCACACTTGTATACATCTGGTCGCGCTGAATATCCTTCTGTAACCGATGAAGAAGCACTGGCGTCATTCCAGTTATTATCATCACAAGAAGGGATCATCCCTGCGCTAGAATCATCTCATGCATTAGCTTATGCAATACAGATGATGAAGCAGGATATGGATAAAGAACAAATTTTAGTGGTTAACTTATCAGGACGTGGCGATAAAGATATCTTCACCGTTGCCGATATTCTTGAAGGTGAAGGAGCATTATAATGAGTAATGTAACGGGAAATGTAGTGAGCAATATAGCGGGACGTTATCAACAAGCTTTTGCAGCGCTAGCAGAAAAAAATGAAGGCGCTTTCGTACCATTTGTAACGATTGGCGATCCAAACCGTGAACAATCAATGGCTATCATCGAAACATTGATTGCAGCAGGCGCAGATGCGTTAGAACTGGGGATTCCATTCTCAGATCCAGTGGCTGATGGTCCTACAATCCAAAAAGCGACGTCTCGCGCATTAAATGCAGGCATCAATCCAGATATCTGTTTTGAAATGCTGACAGAGATCCGTGCTAAATACCCACAAATGCCAATCGGCCTACTCTTGTATGCAAACCTTGTATACGGTAATGGCACTGATAAGTTTATGGCGAAAGCGGCAGCGGCTGGCGTTGATTCATTATTGATTGCCGACGTACCAGTACAATACGGCCAGCAGTTTAAAGAAGCTGGCGACAAAGTAGGTATCGAAAGTATCTACATTGCACCGCCAAATGCTGATGACGCAACACTGAAACAAGTTGCAGAACAAGGTTCTGGTTATACTTACCTACTTAGCCGTGCGGGGGTAACAGGCGCAGAAACGAAAGCAGAAATGCCAGTGGGTCCATTATTGGAAAAACTAAAGTCGTTTAATGCCGCACCGTGTTTACTTGGTTTTGGTATTTCATCTCCAGAGCAAGTTAAGCAAGCTGTAGCGGCCGGTGCAGCAGGCGCAATTTCAGGTTCTGCCATTGTAAATATCATCGAGAAAAACCTGAATGATAATGCACAAATGCTACAAGAATTATCTGAATTTGTAACGCCAATGAAAGCAGCGACACGCGCTTAATATTGTTACGCAATAGAAGATAAATATATAAAGCTTTACCGATTAAGCCCTTAGTGCCTATTATTATGACTATTACAAATACCATAATATAAGCGTACTGGGGCTTTTTTCATGCCACATGATTACGACTCTACGATTCATATCAAAAATTAAAACTTTTAGGAACAAGGAAGCACCATGACAGGTTATTTCATTCAAGCATTCATTTATCTGTTTGCAGCCGTTATCGCAGTACCCATTGCCAAACGCCTCGGGCTAGGTTCAGTACTCGGTTATTTAATTGCAGGTGTTATTATCGGCCCCGTTATTGGCTTAGTCGGCAGTGAAACCGCAACAATTCAGCATTTTGCTGAGTTTGGTGTTGTCATGATGCTATTTTTAGTTGGTTTAGAGCTTGAACCTCGTATGTTGTGGGACATGCGCCACCGCCTTATTGGCTTAGGTGGACTACAGGTTGGTTTGAGTACTGCAGGTGTCATGGCTATCTGCCTTGCGCTTGGTTTAGACTGGGGACTCGCCCTCACCATAGGGCTAGTGTTCTCTCTTTCCTCTACTGCAATCGTGTTGCAGACCTTTAATGAAAAAGGCCTAACTAAAACCGAAGGGGCACGGTCTGCGTTTTCAGTATTGCTGTTCCAAGATATTGCCGTGATCCCAATGCTCGCGTTAATCCCATTATTAGCGATACCAGAATTGGTTGAACAAGCACAAAATGCAGTGCAAGCAGCCAGTGCACAACATGAAGAATTATCATTAGTCGCAAACATCTCAGGTATTTATTATGCGTTAGTGATCATTGTTGCTATCACAGGCGTAATTGTCGGCGGCCATTATTTAAGTCGCCCACTGTTTAAGTTTGTCGCTAGCTCGAAAGTGAACGAGATCTTCACTGCCACATCACTAATGCTCGTGATAGGCATCGCTGCAATCATGAATTTAGTCGGCTTGTCCCCTGCCCTTGGTGCATTCCTCGCGGGTGTGGTACTGGCAACCAGTGAATTTAGACATCAGCTTGAAGCCACCATCGAACCTTTTAAAGGTTTGCTATTAGGCTTGTTCTTTATGACTGTTGGCGCAGGCATCGACTTCACAGTCTTATTTAGCGAAACCACGACTATCTTTGCTATCACCCTTGGTTTAATGCTAGTAAAAGCATCAGTGCTGTTAATTTTAACGCTGATATTTAAAATCAAAGGTAGCGACCGTTGGCTATTGGCGCTGAGTTTGGCGCAAGCAGGTGAATTCGGCTTTGTACTACTTGGCTTTACCGTTAACAACCATGTGTTACCTGTTGACCTCGCGCAGACATTATCATTGTCCGTTGCCCTGTCGATGTTCCTAACACCTGCGTTATTCATATTCTACGAACGCGTGATCTTGCCGCGTTACATGGGTAAAACAAATCAACAAGAAAATGATGATATTGAAGAACACGGGGATGTGATTGTCGCGGGTATTGGTCGCTTTGGCCAAATCGTTAACCGTTTATTAGTCGCTAACGGTGTTAAGACAGTAGTGCTGGATCACGACGTGAATATGATCCAAGGTGTTCGCTCATTTAATATGAAAAGTTACTTCGGTGATGCAACCCAACCAAGCTTACTGGAAACAGCAGGCATCGCGAACGCCAGTTTATTCATCGTCGCGATTGATGACAAAGCCAGAGCAGTTGATTTAGTGCGTTATATCAAACACCATTATCCGCAAGTAAAAGTGCTTGCCCGCGCTTACGATCGTGGTCACGGCTATTCATTACGCCATGCAGGGGCAGATCATGTTGTCAGTGAAACCTATCATTCGGCATTAATCCTAGGTTCTCACGCATTGATCAATCTTGGATACAGTGAACAACAAGCAAAAGACGTTAAGCTTACGTTCAAAGAAGTTGAAAAACACAGTAAGGACACGCTTTATCAAACATGGTTGAATAATAGTGAAGACGATAAATTTAATACCGCTTATCGCGATCTCTATTTACAACTTGAAGATAGCTTAGCGGATGTCATGAAAAAGGATAAATCAGCCACATCAGTCTCTACTGAAACAACCGAAAGTAACGATTCGGGAATCCACAACGAACCAAATAAGGCATAATAAGCGCATGACTCCGGCAGTAAAACTCGCTAAAAAAGCAAAAATAACGCATAAAACTCATGAATATAAACATGATTCAAGTGCAGAATCTTACGGTTTAGAAGCCGCAGAAAAAATGGCAGTGGCAGCTGAACGTATATTCAAAACGCTAGTGGTTGATGTCGGAGATAAAAAACTCGTGGTTGCCGTTGTACCTGTGACTGCAATGTTGAATTTAAAAGCGATTGCTAAAGCAGCAAAAGCTAAAAAAGCGGTGATGGCAGATAAGAACGATGTCATGCGCTCAACGGGTTACGTGCTTGGTGGAGTCAGTCCGTTGGGACAAAAGAAACGCTTACTCACTGTCATTGATAGCTCAGCACAAGCACATGAGACTATCTATGTCAGTGCGGGTCGTCGCGGCTTAGAGATTGAACTAAGCCCGTTAGATCTAAAACAACTAACCAATGCCGAGTTTGCTACGATTAGTAGTGAGTAACGATTATCGACGAGTATAAACGTGCTAACATAAAAAACTAAAGGCCCAGTAGATTGCGCTACAGGGCCTTTTTACACTCTCTGTCAGTCCTAAATATGCTTACACATTTAGATACTGATTTTCTATTAAAGTGTTGTGCTAATTAATACGATGATTAAAGCAGGACAAACGAATTTCACATAAACAGGCCATACTTTCCAGAAAATACCATCTGCGTCTGCGCCGTCTTGGCCTTTAATCTCAGCCAATAGGTTATTACGATTCCATACCCAACCAACAAAGATTGCTAAACCTAAGCATACAAGCGGTTGTGTGATTTCAGTCGCTAGCTTAATCATAAAGCCAAACATAAAGTCGAAGTTACTCACAACAGACATTGCTAATAGCGTTAACGCTGCGCCCACAATCCAAGTTACTTTCTTACGTGGCATTGACGTTTTATCCACAATATAACTCGTTGGTACTTCAACGACTGACATTGCCGACGTTAATGCTGCAACAGACATAAGAGCAAAGAAGATAATCGCAACAACATGCTCTGCAGCACCCATCGTCGCAAACAATGCAGGTAATACTGTAAACACTAATGTGTCAGAACTAAGTAAGTTACCGTCCGCATCAAAAATCGTCACACCATTATGCTTAGCAACATACATAGCAGGTAAGATTAACATTGCAGCTAAGAAGGCTACACCTGTATCCATAAAGGTTACGTGTACCGCTAGCTTACTGATGTTTTCATTTGATTTAAGGTATGAACCGTAGATCATCATTGCGCCCGTACCGATCGATAACGAGAAGAATGTCTGACCAAGTGCACCAATGATCACATCTGGGTGCATTACTTTTTCAAAATCGACAGTGAATAACGCTTTAACACCTTCACTTGCACCTGGTTGGAACAAGATATAAATAACACTCGCAATCAAGATAGCGAACAATAGTGGCATTAGACGCTTCGACCATTTTTCAATACCGTCTTGTACGCCTTTTTGAATAACGTAAACACACATCAATGCAAATACTAAGGTAAATACGATATTACGCGATAGCGAGAAATCAATTAACCAACGGCTTGCTTCATCAGCACCTACCATAGTAGCAATCGGCGCTAGCGTGTTACTCACGAACCAGCCAGAAAGCACAGCGTAGAAGCTGAAGATCATTGCAGCACAGATAATAGAAGCAAGACCAATCAAGCTACCAACCATTTTAGTCGCAGGTGAACGACCTAATTTAGCCATCGCGTCAGCTGGATTAGTTTGGCCGTGACGACCAACCATTAGCTCCGCAACTAACATTGGATAACCCAATAAGAAGATCAGGAACATGTACACCATTAAAAAGGCGCCACCACCATTACTTGCAGCTTGCGTAGGGAAACCCCAAATATTACCAACACCAACAGCAGAGCCTGCCGCCGCCATTATAAAACCAAAACGCGAACCAAAATGTCCTCGAGATGCCCCATCATTATTCTGTATTGCTGCCATTTATCCGTACCATGTTTGCTAAATCCAATTAATAAAGGATTTATACCTAAAAAAACAGTAAAGGCAACAATTAAAAACTATAAAATTACATAAAAGATAGGTTTTAAAACCAACATTCATACAATTCAAGCAATCAAAAGCTACAAATTAAACCTACGTTGAAATTAAATTGCTAAAACAATGAGGTCACACACTAATAATGGTAGACCCTGCTAAAGCATTAAAATAAAAAATAACTCCTGTTTACTTACGTGATCAAATCAACTGGTTACTATTTATACTTAATATCTTTCTGAATACATTATCCTCATCATTTAGTGCATTTTAAAATCCAGTCTATAAATAGAGAAGGTTTGATGTCTGAACTAATAAATATCGATTTTCAGCACAATCAACTTCTCGATGATATTTCAGCGTCAATACACTATAAATAAAGAAATAACCGCTGAAAACTCGATAACACCACTAATTAAGTACTCAAAACTAGGCATTTAATCCAATTTTGTAATGAAAGTCTCAAAACCAGCGCTCAAATATAGTTGAGCCCCATGATTACTAGTGTGATCTACATCCATAAAAAAATGATACCAAATTGTTAAAAATCACAAAACTACCCACAAATGGCTATAATCGTACTTTATCAAACTTTATAGGAACAAGCATTCAACTGAACACCACCAATACCACAGGATAAAACACTCCAGAAACACTTCAGACAAGCAAAACACAGCACAAATACAATCACAAGGTTAATAAATATACTAATATAACTATTGTTAATAAAAAACACGTAAAACATCAAATTATTTTGATAAATACGGGTTATTTTTTAGGTTCAGAGCCAAAAAGAGATCTGCATCACTTTAAATAATACTCAGATCATTATCCTATGCAGCAGTTGAGATTAAGCACAAAAATAAACAGGTGAAACGATATGTCAGAGCAAGCAACTAAAACGATTAAGGACAGCACTACGAACGCTGCTAAATGGAACGCAGCAGACACAACATGGGTATTAAGTTTATTCGGCACAGCAGTAGGTGCTGGTGTTTTATTCTTACCTATTAAAGCAGGCTTAGGTGGTTTTTGGCCATTAGTAGCTCTAGCATTGCTTGCAGGTCCAATGACGTGGTTAGCGCATAGATCACTTGCTCGTTTCGTTCTATCATCAAAAAATCCAAATGCAGACATCACTGATGTTGTTGAAGAACATTTTGGTAAAGGCGCTGCAAAATTAATTACATTTGCTTACTTCTTTGCTATCTACCCTATCGTATTAATCTACGGTGTTGGTATTACAAATACATTTGAAAGCTTCATTGTTAACCAACTTGATATTTTCACTGAAATCCCACGCCTAGCGGCTGATGGCGCACCAATGCTTAATGAAGCGGGTGTTCAATTAATGGATAAAGTAAGCGGTATCCCACGTTGGTTACTATCTGGTGGTCTAATTTTAGCAATGACTGCACTGATTCTATTCGGTAAAGAGTTAATGCTTAAAGCAACATCTGCATTAGTTTACCCACTAGTATTCATCTTATTCGGTTTATCACTATTCTTAATTCCAAGCTGGAATACAAGTATGATCACAGTGGTACCTGAAGCATCATCTTTCTTACCAGCTATCTGGTTATCGATTCCACTGATTGTGTTCTCATTCAACCACTCTCCAGTAATCAGCCAGTTTGCTAAAGCACAACGTGCAACTTACGGTGACAACGCAGTACAAAAAACTGACCTTATCTGTAAACGTGCTGGTCAAATGCTACTTGGTTTCGTAATGCTATTCGTATTCTCTTGTGTGTTATCACTATCACCAGAGCAACTAGCAGAAGCGAAGGCACAAAACATCTCAATCCTGTCTTACCTTGCAAACGTACATGACTCAGTATTAATTCAATACTTTGGTCCTTTCGTAGCATTCGCAGCGATTACGTCTAGCTACTTCGGTCACTACTTAGGTGCTCAAGAAGGTCTAAACGGTCTAGTTAAGCAAGTTGCACCAAAAGCATCTGAAGGTAACATTAATAAATTCTCTATCGTATTCATCGTACTAACTACATGGGCTGTAGCGATTATCAACCCAAGTGTACTAGGTCTTATCGAAACAATTGGCGCACCAATGATTGCAGCTATCTTGTTCCTAATGCCAATGTACGCAATCAAGAAAGTACCTGCGATGCAAAAATATGGTAGCTCTAAAGCAGCAAACATCTTCGTTACTATCTGTGGTCTAATGGCTATCACTTCAGTAATCTACGGTTCATTCTAAACCGTAAGTAAAAAGTACTGTAAGTAACAGTTAAACGAACAAAACCGGCGAGTCACCTCGCCGGTTTTTTTGTATCTGGGTTTTATGTATCACTTAATTATTCTAGAACTCAATGCCTACGATTTTTTCTTTATATCATCTAACTCTTCAACACTAGCGTCACTGTCGGCAAATTCTCGAGTGGCAATATCAGTAGACGACTCAACGCCCACTTGTTTATCTATAGTAGAAAATAAAAGGTAAATAATTACCCCCCAAAATACCGCTATTGAAATAGGCATGACCGAATTAAACGCATAAAAACCAAACATATATATTCCACTCCAAAAATTGACGCTAGCTGCTAGATACTTTGTAGCAAACTTGACTTGATACAAAGATTAAGGTTTTCCTTAACCGTAAGGTCAATAATATTTTAAAACTAAAACCAAATTAAATAGTGAACGAAACCAGTGACCTGCCGCACCAGCTTCTGTATCGGTATTTCATCACGTCGTTAATGCTTATCGCGTTCAACATCTTTACTTTGATCATCTTTTTCTTTCTTACTGTCACAGCCCATCATTTTCATCATAAAGAACATCATCACCACACATAGAACGAGCGGTACAAGTAAACTACTGCCTATCGCCACAAGTGATATATTCCCCACGAAAGCAAAATAAGCTAACGGCAAACCTAGACACAGCACTAACATCAATTTACACAGTTTATTCATTTTCATAATTTTTCACCTTTTATAATTTCAATTTTTAGCTAACGTCGGATATATGGCCGAGGCGCCTACAGTTTTTTCTTTATTTCATCTAACTCTTCAGCAGTGATATCACCATTAGCGAACCGTCGCTTTGCGATATCAACGGGTGACTCCACACCCACCTTCTTCTCTAAACCAGAAAATAAGACATAGAAAATTAATCCCCAAAATATCGCCATTGAAATAGGCATTAACCAATTAAATTCATGAAAACCAAACATATGTAACCTCCAAAAGTTTAAATATATTACTGCTACCTGCTACCAATTACCTGTTTCAGGTTTGACCTTGAGACAAACGATAAGCTTTACCTTAGCTGTAAGGTAAAGCTTATTTCTTGAATATTTTTAAATTAATTTAATTACCACAAAAGCTTTACCTTACAGCTAGGGTAATAGTTAATCTTTATCTCGTTAACTAAATAAACAACACAACTCATAAAGGTGAAAATATGAAACGCTCAATTCTTATTGTTACAGCTGCACTCATTGCAATCCCGACTCTAGCGCTTGCTAATGTAAACATGCCAATTAAAGAAAACACCCACACGCAATCGATAACAGAAATGCCATGCTCTGACACCCATCAAGAAATGATGACGAAAATGGCAGATCCACAAGTAAAAGCAAAAATGATGAATGCAATGGAAGATCCAAAATCAATGATGAAGATGCAGGAAATGAAACACAATTAAGGAGATTGAAATTACGACTAATGAATAAATGTTAATATGAGGATAATGAAATGAACAACTTACAGCATAGACCTGACGTCAATGAAGCTAATCTCGTCACTCGTAATCTGCGTTTAAGTAATGTAGTCAATCGTAATGAGCTTATCAATGAAATAGATCAGCTCACTGGAATTGATGACGTATCATATAAGGATGAAGAAAATAAAATATACCTCGCCTACGATGCCAGTAATCTTTGTTTAGACGATATTGAAGACATTATTCGAAAACATGGGACTGATATTCACGACGATTGGTGGACTCATACCAAACAGAGTTTCTACAAATTTGTCGATCAAAATGTCAAAGACAATGCAGAACACACAGCAATATGCTGTCACAAACCACCATTAAGAACCACAATAAATAAACCCAAATGATCTCAAAATAAAAATGATACAGACCACCCTATTTGCCTATTCAAGCGTCATTCAAAATATCTATAATTGCTTATCTTAAGTTTAGCCATATTAAAGATAAGCAATTATGACCGAGTACTATCCCTACTACTATCTCTAGTACTATCTCTAGTATTAATTTTCCTGTCTTCTTTTCGCCACACTCTAAATTAGCTTTCATGCAATGCTAACGTTTACCACTATATCTCCCCCTCCCACTTTCAATTATTCCGTTCCGCATATTTAAGCCTTTATTTCGATATATTCAATTAAATGCCAAACAAGATTGACCTTACGGTTAGGGTAATGGTTACTCTTAACTTAATCCATGAATTTAACTCGCTAAATAAGCGAACAATATTTAAATCACATAAAAGGATACTGCTAATGAATAAGCCCAAAGACAGTCTCAATTGTCATGAGTTAGTTGTAGAAGGCGCTAGCTGCGCAAGTTGTGTTGGTAAAATAGAAGAAGCACTAAAAACAATTAATGGTGTTGAAAGTGCACAAATGAACTTCGCACTAAGAACCGTTTCAGTAACAGGAAACGTTAGCCCTGACACGCTAATTAAAAAAATTCAGTCGTTAGGTTATGACGCAAAAAGCACAAGTGATGCAACAGATGAACAATTATTGGATGAGAAAGAAGCCGCGGATCAAACATATTATCGCCTGTTATTAAAACAGGTAACAATCGCCCTTACTCTGGGTGTTCCCCTTATGATTTATAGTCTGCTCGGGGGGCCAATGACCGTCGATACCACTTTGGAACGTGGTATTTGGTTATTCATCGGTCTGTTGTGTGCAGGCATCATGTATTTCTCTGGTAAACACTTCTTTATCGGCGCCTGGAAATCCTTTGTTAATCATAACGCCAATATGGACACCTTAATTGCATTAGGTACCGGCACCGCTTGGCTTTACTCCATGGTCGTTGTTCTTTTCCCATTTATCATCCCCGAAATGGCACGCCATGTTTACTTTGAAGCAAGTGCGATGATAATCGGTTTAATTAACTTAGGCCTAGCATTAGAAGTGAAAGCCAGAGGCCGAACCAGTGACGCTATCAAACGCTTAATCGGCTTACAAGCCAAAACAGCTCGCGTTATTCGTGACAATAAAGAAATAGATATTCCGATTGAAGATGTGGTTTTTGACGATGTATTACGTGTTAGACCCGGAGAAAAAGTACCTGTGGATGGCACCGTCATTCAAGGGGATACCTCAATCGATGAGTCGATGCTAACTGGCGAGCCAATGCCTGTTGAAAAGCGAATTGACGATGAAATCATTGCAGGGACAATCAATAAGTCGGGGTCAATATTATTCAAAGCGACCCGAATTGGGAAAGACACGGCGCTAGCACAAATCATCAATATGGTTAAAAAAGCGCAAAACTCTAAACCACCGATTGGTCGTTTAGCTGATGTGATATCGGCATACTTTGTACCTGCGATTATGATCATTTCAGTTGTCAGCGCATTGGTATGGCTTAACTTTGGCCCTGACTCTGCTGTTGCATTTGCCATTATATCAGCCAGTACTGTACTTATTATTGCTTGCCCTTGCGCACTTGGCTTAGCGACACCTATGTCTGTCATGGTTGGGATTGGCAAGGCAGCTGAAGCCGGTGTTCTTATCCGTAATGGCGAAGCACTGCAAACAGCATCAAAGATTACAACAATGATTTTGGATAAAACAGGCACTATTACCGAAGGATCACCAAAAGTGACCGATATTGTAGTCACAAATAACATCTATACCGAAGACGCTATATTAAATATTGCCGCCAACATTGAACAAAGTTCTGAGCACCCTTTAGCGCAAGCGATTGTTGATTCAGCCACAGAGCGTAACCTTAGCTTAGAAGACGTGAATAATTTCGAGGCTATTTCAGGCCGCGGCATTAAAGCGGACTTTAAAGGACAGCAGTTACTTTTCGGTAATGAAAAGCTCATGACTGAAAATAGAATAAACCTTGATAAATACATAGAAACAGCACAAGAGCTTGCTAACGATGCAAAAACACCTATGTATCTCGCGGTTGATAATAAACTGAGTGCGATTATCGCGGTATCCGACCCAATCAAAAAAGATTCTATATCAGCGATAAAACGTCTTCAAAACAATGGTATTCGCGTGATTATGTTAACCGGTGATAACAGAGCGACAGCCCAAGCTGTTGCAAAACAAGTTGGGATCACTGAATTCGTCGCTGAAGTACTACCTGAAGATAAATCGAATAAGGTAGCAGAGTTACAAAGTCAGGACGAAATCGTTGGTATGACTGGCGATGGCATCAACGACGCACCTGCATTAGCACTCGCAAACGTCGGATTTGCCATCGGCACCGGAACAGATGTCGCGATTGAAAGCGCGGATATTACCTTAATGCGCGGTTCGCTTCATGGTCTGGCCGATGCCATCGCAGTCAGTAAAGTAACGCTAAGAAATATTAAACAAAATCTTGTTGGTGCTTTCGTTTATAACGCTGCAGGTGTACCGATTGCAGCGGGCGTGCTCTACCCATTCTTTGGTCTATTACTTAGCCCAGTAGTCGCAGGTGCGGCAATGGCCTTATCATCATTAACCGTTGTGATGAATGCAAATAGATTACGTTTATTTAAACCACAAAATCACTAGAACTTAGAAAAGAGAGCTTAATATGATACTTATAAACACGTTAGGATTAGGGCTAATTGCATTCATTGTTTGGTGGTTTTGGATTTACAAACCTACCAACGCGGCAGAGTTAACCGAAAAATAAATAATGACAAAAATGCCCATCAATATATTACTGATGGGCATTTTTGTATCTTAGTTTTATTGCAACAATACAGGATTAAACGACCTTAATACCCGCTGACATTAAACGCTCAGGTGCCAGCAATACACTTTCTGATTCATCTTCAGTCTCTGCACACAGCAACATACACTCTGACGTTTCGCCACGCATTTTAGCTTTAGCAAGGTTGCATAAAACCACGACTTGTTTACCCAATAACTCAGCTTCTGTGTAATAAGGGACTAGGCTGGTTACTGTCTGTAGGCTCTGCTCACCAACATCAATTTGCACAATATACAGCTTATCCGCATTGTCATGACGTTTAACGTCTGTGATATTTCCGACACGAATATCTAATTTTGCAAAATCACCGTATGCAATTGTTTCCATTTTACTTTATCCTTAATTCCAATTTAGTGTTAACGTTTACATTATCAGCACTGTGTTATTGTTCAAGCAAAGTAAGTAAAACATTTACTAAAGTTTTAACCAGATCAAATTAAAGGATTAAAAACACCATTATGGCAACGATTAAAGATGTAGCAAAAGCAGCTGGCGTATCAGTTGCCACGGTTTCCAGAGTCGTCAACAAATCACCGAAAGCAAGCAAAGCAGCGATTACTTCAGTTAATGCGGCAATGAAACAACTAAGCTACCGCCCTAACGCCAATGCGCGTGCGCTGGTAAATCAAAGTACCAATACAATCGGTGTTATGGTGGGTGATGTGGCCGATCCTTTTTTTGGCGGTCTGATCAAAGCTGTAGACAGTGTCGCACAAGCCAATAAAAAGCATTTACTGATTGGTAATGGCTACCACGATGCAAAAATAGAAAAAGAAGCACTGGAATTATTAATTAATAACCGCTGTGACTCCCTTGTTATTCACTCAAAGGGACTGAGTAATCAAGAGCTGATTCAATTTGCAGAAGAAGTTCCCGGCTTAGTTCTCATTAACCGCCATATACCTGAAATAGCAGATCGCTGCATTGCCCTCGATAATCAGCATGGTGCCGAACTCGCAACAAGGTACTTGCTTGAGCAGGGTCATCAACATATTGCTTATATTAATTCATCCCATGATATTGACGATTCTCATGATCGTAAAGCAGGCTATCTTCACGCGTTAACCCGCAATAATATCACCCCAAATCAAGATTATATGATTGCAGCACAACCGACAGATGAAGGTGGTGAGATGGGCATGAACACACTATTATCACGCAACCTACCGATTACAGCCGTGGTTTGTTATAACGATTATATGGCTGCGGGAGCATTATCTGCACTCGAAAAAAACAACATCACAGTACCAAGTGAGATTTCTCTTATGGGGTTTGATAACGGCCTGATAGCCAAATATCTTCATCCAAAACTGAGCACGATTGACTACCCTATTCAACACATGGCAAAGCAAGCCGCAGAATTATCATTAGCACTTGCCAAGGGAGATAATAGCGACATTAAAGGGCAGATATTTGAAGGGACATTAGTAGAGCGATTGTCTGTAAAACAACAATAATGTGGCGATTAAACCAAATAGTATGACCAATAAATAAAAAGATTAACCTAATAGTTAACCTTTTTTATTACTTACGTTATTAATACTTCTTTACGTAATCAACACCTACAAAACAGAATGTTAAACAGTAAACTGATAACACGTTCGGTGCTGATAAGTTTCTGTCGGTTGCAGGATCGTACTTGGGTGATCCCAATGCGGGTTGTTAATGGCATCAGGTAAAAACTGAGTTTCTAACGCAACACCCGCATAGTCTTGATATTCACCACCGATACGATCAGGTGTGCCAGCTAACCAGTTTCCTGTATACAACTGCATCGCAGGTTTCGTGGTAAACACATCTAACGTCATTGTATTATCAGGTGCAGTTAAACGCGCAGCCCGCTCACCAGTGATACATGCTTTCTTTAAAATAAATGCATGATCATAACCTTTCGCCGCTTGCTGATGACTATCTTGCATAAAGTCTTGTTCGATGACTTTCGCTGTATTGAAATCGAAATGACTGCCTGCAACTTGTTGTAGTTCACCCGTTGGAATACCAACTGCATCAATTGGTAAAAAGGCATCACTATTCACTGTTAAGCTATGTCCTAAAGCTTGCTGGCGATTATCAGCGCCCAACAAGTTAAAATAAGCATGGTTGGTCAAATTAATCGGCGTTGCTTGCGTTGTATTGCCACTATAACTGATCACGACTTCATTATTATCAGTAAGCTGGTATTTGACTCGAACCGTTAGCTCTCCCGGAAAACCTTGATCGCCATCGGGTGAAACGAGTTCAAATTCAACACTATTTTCTTGAATACCTTCTGCGGTGTGTTCACATGGATTAATCACTGTCCAGCGACGTTTATCGAAACCAATCGGGCCACCATGCAAGGTATTACCGGCTTGATTTATGTCGACTTGATAATCAACATCACCAATAGAAAATTGACCTTTATTGATACGGTTAGCAACACGCCCGACCGTCACGCCCATATAACTTTGCTGCTGTTGAAAGTCTGCCATATTATGTTGACCAAGCAGTACCTCTCGCAATGCACCGTCTACGGGGACTTTACAGCTTAACCATGCACCGCCAATATCCATTAAGACGATACGCATACCACTCTTATTTATCAGTTCAAACAACTGGGCTGGACGACCATCAAAAGCCGCCTCTGCTGTCATGCTGTCGAACAAACTTGATTGTTCAATCATCATACCTATACCTATACCTATGCCTATACCACAGAAACTAAGCCTATACAGCTGATACTAATCCAGCACCATTTTTAGCTTGGCACACATAAATAGATTCTTTTAAGCCCGTTGCTGGTTCATACAATTCTTCAACTGCACTACGCACAGAATCAACCAATGCAGGTGGCACTAATGCAACAATACAACCACCAAAACCACCACCAGTCATACGCACGCCACCTTCAATACCAATAACGTCTTTCACGATATTAACTAAGGTATCCACTTCCATAACCGTGATTTCAAAATCATCACGCATAGACGCATGTGATTCTGCCATCAATTCAGCCATGCGTTTCATATCACCAGACGCCAATACTGTAGCCGCTTCCTCGGTACGATCATTTTCGGTGATCACATGACGCGCACGCTTGGCAACCATCTCATCCAGTTCATGCTCTTTAGCATTGAATGTCTCAATAGATACATCACGTAGTGCTTTCACACCAAAAATACGCGCAGCTTCTTCACATTGTTCACGACGTGTATTGTATTCAGAATCCACCAGCCCACGTTTTTTGTTCGAGTTAATAATGACCACAGACATATTTTCTGGCATTGATACCGCTGTCGTTTCAAGGCTGCGGCAATCAAGTAACATGGCATGGTTTTCATTGCCTTGTGCAGACACCATTTGATCCATGATGCCGCAGTTACAACCGACAAATTCATTTTCAGCTTGCTGGCCGTTTAACGCCACTTCGGCTTGGCTAATATCTAAATTGTATAGCTCTTTAAATGTTTGACCGATAACCACTTCCAACGCGGCAGATGAGCTTAATCCCGCGCCTTGTGGCACATTACCTGATACCGAAATGTCAGCACCTTTAAATTCAAAACCACGTTCAAGCAAACATTTTACTACGCCACGAATGTAATTCGCCCACATTTTATTGTCTTGAAACTCAATAGGCTGCGTAATATCAAACTCATCCGTTTCATTACCATAATCAACAGATACCACACGTACAATATTGTCATCACGCGTTGCTGCGGCAACGACTGTTTGGTAATTGATTGCACACGGTAATACAAAACCATCATTATAATCTGTGTGCTCGCCAATCAAGTTTACACGACCAGGTGCTTGTACAATATGAGTTGGTGCGTAGTTTAATACTGAGTTAAATGCATTCGTTACGTTTTGAATTAAATTGGTCATCGGTGCCTTCCACATTTTGTAGGGTTCAGAGTGTCTCGTCGAGCGCAGTGTCATCACACTGCGTTTGCCGAGCCTCATTACGATCTTTTTTTTGTAATGACGACGCTTGCTCATCACTGTTATTTTCCATCAATCATCGTTGTTTATAAGTGTTCTTTATAATGTACATCGCTGACATCACGCAGTTTTTGTGCAGCTTGTTCAGCAGTTAAATCACGCTGGCTTTCGGCTAACATTTCATAGCCCACCATGAATTTACGCACCGATGCCGAACGCAGTAATGGCGGATAGAAAAGCGCGTGTAATTGCCAATGTTCAATATCCGTCCCTTCATCAAAAAACGGGGCATAATGCCAACCCATTGAGTAAGGGAATGAACATTTGAATAAGTTATCGTAACGGCTGGTGAGCTTTTTAATCGCTAACGCTAAGTCATCACGCTGCGCTTCACTTAACTCACTCATACGACGAATGTGTGTTTTTGGCAGTAACATGGTTTCGAACGGCCACGCAGCCCAATACGGCACAACAGCAAGCCAATGTTCTGTTTCAACGACTGTACGTTCACCGTCTTTTAATTCTGATTCAACGTAATCAGCTAACAAGTTCGAACCGTGTTCTTGCTGATACGCTTTCAATAGCTTTTCTTTACGTTCGATTTCGTTAGGCAAAAAGCTATTCGCCCATACTTGTCCGTGTGGATGCGGTTGTGAACACCCCATCGCAGAGCCTTTGTTTTCAAACGCTTGCACCCATAAGTAATCTTTACCTAGTTCTTCAATTTGTTCATCCCAAGTATCAATCACACCACGGATCTTTTCCGTTGGTAGCTCAGGTAATGTCTTGCTGTGATCCGGTGAAAAACAAATAACACGGCTTAATCCACGCACACCTTCCGTCTTAAATAACGGGTTCGTTGATTTAGGTGCTTCAGGCGAATGAGGCATCAGCGCAGCAAAGTCATTGCTAAACACATAAGTACCGTCGTAGTCAGGATTATCATCACCCGAAATACGTTTATTGGTTGGACATAAAAAACATTCTTTTTCATACGTCGATAACACTGCTGTTTCAGGTGCTTCGTCTTGGCCACTCCACGGGCGCTTAGCACGGTGTGGTGATACCAGGATCCACTGACCTGTTAGCGGGTTATAACGACGATGCGGATGATCAATCGGATTAAATTCTTGATTTAATTCAGAGCTATATTCTTGCGTAGACATAAGATTAGTATCCTTGTGGATTCGTTGACTGCCAGCGCCATGTATCAGCACTCATTTCCATTACGTTGCGGCTGGCTTTCCAACCTAATTCTTTTTCTGCTTTTTCAGTATTTGCCCAGCACTCCGCAATGTCACCCGCGCGACGTGGGCATAACTGGTAGGGGATCGGCTGGCCAGAAGCTGCAGCAAAGGCATTCACCATTTCTAATACACTCGACCCTTTACCTGTGCCCAAGTTATAAATGTGTAAACCTGACTTTTTACCAACAGCAGTTAATGCCGCAATGTGACCGTCGGCTAAATCCATCACGTGAATATAATCACGAACACCAGTGCCATCTGGCGTTGGGTAATCATCACCAAACACCGATAAAGATTCGCGGCGACCCACTGCAACTTGAGCAATGAATGGCATTAAATTATTTGGGATACCTTGTGGGTCTTCTCCCATGGTGCCAGAGGGATGCGCGCCAACAGGGTTGAAATAACGTAATAAAGTGATGCTCCAATCATTTTCGGCATCGAACAAATCAGAGAAGCATTCTTCAACCATGAACTTACTGCGTCCATAAGGATTGGTAGTGGCACCTGTTGGTGAGTTTTCAGTAATAGGTACGATCTCTGGATCACCATAAACCGTCGCTGACGAACTAAATACAATGCTTTTTACATTGGCTTTTCGCATTGAACGCGCAAGCACTAATGAACCATTCACATTGTTATCATAATATTCCAGTGGTTTTTGTACTGACTCACCGACTGCTTTTAATCCAGCAAAGTGAATAACCGATGAAATAGCATGTTCATTAAAAATACGGTCAAGAAAGACTTCGTCACGTACATCGCCCTGATAAAAAGTCGGACGTACCTTGGTTAACGCTTCAATACGATCGAGCACGGCCAATTTACTGTTATCTAAGTTATCGATAATAATTGGCTCAATACCAGCCTCAATCATCTGTACGCACGTATGGCTGCCAATGTAGCCCATTCCACCTGTTACCAGTACTTTCACAACTAATTCTCCCGTAATTTATAAACACGACGTAAGTGAATCCATAAGATATTTGTGTACCCTACGCCTCAAATGTAAACGTTTCCACAAAAAGTATTACCCATTGGTAAACATTTTACTAAAAGTGAGATTTAGGTATCAAAAACTTTATTTATTAAGTAAAATAAACACTAAATAAATTATAATCATCAATGGCGGGAGGATGAATGGCAACATTAAAGGAAATAGCCTACGAAGCTGGCGTTTCATTAGCAACTGTATCGCGTGTACTAAATGAAGATCCGACACTCAGTGTCAAAGAAGACACGAAACGACGTATTTTTGAAATCGCTGAAAAGCTAGAATACAAGACCAGCGCGACGCGTAAACTTGCGGCCGTGCTACCAAGTAAAGCAAAAGAACAATTACATTTTCTTGCCCTGTATAACTACAAACAAGAAACTGAAATCAATGACCCGTATTATCTGGCTATTCGTCACGGCATTGAAACACAATGTGATAAGTTTGATATTAGCTTAACCAATAGCTATGAAAGCAACCTTGATATTAAGAACTCAAAAGTAGATGGGATCTTATTAATCGGTCGTCAAACTGAAGAACAGCTAAAAATAATCAAAAAACTGACGAAGAATATTGTTTATATTGATTACACGGATCATGAAGAAGAATTTGACTCTGTGGATATAGACTTGGTTAGAATCAGCAAAGAAGTGATTAACTTCTTTATTAATCAAGGGTATGGGACCATTGGCTTTATTGGTGGTCAAGATGATGAAGCCACTCCCGATATTCGTGAACAAGCATTTATCGAGTATGGTCAATTAAAAGGTGTGGTATCAGAAGCCGATTTATACCGCGGTGATTTTTCCAGTTCTTCAGGTTATAAGCTTGCGAAGAAAATGCTAGAAACAGATCACCCAAGTGCTTTCTTTATTGCATCAGACTCCATTGCGATTGGTGTGTTACGCGCGATCCACGAGCAAGGTCTATCAATACCAAAAGATATCGCATTAATTAGTGTTAATGATATTCCGACGGCTAAGTTTACTTTCCCTTCTCTATCAACAGTACGCATTCATTCTGAACTGATGGGTAGTCAAGGTGTGAACTTGTTAATTGAACGTCGCCGAGATGAACGCGTGATCCCAATTCATGCCTATATACCAAGTAATTTAAGATTACGTGATACCACTAAAAAATAACGTGTAATAAAATCTCCCCAGATTATAGTAAAGCAGCATAGTAATATGTTGCTTTTACTTCTCCTCTCTTTCTATATCCTTATCTTATTCCCAATTTATCAGTTCAAGCAGACAAATACGTTACATTGTAACCCTTAATTAACGTTATCCAGCTCACAAACCTATGCATCTATTGTGATCGAGTTAAAAATAAAACAACAGATCTATTTGTTTTACTAAAATTTTAGTTAATATGTTTACCAAAGTAATTCATCAACATTTTAACTCGCATTTTCGGCATCGCCCTGGAGGCTACACGTGAATAATTGGGAAAACTTCTTCCGCCTTAATAAAAATAGAATGGCACCACGTGCTTACTTTTTCTCATACGACTCAATTCAGACAGCAAGAACATTTCAACGTGAATTAAGCAGCCACTATCAGCTATTAAGTGGACAATGGAATTTCAATTTTTTCACGAACCCGTTACTTGTACCTGAAGAATTCTACTCTCAATTTATGAATGATTGGGGAAATATTACAGTACCAAACATGTGGCAAATGGAAGGCCACGGCGATCTTCAATATACAGATGAAGGTTTCCCTTTCCCAATTGATGTACCTTTTGTACCAAGCGATAATCCAACAGGCGCGTACCAACGTACATTTACGCTTGGCGACACATGGAATAACAAACAAACCATTATCAAATTTGATGGTGTTGAAACCTATTTTGAACTGTACGTTAACGGTCACTATGTTGGCTTTAGTAAAGGCAGCCGCTTAACTGCTGAGTTTGATATCTCAGAATTTGCACAACAAGGTGAAAACCTGCTTTCTGTTCGTGTAATGCAATGGGCTGACTCAACGTACATTGAAGACCAAGACATGTGGTGGACAGGCGGTATCTTCCGTGATGTTTACTTAGTGGGTAAAGAACAAGTACACGTTCAAGATTTAACAGTACGTACCGACTTCGATGAAACTTATCAAAGTGCGACACTTTCTTGCAAAGCGGTACTTGAAAACTTAAGCGCAAACCCAGTGAACAATTATTCACTTGAATATACTTTATTTGATGGTGCAAGAGCACTGGCACAAGGCAATGTAGAATCATTGGCTTTTTCATCGACTCAAGATGTAAACGTTGCCATTGATGTTGTGAACCCGACACACTGGACAGCTGAAAACCCATACCTTTATCAATTAGTGCTAACACTAAAAGACGAACACGGTAAGGTTCTTGAAATCATTCCACAACGTGTTGGTTTCCGTGACATTAAAGTGCGTGATGGTCTGTTCTATATCAACAACAAATACGTGATGCTGCACGGTGTTAACCGTCACGACAATGATCATCTAAAAGGTCGTGCTGTGGGTATGGATCGTGTTGAGAAAGACATCATCTTGATGAAGCAACACAACATCAACTCAGTACGTACGGCTCACTACCCAAATGACCCGCGCTTTTATGAACTGTGTGATGTATACGGTTTATTTGTAATGGGCGAAACCGATGTTGAAACACATGGCTTTGCTAATGTTGACGACTTAAGCCGCATTACCAATGATCCAGCATGGGAACACGTATTCGTTGAACGTATCGAACGCCACATCCATGCACAGAAAAATCATGCATCAATCATCATGTGGTCACTGGGTAATGAATCCGGTTATGGCTGTAACATCAAATCAATGTACGCGGCTGCAAAAGCCATTGATGACACGCGCTTAGTGCATTATGAAGAAGACCGTGATGCTGAAGTGGTTGATATCATCAGTACTATGTATTCTCGCGCACAATTAATGAATGCATTTGGCGAGCATCCTCATAACAAACCACGCATCATTTGTGAGTACGCTCATGCGATGGGTAACGGCCCTGGTGGCTTAACGGAATACCAAAACGTATTCTACAAACACGATGCAATTCAAGGTCACTTTGTTTGGGAATGGTGTGACCACGGTATTCTTGCTAAAGATGAAAACGGCACTGAATTTTTAAAATACGGTGGTGATTACGGCGATTATCCAAATAACTATAACTTCTGCATGGATGGTTTGGTTTACTCCGATCAAACACCGGGCCCGGGACTAAAAGAATACAAGCAAGTAATTGCACCCGTTAAGATCCGTGCGAAAGATGCTGCCAAGGGTGTTTTCACTGTTGATAACAAACTGTGGTTCTCAAACCTTGATGACTACACCATCACAGCTGAAATCCGCGCTGAAGGTGAAACGCTACAAAGCACGACACTGAAAGTTGAAGGCTTAGCAGAAAACAGCAGCCGTGATATTGAAATTACCTTACCTGAATTAGATGGTCGCGAAGTCTTCATTAACTTCACTGTACGTAAAGATTCTCGCACACGTTACAGCGAAGCAAACCACGACATCGCCATTTATCAAGTGCAATTAAAAGAGAACACCCAACAATTACCGACATTCACGAATAGCAATGCAATTGCATTAGACGTTGTTGAATCTCGCTTAGATTATGTGGTTAAAGGGTTAAACTTTGCGGTTAACTTCTCGAAAGTGAACGGTAAATTAACATCATGGTTAGTTAACGGCGAAGAACTGATTGCCAGTTCACCAAAACTGAACTTCTTCAAACCTATGGTTGATAACCACAAACAAGAACACGATGGCCTGTGGGAACCAGCTCACTTGCAAATTATGCAAGAGCACTTCCGTTCAATCAATCTTGAAGAAGTAAACGGCAAAGCTGTTATTACAGTAACCAGTATTATTGCACCACCGGTATTTGATTTTGGTATGCGCTGTACTTACGTGTACGAAGTGAATAAAGAAGGTCAAGTAAACATCCAACTTGCTGGCGAACGCTACGGTGAATACCCGCATGTTATCCCTGTACTTGGGTTAGATTTAGGCATCAATAATGACTTTGACCAAGTGCAATACTACGGTCGCGGTCCTGAAGAAAACTACCAAGACAGCCAACAAGCAAACATGGTTGATGTGTACAAAACGACAGTGGCGAATATGTTTGAGAACTACCCGTTCCCACAAAACAACGGCAACCGTCAACATGTACGCTGGGCATCATTAGCAAACCGCCAAGGTACTGGTTTGTTTGTGAAACCAGAGCAAGAAATTAACTTTAGCGCTTGGTTCTACACCAACCAAAACATCCATGAAGCACAACATACTATTGAGCTTGAGAAGAGCGGTTACATCACCGTTAACCTTGACCATAAATTAATGGGGCTAGGTTCTAACTCATGGGGTTCGGAAGTATTAGATTCATACCGTGTTTACATGGATAAGTTTAATTATGCACTCACGCTTGTGCCATTCCATCAAGGTGGCTGTACGCCAAGTACATTAGCAAGTCACTCGTTCACTTCTGCAAACCAGACTGAAGGCGGAGATAAGTAATGATTATTTTAGAGAACCTAGACCAATTCAAAGTGGTATATCGCGATGGCCGTAAATGGAACCGTTGCATCGAAGCAATCGAGAACATTGTTAACCTGAAAGATGGCGTGATGTATTCAATTGGCGATTCACTGGTTTACATGATTGAAGATGGTGTTGCACGTAATACCGAAACATTTGAAGGTAATCGACGTTACTTTGATGTGCATTACTACTTAGCAGGCCGTGAAACTGTAGAAGTAGCAGATAAATCAGAACTTGAGTTAGTACAAGCTTACTCCGATGAAACTGACCGTGAATACATGACTGGTCACGGTGAAATAAAGCAACTTTGTGAAGGCCAAGTCGCTGTATTTGATAACACCAAAGCGTACCGATTCCACGGTGATAACACGGTGCGAAAAGTGGTACTGAAAGTCACTATCGAAGACGGCTATTTCTTGAATAAGTAAATAGTTGAATAGATAGTTAAAAAATTGAATAAAAATAAAATCTGGGCACGTATCCAGAACTAAAAATGAGAGAGGGGTTGGACCCTAACCGTCCAAATCCCTCCTTACCTACATTTGAAACACGAAACATCGGAGTACCTTATGTCAACATCTACACGAGGCACGATAGGCAAATTTGCCCTACTGTCCATGACTTTTGCAGCGGTTTTTAGCTTCAACAATATTATCAATAATAATATTGAAATCGGCTTATCCTCTGCCCCAATGTTCTTTCTTGCAACCATCTTTTATTTTATCCCGTTCTGCTTGATTGTGGCTGAGTTTGTATCACTCAACAAAAGTTCTGAAGCGGGTGTTTACTCTTGGGTAAAAAGTTCGTTAGGCGGTCGCTGGGCTTTCATCTCAGCTTATACTTATTGGTTCGTTAACCTATTCTTTTTCACGTCTCTGTTACCACGAATCATCGCTTACGCGTCGTATGCATTCTTAGGGTTTGAATATATATTCACCCCAATGACAACGGCAGTTTTAAGTACCCTGCTTTTCGCTGTTGCAACACACGTATCAAATAACGGTGCTAAATTACTAGGTCCAATTACAACAGTAACATCGTCATTGATGCTGTTACTCACTCTGTCTTACATCATCCTATCTGCTGGTGCCTTGATGGGCGGGATTGTACCTGCTGACCCAATTACAATTGAAGCGATGACGCCATCGTTTAACTGGGCATTCCTCGGTGTGATCACTTGGATCTTTATGGCAGCGGGTGGCGCAGAATCTGTTGCTGTTTATGTCAATGATATTAAAGGCGGCCACAAGTCATTCGTTAAAGTCATCATCCTTGCAGGTATCTTTATCGGTGCCCTTTACTCTGTTGGTTCTATCTTAGCGAACGTCTTTGTAACGCGTGAAGAGCTGAAGTTCACAGGCGGCTCAGTACAAGTATTTGAAGGCCTTGCGAGACACTTTGGTTTACCTGAAATCATGATGAACCGTTTTGTTGGGATCGTCTCGTTTACTGCCATGCTGGGTTCATTATTAATGTGGACAGCAACACCTGTAAAAATCTTCTTCTCTGAAATTCCAAAAGGTATTTTTGGTGAAAAGACCGTGGCACTAAACAAACAAGGTGTACCAGTACGTGCAGCATGGATTCAATTCTTAATTGTTATCCCACTGATGTTTATTCCAACATTAGCGTCAGACACGGTTCAAGACTTAATGAGCACAATCATCAACATGACAGCGGCAGCATCAATGCTTCCACCACTGTTCATCATGATTGCTTACCTCAACCTACGATTAAAATTAGATCATCTAGAACGTGATTTCCGCATGGGTTCTCGCTTTACCGGCATCGCTATTGTGTCTGTTCTTATCGCTATCTTTACTGTTGGGTTCTTTGCTTCAACCTTCCCAACTGGCGCAGACATCATGACGATTATTTTCTACAACGTTGGCGGGATTGTTATTTTCCTTGGCTATGCGTGGTGGAAATACAACAAGTATGAACAATCACTAACACAAGAAGAACTTGCTGAAGAAGCAAAACCAGCGATTCAATTATAGGAGTTGGATTACATCATGAAGCACCTGTGACATCGGTGCTTTCCTTTGTTAAATGCAGATAAATAAGCACGGCCAGTTGTTCTATTATACTCATTTGGTCTGTTGCTTATTTTCTGTTTAATGATTTTAACCACAGTAATTTTTAGTAAAGCTAACGATTAGACATTTACTAAAGATCACTTAATAATTTAATTAATATAGGATGCGTTAATTATGTCTCAATCTGTACGTGGCACGATAGGAAAGTTTGCTTTGCTATCTATGACTCTCGCGGCGGTATTTAATGTCCGTAACATTGTTAATAATAATATCGAATTAGGCTTAAGCTCGGCACCGATCTTTTTACTTGCTACGCTGGTCTACTTTATCCCGTTCGTGTTTATTATTTCTGAATTTGTATCTGCCAATAAAGACTCAGAATCAGGTATGTACGACTGGTTGAAAAAACCACTGGGTACGAAGAATGCTTACTTAGGTTCGTTCTTGTATTGGTTCGTTAACCTGTTTTGGTTCGTTTCGCTACTGCCAAACGTAATCGCTTATGCATCTTATGCAATGCTGGGTTATGAATATAACTTCTCGCCAGTGGTGACATCTATAATCTCAATTGTGTTATTTGCTGCTGCAACGCACATTTCAACAAAAGGTGCATCTTGGTTAGGTAAAATTTCTGAAATGGTGGCTTACGGTGTATTCGCACTTTTCGCTATCTATGTCATTGGCGCGGTAACGGCACTTAGCGGTGACCATGTACCAGCACAACCAATCACAATCGAAGCAATGACACCAACAATTAACTGGGCAACAATCGGTATTATGTGCTGGATCTTCCAAGCAGCCGGTGGTGCTGAAACAGCTGCTGCATACTTGAAAGATGTGAAAGGCGGTCAGAAGACCTTCATTCGCGTGATCATCGCTGCTGGTATCCTAATTGGTGCTATGTACGCTGTTGGTTCACTACTTGTAAACGTATTCGTTCCACGTGAGTCACTGACTTATGCTGGCGGTATGGTTGAAATCTTCACAGGTATGGCGCAATACTTCAATATCTCTGAAAACTTAGTAGGTCGTTTTGTAGGTGTGATTCTATTCATCGCGATGTTCGGTTCGATGATGATGTGGACTGCTGCACCCGTTAAAATTCACTTCTCAGAAATTCCAAAAGGTGTTTACGGCGAGAAGACAACTGAACTTAACGAGCACGGTGTACCAGTACGCGCAGCTTGGTGGCAGTTTGCGTTCGTTGTAATCATGCTAGTAGTAAATGGTTTCGGTTCTGAATCTGTACAAGAAATGATGAGCACTGCGATTAACTTAACAGCTGGTACAGCGATGTTACCACCTATCTTTATTATGGTTGCTTACTTCATCTTCCGTCTTAAATACGATGATACTCCACGTGATTTCCGCATGGGTTCTCGTAAAGTAGGTATGACTGTTGTTTCAATTCTTATCGTTATCTTTGTGGTAAGTATGACAGCGTCTGCATTCCCAACAGGTGTTGATCTAGTTAATGCATTCTTCATCAACGTGTTCATGACCATGGTGTTCTCTGCACTAGCATGGTGGTGGATCTCTCGCTTCGAAAAGAAGCAAGCACAAGGTGAAACGGCTACGAAGCAAACATTAGCTTCTGCTAAATAAACCTGATTAGAAGTAAACCTGAATTTAAAATAGGTTAATTCTAAATAAACGTAAAGGCACTGATATTTATTATCAGTGTCTTTTTTGTTTGGTTATACACGACAAGTAAAACGCCCACTTCCCTACCGTACCTTTCAAAAGAAACGCTAAGTCTCGAATGGTAAGCTAATTCTTATATATACTCTTGTATTTACAGTGAAACACATTAAATGGAGCCTTAATGAAACGTGTATATTTTGGTATTAAATATCATTCCAATAATTCAAATAAAAGCGTTATCAATGAATTTGAACTGTGTTTTTCTAAACATAATTTAAAGTCATATTGTGTTGTAAGAGATATGGAAAAATGGGGTAAACAGACATTCTCTGCTACACAAATAATGCAAGAAACATTCGCTAAAATAGATGAATCAGACATCGTTGTCATCGATATATCAGAAAAGGGAGTAGGCTTAGGTATTGAAGCTGGATACGCCAAGGCAAAAGGCAAAGAACTTATTGTGACAATTAAAAATGGCGTTGAAATCAGCACAACTATTCAAGGCACCGCTGATAAAATCATTACATATAATGAAATATCAGATATTAGGCTTTAGAAACATCATGCTCAGAAAATAGAACAGACAAAAAAATACCCATCAACCTAAGCTGATGGGTATTTATCGATTAGCTGTCTAGCCATTACTAGTCCCTGAAAAACTAAGCTAGCCAAGCAAAAACTACATATTTGGAGTATCTGTTACTACATGTAGATTCTGCGCACGGTGTCTTAGCAAGTGGTCCATTAGCGTGATAGCAAGTTGTGCTTCAGCAATTGGCACTGCGCGGATACCTACACATGGATCGTGACGACCTTTAGTAACTACTTCAATCGCGTTACCAAACTTATCAATTGATTTACCTGGAATGGTAATACTTGAAGTCGGTTTCATTGCAATGTGCGCAATGATATCTTGGCCACTTGAGATACCACCTAGTACGCCACCAGCGTGATTAGAAAGGAAACCATCTTCAGGTGTCATTTCATCACGGTGTTCGCTACCAAGCTGTTCTACAACGCCAAAACCATCACCAATCTCAACGCCTTTCACTGCGTTAATGCTCATTAATGAATGTGCGATGTCCGCATCTAAACGATCAAATACAGGTTCGCCTAAACCAACAGGCACACCTTCAGCAACAACTGTTACTTTAGCGCCCACTGAGTCACCTGATTTCTTTAGGCCGCGCATGTATTCATCCAGCGCTTCTAATTTAGATGTATCAGGGAAGAAGAACGGGTTTTGTTCAACTTGATCCCACTGTAGAGCTTCTGCTTTGATTGGACCCAGTTGTGATAAGAAACCACGGATAACAATACCGTGTTGTTCTTTTAGGTATTTCTTCGCAATGGCACCAGCCGCTACACGCATTGCCGTTTCACGTGCCGATGAACGACCGCCACCACGGTAATCACGATGACCAAATTTCTGATGATAAGTATAATCAGCATGGCCCGGACGGAAGGTATCTTTAATGTTTGAATAATCTTGTGAACGTTGATCGGTATTCTTGATCATTAGACCAATCGAAGAACCAGTGGTTTTACCTTCAAAAATACCCGAAAGGATCTGAACTTCGTCAGCTTCACGTCGTTGAGTAGTATAGCGAGATGTGCCAGGCTTACGACGGTCAAGATCAAACTGTAGATCTTCTAGTGAAATTTCGAGTCCTGGAGGGCAGCCGTCAATGATGCACCCAAGTGCTGGTCCATGGCTTTCTCCGAATGTGGAGATCTTAAATAATTGCCCAATACTATTCCCTGCCATAACAGCGTTTCCTTTATATAATGCTTACTAATACCTTCGAGAATACAAGACCAACGGCTTAGCGACAATAGCAAATAGAGAAAAAAGAGGAATAAAAAAAAACCTGCGACCATCTAAGATGATCACAGGTTTTTCGTGGGCTTTAACACCCTATAACAACACGCTACCGACCTATTTGAACGGTGCGGACTATTTATTTAAACGGTGCGAATTCTGCCATTGAAGCAACGATCTGCTCTTTGCTGATCACGAAGATACCGTGGCCGCCATTTTGCATTTCTAACCATGTAAATGGTACTTCAGGGAATTTCTCTTGCATGTGAACCATGCTGTTACCGATCTCAACAAACAGTAAGCCACCGTCGTTTAGCATATCTGGTGCTTGTGCTAGCATTTTAAGCGTTAGCTCTAAGCCATCAAAACCAGACTGTAAACCGATTTCAGGTTCATGTTTGAACTCATCAGGTAGGTTATCAATATCTTCTTGATCAACATAAGGAGGATTCGATACGATCATGTCGTAGCGTAAACCCGTTAAGTTTGAGAACAAGTCAGACTGGATTGGTGTTACTTGTTGCTCAACACCGTGATCTTGAATGTTGATCTCAGCAACTTCAATCGCGCCGTGTTCAATATCAACTGCGTCGATTTCTGAATCAGGGAATGCGTGAGACAGTGCAATCGCGATACAACCACTGCCCGTACACATATCAAGTACGCGCATAGGTTCGTGCGTTAACCAAGGCTGGAAACCGTTCATGATCAGTTCTGCAAACGGAGAACGCGGCACTAATACGCGTTCATCAACGAAGAACTCTAAACCAGCAAACCAAGCTTTGTTAGTAAGGTATGCAGCAGGGATACGTTCGTTTACACGACGAACAATCAGCTCAACCAATTTTTGGCGTTCAGAAGTAAGCAGTTTCGCATGACGAATTTGAGGATCAATATCCAATGGCAGGTGTAACGTCGGTAAGATAAGCTGAACAGCTTCATCCCACGCGTTATCAGTACCGTGACCATAGAAAATACCTGCGTCGTTAAAACGGCTAACCGCCCAACGGATGATATCTTGTATTGTAGTTAACTCTTTGACTGCTTCGTCAATAAAAATCCTGTCCACAATTGACTCCAATTTTGGTAAAATAACAAAATGTTTAATCAACTGATTTTCACAGCTGAATTTGGGTAACTACATTATGTTTAATAAACAAATGAAAAAAAAGATGTTGCTGCAAATGGATGTAGCAAAGGAACAGGCACAGGCTGAACAAGTTAAAGTATCGCAAGCAGCGCCTAAACCAGATGAACACGCTCTTTTCTCTGATAGTATGAAAGGTATAAAACCTTTGTCACAGGATACCATACGCACAACAAAAATCAGGGCTAAAAAACCGAAAACTCAGCCAAATGATTCAATCAGACAAGAATCAGCACAACGTGAACATTTTTTCTCCGATCAATTTGAACCGCATATTGCCGATGAAGGACCGACTCGCTATATACGCGAAGGTGTTTCACCGTACGAATTGAAGAAGCTACGTCGTGGTGATTACGAACCAGAATTACTGCTAGATTTACATGGTTTAACGCAAGAAACAGCAAAGGTAGAAATATCAGCGCTCATTGCTGAATGTCGTAAACAGCATATCCGTTGTTGTAATGTGATGCATGGTCATGGCAAGAATATTCTTAAGCGTCAATTACCAATGTGGTTAGCGCAACATCCCGATGTCGAAGCGTTTCATCAAGCAACGAAAACTTGGGGTGGCAGTGCCGCCTTGTCGATCTTGATAGAACTAACGAATAAAGAAGACTTTCTGCAAGGTAGTTAATGATGGCTGATGACCAAGAACAATGGCTTATAGCGTTAGAAGAAGAAAATAACGAACGATTGGCGATACATGACAAAGCCATGCGTGAGAATGCGAAATTAGAGGTTATTAAGGCCGCGCAAGCAAAGAAAAAGGCGCTTGCGGCCGACAGGCTAAAAGCCAACTATCCACTGCTGAGCTTTCTAAAACGCAACAGTATCATTATCACGGTATCAATTATTTTTTTCATTACTCTCGGGTTTAATATTTTCATGTTTATGCATTAAGTTTCGCATATTAACCCGCCGTAAGCAGTGTTTGGCCATATCGCCGCTCCTTAATCCGAGTGGCTTTTTTATACCTACCCATCTCAACAATCAGGTATTTACTTGATTTTCAGGCACAAAAAAAGGTTAGTGCATAACACTAACCTTTCAAGCGAGTTTTGCTAAGCAGTAAACCGCTTAATTTCACGATTTACTTCCGAGACACGCATTTTAACAGTGTTACCTGCATCGCTCGGCATGACTAACAAACCTTGCTGAAACTCTAATAATCCCAAACCTGTGACATATAGGGTTCCATGAAAAAAACTCTTTACATATTTTGCAATTCGCAATGAGTTAAACTGTTTAAAACTACGCATTTAGCACTCCTTTATACGCTTATATAGGTACCATCCAAGTACCCAAACAGAGGCGGCATAATATACTAACAATAGGGTAATGCAAAGATATTTAACACTGCATTAACCGTTGTATAAAGTGTAAGCACTAGTTATAAACTTTATTAACAAACCAGTGAATTACTTTATACTTGCTGGTGTTTCTAACCACTTAAAATTAAAGCTATTTTTTTCTAATTCTAAACAAGCTATCGCAGATGTTGCGAAAGCTGGCATATGTTTGTTTGCCGTCAGTACTGAAGTCAAATAACTCACTACTGGCAAATGTGAAACAAGTAAGACTGTTTCGTAATTATTTTGCTCAACAAGTGCACGAACATAATCAGCAATAAACTCAGCATCCCCATAAGGGGTTATGTCTTCACAAACTTCGACCTTGTTAACGGTAAAAAAGTTCCCGATAACATTCCAAGTTTGTGCAGCTCGTATATAAGGACTGTGTAATACACAATCTAAAGTTGGTTCAATCGCACTTAACCAACTGGCCATATCGGCGGACTGCTGTCGTCCAGTACCAGTTAATTCACGTTCAGCATCGCTATTGGCGTATAACCCTGCTTGCCCGTGTCGCATAATATAAATCTTCATACCACCACGCTATATTATCTATTGAATTCTTTATAGATATTAACACAGCCTAAAAAAACGATTGCATGGTAACGTGATTTGATGACAAAAGTATGACAAAGCTTAACATTTTGAAATTTATTCGATGCTCAAAAAAGTATTAAAAACCACGTTTAGCTTATGTTTTTAAACATTCTTTTCAAAAAATAATTACTTACCGCTATTTTCGCGCCATACTGACTTATATTACGAGTAAAGCGTATCGTTATCGCACGATGCGTTTCTACTCAATAAGAGTAAACCTCAGCATTCATTACTGCATTTTAGATTCGCTATTCTTTGACGCTGATCTACTTTAATTTGACCCTATGCAGTCAGTACATGGAGCATACGCCTTGATAACAAGTCCTAATGATTATAAGCAATATCGTCACATCACGCTCCCTAATGGTTTAGCTGTCTTGTTGATCCAAGATGATCAATGTAAAAAATCAGCCGCTTCTATGTCAATTTCGGTCGGTCACTTTGATGATCCGAAACAACATGAAGGGCTCGCCCACCTTCTCGAACACATGTTATTTTTAGGCACTGATAAGTACCCTAAACCCGGTGAATACCAATCGTTTATTTCCATGCACGGTGGCAGTAATAATGCGTGGACAGGCACTGAATACACCAATTACTACTTTGATATTAACAATAGCTTTTTCCATAATGCGCTTGACCGTTTCGCTCAGTTTTTTATCGCTCCGAGTTTCAATGCAGACTTACTCGAACGTGAACGCCATGCTGTTGATTCAGAGTACAAACTAAAGATAAAAGATGATGTTCGTCGCTTCTATCAAGCCCATAAAGAAACAGTAAACCCGACACATCCGTTTAGTAAATTTTCGGTGGGTAATTTAACCACCCTAGCGGACACAGAAAACTATACGTTACGTGACGAGTTATTACGCTTTTACGAGCAACACTATTGTGCTTCATTGATGAAACTGGTGATCCAGTCTGAACTGTCACTAGACAAGCAAGAGCACATGCTTAAAGACATGTTTTCGGCGATTCCTAATCGGGGCATTAATGCGATCCCGTTGGCAACTCCGCTCTATACAGAGGCCCAGTTACAACAAACAATCTGGGTTGAATCAATTAGCGGGCATAAGAAATTATACATTTGCTTCCCGCTAGGTGATATTAATCCCTACTATCAAATTAAACCATTGGGCTATATCAGCCAACTTATCGGCGATGAAACCGAAGGTAGCTTACTGTCGTTATTGAAAAGCAAAGGTTGGGTAACGGCGCTCTCTGCTGGTAGTGGCCAAAGTGGGGCTAACTTTAAAGATTATAATGTCATCATGGGCTTAACCAGCGAGGGTTTTAAGCACATTACTGAAATTGTTGAGTTCTGCCTTCAATACATTAAATTAATCGCTGAGCAAGGCTTACAAGCGTGGCGTTATGATGAAAAGAGAAACTTCTTAGAACAAGCTTTCCGCTATCAAGAAAAAATACCTGCGATAAAAAACGTCTCTCACCTCTCTCAAAATCTACATATCTATCAGCCAGAACATGTCATTTACGGTGATTATATGATGACAGGGTTTGATATTGAGGCTTGCTGTTTTTTCTTAAAACAGTTTAATCCGACGAATATGCGCTTGATGGTATCTGCTCCTAATTTAGAAACCAATAAAAAAGCAGCTTGGTATGATACCCCTTATCGCGTGGATGTCTTTAGTGACCACCAGCAACAACGCTGGGCAGATGTTAATATCGATGCGTCACTTTCATTGCCAATTGCGAATCCGTTCATAAGCGCGTCTTTAGAAGCCTTAGCACTGGATAAAGCCAACTTAACGGAACACCCGACTTTAATTAATAAAAGCGAAGGGTTTAAAACGTGGTTTATGCAGGAGCATCAATTCCACCTACCGAAAGGCAATATCTTCATTTCAATTGACAGTGAGTATGCCATTGCCGATACGCATAATATCGCTATGACACGTTTAGCGGTTGAGCTATTAATGGAGCAACTCAACACCTTGACGTACCAAGCTGAAATCGCGGGTATTAGCTATCACATTTATGCGCACCAAGGTGGCTTCACATTACACATTGCTGGTTTTGCTCAGAAACAACTTGAGTTATTAAAGCTGATCATTGGTCATCGCCATTTACACATGGTGGATAATGACACCTTCTCAAGTATTCGTAATCAGTTACTTATCTCTTGGGAAAACCAAAAACAAGCGAAACCGATTAACCGCTTATTCTCAGAGCTAACCTCTGTTTTGCAACCGAATAATCCATCAAGTGAACGACTAGCCAAAGCACTCGTCAGTATTAAACAAGAACAGCTGCCTGAGTATTTGGAACAAGTGTACAAGAACATCAGCGTTGAAGTATTGGTACACGGTGATTGGCATCAATCACAAGCACTGGAAATTGGCCAGTATGTGAAAGATAAACTGAAACCGTTTAGTTCACCGGGCAAAGAGACAATACGTAAGCTGGTTGATATTCGCCATACCGGTTCATTGGTACACGAAGTGGATGCAGAACATAATGATGCCGCGCTGATTGTGTATTACCAAGCACCCAAAATATCACCTAAAGAGCTGGCCTATTACAGCTTGGCGAATCACGTGATGTCATCGAAATTCTTCTATGAATTACGTACACAGCAGCAATTAGGTTATGTGGTCGGTACGGGAAATATTCCGCTTAATCGTCATGCGGGTCTCATGTTCTACGTGCAATCACCACATACTCAGCCGACCAAGCTACTGGATGCGATTAATGATTTCATTGATTTCTTTCCGTTCGGGATGATTTCGTTTACCGAACAACAATGGCAATCAAGTAAGCAAGGGTTAATCTCTAAATTACGTGAACCGGATACCAACATAAACAGTAAAAGTAAGCGTTTGTGGCATTCGATTGGGATCAAGGATAAGACATTTAACAAGTCGCAGAAAATCGCAGAAGAGCTCGAAAAAATCGAACGTGTCGATCTTATACGCTTTATGGTGGAATTAAAATCTCGCACATCTGACCGCTTGATCATGTCAACAACCAGTAAACCACATGAACACGACGATGAGTACGAAGCACACAAAGTAGAGAAGCTTGAAGGAACCTACATCGCTGATGTTGAAACCTTCCAACAACAAAGTAATGTCTTTGAACTCTAACTGATAATACAAAACCCCATTAACGCAAAAAGGCGCTGTCGGTAACTCCCATTTAACGGGGTAACCAACAGCGCCTTTCTTTTTAAACTTATTTGCTTAGCTGCTTAAACCAATGAAACCACCCAAGGTAATTAACAGGCCACCAGTGGCTTTATTAATTTTGTCTTGATAACGATTAAGCATTTGTTTTAGAGAACCACGGTTAAGTAATATGATGAAACATGACCACAGTACCGCTGTCTCTAAAAAGATAGATAAGCTGATCAACAATTTATCTGATGTTGGTGTCTCAGGAGCGATAACCTGACTGAATGCCGCCACCATGAACATCAAAATTTTCGGGTTTAATAAATTACACAGTAAACCGTCTAAATACGCTTTGCCCGGGCGATAGTTTAACGTACCCGCGTCAACTTCAATTTCACTCTTACCTGCGCGCAGTGACTTAATACCAATATAGATAAGATAAGCAGCGCCTAACCAACGAACCGCATCAAACAGCATTGGTTGACTTGAGATAAGTAATGATATGCCGAACAGACCTAACATCATGTGTACGGCCAAACCAGAAATAATACCACCGACACAGAACCACGCTGCACGTTTTGCGTTAAGGCTTCCGTATTTTAAAACTAACATCATGTCAGGCCCAGGGCTGAGCATGCCAAAAAAGTTAACAATTAATAAAGACACTATTACTTCGTACATATTGATTACCACTCCATTGCGTTGCGGTAATCATAGAGTGCATATCTAAATGAATAAAATGACTTCTTTTACTCTACTGTAGTCCCATTAGGAATACTGCTACTTAATTGAGCATGTAGTTCATCACGCAGCCATTTATGCGCCAAATCATGGTCAAAACGGGGATGCCAGATAATTGCAGCCTGTAAAATAGGTAATTCAATGGGTAATTTTTTTCGGATGAATTGTTCTTCGATGATTAATTTATCAGCAATCGAGTTAGGTATCGTTAATAAATGGTCTGTTTTAGCGATGATACTAAAAGCTGATGAGTAAGACGGAATACGTAAAGCGACCTCTCGAAACAGTCCTTGAGCAGATAATGCCACGTCAATATCGCTAGACTTATCTGCACCTGAGGTAATAATACCGTGCGGATATTGAGTATAATTCGATAAGGTTAACACCTCATTTTCGAGCGGGTGTCCTTGGCGCATAATACACACATAATTGTCTTGTTCTAATGGCAGATAAGAAAGGTGCTTATGCTCGGGACGAATGATCGTCGCCCCTAAATCAATTTCTCCGCGTTCCATTGCCGCCAACGTAAATTTATCCCAATAGGTGAGATTAAGTTTAATGCTGGGTGCATGTTGATACAAATGCGCAAGGGCGACAGGTAAAATATAGTCGGTCACGTAATCGGTTGATGCAAGCGTAAATTCACGTTGCGATAATAATGGATCGAAACCACCAGTCACCAATAAGCCATCAATGCTATTTAAAATCTGTGCTAATACCGGTTTTAACTGCTTGGCTTTTTCTGTTAGCTGGCTTTTATTGTCTATTTTTATCAGTAATGGATCAGCAAATATCTCCCGTAATTTAGCAAGGTTTTTACTCATTGCCGATTGGGTGATGTATTGACGTTGTGCTGCGGCAGTCACTTGCTGCTCTTGCAACAAGCATTGTAAACTGAGCAATAAATTTAAATTGATGCGTTGTAAATTAATCATTTAGCTTTAATTTCAAGTCTGCGTTGCCTTCACGATAATCCATTGTCACTTTAAAGCCACAATATTTTGCTAAGTTAATCATGCCGGAATTGGTCGGCATGGTAAAACCAACCATGTTTTTTAATCCTACTTGACGACAAAATTCAACGATTTTCAACATCAGCGCTTTACCGAGTCCCTGCCCTTTTAAATCGGAGCGCACTGAAATTGCAAATTCAGCTTCGCTACTATCCCAATCGAAAATAGCACGTACAACCCCTAATGTTTCCGGCTGGCCCATTGGGTTTTTAGCACTGGCAATAAATGCCATTTCACGTTCATAATCAATTTGCGTGAGCATCGCCATTTCAAAATGACTAAACTTAGAACGCGCACCGAAGTAACGTAAGTAACGATCATCCGCAGTAAGTGACGAGTCAAAAGCCTGATGTTGTGGTTCATCTTCATGACGAATCGGTCTTAACAATACCGCTTTACCATTTTTCATGGTGTAGATACTTTCAAGCTCTTTCGGGTACGGTAATATCGCTAATTTTTGCTGTGAACGTCGACCACGTAAAACAATATTCACGTTTTCGATTTTAACTTTGTATCCGCTTCGACCTAATTCTAATGGATCAATCGATATCGATTTAATCATAGGGAAGTTAATGATCATCTGCGATATACGCGTTAATATTTCACACAAGTCATGCATGTTTAAGCGAACACTTAAACTACGTTCGCGAATAATCCCTTGCTTGATCGAGCCAACGACAAGGTAACGTGACAGCGCCATGTTTAATGGTGGCAATGCAACGCCAGCATCTTGCTCGATATCCCAATCACCGCCCGCTTCACCGAGGCAAATAATCGGGCCAAATGCGGCATCATCAACCACTTCGATACGAAATTTATTCACTTCGTCTTTTGATAATGTGTCATCTGACATAATACCGAACGCACTGAGTAAAAGGTTAACCCCTTTCTCATTAACCTCTTTCACCCCTTTGCGCATCGCTTTGTCGATCATCATTTTAGCATCAGCCATTAAACCTGGATTTAAATCTGCTAATGCTTCAGGTGTTTGGATAAGTTGTTTTTGGTGACGTCTAAATTTAACAATATAGTTAAAGGCATTTACCGCAACTTCGGGGGTACCAAATGAAGCAATACCAGCTTTAATCATCGCTTGGCGTGCAATTCGACCACTGGTTTCACCCATCCAAGACGTGAATATAATAGGGCCTTTCTTATTATATTTAACCAACTGCGGTATTAATTTTTCAGCCATAACATGGCAGGGTTCTGTTACTTGTGGCGCATGAATAACAAGTAACGCATCGTATTGAGGATCTTCCATCACAATATCAATGACTTTACTGTATGCCTCTGCATTAACACCGCCAAGGATATTAATCGGGTTCATGCTAGTGACTTTATTAGGCAATGCTTTTAATAATTTTTGCTCTGTTTCGTAGCTCAACTCGGCTAGTTTACAACCCGATTTGATCAGTACATCTATCGCCATGTAAGCGGGAGAACCACCATTAGAAATGATCAACATTTTATCACCACGAACAGAACGCTTGATCGTCGCGACCGTTTTAATGGCAGATAATAGCTCAAAGGTATCATTCACACGTAGCATACCAGAGCGTTGGAATGCGGCCGTATACGCACTATTATAAGAGATCTTATTTTTTCTATTTTGCAATAAAGCAGCGGCACCGGTTTTGTTGGAGCTTGAACGAACCACCACGATTGGTTTTTTAAACGCTGCGGCTCTCGCGGCAGACATAAAGCGACGCGTATCGATGATGTTATCAACGTATAACGCAATTGATTTGGTGAAACGATCTCGGCTTAAATAATCAATCAAGTCAGCAAAGTTGACGTCTATTCGCGTGCCAATAGAAATAAAGCATGAAAAGCCCACACCACGGGTTTCAGCCCAGTCTATCATCGATGTCGCAAACGCAGCGGACTGCGAAATAACAGCAACATCACCAGCTGGCGGAGCAACATGCGCTAAACTAACATTCAACTTTAAACGCGGGTTTAATACACCTAGGCTGCTTGGTCCTAATACACGAATATTATACTTTGCAGCAAGTAAGCCAATTTTCTCCCACGTATCGGCATTCCCTTCATACGGTTCATCACTAAATAAGATGACGGCTTTACAACCGACCTCTCCAAGTTCTTTAATGATCTTGCCAGCAAAACGAATTGGTGTACAAATAGCCCCTAAATCAGGGGCTATTGGTAATTCGCTTGGCTTCTCATACGCTAAAATCCCACACACATTATTAGCTTTTAATGACACTGGCATAATTGGACCATCATACTGGCTAGCAATCAGGTTTTTAACAACACAATAGCCTATGCTGTCTGGGCTATTTTTAGCGCCAATAACGGCAATTGATGAAGGTTCTAATAATGCTTTTATATTCAGTTGGGACATAGTTATAAGACCGCCTGTTAAATACTACGTTTTCTATAGGGTAATGATTTTGAGATAAAATTGCGAGCTACTGCAATGAGTTGATTCCACTTTCCCATCACTTTTCGTTGGGTTTGAGTTTCTAATTCCAGTGCAGCTTGCTCTGATGCTGCCCAAGAATCATTAAGTAATGATTTGGCCGCTACAATCGCATCGGGAGATCGCGTTTTTAAACTATCGACAAACGTCATCGCAGCAGCCATTGGATCGTCACAAACATGGGTCACAAGCCCGTATTTTTCTGCTTCAACACCACTGAATTTACGTCCTGTCATCGTCAGTTCTTTTGCGATATCAATGCGCGTCAATTCTCGCATTGTCACCATACCGCTCATGTCTGGTATTAATCCCCATTTAATTTCCATCACTGAAAACTCACAGTCTGCTGTGCTGTAGCGAAAGTCAGCCCCAAGGGCAATTTGTAAGCCGCCACCAAAACAGACACCGTGCGTCACAGCAATCACAGGTACAGGGATTTGACGCCAAAGATAACCGACCTTTTGCGCAATATTAGCAAGTTCGTTTTCTTCTCGTTTTAGTAATGTACCGGGATTGAGGGGGTTTTTGATGATACTTTTGACATCAAGACCAGCGCAGAACACCTTACCATCACCCCGAACAATGACTGCTCGGATGGCTTTATTATTAGCAAGGTCTGTTGCTGCTTTATTTATTGCGTAAAACATATCCATGTCTAACGCATTATATTTGCGGCCTCGATTGAGGGTAACAATTGCGACATCATCGTTAATATCGACGATAACGCGTGGCGATTGCACCACAGGTTGATCACTTGGCATTTTTCACTCTCCTTGTATTTTACCGATCACAATAAATAGATAAGCATTATTTAATGCAATTGTATTAGATTTAATAATAAATCTTGTAACAAAGATAGTAGAATAAAGGCTCCTTTTTGTTCATGACTTATCTCATACTTCCAAGTTATTAGAGAAAAGACACAAGTTATATTGCAATATAATGTTCTGAATCAAATATATAACGTATTAGAGTTGTTATTTAAAACCACACCATTGTTTGTGCTACAACGCCATATTTATTTTCGCCACCGTAGCTGCCACCAATATCAAGTTGAAAAACATTAAAAGGTGATAAGCCAATACCAGCAGTAAATACCTGTCTTTTATTACCTTGTAAATCTTTCGCATAACCAGCACGCAATTGAATGGCAGACTCTAAGCCTATTTCACCACCAATTTTCAGCATTTGGGTATCATCAAAGTCATCCTTGATAGAAGATAACGTGACCATATCTTCATAGCGCTGCGTCGCATTCACATCAATATCCATCGCGAGCATTGCATAGTCACTACTCCAGCTCAGTCCCGTGGTCATCACTGGATGAATATTATAGCTAGCACTTGATCCCGTCATCGGTTTCAAATCCACCGCTTGTGGGATTAAATTTTTGACCGCTGCACCAACACTTAGCCCGTATAACAGCCCGACTTCCATACCCAAATCAAGATTGAAGCCTTTTTCGTCGCTAGAAGTCCCCTCTTTATATTTATCAGGGTCAAATGAACCGACTGTATTCGAATAGTTATAAGTAGACATCACATTGTATTTAGGTGAGATACCGAAATGCATACCACCGTAGCGAGTATCAAATTTACGCGCGAAAGTCATCCCCAGTTCAACAACAGAAATGGCATATACACTCATTTTAGACGCGGAATTACCAAGGATGATATCGGAGAATGCCAGTGAGTCGGCATAACCTTTAATAAATACATTCGTGGAGTAATAACGTGTTGGCACTGACGCTACAAGACCAAAACCAGCCTCTGAATACGCTTTATCACCAATCAGGTCCGATGGATTAGAGGATAGATCACCAAATAAATTATCTTCATCATCAATTTGAAGGCCTAGAACAGGAGCGAGTAAACCAAAGTCATCACGCACATCATGTTTAGCAGCCATTGCAGGATTATGAAATGAAGCCGTGACATAATCAGCAGAAGTAACACCGACACCACCCATTGCATATGCGCGCGCATCAAACTCAGTCGCAGATAACTGACAGCTTGTGCTGGCAAGAGTAAGTGTTAAGGGTAGCAGCAATGATTTGGAGAGTTGAGCCTTCATCAGATCATGAATCCTTATGATATTTAATAGCGATGCGTTCCATCACCAAAATTATAAGGTTTATATCGTCATTACCGCTAACAACTTTAGTTAATTTCGTGGTGTCGTACGAAAAAACAACAAAACATGCTACTTATGGGTTAATTAATAGAGGCCTTATAGTCACTAAATATAGATAGCGATGCTCAGTATTGCAGCAGTCAAACCCTAAACAAGAGTTTTTCATTGACCTTTACAGGGGGATTACCTAAAGTACGTTTCGTTATATATCATATAACGATCTGATTAGGTGACGTGTCCGAGTGGCTGAAGGAGCACGCCTGGAAAGTGTGTAAGGGGCAACCCTTCGAGAGTTCGAATCTCTCCGTCACCGCCATTCTCTTGTTTTTCAAAGTATCAAATCGTTAAAACATCACTGCAAATCTAGTTCAAAAAATACCTATATCTCATTTGCTAATCCAGCTGAATTACTCGCTACCCTTATTTCGGATAACAAGTAACCCAAACTCGTACCGATTACATTATTTAGTCAAACACTGACTTTTCGTTCAAACTATCAATTGGGAAGCTAAAGAAGGGCGTTGAGAATTTATCACTTCGAGATCTGGCAATACTTCCAGCATGTGCAGAAGTTACGCCTGTTGCTTTATCTTTAGTGAAGTAATACATCTCACTGACACCGTGATACATACGTACAGCAAGAATATCCAATGATGGCATTTCCCCGTCAGTACTCACCCAAAATACCGGTACGCTTAGGCCATATACATCTTGGTCTGTCCCTAAAGACGTGAAAAAGAAATCAAATTCAATATCTGCGTCTGCAGCCGAATCGACTAGGTTCAGCTTAAATCGACTAGTCAGCTCCATTTTTAAACGCTGCTCAGCATAAACAAGTGCCTGTGATTTGCTAATAAAATGCGTGCGTACAAAAATGGATTGTGAGTCAAACTCAGTAAAACTATTATCAGGTAGCTGTGATACTAATTCATTAATACTGTAACTCAGCAGCCTCTGACTCGTAGAGCCTCGATATTGGTCTGCACTCTCTCGTGTCGAGCAAGCACTCATGGTTAAGCAAGCCGCTGAAATGAGCAAAGCACGCGCCAATGTTGAATTGAACATAGACATCCTTGTGAATAATACATAGCCTTAGGCTTATGCGAAAATATTAGTTAACTCGTTTTATACTACACATTGTCATGTAATACCAAGACCTTAACTTATTTAAGTTATTGCGCACTAGACAATAAATGTAGGCATGCTGATCAAAACACCAATGACAAGTATATGTTTCATTATCGCCTCTGAAATGAAATTAAATCCAAGCATTAATAAAATATAGCCTGTCTATATCACCTCGTCCTTAAATCTGTATAATCCAGCTAAATTTGTCCGTTCTCATTAAATGAGCGTATACCGAGTATGATGGTACGCGCATTATTTAGTATTAAGTGACCAGCGTCTATTTCATGTGCGCTGATAAGTTACATCGATTAATGTTTAAATTGTAATATGTAGGTACAAAGGTTGAGTGAAAAAAACGAATCACATTTAGTTTCCGGTCGAGAGTGTGGCGAATGCACAGCATGCTGTGTTGTACTTCAGATTGACGATGAACATTTTAAAAAACCTGCCGATCAAGTTTGTTCAAATTTGATGGAAAAAGGTGGTTGTAAAATCTATACCAAAAGACCTTCTGTATGCCAAGACTGGCATTGCGCATGGCGATTCATGCCACAGTTGGATGAGAGCTGGAGACCAGACCTATCAGGGATAATGGTGCGTTCAGATGAAAACGGTCTTATTTTCCAACCGATTCACGATCCTAAAACCGTATTAATTACAGCACAAGCAATCGAGTTAATTGGTGGCGGTGTCGCTCAGGGCATTCCAATGTCAATGTCGATTCCAATTCGCAAAGGTTATCGCAGTTATAGCACGCCTCTTAACGAACCTTTAGAGGCTGCAGTAGAAGCAAGAAGTCTGCCGATGATTCAGGATAAGATGCTAGAACTTATTGAATTTTCACTTGCACAGAATACAGCGATAATCCCAATCATCGAGAATTAAGCGTAAGCATATTCAGAACGATATGAATAATATGACCAAGTTTACGTAAACGCTAAATCCTTACGTAAACTTGGCCTTACTCTATTCATATATACTTTTAATATTAGTTATTGATATTAAATCGAATTAGACTTAAACAAGGCTAATTTTAGCGGGCAGCGCTTGCCTTGCAGCCGCACCAACCACCCAATCAAGTAATACGCCTTTACCTTGGCGAGTGGGATCAATTAAGCCCACATCATTAATATTTACTCCATCACTTGATTTCATTTTCACTGGTTGCTGTTTATCACCAATCCAATGAGCTCGTTCACCCAATTCTTTATGACCAAAACCATGTTCAAACCCTAACGTCCCCTGCTTTACACCATCGACTAATAAGGCAACGGCTTGGGTTGAACTTGCAGGCGTAGTAATAGTGAATAGCGCCCCTGTGATTAAGCCAATTTTTGCTGCATCGTTCGGGTGTATATAAACCGGATTCACCCCTTTAATTGAATTTAATCGTGGTGACAGATTTGATACCGCACTGTGAATGTTCGACTTAAAATTCGTTAACGTAAATGGCCATTCTGTTGCTGGGTATTTTTCATCTAGCGCAGTCCCATCCGCTAACTTTTGCGGATGCCAAGTAGGACAACCAGAATAATATTCACCCGTCATGGTATTACGTGATGTACCGACTTTTTCATTCCAGATCGCTAATGGTTTTTTCCATTTATGCTTCATCTCTTCGCCTTTATAGGCTTCTGTCGCATCTTCAAAGCGACCACCGCGGGCAAAAATAAACGCGACTTTACCTAACTCCTCAGCAGTTAATACCCGCTGCATATCAGGTAGTAAACGAGACAGCCCTGATAGCACCATATCTTCAGTACTTGCAGCGGGTACGCCATTGGCGACATAAGCTAAGTTAGCCGCTGCACGTAGATAAAAATCTTCAGCACTGTGAATGCCGTGCCAATTACCTTGGCTATCAGCAATCGCGTTATCGCCAAAGCCACCCAACTTCATTTTTTTCGCTATATCAATTAAGAAGTTTTCTAAATTAATGCTACGTCCGTCAGCTGTTTTCTCAGTCAACGCGCTAACAATCGGCCAGCGGGCGGTGACTGATTTAGTCGGTACGCCATGCCAAGGCGTTGCCATTCCCCAACTTTCATAAGTAACTGTATCAGGCACGATATAATCGGATAATGCCGTGGTTTCGTTAATAAAAGCATCTACAGAGACAATCAATGGAAGCTGTTTTGGATCTTTTAATTTATCACTCAGTAAATGAGCTAACCCGGGTACACCGTACATCGGATTGGCCATGTGGTTGATCCACGCTTTAGCGCGATACGGATAACCATCAACCGCAGCAGATAAATGCTCTGTTAATAATGGTGCAGAGATCGGATACCAAGGTGATCGTGTTGGATACGGCGATTCACCCGCAGCAACACGACGTTTATACTCACTGGTTTTGTGGTACGGGAATTTACTGCGAGATAAAAATACCCCTTTTGGCTTTACCTTATTTTTAAATTTAGTGAAGTCATAACGAGGACCATTACCTGATGTTGGATAACCACCCGATTTTGCCATCACTCCACCTTTTAGATTAATGTTCCCAATTAAGGCATTAAGCATCAGGATCGTATAAGCATTATAGAAACCATTACTGTGCATGTTACCGCCATGACTATCAACGACAGCTTTAGTGCCATGACTCGTAAAACGTTTTGCCAGTGCAGTGATCGTCGCGACAGGGATATCACATTGAGCACTGTAGAAATCAAGATCATGCTTAAATGCTGATTCTTTTAAATGTTGAAGTGATGATTTAACCTGAACAGAACCCTGCTTTGTGACGACTTGGCGATCGACAAAGATGTGTGCAGGTTGAGATTGAGTATGGATAGATAAATCACCGCTGCTGGCATCAACAACCACATACGGGTCTGTTTCTGAAAGAGGCTTGCCCGTAAACGGAAGATCCATTTCTGATGCACGTAAAAATGCGCCATAACGAGGATGCGTTTTGTCACTGATAACCAAATGCGTCGCGTTACACCAGTGGGCCGTACCGGCAGTTTTCATCGCGTTAGGTCCGGGCTGCGATAAGAAAGTTTTATTAAATTTATCGTTCGCGAGGATCCATTGGATCATACCTAAGACTAATGCCGAGTCAGTACCGGGTTTAATCGGTAACCACGTATTGTTATCACCCGAGGCTAAGCTTGATGATGCTGGTAAGGCTGGTGCGACAACCGTATAACTAAAGTTGCCTTTGCTACGCGCTGTTGCTAATTGACGTGCTTGGCGCTTAAACGGATTACCGGCTTGCGCTGGTGACATACCTATATACAAAGCGAACTCACAATTTTCCAGATCAGGTTTCACATGGGCAAACTTTTTCAAATCATTCATTAACGCCCCCGATCCAGCACGGAAACCATAACCACAATAAGATCCATGATGACCAAAATTACGCGTGCCATAACTATTAAAAGCAAAACGTTTAAATAGATCGTCGCGACCTTCATTACCCGCATTAGTCATTAATAACTGGTTGGATTTAGGGCCATATTCAGGGTTGAGTGGATCAAGTGGGGTTTTAACATCCCGGATCACGCGTAAACCGTCAACATGACCTTCACCAAACAGATCACCACCTTCAACCACTTCTTCTAATAATTGTTCATAACTGATCGGTACCCATTTACCTTCACCACGGTTACCGACACGCTTTAGCGGTTGCGTGATCCGATACGGACTTTTACGAATTTCCATCATGCCATTACCACGGGCACAAGCAGTTGAACGACCAGCAAGTCCAGCTTCACCAGCCATGCCGATATACGCCTCTTTAACAGGGGTATTGAATGGGATCTGATGTTCATTTGATAACGGGTGATAGGGATTGCCTGAAATACGTAAGATCTCGTCACTGGCGTTATCAACACGCACACGCAAACCACACAAAGTCCAGCAGCCAAAACACATTGAAGGAGCAACACGCTGTGCAGGGTTATTGATTAACTTCCCGCCCTCCGTCACCTTGTATTCAGGTGTTAATGAATTGCCAAAGTGCGGGTGTTTGGTTTTCTCACCAGCAGTACCTTCGAGCATGCCATGTACTGCATGTGATGTCGTTGTTGCGTAGCCTGCGGCAAAAGCGCCTGCACCACCAACAGCAAGACCTGATTTAAGAAATTGACGACGTTTGTTATCCATAATTAAGTCCCTTACTGTGTGTATGATGTTTTGCTGATTGACGTGTTAATTGATTTATTAGTACGTATCGCAACGATTTCTGATGCCGCGAGTGCCAGTGCTAGCCATAGACCTGCCATCCCGAGAATGCCAAGTAACCCTGCCGACCCCATCGGTAATTCATACGGATAAGGTCCTTGGTCAAATTTAGGAATAGTTTGTACATCCATGATGGTGACCCAGCGTAAGTACCAACAACAAATCAAGCTAATCGCGCTCATTATTAATAATTGCAGGCGGTTATATAAGGCAATGTTAGAGGCTAATAACGCAATACCTATACAGGCAATAAAGCTCACGCTTAAACTGCCTAAACGAACCAGCCATTCTTGACTATCGTAGAGTGAAAACGAGGGATTATTCGACGCCCAAATTGGCAATAAGATTGCGGCTAATATCGCACTGAGTAATAACGCGCGTTTAATCAAGCCTTGGTCGCTCAAAGTAAAGGCATTGGCTTTTGCAGGAATCGGAAATAAGCCTAATAGTAATAACGTAAAACCAATCGCGCCAATAAATGCAGTCACAAACCATAATAACGGTGCCGCAGGTTGATGCCATAGCGGGCGGCTTTGTATCACGTAAATTTCAGCACCTGTGTAGAGCGCAATGGTTAAACCAGATAGACACGTTAATACCGTTACAGTCATCATTTGCGTGCTAGATGTTTTCCAACTACCTAAACTGAACAAGGCAATTTTTTTTGCTATAGCACTGCCACTCTGTTTCAATTCAATCAAATCATCACGTAAATATAACCAAGCAGTCAGTACCGATAAAGTTGAAAATAACGGTAAGAATACAGAGCCAAGCGACATCCACGACCAAGACGTTAGGTTGGTATAAAAATGCCAAGCCCGCCCCGGTTGATGTAGATCGCCGGTTAACGCTAATGGACCGACAACCGCACCAATCGACATGGTTAATACCAAGGCTGCACGTAAATAATGACTGGTGTGGTCACGGAATAAATAACTTAATAAAAATAAGATGGCTGCCGCATACGCAGAACCAATGTAGAAGAAGTATTGCACCGCCCAAGGGAGCCAAGCGACCGCTTGTGGTTGCACTAAAATTTCGGTGATATTCATGCGTTATCTCCTGCTGGATCATAGATAGCAACATTGCCGTTAATCTTACTGGTAAACGCGTCATCCATGCCGATGTAAAACACATGTGGTTGGGTATTCTCTTCCGGTTTTAATACCTTGATGTCATCTTGGTGTTCACGCATCAGATAGCTAATATGACTGTTAGGATCTTTAATATCACCAATGATGCGGGCACCACCAACACAGGTTTCCACACAAGCTGGCAGCAAGCCTTCTTCTAAACGGTGAGCACAGAAAGTACATTTGTCTGCGGTGAGGGTTTCTTCATTGATAAAACGCGCATCGTAAGGGCAAGCTTGCACGCAGTAAGCGCAGGCGACACAACGCTCATTGTCCACCATCACAATACCGTCGTCGCGCTGGAAAGTGGCTTGTACAGGACACACTTTTACACAAGGCGGGTTTTCACAATGGTTACATAAACGCGGTAGGGTAAATGATTTCACATTTTGTAATTCACTACTGCCGTCATCAAGGGTCACTTCATATTGTTTTACCGTTGTTCTAAATTGACCTATCGGGGCTTGATTCTCAATGCTACAACCGACTGTACACGCTTGGCAGCCAACACATTTACGTAAATCCACCACCATGGCATAACGCTTACCGTGATGCCCTTTACGGTCTGGCGTTTCGTTATTTCGAATGATGGCAGTCGTAAGTGGGTTAGCCCCTGAAACAGGGATAATAGCGGCGCCTGCGGTTAATGCACCGAGTCGGGTCATTAAGCGTCTTTTACTTGAGTCCATGAGAACACCTTGTGGTTGATAGTGATTAAGGCTATTGTCTGGAAATAAAGTGGTAGTTTGTATTGTGGTTTTCCACATACCAAGAACTGGATTGATCTAAAACAACTAATTTTTTTGCTTAATAGTTATTTTGTTATTGTCGATATGCACACGCGGAGTTTTATTTGGAGTCGGTCACATGAGCTGTAGGAATAACATTGGGTACATATTAATACGCCTTATCACCAGCTTATTCCTGTTGGTTTCGAGTAACGTAAATGCCAATGTCATGAATAACCTTGATAAGGTTAACGATAAGATTGAAGCAACGATTGTTGATGTCGGAGTACTGGCGACGCGTGGTGTATTGGAAGCAAAGCAGCGCTGGCAACCAACCTTGATTTGGTTACAAGAACAGATCCCAAATAGTGAGTTTAGATTACACCCTTATACACTGGCAGAAATGGAGACTGCGGTACAACAGCAGCGTGTTGATATTCTTGTTACAAACCCAGGCCAAGCGGTTCGGTTAGGTCGGCAGTATCCCCTTTCGTGGTTAGCAACATTAAACAGTCAGTTAGGTGACGGTACTCATGTTATTGGTTCTGCATTAATTGTACGCGCCGATTCACACTATCAACACTTGGTTGATGTCAGTGGAGGTAAAATTGCAGCCGTCGCAAGTAATGCCTTTGGTGGCTACCTCACCATGTTATTAGCAGTTCAAAATCAAGGTATTAATCCGACTGCTTTTTTTTCTGATGTGTCTTTTTTAGGTTTTCCTGTCGATGCTATTATTTATCAGTTACGCGATGGCTATTTTGATGCTGCAGTGGTGCCAGTCTGCCAACTAGAAAGTATGTTGGAGGAAGGATTAATTGTTGAATCGGCTTTTCGAGTGCTGAATAATATCAGCCCGAGTGACTTTACTTGCGCCGTATCCACACGACTTTATCCCAATTGGTCGATAGCTAAAACCAGTGCTATTTCAGCTACATTAGCTAAAAAAATAACCCGTGCATTATTCGCATTACCAGCAAATCATTCTGCAAGTATTGCCGCTCATTCGACAGGTTGGATCCCATCTATCAGCCAACTGTCTGTTGATCAGTTATATCGTGATTTAGATATACATCCGTTACAACGACCATGGTGGCAAGAAGCCGTTGTGTGGATCAAAAAAAACCAGCAATGGGCTTGGGTAGTATTTTTATTTGTGCTGCTATTAAGCGTCTACCACTTAATTTTGGAATACCGTTTTAGCCGTAGTGAGCGCGCATTAAAAGCCACCTTAAACCGCCTAAAAGAAAAGAATGCCATGTTAGAGCACGCCCAACGTGTCGCTATTGTTGGCGAGTTAGGAAGCAGTTTAGCCCATGAAATTAATCAACCTTTAACAGCGATTCTCAATTATAGCCAAGGTGGTTTATTACGTATTAAGAAAGGCGTCGCCACCACTGATATTGTACCAGTCCTCGAAAAAATTCAGCAACAAGTAAAACGCGCTGACGATATCGTGCAGCGGTTACGCACGCTAATTAATAAACGTGCGGTGGCAAAATCAAGTTGCGATATCGAAACATTAATAAGCGATACGTTAGAGCTGGTTGAATATGATTTTCATCAAAAAAACATAACCGTCAACCGAGTTTGCTTAGGTAATACAGTCATACTCAATGCCGATATAGTCGGTTTACAGCAAGCTTTATTAAATATTTTAAATAATGCCGCAGATGCTTGCTTGATGCGAAAATTACCGCAATCGATAGATAATGAAATAAAGATAAAAAGCCAATACACCGCGGATAAATTAACCCTAACATTCACCGATAATGGAGTTGGTTTAACAGCGACAAACGCTGAATTACAAAATGCCTTTTTTACCACTAAGAAAGATGGTTTAGGTCTGGGATTAGCCATTTGTAGAGATGTGATCGATGCGCATCATGGACAATTTACCTTAACACCTGCCGATCCAGTCGGTTGTTGTGTCACGATCACTTTACCGTTAACCCATACTGTATAGCCAAAGGAATGAAATGAACAAAACAATTGAAAAGTCATTTATATCAGTGCCTACTTATGTCGTTGATGATGACGAATCAGTAAGGGATTCATTGGCGTTTATGCTCGATAGTTATGATTTAAATGTCACGACTTATACTGGCGGGCAAGTATTCTTAGATAATGCAGATATTATGCAGCCCGGTTGCGTGATTTTAGATAGTCGTATGCCTGAATTACGCGGACAAGATGTGCATGCTATTTTGAGTCGATGTCACAGTCCCTTATCTATTATCTACCTGACCGGTCATGGCGACATATCGATGGCGGTGCATGCATTAAAATCGGGTGCAGTCGATTTTTTTCAAAAGCCCGTTGATGGCGAAAAATTAGTGCAGGCTATTTCTATTGCAGCAAAAAAATCAATACAGCGCAGTGAACAGCTCAAGGCGTTACTGTCTTACCAGTCTCTGACTGATCGTGAGCGTGCTATTCTTTTATTATTAATTAAAGGAAAACGGAACCAACAAATCGCAGATGATTTATGTATTGCCGTGCGTACTGTTGAAGTCCATCGTTCAAATTTGATGAAAAAGTTTAACGCTAAAACCATTGCCGAACTCGTGTTGCAATATGGCATGGTGGTGAATTAATTCACGCAGATTTTGGTAGGCTATATTCACATAAGAAAACGTATTTCAGTTCAATAAAAGACCTGCTATCAGGCCTTTTTCATCCGACTTATTCTAACTTTCAAACAGCCCTGTCACTTTACGTAACGGCGCTAACACAGGCGCTTTACGTTGTGCCTTAGCTTGTAAGATAGTCACTGTTTCATCTAAACATAACATGCCCGCTTGCCACGTTGCCATGTACTTCAAGCTGTCATCGACACCGTGGTCACGACTGTAATTTAACATTTCTTTACTGCCTGTCACTGCCAATGGAGAATGTGCAGCAATTTGACTGGCGATCTGTAATACCCCATCAAGCATGGCTTCCTGCGTTTCAAATACTTGATTAACTAAACCAAATTTATCTGCTTCTGCGGCACTAAAATTACGGCCTGTATATGCTAATTCACGCACAATACCTTGTGGTAAAATACTCGGTAAACGCTGCAATGAACCTAAATCTGCTGTAATTCCTAACTCCACTTCTTTAATCGTAAAGAATGCATCTTGCGTACAGTAACGCATATCAGATGCAGCGATTAAATCTAATGCACCACCAATACACCCCCCTTGAATAGCGGTTAATACTGGTATGCGCAGCTGTTCGAGCTCAGTAAACACTTGCTGTAATTGCATTACAAAACGACGCATAGCTTCACTGGCACGCGCTTTATCTTTACCTGCAGGAAAGTTACCTGGACTTTGAAAAACGTCTAAATCCATACCTGCGCAAAAATGAGGCCCTTGTGCTGAAATAACTAAGACACGTAAATCATCACTCATCGAAAGCGCTGCAATAGCGGCTGGAAACTCACGCCAGAAGTCCAAATTCATTGAATTTAATTTACTAGGACGATTAAATTGCAAATGCGCAACGCTGTTATCTATCGTTAGCGAAAAAGTTGTGTAAGTAGATTCGACTGCCATTGTTATCAGCTCCTTGATAATGATTACTTCATGCTATCAAAATGCGCCTCTTCCAGCATTATCTTTACGTTACATATTATTGTCTATATCTGACAACCCAATACCAATCAATGTTAAACATGCCAATAACGCCCCTACAAAGACAAATAACACTGCGCATCATCGCAAAAAAAAATAACAAATGAGAGGTCAACCTCATAATCATAAAGTAGTAGTGCATTATCGCTCATCTGTTTAAAGATCGTGATCAACGCCGTTTAAAAGATAACTCCAAATAGGTATGATCGACCCATCTTAGAGCTATTACTCTAAAACCTGATTATGACATTATAGAAAGTTATTGGAGGTATTATGAATATTCCTGTTTGGCAATATGTTGTATCCATGAGTGGCTACATATTATTTCTCATCTTGATGGTCGAAGGCATGCGCCGCACACCAAAACTAACCGCAGCCTTTTGGTTGCTATCATTATTAACTGCCCCATTATGGGCTGAAAACTTAGATGGCTGGTTCCGCTGGGCTAAAACTGTCAGTGTGCTGATTCCAACAGCGATTATTGTTGGTGGTGCGCGAATTGCGTGGCTATATCAAGATAATCCAAATAAGTTTTTATCATTCTTCCGTGGCGACTGGGTCTTAAAAGTACTTTATGCCGTGCTTTTCCTTAACATCGCTGAAGCAACCGCGAAAGACTTTGCAACTGCGAATTACTTCAACGCGATCTGTGGTGTGATCCTGTGTATCACCATCCCATTCCCACGCTACAAAAATGGCGAGCGTATGTATTGGGTGATCGGTCGTGATAAACCTAACGATCTGCTTTTCTACTCAACAGCAGCATGGAACTTCCTCTATACAACATGGAACCTCGCTTTCGTATTCGGTGAAAACCCAGGCTTCTTCGCAAGTTCGTTCTGTATCTTAATGGCAGCAGAGCTATATCCACTCATCAAGGGTCGACCAGAGCTATACATCATCGCTCGTGTATATACCTTGGCATTCCACATCCTTGTACGTGCAAACGGCGATATTTTCTCTCCGGTCATGGATTCATCTAGCTGGGCAAATGATCAAGTACTGTGGTTCTGGGGTGCGGCTAACCTTGTATTGCATGTTCCATTCGCAATTTGGTACTTCAATAAAAAACGTAACAACCCAACTGGCGAGCCACCTTGTGGTGAAAACCAACCATTAATTAGTGAATACGCAGGTACTGAATTAAATCCGACTCAGAAAGGAAAGTTAGCAAACGCCTGATGATATCCATTAACAAATAGCGTTCACCGTGTGGGCGCTATCCCTGACCCGAATAATAGAGAGAAGTAACATGATGAAGAATAGGATTAACTCTGCATTTATGGCGATGTTCGCATTGCTACTCATGCTCAGTGCTGGCGGCGTCAACGCAACCACAGTGAATAATGACATGACTTACGTCACCGATGTCACAGACACCGTCTGGCAAGGCACCCGAGATGGTAAACCTGGCGAAGGCAGTATGCTCTATCGCTTCGAGTTTTCTGATAACAACCAAGTTCAAGTGATCAAGCAATCTGGTGGCTTTAACCACAGTGGGCAACAGACTTGGAGACAAGAAGGCAACCGTATCATTATCAATAGTTACGCTAATTCAAAAATCACTGATTTTGATGGCGCAACACTGACTTTTTACGCAGATGATCGCGTTAAGTTTAATCTTGACGGTGATTCGTTTGTTATTCATAAATGGTATGAATATCGCTCTTATAGCCATGTAATTTTCATATTATTGGGTCTGATGCTACTTAACGAACTATGCCGTCGCGTAGTATGGAGTAACTACTTACTTTTCTTCATCTTACCGATTGTACTTATCCCACTATGGTCTAGCTATGAAGTGACCTACTGGTTTAAATGGGTAAAACTGTATTCCGTTGTTGGTGCCGCTGCATTATTCACCCTGATACGATTTACCAAAATCGGGAATATGAAATGGGCCAAATTTGGTGCCGCTGCATTCCTCGCCATTAATATCTCTGAAGCCGTGATGCAAGATTTCAGTATGGGCAACGCTGCGAATGTACTGAATGCGATTGGTGGTATCTTATCTATTATCACGTTAACAGGTTGGCTTAGTATTCAAGCAGATAAGACCAAAGAACGAGACATGGTTTGGCCTGCAATGACAACCTTCTGGATCATCGCATACGATGTATGGAATATTGTTTTTGTATACTTAAACTTCCCCGGTTCTGCCACGGCGCAATTGATGGTATTGATATCAGCAACTCTGCCTGCCCTATTCATCAAAAAAGGCACTTGGTTACAAGCCCGTGCATTTACACTTGCAGGTTCATTTATGTATTACTTCACGAACCCTGCGATGTACGAAAGTAATGTTATTGCAATGCCACGTAATGACGAGCTAATGCTTGCCGCTGGTGCTGCGAGTTTCATTATCAATAGTGTCTACGCTTACATCTTCTTCAGCAAAAAATGGCAACAACGTAAACTGACTAAAGCTGCTATATAACACGCACTATTAAGCACAAATATAGCCTTGAAATACAGGGGCTATATTTGCTTAAAACCCAATCATTACCAAATAAGCGTAAGGCTTTCGTGCGCCTGTTTTTAGCTTACAAAGCCAAATAGCGACCTAAAGCACACAGTTAAAACAAATACCCATTTAGTGTTAATTAAAATGTATTACGTGACAAAAATCACGTAACACAAGCTTAAAAAAGAATACTATAAACCCAAGTTAGAGCTAATACTCTATAGCAAACAAAGATTCCAAGTCATTATTTATAAAAGATAAATTATCGATTTAGAATACGGTTTGCAAATAAAAGAGCAAAAGACTCTATATAAATAAATCATAAATAAATCATAAATAAATCATAAATAAATCATAAATAAATCATAAATATCTTATTTTAAAAAATAATGACCAACGGAGTCAATTATGAAAAAAACAATTATAACTCTTGCAATTTTAACCTCTATGTCTTCAGCAATGGCAGTCGCTGAAGAAGCGAAAGCTGACATCGACATGTCAGATCCAACAGACGTATATACCACGCTAGGTCTTGCTTACGGTGATGCTGGATTAGACTTTAAAGGCATGTTGATGCTTTCAAGCACAGATACACAAAAAACAGGTGTCATTTTTGAAGCTAAAAATATGCTTGATGAGCACGCAGACACAATTCACGACGTCACAGGTGACGAAGTAAGTGCACGATCTTATCGTTTACGTTGGGGTACTATTAATACTCAAAATGGTTTAGGTTGGTCAATTGATGCAATTAATGCTGAACACCCTTTCTTTGGAAATATGACTGTCGTACAAACCGGTCCAAACATGACTATTCCAGTGGGTGACAGCTTCTTAATTTGGCCTATTGTTTATGTTGGAGGTGTATTTGTTGAAAACAACGGAGATAGCCCTCTTACCCCTCGCGATAGCAATTATTCAAGTGAAGGTATTAATGTTTCCTCAGCAATCGTAACCGGTATGGTTTACGCCCGTTATGCAATTACAGACCAATTATGGGCATTAGGTAGTTACTCTTACACAACAGACATTCAAGGTAAATCATGGAGTGACGCAGTTGGGGATGGTGGTTTACAAATGGCTAACTCTAAATACGATCTGACTATTGGTTATCAGTTTACTGACCGTCAAAATGTAACCTTAATTTATCGCGGTGATGATAGCGATGATACTGATGATAGCTTCGCGGTTGGTTATAACTACGCATTCTAATTCAGTTTATACCCCGTTAATTTAAGTAGAAAACAGAGGCTATATCGACATTCAATTCGAGATATAGCCTTAATCACATAGCCAAATAAAAATACATTCAGGGATAATGCAATGAAAAAAAAGGCGTTAGTACTATCAACCCTATTAATGATGAGTAGCAGTGTTATGGCTGCAACTGAAATTTCAGGCGTAAGCGTTCCAGACAGCATCACACCACAAGGTGAAAATTTACAATTTAATGGTGCTGGTATTCGTAGTAAATTTTTTATTGATTTATATGTTGGATCCTTGTTTACCAGCGAACAAATGCATAAAGGCGAAGCGGTAATCAACAGCACAGAAGCCGTTGCGATTCGCTTGAATATTACGTCAAGCATGATCACATCAGAAAAAATGATCAACGCAATGCAAGAAGGCTTCGAACTTGCAACCGCAGGACAAGAACATAATCTAGATGCAAAAATAAAAGACTTTATTAATACCTTTGCTGATCCAATCCAAGAAGGCGATCAATTTACATTATTGAGTGTGCCTGACGAAGGGTTAATTAGTTATAAAAATGGCGAATTTCTGTCTATCACATCCGGTGAAGACTTTAGAAAAACAGTACTCGCTATCTGGTTAGGTAAAAAACCAACCGATAAGTCACTAAAAGAAGACATGCTTAATAGCTAGTTCAAAATTAAATATCGGCTGCCAATCTAACTTGGCAGCCTTCCTACCCTCTCGACAAACGCCCCGAATACGAGACGCATCAAGGAATCAAGACCATGAACCCATTTTCACTATGGCGAACCCTATTTTTTCCAGTACAAAATGATTGGGATGACAATCAACATCAATGCGTTGAAATCATCCTTTTTTTTACGTTACTGTCGTTCGTTACCGGGATTTATAGTTTTGTAAAATGGTATAACCATGATCACCAGGCGCTGATCTATACCGCCCTCCTCCTCACCAGTGCAGAACTCATTGCCGCACTGGTATTACGTTTATTTAAAAGCATTAATCTAGCCCTGCATATTGGCTTTGCAGGCATGGTGATTAACGCGCTAAATTTGGTTTATCAAACAGGTGGCGTGATAGCCTCTCCACAAGCATTTTGGGTTCCTCTGCTCATCATTTCTTTTTTCCTCACAGCAGGTCTAACAATGGCAATATGTTGGAGTGGTGTGGTGATCGCAGCCACAGCTTGGATGGTCAATCAATCTGTAAATAACATCGATTTACCTAATTTAGTCTTATCTCAATCAGGTAGTGTCGGTGAAACGTGGTCAGGTATTATGGTTCCCCTCGTTATTATTTGTATTGCCCAAGCGTATATTGCAAAACAACGCCAAAAATCAACGATGATGTCTTTACTCGCACAACAAGAAAGCCAAACAGCCGCAGAAAATGCACAAAAAGAAGAACAGAATCTAAGTCGAGTATTAATGTTAGCCGGAGATAACGCGAACCAATTAACAAACGTCGCAGAGCAACTGTCACAACAATCGAATGAACTCTACCATCACGTTGATGAACTGAATATCACCTGCGATACACAAGCTAACGCCGCAGAAAAAATGACGAACCGCCTGAAAAAAATGACACTAGATGTTCAACAGTCTGCACAGTTTGTTGAAGAATTACAGCAGCGTAGTGAACACATTAACAATCAGGCCCAAACGAGTGCTTCATCTCTGACCGCATCTACAGACGCCATCAGCCATATTTTACATAGTAATCAAGAAATGGTTGTCGTTGCTGACCTCATCACTTCAATAGCAGAGCAAACCAACTTATTAGCTCTGAACGCCGCCATAGAAGCAGCACGAGCAGGCGAACAAGGCCGTGGTTTTACCGTGGTCGCAGATCAAGTAAGGGAATTATCTGCTCGAAGTAATAAAGCTGCTCGTGAAATAAGGCAACTACTTGAACGGAGTTCAAACGAAGTGAACAAAGGACAAATCGTAATAAAAGGCACAGTGACTGAACTATCCGAAATTATTCATCACGTTGGCGGCACACTTACCGATGTGCAAGAGCTTGCAAAGATAATGGCAAAACAAGTGGATGTTTTATTAGAGCTAAACCTTGCCAGCCAAGATGTCGCCGAGGGTGTTGATAAAACAAATCAAGTCTCTGAATATGTTGCAACTCAAGGCACTCAGTTATCACAACAAGTCGTCATTTTAAAAACGCTGGCCGGAGATCTAAACACGGTCATCGAATTATCTTAATGGTAATAAGTAATTAGCGATAAATATTATTTCTTTACACTATTTTGCATCACTTAATCAAAGATTAGCTGTGCATAGAGGAGGATAAAAAGGTAAAATGGGGTGATATAATTCATTTAAACAGAGTTGGAGGGGGATGTTGTAAATGCCACATAATGCATATGAATTAGCCATCAGAGGTTATGCACTAAAACTCATTTTAGGTCAGTTGTTACTAGTATTATTTGTTGTGTCAGCAACTTACTTAGGTGAAGACCAAAAGTCTGCACGTTCTGCTGCGCTGGGAGGTATGATCTTTTTAGTACCACAATATATTTTTACTCGACTCTCATTTTTATATATCGGCTCTAAAAATCTTATGCGTGCAAATACTTTTATGATCCTTGGTCATGCTTGTAAATTTGCCCTCGTATTTATGTTGTTTAGCGTTATATTACCCTTGCCCGGTATCCAACATTTTAATTTATTTATCACCTTTGTTATTGTGATGTTTTCACAAATATTCAGCTTATTGAAACCATTACCAGAGCAGTTTGTTACAGCAAAACCTAACGTAACGAACAAACCTGAAGTGGCAAATAAAGACAGCATGCAAGCACATCATTCAAAAGAACAACTAATACAGGGATAATCACAAGTTCAATCCCCTGTATTATACGGGTTAATAACACGCGCTATTAACCCGCCATACTTAGTCTGCTAATGTCGGTAAAATCGCGAGCTTTTTAGCATGATTAAACGGACGTAATATATAACGATTATGACGTTTCACAATCGAACGATTAGTCGAACCAAATACCAAGTAGCCATGTGAGAACATTTTATCAATAAATGCTTGATCACCATGACGAATAAAGACTGAAAGTGGACTTTCTAATACGCCATCAGTATCAGAAAAAGCACGATCATAAACTTCAGCACAAATAACCAGTGAATTTTCACCACTTGAGCTTAATTTAAACTTAGGCGTGACGTTACTTTCTGTTTCGATCAACCAGCCTTCGTTATCAAGCTCAGTCAAAATGTCTTCTAAAATAAACTGAGTTAAATTTTTATATTCCAGTTCGCAAATCTGCGTATACACTCGTTCAATTTTCTCAAAACGTAGTTTGAAGTCAGCTTTAGGACCTAAAGTGCGGCTTTCTTGCAACCAAAGATTTAAATCACCCGCTAATATAATATCAAAACGCTTTTCTTTTAACGCAGTGATAATCCAGTTACCCAGAAAGTGTGTTTCAGATACTGGATTTTGTAAACTACGTTTTTGTTCTTGAGCATCAGAAAGCGCCGATAAGCCCTCTCTAACTAACTTCAACATATTAATATTATATGATTTTTCTTGTTCAGACATGTTTGTTCCTAAAAACTTTTAACCAGCAAATAATGCGCTCAGGGGCACATTATTGATACCTGCGTACGATATATATGCACCAAAACCAATTGGTAGGATGACATAAATAAGAGAATAAATGGTAAAACCAAATGGTCGACCTAGTGCTTTAATCATAAAGTCTAAACGCGCTTTTTGATGTTTTGCTTTCGCTCGCGTTAATAAAATATAACTACCATGGCACAACATAAATAGACCTAAGGCCAATGTATAAAAATCCATAAAACTACCTTTAATAAAAACTATAAACAATAAAGAGTGGATACGAACAGAGCAAAAATAAACACAGTGTTCTTTTTTGCTATTAAATTGTGATAACTTCGTGATAATTATAAATCTAATTACCGCTATAGTATATACAACACCTAGTACATACATAACTAGATCAACTCAACGCAGCAGGATGAACCGAGATGAAATATATAATAAAATTATTAGTTATCAGCAGCCTAGTATTCTCATTTAACAGTTTTGCAAAAGCGCCTATTTATACAGGTTATTTTAGCAGTGAAGCGGTAAGTGGCTACGATACCGTTGCTTATTTCACCCAATCAAAAGCAGTTAAAGGTTTAAAAAAATTCAGTTTCGAATATAAAGGTGAAGATTGGTATTTTAGTAACAGCCAACACCTTGCTTTATTCAAACAAGATCCTGAAAAATATGCACCACAATACGGTGGTTATTGTGCCTATGCAGTAGCGAATAATGATACCGCATCTTCAGATCCGACACAGTGGACAATTGAAGACGGTAAGCTTTATTTAAACTACAGCGCCGATATTAAAAACCAATGGTTAGAAAACAAACTAGATTTCATAGAAAAAGCAAACCAAAACTGGCCTAACGTATTAAACTAAAGAATAATAAACTGAGTGATACTATAAAATATAATTAAAAGGACTCTTAATATGCCAACACAAAAACGTATTTACACTGCAGTGAGCTGGATTATCGTTCTATGGATAGCAAAGGTTTTTCTCACATCTATCCCGTATAAGTTTTCTGGCCACCCAGATACAATGCATATTTTCTCTACAATCGGTTCGTGGATGGCAACGACCTTATCTGTCGATTTAGGCTCTTTCTTTGCTCAATACGGTGCTATTGTTGTGGGTAGTGCGGAGTTAGCAACAAGTTTACTATTACTCAGTCCTTTAGTTTTGTTAGTAAAAGATAAAATGTCAGGTCAAAGTAGCGCAATATTACGTTCAAAAATACACGCAGTCGGTGGGTTAGTATCTTCAGGTATTATGGCCGGAGCCGTATTTTTCCACCTGTTTACACCACTGGGAATTGAAGTACTACATGAAGGTAAAAGTGATGGCGGTTCATTATTCATGGCAGCATTTTCAATCTTAATTTTAGGCTTAGTGTTATGCGCTATTAACTTAAAATTAATTAAAGCAGAGTAATCATATGATTATACGTGGATTATTAATATTACATTATCTCGTATTTTGCTTTCGCTTTCTGACTATCCCATGGCGTTACTTTCAGCTTAACGCTCGGTATTTTAATAACACAAAAAAGATATTCTCAAAGCAAGATTTAGATGCCATTACACCTGTTGAATGGCGTTTAAATCAGTATATTGACAACACTGACGTACTGCCTGAACATTATCCTGTATTCGCAAAACCAGAATGGGGACAAAATTCAACAGGCGTCAGCTGTATCCATAATTATGCTGAGCTTAAAGCATTACGAGAAAGCCCTGGTTATCAGGTTCAAAACTATTTAATTCAAGAGGCAGCAACAGGCAGTATTGAATTTGAAGTATTTGTTGTTAAAGATCCTCAACAAGCCAATCAATTTTCGGTCATGTCGATAACGCAGGTCATTAACAGCAGCACTGATAAATTTCCGGTTAATGGTATTTATAATACCGAAACCCAATATCAGGATATTACAGAACAGCTCTCTTCCACAGAGCAACAAGCCTTGTGGCAAGAGTTAAGTCGTATGGGTGACTTTACGATTGCACGATATAGTTTAAAAGCAGATTCATTGGTGGAACTGCTACAACGACAGTTTAAATTAGTCGAGGTTAATCTCTACGTCCCGATGCCTTTAAGTCTATTAAGCTACAACTTGACCCGATTGCAGAAATACCAGTTACTGTATAAAACCACGCATTCTCTTGCTCAATTAGCGCAACAGCTAAACAGCACAAAAGTAACGCAAGGTATATTTTTTAATAAGTTGATCGCCGCCAAACGGGGTCGTCATACAAGGATTTTGAATCAAGATGAAACTAATAAAACAAGTAATCTACAAATGGATCAGTAGCAAATTCATGGGCGGTTGCAGCAATTATAACAGCCTTGAAGTTCGCCGCGGTTGCCGCTCTAAAAAACAAGCTCGTGATAAATTTGCTGAAGGGAATATTCCTCATGCTCAAGGCGCGATCTTTTTTAATCCTTTCACTGCGGTTAAATTTGCGAAAGAACATGGTTTTCCATTAGTCATCAAACCGAATGTAAGTGGTTTCTCTCGTGGTAGCCATTTTCCTATCCGTAATTATAAAGAACTTTGGCGTGCTATCTTTTTTGCTAAATTATGGTGGCCAACAACAGTCGTTGAACAGTACCTACAAGGTAAAAATTATCGCGTCGTAATTACGAAGTCAGGTGTTATCTCTGTTTTACAACGCTACCCTGCATTTGTAAAAGGTGACGGCGTAAACACAATCAGCACCTTGATAAACACAGAAAATAACGTGCGTGAAAAAATGGGATTATACCCGTGTAACAATCCTATTTCACAAGGTAAGCAAACAATTAATTATCTTGCAAAACAAGGTTTAACATTATCTTCGATCCCAGATACTGAACAACAAGTTGAACTGTTTTATCGTATATCCCTAGCACCCGGTGGTGTCGTTGAAACAATACAACGTGATCTTATCCCTGCTTATAATAATGAATTATTTGCAAAGGTATTAGACCTGTTTGATGCCGAAATTTTAGGTATCGATGTGATCATGGAACAAGGTATTGAACATGATGCGCGTGAGCAAAAGTTAATCTTCCTCGAAGTAAACTCGCGCCCTTATCTAAATATGCATAACTTCCCACGTTATGGACAAGCAGATGATCTCTCTGAGCACCTTGGTTTAATTACGGTCTCAACAAATCAACAAGCAGACATATTCTAATGTCTCGCTCCGTACCGACGCTGGCACCTGCCAGCTATTTTACTTTGTTCTCAGCCATTCACAGCTTTGTGATTGGCTTGCTGCCCTTCTATCTTCCCATTCTTATTTGGCTGCAATATCAAACGCTGGCCCCACTCACTGAGTTTATCGCTTGGACTGGTGTTGGTTATATTTTGGCGTTATGGGGATGGCACCATTTATTCATTCGAGGGTACTGGCGCACACTCATTGCTCTCTCTTTCGTTTTAGAGATCAGTCTCATTTATATCGCGTTATTTCATGTCGCCGATACGCACTTAATGATACTGGGTTTGCTGAACGGATTATTTAATTGCAGCTATTGGATGATGCAGCGTGTTCTCTTCAACAGCATCAGTGGCAGTAATAATACCGGTCGATTATTTGGTAATTTACAACTTATATTAGGACTGAGCTTAAAACTGGGGATCTTGTTTGGTGGCTATTTTATGCAAACACAACCTTGGGTTATCTTTACGTTAAGCATAATAGCGGCTCTAGCTTTCTGTGTAATGGCATTTACCTCACTCACAACACAGACATTCGTTTATGAACGCAGTGACCACCAGCAGGCTAAATCTAATATTAGTATTCGAGATAAAATAGTTTTTCTGGTTGATGGGCCTTTTTTATACCTTGAAAGCTACTTATGGGTAGTGAGTATTTTCCATTTAACCAACAGTGATACCAGCCAATTTAGCTTAACGGTAATAGCACTCTCTCTGGCATTAGCATTCATCTTTTATTTCATTAAAAATACTATCGATAAACAATCACAATATCGATTATACCAAGTAGCAACATTACTTTATCTTGGTGGTTGGCTGATGCGTGGTTGGATATCTCCAGATTGGGGCAGTTTTGCAATCGGTTTAGGTTTGCTCAGTATTGCATTTGCGACAGCGTTATTTCGTTTGTATTTTAATAAACGTTTTTACGACAAAGCAAAACAGCAGGCAAATTATCACTATTTAGTCAGCAAGAGTCTTTATTCTCAACTTGGTATTGTCCTCTTTTTTACTGCGTTAACCGTAACGCTTAACCTTACAGTATTCAGCTTAAGCCAAATTTACTGGGGTGTATTACCACTCATTATTGTTTATGTGCTTTACCAACAAACCAGTACACCGGTAAACAACAATGTTTTAAGCTCATAACATATCTCGCATTATAACCGTTCCTGAACTCGCTACAGCAACAGGTGCATAAACAACAAAGCCTTATCACCTTTCAAGGTAATACGGCTTTGATTTAGTTAGCAGCTAATCGCCTTAGCGAGCCATTAATATCTATATCAAACAACTTCGACGTAAGTTTCTCGCTGTGGATACAAAGCGTAAGACTTATGTTGCTTAGATGAACACGGACAACCACAAACATAGTTCATTTTAAGCTGCTTACGCGTCGCAATAAGATGCGTAAAACTGACTGTGTGCGCATCCTCTCTATGCATACAAACAGAGAGATAAGACGGTGACGGTTCATGACTGGCATGGAATCGCGTGAGTGCTACGCTATTTTTATCATCAATGCAGCGCTGATTCGTCAATTCAATAATGCTGTCTTCAACGGGATCAACGTCAGTTAAAATAAGGGGTTCTTTCGCTTCAATATCATCATTACAACCTTCTCCGGAAAACAAAACCTGATGCTGTAATAAAATCGAATTATGGTGATCTTCTCGATAATTTGTCACTTCAGTCAAGGCAACAGATGATGACACCATAGGTGATATCGCCTTTATTGTTGTTAACGCATGACCATCCCAACGTACCGCATAAACATCACCTGTTTGCGCCGTTAAGTGACTTGGAAATACCAACAATGTAAATGCAGCATAACGCTGTAGAGGCAGCTTATTTAGTGCATAACGGATCTTAGTCAACGAGGTATGGCTCACTAATGACTTAACTAATAAACCACGACTGATTAAATCTTTCTCGGGGGGCTTTTCTTGATAATAGTTCAGTAAGCATATCGATAAACCAGATTGATTCATCGCGATCCAACTTCCCCCACCAACAGGGTCTACAGGCATTAAATATTTGATCCCAAGATCATTAAAGTATTTAGGTGAATGCGCTAATGCCCGTCCCTTTTGTTCATCTCGATTAAAGAAAACCTGATAACCATCATTTGCCAACAACCAACTTACTGTACACATGATGAATCATTCCTTAACGCCGTGAGTGTTGCAGGAGCAAACCCCATATTTTTCGGCGTATCAAAATCACAGAATTTAGCAGATACATCCATTAACGCATAATGGTGAATGGCATGCATACTGACAAATATCAACTCACGAATTAATGATGTTTCGACCTGTACGACTAACGTATCAACCACAGACACTTCTGTAGACATGATCACTTTATTATTCATCATATCTGGGTCTAATGTGAGTAGCCAAGTTTTAACTTGTTCTAATTCAGACAAACCAGTCATACGACAAGATTCAACTAACGCACCACGACGACGCATATCATAATCAATCATATCGACATTACTTTTTAGCGCATAATAGAGATCCAATACATGGCGTAAGTGTTCACCAATACTGCTATTAATATAAGGTTTTGCGCACATACAATACTGTTCGTTTGTCATCGAAGTCAGTAAGGCGACACCTTGATCTAACCCCTCTATATTTCCTTTAATTACTTTCCTAAATTGTTCAACTAGATCTATGACCATAATCAGTCCTTTTATTACCGCTTATTTCTAAGTAAAGCATACATCAAATACTAGGTTTGACTTATCACAAAAAAATCACAATTTGAGTGAGAAAGCGTACCATATCATTCTGTTTTTTTGGTATAAATAGGTGAACATTGAAACTAATTGGTAAATTATTACTCATTTAACTAACATTTATGATAAATTAGGGGAAGATAGCAAATACTTTAAATTAATGGGACACTCCATGTTAAATGATTTTTTAAACAAACTAACAGCACAGCCAACTACTATTCAGTTCGATGATGTCATTGCTGTTATTGATGCAAGCTATGATTTCACTCCCACTAAATTTTACAATGGCTACCTAGTAAACGAAGCAACAGAAAATACAGGCTCATGCAAATTATTTGCATTAGGTCGTTTAAACAAATTCACTAAGCAGCAAATGCTAGAATGTTTCGGTGCTTATTACCGTGATGACGTACTAAATAACCCAGATGGTGATGATCATGCCAACATCCGTTATTTCATGCGCACAGGCTGGTCTGGCATTCAATTTGAAACGCTACCACTAAAATTAAAATAATGTGAATTAATACACATTAAGCTGACGCAGAGAAATCCTTACTTTCTCTGCTCATTTTCTCATGTTATATAACAATGAATACCCTATCTTTATTGCTCACCATTTTCTAAATTAACACTCTTTTATCTCACTTAATTCACAATGATTAATCTATCTTACTAACTAAACATAACCCGTTATACTTATAACAACTGCGTTATTTCTCCCCGGTTTAGCAAACTGCTAGCAAGGAGTTGATATGTTTATTCATTTAAATGGTTTTGACTTTGAATTTTCAAAGCAAGTGATCGCCTCTTTCATCAACAGTGATAATTACCAAAAGCAATCATCAGACATTGCAGGAATCCACCTTGCCGATACATATCAGCAAATGCTGCATGCTGGGGTAAATAAAAATGAGTTAATAAACGCGATACTCAACTATCATGTGAGTGCTTTAAATGATGACGGTATTAGTGTTGACGCAATTAAAAAATCGACATATCGCGATATCAATGTCAGTTTTTTAATTGATGTGAAGAGCGACAGTTTTGCTCGCTTTATCAATTTCAATGATAATAAAAAAGAAGATACCGTGAGTATTAACATCCGTAATTTTGATCACCAATTCACACTCACCTATTCGCAATTTATTCAACTTGAAGAATCTTACAAAGACAACTCACAAGAACAGCTACTCTTACTTTTTTTAGACACCTTTAAAACGATTATGGAAACCGCTGATGCAACCTCACAGCAATATAATTATGCAACACTAGTCAGTACTGGATTATTATTATTTGCAGATAAACTCAATCTTCTTGATGCGATCCAATTTCATGAAATTGAATTTGAGCTTAATACCGACCGCTTATTATTAAATCTACCCGCGGGTCTAGATACTTGTTTATTCGAAATCGAATTTAATCGTTATGATTAAAAAAAGACAAGCTAGGCACACATCATCATGTCTCTTTATGAAAATAAATTTTCACTTTTGTAATTTATAACCTTCTAACTTTAAACATCTTTATAGCTTAAGCATCCATATAGCACTGCTGAGGCTGATATTTCATTAAAGATATTACTGAATATGCCGAATATATAGACCTAGCCATAGGGTTGGCAATATTAATTAGTTAGGATGTTTAAACATGAAAATCAGAGATAAATTATTAGGCCTTACTGGTATTTCAGTTAGTGCACTCCTGCTAGTACTTGGCATGTCGTGGGTTGCCAATGAACAAGTGATGAATATTAACCATGCAGCGACCGATGTTAAACAACTCGAAGTCACGCTGCTAAATTTACGCCGTAATGAAAAGGATTTTTTACTACGACGGGATACCAAGTACCTCGATAAGTTTGAAGCTAACTACGCGCTATTTCAAACGGAGTTACGTGAATTAGAAGGCGAGCTCACCAACCTAAATATTAGCGTGCCAAGTGTTGCTACCTTGCCAAGCTCTATGGAAGATTACAACCGTAGCATGATAGCTTTAGTTAACAGTTATCGAGCGCTGGGGCTCAGTACTGAACAAGGATTGCTGAAGCGCCTCAATAATCGCTATAAGCAATTATTACAAACTGCAGACCGACACAACCGCAATCTCTTGATCACGACAGATCTTGCCCAGACAGCTAAAATGTTCGCTTTATTAGGTAAACAAGAATACCACCTTGAATATCAAGCTAAGTTTGAGTTGTATGACCAACAACTCACTCTCGATTTTGGTAGTAGCTATACCAATTTCCGCGCCACGATGACTGAGATCATCAGACAATACGATGTCATTGGTGATACACCAGAACTCGGCCTACGCGGTGAAATGCGAGGGTACTCACATCAAGTTGAGGGCATATTTAAAGAGGTTGGTCAGCAACTTAATATTGAAATAGCCAATCAGCAGCAGCAAACCATGACGCTTATTATGATTGCGGTTATCATCGTCATCGTCGCCTTACTTACGCTATCTTGGTTAATCAGTAACTCTATCCAACGCCGTATACAAAGCCTGAGTAACTTAATGGCCACCATTGCTAAAAGTCATGATTTAACAGCGGTTGCAGATGAACAAGGTAATGATGAACTCTCTTTGATGGCCGGTAACTTTAATTACTTATTAACAAATTTAAGAGAGCTAGTAAGTAACGTTAAAGAAGCGGTTCATGAACTTGGTTCAGCATCAAGTCAATTACAAGATCGCAGTGTTGATTCAGAAACAGCAATGGCTCGTCAGCAAGCCGAAACCGATGCTGTTGCAACAGCGATAACCGAAATGGGTTCGACGATTAGAGAAATTGCAGGCAATACAGAAAGTGCTGCCAGCAATGCGGATAATAGCCATCATGGGGCAAGAGAGGGACTATCAGAAGTGAGTGCAACGAAAGAACGTATTCGTGTTCTATCTGATGACTTATCTAAAACCAGTAGTGAGATAGCTAACTTATCATCACTGTCTGACAACATTGGTTCTGTGCTTGATGTTATTCGCTCAATTGCAGAGCAAACCAACCTACTCGCACTGAATGCAGCCATTGAAGCGGCAAGAGCGGGAGAGCAAGGTCGCGGCTTTGCAGTCGTGGCAGATGAAGTACGCTCACTTGCGTTAAGAACGCGTCAATCAACAGAAGAGATCACCAGTATTATTGCGACCCTACAGGAGCAAACAAGTCAGGTTGTACTTCATATCGGACGCTGTCACGAACAAGGTGAATTAAGTGTTGAGCAAGCAGACAGTGCTGAATCTAAAATTGGTCAAATCATGTCTGATATGCAACTGATTATGGATACCAGTACGCAAATCGCAACAGCTGTTGAGCAACAAACGGTGGTATCAGATGAGATTGGTCGTAACGTGACTTCAATTCGTGATATTACCAGTGAAAATTCACACATCGCCCATGAAAATGCGCAAGCTGCCAGTTCGGTTGCGAGTCAAGCACAAGGCTTAGATAAAGCTATTGCCTTATATATCGTTTAATCATGCTGCCTATGTTTTATTAGCATAGGTGACATAATCAATTGCGTAGATACAAAAAGACCGAAGTCATCGCTTCGGTCTTTTTTTATTTATATCAACCACAGGAATAAACTAATTATATCGTAATAAACTATCAGCCCACTTAACACCACCAGTTACATCTGTTACACCTTGAGCCATTTTTCCATTTTCACCATCAATAAAAAGATAAGGTGTTTCTGTCAAATCAACACCATCAAGATAATAAAAATGGCAATAAGAGTGATATGTCCCTGCTTGATGAATAAATACTTTATAATTTTCAGTTTGTGATTTTGAAAAAAATGTTGAATTAATATCAGATTGATTTGAACTGCCTGTTGTCTCTGTCCAACTGTATTTCATATAGGGTAACTGACCTGCATCTAATAACGAGTTAAACATTTCAAAACATTGATTCGCATTCGATACTTTTCGACTTGATTTTAGTGCAGGGTAACAACTCCCTGAATAGCCTGATCGGATTCCATCTATTTCAAATTTTTCTTTACCATCACCAAGAGGTTCTTCGATATCGCCACCACGAACTATGCACCCAGAACGATATAGATTAATGCTATCATGAACTGAAGCAAGTATTTCACTTCCCGTTACCGTTGCCGCATCATCACGTAAATTGATAAATTTAGGTATGGCAACCGCAGCTAGAATACCCAGCACTATAATAACAATGACCAATTCTATCAGGGTGAACCCCTGCGATTTTAGTTTATTTAACTTGATGATAACGCTTTACTCACTCTCGATAATATGAAATAAAATATCTACATTTAATACATATTGTTGCATTTTATTTACATAAATAAAATAGGAAAACTACGTGTTTTCTTTTATCGCTTTTTGCATCGCTAGCCAGTTTTCTACCACAGGATGCAATGCTTTATCATCACTACTATCAATAACAGAGCCATTAAGCGCAGAATCAGCCGTTAATAATGAAAGTGGTGTCACCGCCTTTCCTGATTTCAACGCAATTTCTTTAACGAGCCCAATCGCCACCAACTTATCACCACAAAAAAACAGATGCTGATAATAAAAATATTTTTCATCCCAACTCAAAATTTCAGTGGTCATCGTAAATGCTTGAAATGGGCGTATCGGTTTTAGATAAACAAAATCTTGGGCGGCAATCATACGTAAACCATAACGGCCAGATAATGCAAGTCGAGAAGAATGCCAAATACCGAAGCGACCTAACTCCATAAAACTAAAGACACGATAATTAGGTAAATGATCACGCCAACCGAGATCATGTAACCATACTCTAAAACCATCACTGCGCTTATTAACAAGTGCCACTGCATCCTGCTTACGGGCACTAAAAATGATAATGAGCATTCTAAAGAATAAATTCATGTTACTCCCTTCCATAAAATAAATAGAAGTAACATACTGACCTCGCTTCATTAAATGTAAAGTAGATGTAACGATAAAGTTGTTTTTACTATCCTTTTTATGCATAAACCCTACTTGAGTCTAATAAGTACGGGTTATATATGCGGTTAAAGTGATACACGTTAAGCCAGTGTCATCGATATACCGAGAACAATAAAAAGCATTCCACAGCACTGGTTAAACACTTGGCCACTGTGCATTAACTTAGGTCTAATATAATGAGCAATACGTGCAACACCGTATTCAGCTAAGAATTCAACACAAATAAAGGTCATCGCAATCACCACAAACTGTGGTAATAAAGGTTTCTGTGGTTCGATAAATTGCGCTAAAAAAGCCGTAAAAAATAGCAGCACTTTAGGGTTTGATAATGCAGCAAAAAAACCTTGGCGGAATAAGTTAGCTGGGCTCTGCATTTTACAGTCTCCAAGCTCGGTCAATTCAATAGCGGGTGCATAACATAATTTAACCCCAAGCCAGACTAAATAAGCCGCACCAATCCATTGCAGCGCAGTCATCGCATTAGGCTGCGCTTGCAGTACCGCCCCTAAGCCAAACATCGCAATGGCAATTAAAATTAAAAAACCCATGACGCCACCACAAATGGTAAACAGTGTTCGTTTATGTCCATAACGTGCACCATGACTCAACGCCAATAAAGAATTAGGCCCAGGCACCATGGCTAAACCAGCCGCTGCAACTAAAAATACTAACCAAAGATTAAACGCCATCATATTGTCCAAAGTAACTATAATTGCACCTAGTATAAAATCGGTCACAAAATACATTAGGTAAAATTAAGACGTAATATGGTAATATTTAGACAAAGTCATGATTGAGCCTACTATGATTAATTCAGCTGAAGTACGTTTCTTACTATTACCATTACCCGAATTTAACATGTTACCGTTAGGTGGTTTTTTGGACAAATTGCGCTTTTCAGCAGATGAGGCCGATCATAGCCAACAACGGCATTGCTCATGGAAAGTGGTTGGATTAGAAAAAAATCATGTCACATCAAGTAGTGGTATTCCAATTGCCATACGGCATACTCCAGCAGATATTAATTTATGCAATTATGATTATGTCGTCATTTTTGGTTGTCGCACTGCACGCCAGTCACAACAACAAGCGCAATATTACGGAGCCTTCTTAAAACAAGCAGCCGCACTCGGTCTTACACTCGTTAGCATTGATAACGCCTGTTTCACACTTGCTGAGTTAGGTTTGTTAAACGACTATAAAGTCGCAGTTCATTGGCGTCATGTGAATGAGTTTAACACTGCTTACCCACGCTTAGATGTCATCGAAGAAAAGTTATACTATATAGATAAAAAGCGGATTAGCTGCTCAGGAGGCAGCGCGGCAATTGACTTAGCCGTTGCGATACTCAGTCGACATCTTGGTCAAACATGGGCAATAAAAGGGCTTGCAGATATGCTCGTGGATGAAAACCGAGATCAGTTACATCAATTGAAATCTCGCCAGCAAACAATACATCATGATCGCCATATCAGCCGCAGTATTGCATTAATGCAAGAACGAATAGCAACAGATACATCAACAGAGCAGCTAGCCGCTCACATCGGATTAAGTCGTCGACAACTAGATAGACGTTTTAAATTACATTTTAAGATGTCTGCGCATCAATACTGGAATGAAATCCGCCTACAACATTTACATTGGCGTTTACTTAATTCTAATCATTGCTTAGCCAGTCTTGCAGACGAAGTTGGATTTAAAGACACGAGTTATTTGTGCAAAGTATTTCGACAACGATTTAATATTTCACCAGGTCAACTACGTCGAGACGCCGATAACAAACGTAATTTAAAACGTAATTTAAAAACCAGTTAATCCTATATAAGCGATACCGCAGCACCTTAAAATTAATACTTAAGTAGTACTAGCGGTACTTATACCCTAAGAGGTAGGATAAATCAGTTTCATATATTGCAATCAATATCCAAAAAAGGCATATTGAAAAGACATTAATCATAATAGTTCACTAAAAATGCAGCTTGTTGAATCAAACAAACGAATTTATATTTCAATATCCATCTATATTTTATCGATTGTTAGCTTAGCCACTTATAGTTATTTCCAAGAAAAAAACCATATTTATACCGAATTAGATCTAAAATTAAAAACAGCTGCTTTGGCCATTTCTTCATTATTACCAGCAAACTTTCATCACAATGATATGGTCGCCAACGACAAGATTGCTAAACTGGATGCTGTAAATCGTAGTTTATTAACCAGCTATGCCAACAATGTAGGTATTACAAATTTATATACACTTATTTTACGTGATAACCAGCTTCTCTTTACTTCCACCAGTGAAGGTGAAGATACAGATAATGACAAAACATCACCTGAATTCTTAGCCATTTATGATGATGCAAGTGCTGATTTATACGATCTTTTTTCTCAATCACAACCTCTATTAATCGAATACCAAGATAAATGGGGTCGCTTCCGCAGTATTTTTATTCCGCTACATGCCGAAGATGGCAGCATTTACATTGTCGCAGCAGATATCAGTATTGATACGATTTCTTTTCAGCTTAATCAGCATTTCAACAAGACAATGTTAATCTCTACCATTTTCATGTTTAGTGTTTTTCTGCTGTTTCTAATGCAAACCGTCAGCTATCGTCAACAAGTCAAAAATTTACGCGACAAAGTGGCACAACGAACCGCAGAATTGATACAAAGTGAAGCAAAACTAAACTCTATTTTTGAACATTCACCCGTCGGTATTTTTCATTATGATAAGCAAGGCGTGTTATTAAAAACGAATCGCCATTTTGAGCATATTATCGGGGCAAATAAAAATGGGTTAATTGGCTTTAACATGCTGAAAAAGGTCCAAAACGACAACCTTTCCAAAGCCATAAAGTCATCATTAAAAGGACAAGTAAGTACCTTTGAAGGAGAGTATATTTCCGTATCACACCGCAAAAAATCTTATTTAGAAGTCGATTTGGTGCCGCTTTATTCCAGCACCGGCGAAATCGATGGCGGGGTTGGTGTATGTGACGATATAACCTTACAACAAAAAAACACATCTAATTTACAAAAATTATCACGTGTTGTTGAGTGCAGCTTAGACGGTATTATCATCACGAATACCAAAGGTATTATTGAATATGTTAATCCTCGATTTACGAATATCACAGGCTACTCGTCTAAAGAGTCCGTCGGTAAAAAAGCCAATTTTTTCAGCTCTCCCGAAACCACAGATACAACTTATACCGACCTATGGCACAGTATCTCAAATGGCTATGAATGGTCTAACGAAGTTAAAAATCAGCGTAAAAATGGTGAATTATATTGGGCTAAAGTCACTATCATTCCAATGACCAATGCGACCGGTAAAGTCACTCACTTTATTGGTATTCAAGTTGATATTACCGAATCTCGAATAATCTCAAAACAAATAGCCTATCAAGCAAAGCACGACATGTTGACGGGACTGATTAACCGTTATGAATTTGAGCATCAACTGACAGATGCAGTATGCAGCGCACAAGGTAGTCAACTCACCCATGTATTGTGTTTCTTAGACTTAGATCAGTTTAAAATAATTAATGATACTTGCGGTCATGCAGCGGGTGACGAATTATTGCGCCAAGTTGCAGGCTTAATCGATGAAAACATGAAACCAAACGATATATTGGCGCGATTAGGTGGTGATGAATTTGCGATATTAATGCGTAATACCCAACTTACAGACGCAGTGGTCGCTGCCAATAAAATATTAGAACGAATTAAGACATTCCAATTCATATGGAAAAAGAATTGTTTTAGCATTGGCGTCAGTATTGGCGTGGCAGAAATCAGTCGTCATTCAGGTAACACGAGCGAAGTGCTTATTCATGCCGATTTAGCCTGTTATGCCGCAAAAGATTTAGGCCGAAACCGAGTACATACTTACCACGATAACGATGAACTACTCACGATACGCGATGGTGAATTTCGCTGGGTTAACGAAATTAAAGAAGCACTGAATGAAGACCGGTTTGAGCTTTACGCACAGCCGATTCTCGCCTTATCTAATCCTGATCATAAGTTTATTTTTGAAGTGCTATTACGTATGCAGGATAAGAATGGTCAGCTAATTGCTCCAGGGATCTTTTTACCGATTGCCGAGCGCTATAATTTATCACAGCCCATTGACCGTTGGGTGTTCGAGCGGACACTTACTTGGATGCAAACAAACAGTAAGCAACTCACAATGTTTGATCATATCAGCATTAATCTATCCGGTGCCTCACTGGGTGATGATGAATTGCTACAGCACATCATGTATAGAATCACCCAAGCAAACGTATTACCAAAACAGATCATGTTTGAAATAACAGAAACAGCCGCAATTAGTAACCTTGCTAACGCAACAGTGTTTATTAATACCTTAAGTGAATTTGGCTGCCAATTTGCATTGGATGATTTTGGTAGTGGCTTATCTTCATTTGCCTATCTAAAAAATCTACCAGTAAACACCTTAAAAATTGATGGCATCTTCATTAAAGATATCTTAACGAACCCAATTGATGCCGCTATGGTTAAATCTATTAATGAAATAGGTCACCTAATGAAGTTGAAAACAGTTGCCGAATTTGTAGAGAATGACGCGATAAAGCAAGAGTTAGAGTCGATTGGTGTCGATTATGCGCAAGGTTACGGAATTGGAAAACCCCAACCCATTAATAACATGTTGAACTTACATAAACAGGTATTAAGTACACAATACAATAATTAATGTTTCCTGTATTTCACTTCAATATTCTTCTATTTATAGCTAAATATATTTCAATACCTGATCTTATTTAGCTATTTTTTGATTAATTCATAATCACTACATTCTGCCCCTAAAGGCTTATAACGAGCGCCAGATCACACAATTCAATCATCCTATCCAACACGCCTGCTCACCGTTAAAATATATTTGACAGATTAAACTATATTTTATAACTTGCATTCCAAGGTAAGATTTATAGTACTTAGTAGGTATTAAAATAGAGAAGCGCTAAATAATAATATTGCGATGCGCTTGTTCGCCTTTACGGTGAAGCACGGAAGAACGATGACTATAACTCTTTGTAGATTTATTATTTTTACAGGAGATATCCAGAGTGGATACGTTAACAGCAAATATTTCGACTTCAAATACAACAAAAAAATCAAGTTCAAGCTGGACCAAAAGTGACATTGTTTGGGTACTTGGTTTATACGGTACCGCCGTTGGTGCTGGTACACTGTTTCTGCCAATTACCGCTGGTGTAGGTGGTTTAATTCCTTTATTAGTCATGGCTGTACTCGCCTTGCCAATGACATTCTTTGCTCACCGCGGCATGACTCGCTTTGTGTTATCAAGTGCGAACCCTGGTGCAGATATTACCGAAGTGGTTGAAGAACACTTTGGCGCAGGCATGGGTAAACTCATCACCCTATTATACTTCTTTGCAATCTATCCAATTCTACTTGTTTACAGTGTTGCTCTTACAAATACAGTGCAAGACTTCATGCTAAACCAATTACATATTCAGCCACCACCACGTGCGATTTTAGCATTAGCACTTATCCTTGGTTTAATTGCGATTGTGCGTTTAGGCGAACAATTAATTATCAAAGCAATGAGTGTCTTAGTATTCCCGTTTGTAGCAGTATTATTAATGCTTGCTTGCTACCTTATCCCTTATTGGAATACCGCTATTTTTGAACAAGTTGTACCTGCCGATGGTGGTATGAGTTCAATTATGATGGCTATTTGGTTGATTTTACCTGTGATGGTTTTCTCTTTTAATCACTCACCTGTTATATCTTCATTCGCTGTTGCAAAGAAAAATGAATATGGTGATGACGCAGAGAAAAAATGCTCACGTATCTTATTGTGTGCACATGTAATGATGGTTGCAACGGTGATGTTCTTTGTATTCAGTTGTGTGTTAAGCCTATCACCAGCCAACCTTGCAGAAGCAAAAGAAATGAACGTGTCTATTTTAACGTATCTCGCTAACCATTTTGATACACCAGTGATTGCGTATGCAGCGCCAATCGTAGCTATCATTGCTATCACTAAATCTTTCTTAGGTCATTATATTGGTGCGAGTGAAGGCTTAAATGGACTTGTTGTTAAAACTGCACGTAGCCGTGGTAAAGAAGTAAGTAAGAAAACGTTAAACAGCTTCACTACCGTATTCATGCTGGTAACTGCATGGGCTGTTGCAACAATTAATCCAAATATCTTACATATGATTGAAAGCTTAGGCGGTCCAATTATTGCGTTATTACTTTTTATCATGCCTATGTATGCTATTCATAAAGTACCTGCTATGCGTCAGTACTCAGGTGCCCTAAGCAATGTATTTATTACATTAATTGGTGTTATTTCTATCTCTGCTATCTTCTACTCATTAGTGCAATAGTCACCCATTGATTAATGAATAGTTTTATATTCATACACTAAATAATCGAAGACAATAAAAAAGACGAACTCAATGTTCGTCTTTTTTATATATAGTCGTGTTATTGTCTCGTTCGTATTATTCGAAATACAAACTAAACGACACCCCAATATTATCCCAACTAATTGCTTTATCTTGCTCTTTCATCCACACGTAAGATAAACCCAACGCCATTGATTGATCAATGAAGTATTTACCACCGATGGTAAAAGACGTGGTATCAAGATAGTCATACGTATAATCGCTACTGCTAAAACCACGGTTAACATTAAAATCTGCTTCAAACTTCTCATTCGAAGATAGCTTGATACCTGCAATGACACTCGGATAAAAATTAGATTCAGGTGCTCGTTCATTGCCATTTTCCCATGACTTAATTGAGCTCTGAATGAGGTTAGCCCCCGCATAAAACTCAGTCATGTGGCCAATGTTTGTAGACGTCATCAACCCTGCGCCAAGGATCTTAGCTTTAGCTTTTACATTAGGGCTTAGAGCGATGTCATCAGTGTGATGATAAAAACCCGTAACATAAAAATCTTCCGTTAACGCTCGTTCTACATTTATAGCCCAATGCTTCGCTCGATAACTTAGCTGCGCATTATTATGACCAAACGGTTCGGCCATGAGTGTTGGTGCAACAATGAATAACGGTATGCTTGCAAGCGTTGACACTTTAAACATGTATTTTTCCCTATAAACTAATTAGATACGACGTTGATAACGGAACTGTATCTATAATAAAACCGTATCTCTTATAAAAACATATCGGCAAGATACCAAAATAAATAAGTACTATTTTGATTCAACTGGTAATAACAAGGCTTCTAGTTGCGTCAACGAGGTTACTTCATAGCTTGGCTTAATGCCTTTAGGTAACGCTGCGTTTTCACTATTAAGCCAACACGTATCAAAACCTGCATTCATTCCACCCAAAATATCAGAATGTGGATTATCACCCACCATCAATATATGTTCACGCTGAATTTCGCCCATGTGAGAAAGAGCATGTTCAAATATAGCAACATCAGGTTTAGCAATACCGACTTGCTCTGAGATAACAAGTGGTGAAAATACGTCTTTCAAACCGGTTTTTTCTAAGCGTACACGCTGTAATTCAGTAAAACCATTAGTGATAATACCCATATTTACTTTTCCGGTTAACGCCGTAATCAAGGATTTAGCACCCGGAAGTAAACTGCATATATCAGCCATTGCAGTCATAAACGCACTGTTTAACGTTTGCGTTGTCACCTTCAATTTATTGGCCCATGATTCAAAACGTTTATTTTGTAATTGCGTTGCAGTAATACGACCATCTTGATAATCGACCCATAAAGGTAAATTTACCTTTTGATAATGGCTAAAATCATCTCGACTAAAATCAACACCAAAACGAGAAAACATTAGTTCCAATCCTTTAAATGCATCAAAATGAAATAAGGTTTCATCTGCATCAAATAAGATCCATTGATACTTCATGTTATTTTCTCTCCTGCGGATTACCGCTACAATAAATAAAATCGGTGAGATTAAAACACAAACAGTCAGTAAAACATCATGTTATCTTAATCATTAAGGGGTGGTATAATAGCGGAAAAATGAGACGTAGCTAAACAATAAATAAAAATAATTAACAATAAACAAAAATAAACTTGCTACTTATAAATCTGACTGCTAGTATCCACTCAGATTTATTTAATAACAATCCTCGAAATAAACATCAGCGATTAAGCCTTACCTAGAAAACTTCCGTAAGCCAGATTAAAGAATCCAACATACAAAGCTAAATTATTGAACAACGAAATACAGCAAATGTTGCGTGCTGTAAACACTTCTTACTCAATCAACTATTTATAAAATAAAGATAGTTAGATTTCAGAATATTATCGTTATACGGTAATGAAGCTTATTACAAATAATGCGATAGCCTTAAGCTACGCCTATATAGTGAGTTTTATTATGACTATTATTTTTAATGGTACACAGATCCAAGTTAAACAACCGGTACACTCGATTTCAGTTCACAAGAACCGAGTAGCATTTACTGATTCACAAGGTGAGAAAACAGCTCAACTTGCAACAGTAACTGAACGCCGTAACTTTATTGATATGCTAGTAAATAGCTAATTTACAGCTGCTAACATAATCAATACTAATTCCCGATATTAACTAATATCGGGATATTATCCCCCCTCTTCACAATACCTAATCCTTCTATCTTCTATCTTCTATCTTCTATCTTCTATTAAATCGACATATCTAACTCTATTACAACATCAAATAACAATATCATTCGTATACGGCGAACTCTAAGATCTATTCATTGCTCATTAAGTGCGATTTGAATTAATTTGAGTGGATTGGTGGATTAGTGGATTAGTGGATTAGTGGATTAGTGGATATAAATTTTAGACAAAAAAAAGCCAGGTTGTTAGCCTGACTTACATATATGGGAAAAGAAGGTCGAACGAAACACTCACTTCTATCTTCACAGTATTTTTCTTACATTGACTTACTTTCTTCACTTACTAACTTCCTTACACTTACACTTTCTTTTTCACTTACACGCATCTGTCACATACGTTATTCGTCTTCATTTACACTTACTTTCACTAACACGCATCTTTCACATGCGTTATTCGTCTTCATTTACACTTACTTTCACTAACACGCATCTTTCACATGCGTTATTCGTCTTCACTTACACTTACTTTCACTAACACGCATCTTTCACATGCGTTATTCGTCTTCACTTACACTTACTTTCACTAACACGCATCTTTCACATGCGTTATTCGTCTTCACTTACACTTACTTTCACTAACACGCATCTTTCACATGCGTTATTCGTCTTCATTTACACTTACTTTCACTAACACGCATCTTTCACATACGTTATTCGTCTTCATTTACACTTACTTTCACTAACATTTATTCACTTACTCGTATCTGTCACATACGTTATTCGTCTTCATTACGTTTTCACTTACACTTCATACTGCAAAGGTAATTGGAATAAGAATCCCGCCGACCTAATTACTAATATAGTACACCTTCGTTTATTTGTGCAGTCATGAACTAAAATAAATTATATATATTTAACAATATCCACATCCTAACTATATTTAGGTCGCTTTTTCAGTTCATCTTTGACACATTAAATATTTGACACTATTCTAAATTTTCTTACTTGATAGCAATTAGTTGCAATAAACATCAAGTTGGAGCTAAACATAGTAAGGAGTATGTATGCCTCAAGCTATCTTTTCGACGAATCCAGTAGCCCAACTTGGCCGCGCATTTATAGCGCTACTCCAAGGCTTTGGTAAAGCGGCATTATTCCTATTACATGCTGTCGTACATATGTTTTCTCGCCCGTGGCAATGGAAAAGAGTCATTGAACAACTCTACTTCATTGGTGCAAAATCTATTGTCGTTATTTGTGTGACAGGCCTATTTACCGGGATGGTACTTGGACTACAAGGCTATTACACCCTCTCTCAATTTGGTTCTACTGGACTACTTGGTTCTGCCGTAGCGCTGACACTCATTCGAGAGTTAGGCCCCGTGTTAACCGCGATCATGATTATAGGCCGTGCGGGATCAGCAATGACCGCAGAGATTGGCATTATGCGTATTTCAGAACAAATTGATGCGCTTAAAACAATGACAATTAATCCAATTCGCTTTTTAATCAGCCCCCGAATCATTGCCGCACTCATTAGTTTTCCATTATTAACAGCCATTTTCGATACTGTCGGCATCTTTGGGGGTTACCTTACAGGTTCTCAATTATTAGGCATCAACCCTACTATTTATTTTTACCGTGTAGAAAGCAGCGTCAGCATGGCTGATGTCATGGAAGGATTTATTAAATCATTATTTTTCGCTATTACGGTGATCACCGTGTGCTGCTATCACGGTTATTACACACATACTCGCCGCAATAACTTCGGAGCCAAAGGCGTTGGCTTATCAACAACAACAGCTGTCGTGCAAGCAAGTATCCTCGTTCTTGTTATTGATTATGTTTTAACGTCTTTTTTATTATAGGAGCCTTATGAATACACCCCTTATTCAATTTTGTAATGTCAGTAAATCATTTGATGGCACGACAGTATTAAATGATATTAACCTGAGTGTTTTTGAAGGCGAGATCACCACAATTATCGGTAAGAGTGGAGAAGGTAAAAGCGTATTATTAAAACATATTATCGGCCTATTACGACCTGATTCAGGGTCAATACTGTTTAATGGGAAAGGATTATCTCAACATGCAAAAACAGAACAGCGCACTTTAAAACAAAAATTCAGCTATATGTTTCAAGACTCTGCACTATTTGACTCAATGACTGTATATGACAACATCGCCCTACCATTACAAGAAGCCAGCAAACTAAATAAAGAAGAGATACAACAAAAAGTTGAAAAGCGCATGTTGCAACTAGACATAACAGGGACAGAACAGCAATATCCAGGGCAGCTCTCTGGTGGGATGCGCAAAAGAGTCGCTTTAGCACGCGCACTTGTCACGGATCCTGAAATAATTTTATTTGACGAGCCAACCACAGGTTTAGACCCAATTCGAAAAAAAGCTGTTCATCAAATGATTGCTGATTATCAACGAACTCTCGGTTTTACCGGGATCATCGTCAGTCATGAAATCCCCGAAATATTTACCATTTCCCAACGTGTTGCCCTACTCGATAAAGGTGACATCATTTTTCAAGGCACTCCAGAACAGTTAAATAAGGAAGATAATCCCATTATTTCAACATTTGTTCATGGCCATGAATCTCCCTTACTCAATATCGACTAATTCCATTAGTTGGAGCTATTATGAAAAAATCATCTATTGAAACGTCTGTCGGTATATTTGTATTAATAGGCATACTCTGCGTCGGTTACCTTACAATTAAACTCGGGAAAATGGAGCTATTAAGTGATAACTACTATAGTGTTTATGCAGACTTCAATTCCGCAACGGGATTAAAAGGCGGTGCAAATGTCGAGATGGCAGGCGTGAGAATAGGACAAGTAGAAAACATAGTCTTGTTGCCTCATATTAAAATTGCGCGTGTAAAATTAAAAATAGAAAACGACATCAGCCTTGCTGTTGATGTCATTGCATCAGTGAAAACGGCGGGCTTACTCGGTGATAGATACCTTTCTCTAACACCTGGCGGTAGTGATGAATTACTACTTGCTGGTGATAGCATTGAAGAAACAGAATCTGCTCTCGATATTGAAGATCTTATTAGCAAATATGTATTTAGTGGCGACAATGAATAACAATACGAAAAGGAACCGCGATATGTTTAATAAGTCTATGATAAATCATTATATAAAAACGGTTAGTACACTCTGTATTTCGGCATTGATGTTATTCAGTACATCAGTCAATGCCAATACACATAATGTCGGTCAAGCAACCACATTGATTGCCAATGCAATGCAGGCATCACTCAGCATTATCAACGATCCAGCACTCAGCACTAAAATTAAACGTCAAAAACTATGGCCAATTGTCACCACCTATTTTGATTTCATGCTAATTTCGGAATTAACACTAGGTAAATTTGCAGCCGATGCGAAGAGTCCACTGGGTGATTATAGTGACCGCCGCTTCACAGTTGAACAACAAGCGCGGTTTACCGATGCTTTTACTATTCACCTGGGTAACTTATATTTAGACCGCCTTAATAACGACAGTCAGTTCTCGGTGTCACTCACTCAGTCGTCGGCCATGAAACCGATCCGCAACATGCAACGCGCACGCGTCAATAGTCTCATTAACGGTAAAACAGCCATCGATTATTCCTTACGCCTAAAAGATAATGAATGGCTAATTTATGATATTAAAGTTGAAGGTCGAAGCCTAATCAGTTCATTCCGTAAAGAATATGCGGCATTATTATTGAAAAAAACACCCGATGAATTATTAACACTACTTAGCGATAAAAACAGAGCTCACACGGAAAATAATGCGGAATAGTCATTACTCATCCGTTGTATTACCAGTATTTTTATTGTTCATCACCCTTGTTATGGGTGGCTGTGCAAACAAAAATGGTAATACAGCTCTCAACCCACAAACTCAAACAGAGCAGCCTTTAGACACAGCACCAGCAGTGACGTCTGAAATTGTCTATAGCGATGATGATGGACTCTTTTCCGAAGATGACGATGACTTATTCTCCGATGATACGCCATTTGAATTAGATGAAAGCGCAGAGATATCCGATCCCTTTTACTACTTTAATAAAGCGATGTTTCATGTCAACGATAAGCTTTATTTCTGGATACTTCGTCCTACAGCATTAGGCTACAAAGCCATAACACCACAGTTTTTTCGCGTTGGTGTGGCTAATTTCTTTCACAATATAACCATGCCGATTCGGTTTACCAGTAGCTTATTACAAGGTGACTTAACATCGTCAGGTACTGAGTTAGGACGTTTTGTCGTTAATTCGACGGTCGGTATTTTGGGCGTGATGGATCCTGCAGAAAATTATTTAGATTGGCAGCCAAATAATCAAGATATGGGGTTAACCTTAGGTAAATACGGTATCGCTAATGGGCCGTATATTGTCTGGCCTATTTTCGGTCCATCAACTTTGCGTGACACGGTTGGACGCAGTACAGATTATTTCCTTAGCCCACTCACCTACTTGCAACCAGATAAACTATCTATCTCAGTGCAAGCAATTGATAAAGTAAATGCGACCTACTTTAGCTTAGGTGATTACGAGGCCTTTAAACAGGCTTACATTGATCCTTATGAACGAATGAAAGAGTTTTACATCGAATACCGTGAAAAGAAAATCGCAGAAGAATAAAGCAGTTGATGTATACGACAATACACACGATCACGACTAAGTCATATTGCGACCATCATTAACAAGTTCGATGATTTTAAAAAATCGTAGCCTTAAGAGACGAATTCGAGATAATAAATCATTCACTTCTTGTCGAGCAATGTCTGCACCTTGTGCATTTTCAATTGCTTTACGATTATAATCCAGCTCTTCATCAATTAAGCAGTGCTCGCTAATTAGCTGCCATAGTTGCTTTACTCGATTAAATTTAACCTCTAATACTTCCACATCAACGCTCAGTTTATCTAACTCTTCAACCGCTAATTTAGCCATCATATATTCATATTTAACATCACTCATATCCGGTGAACTATTTTTATCTAGTACTATGTTATAGCGATCAATTTGCGCGTTAAGATAGTCAATATTATGTGTATAAAACTGATAAGCATCCTGCCAATTTTTACCGCTACAATAACTCGCTTGTGCAGCAGAAGTAAGAAAAACGAAGATCAGTAAGAAGCTATATTTCATCATTAACTCCGCGAGAATTAGCACCAAGAATTAAGGGATAAAAGACTTAACCCGATTAAAAGTGCAGACAAAGTGTACTGTTTGCCACATTTATTCTTTTCCCTGATATAATTAACCTATGTTATGAAATATTCCGTAATTCCTTAAAGGGTAAAAATGAAAAAAACGTTTGTATTAAACCACCCAAAAATTGTTCCTGCTCGTCAAGTTGATTCGATTAAAAGCGAAATCAGAAAATATATCAAAAGAGAGCGTAACAAGACCTTACCTAAAGGCGTGGATTACTGGGACTTTGATTGTAAGTATGGCGCAACTGAACAAGAAGCGCAGGTTATCCACCTATCAGAAATCAATAAGTCAATTGATAGTGGCGACCTAAGCAAAGATGCATCTTTTTATATCGAAGTATTAGTAAAAGATGGCATTCGCGTAATCAGTGAAGAAGATGAAGATTTAGATTACGGCGAAGAATAATAATAGTAACAAGGGGTATTATACTCCTTGTTCTTTCTCCCTCTGATATTTCCCCACCCCGCTACACCCCTCTGTAATATTATTAAAATCTTAATCTACAAGCTTGATAAATAAGTGTATATTCACTCATTCTGAATAAACTACGACGCCATATATATCAGGACTTCTACATGACTTTCAAATCACGCTATATCATTACGCTTCTTTGCTTCTTATTTTTGACTGGCTGTGCGAAACAAAATCTATTCTCAGCAACTAAGTTCACCTCTTACGAGGATTTTAAAGCAGGCCCTGAAGATGGTGTCGATTTAGTATGGGCGAGAGTAGGCCTACGAGACAAAACGCGATTAAAAAATAAATTACAACAATATGATAGCGTTATTTTAGAGCGTGTTTATGTGTTGGTCGAAGATGACAGCCTATCCGATGAAGAAATCAAAACCATCACTGCTTATTTAACTGATAGCTTAATCAAAACGATATCGCCATATAAAAACATTGTCGAAAAACCAACAGACAAGACGTTGCGTTTAAGCATTGCTATTAGTAATGTCGAAACACCTAATCCCATACTTGCGATGACAAGCAGTATTATCCCTGTTAGCTTTGGTATTTCTGTTATTTCAAAAATAACCACCGGAAATCATACTAATGTAGGCAGTGCCAGTATCGAACTCATGATCAGTGACGAAAATAGTAAACCCTTAATAGCAGCGATTGATCGCCGCTCTGGTAATAAAGATTTTGGTACGTTAATCGACTCTTTGGATGATACAAAAGACGTCATTGATTGGTGGATAGAACGCTTAGCAGATACATTTATGCAAGGTAATAATACCAGCGAATAAACCTGTCATTAACCGCTTAAATTCACGCGAGACTACTGTTTAACGCAGTTACCTGATAACATGGCCGCCCTAAGCCATGCAGGTAACTGCGAACAGATTGAAATAACATAAATGAAGCTACATAAACTTGATGCAGTAGACTGGTTAAAAACGCTTCCTAGTGAAAGTATTGATTTAGTCATCACAGATCCCCCTTATGAATCCTTAGAAAAACACCGAAAGATTGGTACGACGACGCGTTTAAAAAACAGCGCAAGCTCGAGTAACCAATGGTTTGATATTTTTCCGAACAGTGATTTTCCTGCGTTAGTTGAACAAATATATAGAGTACTAAAAAAGAACAGTCACTTTTATTTATTCTGCGATCAAGAAACTATGTTTGTCATAAAACCTATCGCTGAAGAGCTCGGGTTTAAATTTTGGAAACCTATCGTTTGGGATAAATGCGCTATTGGAATGGGTTACCATTATCGCGCACGTTATGAATTTATTTTGTTTTTCGAAAAAGGTAAACGTAAACTGAATGATTTAGGCATGCCTGATGTATTGCAAGAAAAGCGTGTTTGGCGTAGTTACCCGACTGAAAAACCAGTCCCTTTAATTGAGAAACTCATTAGTCAGAGTTCACAAGAAGGTGATCTTGTTATCGATCCTTTCTTTGGTTCAGGTTCAACCTTAATAGCCGCTGCTAACTTAGCGAGAAAATCAGAAGGGGCAGATATTGCATCATCGGCTCACGAATTTATTAAAAATCGCATTAAACCAACAGAAAAGGATATTTAATGACGATTGATATCAAAAATATACCAGAACCGGAAGTAACTTGCGCCAATTGTGAAGCATGCTGCTGCCGCTTGGAAGTCATGATTTTAACTGATACAGGTGTGCCAAAACGCTATATTTCAACAGATAATTGGGGGAGTGAAGTGATGGCACAGGGTCATGATGGTTGGTGTGCCGCCCTCGATAGAGACACATTGATGTGTACGATCTATGAAAATAGACCTTGGGTATGTCGTATATTCGAAATGGCATCATATGAATGTATTGCCGAACGTGAAGAGCATATGTAGCCCGCATTTATTTAATAAATACTCGCCTATTCAATCTTAATTTAGGTTTTTAGATTGATTTAGGTACCTTCCGACTCGCTATTTAATGTCAAAATCACATAAATAACTTATCGATACAAATACCTATCCAATAAAAGCATTCCTCCGAGCTGCGATGAAAGGCTTTACTCTGCAACGAATATCTACATTTTCAGGTGCCAACAACAGCACATGAATGAGCATCTCTAGGTGTATTCGCGATTATCTCTTCCGATTATTCCCCTGCTAGCCTACTCGATGCTATTTTTAAGAGGCCTCAAAATAAAACTAATACCTTTTATTTGTCGACATCAATGCAGCCTTAATCCAGCGATAGTATTAGGCTTAGATGATTCAGGCGTGATTAGCGAAGGAAATAACCTATTTAAACAGGACTGTTATGAATAAATTATTTTATATTATAGGACCATCAGGCTCTGGCAAGGATACCTTTATTCAAGCACTACGCCAGCAATGGCCAAATAATTTGCTGGTAGCACACCGTTATATCACCCGTTGCGCTGATTCGGGTGGTGAAAACCATATAGAGCTATCATTAGCTGAATTTATGCTACGTCAACAGTCACAATTATTTTCTATGTATTGGCAAGCTAATCAACATTCTTATGGATTAGGATATGAGATTGAAACTTGGTTAGATAAAGGGTTTGATGTCGTTGTGAATGGTTCTCGTGCTTATTTACCCACCGCGCAAAAAAAATTTGGTACGCAATTAGTCCCAGTTTCGATCCAAGTAGAAATGAATATTCTGGCACAACGATTACGTTCGCGTGGCAGAGAAAATGAACATGAAATTAAACATCGACTACAACGAGCGCGGAACTATCACAGTAACTTGCCCGACAATGCCATCTGTATTGATAACAGTGACACTATCACGTCGGCATTGATACAATTCAAGCATCACTACCAACCTCAATCAACAGCCTCAAATTCATGAATAAATTAACGAGAATAGGGAGATGAAGGGATTAAAAGAACATATGATGATCTATTACATATTAAATACTTAATTCTAGATAGAAATTACTAAAAAGTGGTCTGACATCACCACTCTTCGCCCCATTCTTTTAACCTATTCACAACATGACTCTTTTTTAAATTATATAACTATCTATCTCAATCAATTTGAATGATTATAATTAGACAAGTTGTCACGAGTTGTTTTTTCTTCATCTGTCATAGAGTTACGTATTTTACAGGGATCAGTAAATATCGCTAATAGAATACGTTGAGGGTTAAAAAATGGAATTATTTAACGAATCAAACGCATTAGATCTTTACATGCAACAAGTAAATAAAAAAAGTGTCTTACTCACAAAAGAGGAAGAATACGATACTGCCGTAGCTGCGCATGAAGGAGACTCAAAAGCGCGTCAACGTATGATCCAATCTAATTTACGTTTAGTGATCAATATTGCTAAACGCTACCAACACACGTCACTATCACTTGTCGACATCATTCAAGAAGGTAATACCGGATTAATACACGCAGTTGAAAAATTCGATGCGAGTAAAGGTTTCCGCTTCTCAACATATGCAGTATGGTGGATTAAGAACAATATAGAACGCTTTATCATGAATCAATCGCGCACAATTCGCGTGCCAATTCATGTTGGTAAAACCTACAAACGTATTCTAAAAAATGCGCGAGACGAATCATTCGACTTGAAGTGTAATCATGATTTACAAAAAATTGCCGAAAACTTAGATATTGAGTTTGAAGAAGTTGTTGATGTTCTATCCCACTACTTTGCTGAAACAAGCTTAGATAAAACTATCGAAACTAAAAATGACTCAAGTACCGCGCTCGTAGATCTCATTGAAGACAGCTCTATTTGCAAGCCGAACGATGAAATAGAAAATACTGATACATCGAGTTATTTAACTGAAATTCTTAGTCACTTGACTGATCGAGACAGAGAGATCATTGAATTAAGATTTGGTTTAGGCCGAGAAGAACCGCAAACACTGCATGCAATTGGCGAACGTCTATTCATGTCACGCGAACGCGTTCGTCAAATTATTACTGCAAGCTTACAAAAAATTAAACCTGAATTATTAGTGAATAGCGTAAGTCAGCAAGATTACCTAAACTAACCAATAACATAACATATAATCTAATCAAAAAGACTATATGTAAAAACAGCCCTAACTAGGGCTATTTTTTTGCGTATAACAATCTAGCTATAGCGATGAGTGCCACACGTTATGGGGCACTCATCTTGATACGCGATACTTTACCATCTAAGCCATTATGGCGATGAAAATTAACACGTACATAATCATCACTGTAACTGTCCTCATAACTGTCTATATCATAAGTTCCCAAAATATCTTGTAGCACCGTTATCTGGGTATAATCATCACCCTTGTCACCATTTGGAGAATCATAAACCGTAAACTGTGCACCCGCACTCACGCCAACTAATTTAGCTGAGCGCGTTTCATCATTATCACAACTTCCTGAGTTCTTAAAATTAAACTCACGGTCATACACATTCAGGGTACAGACGATATTTTGCGTCGCGTTATTCCCTTCATAAAGCATTATTTCAGGCGTGGTTTCATAGTCACCGGGCTTAAATACTTCAAAATATGAAATCTTTCCATCTAAGCCGTTATTATGAAATGCCCACTGATTAACCGCTGCGTTACTGACATTGTTTTCGAATGAATCAATCACATATTCAGACAAGTTATGCTTAACCTGAATAACCGTATAGTCATCATTAGTGTTACCAGAAGGGCTGTCATATACGACAATCGTGGTGCCAGCTTGTACATCAACGAGTTTAGCAGAGCGTGCTTCATCATTTTCACAACCATGCTCACCACTCGTAATATAACGGGTTTGCTCTCCACCAATACCACAAACTATATTTTGTGTCGCACCATTACCTTCATAAAAGATTACCCCGCCTTCATTTAGCACTTCCGTTATTTCCTGTACATCGCCTTGCTCAATAAAATCAACAGCGATAAAGTTAGGCTTTTTGTCTAACAAAGTTGCAGGCATACATGTATCAATGATTCTTGGATACAGGCCATCCCAGTTATTATCTGATGCCGCGATACCTGAATGTGGCACGCTAGGGAAATGATTCATACTGAATAATCTAGACCAGGTTTTGTGTCCCAGTATATTTACCGTTGGCACACCGTATTTATGTCGTTCTTCACAACTATCATAATCAGTGACTGCCCACATGTTTTCCATAGTGACATCTTTTCTATATAGCACGTAATAATCACCATAATCACCCGACACATCATACTTGTCTATATAGAAGAGTATTCGCTGATTAGCCGCAGCCATCTCTTCCAATGTCGGCCATTCTTGCTTACCATCCCATACAGGATCTCTTGGATCAAACATCATCGCAGTGAATTCAGGCATTTTATCCATCGCCTCTTGCAACTGCTCTTTCGTTAAGACGTTATTGGTCACCTCAATATCAAAAGTGAGCACCACATCTGGATTCGCTTTCAAAAATGGAACGATCTCATCATTCATTCTATCGATGAATTCACCGGCATTATCGGTAGCATGCGTTAACTCAACACGACCATCTTCATAACGAATATCAATCAATAATGAGCGAACATTATGATCACGTAGTTGCTCAGGCATATCGAGCCATTGATTCATATAACCAATTTCAAAAACATAACCTTGTGAAGCATGCGCATTATGCGCACCTACCCAACTATATTCGTTAAACGTTTTATCCGCTTTGGTCAGTAAAAATGAAGATGTTTTGTTATCGAAGTTAATATTGGCTAAACGCGATTGCCCTACATCACTAATCTCAGCACTGCTACCGTTGTAATGATCATTTTGATAAATCGTCAACTTATAACCAGCAGGGACGGTAACCGAAGACCAAGAATCATTCGCTTTACCGATAGATTGATGGCTTGCACTATAGCAAGATTGAGTACCTTGGAAGTCCGTATTCCCATAAAAACAAATTAATGGGTCGATGCTAAATGAAGACACGATATCGTTAAAGTTATAGCTTGAAAGGCTCGCATACTCACCCGGATAAAGTGTCCATTGTTTACCGCCATAATCATCATGTTCAAATAACGTTAACAACGATCCGCTTGGCACTTTTACCGATGACCAAATATCATTTTCACTGCCGACTGTGTGCTCTGTCGAATCAAAACAGTTTTGCTGACCCGTATAATCATCATGTTCATAAAAGCATACCTGAGGAAGGGGCTCAGCCTGAGCGCTTACCTGCGCATATACAAATGGTTGAAATGACAGCGCAGAAATCACTACCGCACCTTGAATAAATCTACTTTTTACAATTGTTTTATTGTTAATTTTAGACATATAACTTCTCCAACCAGATTATTCGAAACAAATATAAACTGTTTATTAAGCTCAATATTTGCGACTCGCATGAATTACTTTGCACTATCTGACAGAAAGATAAGCATTAATTAAGTACTAAGTTGGAGAAAAACTGCCATTGTCTATTCAGTATTTATATTGGTTAAAAGTTGATTTAGAAGACAATTAATTCAGCGGTGACATACTGCGATAATTTCAAATACGAAAGTTAATATCAAATAGACACAACGAATAAAAACAATTAAGCAATTGTAATAAAGGGATTATTTTCAATTAATAACATGTTAACAATGACATAAAACTATATTTTCATACACTTAATACCGATCACTCAGTAAATCGAAAATATCGCCCAAGCATTATAAAAGCATGAGAAAACAGAATTAAAAATAACTACTCAAAAGGTAGTAACTTGATGTCAAAAACAGTAAATAGACTCGATAAAAACAAATCAATCAGAAATAACTATCAATATTTAATATTCAATCGATTTTATAATAGTTAACTCATGCGTTAAATTTAGCACTTACCGTCTTAGGAGCTGAATATGAAGCGCACAACCAATAATACCCTCACTAATATTGCGAGTTGCACCGCGAGTACGCCAATCAAAGACGCAGCATTGGTCGTTGAAGGTGGTGGTCAACGCGGTATTTTCACCGCAGGGGTATTAGATAGTTGGTTAGCACAAGATTTTAACCCCTTTGCATTATTAATCGGGACTTCAGCTGGCGCTCAAAATCTATCAAGCTACATGACGAGACAGTCTGGGCATGCCAAACGTTCCATTATGACATTATCAAAACATCCCGAATTCTTTAATATGAAACGCACATTAATGGGACGCAATACCGTCAATCTCGATTGGTATTTTAAAAAAGTCGGTGATCCAGACTATCAACTCAATATGGATTGCGCCCAGGCACAACTTAAAAATCGCCAGCTCCTTTTTTCAGCCACGGACATTAATGGTTTGATGCCAACCTTCTTAGAGCCTAACGTCGATAACTGGCTTACAGCGTTAAAAGCATCGAGTGCACTGCCCTATTTGTATAAGAAAGGTGTCGCTATTGGTGATGGTCATTACGTGGATGGTGGTGTCGCGCTGCCGATCCCAATTCAAGAAGCATATCATCGTGGCGCTAAAAAAATAATCGTGATTCGCACGGTACCTGCACATCAAAATGCACGATCTCCGTGGGCACATAAACTCAAATCTTGGGTATGCAGCTCACAACGATGCCCTAGAGTACTCGATATTATCACTGGTCATGAGAATGCGTATAATGACGCTATCGATTTTATAAATTCACCACCAGAAGATACTCAGGTTATAGAAATTGCGCCACCACAAATACTATCGAGCCGACTGCTTGGTAGCAGTGATGAAGCATTGGCGAACGATTATAAGGTGGGATATGAAATGGGAATGAAATTTTTAAGCAGCACTCAAGCCCACTTATTTCTCTAATTAGTTATGAGTTATATGATTACGGTATTTCCTATTTCCGCCTAATTACTCCAATAATATACCTAGTGACTAACCCAAAAGGAGCAAACATGTTGGTTAATAGGCTAATAATTCTACTTGTATGCACGTGCATATTATTATCTGTATTCACCCAAGGTCTTACATCATCAGCACTTGATCTTGTGGCATTCTCATTATTAATTAGTTATCTATTTCGAGTGAAAAAAAATCAGCTCACCGTATAGAAAAAGGAGGTACTCAGACCTCCTTTTTCTTAATCGTAATATGACTCAGTCTCGCTATTTATCGCTTATTACATAAAGTATAAAATATAAATAAGTGAACTGACACTGATCGAAATCCAAAGCAATATACCTAATAGCAGTGGTTTGATACCCGCCTCTCGGACTTTTTTAACCGTTATACCCGCGCCAATTAAGAATAGGCACATCACTAATACTTGTTTCGATATATTGAAAATACCTTGATATAAAGACTGATAATCTGGCAACACATACGCGGTAAAAATAGCGAAACAGTAGAATAAAATGAAAAATGGAATCGTTAGTTTTTTACTGTCACCTTTAAATAATAGCGCACTAATAAACGCCACAGGCACAATCCACAGCGCACGCGCCAGCTTTAATGTAGTCGCCGTTAATAATGCTTCATCGCCATAAGCTGAAGCGGCACCAACAACCGATGATGTATCATGAATAGCAATCGCGCTCCATACACCAAAAGCATGTTGACTCATTTCGAGTAAATGCCCAATCACCGGAAAAATAAATAAAGCCACCGAATTAAGAATAAATACTGTCGCTAACGCTAATGAAGTTTGATCATTTTTCGCATTAATCGCGGGCGCAACGGCAGCAATCGCGCTTCCACCACAAATAGCGGTACCTGCAGAAATGAGATATCCCGTTTTCTTTTCAATCTTTAATGCTTTGGTGAGTAACCAGCCTAAAATTAACGTGCAGAAAATAGACGTAACAATAATGCCAATACCGTCTTTCGTCGCTGTAATAGCTTCGTCTAAGTTAATACCAAAGCCTAATCCAACAATCGAGTATGCAAGTGCTTTTTTGGTAATTGTACTTAGATTAATACCTTTAGGAACAAGTCCCAATGTCGCTAACGTAAAACCCAACACTAAAGCAACAGGCGATGAGATAAGCGGCGTTAAGCACAGTAAACCGATCAGAATAAATAATAAATCAGTTTTTTGAAAAGTATAATTTGTCAGTGATTTAAACATGGGAACTCTCTATTTTGAAGAACAGACAGTATAGCTCGTCACTTAAGTTAAAAACATTAGAATGAAATTAACCCAGCGTTAACTAGAATTGAACGAAGATGAAAAAATAAAATCACAGTTAACTTGCTCACACTTATGAGTATAAAAACCAATAAAATCGAACTTTTAAGGATAAATACAGACTTACTACCAGTATTAACGTGAATGACGCTAAAAAATTAAATTTAATCACGGCTGTGATCACGTTATCTCGTAATAGCTATTTTATCTAACGAGGTTGACGATGAAAAAACCAATAAATAGATCAGTACTCAACACCGACAGTCAAATTTTAACTGAGATTGAACGAACTGCGTTACGAGAAGAGTTTGGCATAGGTAAAACACATTATGATATTCACGATTTAATTCTGGCAGATATCCCTGCTGAAATGCTTCAAATCTTGTTACAAGCAGACTCTATTTCCATTACCGCAAGACAGGGAAAGCAAGAATTACACTTCCCCCTGCACTTAGCAAACGATGGTTATCAAAATCGTTTACAAGGCTCTACTCCGGCTGATAATAGCCAATTGATTAATCTGCATGAGCTTCATAAATTTCAATAAATTCAGACAAATTAGATACTAAAGCATGGATACAATCTGGGTCAAACATCGTACCAGCATTTTTTTTCATGTAGTTAACGACATCATCAATATGCCAAGCACCTTTATATAGGCGCTTACTTAATAACGCATCAAACACATCAGCAACCATAACAATACGGGCTTCTAGAGGAATTTCATCCCCTTTTAATCCCTCAGGATAACCATGTCCACTAAACTGTTCATGATGATAAAGAATAATATTTTTTAGAAAACGGTATTCCTCTATATGCCGTACATTCGCAGGAAAATGACTCAGTACATCATTAATGATATCAACACCATGTCGACAGTGCTGATTCATGATTTCGCGTTCTTTCACTGTAAAGATAGAATGGCTAAATAATACTTCATCAGGGATCTTATACTTACCTATATCATGAAATGCAGCATAAGATTCAATACGGCGAATAAACTCATGTGTAATGCCTTTTTCCTCACTCAATAGATAAGCCAGCTTGGAGCTATATCGCTCCATCCGTGTAAGGTGCCCTTTTGTTTCCGGATCCTTAGCGTGCCCCATATTGAGTGCAATCCCGAGTGAGATACTAATAAACTGTTTTTTCTCAAACTGTCGTACCATCAACGAATGTATCACTGTCGATAAAAACAACATATCTTGCTGCACCGAGACATCCGCAAAAAAGTTACATTCTGATGCATTAAAAAAGACCATCGCTATAGCATCACCCTTAAAAATCAAAGGATAAGAAAAGCTACTGCGATGACCATTATTTAATAAAAAAAGTGTTCTCGGATTCAATTTCAATGTCGATAAATCATTCACAACACGCTCTGATTTTGACTTGATCATTCTCGGAATACCGCCATCCTGATTCACTTTTTTGGTAAAAAGTTCACCGTTGTTATCAGCCGAGAGTTTATCCCGTACAAAATAATTAGACGCTTGGTCATCTTTAATCAGAATCACAGAAATGCGAGACAGTCCTTCATAGCTATTAATAGCCATTCGATAGAGCATATCAAGATAGATGCTTGTATCTTCATCCTCATTAAACATTTGATTTATTTTACTATAGTTAAGCATACATCAATCCTATTACACATGAATCAACGTAACTGCCGATCCTATTTCAACCTAGCTATTAAGATATAGGTAGGAATTAGATTAATATATACAAATAGCTATAATACCGCTGCCATTTAATAAGTTTTTGCCTGTAACATCAAATAATTAACTTTATAATTCACCGTTTACACGCAAATTAACCTGTTTTAGTTAATTCGCAGATTTCGAGTTACGTTTAATACGACGAGCATAACCAAAAGCATTATAAAAAAGTAAGGAATATCCTAATAATTCAACACCTTCCTCTACCGTGTTTTTCGCTAAACGTACATAATTATCAGCGAGGATCGTTTCCCACAGCTCTCCCATGCCAAACAGACGAGAAAAAACAAGAATAATAACTAACGCAGTACTGATGCCTTGAAAATAGCGATTTTGAGTAAAGTGAACAATCCCTGCCAACGTACCCTGTTTATCTTGTAATGCGTAAGTTGTGCAGACAATAAAAACACCTAACGCAGGGTAAACCCAAAAACCATGAACAACGAGTTCGTCAAAAAAAGCATCAAACTCTCGAATTAACATACAGGTAAAAAATCCGATCACTAACAAATGAAAATGGCGTTCTGAGTGATCGACTTTGAATACATAAGCAAAACAGCACACCACTAAAAAAAGTAATATTTGCTGATAAAACTCTGTTAAAGAATGTTCTCCAATACCATGGTCCAATAGCATGACATCTGAAAAAATAGCCAAACAAGCAGTGAGTACAATTGTTATGAGTAATAAAAATTGCAACAATTCCTGCTGAACAACTTTCAATATCGGTGATGAAGAATAAGTAAATAAGGCCATATCTGTTCCTACAAAGTTATAATGTATTTTATCTATGTTAGTAATATTTAATGTGAGGGCGAGTACAGTACTCCAAGTCGCATTGAATGCAATACCTAATAACCAAACTAGCGAGAACCCCGTAAATCCACTAGTCTCTCAACTAATCCATTAGAGATAAAAAAAACTAAAATCACGATCAAATCAATTTCTATCACAAATTCAAATGCTATATTTACTATAGACGTTTACTTTCATTATTAAGGAAGCCCTATGTTAAATGAGAATCACGCGCTTATTTTTGACTTTCCAGAATTGAAAAAAGATATCGTTTATTTGAATTATAAAAATGAAGTATTTAGAGAAGAATCGAAAAAATATCACATACTAGATTATGATATTCGTCAATTAGAGATCAAAGGATGCCCAACGAATGATGAGCATATGACGCAGTTAAAATTACAACGAGCGAACTTAAAAGATTTTCTATATCAGCAGTTAAAGCAACACCATGACAGTGTTTCATCAACATCATAAAAATAATAATATCAAATGATTAGTAGTATAAAGCACTCAATACTGATAGCGCTTTATACTGCGCTACTCTCAATCTTCAAGCTTCAATAAACCCATCACCATCAATTTACGAATAACACTCACATACATCACATTAACTTTCGCCAACGCCGAAATATCAGTCAATGTGTGACCTTCCTGTAACAATACAACCACGTGTTTCACCTGTTCTTTATTCATAACAATCTCGATAAGCTATAATTTATCAAAGCATACTTTAAGGCGCATTTAAGGCAATTTTTAATATTGGTTTTAGTGAAGAACCCGTAAAACCACTAGTCATAATTTTAATCCAGCCTAACTATCGAGCATTAAAATAGAAGTAGAGATAGAGCTAGGAATAGAAATATTAGAAATGTAGACGTCGCGGATTAAGATTAGATAGTGAGTTATCTATGATTGATTGACCGAATTTGAGCGTTTATGGGGGGAGAAAGAAAGGAAAATATAAAGCGCTAGAGACTGATAGCGCTTTATCATGTTTACAACACTACGATTAGTTAGTTTGTAGTAAATCCATAACCATTAGTTTACGGATAACACTAACATACATCACGTTGATTTTTGCTAACTTAGTAATTTCAGTTAGTGAGTGACCATCGCGTAATAATTGGATAACGTATTGTACTTGTTCTTTGTTCATAATAGCCTCGATAATTAGGTTTCTAATTTATAAATTCATCTATAAATTAATATGTTTATAAGTTGATATGGGCTCATAATACGTCTTTATTTTTCATATAATATTGCGTTTTAAATTAAAAAAACGAATGTGATATAATTTATAATAAAATATATATAATTAGGTATTAGAATTTAGCACAATAATCTATGTTAACGAACGAAAATACTGTTAAACCATAATTTGGTCATGCCGTCGCATACAATAATAAAAATAAAAGAAGATACTTAATGTCACTACCTATTCTGTACTCATTACAAAATTGTCCATATGCCATGCGTGCAAGACTTGGCTTATTACTGGCACAACAGACCGTTATACTCAGAGCCGTGCTTATGAAAAATAAGCCTGAAGAAATGCTAGCCGTTTCACCTAAGGCGACAGTGCCCGTATTAGTACTCAATAACGACACAATCATTGATGAAAGTTTAGATATTATGATTTGGGCACTGCATCAACACGACCCTTTAAATTTGCTGCACAGTGAAAACCCGAGCGCTTACCCTGCGATGCTAAGCTTGATTAGCACCCACGATACAGTATTTACCGCTTCACTAAGTCAGTATAAATATGCTGTGCGTTATCATGAAGGTAATGAAGTCGAGTTACGAACGCAATGCGCCAACTATGCAACAACGCTAGATGCACGTCTGAGTAAACACAAATATTTAATGGGAGATAATGTCAGTCTAGCGGATTACGCAATCCTTCCTCTGATCCGTCAATTTGCTCGAGTTGATCGAAAGTGGTACCGACAAGCACCTTTTCCACACCTCAAAAACTGGCTTAATAACCATTTACAAGATCAGCGTTTTGCTAAAGCAATGACAAAGTATCCTGAATGGCTAGAAAATAGAGAAGAATTTCTGTTTCCAGAATAAAATATGACAAGCATAAAAAAGGGCAAGTACATCATCATATGTACTTGCCCTTTTGCCTTACATCAATTTGTTAAGCGACGTCTTTCACCACTCGAACATCTTTTGTAACACCCTGCTTATCTAATAATTCAGATTGTATTGCAGCTGACTGTTCGGCAAGTTCGGCTTCTAACATAGCTTCAACATAACCAGGAGAATGAGTCGTTCCCGAGATCAAGCGATACATTGCTGGAATAACCAATAAGGTCACTAACGTCGCAAACGCCATACCGAAGAATACAACAGTACCTACAGCTATACGGCTTTCTGCACCCGCTCCCGTTGATAAGATTAACGGAATCGAGCCTGCTAATGTCGTAAATGCAGTCATCAAAATAGGACGAAGTCGACGTGCTGACGCATCGATAATAGCTTGTTCTAACTCAACACCACGGTCACGTAATTGATTGGCAAATTCAACAATTAAAATACCATTTTTCGTTACCATACCAATCAACATGATCATGCCAATCTGACTGTAAATATTCAGCCCGCCTCCCATGGCATAGAGGCCTAAGAATCCACCGAGTACACCCATAGGAACCGTAAACATCACCACCATCGGGTTAATGAAGCTTTCAAACTGTGCAGCGAGTACTAAATAAGCCACCAGCAAAGCTAAACCAAACACTAACAAAATACTGCTTTGATTTTCTTTAAAATCTTTTGACTCACCCGAATAAGCAATCGAAATATCACTCGGCAGTAACTCAATAGCTTGTGCATCTAAGAAATCGAGCACTTCCCCTAAGGTATAACCTTCGCCTAAACTACCGCTTAACTTAATCGACTTTTGCTTATTGTTGTGTGACAAACGACTTGCAGAAGCGACTTCTTCGATCGTTGTGATTGTATCTAATGTGATCAAATCACCCTTTGCACTGCGAATATAAATTTGGCTTAGGTCATTCACATTGTTAAAGCTGTTTTCATCACCACGTAAGTACACGTCATACTCTTCACCACGTTCGATATAGCTGGTTTCAGTACGACCACCTAACATTATCTCTAATGTTGTTGATACTTCATCGACACTAATACCCAGTTCGCCAGCACGCTCTTTATCAATACTGACAACAAGCTCAGGCGTTTTTTCAGAGTAATCTAAATCACCACCAACGAGTACACCCGCATCTTCCGCTTTTTGCTTTAACAGCTCAGCCCACTTTTCTAATTCTGAATAATCTGAACCACCCAATACATATTGAACAGGATCACTCGAACCGCCACGGAAACCCGGCATTAATGGACGAACCATCACATCTGGAATATTTTTTAGCGCTTTAGCTACCATACCCAATGCTTCACCAGCGCTAACACTGCGATCAGCCCAGTCTTCAAGAATAATGATCACAAAACCCGTTTGATCTCCGGCACGCCCACCAAATGCTGGCGCTTGTGTACTAAATGACTTAATCACACCTTGGCCAACAAGCGGTAATAAACGCGCTTCAACAATGTCCATGTTTGTCGTCATACGGTTAAAACTAGTACCTTCAGCACCTTTCACAAACGCAAACAATACCCCGCGATCTTCTTGCGGAGACAGTTGAGATGGCACCTGTTTCATCAATAGGAAACTACCCACCACACAGGCAATAATAACCACAGGCGCTGCAAGTCTGTATTTCACCGCTTTAGTCACAACACGACGATATGCGCTTTCTAAACGTTGAAATAACCCTTCCATAAACAAACTAAAACGGCTTGTTTTTTGCTCTGACTTTAACATTTTACTCGCCAGTACAGGCGTCAATGTCAGTGCAATCAACGAGGAGAAAATCACTGACATTGCCAGTAATACCGAGAACTCAGTAAAGAGTAAACCAACCATGCCATCCATGAAGGAAATAGGCAGGAATACCATAACGAGTACCATCGTCGTGGCTATCACAGCAAAACCAACTTCTCGCGTGCCCTTATAGGCAGCAAGCAAGGGTTTTTCACCTCTCTCAATATGATGGAAGATGTTTTCGACCACAACAATGGCATCATCAACAACTAAGCCGATTGATAAAATCAGGGCCATTAAAGTAATCAAGTTAATTGAAAAACCAAAATAATAAGCAGCGATAAATGATGAAATTAGCGATACAGGTACAGTAACCGCAGGAATTAATGTCGCACGTGCTTGACCAATAAAAATATACAACACCAATACTACTAAGCCACCGGTGATAAATAACGTGCTATACACTTCCTTAATCGATTGATCGATAAAAACAGTCGAGTCATAGTCCACTTCAAGGCTCATACCTGCAGGTAAAAAGTCTTGGATCTTATCCACTTCACTGTGTACTGCTGTGGCAACTTCCAGTGGATTAGCATCTGACTGAGCGACAATACCTAAGCTCAGATTAACGATACCGTTACTTTTAAACGACGAATTTTCATTTTCAGCGCCAACATAGACTTGTGCAACATCGCGTAAGTAAACCGGAGAGCCATCACTCGTGGTACGCACAACAAGGTATTCAAAGTCTTGAGGCTCAGCATATAAACGCGCCGTACGCACTGACATCACAGTGGTATCATTACGGACTTCACCACCCGGATTTTCGACATTTTCAGTTTTTAACGCATCGATAATATCACTGGTCGTTACCGCTCTACCCGCCATGAGATCAGGGAATAACTTAACGTACATCACCTGATATAAACCACCGGACAAGTCCACCGAACTCACGCCCGAGATCAAGCTAAAACGATCTTCTAATACCCGTTGGGCATAATCAGTAAGCTGTGTCCGGTCCATCTCTGTGGAGTTTAAGTTGATATAAACCGAGGGTTCACCGCTGCCATTATCTTTTGATACAATCGGATCGTCCGCTTCATCTGGCAAGCTACGCTGCGCTTTTGCAACCGCATCACGAATATCGCTCACGCCCTCGGTAAGATTCCAACCTAAATCAAACGTTACCGTTACACGCGACATACCATTACGTGTTACTGATTTAACCTCATCAATACCACTGATACCCGTAATTTGGTCTTCGATAACAGACGTAACTTGGCTTTCCATAATCGTAGCTGCCGCGCCTTCATAACGCGTCATCACAGTAACGACAGGACTTTCAACATCCGGCATTTCACGAACAGCAAGTTTACTAAACGATACGGCACCAAAGACACAAAGTAATAAACTTAATACAATCGCAACAACCGGTCGTTTGACAGAGACATCAGACAACCACATTAGTTAGTCTCCTGTTCATCAGATAAATCTTTCACTGTTAATCCATCACGCATATTCACTAAGCCTTGCACCACGATACGATCGCCAACGTCTAAACCTTGCTCAATCAACACTTGATCAACAATTCGCGCGCCTAACTGCACTTGTGTTCGCGCAACTTTATTATCCTGACCAACAACATACACAAAACGTTTCGTGCCCGAATACTCAAGGGCTTGAACCGGAATGATAGGTTCATTTATCGCAGGGAAAACAACACTTGATGACATCATCATCCCTGGTTTAAGGCGGTTCAAATTGTTCTCAAAATTAACGCGTACACGTAAATTAAGTGTTTCTGGGTTAATACGAGAATCAATCGCGACTACTTGCCCTTTAAAGCTATCATCAGGCCATGCACGGCTGGTTGCGGTTACCGACATACCCGTCGATAATTGCGATAAATAACGTTCTGGCACTTCAAGATCCAGCTGCATCGTCGATAAATCATCAAGGGTAAGTAACTCAGTACCTACAGACACCATTTTACCGCGACTAAAATCAAGTAAACCAACGGTGCCAGAAAATGGCGCCGTTAAATAATGATCATCTACATTTGCTTGAGCGGCCGCTAAACGCGCTTTGGCAATATCCATTAATGCGGTTTGTGCGTACACTTCTGTTTGCGTGATCGCATTACTTTTTACCAGCGTTGAATATTCATTTAGCTTACGCTTCTCATCATTAAAATACGCTTTCGCCTCTAATAAGGCAGCCTGTGCTTTGCTGTCATCCAGCTGTACTAATAACTGTCCCGCTTTCACGGTTTGATTCGCATTAATGTTAATGCTATCTACTTTACCCGCAACTTCAGGTGCCACACTCACAAATTGGTCTGACTGTAATTTACCAATTAATGAAATTGATTGTGACACTTCATGGTATTGCACAGTGTCCGTATATACAGAAACTACACGTCCAGCACCTTTCCCAGCATTGCCGCCTTTGGCATGTACTGGAATCGTATAGCTAGCAAAACTGAACATAAGCGCGCTAATTACCGCGAGGGAAGTACGTTTATTCATTGTATCTCTTCTATAAAAATGAGCGAGGCAGCTTTCATCCATGAATAGCGGTTCTAAAATTTTGATAGCATATAATAACGTAAAAGAGACTGGGAAATATGGAGAAAATGAGGAGATTAAGGTCAACAAGTGTAAAGTTTGTCAGTTTAGCCATGCAGATAAATAATACGAAGAAAGTAATGCCAACAAACAGCAGTTTTAACGCCCCTGTTTGCCAGCATTGTTTATGTTAAACACACTTACGATACAAAAACAGTGATTATTTATTCACTCGATATTGTGCCATTACACCGTTTTTCTGTTCGAACTTACTCGTCATATCACCAACATTATGTTGCTCATCGGCTTTTAACGTGTAATTTTTACCGTCATTTAATTTATTAAAATCAACTTTAAACTGTGTGTACACATCACCGTATTGATAACGCATATTCAGCTCTTTCTGCTCTAAATTATAAGTAAGCGTATATTGTGTCGCATAGCCCGTCATCTTGCCAGCCACGACTCGATTAGCCGCATCTAATGGCACTTTATAAGTCGAGCTATCCAATTTTGCTAAACCATTAATCACACTACTCGGCTCTTGCAGTTGCGCTAACATATACTTATTCCACACAAAACGTTCTACAGGGCCAACATTACCATCCAAAGGATATTCACTTGAGAATTGTGATTGCTGCGTCGGTTTTTTTGCTTCCCAGTTATTCAAGTGTTCATGAAACTCAGGGCTATTGGTCAGTACGTTATATTGTTCACCATGGTAAATCTTCCACTTACCATCGATGAACTCTAAAATTGCAGAATCACCGCTCGCATCTTGTAATGAATAGTGCCCAGTTAGAATACTACCGTCATGTGAAAACAACTGTAATTGAATATCTTCCAAGCCAATTAAGGCCTCTTTTACCGAGCTAAAATTATCTAAGAAATACGGTATCACGCGAGAGTTTTCTAGCTGTACTTTATCTGCATTATACTCCCCGCTACTTTCTTCACCTAAGTATAGCGCATTGGCTGCAAGGCCAGCTTCATTGAAACCATCAATACCCGCTTTGCCATAGAAAGTCGTCAAGATCGATGCGTATTTCGATGTCCACATCATCACCTTTTCTCCCGATTCCGCACCACGATAGCTGATGCCTTTCGCTCGAACGTCAATCGTAGGGTGGGTTTCAACCATCCAATCCATGGTACGAGACACAAACACACCGTAGTCTTCTGTCTCCCAAATTAATCGTGAACACGCTTGAACAGCAGAGATTGCAGACGTGAATAATGCAGCACCTATTGCAGCATTAACCAATGATTTTTTTGTTAATAAAGCCATACTTTTACCCACCTTGTGACATGTTACCGCCGAAACGAAATAATTCGGGGCTGTAGCTATTTACTTACCTCCATAATAACGATTTAATTGAACAGGTAATCTCACTTGTGTTGGGAATTTCCCAACACGTTGAATGTTGATACGACGAATGGAGTAAATAATGCTTAGATTTAGCTTTGAACAATTGACATCATTTGTCGCGGTGGCTGAAAAAGGTTCATTTAGTAAAGCCGCACAATCACTCAGTAAAGATCGATCGACCTTGCATCAGCATGTAGGAAATTTGGAAATAGATTTAGGTATTACCTTATTCGATCGCAGTGGCAAATTTCCGAAGATAACGCTTGAAGGGGAAAGTTTATTGACCCAAGCACAGCATATTTTATATCACGCGCAAGTGCTTCAAAATAGCGGAGATAATTTAGCTGAAGGGCTAGAAGAAAGTCTCACTATTTATCATGATATTTCATTGCCTATTTCGGTCATAGAACAAGTGCAACTTGCCGTCCACCAGCACTACCCACAAACCCAATTACATTGGATACACCGCGGACGTCAGGACTCCATCGATGCCCTCGCAGCGCAAAAAGCAAATATATCAATTATCTTAAGTAAAGGTTCTGGCGTACTCCCTAGCAAAGGCTTAACCTTCACGAATTTAGGCTATTTACCTTTTTCCTTTTTTGCACATAAAAATTCTACTTTAGCGCAGCAAAAAAGTTGTTATTTAGAAGATTTAGAAAAGCAGCAACAGTACACAGCAGAAAATTACACGGAAGTAGAATTAGGGAAAAATACCAGAATATCGGGGCGTATTGCCACCATCAGCAATATGGATATTATTTTGTCATTATTAAAACAAGGCGGCTGGGCATTGCTACCCAACCACTTTGTGAGCTCATCATCCTATACCGATGAAATAGTTAAACTTAATATTAATTTCATGACCAATGATGGGCGTTGGAGTTTAGTGCTATTAACCCGAACTCACCAAAGCACGGGGAAAGTACAGCGTTATGCTATCGAGCAATTTAAAGCAGCCTTTAAGATAATCACGCAATAGTGTGATTATCTTTCGTTAAATTCAAAACCAACAATTCTATTACGGCCATTATTCTTCGCCTTATAGAGGTGTTGGTCTGCAACTGATACCAGGTTTTCAATATCTTCGTTCGGTGCCACTGAACAAAACGTATAACCACTCGAGATAGTAAATCCAATATGCTCACCCACTCGGCCCCCGTCTTTAATAATGCTAATCGGCAACGTAAAGTTTTCTGTCGCGAAGCGTAATCGTTCTAATAACGTCGCAAATTGCGCCTGCTTTATACCAAAACATATCACCAAAAACTCCTCGCCACCAAACCGTACTAAGCAATCTGTATCTCGTTTAAAGACGGTCTTTATTAATTTACTAAACTCCACTAAACAATCATCACCAATAGCATGACCGTAATGATCATTAATCTGTTTAAAATGGTCTATATCAAGTATCGCAACCGCCATCGACGTATTATTACGGCTTGCCATATCAATCAAAGTCGGTAAACGTCGATTTAAAAAATGACGATTTTGAAGCTGGGTTAAACCGTCGGTTTCACTCAAACTGGCTAACTTTTTATTCGCATCATCCAACTCTGTGTTAATCGTGCGTAATTTATTATTCCAATAAATAATCAATAACATAACAAAAATGAGCAGCAGCACGTATTTGATCCATTTAGACCAATCAACCTTCACGTCATATTCTATCTTGACCCATTGTGATAAAAGTTGATTTGAAATAGTCTGATTCATGCTGCTAAACACTTTATTTAAGATCTGCACTAATTCAGGCATATCACTGCGCACAGCCATGACCGTCGGTAAATTCAAATCTAAGTGCCCTGCGACTTTTAAATTAGTGAGCCCTTGTTGTTCTATGGAATAGCTAATAACAGGCAAGATATCGATAAAAGCAAACAGCTTACCCTGCGACACCCACAACACGCCCTCATTGATGTCTTGCACTTCGACAAAGTTAATATCTCCATAGCGTTCGTTCATAAGCGCAATGGTAGGATAACCTTTCGGTACACCAATCCTGTGATTCTTAATCTCAGAAAAATCTAGTTCAAATAGCGCTTCTTTTTGAGTGATATACACATGTTGTAGATATAAGAATGGTTCGGTTTTGATATAAAAATCAGGCGGTACACCATTTTGAAGATCGGACGTCACAATGTCACACTCTCGACTGGCCAGTTTATCTAATGATTCACTCCAATCTTCTGTTTCAACCAACGTAAAAGGCACATTAATCTGCTGTGTGACTAATGCTAATATCTCAGCAATCACACCAATATGCACTTTGTTTTCACTGATGCCTTCCAAGGGCATCCAATACGGGTCAATACATTTTTTAAACTCGGTCATGCTACTTAAAAATTCAAGATCATCTTGATCGAGCAGATCTAATTTGAGTTTTTTGACGTCACTCCAAGAGTCAACCACATCCGACTTTATCATCACGGGTTGTGAATTTTGTGCAGTGAAAACGTTGCTGGTAACGGCACCAAACAAAAAGAAAAATAACGCGGTTAATAATTTTTTCAATGCAAAATCCTTATTAATATTCATCCTTAAGTACATTCTATAACATACTAACGCTCAGTCTAGTCGACATTGTCTCGTGATTTAATCAAATTATAGCTACCTCAACAAAACAACAATAAACAACTATATAACTTATGAATGATTAAAGTTAAATCTATTTCAATAAAACGCTCATGTTTTAAACACACCTACTCCGTATACCTAATGCGTTAATATTTATATCGAATATTCATAACCAAGAGGTAATACAATGAAAAACACGAGTCACGCAACCCATGCATTTGATCAGTGGATTAGAGGTCCTTTTGTCGAGATTAACACCGCGTTAGAAGCGTTATACTGGCAACAGGAAGACAGAGATAACGTGGCCGGTATTGGTAAATCATTAAAACACCAACTTGAATCAGAAGGGCGGTCGCTAATTAAAGTCTTGCTTGCAGAAGGGAACACCAGCCAAGACTTTAATCGTGCATTTAATTTACTCGGCAGCGTAGGGTTATATATGGCGGCATGTCGCCGTCACGACCTCACAGAGCCCTCGCGAGAAACGCGTTCACCACTTATCGAAGCATCAGCACTCGCGATGCATATCGGCCCAACCATTGGTATGGCTCCTCGATTTTCCACTGCTCACCTAACCACACATAATATTGCTGTTAATGGTACTTACAAATGCTTCACCACCCTACATGATGAAACTTTATTTATCGATTACAACACACGCAGTATTTTGGCATTTAAGCGGGCGGCCGAAGCATTAACAAAAATCTATGCGATGGGTATCTCCCACCCACTTTGTTACGATTTGTTGCTCACCGCAAAGCAGTCGCTTAATGACGTTATCGAATCAAATAATATCTTATTCAGCGAGCTCGACACCGACCGTTTCTTCCATTGTGTGCGTCCTTATTACAAATCTTACCGTGTCGGGTCGCAGATTTATCGTGGTGCAAATGCGGGTGATTTTGCAGGGATCAACATTGTCGATATGCTGCTAGGGCTATGCCGCGCCAATGAACCTTTCTACTCACAAATGCTCGTAGATAAATTCACTTATATGATGCCTGAAGATCAGCTGCTATTACGTGATGCGATGCAAAAAACAAACTTGATGGATGATTTTCTTAATCAACGACAACATAAAAACCAAATGTGGTATCAACGTAATTTAGCCTTGTTTTTAGAGGTTTGTAAACTGCATGGCGCCACCGCGAACCAACATCATGATCAACTGGTTAATAAATACATCACACAACCCGCTAGCCATATTCAATCTCAGCACATGGATAAATTAACAGCCAGTGGCCCCCCGCTACACATCCTACTGCGCTCATTAGAAAAACTGAGAGATCTTCGAGTCGGCAACCAACGTGATGATATCGCAACGCGCCATCACGACATCCTAACCCTGCACGAAACATTAAATTAAGCGACAATAAAACAAGGAACGGTTATGTATAAAAAAGATTTTTTACTTAACGATAATATTTATTTATTGAATCACTCGGTTGGGCGTCCACTAAAAAATACCGAGCAACAATTTAAAACACACTTTCTCGATCATTGGCAAGATGCAAGCAGCGAACCTTGGCCACAGTGGATCAGCGCAATAGAACGCTATCAGATTGCCTTGGGGTCGCTCTTTAATGACGATGCAAATCATTTTTGCCCACAAGTTAACCTCTCTAGCGCATTAACAAAGGTATTAATGTCGGTCGATCGTTTACAGCAACCACACACCAAAATATTAATGAGTGAAAGTGATTTTCCCAGTATGGGATTTGTTATGCAACGCGCAATCGCCAATACAGCCAATATTACCTACATCCCTAATAGCCTTGATATAACCGACCCCACTATTTGGGCTAAATACCTTAATACCAGCATTGATTTAGTCTTTATCAGTCACGCCTATTCTAATACCGGTCAGCAAGCGCCAGTTAAAGATATACTCGCCCTTGCCCGTGAGCATCACGTATTGTCTATCGTTGACGTTGCTCAGTCTGCTGGCATTATTCCACTCGATCTAAGCACTACACGACCAGACTTTATGATTGGATCTTGTGTTAAATGGTTATGTGGCGGCCCAGGAAGCAGCTACTTATGGGTTAATCCAGATCAACTCAAACATTGTCAGCCCAAAGATGTTGGGTGGTTTTCACATCAACAGCCGTTTGAATTCAATATTCATCATTTTGAAAACCATCAAGGGGCGTTGCGATTTTGGGGAGGGACACCGTCTATCATGCCCTATGTTATTTCAGCGAATAGCATTGAATATTTTGTAAGAATTGGTATTGAAAAACTGCGTCAACATAATCAAATATTGTTAGCTATGTTAGCCGACGCTTTTCCTCAAGCACTTGTCTCACCACAGCAGGAGGCGCAACGTAATGGCACCGCTATCTTGCACTTTGGCTCACAACAAGAGGCTGTGTTATCCGCATTATCAGCACATAGCATCAGTATTGATAATCGTCAGCAAGGCATGCGTATATCACCGCATATTTATAATGACCGGATAGAAATAATGCAATTAATCGAAGTGATTAACACGGTTTATATCAATGAATAGGCTGTAAGCGACATTCGTAAGCCGTAAAAATAAGAAAGCCTCCGCCTTTGTTTATTCGAGTTCTTCTTCAAGGACTTATATAAACAGGCGGAGGCTTTATCAATTAACTTAACTTAACTTAACTTAACTTAAAGAAGTTTAATATCGTTTTTTGCTCTTCCGATAATCGAGCAAGTTCTTCACTGGCTTGATTACTTTGGTCAATACCCGCGACATTTTGCGTAACCATATCTGACGCTTGCATCACATTTGCGGCAATATCTTGGGTCACTGCAGATTGTTCGTGAGAGGCTGTCGATACCAATGTATTCATGTCTGAAATTAAAGACACGGAATGAGAGATATCCGTAAAGCAATGACTTACTGTTTGCGCAATCTCGCGTGAACCCTGAATAAGTTCAACGTTACTGTTCATATAGCTGTCTGCTTTTTCAGATTGCTCTTGCAGTTTCGTAATGATTTCCTGAATATTAACCGTCGATTCCTGCGTTTTAGCCGCTAATGCGCGCACTTCATCCGCAACAACAGCAAAACCACGCCCTTGCTCACCAGCTCGTGCAGCTTCAATCGCCGCATTCAAGGCTAATAGATTAGTTTGCTGAGAAATAGTATTAATCACATCAACAACGCTACCAATTTCAATCGAATATGCTCTTAACTGATTAACCATTAAGGTTGACTCTTGCACCGATGTTTCAATTCGTTTGGTGATCGCATCCGACTCTTGCAACGCATCATTACCACGACTCACACTGTCGATGGCATTGTTGGCAGCATCCTCAGCATTGCTGGCATTTAAACTCACTTCCGCCGCTGTACTTGATAATTCATTTACCGCTGTTGCTACTTGTTCTATTTGTGCAATTTCATGTTGAGAATTAGTCGCAGCCTCACCCATCACAGCCGCAAGTTCTACTGATGCAGATGACACATTATCAGAGATCGCATGGGTTTTTTGCACCACATCTTGTAACTCATGTAGCAAAATTAACATGCTAGCATAAATACCAGTCGTCTCTTGACCCGTAGTGCTCACAGCACTCAAATCACCACGCGCCATTTTTTCCATTAAGTTAGAAATATCTTCCGGTTCACCACCGATTGGTGCGTAGATATATTTCACGATAAAGAAGTAAAAAATGATAATCGCAACAATAATGGCAATTGCTAAAAATACTAATGAGCCAATCAGGTTCGCATTGCTTGCTGCATTAATGTCTTTCTCATATTCATAACTAGCGACGATCCAATCACGTACCGACAGCTTATTTGTTACTACAGATACAGTTTCACCGTTAACGTCATACTTAAAACGACTAATACCATTATTCACTTGCTCATACTGCGGGCGTACTTGAAACATATTTTTGCCCAACAACGCAGTATCTTTGCTCGACATAATATAGCCGTCATCGCGATAAACAAAAATGTGATTAGCGCTGGTTAGCGAGGTAATAAAGCGGGTAATATTGCCTAACTCGATATCAATCGACAACGCTGCGACGGTTTGATTATTATGATAAATAGGCACAACCAAAGAGATAATATTTTTTTTGGTTAGGGCGTTTTGATAAGCCTTAGTGATAATTATTTTTTCGTTGTCATAGAAAATACGGCTATACCATTCACGGTTAAGATCTTTCGCATTGAAATTAGCAACATAACCTCCGCCTTCAATTGCACGTCCGTCTTTTAAGCCAATAAATATATTTTCAATACCATCGATACTGTTAATAAAATGGCGGGTTTTCGCTACCGCACGATCTACCGATAATGGCTCACCATTGTCACCAAATTCAAAAGAAACAGCATTCAGAGCATCGAAATAGCGCATTAATTTTTCATCTAATGCTTTCGCGATTAACTGCGACTGGCTATCCATTTTATCTTCATAATTACGGTTACTAAAACTATCGAATGCGCTATAGCCAAAAAAGGTAATAGCACCACAAATAGTAATAACTAAAGAAGCGAAAAAAACTAGGATTCTATATTTCAACGTCATGATATGCTCAAATCTACAAATTAGCCGCGCATTTTATGCTTAAATACCCTTTAGGGATAGACTTTATTTGTCGATTTGAACGAATACAAGATAACTGACTAAGTGTGATACAGATCACAGCGTTAAGTGTTCCGACTTCTCCCCTTTTACACTGATAATCCACTCTTTATAAAACAAACTGCGTAGCAATACGTAAGTAATAATCTAAATCAGGGTGATCTAACTCAGTATGTTTACCGAGATCATCAAACAGACGGACTTGCAACGCATCTTTATAAAAAGGTTCTTGTTCAAAATCTGCAACTTGTTGCGTATTCATCGGCCCTCCTTGTACTGTCAGTGTCTCTTGCGATGCTTGACTCAATTGTCCATGATAATTCGGTTTAATCGCACACAGATAACGCTTGGCTTGCACATGTAATGCAATGCCATCAATAATCTGCTTTGGAAAATAAGGGGCTAAGAACTTCGCCCCAATATCTTCATGATAACCATCAATACCATTCGCGGTAATATCTTCCGGTAGTTCTAAAATCAAATGGCCAAAATCATGTAGTAACGCAGCGGTAATAATCGCATCATTACTCTTTTTTTGCTCCGCATAGTAGGCTGATTGCAACATATGCTCACCCATCGAAATATGCTCACCGTAAGCCACGTGACCGTTTTCTTCAAATTGCTGTTTAATAAATTGAATAATATCCATTTCTATTTCTCCACCTGATCCGCTAATGTCATTCCTAACTTAGTCTCGAGTACGGCTAAGGTACTTTTTAATGAATCAATATCGGCATAACAACCTTGTAAATGGCGTGCACCTTCTGCGGCAACTTCTCGACCGTGTAAAATACGTTCATTATTAAAAATCATTAATTCACCCGGTTGCAAGGTACACAAAAACTTACACTCTTCACTGTGTAAAATACGGCTGAAATTTTGATACGCTTCATAAAATGCAGCCATCTCTGCAAACGGTAATTTAATTGCTTGAATAGATCGATTGTTTAAGCGAATGCGAGCCAGTTCACCATTGTTCTCTAATTCAATAATGTAGCCGGTATGTTCAAGATGAGTATCCTCATTCTTAAAGCGGTAAGTGACAGGTGTCGAGGTCAATAATTGATATTGTTCAGGAAAACGTTGTTGCAATAATTGTGCAGCATAAAATCCATCTGTTAATGCGGTTATCCCGCCTTTTTCAGCACTGACTAAACAATGTAATAACTGTAATGTGGGTACCGGATGGCGGTAAGCATTGTCGGTATGCAGACTGAGCGGCTTAGGGGTGTAAGCTAAATTAACCGGATTCTCTTCCGAAATCACCTCAAAATGACTGCCATAATTGGTTTCGCGCACAAAACCAAATTGTGCAACTACTTCAAATAGCTGCTCACTGATATTTGGTACATCTTGTAAAAATGCCAAACCAAATTGATTGATCGCACCTAACCAAGCTCGTTTAACACGATCCTGATTTTTCACCGCTGGATAATTAAACGTAATGTTAGCGGCATCAAGATCTGCCCCCCAACGAGTTACCCTATCCGTGTCAGTCACACTATCCGTATCAGCCACACAGTCAGTGTCTCGCATACTGTCTAAAAAGTCTTGGCTGTAATGACTATGATGCCCATCTTGCCAAGTGATGATGATGTTCCCTTCTTCAAGTTTCACGACTTCAGGTTTGATCGCTAAGTCCAAATCGAGGACCTCTTGTAATCGTTGTCCTGATGCGTGTAAACATTCACCGCAACGGCAATTGTCTTTCAACCAAAAATAGTGGAACGGTTGATTATTATAAATAAGATAAGAAGCACGGAGTGTTAACATAAATACGTCCTAATATACAAAAAACCAGTGCAGCAAGGTCATCATAATCCCTCACTGCACTGGCTTAACTCAATGGTAGAGTCTAAAAATAAATTTAATCACTATCGATTAACTTTTTGGTTCTGATTTATTGTTAAATTTATCAGACCATGTCTTTAATACCGCGCTTCGGTCATTGGCCATCTTACCAAAGTCCATATCCACAATTGCGTCTTCTACATTTGGATAATTAGCAACTTCGCCGCTCACATCTTTGTGACCAACGACAGGATAAATAGTGTTGTACATTTTGTTTGCATCCAACGACAACGACCAATCGATCAGTGCTTTTGCCGCGTCAGAGTTATTATTCACAAGACCAACAGACTCGGTATCCCAACCAATGCCTTTTGGTAAAATAAGATCAATCGGCGCACCTTTCGACTTCAGTTTAGATCCTCGGATCGCCACAGAAATACCTATCACGGTTTCACCCATCGCAGACTGAACACACGGCTTAGAACCTGAATGCGTATAATGGGCAATATTCTTATCCAATTTATCCATATATGCCCAACCCTGCTGCTCACCCATTCCCTGTAACCATGCAGTAACTTGAATATAACCGGTACCTGACGAACCTGGGTTTGGCATCACAATGTGACCCTTATAAACAGGATCTAATAAGTCTTCCCATGTTTTCGGTTTCGGTAAGCCCAGTTGTTTAGCCACAATCGTGTTAAAACAAACCGTGTTAAAGAAAGCATCATTACCAAACCACGCTTTATTTTCTTCTGGATCAACCATGCTCGCTTTTATGCCATCAAGGTTAGCGGGCGTATAAGGCTTAACAATGCCGCTATCTTTAAGCAATGCTAATGATGAACCAGCCAGTCCCCACACTACGTCTGCTTTTGCATTTTTACCCTCAGCGAGTAACTTTGCAGTCATTACACCAGTAGAATCTCGTACCCATTTAATATCGATATCAGGGTGGCTTTCTTCAAATGTGTTTTTGAATAACGCTAAAAGATCCGTTTCAAAAGAGGTGTAAACGGTCAGTTCTTCTTTCGCTAACGCAGTAGAAGAAGCACCCAGAATAATGGCAGTAGCAAGCATTGACTGTTTAAAAATGTGCATCAATAACATCCTTTATTGATTAGTTGATGTATACCTATCAACACAAATAGATAGGTATTTAGAAGGCGTATTCTAGAGGGACTATATTGCAGTTTTATGCGGTTATTATTTCGATAAGATGAAACAGTGTCATTAAAATTAAACAATGAAATGCTAATTTACGCGTATATTCAACTAGCGCAGACACGAACATGACCTCTTCAGCTTCAAATACGACCATTACAAATACGGTTCAAGATTACCTCAATCCTGATATTGCCTCTGATCTTGCTTTATTCGATATTCCAATTGTGAAAGCAACGCCTGAATCCTTAAAGGGTTACGGTGTTTTTGTTGATGACCCAGAAAATTTTGATATTGAAATAACCCGCTGGCCAGCACAAGGGTGGCGTAAAGTGGATGAAGATACTGGCGACGAAGGCGGTGTAACTCAAGGTACTTTTATTAGTAGTTGGAAAGGTGATTACCTGTTTGGCCGTAATAAGGCCGTCGATGGGCATTACATTATCGGTTATAACCAACGCCCTGAAGTGGCTGTAGATACCCACAATGATAAACCGACGCAACTGATTTTATGGCATGCAAACTACCACCCCGATGGCGGTCAGATGTTTTACCCAAAATCGAATAAACCTTTTTTATTGCCGTTAGCCTTACCCGGTGATGACGTGAAGCCAAAAGATTTTGTGTGCTTTTATTTTAGTGGTGAACAAGGGGCTGCGATCCATGCTGATATTTGGCACGAGGGGGTATTTGCAATTTCAGGGGAAGAAGAATTTGACGATAAACAAGGCGCAGTACACGCCCGAGTATCAGTTGATTTTGGCAAAGAGTTTAACTGTTTATTACGCGTTGATTTAACGCAACTGCCAACATAATACAATGTAACTTACACAATGTAACTTACACGGTGTCACTTAATAATAAAGCGCGTCAATCTCGCCATTTTTAATGCGCATATTCACACGTAGCAGAGCATGTTGGGCAATAGCCAAAACGTCTTTCATGCTCCCATAACAATCTTGCTCATTCTCGCCATAAGCAAAGAAATTTAACGTTACCTGATAACCCATACCACCGGTATCAGGCTTATCACCTAGCGCAAGATAGCAAGTTGGTGATTGCGATAAACCCATCGCACCTGCGTTAAAACTCGGCTTCATTGATGATGCTAGTGACTGGATCGTATTCATTAACCAATCGATGCTTTTTTCCTGACAATTTTCCGGAATATCGCGGAATAAAATCATCAATCGTGCACTGCATTTTTTGGCATGCGGATACTGTTGGTCAGTATTATCTTCCACGGCATTAAACACACAATCGTTACTTTCCAGTAGTGAGCTTGAACCATTCACCCATTCAATCAAGGTATAAAACTGTTCAACAAAGTCCCACTGCGTAAACGGTAACAGATCTTCTAATGCTGTTCGGATCAATGCAGGCTGCTGTTTAAAATCCATGTACACACTCGATTCATCCGATACCATACTCGTCCAAGGATGTGATCTTAATGTTGAGCTATCAATTTGTTTGGAAATAAACGTATCCACAGTGACTACCTTTGTTGGCTATAGTTGATCATGAGGGCTGGATTTTAGCAGCTATACAGCGACATTAAAGGTTTTATCCGCTAATATTTTGTTATCTAATTCAATCGTCATACGCCATGCACCGCATTTATCTGCAATGGGCTCCCATACTGTATCTCCGAGATAAAAATCCCAGTCATTATTCGTCACATGCACTTCGCCTGTAAATGGTGCTCGAACCTTACCATCACTATCGAGAATACCGGGATGATCAATACAAAAACGGATCTTGGCGCCACGGGCTTTTTTGATATTGACGATAAAACCAAATTCAATATCAATCTCAGCAGGTATATCAGTCGTGAACTGCTGAATACTCGGTAAGTCTTTTGATTTACTCTGCCACTGAGAATGAATACCGTATGTTTGCATTTTAGTGACGGGCTTATATTTAGCCATTGTTTCACCTTGATATAGTCAGAAATTAATACATTCAATAATGCCGTATCATACCCATGACAAACGCCTGTGGGAAGATGTTAAATCCCTCGCCACAAAACGTGTTATTTGCTGTTTACCAAACAACTTAAAAATATCGCGATGTTAAACGGCTTTTGCATAAAGTAAATATCAGTGTGAGGTTCACTACCTACTATCTCGTTTTTATCACTCGCCGATAAAATAAAATATTGAGTTTGCGTATTCGCTTGAATACATTTCATTTTGGCGATTAATTCCAATCCATTCATTTCATCTAACTGATAATCCACAATCACAACATCGGGATCAACATTCACAAATTGGGCTAATGCCACTTTCGAATTGTCCGCACAAACAGTATTAAACTGTTTTTCTTCCAACATCGCATTACATATTTCAAGATTAAAGCTATTATCATCAACGATTAAAATATCTGTATTACGGTAATTAATGGGCTGCAGCTGTGGGGATGATACTGAACTATCAAGCTGACATGGAAAGTGCAGCATAATTTTAGTGCCTTCATTGACCACGCTATGTAACCTTAATTTACCACCTATCTGTTTCAGCAGTTGGTTAGAAGTATAAAGCCCCAAACCAATACTCGACACTTGATTCAGCTTAGATTCTGCATCGACAGTAAAAGGATTAATGAGTAATTCTTTAGTGGATTTGGACATGCCGAGCCCAGAGTCTTGGATCAAAATACGCAGGTAATCACTCCGAATATTTAAGTCGTTAAACCCCGAACGCTGACAAATATCAATGTGGCAATGAACTGCGTGGCCAGTGCTATATTTCAAGGCGTTATTGATCATATTCGTCATAATTTGAAATAATTTAGCGCTGTCTAAGCGGATCATTTCAGGTAACTTATCGCTCACATGAAAATGAAGCGACTTACCCGCTGGCATGCTTAACTCACCATAATAGTTTTTAATATTATCAATATATTGGACAACATTTATTAGCGCGTCATTCAGTATCATACGACCGATTGTCGACTTACTGTAATTCAACGTATTTTCAGCGACTGAGTATAATAAGTTAGCTGACCACATCATTTTATCAATCACAGCATTATGATCATCACTAATCTTTGGCATATCCTTCAGCATTTTACTGTAGCCTAATAACGCATTGATCGGGGTTCTGATCTCATGATTAATACTCGATACCATCGCCACACTCAGCTTGTTTTCTCGCTCAATACGGTTAAATAGATGCTTACTGACTAACTTGAAATACAGCAAAACAGAAATCAAAATACAAAGGAATAAGATAGATAATACCGTGCAAGTGAATTCAACCAACTTTACCGAAGAGACTTGAGAATCAATACCTAACGTATAATAAAAATTATATTCAGGAATACTGATATCTAAGTCCGTGCTGTAGCGAAAAAACGACGACAACATATTAGCAGGCCATAACGCACAATCATTACGTTCAACCGATAATTGGGATGATGAGTATTGTAAACAAGAGTCTTGTAATTTGTTGATTTTAAATAATAGATTTTCTAATGGTATGCCATAAAACAAATACGGCATGTTAGGCTCATCAATACCGATAGAGACTAACTGATAACGAGGTAGACGCCCACTTACGCGACCATCCGACGCAATACTCGTTTCTAGCATATCTAACTGACTAACAAGCGCCTCATCAGAGATATAACCTAACGCCAGTTCAGGCGTCAGTGTAAAGAGTAATGCGTTTCTTTTACCGAGTAATTCTTGCGTAAAAACCTCAAATTCTATCTGCTTCACCCCTTCAGATGACTTAAAGAAAGATCTAAGCGCATTTATAATAAGTCGATGCTGCAAATAATTTTCTTGATTAAATGCCATAAGCGTCGCTACTTTTTTATCATGATTAAGCTTAAATGTATTCAAGCCATCATTAATAAATACAGCAAGGATCAGCGCAGTAATAAACAAACAACAACACACATAATTACGGATATTAAAATTATAATTCATCTTTAATCGCAACGACTTGCTCGTAAATATGACCAACAACATCAAGCAGTTGTTCCGCTGAGATTATCTGTGCCATTTGCATATCAAACTCAATCGCGAGATAACGGCAGATGCCTTTAAATTTATGTTTTACAGCATTTAACTGCTCATCACTTTCAACAAACTGCGCTTGCACTTTAATGCTAACAAGTTCATCGAGTAGTGCTTGCCACAAAGATAAACGCCTTTCTTCATTATAACGAGTAAAGAAATGGCGTAAGTTATCGCTAATATCAATGCGCATTAGCGACAGTATCCTTATTTATATAGCTGTTTATCCAAGCCTTTAAATAACGCCCTTCCATTGGTGGGCTATATAAATACCCTTGTGCGATATCACAACCCAATTCGCTTAAAATGTTAAGTACACTTTCAGTCTCAATACCTTCAGCTACCACACTGACGGACATTTTTTTAGCTAAGGCTATCGTTGATTCAACAATGAGATGATGCTGTTCATTGGTATCAATATCACACACAAAAGAACGATCAATTTTAATTTCATTAAAAGGAATGGTATCTAAACGTTCGTAAGTTGAATAACTTTTACCAAAATCATCCAGTGAAATACCGATATCATTAATAATCAACCGCGCAATGGAATTTAAGGCACTGGCTTCATTAATTATTGCTTGAGATTCGGTTAACTCTAAGGTGAGTTTAATATGAGAATGCGCTTGCTTAAGACTAATAATGTAGTCAATCAAACTCTCGCTAATTAAGTCTTCGGCGGTAACATTAATGGATAATGTATAAGGTGATAACATCTCTTCACTCGCCCAAAACTTAAATGCTTTAGCAATAATGAGCTTGGTGAAATCAACATTTAATCCCGCTTTATCAAGCAAAGGCAAAAACGTATCGGGGTAAATATAACCATTTTCGTCGTACATTCTCGCGAGCACTTCAAAGCCGCTAATGCCTTTACTCTTCATATCCACTTGAGGCTGAAAACAAAGTAAAATATGATCATCAGCCAGCAGTTGGGTAATATCATTATCCGACACGCTTGCTAGCGCTTTTACTTCTGTCGCATTACGATGTTGATTCTGTAAACGAGTCGCTTCCGCTAATATGAAGTCCACATGAATCGGTTTTTCAAACACGCCAACAAGATTTAGCTTCAAACTACTGGCAATACTGCTCACTAAACCCAACGTACGCTTATCAGCAGAGCTAATCACAGCAAGCGGAATAGTGGCATAATGGGCATGTTCAGATAAGAAATTAATGACTTCCATCCCGTCACTGTTATCCATTTTTAAATCTAGGATCAGTAAATCAACATGGCCTTCAATAGCAACAATAGCGTCAATACCTTGATTAGCATCTTCAGCTTCAAACGTCTGGAAGTCATTCACTAAGATACTTGCAGCAAGATCGGCTTTAATTGCCTCTCGGATAAACACTTGATCATCAATAATTAAAATATTCATCACGACTCCGTTATACCGCTATTCATCGGTTTAATATTTATTGTTGGTATAACAGAAAGCATAAGCATATTTCGGTTTGCCATCACTTCAGAACGACTCATAATAAACGAGTAGTTTTGAATGGTTTTAGACTGGTGTTCAATTGGTTTTACTTTAAACATAGGGATCTTCATTTGCATTAATTTCTGTTTCAATTTGCTATCACACGTACTAAAACTCAGATATTCAATCGTTTTATCCATCGCTAACTGATTCAGATAAACAGACATCATATGATTATCAATTTGCGGCGAGACACCAAAGGAAGAAAGCACAACCAGTACGTTCGCACGATCTTGCTTCGCGACATTCAATAATTCCATAATGTCGATACTGCAATTCATAAATTCAAATAATGCTTTTGTATTTACCTTACAAAATAAGCAATGCCCCACTAATTGACTAAAACTGCAAAAAGCCGAGACTAAATTGAGCGGTTTTAATGATGTAGTTGAGGCTATTTCTTGATGTGCAGGAAATAAACGCGGATTACCTTCATACATTAAGCAGAGCTTTAACATAGATGAAAAATTAGCGTGGTCAGATAGCATCGACTTAGTATGGTATTGTTCATAGTTATAATAAGGGTGCGCTGCTTTATCACTTTTCCCGCTGCTCGAAAGCTGAATAGAATACACACTTTCTTCTACAAAACTCGCATCTGAACTATAAATATTAAACAGGTCCTCACCAAACACTTCCGCAATTTCAGACTGCTTAGTTAAGGATGGAGTGTTAATACCGCGTTCCCAACGACTGATTGATATCGTATCTAAGCTATCAAAAGAGTGACTTCGTTCCGCTAATAAAGCCCGTAGACCTTCTTGCGAAAGACAATGCTCTGATCGTATCTTTCTTAAAAAACTTGAGAATACCTTCATTATTACTGTTTTCTGATAAGCGTATTTTTTATATCCCATTTCCACATCCACATTATATCTACGCCCTTATCATTGCTCTTGAATAACGTCATTAAACACTAAGTTTAAAATAAAAACACAACTAATTATTATATTTTGAAATATATGTTTATGTAGACACTAATTCCACAGTAATAGTTTTAATTTTATTTTAATAAATGCCTACATTGCCAGTATATGTGTATTGCTGGCACGACTAGGCACATTTTCATAAACGCTCATAAAGCATTACTCTGGTGGTAGATGTGACATCTAGTTATGCTAACTAAGCAGCAATGGGGCACTCACAGCTCTATGTCAGCATGCTTAAATTAAATGAACATGGAGTTTATGATATGAAAAAAGTAATATTAACGTCACTCAGTGCCTTGGCTGTATCAGCCGCTTTCATCCCTTCGGTTGCCACCGCACACGGATATATAGCAGGAGAGTTCCCTTCACGCGTTAATTTATGTCATTCAGACAATGGTTCTAAGAATGATTGTGCGAGTGCGTCATACGATAGACAAAGTTTAGAAGCACCAAAAGGCTTTCCAGCTGCTGGCCCTGTTGATGGTAAGATCGCATCAGCACAAAAAGGCGGTTCATTTGATGTGCTTGACCTGCAATCATCAAACAAATGGTATAAAACCAAAATCCAGGCGGGTTCAAATGACTTTCACTGGTTCAGTACTGCCAATCATAAAACCACGGATTATGTTTATTACATCACTAAGCCAGACTGGGATCAAAATGCGCCATTAACCCGTGCATCTTTTGATTTAGAAAATCCGTTCTGTGTTATTGATATGAATGGTCAGCAACCACCAAAGAATTTAGGTAACGCACACACCTGTCATGTTCCAGAGCGCAGTGGCTATCAAGTTATCCTGTCGGTATGGACCATCGACGATACTGCAAACGCGTTTTACAATGTCATCGATGTCGAGTTTGAAGACGGTGTAACGCCACCGCCACTACCGGATGTTTGGCAGCAAAGTACCACCATCGCGCCAAAAGAAGATTTAATCGTTGGCGATAAAGTGAAAGCTCGCTTCTTTGATTCATCGACAGGCTCATTCACAAGTGAAACAAGTATTGAAATTGGCTCTTTAGCGAACGGTAAAAAGAATACTTGGTCGTACAACCTCGCCACAGCGATTAATGCAACGCAAAGCAATGCGCAAGCCGGAACAAAAAACAATAAAGATGAATTCACCCCAATTTACGGCAATAACCCTGTCTACCTGAAAACAGACTCAAGCCTTAGCTCTGTTGAAATTGACATCATTAAAGGTGATATCCCTGTTGACGATAGCATTACCGTTTTAGGCTTAGAAGATGAATACGTACTTAATAACAATACGGTTGATGTGACCTTTAGCATTGAAGCTGTTGGTAATTTAAATGTCACTAACACCATCTTTGACGCCAATAATAAAGCTATCGCATCTGAATCTAAAAATATAAATGACACGGTTGGGCACTTTACAATAGCACTCCACAATGCGACAGCGGGCACATTTAAATTGGTTTCAATTGCCAACTCAAATGATGACGCTAACCTATCACTGCAAGAATCAAATAGTTTCAATATCGTCGATGCTGAAGTCCCGGGTGATTGCCAAGATATCCAAGAAGTTGATATCAGCAAACAATACAAACCGGGTGAAGAAGTATCTTACCAAGGGAATGTTTACCGTGCAGAGCGCTGGACTGATGTAGGTAGAACACCTGATACACAGTATTCAGGTTGGGTATTAGTTGGTCCTTGCTAACAGCCACATATTAGCCACCGCTGGAAAAAGCTCAGTTTAAATCAAACAGCGTAAATCATATTTACGCTGTTTTTTCATCTCTGCGATATAGGAAAGCATATGAGCAAAGTAATCATTCAATTTGATACCACCGCAAAATACCTTCATTGGGTATCTGCACTTGTTATCTTATGGGCAAGTATATCGGGGTTGTACATCGCCTACTTCGAACTAGAAAGTAATATAAAATCCCGCATTTTAAGTTTCAATGTGTCGATAACCACCCTGTTTATTCCGCTGTTTTGTTGGCGTATTTACTACCGAATAAAACAAGGCATCCCCCAAGCACATCCCGCAATGTCAGCATTAGAAGTCAAACTAGCTCACGCCGGACATACTCTACTCTATGTATTGGTTTCATTAGTTTTAGTAAGCGGTGTATTGATGATGGATCATGATGTAAATGTATTTCAGTTATTTATAATTCCACAATTACTGCAACAACCAAGCAATATTCATTTTTTTGAAACGCTACATTTGTATACCTGCCGATTATTAGTTGCATTAATCGTGTGTCACTTAGGCGCATTAATAAAGCACGAAATGATGGGTAGGCGTATTTTAAAAAGAATGATTTAGTCAAAAATATAAACCACGCGTGATGCTCAACATTACGCGCGGTTTAATCCCTGACTTGATCCATTTTGTGATCAATATTAACGATAAATCAATGAATCCACAGCGCCTTGCCCGCTATGCACCCCGCCTTCCATCACGTTAGCAGGCTTACTTCGAACCAAATAGCCGGACAAACTATTATCAATCGCTACATCGTCGATATTGATAGTAAAAATACCAATTTCACTGATAATATCGCCAATCATGCTTGCTTCACCATGTCGGATAATCATTGAGGGATTCGTTCGCGGCAAGGGTACTATTTTGCGCATTAATGACCAAGACTCATATTCAAGTTCATCAAGAGTTCTCAGTTTAGTCACGATATCTTCACCAAACACGCAATGCCCACCGCCCTCACCCTGATTCTTCAGCACCCAATTATCAAGTCCTGTTGCCATTAAATGGTCGATAGAATCCGCATGTAGTGGCAACATCTCACCAAAAAATGGTTTTATGGTTAATGCTTCTTGCTCAGTTAACCCAAATTGAACTAGCGCTTGCGCAGAAAGATTAGATAATAACATCTGAACTCGTTTACTTGATGCTAACTGCTGAGCGATTGTCGCATTCATCGCAATATCATGCTGTTCCAGCATCAGGCGTACTGACATCAATGTTCTGCAACAATATTTTTCTATAATGGTTTTATCATAATAATCACACTGTTGATAACCCGCACGCAGGTACACCACATCAACAGCCTCGCCATTTAATAACAAACGGTGATTATCGCCAGTCGACAATTGACTGTGCAGCTCGGTAAATGTTTTTCTTAATGTCCGAATACCTTTTGCATGTAGCGCATATTCCAATAAATGCTGGTCATAAACATTATCTTCATTCGCTTGTACCACCATGACAAACGTCGGTTTACCTGCATCCTTGTGCTTTTGTTTAACCATGAATGCAGATTTAGCAATGCCATCAGCGAGTTGTTCTATCGCCTCATTGTTAATAAATTCAGGCTGTATTGGCGTATCAGATTGGCGCTGTAAATCATAACTATCAATATAACTATGAAATAAATTCGCATGCTGTGCGGCAATGTAAGTATGTAATTCAGATGCTCGTTGACCAAAAGGCCCCATGCCTGCAGCAATACCATTAAATTCGATCAGCTTAGGTCCTAACTGCTGATCATCCATAAAATCAGTTCTCATGATCAGTAAAGGTGTTGCTCTACGGGATTGCGTTTGCGATAACTTATTATGTAACTTTAATAAGGCCGAAAATAAAGGATCAGTATCAGCAATGGGCTCAATGGCTTGTTGAATAAAAGCATCATTTTTAGAAATAGCATGTAATAATTTACCAAATAATCCAGCCGCCAGTTGCAAGTTCTCAAATCGGTCCTTATCAATGTTGCAGGGCGTTAATGTGAACGGACAATGCAAACTACTGGCATTACTTTTTTTGAATATGAGTGAATGCGCCAATGCCCATTCGACACTATCAGTAACTGCTATTTCTACATTTTTCATACTACCGACCCTATCTAAAATAATGTTAAGCACGCTGTATAAGCGTTCAATCGATTAACGAGCGTTAACTAATGGCTTTTAATTCCATAAAACTAGAAATATAGATTAATAGATTTTAACTGTCAATTATATTTCTGGTTTCATGGAAGTATAATTGACACAAAAGACAGGTACTAAAAAGGCACCACTCAGAACAGGTGGTGCAAAACGATATTACAAAGTAAAGATTAAGATGTAGTTGTAGTTGTAGTTGTAGTACTTTTAGTTACAACTGCTTTCCTTACAAGAATTACTTTTCACTTCATCAATACAGCATTCGTCTTGTAAAAAACCAATCACAGATTGTAATTTGTCGTATTCAGCTACGCAGTATAAGGTGCGTCCTTCACGGCGTTGAGAAAGCAACCCTGCCGATGCCAAACTAGAAATGTGATGCGATAATGTCGATCCTGGAATGGATAATTGCTCTTGTAGACCACCAACCGCAATGCCTTGATAACCGGCGCGGATAATACTTTTAAAAATAGTTAATCGTGTTGGATGCCCAAGCTCTTTTAGTGCTTTAGCAATAATATCAATATCCATTTATTTAACCCACCTTACAACATATATTTCGATATTAGCAGAAACATATATAGATGCCAATCAGGCTCATCATTAATCCGCTAGCTCAAATCCATTGCATAGCGTTTTAGTAATTCCATTGGCACGATATCTAATGCACGGATATGGGTTCTTTTTAAATATACTCTGGGTGCCATATTATCTTCTAACGCCTGCAACCAACGTACTGCACATAAACACCAACGATCGCCCGCTCGTAAACCTTTAAAATCAGAGTCCGGTACAGGTGTTGATAAATCATTACCTTTAAAACGCGAGTATTCTAAAAATTCGGCCGAGGCTTCAATACACACCGTATGTGAGCCAATATCTTGACTGCAGGTATTGCAGGCGCCGTCACGATAAAAACCGGTGATAGGGTCTTCACCACACAATTCCAACCTCTCGCCAAATACATTAACTGAATCATACATTTCCATTGCAACCGCCTTTTATTGTTAGCATTAGTTCAAGCTTAATAACACTAGCACTTATTATTTTAATCGTCTATTAAGCTAATCTGATGATCTAATAACGGTTCCATAAGCAATCGCGTATAATGCGCTTTTAATGCGTCATCTCGCATCAATACTATTCACGGCATAGGATAATTATGGAACTCATTTATAACGGCCCAGTTGATGGCCCATTATTCGTATTTGCTCACGGTGCTGGTGCGCCTGCAACATCTGATTTTATGGAAGCCATTGCTAAAGGGCTTGCGCAACAAGGTATTCGTGTCGCACGTTTCAATTTTCCTTACATGCAACAGCGTATTGATAACGGTACTCGCCGACCACCAGAACGTGCACCTAAGTTAATAGCTCAATTCCAACAGTTGATCGCCAGTATTGATCAGCCTATGGTCATTGGCGGTAAGTCGATGGGTGGGCGCATGGCAAGTTTAGTGGCATCCGATCCAACGACTGATGAGATCACCGTGAACTCGAAAATAAAAGGTATCGCGTGTTTGGGTTTTCCTTTCCATCCCGCTAATAAACCTGAATCGCTACGTACCGAGCATTTTCCACTGATTAAACAAGCTGTTTTTATTGCTCAAGGTGATCGCGACAAGCTTGGCACAAAAGAAGAAGTCGCCAGTTATGGCTTGCCAGATGTTATTGAATGGCTCTGGCTAGCAGATGGTGATCATGATTTAAAACCAAGAGTAAAAAGTGGTTTTAAACATGCAACACATATACAAACAACAATTGATCACATGGCTAAATTTATTAAGCAAGCGCTAAATACAACGCATTAACTGGCCGTGAGCAATATATTTTTCTTATTTTATTCGCCTCTAATGTAAAAGTGCTAATGTTAAATAGGTACGGTGTTTTATTGTGCCTATCATTGAATTTTGTTAGTCCTTCATGGAGGTTTAACATGATGATTAAAATAATATATAGCCTAATTATCTCTGTATTAGTGGCAGTACTGATTTCTTGCGGGAACGATGAAAACTCAAATAAGCAAATACCTAGTGGAGTATTTAATGGGATATTTGCGAAAGAAGAGGTAATGATATTAACTTGGGGTAATACTGCCCATGTATTATCAAATAATGATATTACTTCTATATTATCAAGCAGTAATACACAAATGGAGATTAATTTTTTAATCTCCGATTCTGAACCAATTGATAACGACCTTGATATTGGATCTGCCGATACGGTTATGCACATAACGGGACTCGGTCGTCTTTACGATAGCCATATCGATACACTCCGCGAAGTTAATGTTTTTGGCTGGTTTACAGAAACAAGCTTTATACTCACCATTGCTGACGCTGACAACGATGGAGATAAGATGCTCTTATCCGCTTCAACTACATCCAATAATAACGCCACTCTCGCACAATTAAAGGGTACATACTTCATACTGGATATAGGCGGATCAATGACTATTGATAATACCGGGCTTATAAGTGGTTCCGATAACAATGGTTGTGAATATGAAGGAGATATCAATATTCCAAATACGGACATCAATATTTATAAAATATTTTTGACTGTATTTAATTGTTCATCGAGTGGTCACTATGGAGGATTAGGGACATTTGATCATTCGAGCGATAATTTTATATTTAGTGTCAGTAATAAAAAACGCTTACTTCAGTATCGCTTACTAAAATGACTGTCATCACGATTTAAGCACCTTGAATCAAACAAGATTTAAGGTGCCTTACCCTATTATTCAATACAAACTAACTTGTCATTACGTTTAGATAAGTCTTTAAATGACGCCATCATGTTAGCTTCTTTCACGAACTGCTTGGGTGGCGTAATTACCTGTAATCGATAATCGTTTGTTGTTTCCTTGTTACCAATAAGCGCACTGTTACCAATAAGCGCACTATTCACATCCACGGGCGTGACAATAACCACTTTTAATTCAGGTGCGCGAGCAAGGATACTCGCCGCCGTTCCCAAACCATTCTCGGTATGGAATTTACCGGCGATATGCATCACTTGTTTATTCGGATTATCCGCTAAATAGTTAACAATACTCTCAGCCATGGTTTCATCCCACGTCACTTGCGAAGCAAATTTATTCTCATTTTGACTTTCATCACCATGATGCATCGACGCCATAAAATGCGTTTTGTACGGTGATGCTTGGGTATTAATATTTTCTGCTAACCACAGGCGTTCATCAGTCGGTAATTTATCAACATAACCAATACCTTCTTTAGCGATACAGCGAATGATATTTTTAGGGGCATTAGCGGCAATAATATCAATCTTGTTAGTCTTCGCTAGTTCCACTAACGGGCGATAGTCACTGGTATAGTTTGGCCATGCATTACCTTGTTTAATTAATGTGCCTTCCCCTATTTCACTCGCTAAGTAAGCATTCACAATCGCTTGTTTATCACGGGTAAACTGCTCCATCGACAAGGTTACATTATCATTCGCTGCAATCATGCTTTGTAATAGTTCAGTTTGAAAACGATGAATACCCGTATGCGTATGCCATTCACCCACCAGCACAACATCGGCATCTTGAATGTCTGCAACAAAGCGTTTTAAATTAATATCCTGACCAGAAGGAGACTGTAAATTATAATTAAAGTAAGTAGTCACTTCCTGTGAAACACTTGATTTATTAATGTCATCTAAGGATGGAGAAGCCGCACACCCCGCAAGTGCGGAAGCAAGCAGGACACTCATCAAACTGCGCTTATAATTTTTGAATACACTTGCTGACGGAGAAGGTAACTGAGAAAAAGTAAACATATAACACCCTAATAATAACGACCACCAATAGTAATACATCTCATTTGCAATAACAAACAATGTATTATATCGATCTTTAAATAATCAACGTGCGATTTAACATACGTTTATTACAGTAAACATTGCTTCGCGGCCACTATCACAGTGTTAACACGACTCGGCATCGATTTATTAAGATGTACACCAAGATACAAGGTTTCAGTCACTGGTATTTCAAGGTAATGGATCTTAACTTTCTCAAGCGACGGGAAAGCCGCAACAGCATGAGCAGGTAATACGGTGAAACCAAGTCCCATGCTAACAGGCTCTAAAATCAAGTTAATCTGATTAGAAAAAACCGCTTTTTTGAACTGATTACAATGCTTAAATTCAGGGGAATTAGCCCCTAATAATAGACTAAAATATCAGTACCCTACCTTGATATTACCAGCTAAAATTGCTTCATTGCCACCAGAGAAACGCCATTCACAAACCTATTTTTTATACCTTTTTTTCACAGCCTCAATGTTTAAATTATTTGATAATTAATCATATAAGGCGCTAGTAATGAGAATCCTATTACCTTTAATATTTGCCGTATTTATCACGGGTTGTGAAGATGCAAACGAATTAGGTTCAACACCTACTCAACCTTATTCCGACTTTTTTTCAGCTTTACCTAACGAGCCCATCTACCCAGCAAATAATCCTTATAGTGAAGACAAAGAAGCCCTCGGAGAACTATTATTCTTCGATCCAATTTTATCTGGCGAGCAAGATGTAGCGTGTGCAACGTGCCATCATCCAGACTTAGGTTGGGCGGATGCTCGTCCTTTTTCTATTGGTGCCGGTGGTGTCGGTTTGGGTCCTGATCGTGATGACCAAAACCGAGGTAACATAACCCCGATTCATTCACCCACGATTATGAATGTTGCTTTTACTGGTTTAGGACTCGAAACCGATATGATCGGCGATGACTTTGTTTCTGGTGGTTACTTCTGGGATCTACGTGCAGATACTTTAGAGCAACAAGCTGTAGGACCAATTGTTAATCCTATTGAAATGCGTGGAGATGCACTACCGGAGATTGAAGATGATAAAGAATATTTAAAAGCAATTGTAGAACGCCTGAAAGATATACCTGAATATGTTGATTTATTTGATGCTGCTTTTATTACTCTTGATCCAGTCACATTTGCACCGATCGATTCGGTAACCACTGACAATTTAGCCAAGGCGCTAGCAACATTCCAACGTCGCGTTATTACTAGCGATACCCGTTTCGATGACTTTATCCGTGGTGATACCAATGCTTTGACAAATAATGAAATAACAGGACTGAACAAATTTATCAATGGTGGCTGTGCCCGTTGTCACTCCGGTCCCATGCTATCAGATAACCTTATTCATGAAACCCAACCTATATTAATTGGGTTAACCGCGGTAAGAACACCATCATTACGTAACATCACAAAAACAGCACCGTATATGCACAATGGTTCATCGCCATCGCTACGCCATGCGATTGCGGTTTATGAAGACAGAGAAGATCTGCAAGTTAACCTTGAAGATGAGGATTTTGCGGACATTGAATTATTCTTACGAACCTTAGACACAGATAATTTTTATCGAGAGATACCAGAATCAATACCAAGTAGTTTAACTATTGCAGGTGAAATACACTAATAATATACAGCCCCCCTTTAAAAGTATGGCAATACATTAGAGGGGGCGTTTCAATACGGTTATACTCGCTAGGCGTTATTTAACTAATAACAAACGAATTCACTTCATCATCGGTTAAATAACGCCACTGCCCGACTTCGACATCCAATTGTATCGCGCCAATTTTTTCACGGTGTAAACTCACCACTCTATTTCCTACCGCCGAAAACATACGCTTTACTTGATGAAACTTACCTTCGGTAATCGTCAGTAATACTTCTTTCGGTGATACAACAGTTAAAATTGCAGATCGTGTTAATTGTTGCTCACCTTGTAGTTGAACGCCATGGGCAAACTTAGCAGCGACATCATCCGCAACAGGGCGAGATAAGCCCACACGGTAAACTTTCTGACAATGTTTCGTTGGGGTTATAATATTAAATGACCAACGCCCATCATCCGTGACTAATACGAGTCCAGTCGTATCGGCATCTAAGCGTCCTGCTACATGTAATTCGGATGCATTCGCAACATCGATATAATTAAATAATGACGGATAAGCTTCATCGATATTAGAGCAAATGGTATCAGCGGGTTTATGCATGAGGATATAACGGGACGCTCTTGCTGTCAGCGTAACGCCATTTAAACTGATATGATTGTTTTCATGCACCTGTGTGGCCACATCGCAAATAACGTCGTCATTCACCGCAACACAACCACCGTTTATCATAGCAGTTGCTTCAACTCGAGTTAACTCAGTACTTTTACAAACAAATTTATCAAGGCGCATTTATGGCTGACCAACGAGCTTATAAGACACGACGTATAACTGTTCGATACCAGGATAAATATCTTGGATCACCGCTTTAAGTACAGTTAACGTCATGTTTTCTTGCTCGGCATGAAAATCAGTTAAATCAGCAAATAAAATTGGCTTAACAGAAAGGATGGTTAATTGGCAAAATTCACGGCCATCTTCAAATGTAGAGACAGTGACGGTTGTACCGGGTACATAGTCTTTTTCTGCATCATCACGGATAGTGATCGTCTTTTTTCCAGAACAAATATCAGCTTCAAAGCGGCCGAAAAAAGTCATTGTGGTAGGCGCTGTCATGGTAACTCTTAGAGGTGAAAATAGAATAACGACAGTATATCAAGATAAACCAAATGAAGAAAAACAAAGTAATGAATAGCGGGCCACCACTTTGTTCATTCGATGACGTTATTTATCGAGCGTCATTGGTATTGGGAACACTCTGTCATACGCCAAATTATAAATGTATGCATAAAACAGATAGAAAACAACCATGCCGATATCAAGCACAAATGCATCCCATAAACTTAAGTCTAAGAACCATGCCATAAATGGGATAGTTAAAAACAATAAACCACCTTCAAAGCCAATACTGTGAACAATACGAACAAAGGTTGTTTTAGTCAGCGTACCTAATTTGCTCAGCATGTACTTATCAAAGCCAATGTTATAAACATAATTCCAACCCGTCGCCACAACCGAGAACAACACACCCATTGCACCGACATGACCCAACTCAAAACCTAATTGACTTAATACTCCCATAATTGCGATCAAGCCAATGATTTCAAATAAAACTGCGTGTCTAATACGGTCTAATCTTGTTCTCATTTGTCGTTCTCCACGTCATCATGCTTTTATTTATATTGATTATGCCGTCTATTCTATCGTAAAAGATGAAGGTTAAAAGTTAGCTTCCATCTGTTTTTCGGATGAGTTAAAAAACTACACAGTTAGATTTGTTGACAAATGCATACACAAACTTACCCCTAAAGACCGCCAGGCTGTTTACCTACGCCCTATATAAATAGAACTAACAACTGCATATATCAACATCAAATCGTTGCATGTAATGCATTAATGTGACCGATGGGAAACTCACAATGAAAAAGTATTTGTTGCTTACCCCCATACTACTGCTCTCGGCCTGTGCCCGGATGGATCATATCCAGATCGGAGATATAGACCAAAGCCAGGGGAAGCTAACACCGATTTCAGTCAAGGTATCTGAAAATACGGTCAATGTAGACACAGCGCTCGCTGTCACCGACGCAATCGTAACCAATGGTTCTGGCAGTGATGAAGTCGAAGCACTAAGAACGATCTGGGCACTCATGAATATGGGCCCTAGAACAGGCAATCCGGTATTTAATGATACCTACGCCCAAGATGTACTAAACCAACTTCACGCCCAATGCCGCTCTGGCAGAATAACGGCAATTAGAAGCGTTCGAGAAGCCAATGATTATGCCATTGCCAGTGGTGAAATTATTCGTATCGATGCTGATTGTATAATGTAAGGAATTAATCATGATCCGTAAATTTTGTTTGCTACTTATCGTACTCACACTCAGTGGCTGTGTTGGTTTAAACACAGTATCAATGACACAAATACCAAAAGATAAAGGCCAGCTTGTTGAAGCGAATGCACATGACTGGGTATTCCTGAATTTCACGACTCAAAATGACTTTGCCGACAAAGCGGTAGAGAGCTTAAAAGCACAGTGTGTTGACGGTAAAATTAGTGGTGTATTCACGAAGCACCAAACCACAAGTTATCTCTTGGTCTTTAAACGCGAGATCATTGTGAGTGGGTATTGCGACCTACCTCAAGGTAAATTGTGATGAAAAATCAAATTAAAACATTCGCATTACTGTCAGGCTTGCTGCTACTAAATGGCTGTACCAGTAGCATCCACATGGTAAGCAACGCTGGATTTAATCAAACGATACCAGTCAATAGTAGCTATCGTTATGTCGAAGCAAGCACCAAGCAACACGTTATTTTAGGCTTCGCGGCTAATACAAATTATGTTGATGAAGCACGTCAATTACTCATTTCGCAATGCGATGGTGAATTGAGCGCGGTCAGTACTCAATATTCAACAGACCACGGTTTTTTAAGTTGGAACAATAAAATCTTAATGAAAGGTATTTGTATCTAACTAGCAGGAGCCAATTGCTTAACGACACCTATTTTGCGATTGGTTCCTCTAAACGACTTACAAAGTCTTACAAGCCTTCTCTCTACCATTTTTAATTAAAACGTATAATCAAACGCTAGCTATAAAGTATTTTATTGCCACGGTACCTTCGTCATCAAATACCTGATTGTCACTGACCGGACAGTACTGTGATTATATTTACAATATAGTACCGCTCAATTAACACGCTTAATACCTGCTTCACTAGGAATAAAAGACCGATGTCTACTATAAATATCTCAGCACTCGCAAACCAAACCTATCCTGATGTAAAAGGGATGAAAAAAATAAAAAAGAAAGTAAGATTCTATGTTTGGGCTGCAACGAATAGTAACGCGATAAACGCAATGACATCTCTCTTTGCTAATGAAAATTTAAAGCCCGTATTAAAGAATAATCCATGCATTCTAGAAAAACCGTTAAAACCATACCTTTGTGTAAACTGGTCGAGTAAAGAGCGCGTTAAGCACTTAGTTGAACACTTTCAGTTTATTGACGACACTTTTGGTGTACACGCTCATGCGGTTATTTCATCTAAAGGCGTGACAATTTTAAGCTTCGAGAGTTTAAGCGAACAGACATTTCGAATTCAGTTATATCAAGGCGCAAGCCGTGAAGGTAGCCTTGGTATTCGGTTAGTAAATGATAAAGGCCAAAGTGTCTATTCATTAGCATGCAATATATCTGGAACACATACCAAAACAATGCATATCGGTATGTTACAAGGCCCGAGAGATTCAATCGAAAACCGTCACGCATTAATTAAAGAACTCACCAAATCATTACACGGTTTACGCACAAAATCATTATTGGTTGAAATGGCATTAATGCTGTCTCGTATTTTAGGTATTAGTGAAGTTAAATCGATTTCGAATAAAGGGCATATCTATCAAGCTCTGCGTTATATCGGCTCGAAACGAAATGCAGTGACCTTTGATTATGATGGGTTATGGGATGAATTTGAAGCAACGAAACTCACCCCGTATTTTTTTGGTTTACCTGTATTTACACCACGAAAAGATCCATTAACGTTAAAGAAAACGAAACGAAAAATGTACACCAAAAGATACCAATGGTTAGATGATACAGAAATCGAAATGGCAGAAAATTTAGCGCCATGGCTCATGGATACTACGATAGATAGCAAGCAAGCTGCTTAAATATATGCAACATCTGAATACAGCGTCACATTAATCGAGTGAACCTGTATTCAGTGTGTAAATGCGATCAGCATACAACGTCCCCCCTATACTATACGCATCCGCTATCCGGTGATTAAATACAAAACCACATTTTTCAAGTACCCGCTCTGAGGCGATATTACCCTCGGTCACAATACCTTGATAATGCGTAATAAAATACGTATGACTCGCCCAAGCGATAACTGCACTTAATGATTCACTCGCATAACCTTGACCGAAATATTCAGGTAAAAATAAATACCCTACTTCAGCCGTTCTGCCATCATATTCAATCCCAGTAATACCCACAGCTGTATTTGTCTCAACATCAGTAATAACCAAGCACAACCAAGCACCGGATGTCACCGACCACTTAGGTAAACGGGATTCAAATTTAGCTCGAATGTCATCACGACTTGGTTGATCAAAACATTTTTCAATCACACGTAACTCTGTGTGTAAGCGCAAAAATAACGGCCAATCTTGCTCTGTTATTTGACGCATACTTAAACGTTGACTGATAACTTTCATCTAATTCCTTATCGCTAATTTTATACTATGTGAATTATACGTTTATAACGTCAATCGAAGCACGACAAAAGCGCACATGCCAATACAAACGACGGCTAAAGTATTTTTAATCTTTAAACTTAAAAATACCGTCAATAATCCTGCATATAAAAAGGGACTACTTAACAAAGCAATGTCACTGCTTTTATGTCCTAGAAACACAATAGGAACCCACATTGCCGTTAATACCGCAGGTGCTGTAAAACTTAACGCTCGCTTTATTTTCGGGCTTAATTCAAACGAAACAGCACGAGATAAAAACAAATACCGACATGAGAATGTAATACATGTCATCACACCTAACACGAGCCAAAAATCATCCATTATCAGACTCCTTTACAGGGGTAAAATAACCAGCCAGCATGCCAAGTAGCGTAGCAAAGATAAGCGCATAATCGGGAGTATACATAGATAAGATTAACGCACTTAAGCCACTCACAAGTACGGATATTAATATCGCTAACTCTTTTATTAAAGGGATCACGATTGCGATAAACGTCGCTGCTATCGCAAATTCTAAACCTAAACTTTCCAAATTAGGTATGTATTGCCCCGCAACAATCCCAGCAAATGTAGATAGATTCCAAATAACGTAAAACGTCATACCAGCACTCATTGAATATAACGCAGAGAAGGTTTTATTTTTCTCGATGTAGGCACTCGTAACAGCAAACATTTCATCCGTTAGAAAAAAAGCCATGCCACTTCGAGATAAAAAAGACCGCTTTCTCACATGCTCTCTAAATACCGCTGAATATAAAAGGTGGCGTGAGCTGATCACCAACGTCGATGAAAAAATCGATGTAATAGAACCAGCAGCGCCCATGATCGTGATACTAGTCAATTGCGCAGCGCCAGCAAAAACCAATAACGACATGAGTTGGGCTTGCATTGTACTCAGTCCAATTTTAATGGATAACGAGCCACACAATATACCCCAAGGAATTGTGGCGAGGGCCAGCGGCATAATGTCGATCATAGCCTGATTGATTGTTTTTACATTGTTTGTCATAGGGCGATAAACAACATCCGTTTCATTTAACATAAGTAAGCTCCTTCACTATAGAGAAGTAGCTTAAAGTTAAAATACTAAAGTAGCTTGTACAAAATTGCTTGTTTTTGGAACTTACTTGGAGAGGTGCCCATCGACTTTTTAAAATGTCGATTTAAATGGCTTTGATCGTGAAAGCCACAATCGGTTGCGACTTGAACAGGCTTAATGCCTAACAGTAACAAGGCCTTTGCCTTCTTGAGTCTTACTTGAATCTGATAGCTGTGCGGCGCAAGATGAAACAACCTTTTAAATTGACGAATAAAATGAAATTGACTGAGTCCAGACATCGTCGCTAGCGTGGTCAGCGACACATCTTCTTCCGGATACGCATCAAGATACTCTTTAACGAGTTGTAATCTTTGCCGACTACCTGACAGATCAGCGGGGGGTATTCTTCATTGATGAATGACGAAGAGTCATATTCATCATAATGCTATATAAAATCGTTTCAACCAGTAACTTCGACGCGTTATTGTCGATTTGCTCAAAGAGCAATCTTAACTGATTAGATAGCTGCAGATCATTAATAACAGCATTGGTAAAATAAGGGGCGTGTGATTTACCGCCATAGAGATCCTGTGTAATACGCTCAAAGTGTTCAGGATGCGGATACATTGCACGGTATCGCCAGCCACCTTCCGTCGCAGACTCCCCGTTATGCACATCGTCCGCATTCACTAAAATCATCGAGTTTTCATCTGCAATATGCGTATTACCACTGCGATAAAAGCGTTGCGCACCTTTATTAATCACGCCTATTGTATAACCCTCATGCACATGTTTTGAAAATGACTGTTCTTGATAATCAGCATCAACAATTTCTAGTCCATTAAAGGCATCTACAATTTTAAAGTCAGCTTTCTCCTTGCTGATTTTAGGCATCTTTTCACTCATCCTATTGAAGTATTATTTTATAGTACAATATTGCGTATGTTTTTTAAGTAATATCATTCAGCTAAAATGAAAAATAACTGAAATGAGTGTCCTATTACGCACTTAATAACGTAAGCGTGAGTCCGACAAAACATCGATTAATTAAAGATAAATAACAATAGATTTTTACATTTTTTATACAGCTAATGTCATATAAATACGTTATACGAGTAACGATAATAAAGGATATAATATGAAAAAATTCGCACTGTATTCAATTGCTTTAATCACACTGTCATTATCTGTATTTTTTGCCTTTAAACTTTATACCGATAACCAATATGGCGAACCAAATCTCACTAACGGTCAAGCTAAATTCAACTTAAATTGCCAATCCTGCCACGGAGATAAAGGCGAAGGAGATGGTATTATCGCCAACAGCCTACTCGTCAGCCCTGATAATATTTACACTGAATTGACCAATCCACTTGGCTTGAAGCTTGAATTAATTAACTCTGTATTAGAAGGCGATAACGGCCAAGATGGTATTATGCCTGCGTTTAAAGGCTCACTATCAGCGAGTGATGTAAATGATATTTTTGCATATATTAAAACGATTAATGAAACTTAAGCACAACGATTTACCCAACCGCGTTGTCTAAAAAGCAAAAGTGGTTTGCCTTTCAGGTTATTGTTAGCGAATAAAACAAAACATAGAATAGCGCCATCTTGTTAAGCAAGTTCCAAACAATTCTATAAAAAGGCATCAATCATGAAAGCAATGATCATCAAAGAAATCGGTTCAAGCGACGTTTTTCAATTAGTAGAAAAAGCAAAACCAACATTAAAATCAGGCCACATGATTGTTGAAGTAAAAGCAACAAGCGTTAACCCACTTGATACAATGTTACGCTCAATTGAACTACCTTGGTCTGCAAATTTACCAGAAGTATTACACGGTGATGTAGCTGGTATCGTTGTTGAAGTAAGTGAAGACATAACAAACTTTAATGTAGGTGACGAAGTTTACGGCATGGCTGGCGGTATTAATGGTGTTGACGGTGCATTAGCTGAATTCATGTTAGTTGATGCTCGTTTAATGGCGCAAAAACCTAAAACGCTAACAATGAAGCAAGCGGCTGCATTACCACTTGTCGCTATCACATCATACGAAGCGCTTGTACAAAAAATGAATGTACAAGCAGGTGATAATGTTCTGATTCACGGTGCGACAGGCGGCGTTGGTCACATTGCAGTACAACTTGCAAAAGCATTAGGCGCAACAGTGACATCAACTCACTCACCTGCAAACGTTGAACTAGCAAAAACAGTTGGTGCAGATAACTTAGTCGATTTCACAACAGAAACCGTGGCTGATTATGTACAAGCACACACGGGCGGTACTGGTTTTGATAAAATTTTTGATACTGTGGCTGGCGACAACATTCAAAAATCATTTGAAGCAGCAAAATATAACGGTCACGTTGCAACAATTCTACCTATTGAAAACGTGCTACAAGTGGCGCTAAAAAGCTTGTCTTTCCACAGTGTATTAATGCTAATTCCACTATGTCACGGCATTAACCACGAGTCACACGGCCGTATTTTAACGGAGATTGCTGAACTAGTAGATGCAGGTAAGATCACGCCAATCATTGATGAAAGCAACTACTCTATCTGGGAAGTAGCGCAAGCACACGATCATTTAGGTTCAGGTAAAGCGGTAGGTAAAATCACGCTAACAGTATAATTATTCTTATACGCGTTATATTTTGACGTGTTTCAGAAGCACCACCTCTATTGTTCTCGGCAGGAAAAGTGGTGCTTTTGTATTTTTAATTATTGGTATTTTTATTAGAACGCTACATCGCGACACGCGCTGCAACAGCTAACAATACTACCCCAGTTACTTTATCAATCATATGTACATTCTGTCTTAGCTTATCCAACATCATCGACTGCGATAACACCACAGCGATAAGGCAATACCACAAGGTATCAATACTAAGTACTGTTCCCACCATGATCAGGTTTTGTTGCCAAGAGGCATCCGCTTCGACAAATTGGCCGAATAACGCCAAAAAGAAAATCGCTAATTTAGGATTCAGAAAAGCAACCATAAAGCCTTGTACGATACTGTCTTTTAAGGTCACAATCTCTTGTTGCTGATCCACATTATCTAATGCAGGTTTTGACGTTAGCGCCTTGTAAGCCAAGCGTAATAACATCGCTACACCCGCATACTTAATAACATTAAATAACCACGGTGTTTGTTGGATTACAATCGCCAAACCGAGCACTGTTAACGTGGCATAAACTCCAATCCCTAAACCATGCGCAATACTTGCTGCCACGCCATTAACACGTCCACCAGCAATGGTATGCTTTAATACCACCGCGAGACTTGGCCCCGGCGTCATCGCCCCCATGACACAAATTAATGCCAAAGATACCCACGCTGTTAATTCCATACCCACTTCCTACTTTATGTTTTCTTCCACTTAATCAATGGCGTTAATCTTAATAGAAATTAAGTATGAATTAAAATTGTATTATCTACTTATCGGCATGAAGTAATTTCATACCAAATTCTTTAGTTCGCGCGAGATGGTTTTTAAGAAAAGGGTAACAGCACTCTCGAAACCACGTATGCTCTGGATCATGATGGTGTTTTGCATGCCACAATAAATAATATTGTTGTGGTTTGATATCAACAGGCAAAGTCATTATCTGTAAATCATGTGTTTGCGCAAAGTCCGCAGCTATGTGTAATGGTGTCGTTAACAAGGTATCTGTTTTTAATAGCAACTCAATCGCAGACTGAAAAAATGGCACAGAAGCAAATACCTGACGCTTTTTACCAAGTACAGTCAACGCATGATCAACAGGGCTGTCTTTATCACCACCGCCACTGATTAATATATGTTTCGCGTTAACATAATCGACCAACGACAATGTATTTGAATCTCGTTTCCGTTGATATAATGGATGCGAGTCTCGACACACTACCACCAACTTATCTTCACCAATACTTTTTCCATGCAGGTTTTCAGGCACCATATCAGTAATGGTACTCACAAGGTCTAACGGCATATCCGCTAACTCTGTTAAGTTATCTTTATGCCATAGTTGATACTCAATACTGGCATTGGGTGCATGATTCGCTAAGTCCCAACAGATAGACGGTAAGATAGCTTGCGCAACATAATCACTTGAGGCAAGGGTGAACTGACGGCGGCACAAATTAGCATCCATTGTGTTTGGTAAATATAAATTATCCAGCGTCTGCATCAATGTCGGTAATTGTAATTTTAGCTCTTCGCCCTTATGCGTGAGTACAAATTGATTAGCCTCTCTGATCACTATTTTGTCGTGGAATGCCGTACGAATTTGCTGTAACGTTTTACTCATCGCCGACTGAGTCACATTTAATTGTCGTGCCGATTCAGTCAAATTACGAGTTTGTAATATCGAAATGAGCGCAGGTAATAATTTGTAGTTATTCAAAAGATAATCGCCATGCCTGATAGTTAGCAGACCATCATAGCGTGAATAACAAAAAATAATTTAACTAAACTTCATTAGCTCACATTTCTATAGTCCATAATTAAACTGACTTTGGCGTTACTTCGTATCTGATAGCCGCAAGTTTGTCATATGGAAAATGTTAATTAAGGAATAAAAATGGATAACACAGTTAAAAAAATTGGCCTAAGTGGTACATGTTACTGGTGTACAGAGGCAATCTTTTTATCCCTCCGCGGTGTAACAAAAGTAGAACAAGGCTGGTTATCTTCTGTTGGCGAGCAAGATTGGTTTTCAGAAGGTATTATTGTGACTTATATGCCCGAAGTGATCAGCTTAAAAAGTCTCATTTCTATTCATTTACACACCCACAGCAGTACCAAAAACCATACGATGCGAGACAAGTATCGCAGTGCCGTTTATGCGATGGACCCATATCAAACAACTGAAATAAAACATAACCTAGCCTTATTGCAACAAGACTTCGATACACCGCTTATCACCCGCGCTTATCAATTTAATCAATTCAAACTGTCTGACGAATCCATTCAAAATTATTACGACAGTGACCCACAACGACCATTTTGTGAAAACATCATCACCCCCAAATTAAAAAAATTACTCGACAGTCATGGTAACTTAATGGATAAAACAAAGCTGCCAACAGCAATCAGGCTTTAAATTAGTCATGGTCAGTCATGAAAATATCCCTTATTCTAAAATCGTAATAAATATGTGATAAACACGTGAGGAATACAATTTAATTAAGCGCGATATTATTGATAAAACAAATTAACCATTGAGTTACAAGGGGTTTTATATGAAAGTTTTACCAATAATTAGCATTATTTTCTCGGTATCAGTATTCACGGTTACAGCAGCAGAAGTAGAATTAAAGACAGCTGAAATCAAGCAGTTAGTCAATGGAAATACACTTGTCGGCGTTCACCACAAAAAAAAGACCGTACAATATTTTTCAAAATCAGGGCTCACACTATGGCAAGCTGAGGGGGATGAACTACCATCAGAAGGCCAATGGAAAGTCGAAGCGAATAAATATTGTTCCGATTTTGGTAGTGGATGGAATTGCTACAAGATAGTCAACGATGAAGAACAGGAAATCTATTATTTCATGGCTGATAACTTCAGAGCCCCCTTCATTGTGCAACCCGGATACAACTTTAAGTTTTAAACAACGTTAATTAAGGAAAATAAACATGAAAACTAAAATATTTTTATCGCTGGTACTGCTCTCATTTCAATCGTTTGCCGCAGACACTTTTACTGTTGCGTCTGAATTTTCATCTGTCAGTTTCGCCACTATCAAAAAACAATTTGTGGTAGAACCTGCAGCAATTAATGGACTAACGGGTAATCTCGATAGCAGTGGTAAATTTAATGTATCAGTACCTGTGGGTAACATTAATACAGGTGTATCAATCAGGGATGATCGAGTTAGTGGATTATTCTTTAATGCCGCATATTACCCAACTGTCAACATTACAGGACAGTTTGATTTGTCAGGATTAAAACAGGATATTACAAAAGTAACCGTACCTGCGGCCGTGTCTTTTCATGGTAACTCAAAAACATTTAACTTCCCGGTTATTGTGACTAAAACAAAAAATGCAATAACAGTGAGTTCGCATACACCCGTTATTGTTCAAGCCAGTGATTTTGGCATTCCAGCCGAAAATATTGCTAATCTAGCTGCAACCGTAGGTGGTTTAGCACTGTCTGACAAAGTGCCATTAACGGTTAACTTAGTCTTTAAAAAATAGTGCCATTAACGATTAATTTAGTCTTTTAAAAATAAAGGTTAAACGAGGGTGCTCATAAGAGTGAGCACCCACTTAATCTCGCGACTGCTTCATATATTGCTTCGGGGGACGGCCTAATGTCTTCTTAAAAAACGTAATAAACGCACTCACAGACTCATACCCTAAATCTTCTGATACACGTTGCACCGATTCGTTCGATGACAATTTTTGTAATGCCATCACTAAATGCAGTTGTCCACGCCAACGGCCAAACGTCATTCCAGTTTCTTGCTTCACGAGTCGAGAAAATGTTCTTTCACTCATTGCAAGTAACGACGCCCACTCCCCCACTGTTTTACGATCGGCAGGGTTATCTAATAACTGATTGGCTATTTTATTAAGCCTTGGCTCTACAGGTATCGGAAAATCGAAGTGTTCTTTAGGCATACAAATAAGTTCATCAATCAATACTTGCGCTAATCTGACAGCACTTTCATCAGATGCATAGTGTTGGTTTTTACTCGCCAAGCTAATAATTAACTCACGTAATAAAGGCGACACAGACAAAGTACTTATTTTATCAGGGATCCCCAATACGCTTGGATCAACAAATAACATACACACATCATCACAAATAGAAATGTGATTGCTGTGTGGCACTTGACTCGGGATCCACACGGCACAATTCGCAGGCACCATCCATATTGCATCAGCAATAGTACAGCGAACGTAGCCACTGAGAGGCATAACGAGCTGGCACTTTACATGCTGATGCACAGGCATTTCATGATCCCTTTCAAGCCCCGTTGTTCGCAGTGCATTTACCTTTTCAATATATCTGTCTGAATCAAAATGCGTAGTGTCGTTGTCTAATTCCATCATATGGCTGTTTTTAGCAATAAAATGTCAATATACATAAATTCAGAATTGTTCGATATGGGTAATATGAGGAATTGCTTCAAGAGGACACAAATATGCCACATAACAACAAACCAAATATCGTGCACCCCGTACTGGTCATTATGAGTATTTTACTCATCGCCAGTAACTTACGAGGACCAATCACTGGTATCGGACCTATTTTAGAATTTATCTCTCACGATCTTGCTTTATCAGCCACTCAGGCTGGCATGCTCACTACCTTACCTTTACTGGCATTTGCTCTTTTTTCACCGCTATCATCAGGATTAGCACGAAAAATAGGACTCGAACCATCATTAATGCTAGCACTTGTTGCTATCACCAGTGGTATTGTTATTCGCTCAGCTGGCTCAACTGTCACCTTGTTTTTAGGTACCTGTATCATTGGTGTCGGCATTGCGATTGGCAACGTACTTCTACCTAGCTTGCTAAAACGTGATTTTCCAAAAAAAGTGCCTACGTTGACGGCTATTTATGTATTAATCATGGGGATCGGCGCAACAATTAGCGCAAGCACGACAATTCCGCTACTTAATGCGGCCGACACGTTTAACGTGCTAGTGATACCAAATTGGGCGTTTGCACTCGCGGGGACAATAGTACTGCCGATAATCACCATGCTGGTTTGGTTACCACAAATGAAACGTCATACAAAGCCAACCGCCGATACCGCTGAAATAGACAGCCATAGTTATTTATGGCGTTCAATCACAGCTTGGCAAGTTACAGGTTTTCTCGCTCTTAATTCTTTTATCATGTATTCATTCATCGCCTGGTTACCGAGTATCTTGGTTGATAACGGCTACTCAAATCATCAAGCTGGTTACATCCACGGGATCTTACAACTTGCTTCTGCGGCACCCGCGATTATTTTAATACCGCTAATGGGGAAAATGAAAGATAAACGCGGTTTGAGTTTAGCCATGACACTGCTTGCACTCGTGGGGATTACAGGTCTTCTCACGTTGCCACAATACGCAGTACTCTGGGTGGGCTTATTAGGTTTCAGCTGTGGTGGTGGCTTTATTCTAGGCTTGTCTTTTGTGGGGTTACGTACACACAATGCTCACCAAGCCGCAGCTTTATCGGGTATGGCACAGTGTATGGGCTATCTATTCGCGGCCAGTGGCCCACTTCTTTTTGGTTCATTACATGAAGCAACTGGCAGCTGGAATATACCCTTAATTATCACCGCTGGTATCAGTATTATATGGGCAAGTTTCGCTATGCTGGCAGGTAGAACAGCGATCATCACGCCACCAATCAATATGTCGAATAATAGACTTAATGCACAGCCGAACTAGAGAAAAAGTAATTCATCTTAGGTGACTATTTCACGCATACCCTTTCACTGCATAACCTTTCATTTCTAACAATGTAAGCAATCAGGGGGCTAAGTCGTTAACGACCCCGATTGCTTGCAATGACTATCCGTTGAATCAAAAATTAGCAGCCATCCGTTTTCACAGTAAATGTTTGCGTTGAACTTGTGTGGTTGTATTCTGCATAGCACAGATCACTTAGTAAATTGCCAGTCCCATAACCAATACGCGAGAAGTCATTGTCTTCATAAACACTCACATTGGCATAAGTCGCAATTCTTGATGTACTTGTTCTAATATCTAAATCAGGTATGCCTAACGCTAAAAAAGTTTCAATAAAGTAGGCACTTGGACTTGTCGCTTCACTTCTTGTTTCAGGATACCCGCGGTAGAATTGATAATCACCATAATCCGTGGTGATCGTGACATCATCACCGAGTATATTCTCAATTTGCGCTTTCATATGCAGCAATCTCACGGTTTCCTGAAGGCTACCGTGAAAATTTTCTACCGCTGATTTTTTAGCATCCCCCTTTAAATTAATAAACTGTGGGATCGCTGTGGCAGCAAGTACACCCAGAACAATAATCGTGATCACTAGCTCAATAAGTGTAAAACCACCACTCCTTTTAGACGCAATTAAGTCCATCTTTTCTCTCAATTAAAATTTTTCTCCAGTATGCCCCATAAAATACTTAGTTACACAGAGTTAATTAAAAAAGATTAATTAAAAAAGAGTTAAATTAACGCAAACTTAAAAAATAAACTGATAAAGGAAACCAGCGCCAACAGCCATACCCAAGATTACAAATAAGAACGCAGCGATCATTTGGTTTTTGAAGATAGACTTAAGCAATATTACTTCTGTTAAACTCGCGCCAGCACTCCCTATAATCAACGCCATTACCGCACCTAGACTCATACCTTTTGCTGCTAATGCTGCGCTTAACGGAATAACCGCTTCTGCACGAATATAAAGAGGAATGCCAATAACAGCGGCTACCGGTATAGCAAACGGATTATCTTCACTGGCAATACGAGCCACAAATTCTGTAGGCATAAAGCCATAAATCATAGAACCTAACGCGATACCACCAATTAAATAAGGTAATACTTTTGTGAAGTCAGTCCATGTACTACGCCAAATACGTTTCCATTTACTGACCGGTGCAGGCTTGCTTCCACATGTACTACCACAACCACTCGATGCTGTTTCTGGTGCAATATAGGCTTGTGGTTTTACGTATTTCTCAAATCCCAATTTCTCTAACGTGTAACCCGCTATCACGGATACACTCATGGCGATAACAAAATAGAACACGGTCACTTTCACGCCAAACGTCACCGCAAATAATCCTATGATGATCGGGTTTAATAATGGGCTTGCAAACAAGAACACCATCATGGTGCCAAACCCAGCTTTTGCACGTAATAGCCCTTTTAAAAAAGGAATCGTTGAGCATGAACAGAACGGTGTAATCGCCCCTAACAAACCAGCAATGATATAACCCTTACCGTTTTTACCACTCAAAATACGTTGGATCTTAGCTGGCGGAATATACTCTTGTAGTACACCCACAGCGTAACTAATTAATAAAAAAAGTACTGTTAATTCGGCGGCTAAGAAACCAAACATACCTAAGGTATCCATCACCATTTCATGTGTAATGTTGAACATAATTAATATCTCTATATTTCTGGAATATTCGAAATATAATCTTTGAGAGAGATTAAGTCAAATTTATTTCCATATTTATCGAAATAAAAATAAGTCTATTCCAATTTATCTCGTCGTAAATAATCTAAATATCATTAGTAGTATGAAGTCCAGTGTGAACAACAAAGGTTCTATCCACAGAAGTTAAGAGACTTTATTAATGCCGTTATAGCGTGGCGTGATGATAATTCACGTTGGTTCATTAAATAAGATATAAACCCTTAACGTTGTTTGACATTCCAGAAAGGAGAAGCTTTAAAGTTTTCAGTGATACTACTCACTTTAAACCTTTACAGGTGATATGACTTGGAGACTAATATGTTAAACATCAGATCAACACATGCCTTAGCTATTTCAAGAATGCTATTAGGTATATTTTTACTGACGACTGCATTAAATCGCTTTACTGATGCGGATACCAGTTACTTCATCACTCAACTATCGGTCATTGGTTTTCCTGAATGGCCTTGGTTATCAGCTCTGTTAGGTATTTTACAGTTAACGGTTGTCGCTACACTCATCTTTCCAACACAAAGATTTAGCTCCCACGTTCTTTATATTTATGCGCTATTAGCCTTAACACCTATGCTGATGTTATTAACCCATCCTGTTTGGATCGATAGCTTAGGCGGCTTTCCAGCCATTGGAGCAGGCCAAGGTCTAATTAAATATTTAGCTATCGCAGGTGTCAGTGCGTATATTGCATCCCATTACGCAGGCCACCTGCGATTAAAGCAATGGTCACTACATATTGTATGGTTGGGGATCATCTTAGTGATGCTGTGGATTGGTGGGATGAAGTTCACTCAAATCGAAGCAAACGGTATTGAGCGACTTATGTCGACAAGCCCATTCTTCAGCTGGATATACGCCGTTTTTAGTGTACTTCATGGTTCTTATTTTATTGGTGTCGTTGAATTACTGGCTGTATTTGGACTTATTTTAGGATTAAAGTATAACAGCGCAAATACATTCGGGTTATTCATCGGTGGCTCAACTTTCCTCGCGACGCAAACATTCATCATCAGCCTACCCGCTTATGAGCTAAGTCATGGATTCCCCTTACTCACCAGCAGCGGTCAATTTATTATAAAAGACCTCGTTTTATTCGCTGGCTGTATCTTAATATATAGCACTAGAAACCCGCAAGATAACAAAGCGTAGGTGTATCATCGTAATAACCACTAGTTGCTCTTATTTTCCCAGCTAAAGCAGGCGTAACGTCATTATTCACGGTACAGGAAGCTCCCTGTATCGTGATAATTTAAGCCTTTTGAATAAAAAAGTAAGCTTACACTCTCTTAAAGACTGGTTATAAATGGTTACTTACACTCTAGCGTTCTAGCTACAATGAACGCACCAGAGGAAATTATGAAACGAGTATATGTAATAATAAAATCAATATTGACCGTGTTGATATTATGTCAGGCAGTGGGTGCGTATGCTGCACCACAGAAAGGTAAACATTACGATAAGGTAGAAGATTGCTTTACTCAGGAGAGTCTTGGTGTAGAGAAGTTTTTTTCTTTAACGTGTCGACCTTGCTGGAAGTTAAGTACAATATTACCCACTATCAGCGAGCAGAGTAAGCAACCTATCTATCAAACTCACGTTGTATTTAATGATGTGACACGCGCAGCGGCAACCCTCTACTACTCAGCTGCGATTCAAGTAAAATCATTGCCTCACGACTTTGTGAGTGCGCTATTCTTACTCGTTCAAGCAGATGCATCCGTTGCAGGGAGCACTTTAACCAGTCTGTTCCATCGCTATCAGTTAACACCGATCAATCAACTCACTGCAGAGCAACAGGCTCAGGTAAGGGTACAACTGGTACGTGCCGAAAAACTAACAGCACAAGCTCATATCATGCAAATACCCACCATCGTTGTTAACGGCCGATATAAAATAAATATGCGTGCTCATAAATCAATTCCTGAATTATCAGAAACGATCAAACAATTGGCAGAACGATCAAGTTAGACAAGTTCAGCGTTTCCCTCTACCTGCAATGCGATTGTGAATAGAGGGAAACGAGCTAACGATTCATCACAATCGTCACCTGACCACCATCGCGATGATTATCAAGAATCACTCTTCCATCTAATAATTTAGTCAATTCAAAAATCAACACTAAGCCGATTCCAAATCCATCTTTACTGAGAATATTAGCGATATCACCGTCGTTAAATGCCGATATTATTTGTGCTGAAAACCCCTTCCCGTCATCCTTCACTCTCACGACATCTTGATGGGGATAAGACGTAAATGAAATCGTAATCGTGTCATTTGCATACCGCTCAGCATTAGACAAAAGATTAAGAAACAGCACACGAAGTAGCTTCGCATCACTGTGAATTATTTGATTACAATTAAAAGTATTGAATTGTTTTCGACTGCCAAATGTTGAAATAGTCAGGTTCAACACATCAGCAAAATTAATTGCATCTTTAGCTAAAAGTACTTCTTTATTGAGTAACTTAAACAGATGAAGACTGCTTTCACACAAGGTATTTAAGCTACATACTTGCGCGTCTAAACGCTCTAACAGAAAATCATTATTCCCTTGGTGCGAAACTAATATATCGCTCGTTAACTGAATAGCAGCCAAAGGCGTTCTAATATCATGAGGAAGTGTGGCGTAAAGCATTTTTTGCTTCGTCACAAGTTCATCAATCGTACTTGCCATTTTATGTTGATTACGAATCAGATTTCGAATTGACTCTGGCCCAACTTCGTTCACCCGACTCTTAAACTTACCTTCAGCGTAACTCTCCGATAGTTCACGCAATGACATGATGCCATTACTCCAAGCACGAAGTGACATCAACAAAATGATTAACGTGCATAGCACTTGAATTGCATCATCAATTAAGTCAATTGTCTTTAGCTCATTCACAATGTCGTCATTGGCGTAAGCGTCACTATTAAACGTCGCACGAATAAACTTTACATCATCATAACTGCGAGTAATTGAATGCAGGTTATCTTGCGGGTAATGGTCAACATAATCAGTATCGGCATTACATTGAAATTCCCACACAACGGCATCGCTATGGGTATGATTGTCATGATTAACAAAACCATTAATCACCATTTCGACACGGCTTAGGTTAAGTTTCTCTTCCAATGCTTTTTTTTCTGGCTCAATGAAAAAGACTGAAATAATAGAGCTGACAACATAGCCCAACATAACAGAGGTAAATACCTGAGCAACAAATGTTTTCATCGTTTTATAATAGAATGAGCAAGGTAAAAACCTTTCGCGCGTCTATTTTTAATCAGCATTATATCCGGCAACTCAAGACTCAGTTTCTTTCTTAATGAAGAGATCCGCATGTAGATTGAACGATCTTCTTCGTGGTAATGAAAACCATGAATTTTTTCGAATAATGTCGAGACAAGCACAGGTTTCTCGGCATCAGATAAAATGTCTAATAATTCGAATTCAGACGGGATCAGTTTTATCTGCTGCTTATTGTAAAATAAACTCGACTCTTGCGCGTCTAAATAGAATTGATTTGTGCTTAAGCCACAATCTTGCTGTTCAGTAACCAAATAGCGATCGAATTGACGCTTAATACGTTCACTTAATACCTTGGTTCTAATCGGCTTGGTCACATAGTCGTCAGCCCCTAAAACCAATGAATTTGTTTCTGTTAGCTCTGTATCATTTGCGGTCATCATCACGATTGGCGATGCAAATCCTTGCTCTTTTAATGTCTTGAGCACACTTAAGCCTGAAGTATGTGGAAGTTGTATATCGAGGAGTACGAGCTTGGGTTGTTTTTCTAGGATAAATTCAACAGCGCCCTCACCGGTATCAAGGCTGTCGATATCATAACCTTCAATTGCAGAAAGAAAGTAACACAACATTTCTCGCAATTGCTGATCATCTTCGATGATCACAATGTCTAACATATAATACCTATTTCTTTGATTTAAAAGCAAAGTTAGTCACTACTTAAAACATGAACCATTGAGTTTAGTAATAAATACAATGACTCACATAATGAGATATTACTTAATTATAAATAAAATCATCATTAAACGCTTAAACATACCTTACAAAGTCAATAAAATAACATATACATCAATAAAATTCGAGACGAAAACACGAGAGACCGATACGCTGGACTGGGTTTTGACAGAGAGAGAAAAAGAGACAGCCAAACATCTGTCTGGCCATCACCCCCTTAGAATAATTACCTTACTTGAAACTTATCTAGCTCTCTCACCAGATCATCCATCAATTTAACCAATACTTGCGAGCTTTGAGTGCCACCAGCAACGGTTGTAGATAGCTGACAACTACTTTCTTCAATCATATTCACTCGCATCGCGATGTCTTCACCCACTTCTTTTTGCTCGGCTGACGCTGTCGCTATTTCATGACTCATAGTTGAAATGGTTTCCAGCACAACAACGATTTTAGCTAGTGCTTCAGACGCATGTTGTGATTCACCCACCGTATTGGCACTGGTTTCGGCACAAATATCCATGGTTGAAATAGCATTACGAGAGCCTGTTTGCAGGTTCGTTACCATCTGCTGGATCTCTTTAGTACTGTCTTGCGTTCGTCCTGCAAGGTTACGCACTTCATCAGCAACAACTGCAAAACCACGTCCTTGTTCACCAGCACGAGCAGCTTCAATAGCGGCATTCAATGCCAATAAATTAGTCTGCTCTGCAATGTCACCAATCACTTCTAAGATCTTCGTAATTTTGTTTACGTCATTGTCTAACGCGGCAACAGCTGTACTTGCAGTATTCAGTTGCTGAGCAAGTCCTTGAATATTATTCACAGTCGCATTAATGATGTTATGCGTATCGACACTTTGTTTATCCGCATCTACCGTATTTAATGCGGTAGCCTGTGCAGAGTCGGCAACACCATTAGCTGACGATGCCATTTCGGTCATCGCAGTGGCAATCATTGCTGTCGATTGTCGCTGTGTTTCGGTTAATTCGCTAATCACTTTAGAACGATTATCCGATTCAATCAGTTCAGCTTTTAATGAATTGGTTGCTTCACTCAAATGTTGGATCAGTTGGCTTAACGACATATTCATTTTTTGCACTGCACCGTAGATACTGTCTTGTGGTGCGTAATCATTAAATGACGTCGTAATATCCCCCTTGGCAACGGATTGGATAGCAAATAGCACATCTTGTGGTTCACCACCAATAACTGCAATCATACGTTTTATCGAAAACATCAACAGAGCAAAAATGAGACTCGCAATAACGAAACACACACCAAACTGCAATTGTGCACTTGACCAAAAGCGCGCATTGACTTCATTTTCACCAATACCAGTACCAACGATCCAACCCCAGCGCGTTGTTCGTTGTGCGATTGACTGTTTTTCTTCTACAGAGCCGTCAGGTAATCCAAACGTCCAGGTATAATTAGCGATTCGGCTTGGTTGACTATCCACTGCATTTTTCAGAATTTGCCCAACGCTTCGCCCTTTACTGTCTCTAAAATCATTAAAGCTAGTGCCGTGCAATTGCGGGTCGAGTGGCGCAGCAAGAAACATCAAGTTCTGGTCTGCCACGTACACATATTCATTATCTTTATAAATATTATTTTGAAGTACACGAATCGCAATTTCTTTTGCTTTGCTTTCTTCGATCACTCCTTCTGCAGCCATTTTTTCCATATCATTAATGAAATTATAAGTCGTTTGGAACACTTCGGTCACACGAGATTTGTTATCTATCGTGCTCGACGATTTTAACGTCCAAAGACCCATCGCTGTGAGCGCGATAAGTGCAGACAGAATAATGCCAGCCAGTAAGTAAGATTGTTTTTTTAAATTCATGGTTTGTACTTCTATCAAAAAATGGAGAGAACATAGCTATTATCGGCACGTTATAGCGATACTTTACGATTTCGCGCTATTAAAGCATATCGACAGCGATAGATTTGAACAGAGATCAATGAAAATGTTAAAAAAAACAATAACCAACGTCTATTTCATTCGAAAGTAATAATTATAAATAATATCCGTTCATTAGGGAAAATAGGGGCTAAAGACAAATACCCACAGTAATAGAAATAATTTTGATGTAGACTATTTGTCTCTTTCTTATATGAGCGCTTTTAATGTCAACTACCAGTCAAGATAATCAATCAATTGCTAATACTTCTCTCGTACAATTAACACAACAACTCGATGCTATGCACGTTGCACAATTAGCTTCATTTGCTTATGGTCTACCCCCGCTGTATTTTTGCCGCGAATATTTAGAGCAAGACGAGCAAACAGCGATTAACCATTGTTTACAACGTCTAGAGAATGGGATCAACAACGAAACATTCACATTCGACACCTTGACTGCATTGTTAGCAGATAAAGATTATTACGACGACTATGAAGCGCGTTTACGTTTAGGGCCAGAACCTGCGTAATTTAGTTTGGCCGCTTATTAACGCCAAACCAGATTCAGAAAATCCTGCCCAGTTATCGATACTTGCGTTTGTTCTACTGCAATGAACTCGCCAGTGTCGATATTAACCAACCTTGCACTCACAGATACGAATGCCGTTTTACTGGTGTTATCCAACACATGAATTCGTAATGTCACATAAGTATTGTGCACAGTCGATTGCACATAACGCTTATCATGCCAATACGCAGAGATAGCAATATCAGCATTATTATTGGCACTCGCGGTGATCACTGATTCCGCTGCAATTAAGCGTCTCTGGGTACTAACCTCGACAAAATCCTTTGCTGTATCCCCTATCGCAATACCAACCGCGGGTCCGTTATTCAACGTAATGTCAAAGCCCGTCACACCAATCAGTTGTGATGCCTCAATAGTTGCAATCTTCGTACTACACGCAGATAAAAAGACGGAGAGAACCAGTGCCGTGAATAATCGTTTCGTTGTCATATTAGTAAAGTATCCTCGTGCATCGCGATAATCCATTTTTAAAGTATATAAAACTAAACTAGCACGCAACTGGGGTAAATAGATCTATTTTACTAATTTTTATCGTTAGAATCCCGAACCAAAATGAATCTTAACTGAGTAGATATTCATTCAATCGCCACATAAAATGGAATTTAATAACATGATAAACCTTACCCTCTCACACCGAATTTCCAAAGTAACACTAAGTACTTCTATTAGTATTTTTTGCTTACTTGTAGGCAGTGATAATTTGATTAACTTCAACGCTAACTATCAATTTGTTCAGCATGTTTTATCTATGGATGCGATGGAACCTTGGTTCGATGCGAGTGCTTTTGAATACCGCGTTATTACAAACCCAACCTTTCACCTTATCAGCTACTATGTGATTATATTTGCCGAATTACTGGCGGGTACATTGGGTTTAATCGGTAGTGTTTTAATGGCAAAGCATATTAATAACCCACGTTTTTCACAGGGCCAAGCCTTTTTCTTACTCGGGGGAACGGTAGCAATTTCACTTTGGTATTTAGGTTTTGCCGTTATCGGTGGCGAGTGGTTTTCGATGTGGGCAAATCAATGGAATGGTCAGATGAAAGCATATACCTTTGCCACTTTTATACTTATTTCGATGATTTATGTATTAGTACCGACGCCGGAAGAAAAGTAATACATTCATATTACCCCAGCGTCTGTCATCTATTTTAGGGTACATTTGAGTGCCCTTTCATTTATCGTGTAACATATTATGTTCACAATTGGTTACGATCTTACCGCGACTAGCGCGCCCATAGACACCATTACAGTACCTGCTGTCTTATTGATGACGTTTGATGCATTTGGTGATTTAAATACCCCTCTCGCTTTCACCGCCAGAAAAGCATAACCAACATTCACACTGCCAAAGGCCACCGTCGCCGCCAACATGATAGACGCTACATCAGAATAAGAAACATCGCCAATATTGACAAAAGCGGGGAAGAATCCCACATAAAACAAAATAGCTTTAGGGTTACCTAGAGTCACTAATAGACCCGCCATCAAATTAGACAATAATGATGATTCTTGTGTGGTCGCTATATCAACTGCGGTCGCTTTGGTCTTCAGCAATTTATAACCAAGCCATATTAAGTAAGCAGCACTGATATATTTGATAACAAAAAATGCAGTCCCCATTATTTCAGCCAATGCCGACAGCCCAAATAAAGCCAATATAATAAACACATAATCTGCGAGTAGCATCCCGATGACCATATATACGCCACGCGAAAAACCCGATGAAAACGAGCGTGCGATAATAGCGAATACACCGGGGCCAGGTACGATAGCCAGTAACAACATAGTGCCGAATAATGTGAGTAAACTGATAGTAGACATCCATTTCCCTTCTTGAAAATCAAAAACTAAATAGCTTTAATTGAGTGAGTTAATAAGGATACATGAAAATCGAGCTGCACTGCTATTTAGCGCTTCATATATCAATCAACAGTCTATAAAAATGCTTGTTCTTACGGACATATGATTAAGGTTTCTAACACCACTAACAATAGATATTAGAAATACATATATAAGCGAGGCACAAACGGGTAGGATGCACCCCATATAACTTTAAGCAATGAGCACAACATGTCGATCGCAACAACAGAACACTCCGTTAACCGCGCCTTATTAATCGCTATTCGCACGCCTTGTGTTAGTCAGCAAGAAGTAGACGAATCATTATCAGAACTAAGCCGCTTGGTTAGCACCCTCGGTTTCTCTGTGGTTGGCGCTAAAACCCAACGTCAAAGATCGACCAAACAGTTGTCTGTATTAGGCTCGGGTAAACTAGAAGAATTAGCCTCATTAACAGGTGAAAGTACATTTTATGAAAATGATGTGCAGATTGAATTAGACCAAGACGAGTTAAGCCAATTATTAGCAACCACAGATATTAAATGCCAAGCCAACGTGGTGGTATTCGATTGCGAACTAAGCCCGAATCAATTAAGTAATGTTGAAGCAGCATTAGGGGTTGAGGTTTATGACCGTACCCGCGTTATTATCGAAATTTTCAGCAAACACGCGCGTACACGTACCGCCAAGCTGCAAGTTGAAATCGCCCGCCTAAACTACCTAACACCGCGCTTACGTGATGAAAGCAGTGGCGATCGCGAACGTCAAAAAGGCCGCTCAATCAGTGAAACTGTATTTGAGATTAACCGTCGTCGTGTGCGTAATCAAATTGCCGAACTAAGACGTGAACTCGTTAAACTACAACGTGAAATGGAAGGCCGCAGCAGTGGTCGTGTTGAGCAACTAACCGTAGCTCTAGTTGGTTATACCAATGCCGGTAAGTCATCATTAATGCGCGCCTTAACAGACACCGAAGTCTTAGTAGAAGATAAACTGTTTGCAACCCTAGACACCACAGTGCGAACGTTACAGCCGCCAACACAACCGCGTATTTTAATCTCAGACACAGTGGGCTTTATTCAAAAGCTGCCCCACGATTTAGTTGCTTCTTTTCATTCGACATTAGAAGAAGCAAAAAATGCCGACTTATTACTTTACGTAGTAGATGCATCTGACGAAAACTTTACCTCGCAGTTAGCCATTGTTGACCATGTATTAGATCAGTTAAATATTGATTTAAACAACAAAGTATTACTGCTGAATAAAGTCGATTGTTTAACTGAAGAGCAGCAATTAGATCTACTTGAACGTTACCCAGATGCATTGCAAATTAGCGCTCATGATAAAGCCGACGTTGCATTCGTACATAAAGAAATTCAGGCTCGACTAGAAAAGAAAATGTGCGCAGCCTGTTTTGATATTCCCTACACAGCCAGTGGCGTAATGGGCGAGATCCACAGTAAAATGCAGGTGCTTGAAGAGGAATACCATGAAAAAGGTATTCGCATTACCATGAAAGCCAGCCCGGTTGCATTAGAGCGTTTGCATAAAATGCTACAGCTTACTACTTTCTAATACGCTGTTATAAATGCCACTCCTGTACTCATGACAAGAGTGGCATTTATTATTGTCAGCCCCATATTAAGGCTTATAACGCTCCGCCCCACTATAAGAAACTTCGTAACCAATATCATCTAACACCCCTAACGTCACCGCACCAAACGACACACCATTTGCCATAAATTCTTTAGTTAATGGCGGTAATACTCGGCCGTTATCTAACACGCGTTTTTTATCTTCTTGCTGTACATAATCGTACAAGTGACCACCATCATCACTGATTGGCACATACTGATAGGTGTTACCGTATATCGCATTATATTGCTTCGCCGCCATGCTATTTGGCACTTTTAGCACATTGCCTTTGTACTCTTTACTGTACTCGGTAAACGCTTCTGTATACGACCCGATGCCAAGAATATGTCCCATTTCATGACGGATATTGGCTTTAAACTCAACCTGATCAAATCCTTGTTCGTAGGTATGATTACCGATCGTCAGCGAACCACTCGTTGGGATCTCGTAGTCACCAATTTGAATTTCTGAATCAGGGCCAGCGAAGCCATTACAGCATGCCATTTCATGAACAGAGATACTCATGTGTATGGTGTGCTCTTCTCTCCCATCAACACCGACTAATGCTGTTAACCATTGGTTTGCCGCATCGATATAAGGTTGTTGTAATGCTTCACTCCATCTTAATACCCTGCCATTTTCTAATTGCAGTTTATCTTCAAATTCAAGTTCAAAAGTCAGCGCACCATTGGAGACTGTTTTAACAACATTGTTGGCTTGGGCGGTATTGCTGCATCCCGTTAAATATAGAATGGTAGCGATAGATAAGATCGCAAAGTTTTTCAATGTAAAAAAGCGCATAACATGGTTCCCTAAGTCCTGATGAGTACGTTCGATTATAGGGATAAATATATTTATGACTGTAAGAGTTTGTATGAGAAGTAGAAAGGTTCGAAGGTAATATATATCCATTAACCTCTAGATCAAAAAAGCCTCCAATTATGAAGTGACCCCGTTAAGTTGGACATTTTAGTTAAGCGGCTTGTAAGGCCTGGTTTCGATATTCTATCGGAGTCAGGCCTTTTAATTTGACCTTGATCCGTTTCGTATTGTAATACTCGATGTACTCGTCGAGCTTTTTTATTAATTCATCGGCATCGTTGAATTTTTGCCTATGATACATTTCTGTTTTTAATAAGCCAAAGAAGTTTTCAGCTACTGCATTGTCTAAACAGTTCCCTTTTCTGGACATGCTCTGCGTTAGCCCATGAGCAGCTAGTTGTTTTTGATATCCCCTGTGGCGATAGTGCCACCCTTGATCGCTATGCACTATTGGCTTCGAATGCTTATCTAAGCTATTAATGGCATCTTTTAGCATATCTGTAACTAATGGTAAGCGAGCATCTTTAGCTATCTTATAAGCGACTATTTCTTTGGTAAATAGAGCTATAACTGGTGATAAATAAACTCTTTGATCTCTCACCTTAAATTCAGTTACATCAGTTGCCCACTTTTCATCTGGCTTTGTAGCATTAAAATTTCGCTCAAGTACATTCGGTGCCGTAGTTCCAGCTCCGCCTTTATAAGAGCTGTATTTTTTAGGTCGAACGGTCGACTTTAGATCCAGTTGAGCCATCAACCTTTGCACCGTTTTATGGTTTAGCGTAATACCTTGTCTTTTCAGTGTTAGCTGGATCCTACGGTAGCCGTAGCGCCCTTTATGTTCGTGATAAATATCTCTTATAAGCGCCAGTTCACGTTCATAGGTATCCGGTTTTTCATTTACTTTAATTTGATAATAAAACACACTTTTAGCCAACTCTGAGGCTTGAAGAAGGTGCTTTAGTGCATGTTTATTTTTAAGAGCTAAAACCGTTATCGCTTTTTCTTTGTTTTTCGGCGCTTTGCTTGGTCTAGCTCTTCCAACTTTTTTAATACAGCATTCTCGGCTCGTAGATAGGCTAACTCTTCCTTTAACTCTGCTGTTGTCATTTCACTATCTGGTTTTTGAGTTGTATTAGATTGTGTCATTTTAGGCCTATTTATCGAGGTGTGTTGAAGCCCTCTGAAGCCAGATTCGTTATATGTTTTTAGCCATACAGAAAGCGAACCGGGAGAAGACAGGTTTAATACGGCACTAGTGTGAGTGAGCGACCAACCATTTGTCCACATTAATTTTAATGATTGCAGCTTTGTTTTGGCACTATTTGCATGTGAATTTGGTAGGAATGAATTTGTGCTATGAATAGCAAAGACTTGAGTCCAATATCGAATCTGTCGAGATGATATCGATAGTTCATTTGCTAATGTATAAGATGATTTACCACCTAGACACTCTTTCGCGATAATGAGTTTTAACTCACGACTATATTTGGACATAAAAAAGACCCCCAATAATTGGTTGTCCAACTATTGGGGGTCACTTCATTAGGAGGCTCAAGTATTGCTATTAACTGCTCTTATCTATTTAAAAAAACCTCTGTAAAGCATGTACATATGAGCTGAGCTCCATGAGAAATTACTCGCACCTTGCACTGCACCAGTCTCAGGGTTGTAGTTCTCGCGAATCGTCCCGTTGCCAACCATACCCTCTGCATTATTAAATAAGTCATCAGCGATACGGAATGCATCTGGGCCATAGCCATATGATTCCATCGATTTAACACCAAAATAGAACTGATCTAACCAAACTCGACCACGCCAGTAGATATCTGGATCATAAGCCGGATTTGACTGAGCCGCAGTTGGCATTGAAATCCCTTCACCAGGGAAATCAGATGATGAATCAAATTCACCTTTTTTAAGGATCGTAGCAACCACAGCATCGGCATTATCTTGAGTGGCAGCGCCATTGAATAATGGCCCCCACCCTTCAGGTCCACGTCCACGCTCTACGATTGGCAATCCAGCACAACCATTTTCTAGTGGTGCAGCAGTCGTACCATCAGCTTCAACGTTCATCTTAATGTCGTAGTAGAAACCAGTGCCTTCATCAAACATACATTTATTTATGTACTCTTTGATCTCTGTTGCACCAGTTAAGAATTCAGTAGCACGGTCTTTACCTTCAACGCTAGGTGAAACCAGTCCTGCCATTTCAGCAAGAAATTTGTTATCCGAATACATATAAGATGCTTGGTCTACAGACTCTTGAAGCATTGAGAACCCTAACAGCGTATCATCAGCAGAACGGTTTTCAGCAAAACGCACTTGCCAATCTTCTTTGTTACCGCCAGAAGCGATATAAGCGGCTAACTGTTCGTCATTAATAAAGCCAAATCTAGCCGCGTTATCCATGCCAGATTCCCAACCAGCAGCTTCTTGAGCACCAACAGATAGATCAGTATAAACAACATCGTCAAGAATAGAGTTGTAGTTATCCATACCAACAACTTTATACCAATCGCCATTTTTAGTGACACTATCGGCACCAAATTTAGCAATCAGATCTTCTTTTGTTTCGACCTGAACATACATATGACCATCATCGGTATTATGAGCAGGATCTACAGCAGCACCATATTCTGGAACACCATTATTATTGTGGTCACGATTCGTTAACCACCAGTCATGATAAGCAACGAGATTTGGGTACATCTCATCAATAAACGCTTGTGCATCTTGAGGGCGATCAAACTCTGTAATCAGTGCGTTATATACTTCCATAACAGACCATGCTGCAAGCGAAGGTTTAGTGTTACGCTCATTCCAGTTTTCAGAACCCGCACCATTACGCGATTCAGGCAAGGTGTAAGTAAGCACATCAAGCAGATAACCCGCGTCTTGTGGGCGAATAATATCATCCGATTTAATTTGATTTTGGAATACAGAACGAATGTTATCCATTGCTACATCTGGATTAAAATGAGCCATTGCATAAGCTTGTTTCCAAGTATCCCAAGGCCACGTATTGGCACCAGAGAACCAACGAGCCGTTACTGATGGTGTTACTGTTGCCTGAGTTATATCACCTGCAGCAGAACGCCAGTTACCATTCAGCGTCATCATAGCTTTGACACCTACACGTCGCTGTTCGGCTGTCGCATTTTGATTAGTAAGGCCTTTGTCTAAGTATTCAGCCCAACGCGCTTTCGACTCATCCATATATTGCGTTGGATTAGCAAGAATATTGGCTACTTTTAGTTTTTCGCTATTAACTTCTTCAACGTTGTGGAGATTAGAATAAGCAGTGTAAATAGTTTCAGTTTCGCCAGCAGATACCGCTTGGTTACCAGTTGAAGAAAAATTAGTTTCATTAACCGAAGATATTGTTTTGATCGAACGTACAATGCGGAACTCTGCATCTCCGTCATTCATAATTGCCCAGTTATTTTTCATTTCACCAAAGTTAATCTTAATACCATTATCGATGGTCGACATTTGGCGATTATATCCGGGATAATACTCGTCAACGGATTTAGTTTCATAGCCCTCAGTTGAGCGCGCTTTTTGAACTAACTCACCGCCCCATGCAACTGCAAGACTTAAATCTTCGTCTGTTAGGTTAGTGATTTTAGTTTCAACAAGTGATGTTCGGTCTGTTACAAATCGAAGTACCATCTGAACACTTAATTCGTCGGTCGTCAGCACCTGAACCAGAGAACCCGGTGTACTATAAATATTTGCCTTTGCAGCAGAAAGATCTATTTGTTTACCCGTGACAGTATTTGTAAGTTCCATCTTGTCAAACTCTTGACCTGACATGAAATGAGCATACTCTTGCGTTACCTGCATGATGCCACCAAATGAACCATACCCTTTTGCATCTTCAGGCAGTAAATGACCATGCCATGCACCGTTATCGATAAATGCATTGTATTCAAGGTTAGAATACTCATCATAATCACGAAGATATTCGGGATTACCCGTGCGATCAATAACGTCTTTATATTCGCTTGAAGGTGGTGTTGGTAGTTGAACTGTTTGATCAACAGTATTCGAATCATTACAGCCAGAAAGCATTAGAATCGATGTAATCGTCGCTGCTAGCAAGGTTCTTCTCGTATTCATTTCATTTCCTTTTAGACAATCATTTATGGCCAACTGCTATATTAAGAGTGAGTCCATAATAAGTGATTTACCTACCGCAAAAGGGATGGTAATTACAAGTGAGAAAGTTTTATTTGGTCGTATAATAAAATATACTTACGCGATAATGACTTTAAAAATAAATATTAAAAACATCACCTTGAAAGTACTTACCTACCAAAAACTGTCAGAAGTTTTAACCCCTGCATCATAGCGATATAAAATAACAAAAATGGTGATGGAACTGCTGCTTGTTGCACTTCGTTACATTTGGATACAATATTATAACGAAGTACCTATTTTTAAATATGATTAAACATATGTGGAGTTATGTTATATCATAACAATACTAGATAGCGGATACCGATTCAGGATAAAGAGACTATCAAACACAACACCTAAAATAATCACAAGGAATCGAACTTTTTAAGGTGGAAATATGAAAATTGTAAGGCGTATCTTTAACGATTACATTGATAACGGTAAATGTGAAAAGCTATTTGATGAACGAACAGCAGAATTTTTTAGCTTAATTTATTTTGCTCATGTTGATAGTGATGAAGATTTAAGTGAAGCATTCAGTTTTAAATTAAGTGATTCAGAATCAAAAGCAGCAATAGACATCATATTAAAAAATGCTTGTAACAAACTTAGCGTGCCTGAGTTAACAAGCAACGATCCCCTATTCTATTGCTCGCTTTGTCATTGTTATGATTCTGCAACAGTAAGACATGCTACAAATGTACCTACAATTTCAGACATTAAAGCGCTTGGTGGTTTTAATGCGTTTTTTAAACTTTTTCAAACGGGAAAGTGGAAGCCAAAATACGACTAATAAGTAATAAATAATCATCAAAGCCACGGTCTAACAGCCGTGGCTTTTTTGATCTATCTTGCGTCTGTTAATCACGATTTTACTGAACAGCTATTTATAATGATAAATTTATTTTCTCTGGAATTATATTTCTAAATAAAATCAATATGATTAACTCAGCTGGAACAAACCTTAAGCTAAATAATTTAACTAGGAGTGATTATAATGACTAACTTACTAAACCAAGCAAAAACTATCTGCAACGTCGCAAAAGACACTGCAAAAACATCAATCACTGCTGGTTTTGGTGTTTATAGCACCATCATTGATGAAGCATCAAAATCATCAGATAAAGCAACGCAACTTTTTGAATCTTTAGTTGAGCGCGGTGCGCAAGTTGAACCTAAACTAAAAGAGCAAACATCTGCAATTCTTGCTAATAAAATCACATTAGAATCAATTGAAGCTAAAGCGCAGAATATCACTAGTCGTTTTACTGGTGTTAAAAGTCAAAAATTGGATGAAGTAGAAGACAAGATTGACCAACTTACTGCGATTATCAGTGAACTAAAAGCGAAACCTGCAAAAGCATCATAATACTGCAGCGTTGAATTAAAAAAGCCTCCTTAATGAAGTGACCCCCAATAGTTGGACAACCAATTATTGGGGGTCTTTTTTGATCTTAAGGTATGGTCCCAATTATCTTGCTATGGGAAAAAATTAAAACGATGCAAGATTGAAATACCTAAACTACAAGTAATGAGTGACCCAGCAGTCGTCGTAGCAATAATGTTAGCGGCTAGATTGGCATTACCACCCATTGAACGCGCCATCACATAGCTCGCAGCGGCAGTCGGTGCAGCAGTCATAAAAAATAATAACCCGATTTCTAGCTGACTAAAGCCCCACAAATAAGCACTACCAGTGATCAATATTGGCGCTAACAGTAACTTAAAGACACTCGAAAACCAGGTATTAACCCCTTCACTACGTAGCTCCCCTAAATTAAGTGTCGCACCCGTGCATAATAACGCTAACGGCAAGGTCATATTGGCAAAATATTGTCCTGTACTAATCAATACAGGGGGCATTTTTATGCTTAACGTTAAAAACAGAACACCAAGCAGAATACCTATAATTAACGGATTTTTAGCAATCGAGCTCAAGAGATCTCTAAGCCCTGCCAAACCTAGCTTTGATTGTGTCGATGTTAAACATATAACGGCTAAAATATTATACAACACAGTAGTAAACGCAACATAGATCGCCGCTAAAGCAACGCCAGAATCACCATATACATTGGCAACGTAAGCAAGCCCTATGATCGCCGTGTTAGACCGGAATCCCCCTTGAATAATAACGCCATGGTTTTGTTTGTCTTTAATGAATAATTTGCAGGCAAAGGTGATAAACAAGAAGAAAGCAATATTCGCGACAAGGCCAAAGGCAATATAACTTGAGTTTATTTCGACAGATTGATCAGAATTTATAATGCTTAAAAACAGTAGCGTCGGTAAGGTCACTTTAAAAACAAGCTTGGAAGCGTTATCCACAAAAGCATCGTTAATAAATTTAATACGTTTTAGAAAATAACCCAAAAATAATAATATGCAGATAGGTCCTGTCACAGAAAACGAGAAAGAAAGTGATTGCCAAAACATGAGTTACCCCTACTCTCAAATAACTTTATTATGCAGTAAGCGAATATATTTTCCTAATCAATGTCTTATTAAGTATGAGCCATGGTGCAAATCTTTATTCTCCACCTTACTAGACGCTATTCTAATACTTTTAAGTGAGAATCTAGCTGCAGTTTTTTAGCTTAATAATAACCACGAAACCAAAGTAGAATATGGTCACGGTCAATACATTTAGAATTATGTGTTGACTACTTAGCATATAAAAGTAAAATCGCCCACTCAGAATAAAAACTCAGTTTTAATGAATAAAAAATCAAGGCGACTTTAATGAGTACTACCAGAAAAAATATATTAGTGTTTTTAATCCCTTCTTTATTTGGATTATTTTTCTTTCTTGCACCATTAAGCGTGAACGGAAACTTTACCTTCCCACTGGCTTTAATGGCAACAGGCGTAAAAGGTCTGTTAGGTGACGCAATTCATCCATTAATTACTGCCATTATTTGCTTTTCAGCAGTGGCTTCAGTATTCGCTAATACCATTAAACCTGACTTTATTGTTCGTTCTGAATTATTAACACGCTTATTTATTATGACCCCAGTTTGGGTTGTGATCCGCGTACTTGGTGCCATATTCACACTGTTAGCACTTTATCAAGTTGGCCCAGAGTTCATTTGGGATGCCAACACTGGCGGACTCGTATTGCATGATCTATTACCATCATTGCTTGTGACCTTCTTCTTTGCCGGTTTATTACTGCCATTACTATTAAACTTCGGCTTACTCGAATTTTTAGGCACAATGTTAAGTAAAGTAATGCGCCCTGTATTTCGTTTACCGGGTCGTTCAGCAATTGACTGTATTTCATCATGGCTTGGTGACGGCACCGTTGGTGTAATTTTAACAAGCAAACAATACGAAGAAAAAAAATACACAGAAAGAGAAGCAGCGGTTGTTGCAACTATGTTCTCACCCGTTGGTATTTCATTTTCGTTAGTCGTATTAACACAGGTTGGATTAGAAAATTATTTCGTGCCTTTCTACGCAACAATTTGTCTGTCAGGCATTATCGCAGCAATGATTATTCAGTTTCTGCCACCACTAAGCTATAAAAAAGACACCTATATTGACGGTAGCAAGCCCGATCTTGATAGCGAACTTATCCCAGAATCAATGTCAGCAGCTAAATATGGTTACCAACTGGCACTAGAAAGAGCAAGTAAAGTAAAAGGCGTAAAATCAACAATCGCTGAAGGCCTACAAAATTCATTAGACATGATGTTCGGGGTATTACCTGTGATCATGGCCGTGGGTACAATGGGTTTACTTATTGCAGAAAACACACCGTTATTTACTTGGTTAGGTATGCCGTTTGTACCGCTTCTAAACCTATTAAATCTACCTGAAGCACAAGCAGCAGCAGAAACAGTACTCGTTGGTTTTACTGATATGTACGTACCATCAATTATCGCTGCATCAACTATCGAGAGTGACATCACTAAATTTGTGATTGCCGCATTATCTATCTCTCAATTGATTTTCATGTCAGAAACAGGTTCGGTTATCTTATCAAGTAAGATCCCTGTGAACATTATTGAATTAATGGCAATCTTCGTTCTACGTACCTTAGTGACACTACCTATCATCGCGCTCTGCGCGCACATGATCTTCTAATGTGAATATTTGAATGCGAATGATCTAATGTAAATCGCGTTGCGGCAGCCCTGCCGCAACGCTTTGTTCGTCAATATGATACCGATAAATAACATCCCCTTGATTGTATCTCGGCTCATCGTCTTACTCTTCTTAATCAATCCCACTTAATCATTACTGAATAAATAAAATAAGCAGAAAATAGCCCCTAATGATATGGTGACTTAAATAACAAAAGGAAGTGTCATCATGCCAGTGTTGCAACGGATCAGTATCCCCCTCATTTTAATCACCGCTCTCACAGGATGTGCGTCACTTCCCGAAGAGATCAAACACGCGACAGAACAGTTAATCACACCACCAGCCAGTTCATTGGCCACATTAATTGATACTCATCGACCAGAACAAACGAAAGCTGAAATGAGCGGAGTCCTGTTGCTAGATAGCGGCTGGGATGCATTAGCCCAGCGCTTGGCATTAATTGAAACCGCAGAGCACAGCATCGACATCCAGTATTACATTTGGAACAGTGATGTGTCAGGCAGCTACCTCGCAACTCGCTTGATCGCAGCGGCAGATCGTGGCGTTAAGGTCCGCCTCATGCTTGATGATATCAACCTTAACGAACGAGAGGATCTGCTCGCGACACTTGATCGTCATCCGCAAATAGAGATACGTATATTTAATCCAATACCCACTCGTCGCGGATTCGCAAAGTGGGTTAATTTTATGGATGACTTTTCTCGCCTAAACCGTCGTATGCACAACAAATCATTTACCGTCGACGGTGCTGTATCCATTGTTGGGGGTCGTAATATTGGCGATGAATATTTTGATCTTTCTGATCATATCAATTTTCGTGACCGTGATGTACTAACGTTAGGTCCGGTGGTTAATGATATTGAAACCAGTTTTGGCCAATACTGGAACAGTCGCTGGTCTTACCCAGTTAACTTACTCAACGATGATTTACCAACAGGCGATTTACCAACAAATAAGGCCGCGGTAGAACAGACCATACTCGATGATGTACAGATCCCCCGCTACAAACATTATCCCGTGTTACCAACAGGAAGTGAGACAGCTAACCGTTTATTAAAAGATGCGATGAATAAGCTATCCTGGGTTCAGGCCAGTTATGTTTCTGACCATCCAGTACCAGTAGATAGCGCAGATACCAACAAGCCCAAGGTGACAGCCAGAACACTCGGTAAGCTGGCAACTCAATCAAAACAAGAAGTAGTATTAGAATCTGCCTATCTGATATTCGATGATCGTCAATTGGCAAAGCTACAAACATTAACAAGCAAAGGCGTACAGGTAAAAGCACTCACCAACTCACAAGCGTCTAATGACTTAATCGCTAATCACTCAGGTTACGCAGCGCGACGTGAAGACATGTTAGAAAACGGCATGCAGTTATTCGAGCTAAAGCCCGATACAAGTCTGTGTGAAGTTTCGACTAAAGACTTATCTAAATGCGCACCGACTGCAGCGTACGGACTTCATGCTAAGTCGGCTGTTTTTGATAGAAAGATTGCCGTTATCGGGTCGTTTAACTACAACTTACGCTCAACTTACCTCAATACAGAATCTATTTTGATTATTGAAAACCAAGATGTAGCAATAAGTCTTGCGAATGATATCGAACAGGCGATGAGTGAAGATAACAGCTGGCGTTTAAAATTAGATGATGGTGATATTCGTTGGTACTCAGGTACAGAAAGCTGGAACAGCGACCCTGAGACAGACCAATGGGAACGTTTTAAGTCCGGTTTTTTACAATTATTGCCTATTGAAAAGTACTTGTGACACAAGCTCTATTTACTGCACACAACAAGTCCTATTCACTAAAGACTACCAAGCCGATGCCATGATAGGTATTAGCGTTACTTTACAGCATGATAGGGCGCGAGTCCTATTCTGTTGTTAAGATCAACTAACGCGAGCGGTGTGTAATGCTGAATTAACTTTAATTTTTTGAGTACAGATGAATGGACGCTTGGGGTATTTATATCCGTTACTGGTGCGACCCGACGCTCCCTTCCCCCGTAATAAAATTTATATGATTCGTGTATTTTTCTCGATACATCTTCAGGATAAGGATAATGGCGAGTATCTAACGCCACTTTATGTTTTATTTTTTCAATCATCCAATTAAAGGCAATATTAGAGTGGTGCCTTTCTTTGTACCCTCCGCCCACATCCGCATGAACACCTGAAAACCAAACCTGTTCTATCACTTGCTCATCAGTACCTGAATTCGTGTCCCATAAGGTGGGTTTAAAGGTTGATCGTTGCTCATCAATTGAAACGGCATGATAGGCATGCAAAGCATCTTTATTCAGTTTTGTATCATGAAATTGAACGTATTTATTTGTTAGTTTTTTTAAGAAACCGATGGGAATACCAAGTGAGCCAACAGTATCCCATACGCCAATCACTTCGATCTGACATGCCGTATTATTTTGTTTAAACCTTTTTCTGTCGAGCTTATTTGCATCTTTATAAACATCAAAGGCATGTTGAATCGACTCTTCAGTGAGTTGATTTTGCTTTAACAAGCCACAACTGTAGATCATGCCAGCGAGTGAACGCGCGGTATATGCCCCTCGACTAAAACCAAAAATAAAGATTTTATCGCCACTCTCATAATGTTTACATAATTCGAAATAGGCCTCTCTTATGTTTTTAGCCAAGCCTAATCCTGATATTCCACCAATAATGCGACTGTACCAGTGCGAGCCAACCCCTTCATCGTAATACACCACTTGCCGACTTGGCTGTGCTTTATCTAAGATTTCCCATAAATTTCGTACGTTGGTTTCTTCGTTCTCCTCATGCCCATCTTCGTCTGGTTTGTTCCATGTACCATCTAAACAAAGAATAATATTTTTACTCATATTTCCTCCTATATGATGAGTATTCCGTTCTATTATCGTTTTTAAAATCGCCTTTTAATCACCAATTACAGCTACCGATAAAGGTCATAATTAATGAGAGCAATACGACAATGATGAACTGTTATTTATCATTCGGAGTTTATTTGTTTGCTATGGAATTATATTTCTAAATAAAAATAATACGATTAACTCAGCTGAAACAAACCTGAATCTACATTATTTAACGAAGAGTGATTATCATGACTAACTTACTTAACCAAGCAAAAACTATCTACACTGTTGCAAAGAACACAGCAAAAACATCTGTTACTGCTGGCTTTGGTGTTTACGGCACTATCTTTGATCAAGCTGCAAAATCATCAGATAAAGCAACGCAACTTTTTGAATCTCTTGTTGAACGCGGTACGCAAGTTGAGCCAAAACTAAAAGAGCAAACGTCTGCAATCTTTGCTAAAAGAATCACATTAGGATCAATTGAAACTAAAGCACAAAGTATCACTAGCCGTTTAACGGGTGTTCAAGGTTCAAAACTAAATGAATTAGAAAGCAAAATTGATCAGCTTACTGCAATGATTAGTGACCTAAAAACGGCACCTAAAAAAGTAACTAAAGCGAAAGCAACTGCTGAAGCTCAAGCATAATAATACGTTAACTGTCGTAGTTAATTGAAATGAGCCTCCTGATTGGAGGCTTTTTTGATCTTGGGGTAAAGTGGTATCATATCAACATTATGGCGTACTTCTTTAACGTCTACTGCATCAAATTTATGTATAGTGGCAGCTTCAGTATTACCTTCAGAAAATTAAATTGCTTCCATTAAACCTTGCTGAATACTCTCAAATACACTACTCATCGTTACCTCTGTAAGTACCAATTAATGTTTCTACAGCTTATTTATCGCCAACTGTTCCAAAGCAAAAAGAATACTTCTATCATCAAATAATTTTGATTTTCGTAACGCCCATTTATTACCAGCAGGCCAATTATTCATCCCTTGTCGAATACCTGAAAGTGTAGGTTCACAGCCTTCTTCAACAATTAACCAATCCACTGTTGAAAGCAGTTCCATACCAAATGGAGATTCAAAACCATCAATGATTTGAGTCGCTTTTTTAAGTGCAGGCAAATACGCTTGGGCTTCAGTTTTAAGGTATAAGCTCAGTATGTCTTTTTTTGAATCATCAAAGCAAACGACATCAAGCGGACTAGCATCAGGGATCCGCTTATCTGATTTCAAATAACTGCCATCGATTGCGTTTAACAAATGACTTAAATTATTCGCATACGGTCCATAAAGATGTGGTTCAAATTGTAACTTTAAAGGATCCTTAATTTCCATCGAGTTAATAACGCGTTGTAAAAACCAAGCAAGCTTTTGAATTTCTAATAAACTGCACTCCATACCTAAAACCCAATACTGACGTATTAATTCAGCGATCATAGCTCTTGCTGGTGTCAGTGTTTCCACACCTTCTTTTTTCACTACGTTTTGATATTTAGTGGTTGGTGTAAATATTAGAATTTCAACATCTTCTAAATCACTTAATTTATTAACTATACGTGTTTTTACATCTTCCCACTGTAACCCACCATGCCCAGCTCCCAAGGGTGGAATAGCTATCGATTTAACATTATTGGTTGTGATGAAAAGCCTAAGATCATCAAGTCCATCTTCAATCCATTCCATTTTAGATTTAGAGCGCCAATGTTGCTTCGTTGGAAAATTAACTATCCACTGCGGACCAAGAAAATCATGCGTTTGAGTAACGAACATTTTACCTGTAACAACATCCTTTGCTTTACAGGCTTGCGCATATTCTTTCATGTTTTTCGGAAAGCTTTCTTTAAACATTAACGCGATGCCTTTCCCCATGACTCCGACGGTATTAACCGTATTAACTAAAGCTTCAACAGGGGCTTCGAGTAAGTTGCCTTCTACATATTTAATCATTAGAAGTACCATCCCGTTCTAGCATAAACATCTAAATTCATATTTCTTTCTATCAGTAATTTATCAATATCTGTTTTGGTTTTTTCTGAATAACAAATAATGCCTAAAAGCGCGTCAATAGGACAAGATCCATGTACTAATGCTTCAGCTTGATAGCGCTCGAATTTGGCCGGATCATCCGCGTCTCTTTTGAAATCCCGCTGCTGCAATAAAGACCAATCTATTTTATCCAGATCTTTAACTTCATTATAGTAAGTAGCCCAACGATAATAAGCATGGCTATCTGTAAAAACAAAGTCTAGCCCTAGATTTTTAATTTTGTGAACACTCGATACAAGGATTACGATCTCATCATTATGGCGTTGTTTAACACCACCTCTACCGCCATGAATGTTTTTCAGCATGACCGAAAATGGAGTGAAATAAAATGGCACATAATCATTTAAAAAACCGTTTGGCACTATAGGTACTGGATGCGAGGCCCGCTTGCTAGTTAACTCAGGGTTACCAATATGCACCCATTTTTTTGACTGTGTTGAGCTATTACCACTATGCAAACCATTAGCGAAAATCCAAGGTAAATTATCACGGTGGACAATACGCCATATAAGTGCTTTTTTTGGATTGATACTTTGAGAGTAGTCGTAGCTCATTATTTTCCTATAAACAGCTTTTTGTTCACAATCTGGCAATTGTAGCAAACCTCAACAACCTTGTCGCTGACTGGAAATAATAGTATTTCAACGCTTATATTATAAGGTGCGAATCCGTCCCTACAATGAAGTTCCACTAATGCAAACAGAGTGTAATCATGAATAACTTACTGCTGAATTCAGCCATAAGAGAAACTATCTTAACTGTAGTAAAATACACGGCTAAAACATCTAACAGCCCACTTAACCTCAGCCCCCTCTTTTAAAACGCTTAGCCTCGTTTTACGCATTATTAATCAGTTTTCCGAATGCTTTATCTTTCGATCTTTTTTCTACTAATGTCGCGCTATTCATGGCTTGTTCGCGATTCAGTTTTTGATAGCTAGTCAGGCGTCTCAATGACAGGCTGCCATCGTCAATCGCGGCTCTAACAGCGCAATGGGGTTCACTGTCATGCGAGCAATTACCAAAACGACACTGCTGTGCGATAGCTGTTATTTCGCTAAAGGTTTCACCACGCCTGTCTCGCAATGACTTAGCTGTAATTCGCGCATACCAGGGGTATCCATCAACATGCCGCCTTGCGGTAACATTTTGAGGGCGCGATAGGTGGTCGTATGGCGACCCTTACTATCATCCTCGCGAATGCCGCCCGTCTGTTGTGCTTCAATGCCTAACAGCCCATTCACTAAGATCGATTTGCCCACCCCAAATGAACCTAAAAAGGCAACCGTTTTACCTGCTTGGCAGAAGGTATAAAGTTGTTGAATATCTTGGCTAGCTAATGCATTCACTGAATATACCGCAAGCAGTAGATCCAGCGCCAGCACTTCAGCTTGCTTACCTTCAACGTCGTCACATAAATCGGCTTTGGTTAAAATAATCACAGGTTCTACCTGCGCTTCCTTGGCAATGGCAAGGTAACGCTCAATACGGCCAAGGTTGAAATCATTATTCAGCGAACAAACGATCATGACACTGTCGATATTCGCGGCGATCAGTTGCGTTGCTACCTTTGAACCCGGTGCCTTACGCTCAAACAATGATTGACGCTCTAAGCTTCTATAAGCTCTTAAGGACGCGTCAAACAATATCCAGTCACCAAAACAAAATCGCACGCTGTTTGGCGATAAGGTTAACGTGACTTGGCCTTGTTCTGCCATCACGATAATACTGCTTCGGTGTTGTTCAATAACACGACCTATCATGAACTAAGTCAGTTCTTCTAACGTTAGCTGTTGCTGGAAAAAAGGTTTCCACCCTAGCTGATGAAGTGTTGGCGTAATGTTCATGGCTGTACTCATGATGATGATCTCGTCTATTAATATTGATTCTGTTATTTAGTGCGCGCACCAAATGGATGAGTTAATAATAAGGGGATCACATAGGGAAAGATTGAACATTTACGACATAGTTGGGTTTTAGTGTTTATGGTCTTATCATTGATGAAGCATCAAAATCATCAGATAAAGTAACGCAGCAGCTTGAATCGCTTGTTGAGCGCTACGCGCAAGTAGAGTCAAGACTGAAAAAGCAAACGTCTACATCATTTCTAATACATCGTATTACGCTACTAATTGTGAATATTATCTCACTAGCCAACAGTTGCAATATGATATTATTTACATAATTTCATGCCTTTAAATCAACTTACGAGTCTAAATGATGCCCAAATCAATAAATAATGATGTGACAGGCAAATTACTTAAGGTTAACCAAGCTAATGCTTTTTATAACTACGTTCTTGGTTTTGATTCAGCAAATATTGATCTACTACAAACGGGATCGAGGTTTCTGAAAGAAGGAGTATCTACGTCAGTATTCTTTTCAGATTTCAAGTGTATGTATATTGATGAATCAGGTAACAAAAAGATTGAGGTAATTTCACGAACAGGCCGTGATTTCGATTCAAATTGGAAATTAGAGTTTAGTGATGAAATGCCCAAATCTGTTGCTACCGAACTACTGCACTCTTGTGAGATTGCATTTCATGAAAATCGAATTCAAAATGAAGAAGTTCCATATTTACGTGTTTGTTTACCACCAATACTCTTGGATAATGAGGAATATCAACTTCCCCTTTTTACATCTATAAAAATTTATTCTGACGGTATTGCAATACTTAGTTTTCAGCTTGATGCTACATGGGATGGGCTAGATGAATCGCATTTTTTGTCTGACATTGTAAACATGTATAATTACTACTTTAAGTCAATATGGATAGATTCTAGGCTGCAAAAACTTGATGCAAAAGTTGTTTTAAATAATGCATATGAAGAAAAATTTTCAATTGGCGGTAAATATTTAACTAACTGGAAAATTAAACAACTCATAAAGAAAAGTAAACAAGACACCCAAAAATTTCTAGATGAAGCTCTAAAGGTTGAGGGGCATTATTTTGACTTTGGTGATGGGGGTGGTAACTGTACGCTACATCAGATAGTCGGGACTGAGAATAGTGAATCCGAGGAACTTACTGTAGATCTATGTCGCTCCATATACTGTAATGCCATCAGTAGGCTTTTAGTAAGTGAAAAAAATGAAAGAAAGACATCTCTCGGTCATTTTATGTGGCAGGGGCGCCCATCGATCACATTACTTCGTTTCGAAGACCAGCCAGAAAATAAAGAAGAATTATATAAAAGTTTTTCTCATTCTATTTCAAAAATCCTCCTTCGAGCAAATAACGTGGCCAAGAACCCTAATTTGCCCCCTGACTTAAGGGTCTTTGACGATTTTTGTCTACACGGCAACAGATCTATATTGCTATGGACGTGGTTGAAATCTGAAAATAGTTCTGAGAATGTTTGGGATGATATTAACACTGCCTCTACGATTTTTGGAAACCAAGCAAGAACAGAGCTAATAGAATACTACAACTTGAAGGTTGCTAGGGCATGCACTTGGGCTCAAAACCCTCGTAGTAACGATCACTTGCTCTACGCTTATAAAATTCTTGCAAGCTCAGATAGCATGATTCATCAAAGTAGTTGCTCAGGGGAAATCGTAGATTCTCTTTCATACCTTATGGAAATATTTGGAACTACAGGGTTAATTAATTCAGGCAAAGAATCAGCAAGATACCATCTTGATGAGTTAAGATATAATGCAGATAAAGCTAAAAGTCGGAGTGATAGCTCTCTTGCCCTTATCTTTGGCTTGGTGGGGGCAGCAAGCCTTGCCCAATTTGTTGTTCATCCTTTTGTTAAAGAAACATGGCCATTACTAAGTGAAATTCAGGGGCCAGTTGTATCTTTTGGAATGTCAGGGGGAGGAATTATTTTATTAGCAACACTTATTAGGCTCATAAATGATAGATAAAACTAGCATTTTCAATAATGCCAGCCCAACGGGAGATAAAAAATATTTTAGAATTTTGAAGTAGTGTAGTGGAACAATGTATTTGCCCTCCAATTAGGAGGCTTTTTTAAGTTTAAGCTTTAACTGGTAGTGATCTCTTAGCATGTGGCCAAATTAGTTACGCCACTTCAATTCTACATTTACAGTAATTTCTTTTTTAAATTGTTAGCTTTTTCATCAAATTCGTCTTGAGTTAGTATCCCTTCATCAAGAAGCTTTTTATATTTTAATAGCTCATCTTGTGCCTTTGCACTTTCTCTATCGAGAATAATCTTATTAAAAAAAGGAATACACTGCTTTAACGAAATTATTCCAACACTCAAAATCCCATAAAATATACCAGCCCATATAACAAACTCACCTAACTGTCTGATTCCAACAAGATTATATATTAGTGAACCGACTATCATTATAACGACACCAATTATAATATTATTAATGACTTTCTTTAGCATTTAGAGCCCTTAAATAGCTTTAACCTTATTTATCAATAATATTAACTACAAACAAGTTATAGTTCCGCACTAAACTGTACCGCTTTACCTGTTTTAAAGTTTCCGTTCTTATCAAAGAATTTACTGTAAGCAGCAGTCTGTGAAGCTTCAACCTTTGTTATTTGTTCAGAACTGAGAATATCTCCAAGTACTACCAAGCAATCCTTGTGACTTCCATCAACATAATTAGCTACACAAGTATTGGTAATCAGCACCTTATCAATAATCACTTCCTGTTTTAGGGCGTCTGCATATTTTATTACTATCGCATTATCACCAGGTCTTGCATTATTTTTAAGAACTTTGTAGCTGAAGTCACTTGGATTTAAGTGTCGATCATATACAGCATTAGGAATACCAAATAATTCTGCGTGTTTGTAGTTTCTTGTGTTCATCATATATAACATAATCAGCCCTTAAATTAGTTCCACCCTTTGCTATTTCGATATACGCATCGAAATAGAAAAATGATTTATATTATAAATACAGGCAAATTTAAAAGTATATCATTTTAGACATAGTCATTCTAAACAACATATTATCTCTCAAATAATTTACCAAGCAGGTCTTTTTTTAACATATATTATACCTAACACGCAGAACCCAAAGCATACTCCTTAAGAACGCAGCTAAAGAGCTTATTTGTACATATTAAGTAAGCTATAACGGGTTAAAAATAGTCATATAATTTGCACTAAATTAGGGCATCAATGTTTCAGCTAAAATAAGTCTGAAACATCGGTTTTGTCCGTTAATACTGACTAAATGGAAAGGCTACATGTACCGTTAATAATACTTGCTAGCTTAATTTCCAAAGATCTGCGATTGGTCTACTTTTGAACTAAATGGCATTTTAAATTTGACCCATTTTCCAAATATATTTGTAGCCCCCTCATAAGCACATGACTCAGCCAACACATATTTTTGAGATGTTGTTGCATAAAGTTCATCTTGATATAACGAGATATAACAAAGGGTAACAGGTAGCGATTTAATAGCAAAAGCTACAGCTTGGTAAGATTCAGACTCATCATTTTTCATGTGCAATGTTGCAACTTCTAATTTATCCCCAGCTTTAATAATCGTACGAGCAGATAGCTTAGTCGTAAGTAAAGAGAACTCATCACCTTTAAGATCATTATCTTTAACAAATTTATCAATAACTTGCCTAACTGAATCAGCTCGTTCTCCAGCAACTTCAAACCCAGTTACAATTGCAGGTCCATTACCTGCATTTTCAAAGTAAAGTGCGACTCTACCGTCTTTAAACATCACGATACTGGATTGGACTAATGGAAGAGAGCTAATTCGATTATGGTAGTTAGTTGAAAATGATTGATATGTCGTAAGCACTAATGCGCATAGAGCTATAAAAATACTAGTAATACTTAATGTATTCTCTTTAATAAATTTTTTCATAATTTCATAATTAAGATAGGATTTATGCTCTTGATTCTATTGCTTTTTGAATTTACAGCAAGAGAAATTGATTCTATTTTTTACGAAATAAATATCAATACGAAAGCAAATAGTATTATATAAAACCATAATTTATAATTGATAACGGCGGCACTTTGACGGCATACGATGGGTAGTATTGGATATATATGGATAAGGCTACCGATTACAAAAAATAAACACTGTAATTCCACTCAGTAGAGTTTTAGGCTTCAACTCCCCCCTTGCATCTTGTAGTCGCGCATAAAAAAAGCGAGCCCTACTTTCGCAGGACTCGCTCTTATCACTTCATGTCTTTAACGTTTTAACACGCTAAATTCACCTGAGTACGAACAATAGAGTTGGATACCCATATACCAGATAATCAATAGCTTACTGATACAGGCTATACCAATAGAGTTGGAAATTAATACTCCAACACACCAATAACTTTTCACGAAATAAGTCAAAAGAGTTGGAAACAGTGGATTTCAATATATCAACGCTATATTGCGTTAAAAGTTGATCTATTTTTTATAACTAACTTTGTCAAATTCTGGCTTAATACGATAGTTTTCAACCAAATTTTCTTCCTTGTTAGAGTTTTAACCCATTCACATTTTAAACATAACAGTTCGTGATACATTTGTTATATTTAAACCTCAAAAACTTTAATTTATTGATCATATTTGGCTTAATGAAAACCGTACAATGGAATAATTTTATACAGTATTATTGGTATTTAGCTTAAAGCCGTCACAATTTATAAAAAGACAGTCAAGCTTATCTTGAAGAATGAAATAATACCTTTACAATCATTAACATAGGCATTTCAATATATAACTGACAATACTAAACGCATAGTCACAGAACGATCTTCCACCTAAAATAGATAATCAATCTCTAATATAATCTTATTTTTTAGTCGATTAGTCACTCTCCGTAACGGTAAGTAAATTTGACACATTGAATTATCATACTAAACAAATTTTATATCATAGATAATTTTAAATTTTCAGATTAAGGAGAACAATAAATGTTTTATAAATATAGGAATGACTCGCAATATACAGAGATGATTTTCACCACAGGAAAAGTTCATCTTTCGACCGCAAGTGCACTAAATGATCCATTTGAATGCTCTCTCCAAGAGATTGGTAAAGATTGGATAGATGAACAGATAGTTACAATGAAGTCTGCCGCAGTTTCTGGCTTTGTAATGAGTGCACATAGAGCTATAAAAAAGAATTCTTCTTTTTTCGGATTATCATCTAATGAAATAAAAGATGTATTAGAAAACCTTTCGAGAGAAAAAAACCTAAAGTCTAGCTATGATTATTTCAAAAACATTATGATCAAACTTAATGGTAACCCTCCATCAGACTGTGATAATTTTTTCTCAAATATAGATAGTCAACTAAATGATGTTGGAATATTTAGTTTATCTACTTGTCCTTTGACTCAGTTACTTTGGGCACATTATACCGAAGATCACAAAGGGGTTTGCATTGGGTTTACTCCTACTGAAGGAAAAAAACTGAATGACCCAGCATATTGCCTTCAAGTATCATATTCTGATTCCATCCCGAAAATGTCTCCTGAAGGTTTCAAATCACAGATGAGCTTTAGTATGACTGAGTCTGGAGGTATGTATGCATCTTCATATCAATTAGCATTTTCCGATGAGACATTTCGATCTGCGATCAGTACAAAACCAACTTGTTGGTCATACGAAAAAGAATGGCGATATGTCGAGCCTATTGGTGGCGAATTTCCATGGCCAGGTAAATTATCAGAAATTGTATTCGGATTAAAATGTCCAGAAGAACGTCGTGAATACTATATTAAACTTGCTGAAAGAAATGTTCCAAATGAAGTTTTTCTTTATGAGATAGTCATAAAAAGTGGAAGCAATAAGATTGAACGAATTCCCTATAAATTGGAGAAAACGACACCTTTAATGCCACTTGAAACCGAGCATATAAATCAAGACGGTAATAAAGTAATAAAATTAAGCATTGAACAGTTTTCGCATGAGATAATGGAATTAATTAAAAAAGGTGAAATAGACGAGGCTTTGTATCAAGTAGATAACAACTTAGAGGTGTCACCTGATGCTCCTCATTTATTAAATTTAAAAGGGATGGCATTAGGTTTTAGTGGTAGACATGAGGCTGCATTATCTATGTTTCAAAAATTAGATAAACAGTTTCCAAATATCGCTGATAATTTATATCAACAAAGCTGTGCGTTAGAGGCATTAAACCGCGATTCTGACGCTATCGAATTACTTAGAAAAGCAAACGAATTAGATCATAATGACCCTAGTATCCCATTCAATTTAGGGGTGATAATAATCAAAACTGGCGGTGACATAAATGAAGCAAGATTATTTTTGAATAGTGCAAAATTAATGGGACATCCAAGAGCTGGTTTGGTAATTAAAGAACTGCCTCATTTAATAACTAATCAAGCCTAAAAAAGTTGCTTAAACGGACGCAAACAATCATCTAACGTTCGTTCCTCACTTATTATAGATAACCTGTTAACAGGACATTAGTTTTACGGAGAACGCAGTGACAAAGATTGAAGAAATACGACTGAAAATTAGAAATAAAAAAGAAGCTGATTTTAACAAGCTTACATTCACTTTTTCTAACGAAGATATTGAACTCGCACATGAGTTAGCAAAAATTGACTTTTCGTATTACGAAAATAAAAATAGTTCTCAAGTCAAAAGTTCAGTTGAAAGCTCCATGGTTGGAATTTTAGGTGAAGTCGCAGTTTATCATGAACTGTCATCACTTAAAGAGTTTACTGATATGTCTTGGCTTGCAGGGAAGGAGCGTGCATCTATTCTGGATGGCCAACTTGTTTATCAAAAATCAGATTTGGAATGCAAGCAAAACGGCGAAGAAAAAAGTATTGAAGTTAAAACTATAAAATTTGGAGATCCGGAGGGACAGATTCTGGTTGGTCATGCGCATAAGTATAAAAATAACGGAGCTGACTTTGTTGTTTTCGTCCACGTCATGGAGCTAGATGATAGCTGGAAAGCGAACATCTATAATATAGTTGATTTAGATGACATAATATCCTCTAAAATAACGACTAATTGTTTTGGGGTCCCTTGCTATACAGTTCCCCCCAAACAGTAATAAATTCGCTCAATTTCACGCTTAAAGCAAATTTTAAATTTATTATTCATTGACGGAAAAATAATGACCGTTTTAAACGAAACAAAAACGGTTGGGTTTGTTTCGTTCCTAAACAAGTATAGCCAACCATTTTTCCGCTTAAGCGGGCGTTATAGGTTTTCGATGACTTCACATAGAGATTTAAACAATAAGCATGAAACTAGTGTTCTAGCTTCATATAAAAATCACCTTAAAACTGAAGATAAAATTCTCGAAGTTATAAATAGACCAGATCCTCCAGATGCATTCGTAACAATAGATGGGAAAAATACTTGGGTAGAAATCACTGATGCACATTTTAGCCGCGAGACGGCTATTAGCATAACTTCGTATGCAGCTGATGATAAAACCCATATACCATCGAAAGAGGGCTTGATTGGTGATCCAGATTCAATTACAACAGAAAGAGTTGAATCAGCTATCAGAGCAAAATTAAATAAGAATTCAATGATAGAATTAGCTGCTTCTAATGAACCAGGAATTCTTCTTGTTGGGTTATATGGGCCATTCTTTGATATAAAAGATGTTGAAAATAACTTATCTGATAGTTTTAAAATAGAGCTTGAAATTCAAGATGTTTTTAGATCTATTTATGTGTATCAAACATGTAGAAAAAATGTTCATATTTACAAAAAAATCAGGTGAAAAATCAATAGCAAGGCTATTTAAATGGTAATACAATACCTATGCTTCGGCATTTCGCCTTAAACACTTAACCCTACGTAGACTAAAAATGTCTTGTGTTACGAATCGTTCTAGAACGCTTTGTCATATTTCAGATTCCAGCCAACTATCTGATATTTAGTTACTTTCACATGAGGAATCCTACGGGATATTAAGAGTTTCAGCCTCTTTGCTCGATGTGGAGTAACTGAAGAGCCAATAATAACCGACTCTATATCTTTTTCGTCAAACTTGACCACGTCCAAGTTATCGTTAATATTAACTATTCTTTCAGAACATTTTCTGTACACGATACGGTATTCGTTTTCATAAGACCACTCAGCCCTTTTCATAAAAAAGTATTTAAACATAGCTCGCACGGTTAATTCTGAAGCTACATTAGAGTGGGAATCAGAAAAACCAGACCTAGCTTCTTTTTTAATTATCAATGCCATCATATTGTTAAAAAAATTATTAAGCGACTGATGTCCTTTGAAATAGTCAACTTTTTTAGGAATGCCTATCGATGGGTTACTTTTAAACTTAACAACCACCCCTCTATGTTCATCAGCATAATGTGACCACATCAAAAGGTTATCATTCTTAGCTGTTAAAGAAAGAATACGGTAATGACTTATTATTTCAGGCCATTTATCTCTTAGCTCGTTACTGAATTCGCTAAAATCACGTTTCAATTTTGGTAAATCTCGAGTTATTTCTTTATCAATTTCAGACTTCCGTTCATTTAAATCATCACCGAACTGACTTTCAAGTTCCCGAATCATAGCTTTCTTAAGTAGATTTCCATTAATTTGAATATCTGGAACCGCTGAATCCATTGGGTCATTAAATTTTAGTGGGTCTGTAAATTTTATTGTCTTATTTTTCAACAACAACAATAAAGTTCTTTGATCCATATACTTATAGTATGCAGAAGGTTGAGGTTCGATAACTTCATGTTTATCAATCTGCTTTCTTGTCAGAACTCGTATTTTCGATTTCAAACTCTTAATTCTGTGCTTTAGTTTTTTTACTTGTTTATGCCTGCTCATCTTCCTACCAAAATATAACACCTTGCTATGTATGTTTATAATCTACTAAAAGATTCAGCTAACATGATACCTTCAGCATCTAATTTTGAGTATGCTTTAAATACCGGAGTGTGCTGCATATCTCTAGCCCGCATATTTTTTTTATGCTCCTTAGCTTCATTATAAGAAGTAAATGGCCCTTCTAAACATTTATGACCTGGGTTTGTACCATCCAATTCCACACAACGAAATCCATACCAATATTTCATATTATCCTCTGACACATAACGCCCATTTAAGGGAGTGAACATTATTATCTAAAATTTTGTAGCTATGAAAAATAGAGCTCTCGATTGGCAATTCAGCTTTAAATTCTTAGTTTGATAAATCTATCTAATAATTTTGGTTTTAATATACGATCACACTCTGAAATGACTTTCTTATATTCTGTAGAAACCATTTCTTTATACTCTCGATAATCTTCATCTTCTGTTTTTGCACTAACGGTAAGGTTACAAGCATGAACAAAACCTCTGATAGCTTTTGCTAACTCAGGATAACGAGCAAATTTTCCTGCAACATATCCTAAATTTTCATGTAGAGGTACAAAATCAGATCTTAATTTTTCGACACAAGAGTATACAGAAACAACGTCTTCGGCAATCCCAATTTGTTCCTCTAGATTTTGTAACCTTTCAATTTCCTTATTCCAACGCAAAGTGCTCTTACCTCTATTAAAAGTCAACCTAACCCCAAGACTAGAAATAATATAGAAGTGAATACAGCTAATATTGCAGCAATTAAAGTTAACTCTTCCTTAGTCATAGATTCGATACCTTCGAAAAATAAATGCCTTACTAATCGGCGTGAAATAGTCGGCTAAGATGTGTGATGAACGAACAACAGCCAACTGTGATTCGTCCGTTTAAGTAACTTGTTTTTGAGGTACCAAGGAAACAGGATGAGCTATAGGGAAATTGAATTAGATATATCGATCCTATAACTACATTGATAAGCCCACCGCCATAAAGTTTAATCCCCGTAAAATTAATCAAAGTTCTTATAGCAACAAGTCCGGCGTCTATAGCTAGATTAACAAATCACTTTAGATGCATATCAAAACGCCACATACTGTATTTGAAATGATTTGTCTAAATATAAGTAAGTAACTGTATACAATGATATTATAATCGTCTTCATATTATCTAGCGCTGGTACTATTTTGAAAAAAGTTCTTTTATTAGGGGCGGGGTTCTCTTATGACCTTGGTATGCCACTTTCCCATGAGTTAACCGATGTATTCCTTAGTGTACTCAATAAAAAAAACGCTAGGCTACTTGTAGAAGCTGTATACCAAGCAAATCAGAATAGTGGGTCTAGACCAATAAATAAAAAAGCTTTAAATGAGGCTATGCAGCTAGTACTTGATTATAAAGGTCATAACTATGAAGAATTGCTTGCAAGCATAGAAGCTCTAAAGAATATCTACAGTAACAAATCCCAATCCGATAGAGATTCTTATCATCATTTATTTGGAGCTCTTTATAGCTTGATACATATGATATTAAACTGCTACCAGCAACTATCCTATGCCATGATTTATCCTAAAAATAAGCAATGTTTCGGTAATTTAGGTAATCTTCTTTCAGATGAAGAAACATGGGTCTTTACATTAAATCATGATATGTACTTGGAATGCTTAGCTTTAGATCTTGGAATCCCAATTACCTACGGCGATGAGCATCTTATAACATTCCCTAAAAGCAATCTCGAAATGAGAACAACAATAAACCTGACATACTCATTCAGAGACAAATTAACAAGCGTGGGCGGATTTTTAAAAAATCAAAAAGGAATAAATCTGGTTAAGCTCCACGGAGGCTTGTCGGAGCTAGAATATAACGATAATCAGCAGCTTTGTAATCAATCTTTAAATGTTCCAAATTCAATGGAGTTAATGCTTGATTTCATGAATATTCAGGCGATGGGTTACTACGCTAACGGTAAAAAAGTACCGTCAGGAAGAGACCGAGTGATAACCGATTTAAAAGGTGAGCTAGATATAATATGCCAATCAATGCTAACAGGCGGGGGGAAATACAGCCTTACAACTAATGATAAAAAAGGTGAAGAAAAACTAAAATTACTTACTGACCAATTAAAAAATACTGACGAATTAACTATTATTGGTTATGGGTTTGGGGATAAACACATAAATAACAGAGTGTCCAATTCAATGGTTTCCAACGAAAAATTGAAGGTCAGGATTGTAGATGCGATTCATAAACCGATTCCCGAATCCTTAGAGCAATTTAATTATGATGGTCGAATAAGGCAGTCCACTTGTGGTGCAGCACATTGGATGGATTATGTAGAAAACGAAGTGTGGAATAGAGATCAGATGTCGATGTTAGAACAAAATAAACACATTCGTGGTGATATATTAATAGCTGTTAAACGAATGCTGCCTTTTTGATTACAAGAGGCAGTAAAAACTAGCCGTTATCGTACTATAACTATTAAAATCAGTTTTTTAGATATGCATAAAGATCATAGGAAAGTTATTGAATTACGAGAAGTAACTAGAAAGATTATCGACTACCATTATGAAAAATATCATTTATGGTATCTCGATATCAATAACCCCTGCGCATAAGCCACCGAACGAGGAAGCTTCAATCTATCGTGCAATAACCATCCATGCCCACCCAGTTTTCGATCAATTTCAGACATAGAGTAATATTCATCATTAAGTCCCATCAATTGTGCAAGTACAGCAATATCTCTAGATACCCAATTAACTGATTTACCCTGGCCGCATTGTCGCGGTGCCGGCAAGTTCTCATATAACCATTCTTTGTCATTCTTATAGAGCCACATATAAGCGCGACACTGTTGTTTAATTGTATTGCGGGATAATGATGGGTTAGTTGATATAAACTCGACTAGAGCTTGCCTGTTAACTCTTAGACGATTAGCCATAATAAGATGGTGACGCCATTGCGAAAGTCCTTTATGGCTCTGTATGATTTGCTCAACAGCTGCGACTGAAATATCAAATTCATCGGCTATCGATTGTCGATGCGATCCGATAAAAGCTTTACGCCAAACGTCACGTTCAATACCTGACGTTATGTACTGCCGTCTACATTCAATACAAATTTGGTTACGAAGTGCTAGCTGTTTAATAAAACCCATGCTACATCTAAATTTTGCTGACACCTGCCGCATTGAACAGCCGTCTCGAAGCATACTCAACAAAGCCTCTTCATCAACAATAACCTCTGCGGTAACGACAGGGCTTGGAATAACTTCGCGAAGCGGCCCTCTAAAAAATAACACAGGAGTTCGAGCCAAAAACGCCATCAGCAACACATGTTTAATGTAATGCGTATTATGATTGCTATGTACCAATGATGGTACGAATACAAACTCACTCAACTCTAGAGGTAATACAGGCTCAATCTGATTAAACAACGTTTGCCAGAAATAAATTAAATCTGTTTTAAGTATTTTCCAACGCAAATTACCGCCCTGGGTTAGATAGCCTTTAGACTCCAACCAACATCGATAGTGTTCGCTTAATACCTCAACCCTAGACATTCGACAAAGATAGGTTTGTAGCTCAATAACAAAAGAAGACAGGTATAACTCTTTTTCCACGATATCTAGACCCGGCATCCCCTTGTCAATAAAAGGTAATTTTAGACTATGGTTAATTCCCCCATCACCGGCTGGTATCTTAATTAATTTCAAACAGTGCACGGGGCATACTGACACTCCTGCTAATTGGTGAGATGTATGCCAATATCCAGAGCCAAATTTCACCTCATCAGCAAGAAAGCATTTTGCACAAAATGAAAAATAGTGACCAATATTTATCTTACAGGATGCTTGCCTGGCACTTCCCCCAATCAAAGATCCTTTACTCCCCAGCATCGTATGCATTAGTTTAAACTTAGCTGATTTACTCGTTAACCCCATTTCAAATAGAGGGTAGCCCGTTGCATAGGTGAGTAGGCTCGCGATATCAGTTTTTGTTGCCTCGCTAATTTGTTGAAGGTGTGCCGGTAACAAAGAATGCAATCTTACCGACTCTGCATCAAATATAATTTTATTCGTTTCTTTCCAGCTCATACTAGTCGAGAACCAGTGTATTCTTGCAACATAGCTGTAAACCGACTCGCCTTGAATATACTTAGTAAAGAGCTGGGCCATGCTAACCTACTGTCTCAAGATTTAACGATGAGGCTACCGTAGCCAAATCAATCCCTTGATGCTGCAAAGCAATCATATGCACAAGTGGTATAAGTGGGTCGCCACTAGATAAGCGCAAGCGAGCTTTCCTTATCAAGGGCGAACTCACACCGCCAAAATATGGTTTCGCATTATTGAAGTAACTCAGCAAAGCATTATTATCAAATTCATTTGCCAATGATTTATGCCAACTGCTAATGAGACGATTGGAACTCAAAGTGCCTAATTCACTCTTTTTCAATCCTATTTTTTTACACAGTAAATCGCTTAAAATTTCTAACGATAACGCATTTTCATTCATCGAAAGCCAAATGCTCGTATTCTCAATACCAGCCATCGTCTTAGAAAAATAGCCATCGTAACCCGGCATCCATGCTGCACAATTTGGACAGGCGTTATTCATAGGAGGAAGTACTAAATCTTGTATTTTATTAGCATGGAAACCACACTGTATACAATGCCCAGATAAACCGATGCCATGACGATAACAGTGATAAACGCCAGGTAGCTGGTGTTGATGATGATAATATTCAATACCGTACTTAGCCTCGTCTTGCTCAACACAATCAATACACCAGCGCCAGTGTCTAACATTCAAATTGCTAACACCACTAATCCTAAGGTGGGAACCTCCACTTGATGTATTAAGATATTGTTGTTCATTAATATTCAGAAATGGAGATAAATACTGATTTAAACTATTCGTGTATCTACATTTTTCATTTTCAGAAGTATGAAATATCTCATCTAACTTAACGTCATCACCATGCAAAAACCGTAAAGGACTTATCACTTGATTATTCAACCCTAACTGATTGGCCGTCGAGGAAAATGCCGGTGATAAAGCTAATGCATGATAGCGGCCAACGGCCCCATTCAAGCTCTCACCAGGAAGCAAGTTAAAGCGCTTCATGATTGAGTTCCCTTTTCTATCGTATAACCAAGGTTAGCTAAGACATTATTAGGTTTAAGATTACTTGAAGATTGCTGAACAATACCATCTTGTAACCTCTTTTCCCTATCAGCAGCAACAGCCAAAGTCCCTTGAAGCGGTAAAGATTTAGACTTCTGAGTATTAGTTACCTCTTGATCCTTAATGATACTTTCTGCTACATCTTTAATTGAGTCATCGCCTGATATGACCTCTGCTAGCAATAGAAGAGGACGAAGGTCTTCAAACAGATGATAATCCCCAGAACGAAGTGCATCTAATGAAGGTTTTAAAACCTTAAACTGCTCATCAAAAATTTGATCTAATGCAGCTACACTTAAATCTTGTTCAATGGGATCTAAAAAGGTCAAATAAGATAATGTAGCTTTAATAATACTCGCTGCTATAGCAGGGACCCCGCAAGTTATAAAATGAATTCTGTCACGAATATCTGCAATGGCAGTTTGTTGATTAGCCATAAAACTTATCTGGCACATTTCTTTAATAAAGCGATTCCAAAAAGAGCTATTTACATCACAACTTCCTAATATTAATGAGCCACTAGCTGTCGCTCTTCGGCTGACTGTTGCCTCTGATTTAAATAAATTCAACATAGATAGTGTGCCAACAAAACATAGAGGTACACCGATGACATTAAAGATTTCCTCTATAAATTTCATCGATGCTTGTTCATTTGCACCCAATGTTTCAGTTTTTGATGGTCGAGATAAATTCTGTGCTTCATCAATAAAAATAAGGCCTATGGCATGTATAATGACTGCCTTTCTAACAATACTCATAAGCTCACCTGTATTACTATTACGATATTTATAGCTGTAATTTTCTTTGGTAATATTATCAAGTGCTTCTAAAATACTTATAAGTACAGCTTTTTTACCCCGACGATTATGTACTTCAATATACAAATGAGTAATTTGAACCTGATCCAATTCAACTAACTCACCGTTACTAACTTGATAACTAGAGTGGAAGATAGACTGAGGTATCAACTTTAAAATATTCTTAATCATGGTGGTTTTACCGATACCACTCAAACCAGAAAGAAATGTACACAATTTAGCATCCACGAGTTCAAGTGAGTTGATATGAACTGCTTTCATTGGGTCATTTTTATCGCGTTCAACAGCAACAAGTAGACGGTTGGTGTCTGGGCCAATTGGGTTTCGACGAACGTATCCAGCTTCTATCATTCTCCTCAGTAGATCATAAAATTGATGAGCTTCATCTTTTACCACGTAGGATAATAATAAGCCGTCAATAGCCGTCCTTGAATAATAGCTATGTAACTCAGCTGGGGTTTCACTTAAATCTAAATCGCTTGTAAAAGGGACATTAGTGGCCGCTACAAATTGTGTAAGCGATAAAGGAAAACCTAAACTTTCAATAAATGGATTACCGCGATATGCTTTGTTAGGATGAACAATATATTTTGCAGTGTGAGTTTCATTAGACATAATAATTCCTAGTAATCGATGATGTTGGGATTGGATAAATTTTGGACTCTTTTCTCGGTCTTAGAAATTGGCTTTTCGGAAGCATCCTGATTCGACTTAGATGACAAGTCTTGAACAATTTCATTATATTCCTGCGCCTTTTGAACCCCGGCCTCAAGCTGTTTCATAACCTTCATATTTGGCTGAATACCTTTGGCTTCTGAATGGTTACGTGCTTTTGCTGCTGACCGTAATTCTTTCTCCATCTCTTCCAGAGATAACTCCAAACTTGCACGTTCCATAAAGCTACGATCACGAATACGCGCAAGCTCATCTTTAGCGATTTCTACACGATGTAATACATGAGCCCACTGCTGATTTTTGTATGCTTCACTACGGGTCGTAAGGTCGATTTGAATCAATTCTTTAGTCTCTTCATTACGCCACCAAATATGACTAGTAGAAACATCAGAATAACGAATCTTAATGTTGCAGCGCTTTTCAACTCGGGCTTTAGCTAGCCAGTCGTCATTTTCAATTTTTTTACAACTGTAATATAAACCCTGAAATAAAATGCCTTTAGTTTGAACAGAAGCTTTGCCTTCAGGTAGTAATGAATATCTAAGCTGATCTTTACTCACACTTGGACGCATTACCGCATTTTTAACACCCCACAAATAAACAGCTTGCGAAGTAAACTCAACTCCATCACGAGACATCTCAAAATTATGACTATCGATACGAGGTTGATAGTTATTTAGATAAATAATGCGTTTAATTAATCGATGCATAAACTCATCGAGGGTGTAAACTGATTTACGGGATGCATGCTGAGCATCCTTGTTCGGAATTTTAAGCACTTTTCCCGCTTCGTATTTCACTTCCTGCGTTTGAACAGTGTCGAATGTTTTTTCAACCGTACCTTTGGCATCGCCACGATGATAAGCATTAAAATTACCAGCTGTAATGCCCGTGTTAATTTTAATCATGCTTTCAATATGTTTGTCTGTATTCTCGCCTCCACGGTCAAACGTCACTTCACGACATGGATGATTACAAGGCCACTCCTCAGGAGTAATATCAACACCATACTTTGCACAAAACTCAACTTTATCTGTCATTGCATTAAATAATGCTTGAGCAGCACCGTGCCATTTAGGGGCATCAAACCCCACATGTAAACCGACAATCATTCCGCTATATGTATCTATGACCAAATAAATATTGGGTCTACCGGTTGCAAGATGCTCATTGTTCGAATAAGGGTAACGAATGTATAAATCAGCCGTGGTCGAGTCTATTTCATATCGGCAAGTAGGGCCTCGAAGGCCTTCTCTAGCAACGCCTGGTTTACCAGCTAAATCTCGTGCACTTCCGATCGATCCTTTTTGCTTTCGCATCAAATCTAATTTACTAACAAACTTCTTAAGGTGATATTTAAAAGCCCGTTGCGATACTCGGTATTGCATCGGCAATATCATATGTATAGAAGAAACCATTTCTCTGTTTTCATCTGATTTTTTACGACCCTTTGGCTTAATATCAACACGAAAATATTGCATGTTAAATTTAAGATAAAGATCCGCGAGAACGACTTTGTCTCCTGACGGGATTTTTTTCGAAAATGCTTGGATATTTCTAATATCAGACAGGTTGATTCCTCTATGGTGCTCACCATATTTTTGATGCCGCCCTCTCTTCGATGCTATGCATACCTCACCACTACCAGTAACAGTATGGATAACAGGTAACTTATAATTCGAACCACTCGCAAAATAGTGCGGTAATAGAGAATTATTAATTCCTCCGTGAGAAAAGAATCGATTTATTGAGCCTGTAACAAACTTTCGACTACGTCCTGAGGATGCTATTAGTGACGTCAATATTCCCGCGCTATCACCAAATAAATAACGAAAACGTAATTCATGATCATCAATCATTGGGGACAATGCATTGACTGCTGAATCTCTTTTTTCTAACCAGTCAGGTGGAATTTTTTCATCATGCAACTGGATAGCATATGGAAAATGATGGTGTGTGATAATAACTGAGCCTTCCTCTAGCCAGTCATAGACTTCGCTAATTGTCTTGGTGAACGGACGCTTAGGCGGAACAGTTAGTAAATCACTGAATGCAACAAGATCAAAATCCTCCGCTATCTCTACGATTAGCCACTCAAGTTTATTTTTATTATTTGAAATTAATTTTTGATTAGGCAACATGAGAAGTCCCCTTATTTAATAGAGCAAGAGGACGATAAAGTTCAATTCGCTCTGATAAATCAAGTTTCAAATCATTGTGGTATACAGCTTCTTGAAATAAATATAATACTTGAAAGTTTGAGGTATTAAGGTCATCAGCAACAGCATCAATATGCTGTCTTAATGTGTCTTTCGGCTCGGATAGGAATCGCTTTTGTAGACGACCCAAAACAATATTTTTAAATTGTTCGCCAACATCTAGATACTCGGGGTAATCAAAGCATTCACGAAAAAACTCTAAATTATAGATAACTGTTTTATCAAAATCACATTCAGTCAAAAAAACTATTTGTAATCCTAGAGAAGCCCAATAAAGCTCTTCAATCTTGAGCTTTTGCTTCGTTCGTTGGTATTTTCGTATGTCATGTTTTGTAATATCCAGCGCACCCGAATATTTAAAACTGTAGGGGCTTAAAACAACCTTTCCTGAAAGTAATCTTTTCACAATGACAAAATCTGTTGTCATCACTTTAGCCGGGATCTGGTTATTATATTTCTTACGCTGCTTATAGGCTCCGGGATGAACAACATTAAGCTCTTCAGCAATTTTCATCGTCTCAAAAATTGGTAGAGGGTACTGTTCAAGAATATCGACCACTGTAGAATCTTGCTCAAACATAAAAAACGGTAAGCGCTCTCCGCGAGAAAGTAAATGGTGATTTCTGTTAGTTTTAAAGCTATGAATTATGTGCCCCTGTCCATGGGTATGAGACCCTCGAACCGTCACCCATGGGCGATAGCCATTCTTTTTTATATCCCGATTAAAATTATCCATTTTATTTATTTCGGTTTGGGTGATAAGTGGTTGCTTTACGCTCTTTTTCATTGGTAATCCTAAATGTAGTTAAATTTAAGCTCTAGATTAAAAATGGATATCAACTATCAAGTTGTCAAGTTTTCCACACAAATAAAACCAACTTAAACCATTGAATTAGTTAGTGTTATAATATGTGACGAACGATTTAACGCACGACTGACATCCCGTTTATATTTAATAAAATATATAAAATTTCATTTCACATACTTAATCCAACGACCTAGAAAAAACGGACAATTATTTTTCTATTTTTTTAAATTCAATAGATTAGCCAGCTAATTTTGTTTTATGATGGTTTCTAATGTATTGCTTACTATTGACATTAAATGTGAAAAAAAATTATGTTCAGTAATACAATCCATAAATTTAAAATGGCTTTCCATATAAATTGATTCAAAAATCGGAAAAGGAATTTGAGTACGATGAGTATTAACCAGAAACAAATCTTGGAATTTGAAACTGCTGTTGCACATGAAGGTGCGAAGGTGATAGAAAAAGCTAAAAATATAGTCAGAAAAAAGTTAGTCGTATTCATCGGAGTACAATCTACTGAATATACTCAAATGGCTGAAGATTTTGTGGCTAATGCTCAACTTAGCTTGCTCCAAGGTATCCGTAAGAAACAAACTGAAAAATTTACGACTGTAGATGCCTGTCAAGCTAGACAAGCCAAACTATGGGATCAATTTAAAACTGAAAAGAATCACCTTGAACGCTACATTATTGGCGTAGTAAGCAAAGAATGTGACACTCGCTGTATTCGTTGGTCTCATGACATTAACACCAATAAAATAGATAAAGGTGAGCGAGAGGAGCAATTCCCAATTGAGGAAGATAGAACTAAGGAAAACGGCAAGCGATTTGCAGTAAGAGCTCGGCATTCTAGAGTAAATTTCGATACACAAACTGACGAAGATTGGATGGCAGTGAACTCAGAGGTTTTAAGATCTGATATTGAAGATTATGAACCTGAGGCGATTAAAAAATTAAACGATTACTTATCACAAAAAAAACTCACTAGAGATGAATATACATTAATCATGCAGCGCCTTGATGGTAATAGGTTTAAATATTTAGCCGAACTGTATAACGAAAAACAAGACACTGTTAGGGTTAGATATAAACGAGCTCTTGAGAAGTTAGGCTTGAGTCCTAGTGATTTAAAAATTAAAAAATAATTTTCCTCAATATCAATGCAATATCAGAGACGTAATTAGAAAAGCTACTCCCGAAAAGAATAGCTTAATATTCAACTACAATTAAAAGACTTAATTGTTATATTTATTTTAACTTCTTTTTTTGTTCCTCCTTTAACTTCATCACTTTCTTAAGAGCTGAATATGGAGTTAAAGGAGCATTCTGAGAAGTATACTCCCACTCTATTCTTAATATTTTCAATTGTTTATCAAGGTCATTATCATTTAAGCTTGATTTAATTGTATTTAATTTTTCTAGCTGCCTTCTCAATTTACCATAACAGCCTGCGGCAGAACGATGCTGTTCTGCTTTTTCGGCAAATCGAGAAAACGATACAACACCTGAAAGCGTGGCGGATGAAATACTCATAATAACTAACAATAACTTCCATGCCCCTACAGCGTTCATAAATAACATAGCAGTTACAATCGTTGAGCTAGTAATCAAAGCATAACCACTTATGTTAGCTTTAAAGTAAAGCCTTTCTGACTGGACATAATGAGCCATTTGGGCATCAGCCAATCTTACTAACCAATTCGATATTAACTCATGAATACTCGAACGGTTACCTGCGTCCACAACCTCAAGCTCAGCTCTGTCGTCATTAGCTTTTTTCTTAATATTTTCACTCAAGTAACAATCTCCTCCAAGCCTTAAATTTGTGCGAACGAATACGCGGTTTTAATATTTTGATGATGAAATGCCCCTTTTGAACCGGAGTTCATAAGTTCTTCATATATATAATGTGGCACATCAAAATATTGATAAGTACTTCTTCTAAACTCTATTTCCAGAGTAGAGCTATCGTGGTCATATCCAACTGATACTAAATTGCTCGATTCTACAAGTTGCCTTTCCATAAGTTCTCCATCAATTATTTGTTAGTAATATTCTGCGATCTCCATGAGCTCACTAAATCTTTGAAATCATGTTTTTCTTCTTTCTTTGACCAACTATCTGTAACTTTAGGGTCATGACTATTAGGGAACTGATCTTCTTTTGGAATTCTAAATTTGAATCGCATTGGTAGCTTTGCGGCCTCACCTGTCACTATCGCTTCACCCGTTCTTAAAATAGGAAGGGAGTCGACTATTCCTGACAGGCTATCTGACATAGCTGACTTCACTCTACTTCTGTCCGCCGCATTGCTGATACGCAGAGAGAATAATGTCCCACACTGAGATAGAATTGTTTCATCAATTTCCGAAGGTCTTTGACTAATTAACATTGAGCCTACGCCAAATTTCCGTCCTTCCTTAGCGATCCTTCTAACCATTGATTTAGATAAGCCTGTATTATCTGTCGATAGATAACGATGAGCTTCTTCCATAACTAAAAGTAGAGGAATTTTCTTCATTCCAGAGTCAAGGTTTCGCCCCCAAATGGCTGACTCAAAGAGAATATCTAGCATAGATCCAAGTAAAAGATCTAAACGCTCAGATGGCATACCTGAAAGGTCAAGAATCGTGATAGGTTTCTCACCACCAATCCAATCTTTTATTAGCTCGGGTAAATCTTTTTCTATCTTAAAATCGTTACTTGGAGTCCATTCTCCCGGGTTTAGAAAAAAAGAATATTGATTATCCAAGAGCTTAGATCGCATTGCGTCTAAATTCTTTTTCCATCGATTATCACCTCCTTTTTTTACAAAACCTTCTATTGTAGTTTTCGGCGGACAAAAACGAGGTGCGACAAGCCCTTCAGCATTACCTTCACCATCATCAGAATATGCCGGATTTATCATTTCTTTCTCTTTCCAATTCATACTATCCATATAGTACAAATCGTACCAAATATTTTTAAGCCGAAAAGGGATTGGAGTATATGGTGTTATTTTTTCGACATCTAAATTTAAATGTTTATTTTTTTCTGCAAACTCAATTTTCTCTCGAACAATCAAATCTATAAATTTATTTTTAAGGTCTGAATTTGGTCCACACAAAAAATCAATCAAGCTTTCAGGTGCAACACACCAATATGGAATGAACAATTTTTTTGTTCCTTCTTCCTCACCAATTGAAAATACATCAGCAATGTCATTCAATGCAGATGAATACTCTCCATGTAAATCAAAAATAACGATCCTTGCAGATGGCATTAAGACTTCAGTTGTATGCGAGGTGACGATAGATCTCATTAGGCTTGCAACGCTGGTTGATTTTCCTGAGCCTGTTGAACCTAAAATAGCACTGTGTTTATTGATCAAGCTATCCAAGTCAATACTGACATTAATGCTATCGGAGCTCGATAACCTACCAATAGTAATCTGACCATTTTCATAAGATCCGTAAATATTCTTAAGATCATCTTCAGTAACAAGATGAACATCTTCAGATATCGATGGAAATTGACTTATCCCTCTTTCAAAATCAGGTCCTATAGCTTCACCAACTAATTCAACTTTTATTTGCCTGCTTGATATTTTTTTACCTCTAACATCTCCATCAGATTGCTCTGACGTTTCCGAGATTACTCCAAAAAGATTATTGTACCCTTGTGGAATCCGAACAAAACTACCTACTTGGCCAATTCGATGTGTTTTACCTTCAATTATGAGTAACCCCGATTTCACTTGAGGTGTTAGTTCGACATAAATTGATGCTCCAGAAACAGAAGTAATGGTCCCTAGAAAAGTGGGCATTTCATTCATTTCCCAGTCCTTCTGTTTTTTCATCAATTAACTCAGGCGTCATCGATAATGATCCTCCTGAACTAGCTAAAAACTTAGCAAAAGACACAAAATCCCCAAGACCAAATTTATTATCTTGAGCAGTCCAGTATTCGTTTCGAATAATATTCCAGTTCTTACTTGGCGGCTCACCAATAGCCCAAGGTGCTGCTACGCCATTTATAACTGCGCCATCGGAACAATAAACACTTATATTAGGATTCCGACTTGCAGCTTGAGTGGCATGTATTTCTTCAGCCAATGTCTTAAACTGAAATGCAAAAATTGCTGAAGAACGGTTTTCAGACAAACATTCATCAAGCTTTGCGGTAATGTGGGCATCGGCAAAAGAAAAGCCAGAAGTTAACAAGAGAGTATCAGGTTCTAATAAAAAATTTTTAAGTCTATCAAATAATGAAGAAAATGGTGCAGATTGAGTCTGATCATATTTTATATGTGATGGGTAAACCATAGCGCCTTCAGAATCACAATCACCTCTTACAACCTCACCTTTTTCATTTTTTAACCAATTTATTGAGCCATGCAATTTCCACAGCCGAATCCATTTAGCAGGTAAATCATTACTAGATATACTCGATGGGTCAAAGAAAGCACTTTTTGAACCAGAAAATCCATCAAAGTACGGAGTTCTAGCTCTCTCCATAGCTTCCTCTAAAAGAAGGTCATAATTTGTTGTGAATATTTCGACTGCAAAATCTCGATTAATACCGTTAATCCAAGACACTAGGTGACTATATGGGTTCTCACCTTCAGGTAGCTCTTTGTTTACAACCTCTTTGATTATAAGACATATTTTTTTAGATAATTGATTATATCCAGTGGCATCTAAACCATGAACTTCAAACTGACCAATCACTTCTGCGAGAGAACGAACCCTTGAAAGTATTAGCTCAATATTCGTATCCCCAAGTTCGGCGGCTAATGCATCAAACGCAGGTTTCTCTTTAAGCTCATCTAAACCTTGATAGACAATCTTTGTTAAGCCTGCAATATCAGGTATTAGCGGAATTCTTGGATTATTTAGTTCTGCAATATTAATACTAACAGGGGCTCCTGCACCTATAAGAATCCCAATCTTTTTTTTATTATGCGTGAGCAAGTGGCGAAAATCATACATGTACTGATCTGGGTTATGCACCGTAGTGGTTGGCATATATTACATTCCCTTAATAAAAAATAGTATTATCTGGCTTATGCCTATTTTCTTAGGCCCTTTTCAACAGTCAGGATTCTAAGAGTTCAGTTTTAACGCAAATGATAGCTATCAACACTATCATACAGATACCTTTAAGTCATTGACATTAAACACAACTATTTTAAATCAAGCTTCGGGAAAAGGATATATTGAGGTTAACTAGGCAGTACCACATTAAAACGTTTAAATCACCTCAAAGCTACTAATATCGACTGTAATTATCGCCGGTTTGATTCTGTTACTGGATGTTTACTCCAGTGCAAACCAATCGACAAATTCTAAAATTGATTCAGGTTGATGCAAAGTAATATTCATATTAGGTAGTTTACGTGCCCAATATACTCTTCGTTCTGCCCGTGTTCCACTTCCTAAATATTCAATAATATGAATATTTTTTTCACGGCTATGTTCCAATATTTTTCTATTTAAATGAACATCTTCGCCAGAATAACCAATCAAAACAACACAGCTAACTTCATTTAGTGCTGTTGGCAACCTCCGCCAATATTCACTAAGAATTGGAGATGAGTCAATAATCATTGGCTTATGCTTCACATGAGTTAATACAATATGACTTTTCTCATGTCCCTGCACATTATTTCGTTCTTCACACAGTAGCTTACGATTTCCTTGATATAAAGGCGAACCGTGTAGATGCATATACCATGCTTGAGTTCTAGGTCTGTGCCTATCTAAGTTGTGACTAGAAAACCCTAACCCTCTTGTAAAACCATCAATTAGTAAATCAAATCCACTTAGCACTCCGTGATCTTTAAGCCCATCATAGAGCAAGTTATCATAGTTCAATGTAGCTATATGAGATTTAGATTCTCTAATATAGTTAGAAAGCGATGCAAGAAAAGGGGCTGGTAAATACGAATCCGATTGATGAAAATAAAAAGCTACCTCATGCATGAATTTTTTATAAGCAACAGGTAATTGAGCAGCATCTTCAGTGAGCCAACTAGGTGAATCTTCTGTTTCTAAAGATTTCAAATAATCACTGGCAACAATTGCGATTTGTAGTTTTTCTAATTGATGTTCACCTTGTGGTGATTCATGCTCACCAACATCTTCGATTGACCCGATGATTAACCTTTTTTTAGCATCATCAAAATGTTCAGTGCCCTGCCAAACAGTTGCCAATCCTCTAGCTAAAGAAAAATACTGATGATTAAGAGCCATTCCTAATCCATTACCAAAAATCAACAAATTACGAATCAAATTTATCCCTCCTATATCTTACATACTTACAAAGTTACAAAGTTACAAAGTTACAATATCATACCTTAAAACTGCTATATTCAGCCATAAACAGTAAGTAATAGCCTGATTTCAAATATAAAATCATTCAAGTAAAATAACACTTAACTACAGCAGAGTATTTATAGGTTAAACCTATCCTTAGTTAATCGAACAGCCTCTCTAATAATTTCTAAATTCGGGTCCTCACTTATATTTGGATATATATAATTTTTATTGATTCCATATTTTTCATCTAATTCTCTAATAATCTGTTTTTTGAGACTTCCTTTGATTTTGTATATTCTACGCCCTTGATAGGATGTCTCTGGAGAAGCTGTATACATAAGCTGATCAAAAGGAATTGTTGATAAATTATAAACAAACACTCCTTTTTGATTACGAATACGCTGACTGTATTTTATTTCATCTAGCTCAATTATGGGTGTTATAGTAACGCTATTTTCTGGAGGACTTCTCGTAATTGTTGTACAACTTTTTATAGCATACGCACTTGCTTGCTCTGGACTCATACGTGTTTTATCTTCATTAAACAGATTAAACCCAAGGTCACCTGGATCACTACAAGCGTTTATCATTCTTTTTACATGGGCATAAATATCACACATATAAACACTACAATCTTTTTCTGGATATTCAGAACAAGCAAAATATAGTGCCACTTTAGGATCTAAGGTAAAATCTATTAGGTCGGTAGGTAGCCCATAATGCTGGGCTAAATATGCAATTGAATTTAAGTTTAACTCCTTGGAACCAAGAGTTAATAAGTTATCATAAAACACATCAAGAATTTTAAAAGACAAGTCTGAATAGTCTTGAAGGTCAAATTCAGGTAGCATGATTTGTGTATTAAAACCAACTTCTTGCTTAGACCAAAGTAAGTTTCTTGAGTTTATAAAATACCTATAAAGCGTCGAAATACAAACAAAGTCATAATTAGACATCCCTCGATAATAACGATCTTCATTAAAATCGACGTCAAAAAGCATCTTATTTAACTCATCCATGGAGTTAATTTCTGTTTGATACCACTGTCTATAATCAAAAGTTGGAAGCACAATACACTCCTTATTTTTTCAATCTAAATATCCATTAACGTGATAGTACAGAGACATAATCACTCAGACCTGTTTAGCTTAATCGCCACAGCTCCGAGCAACATTAACACTTTTGCTAGTAGTAGCTAGCGTTATAAATAATTAGCCTATGTAAGCAACTACGCATCTACAAAATATAACGTATTCATAACTCTACATCATATTTATTTAATATAAAAAAGCGAGTTCCACTTTCGCAGAACTCGCTTTTAAATCAGTTGAAGTTTCCAACTTTATTTGTCAGTTTCCAACTCTTTTGAATCGGTTTCCAACTCTATTGATCGTACTTATCACCAAAATTAATCGTTATACGATTCAACAGGTGGGCATGAGCAGAATAAATTACGGTCACCATACACATCATCGATGCGGTTTACTGTAGGCCAGAACTTGTCTTTCTTCACGTAAGCAACAGGGTAAACTGCTGTTTCACGATCATAAGCACGATCCCAGTTAGCGTCAACAATATCAGCTAGTGTATGTGGAGCGTGATGTAATGGACTTTGTTCTGCAGTCAAATCACCCGCTTCAATCTTAGCGATTTCAGCACGGATGCTTGTCATTGCTTCGATGAAACGATCTAGTTCAGCTTTAGATTCTGATTCAGTTGGCTCAATCATTAACGTACCCGCAACTGGGAAGCTCATTGTTGGCGCGTGGAAACCATAATCCATTAGACGTTTAGCAACATCAGACTCTGTAATACCAGTCGCTTCTTTAAGTGGGCGTAAATCAATGATGCACTCATGAGCAACACGATCATTACGGCCTTTATAAAGCACTGGGAACAGTGGGTCTAAGTTTTGAGCTAGGTAGTTAGCGTTTAAGATAGCTGTCTGTGTAGACGCTTTCAGGCCCTGTGTACCTAACATGTTGATGTACATCCACGTAATAGGCAAGATGCTTGCGCTACCGAACTGTGCAGCAGATACCGCACCGTTGTTACGGCTTTCTTTACCAGTGTCTGCAACAGCGTGACCAGCAACAAATGGTGCAAGGTGTGCTTTCACGCCGATAGGACCCATACCTGGACCACCGCCACCGTGTGGGATAGCGAATGTTTTATGTAGGTTAAGGTGAGAAACGTCAGAACCCATAGAACCCGGTGAAGTCAGTGCCACCTGTGCGTTCATGTTCGCGCCGTCCATGTAAACTTGGCCGCCGTTGTCATGAATTATTTCACAGATTTCTTTAATCGTTTCTTCGTATACACCGTGAGTCGATGGGTACGTGATCATGATGCAAGAAAGGTTGTCTTTCAGTTCAATCGCTTTTTCACGTAAGTCTTCAACGTCAACGTTACCGTTTTCATCACACTTAGTTACAACAACTTTCAGACCCGCCATTTGCGCTGATGCAGGGTTAGTACCGTGCGCAGAGCTAGGGATAAGACAAATGTTACGATGTGATTCACCACGAGACTCATGGTATTTGTGGATTGCTAATAGACCAGCATATTCACCTTGCGCACCCGAGTTAGGTTGCATACAAATTGAATCGTAACCTGTGATGCTAACTAACCAGTCTTCTAGCAGGTCAATCATCACTTTATAACCAACCGCTTGATCTGCTGGGCAGAACGGGTGCATGTTGCTGAATTCAGGCCATGTTACTGGGATCATTTCTGCAACTGCATTCAGTTTCATCGTACAAGAGCCTAATGAAATCATTGAATGGTTAAGGGCTAAATCTTTATTTTCCAGAGATTTAATATAACGCATCATTTCTGTTTCTGAATGATGAGAGTTAAATACTGGGTGTGTTAGGAATGCAGATTCACGCTCAACTGACGCAGGGATAGATGTGCTACCCGTTGCCGCTAATTCAGCTTCTAGTACATCAATCGAGATACCGTGGTCATCGCCAAGTAATACGTCGAATAATGTCACTAGGTCAGCTTGCGTGATTGTTTCATCAATGCTGATACCCACTTGATGTTCAGCGTCAAGACGGAAGTTAATGCCTGCAGCAAGTGCGCGCGTAACAACTTTTTCTTTGTTGTCTAACTGGTCGTTGTCTAGCTGTACAGTGATTGTATCGAACCAAGTGTTGTTTGTTAGGCTTAAACCACCTTTAACAAGACCTGCTGCTAATAAATCAGTGAAACGGTGTACACGCTTAGCAATATCTTTCAGGCCTTCTGGACCGTGATATGTTGCGTAGAAACCAGCCATGTTCGCTAGTAGTACCTGCGCTGTACAAATGTTTGAGTTCGCTTTTTCACGGCGGATGTGTTGCTCACGCGTTTGCATCGCCATACGTAGTGCTGGTTTACCATGTGTGTCTTTAGAAACACCAATGATACGACCTGGCATAGAACGCTTATGCTTGTCACATGTAGCAAAGAAAGCCGCGTGTGGACCGCCATAACCCATTGGAACACCAAAGCGTTGTGAACTACCAAACGCCATGTCTGCGCCAAGTTCTGCTGGTGATTTAATGCGTGTAAGCGCTAATAAATCAGAACCAACTGCAACAACACCTTTTTTAGCTTGGATAGCAGCAATAATATCGCTGATATCTGTTACGTCACCGTTCGTACCTGGGTACTGTAGCACGGCACCAAACAAGTCATGCTCAGGCGCTGTTTCTGCTGGGCCTTGAATAACAGTGAAACCGAAGTGCTCTGCACGTTCGATCATCACGTCAGCTACTTGTGGGTGTACGCTGTCGGCGATAAAGAAGTTATCGCATTTTTTGTTTTTAGAAACACGCTTACACATTGCCATTGCTTCAGCTGCTGCTGTTGCTTCGTCAAGTAAAGATGCGCTTGCTAAATCCATGCCTGTTAAATCACAAGTCATGGTTTGGAAGTTAAGAAGAGCTTCTAAACGACCTTGTGCAATTTCTGGTTGGTAAGGCGTGTATGCCGTGTACCAGCCTGGATTTTCGAATACGTTACGTAGGATAACATTCGGTACATTGGTACCGTAATAGCCCATACCAATGTAGCTTTTGTTTACTGTGTTCTTGGCTGCGATGGCTTTTAATTCTTGCAGTGCTGCAACTTCTGATAACTGGCGGCCAGCAACAACGTCTTCTGCCAATAAGATTGAGCTTGGAACGGTTTGTTGAATAAGGTCTTCTAAAGATTCAGCGCCAACTTTCGTTAACATGGCTTTAGTTTCTGTTTCGCAAGGGCCAATGTGGCGACGGGCGAAATTATCAATCTGCTCTAACTGGGCAAGTGGGGTATGGGTTTTCATGCAATTCCCTGTATTTATACTATTAACAAATAATAAACTTAAATTAGTACTAAAAAAAACCCCGAGGCAAGCTCAGGGTTTCAACAACAATTAGTCTTCGATTGACGCAGCGTAAGCATCAGCGTCTAGCAAGTTTTCTAACTCGCTCTCGTCAGATGCTTTGATACGGAATAACCAACCTTCAGTGAATGCATCCGAGTTTACTAACTCTGGAGAATCTTCTAATTCTTCGTTAATTTCTACAACTTCACCTGAGATTGGCGCGTAGATGTCTGATGCAGCTTTAACAGATTCGCCTACTGCGCAATCTTCGCCTGCTTCAACTTCATCACCTACGTCTGGTAAGTCAACGAATACCATGTCACCCAAAAGGCCTTGAGCATGGTCAGAAATACCGACAGTGTAAGTACCGTCGCCTTCGTTACGAACCCATTCGTGTGAAGATGCATATTTTAGTTCAGCTGGGATATTACTCATTGTTGAAATTCCTTTTGTCTTTTACTTAAATGATTATGTTTTTATTTGGTAACGCTGTAGACACTGAATTACTGTTCCTTATAAGTAGAACTTGTGTAATCCAGCTGACGTCATACAATTTTCAGTTAAATCAAACGTAGCACTAAACTAGTTTTTTACCATTACGAACGAACGCTGGTTTAGTCACTGCAACTTGTACAAACTTTTTACGCATTTCAACTTCAGCCGTTTCACCGATTGATGCTGGAACACGTGCAAATGCAATACTAAAACCTAACGTTGGTGAGAAGCTACCACTTGTGATAACACCTTCACATGCTTCGCCTGCTGCATTAGTGAATACGACTTTTTGACCAGTACGTAATACACCTTTTGCTTCAAGCACTAAACCAACAAGTTTGTCAGTACCTTCAGCTTTTTGAGCTGTTAGTGCTGCGCGACCAATAAAGTCACGTTCTTGTGGTTCCCAAGCAATCGTCCAGCCCATGTTAGCGGCTAGCGGCGATACAGTTTCATCCATATCTAAACCATAAAGGTTCATACCAGCTTCTAGACGTAACGTATCACGTGCGCCTAAACCTGCTGGTTGAACACCTGCGTCCACAAGCTTCTGCCATAAATCGCAAGCTTCTTCTTGTGGAACGACAATCTCATAACCTGCTTCACCGGTATAACCCGTTGTAGCAATAAACAAACTACCCGCTTGTACACCAAAGAAAGGCTTCATGCCTTCAACAGCAGCGTTTTGCTCAGCTGTGAATACAGTAGCGGCTTTTTCTTTTGCTTTCGGGCCCTGCACTGCAATCATAGACAGTTCAGGTAATTCAGTTACGTTTACAGAGAACTCTGCAGCTTGTTTGTTGATCCATGCTAGATCTTTAACACGAGTAGCTGAATTTACCACGAGGCGGTAGTATTCATCATTGAAGAAGTAAACGATAAGGTCATCAATAACCCCACCATCTTGTTGTAACATTCCGGTATAAAGAGCTTTACCAGAAACAGTTAATTTTGCCACATCATTGGCAAGTAAATAACGTAAGAACGACTTAGCGTCAGAGCCTTTGATATCAACGATGGTCATGTGTGACACATCGAACATACCCGCATCTTCGCGTACAGCATTATGTTCAGCAATCTGGGAACCGTAATTGATTGGCATATCCCAACCATGAAAGTCCACCATTTTTGCCCCTGCTTCTACGTGCTTCGGGAACAGTACTGTTTGTTGAGCCATTCTATAATTCCTTTAATTGACAGTTATTAATCAAGACTTTGGGATCAAGTAAAATTGCTTTGTTGTCTTTCATGTAAAGCCTATTACATGATAATAATTTGATTATACCCTTAGATAGCATCCGTTAAAAATATTTAAAGAATAGAAAATCTAATGATTAAACAAATAATAATGCGCGCAAGGCTAACACTTAAATAGAGGAAAAAGTTATTTGAGGGGGCTAATGACGTTGTAGATCACAAAAAAATGAACAAAAGCAGTTGGTATTACCAAGTAAGAGCTATATTAACAATTATTAGACTAGTATTATGATTAAAACCAACACCTTTCACATTATTATAACTAATGCAAACAGGGCGTTTACATTAGTTATTCTCATTTCAAGTCGAATAATCGACGCTGATTAATTACACTATTTAATAATTATGTGAACTGGCTCAGCGAGTGCGATCTGATTTCGCGAGATCAGGTAGCTCACCATCCAAACCCATCGCACGTTTAATGAAAGTTTGCTTTAGCCCAGGTAATGTATTCGATAGCGTTAAACCAATATCACGGAAAATACGCTTGGCAGGATGACCACCACTAAATAAGCGTTTTAGTCCTTCCATACTCGAAATCATCACTGCTGCTTCAGCTTTACGCCAGCGTTCAAATTTACGCAAGTTAGCATGTGTTCCTAAGTCTTTATTGGCAAGGTGGTTTTCAAGTACACATTGCGCCAGACTCGCGGCATCGAGTAAACCAAGGTTCACCCCCTGCCCGGCTAATGGATGAATGGTATGGGCTGCATCACCAATTAATGCCACACGCTCGGCAGCAAAGCTACGGGCATAACGCATTTTAAGCGGGAATGCTTGACGCTGACCTTCCACTTTACATAAGCCTAAACGACCATCAAAAGCCACGGTAAGCTGTTTGTTAAACTCAGCGTCGTCCATTGCCAATAATTCTGTTGCGCGTTCGGGTGGTAATGACCATACGATCGAACACAGATCCGGTTGCCATAACGGTAAAAACGCTAATGGGCCTTCTGGATTAAAGATCTGACGAGCACAAGATTGATGCGGTTCAACAGTACGAATATTCGCAACGATTGCATGGTGATTATAATCCCATGTCGTCAGCGGAATTTTCACTTGTGAACGCGTCCACGAATTCGCACCATCAGCACCCACGATTAACTTCGCATAAACTGGTTCTTGACCTTCTAGCGTTAACCAACCAGCGTTATCGCCACGGCTTAGCTTACTAATACGTGTACCTGTTAATAAGGTAATGTTACTGGCTTTTTCAACTTGCTCTAACAGTGCTAATTGGATCACTTTGTTTTCAACTAAATGACCTAAGCTGTCTGTCATCAATGCTTCTGCGTCAAAATCGATATGACCAAAGCCATTGCGATCCCACACTTGCATTGCGTCATAACTTTGATGGCGGCGGCTTTCGATACCAGACCACACATCTAAGTTTTGTAATATGTTTTGGCTTGCACGACTTAGCGCGCTCACGCGTAATTCAGGCGATTCACCTAATTCACGATTAATCTCATTACCTTCAATAACCACGATCTTAAGGGTGGTTTCCTTTAACGCTGCAGCAAAAGCAAGTCCAACCATGCCACCGCCAACAACCGCAATATCATAAGATTGCATATAAAATCCTAATTCTAATACTAAGCTCTAAAAGAGTTAAATAACGTTAAAGCGCTTAAAATAGCTTGAACGCGCCAAGTGCTTGGCGTGCTAATACGCGTTTATATTCTGGTTTATAACCCATGGTATGCAGGGCTAAATTACGACCTGCCACCAGCGGTGCATAGTTATTCGCAAATAAGGTCGCTAATGACGTCGTCATCCAAATCGTTGTTTGATGATCGCCTTGACGTTTTTTCCAATAACCTTTAGTCACGGCTTGGTCGCCCAAGTCTTGCTCGGCTAAAAACGCTTGTTCAATTTGGTGATGCAATACTGCCACATCGCGCAGGCCTAAGTTATAACCCTGCCCTGCAATTGGGTGTAAGGCATGTGCTGCATTACCAATCACAACACTACGATGTTGAGTTGGTTCTAACGCTTCTGTTAACAACAGCGGATAAGAAAAACGTTGGCCCGTTTTAATAAATTTACCTAAACGATAACCAAAACGCTGTTGTAAGCGAGATAAGAATGCATCATCACTTAATGCCATGATCGCGCCAACTTCATCTGTACGTACAGACCATACTAATGAACTGCGTTGATCTGTCATTGGTAATAATGCCAATGGCCCCGTGTCAGTAAAACGCTCGTAAGCTTTACTTTCATGGGCTTTACTTGTGGTCACATTGGCAATGATCGCTGTTTGTTCAAAATCAGTGACTTCAATTGGCACATTCGTTAACTGACGAACCATTGAGTTGTTACCGTCGGCACCGACTAATAACTTACAGCGTAATTGCTGGCCGTCATCAAGGGTTAGGTCGGTATGATCGATTTGACGATCTAGGCTAACGAGCTGGTTTGGGCAATACCATTTTATATTGTCAGTACTAGCCAGATCTTGTTGTAAAATGTGCCCAGTGGTTTGCAGCTCAATAACTTGCCCTAATGCGGAAATATTATATTCACTGTGATCAAGACGTGTAAAACCCCAGTGACCACGATCAGACACATGAATATGTTTAATGGCTGTCGCTGTAGGAGCGATCTTATCCCACAAGTTAAACTGCGTTAAGATCTGTTGTGAACCGTAAGATAGCGCAATGACACGTGCATCAAAACCAGGATGGTTACTGGTTGTAGGCGGATTTGCATCAATTAATGCAATAGATAACTGACACCCATCTTCGCGTTTAATTTGGCTTACTGCGTGCGCAAGTGTCGCACCGACCATACCGGCCCCAACAATTGCAATATCATATTCAACCACTGACATTTCGATCCTAACAAGTTATTGAAATTAAAAAACGATGACACTATAACAAAAGCCGATAAGGTCGAACAATCAAACGCTGTTAACCTTCAAATCGGGTTTCGATTGGCAAGTAAGCTAAAAAGCCTTGCTGTAAGTGATCAAATTGCGCTTTACCCACCAATATTTCGGTCGAGTTTAACGCTTGTGTCATCTCTGGTTCTGCAGCAACCGCTTCTTCAACACCTGCTTTTGCTGCTAATAATGTCCAGGCATACGCCTTTAATTTATCTTTATCAACGCCTTCACCACGGTAGTACATCACCGCAATGTTCTGCCACGCTTGGGTAAACCCTTGCGCAGCCGCTTTGTTGTACCAATCAAATGCCGCTTGTTGATCTTGAAAACAACCAGATCCCTGATCCAACATACTGGCCAAATTATACTGTGCCTGTACTAAACCTAATTTAGCGGCTTGCTCAAAATAGCTAAATGCACGGACTGAATTTGGTTTACCCAGTTGCCCTTGTAATTGCAATAACGCTAAATTAAACAACGACTCAGGATGATCACAATCAGCTGCACGTTGATAACAGTTAACCGCTTGGCTTAAATACGTTTGCTGACCATCACCTTGCTCATATTGCAGCGCTAATAAATACAGGGCCATAACAACACCTTCATCGGCTTGTGCTCGACAAAATTCAAAGGCTTGTTGTGGGTTGGTATAAGCGTGGTAACGCTGGCTAAATTCTGTATTACGCTGTGCATGCTGTTCGTGGGTAAAAGCCGTTTCTGGCAAGATGATAGGGTCTGCTGAAGCGGGTGACTTATTGCTCAGCTTTGCCGTTAACTTGTTTATTAAAGACATAAAACACTCCTTGTCCTATTTACCTAAATCTATCTACAACAATCTATCATTAATCGTTATCACTACAAATAACGATAACAACGGGCGGCAGCCTAACCTCATCATAACACCTGTTATAACAAGTATCCTTTTAGGTGCGCTTGCGATAAATCATTTTTTTATCTGATAACGGCACTATCGTTACCGTTATCAGTAAATCACAACAACTAATGATTAATGTAGCACAGGTGCAGCTTTAACGTCACCGTCACTTAATTCATTAAAACAATATGTTGCACCCATACGAACGTATTCTACGATCTCGTAAAAGGCTTCTTCCGCTTCGTTGCTGTCATCGTCAGTATCAACGTCCATTTGCGCGATACTAGCGAAGTCAGCAATCAGTTCTTTTACGTCATCGCTGGCTTTCGTTGATGTTGAGTGCACCATACCAAAACCGCCAAGGAAACCTTGTACCCATTCAGCTAATGCTTCCATACGCGTTTCTAACGGTTGGTCCATATCAGGGATCAACAGTTCAAAGCCTAATGTCATGTCTTTTAGTGCTGCTTCACTGCCGTTATAAACGTCAGCCAGTATTGATTCAAGTGAATCAGGAATACCAAGGCCTTCGTTGATTAACTCGTCAAACGGAGCCAACCATGCTTTGCTGTCTAGCTTAACGCCGCCACATAATAGACCACAGATCACACCGTGCACATCGGCAGGGTTCACTAATAAATCACTTTGTTGTAACTGCGCATTTACGTCAGCAAAAAGAGGAAGTTTAACTTTATCCATGTGAGGACCTTACCAATAGATTAATGTATTTAGAATAATGACTATTATATTAGCATTTCACCCAGATCAAGACCATAGCCAAACGAATGCCTCTGCCACGCTGCCCAGTCCTTAATCACTTTTAACCATTATGGGTACGTTACCTTATCCTGCCCTACTGTTCTTGGTCATAGCATTGTTGTTCAAGCCAGCGACCAAGTTTCAAAATATCCGTTTGTTTCGCCCGTGATTTTTTGTACACAAAATAGAAGTTATCACCCGTTAAGATCTCGTGCATAGGGATACGCACAAAGTTATGCTGTCTATCCTGATCGTTCATCAAATAATGATTAAGTAAAGTTATGCCCTGATCATAGCGCGCTGCTTCTGCCGCCATAAGCATGTGACTAAAGTAGTTCATCTTGGCTTCTGCGGGTAACGAAAATCCGCCTAACTCACACCAGCGTTGCCAATCTTCTCCAAGTTCATCATCGGGAAACACAGATTGCACCGACAATAACGGGTATTGCCATAATGCTTCGGGTAGCGATTGATCTTGGATCTGCTGCCAGATCTTTTTACCACACACTGGATACAAACGTTCGGCATACAAAAACTGACTCACAAAGTTACGTTTCGGCGGGTTCACGGTAATAAAACAATCGGCCACTTGATCACTGCAATCAGGTTCATCCGCAACCATGTTTAATGACAAGTCGATCTCGGGATATTGTTGTCGTAAATTGTCTAACCGTGGGATCAGCCACTTTACTGCTAATGAACTATATAAGGCTAAACGGATCTTGCCCGACTTACCCTCTCGGATCTGTTGGCTGGCCGTGGATATGTTCGCTAATGACTGACTCACCTCTTCGTAATAACGCTCGCCCATATTCGTTAATGACAAAGTCCGTCCCTTGCGGTGAAACATAGATTCACCCAAGTGCTCTTCTAATAAACGTACCTGATGACTCACTGCACTTTGCGTAATATTAAGTTGGTCAGCTGCTTTTGAAAAACTGTTAAAACGGGCTACCGCTTCAAAACATTGCAGTGCACGTAACGGGGGAAGTTTCATTATTAGTTTAGCTCATACTAAAAGTATTTTTATCATTATACTTCATCATCGGTTTTGGAATATGCTAGCCAGGTCACACTTTCTCTTTTCAATAACGCAGCCTTGTTTGCTGTATATTACTTTATATAGGTAGGAACTCCCCATGCCCCAAATGACTGTCGGCTTAGCAATGACATTGCTAATTATTGGTAACGTAATTGCTATTTTTTCTGATGCCTTAATCAAGACATTATCGGAAGATGTTGCTGTTTATCAATTTGTATTTTTCCGACAGTTCACTGCGGTACTGCTATTAATTCCATTTTGCTTAAAGAGCAGCAAGAAAAGTCTGGTTGATGGACTAAAATGGCATGCGGTACGTGGTCACATCTGGCTACTAGGCGCTATCTTCATGGTTTACTCGCTTAATGCAATGCCACTGGCAACCGCAAATGCGATCTTTTATGCTGCCCCTTTAATCATGCTGCCAATGGCAATGATGTGGTTTCAAGAAAAACTCACCGTGCATTCTATTGGTGCGGGTGTATTTGGTTTTATTGGTGTGTTGATCGTGATCCGTCCGACCGAAATTGACTGGGCAGCCACAGCAGCGATCGTGGTGGCGTTTACGCTTGCGGCAAATAACTTACTCATCCGTAAACTGCCAAAACATCAAACTGTATTTCAAACACTGCTATTAACGAATTTAGTCGGTATGCCTGCGTCACTTGGACTCGCCGTATTCGAAGGTAAACCGTGGGATTTAGCACCAATGTTAACCGCTGCTGGTTCAACTTTGTTTATCCTTATTTATGCAGGTTTTTGTGTCATGGCTTACCGTTCAGGCGAAGCGAGCAAAATTGCCAGTGCAGAATACAGCGGTTTGTTAGGCGCTGTTGCTGTGGGTCTGATTTGGTTTGATGAAATTCCAGATATGGGGATGGCGATCGGTACAGCGTTCATTGTTTTGCCTTTATTGTGGTTAGCTAAAGTTGAAGCAAAAAATAAACGCCTCACGACACAAAAAAATGCTGAACAAGAAATAGACATTACATTGCCTAAACCGATTTTAGCGACAAATACAACCGGGTCGTAGCCATTCCTGATGGCCGTTATTCTGTGTTGTGATAACGGTCAAATCGCTGGGTAAATTAGAGTAAAATAGTTAACTTCAAGGACTAGTTTTACACTGTAAACACCCGAATTACATACCGATTAACCCACGTATACACTCGAATATATATACTAAGCTGCTGGATTTATGGACAACTTGATTAATCTCGATCCGCAACTCAAAATTTCGATTCGATAAGCCCTTGCAATGCTCACTATTGCAAGATATAGTCATTCCAGACGTATCAGCCGAGGTGCTTGATATAGCCCTTGTAGCCAGATAACTTAGAGCATAGCCATGAGTACAACTGCGGTTGATATTGCAATATTGGGTCGCCACTTTAAAGTAGGTAGTCCAAGCGAAGAAGTCGATGAACTTCATCAAACAGCTGCTGTGCTCAATAGTAAGTTAGAAGAGATACAATCGAAGACGAATATCAAAAATTTAGAACATTTAGCTGTAATGGCGGCGTTAAATTTTTGTCATGAACTTCGTAAAGAACGCCAAAAGACAACAGAATATACAAATACCGTAGATGATCGTATTCAGTTATTACAAGACACGATTGAACGTGCCTTGGTTGATAACAAAATCAATAATAATATTGATAAAAAGCCATCTGCAGTATAACCAAATAACCCTGGGGTGATTGGTATGCGGGTTATGTCCCTGAGCCGATAATCACACTTTATAGGCTTTCATTCCTGTTGCCATTGTGCAAGCTCAGCTCGTACTGAGAAGCCTGACGCAATAGCTTGAATAGCCAACCTGAACCTTCTGGTTCAGGACTAAACCTTGTAGCCGCACCCTGGGGCCCTTTTCTTGTGTTAACATAATCTATTACCGAAAGTATCCATCATCGATTTTAATGAGTATGGGCTCTTGTTTATGTCAGATATAACACACACTATCGCAATCACTCGCACTGAAATAAGACAACAAATACGCCATCGCCGCCAGCAACTTTCCACTTTGCAGCAGCAACAGGCTAGTCATGATCTTGTTAGTCAGTTTAGCCAGCATATCCACGTTCAATCCGCCCAACACATTGCTATTTATTTACATAATGATGGCGAACTTGATACCCAAGCGGTCATCAACTGGTGTTGGCAGCAAAACAAACACGTTTACATTCCTATTCTACATCCATTTAGTCACAAGCAATTATTGTTTACCCGTCTTACCCCTACTACGCCATTAATCAAAAATAAATACGGCATCAGTGAACCTAAGCTCGATGTGACTCAAGTGATCCCTTATCTCGACTTAGATTTAGTGTGCAGCCCGTTGGTGGCTTTTGATTTAGTCGGTAATCGTTTAGGTATGGGAGGCGGCTATTATGATCGCACGTTTTCACAACACCAATTTGTACGTCACAACCAGCAACCACCTTACGTCATTGGCTTGGCACACGATTGCCAACAACATGACAACTTGCCTATTGCACCTTGGGATATGCCAATTAAAGAAATAATGACACCATCAAGAACATTAGCCTTTAATTAACTTCTATTATTGCCATTTTGTTATGTATAGGTCATTGGCATATTAGGGGATTTTAAGTATATAATCAGAAGCGTAAACTACGCGATCAAGTATCACGCCACTCAATAAAAAATGGATATAACATGACTCAAGATGAATTAAAAAAAGCAGCAGGCTGGGCAGCATTAGAATATGTTGAAAAAGGCAGTATCGTTGGTGTGGGTACCGGTTCAACCGTTAATCATTTTATTGATGCGTTAGGTACTATTCGCGAAGACATTCAAGGCGCAGTTTCAAGTTCAATCGCATCAACTCAGCGTTTAGAAGCGTTAGGTATTGAAGTGTTCGATTTAAACAGTGTTGCACAACTTGATATCTATGTTGATGGCGCAGATGAAATTGATGGCGGCAACAACATGATTAAAGGTGGTGGCGCAGCGCTAACACGTGAAAAGATTGTATCTGCGGTTGCTAAAACATTTGTATGTATTATTGATGATACTAAAAATGTAGATGTATTAGGTGATTTCCCACTGCCTGTGGAAGTGATCCCAATGGCACGTTCATACGTAGCACGTGAATTAGTGAAACTAGGTGGTGATCCGGTTTATCGTGAAGGTGTTATCACAGATAACGGTAATATTATTCTGGATGTTTACAACATGCAGATCGCTGATCCAAAAGCATTAGAAATCGCAATCAACGCATTAGTAGGTGTAGTAACAAATGGTCTATTTGCTGCTCGTGGCGCTGATGTTGTGCTAGCTGGTACGCAAAATGGCGTTAAAGTAACTAAGTAATAATTTTGGGTTGGTGTTATCTAACGACACCAACTCGATCTCCCTTCAAACAAAATCACACGAGATATTATATAAGTATAACAATTAGTTATATTCAACAATATTTGATAGATAAACATTTTTATAGCCTTAAAGTACAAATCCTGAAGCAAATCAAGCAGCAGTAAATCACAAATTAACTATTTTCTTTGATTTTCGTCACAAACATTCACTAATGAAAAAAAACCTGCTACTTTAGCAATTAGTTCTATTTATAAAATAAATAAAATTAGTGCGATTTGCGAAATATGTGATAAAGGAATTTACATGACCAACTTCTCTCTTCAGAAAGATAAGATCAAGATATTACTGCTTGAAGGACTACACCAAAGTGCAGTAGATACATTTACTAATGCCGGTTACACCAATATCGAGTCTATTAAGACAGCATTGAGTGAAGAAGAACTGTGTGAAAAAATTAAAGATGTCCATTTCGTTGGTATTCGCTCCCGTACACATTTAAATGAAAACGTCATTGCTGCTGCAGAAAAGCTAGTTGGTATTGGTTGTTTCTGTATTGGTACTAATCAGGTTGATCTTGCTGCAGCTCAAAAAGCAGCGATCCCTGTATTTAATGCCCCGTTCTCTAATACCCGTAGTGTTGCTGAACTCGTACTTGGCGAGATCCTACTATTATTACGTGGCATCCCAGAGAAAAATGCAAAAGCACACCGTGGCGAATGGCTAAAATCAGCAACCGGTTCTTATGAAGCGCGTGGCAAACAATTGGGTATTATTGGCTATGGCCACATTGGTATTCAGTTAAGTATTTTGGCAGAAAACTTAGGTCTTCGCGTTAAGTATTATGATATTGAAACAAAGCTTTCTTTAGGTAATGCTGAGCAGATCATGAATTTACAAGATCTATTAGCAACGTCAGATATTATCTCACTACATGTACCAGAAACCCCTCAGACTAAACTGATGATGGGTGAAGTTGAGTTCGCTCAAATGAAGCAAGGTGCTATTTTCATCAATGCTTCTCGTGGTACGGTTGTTGATATTGATGCACTGGCGTCTGCGCTAGCAAGCAAGAAAATATCAGGTGCAGCAATTGATGTATTCCCTGTAGAACCATCATCAAATAACGATGAGTTTATCTCTCCATTACGTGAATTTGATAATGTGATCCTAACACCGCACGTGGGTGGTAGTACGCAGGAAGCACAAGAGAATATCGGCTATGAAGTAGCAGGTAAACTAACGAAATATTCTGATAACGGTTCAACCCTGTCTGCAGTTAACTTCCCTGAAGTATCACTACCGGCACACGGTGGTTCAAGTCGCCTCATGCATATTCACCATAACCAACCGGGTATCTTAAACCAGATCACGCAAGCATTTGCTGAAGAAGGTGTGAATATTTCTGGTCAGTATCTACAAACAGTTGGCGATATTGGTTACGTGGTCATTGATGTTGAAAGTGACCATGCAGAACGTGGTTTAGCAAAACTAAAATCAATTGACGGTACTATTCGTGCGCGTTTATTACGCTAGGTAGACCCCTGCTTTCCGATAAAGGAAAGTATAAAAAAGCCTGTCAGTGTGCGCTGACAGGCTTTTTTTATTTATATTTATATGACGACATTGTTTTATTTATATGACGACATCTTAGTTTTTATATTCCCGAGCAACATGGTTTACCTGCTATACAAGTAAACCGCATTTACACACTACAGTAGGTAAGAATATACCTTCTCACCACTAAGGAAGCAGTGAAGTAATTAAACTTCGCTTACTTGTCCTTTACCTTCTTGCTTATGTTCGTGCCATTGCGCTAATGAATACACAAGGCACATTTGCAATAATAACGCACCAACAAGCACTAACGCTGTTTCAAATATTCCCGCTATAACAAAACTAATTAACGCAATACCACCGTTTAATAACGCATACGGCAGTTGCGTACGGAAATGTTCAAACTGATCACAACCTGCGCCCGTTGATGACAAGATCGTAGTTTCTGAAATTGGAGAACAATGATCGCCAAACAAACCGCCCGATAATACTGCGCCTATGCATGCATATAGTGGTGCATCAATCGCCACTGCCGTTGGTATCACCAGTGGCATCATGATCGCGAATGTGCCCCACGATGAACCAGTCGCAAACGAAATGATAGCCGCAAGTAAGAACGCGACAGCAGGCACTAACCAACTCGGAAAACCGCCTTGTGCTTGCTCTGCAATATATGCTGCTGTCCCTAAATCTTTACCGATGCCACTTAATGTCCAAGCTAATACTAATATGATCGCCACTTGCATCATATTCCCCATACCTTTTAAGTACACAGCAACACCATCCGTTAAGCTACGCACACCGTATAAAGCCATTAAGATTAATAATGTCATTGCAGCAAAGAAATACGAACTTGATAACGCAGCACGGAAAGCAGAACCCGATACTTTTTCAAACGGGAAACCTAATGGGCCTAACATACTAATCAAGACAACCGCCATGACTAATAGCGGTGCCCATACAAATGATGGTTTGGCATTTTTATGGGTAAACGCCGTCAGTGTGTTTTCACTTTGCCCTGTAAATACACCCTTTTGCGCTTGTGCTTCCGCTTCTGCCATTGGTCCAAAATCGAGTTTTTTAATCGCGACTAATGGCACAATGAAAATGGCTAAGAATGCATAAAACTGAAACGGAATAGCATTAATAAATGCCTGCCAATCAGATGTTTCTAATGCAAGTGCGGTGAACTCTTTTTGAATCAACCCCATGATATATACACCCCAACCAATAAATGGGATTAGGATCGCCACAGGTGATGATGTTGAATCAATGATGAATGCCAGTTTTTGACGAGACAGTTTTAATTTTTCAAACAGTGGACGGAACACAGGACCAACAATCAGTGGTGTACCAAGATCCGAGAAGAAGATAAAAATACCACCAAACCAAGCAGATAATTGCGCTTTGCATTTAGAGCTGATCCAATGCATGACTTTTTGTGCAAAAGCCTGACCACCACCCGACTGTTCCATTAAGGCAACAAAGCCACCAATAAAGACTAATAGCACGAGTACACCCGCATTATAACCGTCTGTTAATTGTGGCACTAAATGGTCTTTAACCATAATACCAAATGAGTCGAGAGGCTGTAGTCCATTAAGCATGAATACACCGGTGAGCACACCCGCAAATAAACCAATCACTACATTACGTGTAGAGAGTGATAATACGAGGGTAATTACAATCGGCAGCAGTGAGCTAATATCTGTTTGTTCCATCTTGTTATCCGTCCTTGTTCACGCGGTTAGCATGACACATTAAAATTAACTAAATATTCATTAATACTGAATATACATTCAAAATATATATTTTCATAGTTAAACCGAAAAATTAATAGTTAATGATGATAATTAAAGATAAACAATTAGAAGATATAGCTAAAAATAACAGGGATAAGATAACAGCATAGCGTATTAACCGCTTAAGGTAACGGATCGTATTAACAGATTTGCATAATATCTAAAGCGTTGATACTAGGTATAAGGGGCAGGAATGATAGATAAAAAAATGCCGTTCAACAAGTGAACGGCATTCTCAATAACAACTATTAACGCGATTTAATCTTTATAAGATTAAAGTACGTTGCTGTATAAATTAAAGTACGTCTACACAGTTTAGGTCTTTGTGAGCTTGTTCTAGACGAGCTACAAGACTTGTTTGACCAGCGCGTAACCAAACACGTGGATCATAATGTTTCTTGTTTGGCGCATCATCGCCAGTCGGGTTACCGATTTGACCTTGAAGGAATTCTTTTTTACCTTCGTAGTAGTTCTTGATACCTTCCCAAGTAGCCCACTGTGTATCAGTATCGATGTTCATTTTGATAACACCGTAACCGATTGATTCTTGGATTTCAGCTTCTGAAGAACCAGAACCACCGTGGAATACGAAGTTTAGAGAGTTAGCTGGGATGCCAAATTTCTCTGAAACGTATGCTTGAGAATCACGTAGGATAGTTGGAGTAAGAACAACGTTACCTGGCTTGTATACACCGTGTACGTTACCGAAAGAAGCAGCGATAGTGAAACGTGGGCTGATAGCGTTTAGTTTCTCATAAGCGTATGCAACGTCTTCTGGAGAAGTGTAAAGCTCAGATGCGTCCATATCAGAGTTATCTACGCCATCTTCTTCACCACCAGTACAACCTAGTTCGATTTCGATTGTCATGTCCATTTTAGCCATGCGCGCTAGGTATTCACCACAAGTCGCGATGTTTTCTTCTAAAGATTCTTCAGAAAGATCTAACATGTGTGAACTGAATAATGGCTTACCAGTTTGTGCGAAGAATTCTTCACCAGCGTCTAGTAGTCCGTCGATCCAAGGAAGTAATTTCTTAGCCGCGTGATCTGTATGGATGATAACTGGAACACCATAAGATTCAGCCATAACGTGTACGTATTTAGCACCGGCGATAGCGCCCATGATAGAACCGCCGTGACCTTCAAGACCAATACCTTTACCAGCGAAGAATGCTGCGCCGCCGTGTGAGAACTGGATGATCACTGGTGATTTAGCTTTTGCAGCAGCTTCTAAAGTACCGTTGATTGAGTCAGTGCTTACCATGTTTACAGCTGGTAAAGCGAAGTTGTTTTCTTTAGCAATTGCAAAAACTTTTTGCACGTCATCGCCTGTTACAACACCTGGTTTTACAACATCAAAGATCTTAGACATAATATTAGCCTTATTGTTTACATATTTAAGTACTGAGTCATTCAGCACGAATTTTTAAAATATTTTTTGCCGCTACAACCCGTAGCAGCAAAACAACGATTAGATATTAATTAATACTTGTTAGCGTTTAATTAGTCGTTATGCGTTTTTTGCACGTTCTTCTAACATCGCTACTGCAGGTAGTACTTTACCTTCTACAAATTCAAGGAACGCGCCGCCACCTGTAGAGATATAAGAGATACCATCAGTTAGACCGAATTGATCGATAGCTGCTAATGTGTCACCGCCACCAGCGATAGAGAATGCATCGCTTTCTGCAATTGCACGACCAACGATTTCAGTACCTTGTGCAAAGTTAGCGAATTCAAATACGCCAACTGGGCCATTCCAGATAATTGTTTTAGCTGCTTTGATCATTTCAGCAAGTTTGTGTGCAGATTCAGGACCTAAATCGAAAATCATGTCTTCGTCACTTACGTCTGATGCTGCTTTTAGTGTTGCTTCAGCAGTTTCTGAGAACTCGCTTGCAACTAATACGTCTGTTGCTACAGGGATTTCACATTTAGCCATTAATGCTTGTGCAGTACCTACTAGGTCATGTTCACATAGTGATTTACCTACGTTGTGGCCTTGTGCAGCAATAAATGTATTTGCGATACCGCCACCAACAACTAGCTGGTCAGCAATTGTTGATAGTGAATCTAACACTGTTAATTTAGTTGATACTTTAGAACCACCAACAATCGCTAGCATTGGACGAGCAGGCTTGTCCATTGCTTTACCTAACGCTTCAAGTTCTGCACTTAGTAGTGGGCCAGAACAAGCGATTGGTGCGTACATGCCTACACCGTGTGTTGATGCTTGTGCACGGTGAGCCGTACCGAATGCATCCATTACGAATACGTCACATAGTGCTGCGTATGCTTTTGATAGACCTTCTTCGTTTTTCTTTTCGCCTTTGTTAAAGCGTACGTTTTCTAGTACAACTAATTCACCTGCGTTTAGTTCTAAACCGTCTAGGTAATCACTTGCTAGTACAACGTTATTTTCTAATGCTTCTTTAAGGTAGTTTACAACAGGCTCTAATGAGAACTCTTGTGCAAATTCACCTTCAGTTGGACGACCAAGATGTGATGTAACCATCACTTTAGCGCCAGCTGCTAATGCTAGTTTGATTGTTGGTAATGATGCGCGGATACGTGCGTCTGATGTTACTTTGCCATTTTTAACTGGCACGTTTAAATCAGCACGAATTAATACACGTTGACCTGCAAGATCAAGATCTGTCATTTTAATAATATTCATCGTTCAATCCTTAAATCTATCAATTTTATAAAATTTATTTCAATCTATTTTTTCGCTAGCATAGCGACGTAATAAGTCGTATCAAGTAGACGGTTCGCAAAACCCCATTCGTTATCACACCAAGCTAACAATTTAACTAAATGGCCATCACTCACTCGAGTTTGGCTACCATCAATGATGCTAGAGCGTGGATCATGGTTAAAGTCTATCGATACCAACGGAGCCTCGGTGTAACCCAAGATCCCTTTTAATTCAGTGTCTGCAGCAGCGTGTAAACAATTGTTAATATCTTCAATTGTCACCTCTTTGCTAACAGTAATGCTCAAGTCCATTGCGGTCACGTTCAACGTTGGAACGCGCACTGCAATCGCTTCGAATTTATTGGCAAACTTTGGCAAGATACGTTCAATACCTGCCGCGAGTTTTGTATCAACCGGAATAATAGAATGACTTGCGGCACGCGTACGGCGCAAATCAGAATGGTAAGAATCAATAACAGGTTGATCATTCATCGCTGAGTGAATGGTGGTGATCGTGCCGCATTTAATATCAAATGCCGCATCTAATGTTTGTATCACAGGCACCATGCAATTAGTTGTACAAGATGCGCCAGAGATAAATGTTTCTGCACCCGTTAATTGCTCATGGTTAACACCAAACACAACCGTAGCGTCAACATCTGCACTTGCAGGATGAGAGAAAATAACTTTTTTAGCGCCCGCTGCAATGTGCGCGTCGGCGTCAGCTTTAGTGCCGTAGATACCAGTACAATCCAGTACGATATCAATATCATGTTCATGCCAAGGTAAGTCAGCAAGTTCAGGATGGCGAACTAAGTGGATACAATCATTTTCAATTTGTAGTAAATTATCGCCCAGTTGAACAGGGAAGGGAAAACGACCATGCGTCGAATCATATTGAGTTAAGTGTACTATCGCTTCAGGATCCGCGAGTTCGTTAATAACAACGATCTGTATTTCATCCTGACGGTTACTTTCATACAACGCTCGGACAACACTGCGTCCAACTCGTCCATAACCATTAATGGCAACTCTAACTGACATAATCGGGGTTGAATTCCTAATAACAAAAAACGAACTTCATTGTAGAGGAAAACTTTGCATAAGCGAATATGCTGGGATAGGAAATGTTTATAAATTTCAGGAAAGCATGATCCCGACCACAAATTTTCGTAATAAAACAACATTTCGGCGTTTTTTAGCGAAATGTTGTCCTATTAGGTAATTAAGTACGTAATTAAGCGATCTCGCGGTTACGAATTAACCCTTCTTGCATTGTGGTTGCGACCATTTTGCCATCTCGGGTGAAAAAACGACCACGAACCAAGCCACGAGAACCAGACGCACTTGAACTATCAACAGCATATAATAACCAATCATCCATGCGGAAATCACGGTGAAACCACATTGAATGGTCGATTGTAACCACTTGCATATTGGGACTCATAAAGCCTTTGCCGTGTGGCTGCAATGCTGTTGGCAAGAAACAGAAGTCAGATGCATAGGCAAGCAAGTATTTATGAATACGTGCATCATCCGGCATTTGACCATTAGCTTTAAACCAAATGTAACGCTCTGGCGCAGATTTCTTTTCATTAAGTGGATCAAGATAATGCACAGGGCGCATTTCAATTGGTCTTTCACACACAAACTTCGCACAAATGTCATCAGGCAGTTCATCACGCAATGACAAAACATGATCTTGTTCTGACATTAACTCTTCTGGTGGTGGCACATCAGGCATCTGATCTTGATGATCGTAACCATCGCGCTCAATTTGAAAAGAAGCGGTCATGTAGAAAATAGATTTACCATTTTGAATCGCACGAACACGACGCGTCGTAATCGAACCGCCATCACGAATACTCTCAACATCATAGATGATGGGTTTTTTCACATCACCAGCACGCAAAAAATATGAATGGAAAGAATGTACCTTACGATCAGCTGAAACTGTTTCTTTTGCTGCCGATAATGCTTGGCCCATGACTTGACCACCAAACACAGCACCAAAACCTAAATCTTGGCTTTGACCACGATAAATACCCTCTTCGATTGTTTCTAATGTTAACTGTCCAAGAAGATCTTTTAATACCTTACCCATAAATGCCTTATTTTGAATTCAGCTTGATTTAAACTACAAAAATGTAACGCTACCCCTGTTATCAAAGATATTCAAGCGCTAATTATTGGTATTGCAGTACATCCTTTACATATTTTTTTAATACATTTGTGTTTGAATCGCATTCATACGCATTTGTAATCTTAAATTGAACACGTTAATGACCTTAAATAAAGGCAAAAAAAAACCCTGTTTTAGTGCCATCAATAATGACATTAAAACAAGGTAAACCCACTAATGTGAGAACACACAACTTAAAGCTAGACTACGCCATTAAAAATGCACGCAATGCCGCAAAATCATTTGCCATATCAACAGATAAGTTTGGTTTATCAGCACAATCAGCCAATTCTTTTGGTAAACCGATGTCGTGACCAAGAATATCTTCAACAGATTCTTTGAACTTCGCAGGGTGCGCAGTACATAAGAATAAACCGAATTCATCATCACTTAATTGTGCATTAAGACGATCATAAGCAATCGCACCATGCGGTTCGCATAAGTAACCTTGATCAGATAACGCAACCACCGCACTTTTTGTATCGTCATCAGATAAGAAGTCAGATGCGAGCTCTGATAAATCCCAGCCTTTAACACGCGCGAGTTCTTCGATACGTGGCCAGTTACTTGGTACGCTCACATCCATCGCATTTGATAACGTTGCTTGTGTTGCTTTTGGATCCCACTCACCGCTTTGTAAATAACGCGGCACAGTATCATTGATATTCGTCGCAGCAATAAAGCGTTTAACTGGTAAACCTAATGCTTTAGCCAATAGACCCGCAGTTAAATTACCGAAATTACCACTTGGTACTGATACCACAGTTTGTGCACGTTGTGCTTTTGGTAATTGTGCGAATGCTTCGAAGTAATAACAGATTTGTGCCATAAGGCGGCTGATATTAATTGAGTTCGCCGAGTTAAGGCCAATTGCTTGACGCAGTTCTGCATCATCAAAAGATTGTTTCATTAACGCTTGGCAAGCATCAAAGTCACCATCGACAGCGATCGTGCGGATGTTGCCACCTAAGGTGCAGAACATCTGCTCTTGTAAGAAGCTGATCTTACCTTTTGGATACATGACTACAACTTCGATATTTTCAATGCCGTAGAAAGCATGTGCAACCGCAGCGCCAGTATCACCAGACGTTGCAGTTAAAATTGTAATTTTCTCACCCGATGTCAGACGAGATAGACATTGCGCCATGAAGCGGCCACCAAAGTCTTTAAATGCTAATGTTGGACCGTGGAATAATTCTAATGCGCTGATCTTGTCATTTACTTTCACGACAGGCGCAGGGAAGTTAAACGCACCCTCAACAATCTCATGTAATACTTGTTCACTAAATTCATCACCAATCAGTGATTGTAAAATAACACGACTACGATCGACTAGGTTCATCTCTAGTAACGCATCAATATCGTCAATCGGGTTAATTTCTGTTGGAAAGAACAAGCCTTGATTTTTACCCATGCCTTGTTTTACAGCTTGTGAAAAGCTTACTGTCTCTGCGTGATCTTTAATGCTATATAATTTCATTGTTGTTCATTCCCTAAAACATCATTTGTGCTACCTGCATGATAATCTTGATAACCATGTCCTTGACAACTAAGCCCTGAACATAAGTAGAGCATATAGCCCTTATTACTCGGATTCAATAGAAAATCATGCAGTACTTACTTGTTTATTACAGCGCTTCGTTACGACCTTTTATTACAATTCAGTGCCAACAATACGGGCACCTTCTTTATCCAGTTTACAGATATGGCTGAAACCATCACCGTTTTGAATAAAGTTAGCGTCTAACCACGCTTGTAGTTTTTCCGCTTGTGCTAAATCAGTCATAACGTTAAATACCGTTGGACCCGATCCAGAGATACCCGTCGCCAATGCACCGAGATCTTTTGCATATTCACGCACTTCATCAAACTTTGGAATAAGCTGAGCACGGTATGGTTCAGCAATCACGTCTTTCAACATTGCAGCCGCTAAATCTTCTTGTTTGCTATAACAAGCGTGGATAAAACCAGCAAGGTTGCGTCCATACGTTAAGCAATCAGCACGGCTGTATTCTTTCGGTAAAATGTCACGTGCAGCAGCGGTAGAAATACTGATACCCGGATAAGCAACAACCCAATACCATTCATCAAAACAAGGCACTGCTTGGCTCACAACGCCATTGGCTTCAAGCATCAACTGCAATCCACCTAAGGCACACGGTGCGACATTATCATAATGTACACTACCGCTGATCTGCCCTTCTAACTCGCCCATTAACAACACCATTTCGTTGTCATCAAGTTCGTTATCATGAAAGGCGTTTAACGCTTCTAGGCCAGCAACAATCGACGCCGCACTCGAACCGAGTCCACTACCGATTGGCAGGTTTTTTTCTAATTCCATAACCAGTGATTTTATTTTTAAACCACGTTTTTCTAATGCTTTTCCATAACCTAAAAAGCAATCGTAAATAATATTTTCACGGAAATCATCTGGTAATTTATGTGCAAAACGACCACTTGATGTTAAGTCAAAGTCGCCATCTGTAGCAGCGATATAAACACGATCACCCACCAAGGTGCCATCAATAGGTGCTAACGCAGCACCCAACACATCAAAACCGACACTTACGTTACCGATCGAAGCCGGTGCATATGCAACAAGACTCATGACTAAACCTCCTGCTTCCAGTTAAGTGTACGTAATACATCAGCAAATACGCCTGCTGCAGTCACTTCTGAACCTGCACCATAACCACGTAATACCATTGGGATTGGCTGATAATAACGACTGTAAAATGCTAAAGCATTCTCGCCATCTTTTACTTTGTTTAGCGGATCAGAGGCTGGTACAGCTGCGATTGATACTTTACATTTACCGTCTTCAATTTGGCCGATGTAACGTAACACTTTATCTTCAGCAGCAGCGGTCGCTTGCAGGTCTGCAAAATAAGCATCTGCTTTTGGCAAGTTAACCATAAACTCTTCATTCGTGCCCGTTGCATCAAAGCCAGCAGGAATTGCTTCTTCAACTTCAACTTGGTCTAACGTTAAGTCCATGCCCGCTTCACGTGCAATAATTAACAGTTTACGAGCGATATCCATGCCGCTTAAATCTTCACGCGGATCCGGTTCGGTAAAGCCATTATCACGCGCTTGCGCTGTTGCTTCAGAGAAACTCATACCTTCATCTAGCTTACCGAAGATGTATGACATAGAGCCTGATAAAATACCGTTAAAGCGTTCTAGTTGATCGCCTGCACTTAGTAGGTTCTGTAAATTTTCGATAACAGGTAGACCAGCGCCAACGTTAGTATCATATAAGAAACGACGACGTGTTTTTAACGCTGTTAAACGTAACTCGTGGTAGTAATCCATGCTCATTGTATTGGCTTTCTTATTCGCCGCAACAACGTGGAAACCACTACCAAGGAAGTCAACATACTGGCTTGCAAGATTATCGTTGCTTGTACAGTCAACAATCACAGGGTTAATGATGTGGCTGTTTTTAACTAAGTCTTCAAGCACTGTTAATGAGAATGCAGTATCACTCGCAGCAAGATCATCTGCCCAGTTTGTTAATGACAGACCTTCTGAATCTAACAACATCTGACGGCTATTGGCGATACCGCACACGCGGATCTCAATTTGACGTTCTGCTAAGAATTCTTTTTGACGTTTAATTTGTTCTACTAATGCCGCACCGACACCACCACAACCTAATAAGAACAGGTCGATGTATTGTTGTTTACCAAAGAAGATATTGTGTGATGCTTTAATGGCTTCATTTGCTTTGCTTTCGTCAATAACCGCAGAGATTGAACGCTCTGATGAGCCTTGTGCAATGGCAACAAGGTTGACCGATGCTTGTGCTAATGCAGTGAAGAAGCGTGCAGCAATACCATTGGCTTTGCGCATACCATCACCAACCAGTGACACAATCGCTAAACCATCACGCATTTCGATTGGTTCAAGCAACTGGTTACTGATCTCTAAATTGAATTCATTATTCAATGCCAGTTTCGCTTTACCTGCATCATAGCTGTGGATACAGAAACTCACGCTGTATTCAGATGATGATTGCGTAATCAAAGCAATTGATACACCCGCACGCGATACCGTTTCAAATATACGGCCAGCCATGCCAACCATACCCTTCATACCAGGGCCTGATACGTTAATCATCGTCATGCCACTTAGCTCTGATAATGATTTCACTTCAGCTTGCGTTTTTGACATTAAGCCACCGATTAACGTGCCTTCGCCTTCTGGATTTTTAGTATTCTTAATCAAACAAGGAATGTGATGCTGAGCAATCGGTGCAATTGTTTTTGGGTGCAATACTTTCGCGCCAAAATAAGACAATTCCATTGCTTCAGGGTAGCTCAATGTTTTAAGTAACTTCGCATCTTTTACTAGGCGAGGATCACATGCATAAACACCGTCTACATCGGTCCAAATTTCACAACAATCAGCATACAAACAAGCTGCAAGTACTGCCGCTGAATAATCTGAACCGTTACGGCCAAGTACTACCGTATTACCTTGTTCGTCACCCGCGGTGAAACCAGGCATTAAATAGATATGATCTGCTTTAATTGGGTCTTGTTCGAAACGAGCACGTGATGCATCAATATCAACAGATGCTTCTAATACGCTACCTTGTCCAACAAGCTTGTCTTGCGGAATAATCACTTCAACTTTAAAGCCTCGCGCTAATAACAGTTGCTCCATGCAAGCAATACTTAGCTTTTCACCTGTGCTTAAAATTTTAGCTTCAATATTCTCAGGGCACTGTGATAACAATTTAACGCCATGTAAGTATTCTCTTAATGTCGCTAATGATGTTGCAACCTGCGTTAATGCCAGTTCGTCATTGAAGTTGGTATATTGTACTTTTAAGCCCGTGATTAACGCCTTAAAAATACTGTCGATTTCTTCAAGTGATGACTCTGCATCAAGGCCACGAACCGTTTGTTGTACAGCCGCAACCAAGTTATTAGTCACTTTTGCTGGTGCAGATAACACGAGTGCAACTTGTGATTGCTCGATGTTACTGACTGATATATCCGCTGCACAGGCAAATCGTTCAGCATTTGCTAACGACGTACCGCCAAATTTTAAAACTCGCATCCTTTGCTCCTTGTTGATACAAAAAAGCCCGTTCCTAAATGGTAACGGGCTTTTTTATCATTACTGTCTTAGCCCTACGTGTCATCCCACCGTTGTAATAACAGTGTTAATAATCGTGGTGGTAATGAACGCTAAGCAATAAGTCATAATATTATTTATATAATCGTTAATAATTTCAATACCTATAGCAATATCAAAAAATACGACGTTAATCAAGTTTAAAATAGAATTAGTTGTTTAACTCTACCTCGCTAAATCGGCGTAAAGATGTTGAAATAATGTAAAAAGGTTGCGATATTGAGCCATGTCTGAAGTTCAAGGATTTGTCGAATGGAAAAAGTGTTAGAAGCCCAAATCGCGGGTTCATTATTAGAATCATTTGATGCTTTTTATAGCCGGTTTTTAGAAGTTACGCGTGGCGCAAAATTACGTTTTGAAAACGCAGATTGGCACGGCGTCCAAATAGCAGCAAAAAAACGTATCAGCCTTTATGATTATCACGTCGGTAAAACCGCACAAAAAATGCAAGATATTGCCGCTGAAACAGAAGCAAATCAGGTATTTTTACAAGGTATTAAGCGCGAGTACGAAGCACTGTTGCAGCATTATCCCAATTTTGAGATTGCAGAAAGTTTCTTTAATTCCGTTTATCGCCGAGTGTTCAAACACACGAATATATATAAAGACCAATTATTTATTACCAATGCGAATCGTGTTCGCGATCCTGCCTATCCCAATAATTTTTATCGCAGCTATACGCGCGGTGGGAACTTCTCTGTTATCTTACGTAAAATCATTTCGGGTTATACATTTACTGCTCGCTGGGAGAACTTGGAACGAGATCTCGAAAATGTAGTGAGTTATCTTAATGAACATGCGCCAAAGCAACTCACCGATGCAAAACACATCGAAGTACATATGCTTAACGAGGTTTTTTACCGGAACAAAGGGGCTTACCTCATGGGTAAGATCTTTGCTGATGGGCAAATGTATCCACTGGTATTCCCGATTTTAAATAATGAAGAAAACGAGATCTATTTAGATACGGTGATTTTTGAAAAAGAAGAAACCAGTATTCTATTTGGTTTTGCCCGAGCCTACTTTTTTGTTTATGCACCTGAGCCTGGCGCTATCGTTCAATTTTTAAAACCTATGATCCCGAATAAAACTAACTTTGAGATTTATTCAGCGATTGGTTGTCAAAAGCACGCGAAGACCGAACTATTCCGCCACTATATAAAACACTTAGATAACTCTGACGATGAGTTTATTATTGCTCCGGGTATTAAAGGCATGGTGATGAGTGTATTTACCCTGCCTTCTTATGATGTGGTATTTAAGATCATTAAAGATAAGTTTGCACCACCAAAACAAATCGACCATGCAACGGTAAAAGAAAAATACCAGATCGTAAAATCTCATGATCGTGTCGGTCGTATGGCAGATACACAACAGTTCAAAAACTTTGCATTTCCCAAAGAGCGTTTTAGCCAAGACTTGCTTGATGAGTTATTAGCAGTTGCACCGTCAATCGTGAAGTTAACCAACAGTAAAGTCGTGATCAAGCATCTTTATATAGAACGTAAAATGATCCCACTCAACATGTATCTTGAACAAGCAAATGAAGAAGAGCTTGATAACGCGATTGATGAATATGGTAATGCCATCAAACAATTGGCGGCTGCGGATATTTTTCCCGGTGATATGCTGTTTAAAAACTTCGGAGTAACCCGACATAATCGTGTTATTTTCTACGATTATGATGAGATCTCATATATGCATGAGGTTAATTTCCGCTACATTCCAGCGCCCCGCTACCCTGAAGATATGATGATGGCGGAACCTTGGTATGCAGTTGCGCCTAATGATGTATTTCCTGAAGAGTTTGAAACCTTCTTATTATCGCGACCTGAGATTAATAAGCTGTTTAAAAAGTATCATTCAGATTTACTTGATGCAGATTATTGGAAGAGTTTGCAAAATAACATTAGTCGAGGTCAATACAGTGATGTATTCCCTTATCGTCGCGCACGACGCTTTGAACGAGATTAGTCGCCGTTAATATGCAATAACAATTAACGAAGACGTAAATACAATGGGGTGAATCAAATCGCCCCATTATTAATCATCACCGTAAAGAAGGCCCCTAATAAATCTATACGTACAAAAACGCTAGATTAAGGCTTCTTTAGCGACAACTACACCGTTTAAATCCGCATAAATGTAATCACCGTCAGCAATATTCACACCCGCGAACTGTAAATCAATGCCGCTATCACCGAGCCCCCGCTTTTCTGTTTTTACAGGACAAGCTGTTATCGCTTTTACACCGAGTTTGAGTGTATTAATTGTCGCAACATCACGAATAGCACCATAAATAACAAAGCCAGCCCAACCATTACTGACTGCATTTTCGGCAATCATATCACCCAGCAACGCCCGTCGTGTTGAACCACCACCGTCAACGACCATCACCCGACCATCACCCGGAGTGCCAGCCAATTCTTTAACTAACGAGTTATCTTCAAAACATTTCACCGTCACTGCGCGGCCACTAAAAATAGTCGCGTCACCATAACTTTGAAAAAGCGGGTCCATTACAGACAATTCATTAAAATGCTGATCACAGAGATCAGGGAGTAGGTCTAACATAGTCCATCCTTAGAGTAGTCATTATGTTCACGAACAATCGAGTAACAATGCCGTAAGATTCTTAATCACAACGATATTTGTTATCGCCTCTAACATATTAACGCAGATCAAATATTTCAATCTATAATTAATTAACAAAGTAAATACATTAATAGTGATGTTTCAATAAAACTTACCAATTTGTAATTTGATTACACTTTTATGGATACAAGTTCTGCGCCATAGCAGTTGATGCTTAATTAACTGATATAAGCGACTTAAATAACTAACCTCACGTTAGATTCAACTAAATAGACTCACTGGATAGACAGAATAAGGACCATTCCCTATAAAAAACACGGTTATTCTGTACTGAAAATACCGAATTAATAAGATTTTAAAAAATAAATTTTATCTTTAATCCCTTATATAACGCGTGCAAATTAACAAATATGAACTAAATATAACCTTAACAAATCAAATTTAAAACAATATAAAAGATAAGGAATAAATACATAACACGCTGTTTTATATAACTTAAAGTGTTAACTCAAGGTTTTATTGTACCACTAAGTATAAGTTGTAAATAATTGAAATCTTGTTTATATTACTAAAAACTAACCAATGAGAGTTATTTGATAAATATCAAATCATGTTGAGTTATTACGTAACATAATTACATTAGGTTGTTATACTGCTGTTAATAACATATAATCCTATAGTTAAGGAAGCCGTAAAACTAGATATCCTGCCGCTGTCAGCTGTTTTAGATAAATAGTCTTATATTTCATGGATGTATTACTCTTACTCCCGAATCCATTGATATCGCATTTAAATTAATCATATCAATAATCTGGGCACTATTTGATCCAAAGCGAAACTAGGTACGTTTATGCAAACCCCAAACATTCTTATCGTAGAAGATGAACTCGTTACACGTAACACCCTAAAAAGCATCTTCGAAGCTGAAGGTTATTCAGTACATGAAGCAAGTAACGGCGATGAAATGTATGAGATCATTACCAATAACCCTATCAGCTTGGTAATCATGGATATTAACCTTCCAGGTAAAAATGGCTTACTGTTAGCACGTGAACTACGTGACCAACACAATGTAGCATTAATGTTTTTAACTGGTCGCGACAATGAAGTTGACAAGATTTTAGGTCTAGAAATTGGTGCTGACGATTACATTACTAAGCCATTTAACCCGCGTGAATTAACTATTCGTGCGCGTAACCTACTAGGCCGTACTTTTACAAAGATCCCTGTAGCTGACGAAGAAAAAGCAATTGTTGAAGAGTATGAATTCAATGGTTGGCGTTTAAATATCAACAGCCGTTCTTTAATTAGTCCGCTGGATGATTCATTTAAACTGCCACGTAGTGAATTCCGTGCAATGCTACACTTCGTAGAAAACCCAGGTAAAATTCAAACACGTGCAATGTTATTGAAGAAAATGACTGGCCGTGAGCTAAAACCACACGATCGTACTGTAGATGTAACGATTCGTCGTATCCGTAAGCATTTCGAAAGCATTGCTGATACGCCAGAAATCATTGCAACAATCCACGGTGAAGGTTACCGTTTTTGTGGTGAATTAAGCTAAGTAATTATATTACTGGTGATGCATTAACGTGCAACGAATAATAAAAAAGCGCTAATTAATTAGCGCTTTTTTTGTGTCTAAAATCTTTCATCTAAAATAAATAACATTCCGATTACTCGACTTTGTCTCGTCCTTTAACGCCACGCAGAATAGCTTGTAATAACTCACTTGCATCAAACTTCGTTAACGCTTCATCTGCACCAATTTGCTGTGCACGTTCAGTGCTGATCTCACTCGATAGTGACGTATGCAAAATGATATAAGTGGCTGAAACATTCGGTGTACTACGTACTTCAAATGCAACTTCATAACCGTCTAATCCCGGCATCTCAATATCACTCACCAATACATCAATTGGTTTACCAGACTCGACTGCCGACTGCATCACTGTTAATGCATCTTGGCCATTCTTAGAGACTTGGTAATGAATACCTGCCGCATCTAACGCGCCACCCAGTTGATTACGAGCAACCATTGAATCATCAACAACGAGGATCTCTTTCGTGCGCAGTTCTTCAAGTTCAAGATCGGTAAACTGAGGCAGTTCAACTTCATCATCTGGATAAATATCAGCGAGCAAGCGCTCAACGTCCATGAGTTGAACTAACTGCTCATCAACATGCATGACGCCTGTGGTATATATATTCGCTCCCAGCGTCGCACTTGGCGCTGAAATATCTTTCCAATCACAATTCATAATCTTGTCGATGTGACGAACCAAGAAACCCACAATTTGACGACTACAATCCGTGATAATGATATTACACGAAGCATACTCTTCTTTACTCACTGCACGGTAACCGACGGCTCTAGCCATATCAATAATAGGGATAGTTCGACCACGTAGTGTTGCCGCGCCCATCACCATAGGGTGAGAACCAGGTAACGAGTAGAGTCGTGTAGAAGGCACAATTTCTTGTACTTTTAATGTACCGATTGCAAATTTTTGCTGGAGGTTCAATTTAAATAATAATAAACCTTGTGACTGACTCATTACCCTTCCTACTCATTAATTAATATATTATTAGACGATGGGACTATAACATAATTAAGCATTTATATTGTTTTACATACCAAATATAAACTTAAGAACCTTAGTATACACAATCAGTAACCCAAAAATAGAGAGGTTGAAGACAAAAAAAGGCCGCAATAATTACGACCTTTCATTCATCAATACGTCAACAGCGTGACGAGTTACCTAAGTACGATTAACCTAAGTTCACTCGTGCGTTGCGGAACATACGCATCCAAGGGCTATCTTCACCCCATTCTTCTGGATGCCATGAGTTGCTCACACTACGGAATACACGTTCCGGGTGTGGCATCATGATAGTTACGCGACCATCTGTTGTCGTTAGACCCGTAATACCTAATGGCGAACCATTTGGATTAGATGGGTATTGAGTCGTCGGTTGACCGTAGTTATCAACGAAGTTAAGCGCAACTGTACCACTGTTTTGCAGTGCTTGCAGATGTGCATCATCGCGTAATTCAATACGACCTTCACCGTGAGATACAGCGATAGGCATTCTTGAACCAGCCATGTCACCTAAGAATATTGACGGATTTTTCGGTACTTCAACCAAGCTGAAACGTGCTTCAAAACGTTCTGATTGGTTAGTCACGAAACGTGGCCATAATTCTGAACCTGGGATAAGTTCACCCAAGTTAGATAACATCTGACAACCATTACATACACCCAGTGAGAAACTGTCTTCACGTTCGAAGAAAGCAGCAAACTGATCACGCGCTTGTGGGTTAAACAAGATTGACTTAGCCCAACCTTCACCTGCACCCAGTACGTCACCGTAAGAGAAACCACCACAAGCAACTAAGCCCGCGAAGTCTTCTAGGTTAACGCGACCGCTAAGAATATCACTCATGTGAATATCTTGAGCAGCGAAACCTGCACGATCAAATGCAGCAGCCATTTCCGTTTGCGAGTTTACACCCTGCTCACGTAAGATTGCCATTTTAGGTTGAACACCCGTTGCGATGTAAGGAGCCGCAATATCGTGGTTCACATCGAAGCTTAAGTTAACGTTTAGACCAGGGTCTTTCACATCAAGTTTAAGGTCGAACTCTTCTTGAGCACAACTTGGGTTGTCACGTAGCGCTTGCATTTTCAGCGTTGTTTCTGCCCACATAGCACGGTAATGAGTACGCGTTTCCGCTAATACATTTTCACCGTTACGCGTGAAGCGAATCATGTCATCTTCATTTGTAGAACCAATCACATGACAACATGCAGCTAGACCGTGGCCTGCTAATGTTGTTAGTACTTGTTCTTTTAATGCTGAAGATACTTGAATAACGGCACCTAACTCTTCAGAGTAAAGTGCAGCAAGATCATCATTACCTAACATATCAAGTTCAACATCAACACCACAGTGACCAGCAAATGCCATCTCTGTTACTGTTGAGAATAAACCACCGTCACTACGGTCATGATAAGCCAGTAAAGATTGCTCTTTCACGAGTACTTGCATCGCATCGAAGAAGCCTTTCAACTGCTCAGCGCTATCTACATCTGGCGTCTGTTGACCCAGTTGCTTGTATACTTGTGCTAATGAAGATGCACCCAGACGGTTTTGACCATTACCTAAATCGATAAGGATAAGGTCTGTCGCGCCTTTGTCAGTGCGTAACTGTGGAGTAACTGTTTTACGTACGTCAGTCACACGACCGAATGCAGTAATAATCAGTGATAATGGCGAAGTAACTTCTTTGTTTTCACCTTCATCTTCCCAGCGTGTCTTCATTGACATTGAATCTTTACCGACTGGAATAGTCAGGTTCAATTCAGGACAAAGTTCTTCACCAACGGCTTTAACCGCTGCATATAAACCAGCATCTTCACCTGGGTGACCAGCTGCAGACATCCAGTTAGCAGAAAGGTTGATGCGAGTTAAATCACCAATCTCTGTTGCTGCGATATTTGTTAATGCTTCAGCAACCGCCATACGGCTAGATGCAGGGAAGTTTAACAATGCTAATGGCGTACGTTCACCGATAGCCATTGCTTCACCAGCGTAAGTATCAAAACTTGCTGCTGTTACTGCGCAATCGGCTACAGGAACCTGCCAAGGACCAACCATTTGATCACGTGCAACTAAACCCGTTACCGAGCGGTCACCAATCGTAATCAAGAATGTTTTTTCAGCAATTGCAGGTAAACGTAATAAACGTTCAGCGGCATCTTTCACCGTTACACCAGTAAAGTCTAATGCTTCACCTTCTGTAACAAGTGTTGTAGCTTCACGGTGCATTTTAGGTGCTTTACCTAATAATACTTCCATTGGCATATCAATTGGCGTTTCGTCTAATAACGAATCCGTTACTGATAAATGCAACTCTTCAGTCGCAACACCAACCACTGAGAATGGCGTACGTTCACGTTTACAAATAGCTTCGAATGTTGCCATGTTTTCTGGCGCAACAGCCATAACGTAACGTTCTTGTGATTCATTACACCAAATTTCAAGCGGTGACATGCCTGGTTCATCGTTGTTAATATCACGTAATTCAAACTGAGCACCACGACCACCGTCATGTACTAGTTCAGGGAATGCGTTTGATAAACCACCCGCGCCCACATCGTGAATGAAAGCAATTGGATTGTCTTCACCCATCTGCCAACAACGGTCGATAACTTCCTGACAACGACGTTCCATTTCTGGATTTTCACGTTGTACAGAAGCAAAATCTAAATCTTCGTGTGATTGACCTGAGTCCATTGATGAAGCAGCACTGCCACCTAAACCAATGTTCATTGCAGGACCACCTAGTGCGATTAATTTCGCGCCAACTGGGATATCACCTTTTTGAACGTGCTGGTCACGGATATTACCTAGACCACCAGCAAGCATAATTGGCTTGTGGTAACCACGTACTTCCACACCATTATGGCTGTTAACTTCAGCTTCATAAGTACGGAAATAACCTAATAGGTTAGGACGACCAAATTCGTTATTAAATGCAGCGCCACCCAAAGGACCTTCTAGCATAATGTCTAATGCACTAACGATACGACCTGGTTTACCAAAGTCGGTTTCCCACGGCTGTTCAAATGCTGGAATACGTAAGTTAGATACCGAAAAGCCTACTAAACCTGCTTTTGGTTTCGAACCACGACCCGTTGCGCCTTCATCACGGATCTCACCACCAGAACCTGTCGCGGCACCAGGCCAAGGAGAGATTGCAGTTGGGTGATTATGCGTTTCCACTTTCATCAGAATTTGAATATCTTCTTGGTGATATTCGTACTGTTGAGTTTGTGGATCAGGGAAGAAACGGCCGGCTTTTGAACCTTCCATTACAGATGCATTATCTTTATACGCAGATAAAACATGATCACCCGTTTGTTCAAAGGTGTTCTTGATCATCTTGAATAATGATTTATCTTGGTCTTGGCCATCAATAGTCCAATCCGCATTAAAAATCTTATGACGACAATGCTCTGAGTTTGCTTGGGCAAACATCATTAATTCGATATCATTTGGATTACGATTTAACTGAGTAAAGCTCGCAATCAAATAATCAATCTCATCTTCAGCCAATGCTAAACCTAGTTTAACGTTCGCTGCTTCAAGTGCTTCTCGACCGCCTTCTAAAATATCAACAGACTTTAATGGACGCGCTTGTGCTTGCACAAATAACTGCTCTGCTGCATCTAAACGATCAAACACAGTTTCCATCATACGGTCGTGCACAAGTGTTGCTGCAGTTTGTAGTTGGGCTGGTGTTAGAGGAGTAGTTGAAGAGATGTAGTACGCGATACCACGTTCAAGACGTTTTACGTTAGAAAGACCGCAGTTGATTGCGATGTCGGTAGATTTTGAAGACCAAGGAGAGATAGTGCCGGGGCGAGGAGTGACGAGAAGGAGAGTTCCTTCGGGAGCGTGCTCTGCAATTCTTGGCCCGTAGGTCAACAATTTTTCCAGGACACTCCGTTCATTGTCACTGAGCGGGGTAGTTACATCAACAAAATGGATGTACTCCGCGTAAATTGTTATATCCGATAATCCTACATCATTACATCGTTCGACTAGCTTGCTAGTACGAAACTCAGAAAGCGCTGGCGCTCCTCGCATTATATGCATTAACTTTTTCTCACTAAAAGGGTTACTGGGGAAAAATCCCGAGTATTATATGCAAATTATGACAATAACGATAGCGTTACATGAACAACAAGTTAATTTACTAATAACTTTTTTTTATCTTTAGCCGATAACATCGTTAACACTATTGATAACATTGTTATTTAACATAGACATAAGTACTGTTTTTTTGTACAGTTAATTATCATTAAGTATTGTGTAATCACAACTAAAACGCTATAAAGATAGATCCAATATATATATTTATACTTTCATACTAGAGGTTATTACTTGCAGGTATTTTTCGCACGCTTTCAATTTTTTTTAAAAGCCAGCTTAGTTATTACGCTAAGCCTGGTTGTGTCTGGCTGCATCCAAGAAAAAGATGACCGAACCCAGTTAGAAAAAATACAAGACAAAGGCGAACTACACGTAAAAACCATCTACGGCCCTGCTAACTACTACCTTGAGGGTAACAAACCCACGGGGCTAGAGTATGAATTATTAAAACAGTTTAGTGATTACCTCGGTGTCAAATTAGTGCTTCACCCGCATCATTCTCTTAAAAATATGCTTGAAGCAGAAAGTACGGAAGATAAACCAATTGCATTATCTGCCGCCGGTTTAACACGTACCGAAAAACGCTTAACCGAATATCGAATGGGTCCAAGCTACTATCAAGTAAAACAATTACTCATTTATCGTAAAGGCAGTTTAAGACCGCGTAATTTACAGCAAGTAGTCGATCCTATTTATGTGGTAAAAAGTTCAAGCCATGAAGAGTACGTGCAAAAGCTGCAACGTGATTACCCAGAATTGAATCTGACTTACAAAACCTTACCTGACGAAGATATTTTATTCAGTAATTTAGAAGCAGGTAATATCAAGCTTGCGATTGCCGATGATACGTCATTATCTCAACATCAATATTATTACCCACACTTAAACAAAGCGTTTGTATTAGAAGATGATCTCGATGTGGTTTGGTTAATGGATAAAAACAACGATGATTCGTTAGCCAATGCTGTACTCGCCTTCTTCACCTTGCAACAAGTCACCGGAACAATGGAACAGCTGCAAGAGAAATATTTTGGCCACATTGATACATTTGATTTTGTTGATACACGTACATTCTTACGTCGTGTTGACTCTCAACTGCCTAAGTATGAAGGGCTGTTCCGTCAATATGCTGGAGAGTTAGACTGGCGTTTACTGGCTGCAGTCAGTTACCAAGAGTCCCACTGGAATCCAAAAGCCCGCTCTCCCACTGGTGTACGCGGTATGATGATGCTGACTTGGCCAACAGCCAGAGAATTTGGTGTGACCTCTCGTATTGATGCCGAACAAAGTGTTCGAGCTGGATCAGCCTACTTAGCAAAATTAATTAATCGTTTACCCGATACAATTTCTGAGCATGAAAAGCCTTGGTTTGCATTAGCCGCCTATAATATAGGTTATAGCCACCTTATCGATGCAAGGAAAATCACCGAAAAGCTAGGTGGTAATGAAAACAGTTGGGCTGAAGTAAAAGAGATTATCCCTCTACTGCAAAAGCCTAAATGGTATAAATATACGCGATTTGGTTATGCTCGAGGAAACGAGGCGGTTAAGTATGTGAGTAACATTCGTAAGTATTACGATAGCTTACGTTGGTTTGATGACCAAATTAATATGACTGAGCAAGTCGCGCGTGATGTCAGCTTTGAAGTTTCAACGAAGACAGAACAAATGCTAGACACCAAAGAGGTAGAACAACAGTAACCGTGTGTCACATTATGTATATAAAACTGACATAAAAGTTTCATGTGCATATTATTTATATTACTGTAATGTTAATGAAAATAAAGATTACGATAAAAAATACGCCTAGGACTAGGCAGAGAAACTTAAGGATAACAAGATGCTAAAGAAAAGAGCAAGATTAAAAATAAAAACACCGAGACGCCAAATATCACGTTCAAGAACAAATCGATCGCTATTCAATCGTCAGCGAGCATTCTTTTTACAAAATGAATGCCCAACTGAATATAGCGCGCTACTACCTATACTAAGCTAACCTTTCTGTAATAACTTCAGGGCTTTTTTCTCTTTCCGGCGACGCTTAAAGAATTGACTCAATAAAGCACCGGTCTCAGTAGCAAAAACCCCTGAACGCACATCAATTTGATGATTCAACTGTGGATGTGCGACCAAATTAAATACCGACCCCGCCGCACCTGTTTTTAAATCTACCGCACCGTAAACCAAACGCTTCACTCGACTATGCACCATTGCACCTGCACACATAGAGCAAGGTTCTAACGTCACATACAAGGTCGCGTCAATAAGTCGGTAGTTTTCCACTGCTTTACCCGCTTCACGTAATGCCATTATTTCGGCATGTGCTGTCGCGTCATGTAAATTAATCGATTGATTCCAACCTTCACCAATAATTTCGCCGTCGAGTACAATCACAGCACCGACAGGTACCTCATCAATTGCTTCCGCTTTCCCTGCTAACATCATCGCGTGTTGCATCCATCGCTCATCCGCTTCGATCTGCTCGGGACTAAGGGCTAAGTGAATATCTAAATCGGATAAAGGGCTACTATTTTCCATGACGGTTTCAGTAGTGGTTACAAGGGTGGCTTTGGTAATGTCTTCAGTCATGACTATCTACAATGCAGTGTAATTTATAGAGATAATAGCATAAATCACACCGCATCAAAGAGATGAGATTAGTAAGGCCACACCATATCAGCACTCAGCGCTATTTTCGGTTGTGCTAAGTCCATACAATAGCCACCATTATTGTCTGAGGCGTAGAAACTCAACGGTAGTTTATCTGTGTGCGTTGCAGCGAGCTGCGCCTTGGCTTTATCGTCTATAGCAAGGCCCCACATAGTACTGAAGTCAACGACATCACGTTCAATCGCCGTTGATATGGCAATCGCTAACCATTCATTCTTGCCGATTGATTTCGCTTCTGACTGACTATATTGACTGAAGCCAAGTACATCACGCGCAGCTAACCAAGTTGTCTCTTTCTTCACTGCAGTCGTAAAATTACGATCCAGTACGTGCAATCGAGCAATCAAATGCCAGCCAGTCGTCAGCGTACCTTCATTTTGTGCGCCCATCATTGCTTGGATCATAATCATGGCACCATTCGACCAACTGTTTAAGGCTAAATCCTGCATATATTGGTATGAATCAACTCCCTGCTGTTTACTCGCCTTTAAATGGTTAAACATCGTTTCAAACTTCAGCTTTTGACAAGTAGGCGCATTACCCGTTTTTTTATAGTTCATGAACTTAGTGAAGTAAGAGTAATAATTGGTGGTTGAATGTGAATCCCAACCCGTGAACCGAAAACGGCCACTTTCCTGTGTATGGCCAATCTCATGTAAGTCACCGTGGCCTAATGGATTAAACTGCCAATTCGCATCGTAAGGGTTACCCGAGCACCCCGAACCGCAAGTTGCGCGATCTGCATTAAAGTGATGAATTTGATCTTTATATGCAAGTGCTAACCCTTTCGCATTGGCAAAATTAACAACTTCGCTTAACTCTTCAATATTCGGACCTTCAAAACCACCCAATGCTTTTTCATAACCGTGAGTATATTTTTGAGTCGTTGATGCCAACAGGGATAAATCAGACCAAGTTGGGTCACTCATCGTCTTTAACATTTTACTGCGGGTTGAATGCACTTGAAAATTAGCGGTAATAAACTCAGCCCAGTCATATTGATTGGCAGCTAATTGCTGTACAAATGATTCACTATCACTGTCATTACGCCATACTGGATGTAACCCGACATTGGCAAAGATAAAATTAACCTGCGCAGTTGGGTCTTGCGCCTCAACATTTGTTTTAGTATCAAAACCAACTTGCAATAGGCCCCCGTAGGCAGATGTCAGTGTCAACGTTTCTCCAGATGCAATACTGTAAGCCTGAGATTTAATGAACTTTGGACGGCTATAGCCATCTTTTAGTAAAAACTCATGAGTTGAACCACTACGTAGCGTATTAATAAAAATACTGGTATTAACGTCAAGGCTATCATTACGGCTGATCGTCACCGTTTTCCCCGGCAACATGTAAACACCTGCGGCTTGAAAAGCACCACGTGTCGTTAAACTTATTTGCTTATCCACTGGTGTTATATGTGAAAAATCACTACGACTAAAATTACCTAAATCAGCTTGCGCGGCATTAATAAGACGGTTGTTAAATAACACGTAATCGCTGAATAATGAGCGTAAGAATACGTTAGCATTCGTATCTGCTCTATTCATGGGGAATACGGTATCTTGGCGATATTTATCTGCGAGTAATATCTGTAGTTTTTGATATTTAAAATCGTCTGTCGTAAACAACGCTTTTTTACTTTTATCAAAACTATCTATTTTGGCTTTAATACTGCTTGCCGCTTGATAAAACTGTTCATCCATCAGTGACTCTGGTTCACACTTATGATCATCACATAGCGATAAATCAACAGTAAAGCTATTCGTATCCAGACGATTGAATAACGCTATTTGTTTCTCAATATCAGCAGGTATCGTTTGGTAAGTATCCATAACATTAAAGGCGTTAGTACCAAACTTTCGCCAATAGTTATCGCCTATATAGGTAATATTCAGTAACTCAAATAACGCTTTTCCTAATGGTTTAAGGTTACCGTCGTGATGAACATATAATACAGGTGTACCCTGTGCGAGTAACGTCTCTACTTGAGCGACATAATCCTCTACTTGCTCGTCAGTTAGTGACCCCATATACTGCGACAGAATAACTAAATCAGTCTCTTCTGTAATACAACTCGCCAATGTTGGTCCATCACAGGATTGCCCAGCATTATAAGTCACCTTATCTGGATACTGTTCATCAAACCATTTACGCGTCAGCGTTCTATCTTTAAAATAATAGGAATCATCTAGTTGAGACATCACAATATTAAGCGGTGTATCTGACGAAAAATCATCACGTTGAGATAACCAACTCACGGTGTTTTTTAGCCATGATTCCATCTCTGTATTCAGTGCATTTTCATTTCTCCCCACATTACGAAACGGATTTGAATTTAATGCTAAGTAACGACCTTGCTGTTTATATTGTCCTGCAATTGCGACAGGTAAAGCTTCAGGGGTTCGGCTGCCATCATCATTTTCGGGAATAATCGCGTTCGACTCAATAACAGAGTAATTAACGCCATAGGTATTTTTAAATGCTGCGGCATCATGGGTTGGCCACCACGTTAAATTCGTCAATGAATCGCCATTCACGACGCCATTAGGAATATTAAACAGGGCTTGTTTTATGGCCTGCTCCGCTTGCAATTCTTGATTAACAATACTGTTCATTTCAAGCACGATAGATGAAGCATCATCAATATAGCTAACATCAGCCGTTGCTAGCGCTTGCTCAATTGCCGTCGGCGGAATAGGTGCATTTTCTTCACCTGAGTCAGAGTTACAACCGGCCACTAAAGTAAAAACAAATCCCATACATACTTTCGAATAATTCAATCTGAATCCCTTCCTATCCATTTAAAACGTGCTTATTCCCATATTAATCACACTCGCGGCAGTCAAAATAACAATGTTGATATTGATATTTAACAAAGCAGCCAGAAAAATGTAAATCAATAATAAACAGTCGGTTACACCATAAATACTCGTAACACAATAAAGCATTAATAACCTTAATTATACATAATAATACTTAATTATTAGGGTGTTTGTGGTTTTTGAGCAAAAGTGACGACCTGACACGAAACTCAACATGGAACAATGACAATGACGTTAATAAATTTAAGGCGCTATGCTGGTGTCTTTATAGGCTGCATCGCAATAAGTGCATGCCAATCAGATGAAGAAAGCCACCAAGCACCTATTGATATGTATGTGCCATTCTCAGTTACTGCACTACCTATGCCTAACGACGGTTATGGCTACGATATTGACTCAACAATATCATTACCAGGTGAAGACGAGGTAACCGGAATCGATAGAGAGAATTTTTATCGCAGTTCTGACACCGTTTATGCTGCGCTCGATGGTTGGGGGTTATGTACAGAGCCAATGCAAATTCCAATTTCGACCTTAAGTGGTAAAGAAAGATACCCACTGAATTCAATGACATTAGCGAATAATGTCATCTTAATAAAAGAAGATGGCACCCCTGTTGAAACGAATATATCTTCAACCAGTGAAAATATCCAAATTGAATGTACCGCGACACTAGAAGAAAAAAGTACATATTTCTTACTCGTCAATGATCAGATAGAAACCTCAGATGGCACACAACTACAAGCCGACCCTGCATTTACAGCGTTAATGAATCCCGATATAGCACCAGCAACATTAACGGAGCAAGAGCAACGCGTACAAGCACAAATACAGGCAGCAAAAGCAGCGGCTGGCACCACTATCCAAGGTGAGATAGTTTACGCAGCGCAATTCACGACTCAAAATACTTATGCCATATTAGATAGCATCATTGAAAATAATAAATCCGCAGCACTCGGAGACCTCACGCCTGTCAACACTGATGGACGTAACTATGATACCTATACTGCTGAGCTAACCCTGCCCTACTACTTGCCTTTTCACGGTGGCACTCCAGAACCATTGAGTGAAAAAGAAGCCTGCTTAGTGGATGAGTTTGATCCTATCGGTTCATGCCCAGATCTATACCGTTGGATGAGACCTGAAAATGATACAAGTGAACACTTAACACAGGATAACAGCCTACCCTCTTCTACAGAGTTAACGATTAATGTCGATATTTATGCACCGAAAAACTGGGGTTACCGCAAGCTACCTGTCGTGCAATTTATCCATGGCGTAACAGCCAATAAAGGCACTGCATCATTAATGGCACAAGATTACACCGATGCTGGTTATTTGGTTGTTGCTATTGATATGCCTTACCACGGCGAACGGATCTTACTTGATGATGAAGGAAATGAGATTGGCGCTGAAATTAACAAGGCAGACTTTATTAATATCAGCTCCCCCCTCACTCTCAGAGGTAACTTAAACCAAGCGGTATCTGACAACCTCAGTTTACGTAATGCATTAATCAACGCACCTTGGGCTGATGAAACCAATACTCATCTTATTGGTCATTCTCTTGGTGGCATTGTGTCTGTGATGGTGACCGAGATGTCGCAAAGCACTATCCAGCCATTAGCGAGAACGGTGGACCTGTCATATAAAACAGTTAACTTTGTCGTTCCCGGACAAGGCTTAGTAAACCTCGTTTTAACCTCAGATCTACTTGGACCAGAGACTGAAGAATCAGTAAAAAAATCACCCGATATTCAACGCGGTATTGCTGAAACAGTTATTCCTGAACAATGCGATATCACTAACACCAACGAAGAGTGCATTTTAGCATTACGAGAATTCAGTGCACAATCAACACATAACGCTAACGTCGTTACCCAGCTTGAAAATGATATCTACGCATTAATTATGCCGAGCTTTAAACAAGGTGTACAAAGCAGTGTTGATAGTGCAGATCCTGCCAACTTTACCCGTCGTCAGGTCGTAAACCAACAGCCAACATTATTAATCGAAGCTGTCGGTACTTGTGGTGACACCTGCGAAATTGGTGAATATATGCCTGATTACGTGGTACCAAACAATAGCCCAGATAATACGTTAACAGGCACAGATCCGCTCATCAAAGCACTGCAGCTAGATGATATCCGAGATAGCACCCAAGGTGGTTCAGGCGAACTAGGTAAAATTCGAGGAATTATTCGCGCAACCGTTGGTGGCCACGGTACTTACCTTTTCGCTTATGAAGGTCCAATGGACGAAAGTGGCGCACCAGGAGTATCTGATTTAGGTGAGGTGCGTAAAGCCACAACCACACAACAAATAGCGATTAGCAGCATGATCGAGTCAAATGGTTATAAGACCGATATTGACGATCTCACCCATATCGAAGCAGAGGTTACCCAATGAGACACTTACGTCGAGCTTATCCAATCATTTTGTTAGCCTGTATAGGCAACCAAGCTTACGCAGCAGGTTTTCAACTTAATGCACAATCCGCAACAGGCTTAGGCCGAGCATTTGCAGGTGATGGTATTATTGCCGACAATGCTTCAGTGATGGCAAAGAATAGTGCAGCAATGGCTTTATTTGATCAGCCTTCACTTTCTGTTGGTGCCATCGGAGTGGTAACAGATGTGAATATCACGGACGCCTCTTATACACCTATGTTTGGTGATACTGTGGATGCAAATGTTGATGATATTGCCAATAACGCCTTCATCCCCAACTTTTATTATGTACATCCCATTGCGGATTCCGATTTAACGCTCGGTGCAGGCATCTACTCTAACTTTGCCACTAACATCGCATTTCCTGATGATTATGTTGCCAGTGAATTTGGTGGTGAAACATCACTAACTAGCATCAATATCGCACTTTCTGCTGCCTATCAGGTGACAGATAAACTGAGTCTAGGTGCTGGACTTGATATTATTCACGGAGAAGGACAAATATCTCGAGATGCCCTACTTGCTGTTGAAGCGGATGGCGTCGCTTACGGCTTTAATCTTGGCGTCGCTTATGAGTTTAACGCAAATAATCGCCTTGGTTTAAGTTACCGTTACAGTCCAGATTTAGAAGCCAATGGCGATGTAGATATGACCGGTGAAGGCAGCGCTAGCAGTATCAATATCCCCTTGCCCGATATGATCGAACTGTCTGGCTACCATAGAGTTATGCCACAATTAGCATTTCATTACAGCGTTCAATATGTGCAATGGGCTGAGTTTGACTCGTTAACATCGGATGAATTCGACAGTAACATTAAGGATTATGAATGGGCTGATGCGGGACATATATCCATTGGTAGTACTTATTATGTGTCCCCTGAATGGGAGTTACGTGCAGGCTACATGTACGACCATGCACCCACCGATACATTAGAGTCCCTTTCGATTCCCGATGCTAGCCGTCATTGGTTATCACTGGGTAGTACTTATAAAATATCGCGTTCACAAAGCATTGATTTAGGGGTTAGCTATATTCTCGCCGAAGATACGACGGTCGAAGAAAGCCTCACCACCATACCGGGAACAGAATCCAGTATTAATGGTGTTGTAAAATCGAGTGCTTGGTTGTTTGGTTTGCAGTACAACCACTCGTTTTAACGATTTACTCCTGCCTTAAGAACATACTAACTAGCTTATATTGTGCATCCGGCTAGTTAGTATGTATTCCACTCACCGCTCTTATCGCGGCTTAAAATAAAACGCTCCACGCTCTGAAAATAGTAGCAAAGCATCCTTATTATGTTGCGGTCTAAACGCCATCATATTCTCAGTGGTATGCATTTCAGCGCGGCTGACTAATTTCTCATATAACTGCAATGGGTCTTTACTACTCGATTCACCTAATAAAGGTTCGCTGTTCGTGATGTTTAATGACAATAACCCATCATCAAGCTGGTAATCACCGACCGCAGAGAAACCAATATCACGCGGTATCACGATATAATACTCAAATTGACCAGTGTCTTTTAACTCTAACCCTGCATTAATATCAATATTTAAAGATTTACCAAAGCTCGTGGTTACATGTACTCGCGTATCAGAACTCAGGCGTTCACTCACCAGCGAGCTTGTATTCTGATTCATTAAAAAACCTGTTAATAGACCACCTAGAGTCACACCCAATAATGCTAATTTATTCACAGTCCACCTCCGAATCATCCTGATAACTAATAGAAGTTTCGGTTGTATCGATTAACAAAGACAAGCCATTGGCATGGTAAATCGTCACGTCCTGAAATATGGTTTCGGTTGCTGTTGCCGGATCAGTAAAAACACATTTAGCAAACTGCTCAATATAATAATACTCTGCAGAACGCCATGGCGATGAAAACTGACGCCAAAGCATAAATGAAGAGACAGTTATTAATAAATACACCGCAAAATAGCGCCACCATGAATTAACATTGTTGGTGTTTTTTAAAGAAGTAGTATTCGCAGGCCCTGCATCAGTGATAGCATTTTCATGTTTTTCTTGCTCACTGTCTTCAAGGGGCTCGGTAGAATACGGTTCCACTTTGCCTAAAAAGATATAACCTTTACCACGTTGTGTTTGAATAATTTGCGTGTCTTTATCTTCGAGTGCTTTTCGACAATTAGAGATCGCATGTAACAAGCTACTATCTTCAACAATAATGCCTTTACTTAGCCACACTTCCTCCATCAAGTCTTGACGAAGTAACAACTTGCCTTGTTGCTGGATCATATAGCGTAATAATGCCACCTCATTACTGCCTAAACTTGTGCGTAATCCAGTACTTAAACTCAAAATCATTGCATCATCGAAATCTACAACATAATTTTCATTGACGATCATCATGGGTAATTACTATTCACTCTAAATAAATCACAGTGTTATATTATAACATCTTCATCACGACACTTTCCCAAAATATAATACTGTTTTATAAAAATAAACGTATTAAAGACAATAAAAAAGGGTAAGCCTGATTATTTCAGACTTACCCTTTCATCGTTAATCTATGTGATTAGCGTTATATTATTCCCAGTCTAGAATAACTTTACCAGACATACCTGAACGCATAATATCAAAACCTTCTTGGAATTGATCAATTGGGAAATTGTGCGTGATGATTGGTGTTAGGTCTAAACCTGACTGAATTAATGCAGCCATTTTGTACCAAGTTTCAAACATTTCACGGCCGTAGATACCTTTAATAACTAAACCTTTAAAGATAACATTGCCCCATTCGATGCTCATGTCATTTGGTGGAATACCTAGCATAGCAACTTTACCGCCATGGTTCATCTTATCTAGCATATCGCTAAATGCAGATGGTACTCCTGACATTTCAAGACCCACATCGAAGCCTTCAGTCATTTTAAGCTCATCCATCACGTCTTTAAGTGATTCTGTTGCTACGTTTACAGCGCGAGTCACACCCATTTTACGAGCTAGATCTAGACGGTATTCATTCACATCTGTGATCACTACATTACGTGCACCAACGTGCTTACATACTGCAGCAGCCATGATGCCAATAGGACCAGCACCTGTGATTAATACATCTTCACCAACAACGTCAAATGATAATGCTGTGTGTACAGCGTTACCAAACGGGTCAAAGATTGCAGCCATATCATCAGAAACATCATCTGGTAATTTGAATGCGTTAAATGCTGGAATCACTAAATACTCAGCGAATGCACCTTCACGGTTAACACCAACACCCGTTGTGTTACGGCATAAATGTGTGCGGCCTGCACGACAGTTACGACAGTGACCACAAGTAATGTGACCTTCACCAGAAACACGATCACCTAACGTGAAGCCACGAACTTCTTGGCCGATGCCAACAACTTCGCCCACGTATTCGTGACCGACAACCATAGGTACTGGAATTGTCTTTTGTGACCAATCATCCCAGTTATAAATATGGATATCAGTACCGCAAATCGCAGTTTTACGGATCTTGATTAACAGGTCATTGTGTCCAAGCGTTGGCTTTTCCACATCTGTCATCCAAATACCTTGTTCAGGTTTTAATTTTGCTAGTGCTTTCATTTTCTTCAATCCACTTATTTAGATGATATTAAGTTTAGATAATGCCAAGATCTTTACCGATACGGGTAAATGCGGCAATTGCAATATCAATTTGTTCTACGCTGTGCGCTGCTGACATTTGTGTACGGATACGTGCTTTACCATGTGGAACCACTGGGAAAGAGAAACCAATTACGTAGATGCCTTCTGCTAATAAACGATCTGACATTTCAGCAGCAAGGGCTGCATCACCAATCATAACGGGTACGATTGCGTGGTCAGCACCAGCAAGTGTAAAGCCTGCTGCACTCATTTCACGGCGGAAATGCTCTGCGTTAGATTTAACTTTTGCACGCAGTTCATGACCTTCTTCCATCATTTCGATTACACGAATTGATGCTGCAACAATTGTTGGTGCTACAGAGTTTGAGAATAGGTATGGACGTGAACGCTGACGTAACCAATCAACAACTTCTTTTTTAGCTGATGTGTAACCGCCTGATGCGCCGCCTAATGCTTTACCTAGTGTACCCGTGATGATATCAACACGGTCCATTACGCCACAGTGCTCAGGGGTACCACGACCGCCTTCACCGACGAAACCAACTGCATGTGAATCATCAACCATTACGAGTGCGTTGTATTTGTCTGCAAGGTCACAAACACCTTGTAGGTTAGCGATAACGCCGTCCATTGAGAATACACCGTCAGTTGCGATTAGCTTATGACGAACACCAGCCGCATCAGCAGCAATAAGTTGTTCTTCTAGTGATGTCATGTCGTTATTTTTATAACGGAAGCGTTTTGCTTTACATAAACGTACACCATCAATAATTGATGCGTGGTTTAGTTCATCAGAGATAATTGCATCTTCTGCACCTAATAATGTCTCAAATAAACCCGCGTTTGCATCAAAGCAAGACGTATACAGAATCGTATCTTCCATACCTAGGAAAGTACTGATCTTGCTTTCTAATTCTTTATGTTTGTCTTGTGTACCACAGATAAAGCGTACTGACGCCATACCAAAACCATGACTATCTAAACCAGATTGCGCCGCCGCAATTAGGTCTGCATGGTTAGCTAAGCCTAAATAGTTGTTCGCGCAGAAGTTAACAACTTCATTTCCCGCCACTTGAATGTTGGCATTTTGGGCAGAAGTAATCACTCGCTCTTTTTTATAAAGGCCATCAGCTTTAGTTTGTTCTAGCTGAGATTGAATTTGCGAATAAAATGATGTGGTCATCTGGCCAACTCCTAAGGTTAATGTCGATTTGATAGAGAAACGCCACGCATTCTACTAAACATAGCTGATCAAGCCAGAAGTATATGTCAAATAGGCAAGTATTTTTTGCAAAATTGTTACTCAGCACCACTTATTGCAACATATAACCAATAAAATCGATAAAAAAAACCAGCTAAAGTAGCTGGTTTTTTTTAATATCAGTAGGTAATACCTATATGGATTACATATTTAGGGGTATTAACTAGTTAGCAACACGCTTATATTGACGATATTCTGGTAACCAGAAATTCTTTTCAATATTAGCGCGGATAGCTTCATCTGATGTTTGTAAAGCAACACCCTGCAGCTGTGCTGTTTTCGCAACCCAGAAAGCAATCTCTTTACTTACTGAATGAATATCCGCTAATGGCGGTAATAATGGACCTTCACCATCACGACCTAATGGAGAACAATCTGCTAATGCACGACTTGCAGCCATTAACATTGCATTTGTTACACGCGTTGCTTCTGCTGCTAGTACACCTAAGCCGATACCAGGGAAAATGTAACTATTGTTACATTGTGCAATGGTAATCAAATCATCACCATAACTTACAGCTGGGAAAGGGCTACCCGTTGCGACAAGTGCACGACCTTCAGTCCAACGGATGATGTCTTGTGGTGTCGCTTCTACACGTGATGTTGGGTTACTAAGCGGGAATACAATTGGATGCTCAGTATTTGCAGCCATCGTTTTAATCACTTGCTCAGTAAACAGACCCGGTTGGCCAGATACACCGATCAGAATAGATGGTTTAGCATGTACCATCACGTCAAGTAATGAGATCACATCACTGTCGATATTCCATTCATCACGTAAACCTTGATGCTGCACGAGCTTCTGTTGGAAGTCGAGTAAGTTTGGCATTTTGTCAGTCAACACACCAAAACGATCAACCATGAATACACGAGCACGTGCAGCACTGTCAGATAAACCTTCAGATTTCATTTGCGCTACGATTTGCTCAGCAATACCACAACCAGCAGAACCAGCACCTAAGAAGGTAACCTTTTGTTCGCTCAGTTTTGTTTTAGCAGCACGACATGCCGCCATTAAACTACCAAGTGTCACTGCAGCTGTACCTTGAATATCATCATTGAAACAGCAAATTTCATCTTTATAGCGCTTCAACAATGGCATTGCATTTTGTTGTGCAAAATCTTCAAACTGTAATAATACATTTGGCCAGCGGCGTTTTACTGCATCAATAAACAGATCTAAAAATTCATTGTATTTGTCTTGATCGATACGCGGTTTGCGCCAGCCCATGTACATAGGATCTTTCAAGCGGTTTTCATTATTAGTACCAACATCAAGCACGATTGGTAGGCAGTTAGCAGGGCTAATACCACCACATGACGTATACAATGACAGCTTACCAATTGGAATACCCATACCACCAATACCTTGATCGCCTAGACCAAGAATACGCTCACCATCCGTTACTACGATTACTTTTACATTCTGCTTGTTCACATTATGTAAAATATCATCAATATTTTCACGTTCAGGATAAGAGATAAATAGGCCACGAGCACGACGATAGATATCTGAGAATTGCTGACATGCAGCGCCAACCGTTGGGGTATAAATAATTGGCATCATCTCTTCAAGATGATCGTCAACTAAACGATAAAAAAGGGTTTCGTTAGTATCTTGAATATTACGCAAATAAACGTGTTTATCCATCGAATTCTCAAAACCAGAGAATTGCTTGTAAGCACGTTCAGATTGTTCTTGGATTGATTCAACCATCGGCGGAATTAAACCAGTAAGATTGAAACTTTGACGCTCAATAGCACTAAAACCACTGCCTTTATTTAATAAAGGAGTTTCTAATAGTGAAGAGCCAGCGTAGGGCAAATACAGAGGACGATTTGTTGTGCTCATTGATATCTCATATATATGAAAAAGTGCAGTATGCTATCAGTCGTAACTACTGGACGGGCTAAAATGACGAAGGAATATACCCGGCTAAACTATCATAATCTAAAGAAAAAAACTAAAGATAACGATAATAGCTGAAAATATATTCCTTTGTATATATACAGAAAATCAGTGAGTATGCTGTCGATTACTTAATTGAGATAATCTTGTTTTTGTACTGTATTTTGCAGTAACTCAGGCTGAATTTTCTGTAAACTTAAATTAATAATTTGGCGGATTCGTTCTCTCGACATAGACAAACGTTCACCAATAACATGTAACGTTAACGGGTCTTCTTCACCTAATCCGAATCTCAGCTCAATAATTTTTCGATCTCGTTCAGATAAATGGCCTAACACTTCATCCAAATAACATAAAGTATCCGCATCTTCGAGTTCATCATTGGGCTTACAGATAGAGTAATCTTCTAACATGTCAACTAAGGCTGTACTCGAGTCACGATCGGTGACAATCGTTTTATCTAAACTCGCTTCATTAAAGTAGTAGGATAACACTTCGGTAACTTGTTCGTGCTGCATTTCCAGTAATTCTGCCAATGCCATCACATCCTGATTACATTGCAAGTCTAATTCTTGTTCACGTGCTGTTTTTAAAATGCGTTTATAAACCTTACCAATATGAATAGGCACTCGAATTGTGCGAGACTGATTCATAATAAAACGTTCGATATTGTTTTTAATCCACCACACTGCGTAAGTCGAAAAACGGAAACCTTTTGTTGCATCAAACTTTTCGACCGCGTGAATTAATCCAGTATTCCCTTCCTGAATAATATCAACGAGTGGTAGCGAAGTATGTTGATAGCGCTTGGCAATATTTATCACTAAACGTAAATTTGATTGGATCATACGTTGCCGTGCTTTTTCGTCCCCTTCATGAGAGGCCATCGCAGTTTCGTACTCCTCTTCTTTTGTCAGTAACTTACTACTTTGATTAACTTGAAACATGTAGACATCTAGTGCATTTGACTCGTTAGATAATTCCATTTTTCTATCTCCCCAAGCGAGTCTCTCTACCTGAAACAGCGCTTACAAATTAAACATACCTAGCAACAACTATAAAACTAACTAGAAACAATTTTTTATTAAAATAAATTCAGTAGAAATAAGGTTAGTCTGGAATTCAATTTTAGAAAGGTTATTCTTAAAAAAAACAGTAACATTCTTAGATTAGTAATAAAATACCATAAAACCAAACGTGGTCTGACCAGATACTTGTACTTAGGATCTATTGTTAATAAGTTTGTATTAAACCTTATTATGATGAAAATGCTGTATTTAGTGCGTATTAACGAGGTGCAGAACGGATAATATGACGTGATTTCGCGAGTGAAATAATGTTAACTCAGGAATGAAATTAAAAATAACGGAACACTTCAAACAAGAATGTTCCGCTGGTACGCTGATATTATTTATCAGGTAAATTATTCAACTTCGCATGTACGCTCAATACTGCGTGACTTACCATCGTTATCAATCGCAACATACGTGAACGTTGCCTCGGTAACAATATAACGGTAGTTGAACTTTGGCGCATCGATCACTGGTTTAACCCAGATCTCTAACTTAATTGTCATCGATGAATTACCAATACGCGTACACGAACCATAGCAACAAACAACATCACCAACCGTTACTGGCTGATGGAATGTCATACCATCAACAGAAATCGTCGCAACCCTACCCTGTGCGATCTCTTTCGCTAAAATACCACCTGCAATATCCATTTGAGACATAATCCAGCCACCAAAAATATCACCATTTGCATTGGTATCAGCTGGCATTGCTAGCGTACGTAGAATCAAGCTGCCTGTTGGTATTCTTGATTTATCTAATTGCGCTTTTTGCTTATCTGCTACTGCAGTTGTTTTATCTGTCATGATAACTCCGACACTACCTTTATTATTATAATAATTATATTTTATCCGCCTCATTTACACAAAATAAGGCTTCACTTTACATTGAATGAAAATGCTTAATTTCAGCAATTAATAAGTCGATTGCGTCGACACTGATATCTTGATGAACAACAAAGCGAATAGCAGAACTGGCACTAATGATGATCCCTTTAGTACGTAAATAAGCCGATAATGCTTTACCGTCTTTACCCGTGTACTGAGTAAAAATCATATTGGTTTGCACACTGTCTAAATCAAACGTGAACTCAGGTAACGTCAATAATTGCCGAGCTAGATACTGCGTATTATCATGATCAATCGCGAGCTTGGCCACTTGATCTTCTAACGCTAGAATACCTGCAGCCGCAAGAATACCCGCTTGGCGCATTCCCCCGCCCAACATTTTACGCCAGCGTCTTGCACTGCGAATTAATGATTCTGAACCGAGTAATAACGAGCCAACCGGTGCAGCAAGTCCTTTCGATAAACAGATAGAAGCTGAATCAAAATACTGCGTAATTTCACTCGCATCTACATCAAGTTTAACCGCAGCATTGAAGACACGCGCACCATCAAGATGAATACGTAATCCATGTTCAAATGCGAGCGCTTGTGCTTGTGCTAAATACTCAAGCGGTAATACTTTACCGCCAATGGTATTTTCTAATGATAATAATTTAGTTTTAGCATGATGATCATCATCTGGTTTAATATTGTCGCGAATCGCTTGCAGGCAAATAGTGCCATCCGCTTCGTTAGCAATTGGCTGTGGTTGTACACTGCCTAATACTGCTGCACCGCCACCTTCCCAACGATAATTATGTGCATTTTGGCCACAAATATATTCGTCGCCACGCTGACAGTGCGCCATAATCGCGAGTAAATTAGCTTGTGTACCTGACGAGCAAAAGATCGCAGCATCAAATCCATAACGATCAGCAGCCATTTCTTCCAGCTTATTTACCGTTGGATCATCTCCATAAACATCATCACCTACAACTGCTGTTGCCATCGCATTACGCATATCAGCCGTTGGTTGTGTGACAGTATCACTTCTAAAGTCAAACATGTGTTTCTTCCTTTCGCCACAATTCATACAAAACTAATACAGAAATCTACCTTTATCATTAAATCGATAATGACTGTTTTAATCCACTGCTATTTCGGTTTGCGCATTGTAAATGAGTATAACATCCGACTAACAAGAATCAGTCTAATTTCGCACTTTGTTACGGATTGTTACGTTCTTATAAAAAAGCAGCCAGTTATCGCTAACTGGCTGCTTAATTAAGTACTATATGTGGCTCACTACGTCAGTAAATCACTTAATATATGATTTTTATACGTCTGTTTTTCTTTCATGAGCGTGGCTTACAGCAGCAGTAAATACCACATCAGTTGAGCTGTTTAATGCAGTTTCAGCCGAGTCTTGCAATACGCCAATAATGAAGCCCGTTGCAACCACTTGCATCGCAATATCGTTATCGATACCAAATAAGCTACAAGCTAATGGAATTAACAATAATGAACCACCGGCAACACCAGAAGCACCACACGCCGAAATAGCCGCAATTAAACTCAGTAATAATGCAGTTGGTAAATCAACTGCAATACCTAACGTATTAACCGCTGCAAGCGTTAGCACTGTAATCGTAATCGCTGCACCACCCATGTTAATCGTTGCACCCAGAGGGATAGATACCGAGTAAGTATCTTTATGTAAATTAAGCTTTTTACACAGTTCCATATTGACAGGAATATTTGCCGCAGATGAACGTGTGAAGAATGCAGTAATACCACTTTCACGTAGACACTGGAAAATTAATGGATATGGATTTTGACGCGACATAACAAACAAAATGATTGGATTAACCACTAATGCTACAACCGCCATCGACGTTAATAGTACCGCTAATAAATGGGTGTAACTTGCCATAGCCGAGAAACCAACAGTAGCAAATGTTGATGATACAAGACCAAAGATACCTAGCGGTGCAAAACGAATAACAACATGAACAATCTTAGATACACCATCGGCAATATCTTTGATCACTTTCTTTGTTGTTGACGAGGCATGTTTTAGTGCTGCACCAAAACCAATACCCCAAGTTAATACGCCAATAAAGTTACTTGTTACAATCGCATTAATCGGGTTATCTACAACTTTGTAAATAAGGTTACGCAGTACGTCAGTAATATTACTTGGCGCAGAATTGGTAGCAGCTTCAGTCATCAAGCTAAGTTGTATTGGGAATAAAAAGCTTAAGCTAACGGCTACGATAGCGGCTGCAAATGTACCGAATAAATACAAGGCCACAATTGGTCGAATATTAGCATTGGTGTTAGATTCTTGATTTGCAATTGCAGAGATAACTAATACAAATACTAATAAAGGTGCGATAGCTTTTAGTGCGCTAACAAACAACCCACCAAATAAGCTTGCTTCCTTAGCGATTTCAGGTGCTGCATACGCTAATGCAATACCTGCAACAATACTAATAATGATCTGCTTAACCAAACTCAATTGAAAAAGCCCTGCTATTTTACTACCCATATCACGTCCTAAATATCCATAAAAACCAATAAAGGCAGGATAATATCAAATTAAATGAAAAAGATAATATAAAACATTAGTAATTCGTCACAAAATAACAATAAATATTGAGTTTAACGTAAATTATAGTTCACAACACTTACATTGTTTTTATCTCACTATCACATTCCGGTTTAATGTCGTCATATCACTAATCGTCCGAGAAATATTATTTCTCTCAACCCAGCTAATTTTAACTATCACCTCTTTTAGTAAACTCGATGTCGCCTTCGTGGTGGTTTCCGTTACCTGCCAGGTTAAATTAAACTGATATTGATCGTAATCGATATTACCTGCCACTAAGCCACCACCACTATTTGAACTTAAGGCATTAAATTCATCAATTGAATCGATTAAATAACGTAATTCATTCTGCTTATACTCCATCAATGCCCATGCTGATTTATATTGTGACTGCTGCAACACAATATGAGCCTGCGTTAACTTTAGTGCTGTCATACCAAATATAGGAAGAATTAACATGAATAAACAGATCATCACCTCAAATAAAGTACTCCCCTGCTGCAAAGCATGCCCACTAAGCCGCATTTAAAATCCCTGTAAAGAACGAGGTTGCCAAACCCAAGGGGTTGATAACGTAATAATTTGGCGCTCCATGATCAGTCGCTCTGTATCATTATATGAGACTTCGATTGTGATATTAAAATACCCTTCTTTTTCTATACATAAATAAAACGGCTCCAACAAGCTATATTGACGCATCATATCGTTTGGTATAACTAAATGCTGCTTATCTAATTCCAAGCCCGAACATGGTGTCGCCAGTGCTAATAACGCTGGAGAGTCATAAAGCACAATATAAAATAAATCTAATTTGTTGGCCGCTGCCATTCTCGTTTTAAGGTAATTAAGTTCAAGCTGATTACGTTGGATTCGCTGCTGCTGAATATGCGCAAATGACAAACTGGCACTCATTGAAATTAAAACTAAAATAAGTGTCATCGATAATAAAGCAAAGCCACGAATCGCTATACCAGCAGTTTGTATACGCCTAACTATAGAAAAGCCCTCGCGCTGCTATTGCGAGAAAAGCTAAGCTCAATATCTGTTAACTGTCGATGCCCTATGCGTAGTTTAATAATGACATAACCTTTTACCCGATACGGAGACGTCTGAATCTGTTCAGAAATGATAAACTGCAGCGCGCTAATCTTGGTACTCGCCGAATCAGAAATCATCTCCCAACCTAATCCTCCTTCACAACTGACTTCACTACCTTTACGCTGTTGCAATCCACCATTATGTAAACGAAATCCAAAACTTTCATGGCTAAACACACCATCTTCATTACGATCATAGCGATACATGATGCAATCTTGCCGAGGGTTCAAAATATAAATCTCATCATTGTTATAAATAAAAGGCTTCACACCTTCACCAGCTAATGTATAGCCCGCTCTAGCTAACTCTCGTTGCATAATCGTGAGTATATTATGCGCTTCTTGTTGCACTATATAATATTGCTCTGCTCTGTTCTTTTGTATTTCATGATTGCTAAATACACTATAAATACCAGTCAAAATAACACCAACTAATGTAAGCGAAATCATGGTTTCGATAAGTACATAGCCCGCGTTCACAGACCTAACATGCGGCATATAACGAACTATCTCCATGGACGGTGCAAACTCGAATACGGCCTTGGGAGCTCACGATGATCTTAGTTGTAAAGCGACCCAGTGAAAGTAAATAAGTAGCACCATTTGTCATGCCTAATAATGGCGAGAAAGACAATTTAGGTCGATTGCTACTGACATCAATATCACCGAATACAACACTAACCTGAGCATATTTAGACTGGCATAGGTTTTTTGATACTAAGCAATCACAACTGCCTACATGACTAATAACCCAACATGATTTTTCCGAACTAATAGCGGTATTATTTACCTGTAAGTTAAGATAATGGGGAGCACCTCGGATTATCGCGAGTTGCTTTGTGGTATTGAGTGCTTCAACAAGTTGACGGGTGAGATTGCCTATTTTATTTTTGTTCGCATATGCACTATATGAAGGTAGGCTCAACGCCATTAATATCGCCAGTATTGAAATTGCGATTAGTAGCTCAATTAACGTTAGGCCATGCAGTTTAAGTTTAAGTTTAAATTGATACTGTATCATTTACATTAGATTCATCTGGAGATAGCGAATAACACTAACCCTAGAATAAAATGTAATCACTGATACTTTTATGCGAATAAACAGGTAAAATGTTCCACAATTATTGAATATAAACACACTGGTTACTTGTTCGCTTTGATTATATAAAGCAAAAAAACAAGTAAATAACAGGTGTAATTATATCAATCACAGTAAATAGAAAAACGAACAACTAAAGAGTTATTATGTCAAAAATAGATTTTTCAGAAATCAATAAAAGCAGTTCAAAATCATTTCATGAACAGCGTAATACCATCAAGAAAGTATGCCTTGGAAAAACGGTGCTATGCCCTGTTTGCCAGCAAGCATTAAAGTTATTACCGCCAAAGAATAAAGCTGACGAATCTAAAACAGGCGTAAGCTGCGTGAAAGGTTGTACGTTTATTGAATTGGAATTTGAACTGTAATTACAATCGCCTTGTAAGCGGTAATTGAAACTATCAAGATTTCAATTACGCCAAATTGCAGATATAAAAAAACCTCGTTGCTTCTGTTATTAATATAACAAAAACAACGAGGTTTTTTATTAACTATAAATACTTACAGCTTACTTAATACGAGTATGTAACTCTTGTACTGAGCGAACTGTACCGCGGTCATCAGCAGAGTGCGCTTGGCACGTTGCAAATGCAGCATTCATTGTTGTTGTGTAGTTAACTTTATAACGTAAAGCAGCTGCACGTAGTTGACGAGAATCTTCAATCGCAACACGACCTTCAGTCGTATTGATGATGTAGCTGTATTCGCCATTTTTGATACGGTCAAGAATATGTGGACGACCTTCATGTACCTTGTTTACTAGACGAAGATTAATACCTTCTTCACCCAGTGCAACAGCAGTACCGTGAGTCGCATCAATTTCAAAACCAAGTGCAATTAATTGCTTAGCTAGGTCAGCTGCGCGAGCTTTATCACCGTTACGCACAGAGATAAGTGCACGACCAGTCTTAGCAACTTCAGCAGAAGCACCAAGCTGTGCTTTAGCGTAAGCTTCAGCGAATGTATCACCCACACCCATTACTTCACCAGTAGAACGCATTTCAGGACCTAGTAACGGGTCTGAACCTGGGAACTTAGCAAATGGAAGTACTACTTCTTTAACAGAGTAGTATGGTGGGATAACTTCTTCAGTGAAACCAAGTTCAACTAACGTTTGACCAGCCATTACTCGAGCAGCAACTTTTGCAAGTTGTACACCTGTCGCTTTTGAAACAAAAGGAACAGTACGTGCTGCACGCGGGTTAACTTCAATAAGGTAAACGTCATTATCTTTAACAGCGAACTGCGTATTCATCAGACCGATAACACCTAGTTCTAATGCTAATGCACGTACTTGAGCACGCATCACATCTAGAATTTCAGGGCTTAATGAATAAGGAGGTAATGAACAACCTGAGTCACCTGAGTGAACACCTGCCTGTTCAATGTGCTCCATGATGCCGCCGATAACAACATCTTTACCATCACAGATAGCATCAACGTCAAGTTCGATTGCGTTATCTAGGAAACGGTCAAGTAGTACTGGTGATTCGTTAGAAACACTTACCGCTTCTTTAAAGTAACGACGTAAATCGATTTCGTCATATACGATTTCCATTGCACGACCACCAAGTACATACGAAGGACGTACTACAAGTGGGTAACCGATTGCTTCAGCAGAGATAACTGCTTGTTCAGTCGTTGTTACCGTGTCATTTTCAGGCTGTAATAAACCTAGACGGTCAACAGCTTGTTGGAAACGTTCACGATCTTCTGAACGGTCAATTGCATCTGGTGATGTACCGATGATTGGCACGCCAGCCGCTTCTAAATCACGCGCCAGTTTAAGTGGTGTTTGACCACCGTACTGAACAATAACGCCTTTAGGTTTTTCTACACGAACGATTTCTAATACATCTTCTAATGTAATAGGTTCGAAGTATAGACGGTCTGATGTGTCATAGTCTGTTGAAACAGTTTCAGGGTTACAGTTAACCATGATAGTTTCATAACCATCTTCACGCATTGCTAATGCTGCGTGTACACAACAGTAATCGAATTCGATACCTTGACCAATACGGTTAGGACCGCCACCGATGATCATGATCTTATCTTTATCTGTTGGTGCCGCTTCACATTCTTCATCATATGAAGAATACATGTAAGCAGTATCACTTGAGAACTCAGCCGCACATGTATCAACACGCTTATAAACCGGTAAGATTTCTAAACGGTGACGTAATTTGCGTACTTCATTTTCACTTACACCAGCAAGTTTAGACAGACGTAAATCAGAGAAACCTTTACGCTTAAGTTGGCGTAATAGTGTTTCATCTAAGCCTGATAGGCCTATTTTACTTACGTTTGCTTCAGCGTTGATGATGTCTTCAATTTGAACAAGGAACCAATGGTCAACACGTGTAATTGCATAGATTTCATCGCGAGACATACCACTACGGAAAGCGTCTGCAATGTAGAAGATACGCTCTGCGCCAGCTTCAGTTAATTCATGACGAATTTTAGCAGTTGCAGTATCATCGTTTAGATTCACTTCTGGATCAAAACCGTTTTTACCGATTTCTAAGCCACGTAATGCTTTTTGCAGTGACTCTTGGAAGTTACGGCCAATTGCCATTACTTCACCCACAGACTTCATCTGTGTCGTAAGACGGTCATTTGAACCTGCAAATTTTTCGAAGTTAAAGCGTGGAAGCTTAGTTACAACGTAATCAAGTGTTGGTTCGAATGATGCTGGTGTAGCACCGCCAGTAATGTCATTTGACAATTCGTCTAGCGTGTAACCTACCGCTAGTTTTGCAGCAATTTTTGCAATTGGGAAACCCGTTGCTTTTGATGCAAGTGCAGATGAACGAGATACACGTGGGTTCATCTCGATGATAACCATACGGCCATCTTCAGGATTAATACCAAACTGTACGTTTGAACCACCTGTTTCAACACCAATTTCACGTAGAACAGCCATCGATGCATTACGCATGATTTGGTATTCTTTATCCGTTAGTGTTTGTGCTGGTGCAACCGTAATTGAGTCACCCGTGTGGATGCCCATTGGGTCAAAGTTTTCAATTGTACATACGATAATGCAGTTGTCGTTTTTATCACGCACAACTTCAGTTTCGTATTCTTTCCAACCGATTAATGATTCATCAATCAATAGTTCAGTTGTTGGAGAAAGATCTAGACCTAGCGTACAGATGTCGATGAACTCTTCCATGTTATAAGCGATACCGCCACCCGTACCACCCATAGTGAATGATGGACGAATAATACATGGGAAACCAACTTCAGCTAGAACACCTTTAGCTTCTTCGATTGTGTGAGCAATACCAGCACGCGGTGTTTCAAGACCAATTGCTTTCATTGCTTTATCGAAACGACTACGGTCTTCCGCTTTATCGATTGCATCAGCTGTTGCACCGATTAGCTCAACACCAAATTCAGCTAAAACACCGTTGCTTTCTAATTCAAGTGCACAGTTTAATGCTGTTTGACCACCCATCGTCGGTAATACCGCATCTGGACGTTCTTTTTCAATGATGTTACGTACAACTTCCCAATGGATCGGCTCGATGTAAGTCGCGTCCGCCATTTCTGGGTCAGTCATAATTGTAGCTGGGTTTGAGTTAACTAAAATAACTCGGTAGCCTTCTTCACGAAGCGCTTTACAAGCTTGAGCACCGGAATAGTCAAACTCACATGCTTGACCGATTACGATTGGACCTGCGCCCAAGATTAGAATACTTTTTATATCATTACGTTTTGGCATAGTTTAATTCTCTACTAGGTATCAGGCTTAGGCGTTACTTTTTTCCATCAATTCGATAAAGTGATCGAAAAGAGGAGCTGCATCGTGTGGACCAGGACTTGCTTCAGGGTGTCCTTGGAAGCTAAATGCGGCTTTATCAGTACGATGAATACCTTGTAAAGAGTCATCAAATAATGACTTATGCGTCATTACTAGATTTTCAGGTAATGTTGTTTGATCAACTGCGAAACCATGGTTCTGAGCCGTAATCATTACTACGCCACGTTCCATGTCTTTTACAGGGTGGTTAGCACCGTGATGACCGAACTTCATTTTTAATGTTTTAGCACCACTTGCTAATGCAAGTAATTGGTGACCTAAACAAATACCAAATACTGGAATATCTGTAGTCAAAATTTCTTTAATTGCTGCGATTGCATAATCACACGGTTCTGGATCACCAGGGCCGTTTGATAAGAACACACCATCTGGTTTTAACGCTAATACTTCTTTCGCTGTTGTTTGAGCTGGTACAACCGTTAGACGGCAACCACGGTCAACTAACATACGTAAGATATTTCGCTTAACACCATAATCATAAGCAACTACGTGGAAACGTGAATCAGTTGCTTCTGCAGGTAAACCACCCGTTAACGTCCAGCTACCTTGGTTCCATTCGTATGACTCTTTAACAGTCACTTCTTTTGCTAAGTCCATACCTTTAAGGCCTGGGAATGCTTTAGCAAGCTCTAATGCGTGAGTTTCATCTAGGTTCTCACCTGCGATGATACAACCCGCTTGAGCACCTTTTTCACGTAAGATACGTGTAAGTTTACGTGTATCAATATCAGCGATACCAACAACATTACGTTCTTTTAGATAGTCAGTAAGTGATTGTTGATTACGGAAATTAGAAGTGATTAAAGGAAGATCTCGAATGATTAGTCCACAAGCATGAACATCTGAAGATTCTGCATCTTCATCATTTGTACCGGTGTTACCGATATGTGGGTAAGTGAGAGTAACGATTTGGCGAGAATAGGAAGGATCGGTTAATATTTCTTGATAACCAGTCATTGAAGTATTAAAAACTACTTCACCTACCGAATGACCTTCTGCACCGATAGACACACCACGGAATACTGTTCCGTCTTCCAACACCAACAAGGCGATATTACTCAAGACAACCTCCAAAAATAGATAGAAAAATAATAAAATAAATCAACTATTTACCCCAGGCTGTCACACAGCATAGTAATTCGAGCTTAAACAAACAACCTCTGAATTACTAAATTTTGGCAAATTCCGCGCATAATACAGACAAAATAAATGTTACGCAACTGTTTTATTTTACATTTTGAATTTAAGATTTAAGATCAAGTACATCTTGCATCGTGTACAGACCCTGTTCTTGGGCAAATACCCAAGCAGATGCGCGTATAGCACCTTTTGCAAATGTCATGCGACTTGAAGCTTTATGCGTAATTTCAATACGCTCGCCAATGTCAGCAAACATAGCTGTGTGCTCGCCCACTAAATCACCTGCGCGAATAGTGGCAAAGCCAATTGTTTCGCGATCGCGTTCACCGGTATAACCTTCACGGCCATAGACAGCTACTTTTTTCAAATCACGGCCAAGTGTATCGGCAATCACTTCGCCCATACCAAGTGCCGTACCTGAAGGCGAATCAACTTTATGACGGTGATGACCTTCAATGATCTCAATGTCAGTGTAGTCACCCATGACCTTCGCAGCCATTTCAAGCAACTTAAACATGACATTAACACCAACACTCATGTTAGGCGCAAATACCACGCCTGTCGTATTACCAGCATCGTGAATCAGTTGTTTTTGTTCGTCACTAAAACCTGTTGTACCAATGACTATTTTCTTATTGTTCGCCACAGCAAATTCAAGATGTTTCAGTGTTGCATCTGTCGTCGTAAAATCGACTATCACATCAAAATCATCAACAACATCAGTAAGGCTACTCACGACTTTAACACCCAGTGAACCTAGGCCAGCCAATTCACCAACATCTGCGCCTAAAAAGTTACACTCAGGACGTTCGATTGCTGCACCAACAACAGCCACACCATCACTATCTTGAATGGCTTCTAAAATGGTACGGCCCATACGACCATTACAACCCATAACCGCAATTCTTACTGCTTGTCCCATCTAGACTTCTCCCTGTGTTTATCATTAATCAAATAGTTAGAGTACTTTGATGATAACACTCCTCGAAACACATCAACAATGCCTACTTACGTTTCTTTCACATAAAAATCAGGCATAAAAAAACCCGCTATTCTAAGTGCTAGAATGCGGGTTTTCTTATACTGAATATTAGCAATCAACCGAAGATACCAAATAGGCCAGCCCATAGGTGCATCGTTGGTATTGTTAAAAATACAATTAAAAATACTAATGCATATTTCCAGTTAAAATCGTTATACGTTGCCATTACTCATTATCCATAATTGATCTAAATCAAAAAACATCTTACCTAAATAATAATAGCTCAGCAGCAATTATCTCAACCACACTATTAATTTATACCTTTATAGGTAGTGCCAATCTAAGATTTAACAACTAAAGAAAAAGCGTAGCGTATAGTGATGTAATGCCAAAAGATTAACTGAAAGCATATTTTAGACATAAAAAACGCCTTGTTCATATTGCTATAAACAAGGCGTTTAACTAGTCTGTAATGGGACTGATTAGATAATGTCTAATAGTTCTACTTCAAATACTAGTGCTTGGAATGGACCGATTGCAGCGCCTGCGCCCTGTTCGCCATAAGCAAGGTTGTGTGGGATAGATAGTTTAAATTTATCACCAACGTTCATTAGTTGTAGTGCTTCAGTCCAACCAGCGATAACACCGCCAACTGGGAATTCAGCAGGTTGACCACGTTCAACAGAGCTGTCGAATACAGTACCGTCAGTTAGCATGCCATGGTAGTGAACACGTACTGTAGATGCTGCAGTAGGCTTTTGCTCGATGTCGCCACGTGCGATAACTTCGTACTGTAGACCAGACTCAGTTACAGTAACTTCTTCACGCTCTGCGTTTGCAGTTAGGAACTTTTCACCTTCAGCAGCAAAGATTTTTGATTTTTCAGCTTTTTCAGCTTCTAATTTCTCATGGATTAGTTGGAAAGCTTGGTTTAGCTCTTCGTTGCTAACTTTGCTTTCTGCACCAGCGAACGCATCAGCAAGACCAGCTTGAACAGCTGAAATGTCTAGACCTTCGAAAGGGTTAGCAGCAAGCTGTTGACCCATTTGAAGACCAATACCGTAACTACCTTTTTGTTCACTTGTTGCAAATTCAGACATAATTAAACTTCCATAATTCTTAATGATAAACACAGTTACTGTGTTGCTTAAATAACTAGGTATGGGCGATTTATTTAAAAACAAGGGAGAGAATAAAAAAAAATGCCTTAATTTATATTCCCCCGTCAAACCGCATTAAAACGACTATTTATAATTCAGTAGCGCAGCGCCACGAACACCGCCTTCACCACCAAATTCAGCTTGTTTTAACGCCGGTATCTTCATATTGCTAAATACATAAGCTTTAATTTGTTCTGGCAACTTCGTATATAACGCATCAAAACGCGCTAAACCGCCACCAAAAACAATCACATCCGGATCGAGGATCATCATCAGATTACCTAATGCAGAAGCGAGAATATCTAAAAATACAGAAATAGTTTTCACCGCAACAGCTTCATTCGCATTATACGCGGCAATAATATCTGGGCCTTTGAGGGCTTGTTCTTCACTGCATGATCCATCGATATGAAGCTTATAAAATTTGTATAAGGCAGCAAGTCCTGTTCCAGAGCAATACGTTTCTAAACAAGAATGTCCGCCACAACCACAGTGAGTCACAGGTAATTCAGGGTGACGTTGTAACATGGTACCCGGTATAGCCATGTGTCCAAATTCACCAGCACCGAAGTTATGCCCTGACAAAATTGTTTTATTAATACAAATAGCACCACCGACACCAGTACCTAATGTCACTGCAATCGCAACATCTGCATTTTCAGCAGCGCCTCTGAAGCACTCTGACAATGCAAAACAGTTCGCATCATTTTGAACTTTTACATCTCGACCAATACGTTTTTCTAAGTCGTTCTGTAAATTTTGACCATGCAGGCTTGGTAAATTAGAACACACCAATGTATTCGTCTCAGAATCCATTACACCGGGATAGCCAATACCGACTAAGCCTTTACATTCAAACTGTTTATCAGCTTCAAAAATAAATTTATCAAGTGCATCAAGCAGTTCCTCATAGTCTTCAGCAGGAACAGGAATACGTTCATTAAAAACACATTCAAGTGCGGTGTTATATACCGAAAACTCTATTTTAGTACCACCAATATCAAAGCCGTAATACATTCCATCTCCACAACCGTTAAATAACAGTAAGTTAATCCATAAAAATTTTATAAATTATTAATACTAATAGTTTAATCAAGACAATGGTATTTAACTAAGCTATATCTGTGTAATCAATCACACATCCGCAACTCACTACCATTAAGTGGTAGTTAATTAGGCAAAATAGAGTTTCAATAAGTTACAGGACAGGTGTTAGTTTGACTGGTAAATAAAATGACAGATAGAAAAAAGCCGCGATTAAAATCACGGCTTAGAACGACTAATAAATAGAGTAGCTAAATCAATAAGCTGACTGAATTATTTAGTTAAATCATCAAAGAAGCTTTTAACGCCATCAAAGAAACCTTCAGACTTAGGCTTATGTTTCTTTGCTGATGCATTATTTAATGATGCATCGAACTGTTGTAGCAATTCTTTTTGTTCAGCATTTAGCTTAACAGGCGTTTCAAGTGTTACTTTACAAAGTAGATCACCCGTAGCGCCACCACGAACTGACTTAACGCCTTTACCGCGTAAACGGAACATGCGACCAGTTTGTGTTTCAGCAGGTACTTTTAATTTAACGCGACCATCTAAAGTTGGTACTTCAATTTCGCCACCAATAGCTGCATATGTGAAGCTAATTGGCACTTCACAGTAAAGGTTGCTGCCATCACGTTCAAAGATCGCATGCTGACGCACACTTACTTGAACATAAAGGTCACCCGCTGGAGCACCCATATCGCCCGCTTCGCCTTCGCCTGTTAGACGAATACGATCGCCAGTATCAACACCTGCAGGGATTGTTACTTTTAGATCTTTGCTACGTTCGTAACGGCCTTCACCATGACATTTACGGCAAGGATCTTTAATGATTTTCCCTTTGCCATGACACGTTGGGCAAGCTTGGTTTACAGCAAAGAAACCTTGACGCATTTGTACTTGGCCTTGGCCATGACACGTGCTACAAGTTGTTGCTTTACTGCCTGATTTAGCACCTGAACCATTACACACTTCACAGTGGCACTGGCTAGGAATACGGATCGTTTTGCTTACGCCACGAACCGCTTCTTCAAGTGTAAGTTCCATGTTATAACGCAGATCACTACCACGTGCAGCACGTTGCTGACGACCACGGCCGCCTCCGCCGCCAAAGATATCACCGAATACATCACCAAAGATATCGCCGAAGTCGCCTTGACCGCCGTGACCACCTTGTTGATTTACGCCTGCATGTCCATATTGGTCATAAGCCGCTTTTTTCTGTGCATCATTTAGCACTTCGTAAGCTTCTTTAACTTCTTTGAATTGCTCTTCCATCGCTTTATCACCCTTGGTTCTGTCTGGGTGATACTTCATTGCAAGGCGTTTATAGGCCTTTTTAACATCTTTTTCGCTAGCGTCGCGTGATACACCTAGCACTTCATAAAAATCGCGTTTTGACATAATAATCAGCTTAAATTGAAATAATTTAGATACACGAAAGGCGTTGGTGCAGCACCAACGCCTTTGCTATTTAAAAACTAATAACTCAGGCGTTATTATTTTTTGTCGTCTTTCACTTCTTCGAACTCAGCGTCAACAACATCACCAGCCACGTCTTTTTCTTTTGGCTGTTCAGCACCAGCTTCAGCGCCAGCTTGTTGTGCTTGAGCTTGCTGTTGAGCAATTTCCATCAATTTTTGAGCGGCTTCCATTAGCGCTTGAGTTTTAGCTTCAATTGCTTCTTTGTCATCGCCTTTAATTGCTTCTTCTAGTTCAACAATTGCAGCTTCAATTTTTTCTTTTTCGTCAGCAGGTAGTGCTTCGCCAGCTTCTTCGATTTGCTTACGAGTACCGTGAACCATTGCATCAGCTTGGTTACGTGCTTGTACTAGCTCTTCGAATTTAGCATCTTCAGCAGAGTTTGCTTCAGCATCACGTACCATTGCTTCTACTTCTTCATCAGAAAGACCAGAAGACGCTTGGATTGTGATTTTTTGTTCTTTACCAGTATCTTTATCAGTTGCAGATACGTGTAAGATACCATCAGCATCGATGTCGAATGCAACTTCGATTTGTGGGATACCACGTTGTGCAGGACGGATACCTTCTAGGTTGAATTGACCTAGTGATTTGTTGTCTGCAGCACGTTTACGCTCACCTTGGATTGCGTGAACAGTTACAGCAGCTTGGTTATCTTCAGCTGTTGAGAATACTTGTGATGCTTTAGTCGGGATAGTTGTATTTTTCTCGATAAGCTTAGTCATTACACCACCCATAGTCTCAATACCTAGAGATAGAGGTGTAACGTCTAGAAGAAGTACGTCTGTTTTGTCGCCAGAAAGTACCGCACCTTGAATCGCTGCGCCCATTGCAACTGCTTCATCAGGGTTAACGTCTTTACGTGCTTCTTTACCGAAGAATTCAGTAACAGCCGCTTGAACCATAGGCATACGTGTTTGACCACCAACTAGAATGATGTCATTTACGTCACCAACAGCTAGGTCTGCATCTTGTAATGCAATACGTAGTGGTTCCATCGTTGCTTTAACTAGGTCTTCTACTAGAGATTCTAATTTAGCACGTGTAACTTTGATGTTTAAATGTTTAGGACCTGATGCATCAGCAGTGATGTAAGGTAGGTTTACATCTGTTTGTTGTGCTGAAGATAGTTCGATTTTCGCTTTTTCTGCAGCTTCTTTAAGACGTTGCATTGCTAGCGGATCGTTTGTTAGGTCGAAGTTTTGTTCTTTTTTGAATTCTTCTACTAGGTAGTTGATTAGACGTGTATCGAAATCTTCGCCACCTAGGTGAGTATCACCGTTAGTTGCTAGTACTTCAAACGTCTTTTCGCCATCCATTTCATCAATTTCGATGATTGAGATATCGAATGTACCACCACCAAGGTCGTATACAGCAACAACGCTATCGCCTTTAGCTGTGTTTACGCCATATGCGAATGCAGCTGCAGTTGGTTCGTTGATAATACGTTTAACTTCAAGACCAGCAATACGACCAGCATCTTTCGTTGCTTGACGTTGTGAATCGTTGAAGTATGCAGGTACAGTGATTACAGCTTCAGTTACTGCTTCACCTAAGTAGTCTTCTGCAGTTTTTTTCATTTTTTTCAATACTTCAGCAGAAACTTGTGGCGGAGCCATCTTTTCGCCTTTAGCTTGAACCCATGCATCACCATTGTCAGCTTTAACAATTTGGTAAGGCATGATTTTGATATCACGTTGGATCTCTTCATCTTCGAAACGACGACCGATCATACGTTTGATTGCAAACAGCGTGTTCTCAGGGTTAGTAACAGCTTGACGTTTTGCAGGCTGTCCTACCAAAGTTTCACCATCAGCAGTATACGCGATGATTGACGGGGTAGTACGATCACCTTCAGCATTCTCGATTACACGAGCAGTGTCGCCATCTAAGATTGATACACAAGAGTTAGTTGTACCTAAATCGATACCAATGATTTTACCCATAGTCGTTATTCTCCAATAAATACTTTCATTTACAAATTTGATACAGAATAGATGGTGACGGTGAAAACATATTTCAAGTCTATTAAAAACTTTTCCGTCACTGATAACCTGCACCTTGCAAGGTTATCTCTGCGATTGAAAATAAATATGGGGACGAAATGATAGGCTTCAAGCAGAAAAATGAATTAAATAAAAAAAAATTGAATATATTCGATTAAGTTGACCTGAACAGGTCGCGAAAACAGCTGTTCAAGTCGATAAGTACACAAATCACTCGATAATATAATTCGCTTTATCAATCACTTCACTCGACAACTCAACCCCCATACGAGTAGCTGCGTCTAAATTAAGAGAAAGTACTGGTTGAGCAAGATAATTATCGGTGTATCCATTTTCAGCCAAGCGAACGAGTAAATCAGCGGTATCTCGGCCAACTTGCACGTAGTCTATGTTGTAAACCGCGAATATACCTTTATCAATACTGCGATGGTCTTCGCCAATCAGAGCCACATTATTACGTTCGGCAACGGTAACAATGTCATTAAGCTCGGGCATATCAGTAATATGGCAAGGTAAATAAATTGCATCCACTTGAGGGGCTAACTCACGTGTCGAAGATCTTAACTCAGCACTACTTTCAATATAATGATAAATAATGCGTACACCTTTATACTCTTGCTCTGCTAAAAACTCTTCGACATTGTTGATATCCGTTGCGTTTCTATCAAGAATCACACCCATAATGTTAATACCAGGCAATAATTTCTTAATGAAATTAGCTTCATAGCTTTCGATTACGTCACTGTTGTTATTAAGCTCACTCTCATCAAGATAAATGTCAGTTGATAGACCTTGTTGACTCACTAATGTAATAAAGGGGCTGCTTTGCGAGATTGAAATCGTCATATCAACATCTGCGATCCGAGTCTTATTATTCCCCCCCCACGACAGATCCGCTTCAGTAACATAACCTTGTCGAATTAATTCAGACTCCATCCCCGACTGCACATGGGCGACGACCATACTTGGACTTAATGTTGACACTGTATTTTTTAGTTGCGTCGCTTGAGCAACAAAAGAGAATAGGTAAATAACAATAAGCATGACAGTGGGAGTAAAAATTAGATGTGATCGTTCCATGATATGACCTTCTCGCATTACGCTTTCCTTAGCTATTTAATACTGCCGAAGTGAACTAAATAACTTAACACACTATTTTTTAATAAATAATGCAATGCGTCACATTTTCTAATACCTAAAAATAGGCTACTATCAAGCATATAATAATAACCATTTAAACAATGGCCTAACATAAAAATAAGGAAGCAATATGTTCTGGAGCAAAACACTGAAATTAGCTGGTATTACATCATTAATGATGTTTACAACTGCACAAGCGGCTACATTTGACAAACCAGAAACTGATATTAAGTATCGTCAATCTGCATTTTCAATGATTGCTATCAACTTTTCTGATATGGCAGATATGGTGAAAGGCAAGAAAGAATGGAATGATGCACAATTCCAACTTCGCGCAGAGCAATTAGCACAGTTAGTACCAATGGCACACACTGGTTTTGGTTCTGCTGATAGCAAAGAAGGTGATACGAAAGCCAAAGCTGCGATTTGGACTGACGCTGATGGGTTCGCAACTAAATTTGCTAAGTTTACTAAAGACACACAAAACTTAGCGAACGTTGCAAAAGAAGGTAACCGCGGACAAATCAAAAAAGCATTTGGCCAAGCAGCTAAAAACTGTAAATCATGTCATAGCGATTACAAATCTAAATAATGAACAACGTGCATCAATAACGTTAGTTCACAAACCAAATACTAAAAAGGCGAACAAATATATTTGCTCGCCTTTTTTATTCCATTTATAACCCTTTACGACAACAACGCTGCATTATGATAACTAGACGATATCATTTATATTAATATGTTCTTTCTGCGGAGCATTCGCCAACCAAGGCGATAAATGTTTTTGGAGCATTAAGGTTAACACCTGCTTACTGACTGGTTTTGCCATAAAATCATCCATACCAGATGCAAAACATTTATCTTTCTCTGTCTGTAATACGTTCGCCGTCAACGCCACGATAGGGATATGCTGACCATTAGTTTCACTTTCTCGAATAACCTCCGTCGCCTTAAAGCCATCAAGCACTGGCATCTGGCAATCCATCAAGATTAAATTAAATTGTTCATCTTTGCACAGGTCTACCGCTATTTGCCCATTTTCGGCCAGAGTGACCTTAATACCTAGTTTTTGTAACATCATGGTCGTTACTTTTTGATTGATAAACGTATCTTCAACTAACAGTACTTTCATCACATCAATTGGTATCTGTTTTTCTTCTCGCGCTCCGGCCTTATCTGATTGGTCGTTGGTCATCAAATTAAGCACGATTGTTTTTAATGTATCTGCTTTATATGGGCGACTAAGAAATGCTTTAATACCAACTTCTTTTGCTAATACATCATCACCAACTTGTGCATCAGCAGAGATGAGCATTAACCTTGGTGTTAGCTCTGCAAACTCATGCTGCAATTGCTTAGCAACAGTAAATCCATCTAAATGTGGCATCACTTTATCAATAATAACTAAGTCATAAGGCTTACCTTTATCTAACGCATCGAGTACAAATGTTTTAGCTAAACAAGGATCATTACAAGAGACTGAAGTCGCACCAAAATTTTTCAATTGCGCAGACGTAATACGCATATTCAACATACTGTCATCGACAAGTAATATAGAGAATCCGACTAGGCTTTGCTCGGGGTCAGAACCAAGTAAGTGCTCATCAATACATTCAAAATCTACGGTAAATTCAAACCGGCTGCCATTACCCGGTTTACTATAAACAATGATGTCACTGTCCATTAAATTAACAATGCTACGACAAATAGCGAGCCCAAGTCCGGTACCACCATAATTACGCGTCGTACTACCATCTGCTTGCTGGAATTTTTCAAATATCTTTTGCTGACTTTCAGCTGCAATACCAATCCCCGTATCGATGACTTGAAATAACACCCCTGCACTGCCGTCTTTTTTCTCAATGAGTTTAATATTTAAATGCACATAACCAATAGCGGTAAATTTAATCGCATTAGAAATTAGATTATTTAATACTTGGCGTAACTGTGTAATATCACCAAGTACCATATCAGGCACTTGTTCATCAATGTGGCACACCAAACCGATCTGTTTTTGCCCTGCGACAATAGAAAAATTAGCTTCAACTTCTTTACACAGTTCAAATAAATTGAGTGGATTTTTTGCCAGAATTAACTGACCAGATTCAATTTTTGAGAAATCGAGAATATCGTTAATTAAATCAAGCAATGTAATTGAAGAAGAATAGAGCATATCAACAAATTCTTTCTGCTCTCGTTCCATTGGCATATCTTGCAACAGTGACGCGGTGCCAATAACACCATTCATTGGCGTTCGAATTTCATGGCTCATATTTGCCAAGAATTCACTTTTCTTCAAGTTAGCGTCTTCAGCCTGATGTTTGGCCGTTTCAAGTTCTCGATAATTATGACGGATACGCTTAATAGAGGCATTATAACTGACGTTTAAGTTAGTGATTTCATCGTCAAATGAACGTGGCGTTAGCTCTAGCGGTTGTGGCAATTTATCACTATCAAACTTACTCACCGAGTCTGACATTTCAGTCAGAGGTCGAACAACTATCTTATACACCACAAAAAGAATAAATAAAGCGACAATGAAGGTTTTTACTGTTTGGGACAATAATAGAAAAATGAATTTATCCCATAAACCTTTATAGATAGGGTAAAGATCAGCCTGGATTTTAAATGTAGCGAGTTCAAAGGTCTTACTTCCAAAATCCTGCTGCATCGGCCAAGACACTTGGTATTGATATTCAGACAGCGGTTTACCTAACTGTAAAATCACATCACTACCATCTCTAATTTCAAGATAGTGAACGTTAGGTAGTTGCATGATCCCTTCAGCCTGTAAGTTTAGCTGTTCTCGATCTTCAACCCACAGACTGGCTGTTAAACTAGATAAATAGCTCTGCTTTACCTGATCAAGTTGTATCTCGATACCAGAAATATCTTCTTTATAATCAAGGTAGACATTTAGTCCAGTAATAAGTAATGTAAAAAAAGAGCTGATAAGTATGATCAATACGAGTAACTGCCTCGCTATACCTACTTTTTTCTTGTGCAGAGTCGCGTTATTCATCCTTAAGCTCACATCCTGTTGCTAATCGACTAATCTAATCATAGACACTACTACGGAATTACGACTATAAGGAAGTAAAAATGAAACGGTTTATTTCAATAATGTTAACTCTACAACTATGTATTGTTAGTTTTACCTCAAATGCTGAACCAATCAATTACTATGTCATTGCAAATCAAGCAATGCCTTTTCAAATAACCACTGAAAACAATAAACATTCTGGTATCGTTTCAGACATTATATCGCGTATATTTATTGAAAATTATACAGTGAATTATCATACCTACCCGTTTAACCGAATGATTTCACAATTGGAAGCCGGTGGTGAAAAAAATTGGATCACGTATGGCAGCCCAGATTGGGGTGGAGTACAAGCGGCAAATTTATCTGATATGCCGATTTATACTGTGAGTCATAGTATATTAACCAATGCAAAGTCTGATTTTTTATATCGTGACATTAAAGATATCGATGACAAAGTATTTGTATTGCTTTATGGTTTTGATTACCCAACCTTACAACCATTAATTGATAATGGGCAGATAAAAGAACTAAGAGTTAAAGATTACGGCGCAGCTTTTCGTATATTAGATAAAATGCCCGATGACGCAGTTTTTATTGAAATGACATCGCGTATTAAATACAACTTGAAGATACAGTCTCGAGAACTACAAAACTATAACTTGCAGGACTTTTCGACATTAATACCAAGTTACCCTATTTACTTAGCACTTGACCCAAATATGGATAGCGATATTCAACGCTTTATTAACGAGCAGTTATCGATACTCTCTGATTCTGGTACGTTGACCGCCATTATTAATCGTTATATTTAAAAGCAAAAATGCAGGTAACTGTAATAAGTTACCTGCATAATATCCTACAAACCAATGTTGATTTACCTGTTTAATTAATAAAGTCAGATTCAAACATATGCCCTAACTTACTTGCTTTTGTTTTAAGATAGTCTGCGTTATAAGGGTTATTACCTTCCTGCAGTGGCACGCGTTCTGCGATATTAATTCCAGCTCGAAGTAACGCATTAACCTTACGGGGATTATTCGTCATTAAGTTAACGGTATTAATGTTTAAATGCCCTAACATGCCTTTGCAAAAAGTGTAATCTCGCATATCCGCAGCAAACCCAAGACGCTCATTCGCTTCAACAGTATCAGCACCGTCATCTTGTAAATGATAAGCTCGAATCTTGTTTAATAAACCAATTCCTCGACCTTCTTGGCGTAAATAGAGAATAACCCCGCTACCTTTAGCGACAATATTTTGCATTGCTTTCGCTAATTGAAAACCGCAATCACAGCGCGCACTAAATAAAGCGTCGCCTGTTAAACATTCTGAGTGTAAACGAATTAACACCGGTTCATTGGGATCAATCTTGCCATACACTAACGCTAAGTGCTCTTTACCTGTGGCTTTTTCAGTAAAGCCATTCATCTGAAATGTACCGAATTTAGTCGGCAATTTTGCGCTATCAACATAAGATACGAGATTATAAGGTGTTTGCTGCGCTAAATCATTTCGCACAGCCATTAATATTTTACCTAATTCATTACGCCCGCTACCGTCACCGCCATCCCCCCAATATGCATCTTTATGGGAGTGCTCAGTTAAAATTTGTTCGCCAGTGGCAACAAGTTGATATGCATATGACGGGTTCTGACTGAACTTTTCAAGTACGATATCCCGCATAACATTATCACGTTCATCTAACCAATCTAACTTAATGAATTGCGCATACTCTCGACTTAAACGGAATGCTTCATCTGGCGTGGGTGCGTTGCGAATAACATCCTGTAGTTGTGGGTCACTAAATTTCTGAGCTTGATAAAAGTGTTCGCTGCTTGGCCATTTCACCCCTGCGATATTAATTGGTGCTAATGCAAAATTAGACAGAAAACCAAAATCATCGTTGGGTTCGTAAAATTGTATTTCATCTATCATTTATTTCGACTCCTTGAAAATAGATATATCAGACATTAGAACGTTAATGTCATGCATGAAAAGGAGTATAGGATTGATAGTGATGAATGAGAGGTCAATGGGAGATGCTGATTTCAATACTGCTACATGCTTAAAAGATTCAGACATTAAAGCTGAAAATTTAGCTTTAATGTCTGCAAGAATACACTTTATGTATTATTTTAAATAACCGTGATCAATAAATCAGGTAGCCTAAGTTTTCATGCCCCCATTGCCACCAAATCAAACCTGCAATACAGGCATAGATGACCCAAGCCAATAAACCATTCATCATAGTTGGTTGTACAATAGAGCTAACTAATTTGTATTCTGCAAAACCTGTAAACATCGCCTTCACTAATGGCTGTTTCTTCAATTTATAAGCTAAAATAGCAATCACATGTAAGCCAATTGCCCACAGTAACAAATCAAAATTGAGGCTATGTAACCATGTCATCACGCTCACTGTGTCGGCAGAAAAATATTGCGCGAGTGGACCTTCAGATAAAATGTCATCACTGGCACTTAATCCGGTAAATAACTGAGTAACAATCAAAGCTAAGAACAATACCACCATGCATGCACCAGCGGGATTATGCCCAAATTTAACACGGTCAAATTTATTTTTATCGCGAAGATAGCTGATTAATGCTTTTGGATTCTTTATAAAATAACTAAATTTAGCGGTATCACTACCAATAAAGCCCCAAATAAAGCGCGTTATCCACAGTGCTAACAGTGCATAACCAAATACAAAATGCCATTCCATTTCGTCATTATCAGCGCAGTACCATAATGCAAATAACAAGCATACTTGTAACCAATGGTATCCACGAATAAATCCGTCCCAAACTTTAACCTTAACCATACAACCCTCAGCAGATGCCCTCTGCAGACAATAACGGCGTAAATGCCCAACTCATATAGAGATAATGCGCTATTTTCTAACACTTAACCAAACAATAGCAACAATTACCATCAACATACCTAAAAAATGGTAAATAGTGAATGCTTCTCCCAATAAAAAAACCGCCATTAGTGCCGTTAATACTGGGCCACTTCCGCCTACAATCGAGGCTTGTTCAGGGCCAACTCTAGCAATCCCTTCACTCATTAGAAACGACGGAATAACAGTACAGCCAATCGCTAACCATAATGATATAAAAAAGACCGGTAGAGGAATACTCAGATCCTGAATATCATGCGCAACAGAAAAATGCACAAAGATCATAAAGCTGGCGCCAAACATGGCAATGCAGGTAAATACTAAACTACCTAATTTCTGAATTTTAGTTTTACTGAACAAGAGATAACAAGCAAAGGTAAAACAAGCTGTTAGCACCAATAAAGAACCAGTTATTACACCCTCACCCTGCTTACCTAAATCATGATAAAACAGCACAAATACTCCAGCATAGGCCAAGATAAGCGCACCTATAACTTGTTTGCTTATTTTATTGCCAAACACAATCCAACTGAGCAATACAACAACCGTTGGATAAGTAAATAACAATAATCGTTCTAGCTGAGAGCTAATATAGTTAAGTCCTTCCAAGTCAAAATAACTCGATAAGTAATAACCCAAAAAGCCAATACCCATAACAGGAATAAACTGTGCTTTTATCGATGGCGAGAGTGCCGGTGTTTTCCTTAGCATCCATATAAATACAGCAATATAGAAAGGTAACGATAAGATCATCCGATACGTCATTAGCGTGATGCTATCTACACCATATTGATAAGCGAGCTTAACGAAAATACCTTTTGTTGAAAATAAACAGGTCGCAAAAAATGCACACAATAAACCAATTTTGTGGTCCGATAGTTTCTTACGTAAAGCTGAACGCATAGTTCGTTGAATTGTTCGTTTAATAGTGCGTTGAATGTTGGTATTAGTCTGTTCCATGACCCCTCCAAGGTAAAAATGGAGGCTAGGAATAAGTAGAATAAAACGAAAAGCAGGCTACAGATCCCGTAGCCTCGCCAAAATTAGTTAGCTGCTACTCTGGTTTCCAGAGCAGCCATAATCGTGTCGCAAAGTGATTAATAAAATAAATTGTCATATAACCCCCTAGCCACACGTTTAAAATTGAATGTTCAGTTAACCAATAATGGTTCTAGCAAGCAAGATAAAAATACCCCAACATAAATAAACAAAAGAATATAATACCGGGCTACTAAATATGGATTATTTGCAGTCGTTATCACTACAATTACTTGATGACGCAAGCAATGCTCTACTCTGACCTAACAAGTGAAACCAACCCTTAAATTTATACATTAGGTGGTAAAACATAAGTAATATTATAATGCTATAGTGTTTTATCAGTTTAATAGACTCTATTAATCACGATATATGGACATAACTCACTGGTTTCAACAAGTTAACTGAAGCCATGACGATGATGAAGTTAACAGGAATAAGGATATCCAATTGCTCAGCAAAATACTCGTTGTTGAAGACAGCCGAGCTTTTCGTAAATACCTTAATATCCAGCTTAGCCAAGCTGGCTTTCAAGTAATATTTGCAGAATCAATAACCCAAGCACGCGAGATACTATCAAAGGAAAGCGATTTTCTTTGCTCTGTGCTCGACTACTGCCTGCCTGATGGCCATGACGGTGAGATCATCGAACATGTATTGAGTTATGGTGTGCAAGCTATTATTTTAACCGCTCATTTCAGTGATAATATCCGCGAGAAAGTATTATCAAAAGGTGTCATTGACTATTTGCTAAAAGACAGCGCATCATCAGTCTCCTATCTGATCCCATTATTACAACGCCTGCAAGAAAATAGCCGTCATAAAGCGCTAGTCGTTGAGGACTCTGTAACAGTACGCTCCCATTTAATTCATTTATTAACACGACAAAATCTGCAAGTCATCGCAGCTGAAAATGGTGAGCAAGCAATTCAACTATTGCAGCAGCATCCCGATATCAGCTTGATTATCACAGATCATGATATGCCCAAGAAAGATGGTATTACGATGATCAGAGAGATACGACGAAAGTTCGATCGGAATCAACTGGCTATTCTCGGTCTATCAGGCAGTAGTGACCGCTCAATGACAGCTCGTTTTCTTAAAGCGGGTGCTAATGATTTTCTCTATAAGCCTTTTAATCAAGAAGAACTTTATTGTCGTATCCATCATATTCTCAACATGAAAGATACTTCCGACAAGCTTTACAAAATGGCGAATCAAGATGCGCTAACCGGTTTATGGAACCGACGCTACTTCTTTAGTCAGCAGAGTAACACGCGCAGTGATGAAGATAAGAGTATTGCCATGCTGGACATTGATTTTTTCAAAAAAGTGAATGACAACTATGGCCATGACGGTGGAGATACAGTCTTAGTTGCCATCAGTCAGCAACTACAAGCGCATTTTTCAGATGCTATCGTGGCTCGTTTTGGAGGTGAAGAGTTCTGTATTCAAAGCAATGGCGACCGCGCTATTTTTGTGCCGAAACTGGAATTAATGCGCCATAAGATTGAGCAGTTAACCATGAAGTACAATGACGAGGAAATCAAGATAACGGTCAGCATTGGCATCAGCGTAGGCAATAAACCGATTGATGAAATGCTCTCCGAAGCCGATGCTCACCTATATAAAGCGAAAGCGAATGGCCGTAATCAAGTTATCTACCAATAGCCTGATAAGAAGAATAAAAAAGTCATCCATTCTCAGAGTCATATTAGGCTAACAAGATGAATGTTGTACTTCAGATTACAACATTCATTCGATAATCAAAGATCTACAGTCTATTTACTCATCGGGTAATCTTTCATTTTCCACTCACGGATACCGCCATCCATTGAGATAACATCTGTATAGCCCATACGCTGAATGAACTCAGCCGATAATGCAGAACGATAACCGCCACCACAATACAGTACGATACAAGTATCAAGCGCTGGATATTTTGCTTCAAGATCACGCTCGATAACGCCACGACCCATGTACTCAGCACCGCTAATGCGACTTGCAGCCCATTCGCTTTCTTCACGTACGTCAACAAGCACAAATTGCTTACCTTCGTCTTGCCACTGCTTCACATCATCACAACTGCATTCTTTTACTACTTTACGCGCTTCGTTACATAAATCTAAAAATCGTTGACTGTGAGCCATGCTGTTATCCTTTCCAATTAAATACCAAGGGGTTAGTAAACTACTACTTTATTTCGTATCTACTATTTCATTTTGTATCTGATATTTCAATCATTAAAAATATAAAAAACAAAAACCCGCACGAGGCGGGTTTTATGGCAGTCCGGAGACTAATCTGTTAACAAGGTTTCCCTTATGCTTACATCATAGGATCTTGGTCTGCGCCTTCTTTTTCAACAACTGGTGGTAACATTGTTTCACGCGTTACACCTAGCTTCAGTGCTAATGCACTTGCTACGTAAATCGACGAGTATGTACCAACCACGATACCGATTAGCAAGGCTAATGCGAAACCGTGGATCAGTGCACCACCTTTCAGGAATAATGATATTAATACCATTAATGTTGTACCTGACGTGATTAACGTACGTGATAGCGTCTGCGTTAATGATACATCCATGATTTCCACAGAATCATCAATACGCATGCGACGGAAGTTTTCACGGATACGGTCAAATACCACGATTGTATCATTCAATGAATAACCAATTACGGTCAATAGCGCCGCTAAAATAGTTAAATCGAATTCAACATCAAGCACCGAGAAGATACCTAACGTGATGATAACGTCATGCGCCAGTGCTAATACTGCACCCGATGCTAAACGCCATTCAAAACGAACACCCACATACAATAAAATACAAATCAATGCAGCAAGCAGCGCTAGGCCACCTTGCTCTGTTAATTCATCACCTACGTTTGGACCAACAAACTCGATGCGGCGCATTTCAACGCTTTTATCATAACCTTGTAATACAGAGATTACCTGACTACCAAGATGTTCACTGTCCAAGCCTTCACGTGGTGCGATACGGATCAATACATCACGGCTAGAGCCGAAATGTTGAATAACCGCGTCACTAAACCCTTCGGCTGCTAACAACGGACGAATCACTTCAAGATCCGCTGGTTTGTCATAACCCACTTCGATCACCGTACCACCGGTGAAATCAAGACCCCAATTAATACCTTTAATGGCAATTGAAGATATCGATAAAAGAACTAACAGCGCAGATAAGATAAACGCTGGTTTAGTCATTTTCATAAAGCGGATCGTGCGTTCTGTTTTAATAATTTCAAACATAATTAATCCCCTTAGATTGAAAGTTTATCGATTTTTTTGTTACCCCAAAGGAAGTTCACGATTGCACGTGTACCAATGATTGAAGTAAACATAGAAGCGGCAATACCAATTGCAAGTGTAATGGCGAAACCTTTAATCGCACCAGTACCAATAGCAAACAGGATGATCGCTGTTAATAGCGTAGTAATATTCGCATCAGCAATGGTTGATAATGCATTATCGTAACCACAGTGAATCGCTTGTTGAATGCTACGGCCTTCTTTTAACTCTTCACGAATACGTTCGAATACCAACACGTTCGCATCGACAGCCATACCAATCGTTAATACGATACCTGCAATACCCGGTAGCGTCATTGTCGCGCCAGGAATCATAGACATAATACCAATGATCATGATGATATTTGCAGACAGTGCAATATTGGCAACAAGACCAAACTTACGGTAGTAAATAGCCATAAAGATAACGATAGCAATCATGCCATAAATCATCGCAGATAAGCCGTTTTCAATATTTTGCTTACCTAAACTAGGACCAATTGTACGTTCTTCTACAATTTGAACTGGCGCAACTAACGCACCTGCACGTAATAATAACGCAAGGTTTTTAGCTTCGCTTGGACTGTCTAAACCAGTAATTCGGAAACTACGACCTAACTGAGCTTGAATCGTCGCCACGTTAATGACTTCTTCAATTTTCTTCAGTTTAGATTTACCTTCAGGCGTCTTCTCACCCGTTGGTTTGTATTCAATGAATACAGTTGCCATAGATGTACCGATTGCTTTCTTCGTCGCGCGAGACATTTTACTGCCGCCTTGCGAATCAAGATCGATATTTACTTGTGGACGACTAAATTCATCTGCGCTCGATGTTGCACCTGTAATGTGGTTACCCGTTAAGATAACTTGTTTTTTCAGTACTACAGGACGACCATCACGCGTCGTATACTTCTGACTGCCCGCTGGAACACGGCTGCTATAAGGATCTGCTTTGTTATCCACTAAGCGGAATTCTAGCGTTGCAGTTGCACCTAAAATTTCTTTCGCACCAGCAGTATCCTGAACACCCGGTAATTCAACAACAATGCGGTCTGCACCTTGACGCTGTACTAGCGGCTCAGCAACACCTAATTGGTTTACACGGTTACGGATAATGGTGATATTTTGTTGAAGGGCATATTCTTTGATTTCGGCAAGTTTAGATTCTGACATTTTTGCCGACACGCTAAATTGACCATTATTTTCACTGTCTTTTAGCAGTAGGTCTGGATATTTAGACTTCAGGAATTCTTCAGCTTTATCGCGTGTTTCAACATCACGAAAACGCACTGTTACACCGTTACTGTCTTTACGTACTGCTGTGTAACGCAGTTTTTCTTCACGTAAATCGGTACGGAAATCTTGTAACATCTGGTCTTGTGCTTTTACTAACGCTTCTTGCATATCAACTTCTAGTAAGAAGTGAACACCACCACGTAAATCCAGACCCAGTTTTAATGGTCCAGCACCAACGGCTTGTAACCATTCAGGCGTAGCAGGGGCAAGATTTAAAGCAACAATAAATGTTTGACCAAGTTGTTCTTTTAGGATTTCACTAGCAAGTAATTGTTGTTCGCTATCATTTAAACGAATTAATACTTGGTTCTGTTCTAATGAAACACTCTTATAACTGATTTCTTGTTTATCGAGTTCTGCTTTAACTTTGTCGAGAGTTGACACTTCAATGGCAGCACCACGTGCAGCAGAGACTTGAACAGCGGGGTCTTCCCCGTATAGATTCGGTGTGGCATACAGTAAACAAATGGCGATCGTAGCGATCACCATTAGATACTTCCACAGAGGATATTTGTTTAACACAATATTACCTTACTGGGATACGGGAAAGATTAAAGCGACTGCATAGAGCCTTTTGGTAATACTGCAGCAATGTAATCACGTTTGATTGTGATATTTGTTGCGTCAGCAATAGTGATCACAATGTAATCATTACCTTCAGAAATCTTAGCGATGCGACCAACGATGCCACCAACAGTAAGCACTTCTTCACCTTTTGACAAAGATGACATTAGGTTCTTCTGTTCTTTTTGACGTTTCGCTTGTGGGCGATAAATCATGAAATAGAAGATCACACCGAAAATACCTAACATGATCAACATTTCGTAACCGCCACCAGCTGGAGTTGGTACGCCTTCAGCAGCTACTGCATTTGCAATGAAAAAACTCATTTTTATTTCCCTTTATAAATTTTAATATTGAATATGATAAACCAATCACATTACATTACTACTAATGAGAAAGGTTTACCAAACTTAGATCGACAATCAGGTTAGTGTTTGCTTAATAATTAAGCGTCAGTCTTCGCTAAAGGCGGTACTTCACGGCCTTGTTTAGCATAGAAATCAGTAACAAACTCTTCAAATGTATCAGAATCAATCGCGTCACGGATACCTTGCATTAGGTTTTGGTAGTAACGTAGGTTATGCATTGTGTTTAAACGTGCGCCTAAAATCTCGTTACATTTATCCAAATGGTTCAGGTATGAACGCGTGTAGTTCTTACATGTGTAGCAATCACATTCAGGGTCAAGTGTACCAGTATCTGTTTTATGCTTCGCATTACGGATCTTGATAACACCTTCACTTGTAAATAAGTGACCATTACGTGCATTACGCGTTGGCATTACACAGTCAAACATATCTACACCACGGCGAACACCTTCAACAAGATCTTCAGGTTTACCAACGCCCATTAGGTAACGTGGTTTATCTTCAGGAATTTGTGGGCAAGTGTGCTCAAGAATACGGTGCATGTCTTCTTTTGGTTCACCTACAGCTAGGCCACCAACTGCGTAACCGTCAAAACCGATATCTAATAAGCCTTTTACAGAAATATCACGTAAGTGCTCGTAAACACCACCTTGGATAATACCGAATAGGTTATTTTTGTTATCTAGTTTATCAAAGTGATCACGTGAGCGTTGTGCCCAACGTAATGACATACGCATTGATTTTTCAGCTTCTGATTCAGTCGCTGGGTATGGCGTACATTCATCAAAAATCATCACAACGTCAGAACCTAAATCATCTTGGATTTCCATTGATGTTTCAGGATCTAAGAAGATCTTACTACCGTTTACAGGATGACGGAAATGTACACCTGCTTCAGTAATTTTACGCATTTTACCTAAGCTGAATACTTGGAAACCGCCTGAATCAGTCAGGATTGGACCCTGCCAGTTCATGAAGTTATGTAAACCACCATGTTGCTTCATTACTTCCTGACCAGGACGTAACCACAGGTGGAAAGTATTACCTAAAAGAATATCAGCGCCTGTTGCGTCAACTTCTTCAGGTGTCATACCTTTAACAGTACCGTAAGTACCTACTGGCATAAATGCAGGCGTTTCAACAACACCACGTTCAAAGATCAAACGGCCGCGACGTGCGTTACCAGTCGTTTTATCTAATTCGTATTTTAACTTCATATAAACCTCAAGTCAGAGAAACAGTCTGACATAACTTCTCTCAAAAAATTCAAACAACATACCTTATTGGTCGTTGTTTATCGTTAACAAACTAACCGTAAATAGACAAATATCAACTCACGGTTAATTAAATTTATACAGCGGTCTGCTTCGTTACAAACATCGCATCGCCATAACTGAAGAAACGGTATTTCTCAGTGATCGCATGCTGATAAGCTGGCATGACGTGATCATAGCCTGCAAATGCTGATAACAACATAATCAATGTTGATTCAGGTAAATGAAAGTTCGTTACCATGGCATCTACAAGTTGGAATTCGTAGCCTGGATAAATAAAGATTTCGGTATCTTCAAAGAACGGGGCTAATGGTAAACCCTTCGCCATTGTCGCTTGTGCAGCACTTTCTAAAGAACGTACTGATGTCGTGCCGACTGCAATTACACGGCCGCCATTGGCTTTAGTTTCAGCGATTTTCGCCACAACTTCTTCCGACACTTCTGCATATTCAGAGTGCATGTGGTGATCTAAGATATTATCAACACGTACCGGTTGGAATGTACCAGCACCAACATGCAGCGTCACAAATGCGGTATTAACGCCTTTTTCTGCTAACTGTGCTAACAATGCCTCATCAAAGTGTAAACCTGCTGTTGGCGCAGCAACTGCACCCGGCTTTTCGTTATAAACCGTTTGGTAGCGTTCTTTATCTGAATCTTCATCAGGACGATCAATATAAGGTGGTAATGGCATGTGGCCAATATCTTCTAATACTTCCAGTACATGACGTTCATCTAAAAATTTAAGTTCGAATAATGCATCATGGCGCGCAACCATTTCAGCATTAACAGTACCTTCTAAGATAAGTCGAGCGCCAACTTTCGGCGATTTTGACGAACGTACGTGTGCAAGCACAGAATTTTCGCTGATCACGCGCTCAACAAGCACTTCGATTTTACCGCCAGATGCTTTCTGTCCATACATACGCGCAGGGATAACACGGGTATTGTTAAATACCATCAGATCGCCCGCTTCAACTAAATCGAGGATATCTGCAAACTGTTTATCCGCAAGTTCACCACTGTTACCGTTTAGTTGTAATAAACGGCTTGAACGACGATCTGCTTTCGGATAACGGGCAATTAACTCGTCAGGAAGGGTAAAATTGAAATCTGAAACCTGCATGAAGGTACCTTAGAATCGAACTTAAAATTGAAATAGTCCGCTAGTCTAGTTATCAACAGAGAGAATATCAAGGGAAGAAGAGATTAGTTCCGATTCTGGTTGTTTAAACAAGCTACTTGGCAACATAAAATCGTATAATTTACGGCGTTCAAACAGAAAGTTAAAAGGTTTAACCTTTATTTTGTAATCACTTATTAAGCTTTCACCTTTGCGGGTTTTTAATATCCAGTTCAATCTATACTCAGTCGTGGATAAAGGCATCACTTCGGCGCGATCAATTAATTTAAATAATGCCCAATCACTGCTTATATTGAGCGTCGCTAAATGTCCCGTTTTACTGCTGACAGCGTTAATACTTGCTTGATGCGTATTGAGCCTTGATGGCCACACAAAATTACGCCACTCTTCAGGTTCATTACGATAACGATATTCATAACCATTAATACGCAAATAGCTCTCTATAATGGATTTCTTTGCTGTAGGCATCACTTGATAGTTAACCCGAGGGATCTCACTATCACCATTAAAGAATCCATTGGTGATAATGTCAGCATCACGTAACGCATCAACTAATGCAAAATCAACACCTAAACTGAGTCCAAGCCATGTTCGTTCTTGCTTATGTGTGCTGAAATCATAAATGAAAGGTTCCAGATCTCGCGTTACAAACTGCCATAACTGACCATTTTGGCGATTAAAGAAAGAACTCAATTGTGATAATGAAACATCACTCCCCTGCGCTGAAAATGGATAACGTCCCTTAATTGAACGTCTGAAATGGCGGTAAACCACCTGCTGCCACTTTGATTCAAGCGCTGCGCGAGATTCTGCAAACAAATGGATCCAACTCTGGCGCAAAGGCTCGGTCAATAAATACGTCAACTGTACTGATGATTGCGTACTAAATTTAGCCAGTAAGACTTGGGTATCATTCCATGCTTTATATAAGGCTGGCACGTTCTTATCGACGTCTTTAGGACCTTTACGTTGATGAGCCGCAAGCACATCACCAGTATAAGACAATGCCGCATCTTTAATTGAGTAGCTGCTGATAACCGTAAATAACTCTTTGTTTACGCGTAACATATTACGCTGAAACTGAGTCAGCATTACGTTATTCCGTGACTTATGTTGAAAGTCATGCAGCTGATTTAAAATAGGAAAATGATTCTCTAATGCCGATATGCGCTGAGGTTTATCTTGATGTTCTGTATCAACTGTTTTTTGATTATGAAATATTGTTTTATTATCAAATAAATAAAGATGCTTCGCGATATTACTGATTAATTCAGTAAACAAACCATTCGGTGATGCTAATGCATTTAATGTCGCTTGGGTTTCTTGGATATTACCCAGTCTGCTATAGCGAATACCCTCAACAAACGTAAACCAGTAATTAGCATAATCATCGAAATAACGAGATTTAACAGCCATGATTTTTTCATCGAGTGCTGCCAAGTTTAATTGTAATTGCGGCTCACTGACTTCCCGAGCAATCACCCAATCATTATCACGCTGTAACTGACTCTGCTGTAGTAATACCAATTTACTCTGAACATAATTATCCCACCCCGCTTTGCTATACAACCAAGGCAGTGATGTGCTGCTTTCCACATAAGATTGAAAGCGAGCCGGAACAATAGAGTTAATAGTCAGGGCTGGTTGCAATGGCACGTCATCACGCACAATTTGATATAATTCATCAGCGGTGAGTGGATTAGCCAAATTAATCCTCGCTAATTCGATCGCTGGCTTTAAGCTTTTCCAAGGCTGTAGGCTCACCTTTACTGCGGATGGTGAACTAAATGCGTGGAGATAAGTAGTAACTAATTCAGTAAAGGCGAGACGTTCATTTGACTTAACGACTTGGTCACCATCACGCAACCAAAGCTGGACTAATTGTTGAGTTGCAAAGGGAATATCTAAACGTTCAACCTGGCAACTTAGCATCAGCGCGAGTTTAAGTAGATTATAATATTCGCTACGTAAATGCCCTGTTAATATCCCTTTTTCCCATTGTATTGCGAGTGTCGACATCCGAGATGTTAACAAAGGTTGTAGTTCTTGCTCCACGCGTAAGTTCAAAACATGGAAGTACAAGACCTCCATTTCTTCTTTCATCATTAAGCGTTTTTCATCAAGCGCTAGATAGGGTAGAAGATATTCAAATTCGTTCGCGTCTTTATTTAACGCTACAAAACGTTGACGTAAGAAGGTTAAAGATTGTGTTAATGTCGAATCCTCACCTGCTTCAGTGCTCACCGATTTAACTAAATCGTCGATGACTAATCTATTTTTAGTAAAGTCTGCTTGGAGTGAAAAATACGCACTAAGCATGAAACCAACACCACCAACAATACCGATAATAACACTGGTCGCGAGTGACGCTTTCAAGCTAAAACGAAAACGTATCGCGGATCGATTCGCTTTAACCATGTTCTGTAACGGTAACACTAACTCTTTAAACAAGGATTTAATAAAAATACCACCCAGTGGTTTCGCTAAGTGGTGGTCATTAGACTGTTCGCCTGCAGAAGTAAAATATACACCAGCGAAAAGAGGTTGCTCTTTGTATGCACACGCTTTAACTAAGTCCTCAACAAAGTCAGCCACAACTCCAGAACCATGTTCGAACTGCTGATAAAACGAAATAATGCGGGCTTTATCATCCATTCCCTTACTGACATCTAATTTATCGACTAACTGTTGCTGTAATTGTTTCGTGAGTAATGTTATTCGCTGCCTTAGCATATGCGTCAATGAACGCCAGCCTTTTTCATTTTGAGCGAATAAACCGATACCAAATATTTGATCCTTCTCTGATATAGAAAGTTCGGCAAAATAAGCATTGAATCCACTCACTTTGTTACATTGGCTAAAAACAATATAAACAGGAAAAATGATGCCTAGATAATCGACCATTTCGTTAATACGTTCACGAAATAACATTAACCTAAAATTACGTTGAGGCTCTTCTAGCAATAAAAAATCAGCAATATCTATCGTTAGAATCACACCATTAAGTGGCGCATTGCTACGATGCTGACGCAATAGTTTTAATAAACTCAACCACTCACTACGCGCCCTTCCTTCTGTCACATATTCACCATCAGCTTCGATGAATATAGCGTCTGATGAAAAATGAAATAACGAATTTAAATTATCTAATAAAGTCTCTTCACTGGCATTACTATCGGTATAGATGAGATCTAATCCAGAATTTTTAATAAGCGCTGTTTTACCTGAATTTTTAGCACCAAGCAATAAGAACCAAGGCTTATCGTACAAGGCTTTACTTCCCTTTTTTAACGACAAAACATCACTATGCCGGAGTAAATTAAGCGCATGTTCAAAAGTTTTATTTAACTGTTTTATCGATTGTTTTTGATTATAACTATGAAGTGCGTTGGTATCAGTTTTAGGGAGACTATGTTGGAATGACAATACGTGTCGACTACTGATTATTCGACGATGATTGAAGTGACACAGTAATAATAAAGTACAATTAAACAGAATAAAAACAGGTATGAAACTATCGAAGTAATTAAGTCGACTTGCCATTAACAATAATATATTACCAACGACACTTAATAAGAGTAATAATACCCACATCACTCATCACCTTCTGAAGCAATACTGATCAATAGTTCAGCTTGTTCCCGAATGTAATAATAGTGCGTCTCAATTTCAGACCGTAAAATATATTCAATAGTAAAAATGCCAATAGAAAACAAAAACACTGTAAGTATTAATATGACAGACAGAGGAATAGGCGCTGCTGTTTTAGTCAATACAATATTATCTTGCTTACACCCCAATGATAACGAGCGTGCTGCATGCCCTCTAATCCGAATAATCTCTTGATGTAGTCGAACCTTAAGACGCGATAATTTGATACTACTCAGACATTCCCCTTTAAGCCCCAGTGCTAAGCATACATAATAAAGCTCAATTAAATAGAGGTTTGTTTTCGGGTTCTTTAATAACTTATCCACCCCTTCAAAAAAGACAATATCATCGTTCTTACGCCCTAATAGCGTTGATTGTAAATACGCTTTAGGCCATAACAAAGCAACCGGTATCGATTGTAATACTTGATATTCCTGCATAACATCATCAGTCAGCATAGCAAGACAAGATTTAAGGTGCGCAAGCTCTTCACTCGTTACTGAATGCAATAATGCTAGTTGTTCAAGCGCCTGAAACGCTCGAACAAAATCAGGGTATAATTCAATACTTGCCGATAACTTATCTTGCTGTATTTTAAACAGTAAATTAAATACCGGTCTACACGCTATTAATATTGAATTATTCGGAGCGCTTAACTTAACCATTAATATTCAGCATGATAAATTTTATTATTTATCAATTGAATATCAAATTCAGTATCTAAAGATAAAGCGCCACTATCCAATTTATGCAACCAACGCCAATTATTTTTTTTCACATTTCTAAACATGGCAAACATCGCAATATATTCAGCGCCGTCAGCTTGAATAAACTCATAGTCTAATTTGGCATTGGGTTTTACCGTAAGCTCTTTTTTATTAATCAGAGCAGAGCCGAGAACTAACTCATCCGCTTTCCATAGCTGATCAAAGGTCGCATTACGAAATGTTTTTACATCCGATAGCTGGTATACCCGTACGATAACAGGAAGAGGTTCATTATAACTATTGGTATTAAGATCAGCTGAAGCAGACAGATTCAGCCTAACATCGGTGCTACTACAAGCAGTCAGTAATAGCAGAGTTAACATGCTGGCAAGCAATTTCACATGCTTTATGGCCGCACAAGAAAAAGAGGTAAATAGTATCATACGCTGTAACATCCATTGTTATGAGCTAATAATTTGTAAATTGGTATCCATACCAAACTTAGTTATAACAAAATACTGAGTAATGTAAAACGTCGTAACGAGAAATACACCTCCTACTCGCAAAGGATAATACTAACTGTAATGTAAACCCTAGAGGATTGAGGATAAAAAAAGGCGGTAATTGAATTTATTCTAAGGTAATACCATAAAGTAAAGTGCTTAAGGCTAAACTCAATTTTATAAAAAAGCAGCGCTTAGCGCTGCCCTTGATTATCGAGTGTGAATGATACGTTCAGCCTAATGTATTTTTTCAAATACCGCGACAGACCATGCTGGCGTATTAAGTTTATTATTCGTAATACTCGATACATCAACACCACGTTGGGCAATAGATTGATCGCCTCTCGTTGTTTGAATCGAATGTAAACGATAACCTTCCGCATCAAAATTTTGGAACTCTTCGATTGCTGTTGGCGTAGCGTTAATCACAATAACTAAACCATCACGATCCTTATCTATACTCGCACTGTAGTTAGCACCACTATTATCAATGCTCATGACAATCACACCGACAGTTTGTTCACTACCGGTATTATGGAATTGCACACGCTGATTAATATCAGCTCCAAGTCCAAGTGTTAGTAATCCTGAAGAAGCCCGTAATAAAGAAAACTCTTGATAAAATGACTTCATATCATTGATATTTTCAGCTGTCGGCATTGCATTTTCAGCTGAGTTATCAATAACGTCTTGAATCACTTTCCAGTTGTTACCATCTTTGTCTTCACGTGGTAAACCTATATCCCAGTTATTACCTTGAGCTGTAAAATCAACGCGATTATACACATCTCCTGAATCATACGAATCACGCTGCATCGATTTAGATCTTAATAACTCGCTACCCATATGCGTAAAGGGTACCCCCTGACCTAACATTGCCGTGGCCAGTGATACAGCTTGCATGCGAACACGCGTATCTGCATCTACCTCATAGCCAATCTTGTATTGGTTATTATCCCACAATGTTTGGTTATCATGTTTTGATACGTAGTTTTGTACTTCCCATGCATCTTTCGCATACCCCGCAGGCTGACCATTGTAATCTAATCCAGAGCCTATTATGGTGTTATCTTTACTATCTACGAAAGCGAAATCCGCTAAATTACCCGCCATACCTAAACGCGTTAAATCAGCTAAATGTAGTGCAGTTTCTTTCGTGACTTTATTTTGCTCATTGGCTAATACATACGCGCCGTTACCAAAACCTTGGCTTTCTCGTAGTCCAATTTCAGAATCAAATGGACCACCACCACGGACTGAATCACGTAGGCGATCAGAGAATGTACCTACACCAGTACCATACATATTTGCTTGCGTAGCTTGGGTAAATTGACGGTCATTACCTACTTCACCAAAGTTCCAGCCTTCACCATAAAAGTAGGTATCGGGATCAACGGCTTTAACTGCTGCTAGTGAATCTAAGATCTGCGCTTTAGGATGATGTCCCATTAAATCCCACCGGAATGCATCAACTTTGTAATCTTCAGCCCAAACAACCAACGAATCTGAAATCAACTTGCCCATCATCGCATTCTCAGGGGCTGTATTTGAACAACACGTCGAGTTTTCTACAGCTCCAGATATTTCGTTTAAACGTTGGTAATACCACGGCACAATGCGATCTAAAACAGATTTACTGCTCACTCCGGATTCATTGGTATGGTTATACACTATGTCCATTACGACATTCATACCTATGTCATTTTTAATCGCCATGACCATTTCGCGAAATTCTTTAATCCGCACCATACCATCTGGATTACTTGAATATGAACCTTCAGGCACCGTGTAGTGATATGGGTCATAACCCCAATTGAAACCATCAACATCTCGAACATAACCATTCAAACGCTGCACAATCGCATTACTCGGTGAGTCATCTTCTAATAGCGCATCAAACACCGACGCAATAGTGTCATTACTACTGCAATAACTCGCAAAGTCGGTATCTTCTTTTATTTCTGGTTTTAAGGTGCATAATTTCGAGAACGATTCGTCAATATTAGCCACTTGCGTGATATCTTCATTGATAGTCGCGATGTCAAAAATCGGCAATAAATGCAGATGCGACACTCCCGAATCAGCGAGTGATTTTAGATGCTTAACAGGGGCTGATTCACTCTGGCTAAAAGCTGAGTATTTACCTCGACTGCTCACAGGCGTCGATTGGTCTAATGCAGAAAAGTCACGTACGTGCGCTTCGTACAACACAAATTCAGCAGGGTTATCTTGCGCATGAGGAGCTTTAAGTTCACTCCAACCGGCAGGGGTCACGGCTGCATTGTTTAAATCAATAACTTGGCTTAACTCTGAATTAGTAGAAAGACTTAATGAGTAAGGGTCTGTAACTTGATACGTTTCAATCTTATCCGTCGCAGGGTGATAAACTGTCACTTCATATTTGTAAAAATCACCGTGTTTTAACACCGTGTTTTCAGCAACCCAGCTACCGGTAGTTTGGTCAAAGATCATCGGTATTTTAATACCAGCATCCTTATTGCTATCGTAAGGTATCAAAGCAACTGATTGCGATGTCGGTGCCCATAAACGGAAACTCGTCGTACCATTCGCATTCAGTATCGCCCCAAATTTTTGAGTTGATGCCTTCGTCGCATAAAGTGAATCTAACGCACTTGCGGTTTGTACCTCGGTAACTTTAATCACTCCCGCCGCATCTGACGCAACCAGAATAAGCTGCCCTTTCAGCGCTTCTTTTAAGGTAATAGCCGCCGTTGAGAAATCGAGTTCAAAGGCAATGAAATCCTGCGCGAGATGCGGCTTATTTTCCGAACCTTGCCATTCTTCTGACGCACTTTTAATATCACTGCTGATCACACCATCTGCCGCTATGATTTTTTTCGTCCCGCTATCAAATGTCATCCCCGCTGCATTAGCGTAATACAATTCAACTTTAGTGGCTTCTTTACTGTTAATTAATAACACACTATCGCTAGCAAAAATGGCACTTGCGCCAGTTAGTTCAACCACCTTTTCCGGTTTATTCGCCAGCGCATCATAGTAAACTTTATCAGTGCCTTTAAAAATAAAACCGATATTACCTATTGCAGTTGTGCTATCAAATTCAAACTTTAGATTAGCACTTTGAAAGTAACCATTACTCTTAGTATTTGGAATAATATTAAGACAATTATCTGTGCCGTTAACTGGAATATCCCAATAAACGCCATAAGTATCACTGGCTCCCGTAGCTTCAATACCAGGCCAAGCAGAGTCATTATCGTCTAAGTTACTGCACTCACCTTCATTCCATACATGCAGCCTAAAATCATGACTATCGCCATCAGGTGTGTTCATATATACCCGAGCATGATTTGCAGGAACCTCATCAGTCGAGATCAATTCTGGATAAACGGCACCAATACCCTCTTGAGTAAAGATTTCATTTTTGTTGTTGGTTTGGGTTAACTGTAGCTTGGGATTAAAATCACCTAACGGTTTACTATTATCATCCCCTATCCGAGGAATAAAATTAACACATTGCGACGCTTCTTTTTGATCCGCATCTAATGACCAATAAATACCAAATTCAGCATCTTCACCATCCGGTTTAAGTCCTTTGTTCCAGTCCCCTGCATCAGGATTAGTACCGGTATAAGCACTACAATTTCCATCATTCCATACATACAAACTAGCATTATCATAATTATCTGTATGAGACTTAAAGTACACTTTGTAGTTCGTGTCTTTAACGGGCGAGGTGTCTGTGTCGTCCGAAGATGAATTACAGCCAAATAGCAAAGAAGAAGTCATTATTGCAATGATCGACTTTGTTAAATAAGAACGTTTGAATAGGTTATTAATATTAGTCATTGTTACATCCATTTATTATAAATAATAGCTAATGCAGGGAGGTCATAGACTAAAAAAATATCAATATGGATAACTCATCCTTACCTAAGGAAATGAAGGGCGTAGCTTAATGGATGAGAAAACAGGGGGGAATTATTTTGTTGATAAGAATCACGATTAGTAAGCGTGGATTAACCGTTTTAGATGATAAATATCACACTCAGAGAGATGTTTACATTCAGTTAAAAAATCAATTTGGAAAATCAGGATCACGGTAAATGTTAGATATGTGACCTCACTAGCTTTAACCCTTATTATGCTGAACATTTTTCTACATAGGCAAATAAAAAAGCCGCTCACTTTACGTGAACGGCCTTAACAGCAAGTACTGTTTTCAATATCTGTCTATCACTAACGCGTTAACGAAGAATAGATTATTCCCACTCAATTGTTGCAGGTGGCTTACCAGATACATCGTAAACTACACGAGAAATACCATCAATTTCGTTAATGATACGGTTTGATACATGTCCGATTAAATCATACGGAAGATGTGACCAACGCGCAGTCATAAAGTCGATTGTTTCTACACAACGTAGTGATACAACCCAATCATACTTGCGGCAATCGCCCATTACGCCAACAGAGCGTACAGGTAGGAATACAACAAATGCTTGGCTTACTTTATGGTAAAGTTCAGCTTTGTGTAATTCTTCGATGAAGATAGCGTCAGCACGACGTAATAGGTCGCAATACTCTTTCTTCACTTCGCCAAGTACACGCACACCTAGACCAGGTCCAGGGAATGGGTGACGGTAAAGCATGTCGTATGGAAGACCTAATTCAAGACCAATCTTACGTACTTCATCTTTAAATAATTCACGTAATGGTTCAACTAGACCCATTTCCATATCGTCAGGTAAACCACCTACGTTATGGTGTGATTTAATCACGTGTGCTTTACCATTTTTAGTTGCTGCAGATTCGATAACGTCAGGGTAGATAGTACCTTGCGCTAACCATTTAGCATTTGATAATTTCTTTGATTCTTCATCAAAGATTTCAACAAATACACGACCAATGATTTTACGTTTTGTTTCAGGATCATTTTCGCCAGCCATTTGCTCTAGGAAACGATCTTCAGCGTTAACGTGAACAATGTTTAGACCGAAGCGATCACCAAACATATCCATTACTTGCTGACCTTCGTTTAAACGAAGTAAACCGTTATCAACAAATACACAAGTTAGCTTATCGCCAATTGCGCGTTGTAATAACATAGCAACAACAGATGAATCTACACCACCAGATAAACCTAAGATAACTTCATCATCACCGATTTGCGCTTTCATACGTGCAATTGCATCATCGATAATTGAGCTTGAAGTCCAAAGTCCGTCACAGCCACAGATGTCTTTTGCAAAGTGAGAAAGCATACGCTCACCTTGACGAGTATGTGTTACTTCTGGGTGGAACTGAACACCGTAAAAACGTTTCTCTTCGTTTGCCATCGCAGCAAACTGACAAGTAGCTGTATTAGCAACAGTTACAAAGCCTTCAGGAATAGCAGAAACTTTATCACCGTGGCTCATCCATACGTCTAATAGTGCGTTACCTGATTCAGATACTGCATCTTCGATAGAGTTGAATAGCGCAGAAGGTGCTTGCATTTCGATTTGAGCATAGCCAAATTCGCCTTCGCCAGTACCTTTGATGACTTCGCCACCAAGTTGCTTAGACATTGTTTGCATACCGTAACAGATACCCAATACAGGAACGCCTGCGTTGAATACATATTCTGGTGCACGAGGTGAACCCGCTTCAGTTACGCTTTCTGGGCCACCAGCAAGGATAATACCGTTTGGATTGAATTCACGGATTGCCGCTTCATCTACATCCCATGTCCATAATTCACAGTAAACACCGATTTCACGGATACGACGAGCGATTAACTGCGTATATTGAGAACCAAAGTCCAAGATTAGGATTTTTTGCTCATGAATATTTGTGGTCATTAAAGATATTCCTGTAAATATATTTAGTAGTTACGTTTGTAATAATAGTAAGAGGAGACATTTGCCTCCTCTATATTATCGGTTTCAACTATACGTTCAGCTAAGCTTAGTTTGAACGGTAGTTTGGCGCTTCTTTAGTCATGATTACATCATGAACATGGCTTTCTGTGATACCAGAACCAGTGATACGAACGAATTCAGCTTTCGTGTTCATCTCATGGATAGTTGCACAACCAGTTAGACCCATTGAAGAACGAATACCACCCATTTGCTGATGGATGATTTCTTTCAATTTGCCTTTATAAGGAACACGGCCTTCAATACCTTCTGGTACTAATTTGTCAGCAGCGTTTTCTGATTGGAAATAACGGTCAGATGAACCTTTAGACATAGCGCCTAATGAACCCATACCACGGTATGACTTGTATGCACGACCTTGGTAAAGTTCAACTTCACCTGGTGCTTCTTCAGTACCAGCGAACATAGAACCAACCATTACACATGCTGCACCAGCAACAAGTGCTTTAGCGATATCGCCAGAGAAACGGATACCACCATCAGCGATAACTGGAACACCAGTACCTTCTAATGCAGTTACAGCGTCATTGATTGCTGTAATTTGTGGAACACCAACACCTGTAACGATACGTGTAGTACAGATTGAACCAGGGCCGATACCAACTTTAACACAGCTAACGCCAGCTTCTACTAATGCAAGAGCACCTGCGCCAGTTGCTACGTTACCGCCGATGATTTCTAAATCAGGGTATGCAGCGCGTGTTTCTTTAATACGGTTTAGAACACCTTGAGAATGGCCGTGAGATGAATCAATTAATAGTACATCTACACCCGCTTCTACTAGTGCGTCGATACGTTCAGCAGTAGAACCACCAGCACCAACAGCAGCACCTACACGTAAACGACCTAATTCGTCTTTACATGCATTTGGTTTTTTCTCTGCTTGTTTAAAATCTTTAACCGTGATCATACCCGTTAGTTTAAAGTCTTCGCTTACTGCAAGTACTTTTTCAATACGGTGTTTGTGCATAAGACCAAGTACTTCTTCACGAGAAGATTTTTGACCTACAGTCACTAAACGATCTTTCGGTGTCATCACCGATTCAACTAGGGCAGTTAAATCATCAACAAAACGTACATCACGACCAGTAATGATACCCACTAGGTCATTGGCTTCGGTTACTACAGGAAAGCCAGCAAAACCGTATTGCTTAGCTAGTTCAGCTACATCAGCAATAGTCATATCAGGTTTTACAGTAACGGGCTCAGCAACAATACCACTTACATATTTTTTAACTAAACGTACTTCTGCAGCTTGACGCTCGATTGACATGTTTTTGTGAACAAAACCAATACCACCTTCTTCAGCTAACGCAATAGCTAAACGACCTTCAGTTACTGTGTCCATCGCAGCAGCAAGCATAGGGATGTTTAACGAAATGTTTTTCGTTAGTTGAGTTTTTAGGTTAGCATCGTTCGGTAAAACAGTTGAATGAGCAGGTACAAGTAGTACGTCATCAAAGGTAAGGGCTTCTTTGGCAATTCTTAGCATGGGCAATATCTCACCTTGTAAAAGGTATAAAATGGATGACATAATCGGTATAAATATTGCGGACGAAGTATATTGATGGTTTGCTATAAAAGCAAATTATATTTCAACCTTTTTTAGTTTTTGTTGATCTTAATGCCCATTAAAAACCAAATCTGCTACAATACTCCAACGTAATTTCATCTAATTTAACTGCTTAACGCGAGAGAGCCCGATTTTGAACAATGCAAATATTTATACAGTGACTCACTTAAACGCCAGCGTTAGGCAATTGCTTGAATCTGAAATGGGTACGTTATGGCTAACCGGTGAAATTTCCAACTTCGTGGCTCCCGCATCAGGCCACTGGTACTTATCTCTTAAAGATAGTCGATCGCAAGTACGCTGTGCAATGTTTAAGGGCAATAACCGTCGTGTGACCTTTCGACCAGCCAATGGTCAGCAAGTATTAGCGAAAGTACGTGTCACTATGTATGAACCCCGTGGTGAATATCAATTAGTCATTGAATCATTAAGCCCAGCGGGCGACGGGTTATTACAACAGCAATATGAACAATTAAAAGCATCGTTAGACGCCCAAGGTTATTTTGCCCAAGCACACAAAAAAGCCCTTCCCTTACATGCCAAACGCATTGGTATTGTGACATCGGCAACAGGTGCTGCCGTGCATGATATTTTAACCGTGCTAGAACGTCGTAGCCCTAATTTACCGGTGATTATATACCCGACATTAGTACAAGGTGCACAGGCTGCTTCAGCGATTGTTAACGCTATTAATATGGCTAATCAGCGTAATGAAGTAGATCTATTAATTGTCGGCCGTGGTGGTGGTTCGTTAGAAGATTTGTGGTGCTTTAATGAAGCATCCGTTGCTCATGCTATTTTTAACAGTCAATTACCAATTATCAGTGCTGTTGGACATGAAATAGATGTCACTATTGCTGATTTTGTCGCTGATATGCGAGCACCCACGCCTTCTGCGGCTGCAGAGCTCGTAAGCCAAGATCAAGCACATTTACATCAGCAAGTAACGAATCTAAGTACTCGTTTAACGAAAGCAATACAGACTCAATTATCAAAAAAACAACATCAACAGCGCTACTTACAGCAAGCCTTGATGAGTCAGCATCCACAACATAAATTACAACAACAAAGCCAAAAGTTAGATGAACTAAACTTACGTTTAAACCAAGCCGTAAATCGTCATATAGATCAACAAAAGCTGCATCTAACCCAACTAACGGGTCGTTTACAATCTCGTTCTCCAGAGCATAAATTAACAGCAATGCAGCAGCAACAGCGTAATCTACAAACTCGACTACACAGTGCAATGCAACGCCGTTTACAACAAGAACAAAGTCAGCTGCATAATCTGGTTCAACAACTGCAAACCGTCAGCCCCCTTGCAACCTTAACTCGCGGTTATTCAATTACTCAAAATGACAAACACCAAGTCATCACATCAGTGAGTAAACTGAAACCTGGCGATAAGTTAATTACCCGATTTACTGATGGTGAAATACAGTCAACCATAGACCCCACTTAATTCTCACTTTAAATTAAGTTTCGATATGTGATGGGAATCAAAGATTTAAATTGTAATTAATTAATAATAAGGCCTCGTGATATCGGCTGTATGGTCGATAACCTGATTAGCTTACAATCATGGTAATTACAAGGCAGTCTAAACATGAAATCGATTAAAAATATTTACTCGTCCTACTTTATTGCATTTATGATCGCAATAATGGTGTTAACAACGATTGGAATTAAAACGTTCGTATCACCACAGTTACTCAAGTCTTCAGAAGATATAATCCATAAGTCATTACAAAAAGTATCTGAAAACGTCTTCGCAAAACTCAATAAAGTAGAAGCTCAACAAAAAAATATCACCCAAGTCATTCCTGAATTATCAAGTGAACAAATTGATGCCTTGTTACCAGCGTTGGTCGATCAATATGGCGACAGTAACGTATTTGGTGGTGGTATTTGGCCATTACCAGATCAGCGCCAAGATGGTATGCGTAAATTCAGCTCTTTTGTCCATCGCGATAACAACAACCAATTAGTCAGCAATGATTATTGGAATACCGCAGCTGCACCCAATTATTTCGAACAGTCTTGGCATAGAGCCGGACAGAGTGCACCAAAAGGCACATGTGCTTGGGCTCCTGCATATAAAGACTCAGCCAGCACTGAAGCACGAACCAACTGTAGTATGGGTATTTATAAAGACGGTCGCCTATACGGTGCTGCTACCATTGATGTAACGTTAGGATTCTTTAATCAGCTTGCTCAAGATTTAGAAAAAGAGTTTGGTGGTTACATTCTCGTTGTCGAGCAAGACGGTAAAATCCTGAATAATACAGCTGCAACACCGGGTGAATTATTACTAAAAACGACCGCTTCAATGGCATCACGCTCTGCATTTATTAACGCAGTCAATAGCAATTTAAATAATCAAAACAATAGCCATTATATTAGTTATGATGCCGAAAATGGTGACGCATACGCTCTGTACTTTCAACCATTGACAGGCACGCCATGGTCAATAGCGTTAGCTGTTCCGGTCTCTTCATTACATGAAAACCAGTCCGTTATTCTATCAATTATTGCTGCGATTCAATTACCACTGATGCTGGCTATTATTTGTTTTTGTTACATTACATTTAAGCGTTTATCACAACGCCTTATTATATTGCGTGAAAATATTGACCTACTTTCACAAGGAAATGCGGATTTAACAACTCGCGTTACCATCAAAGAAAATGATGAAGTGGGTGATATTGGTAAATCAGTGAATAATTTTATCAGCTACTTACATACATTAATGCAGTCAGTGAATAATTCATCCGTCAAAATTTCAGACTCATTAATACAAGTTGAAGACCAAACACAGCTCACTCGCTGCATTATTTTAGGGCATGTAAAAGAAACAGAGCAAGCTGTTACCGCGATGGAAGAAATGAGTACGACAGCAACAATTGTTGCAACGAATGCGGCTGAAGCAGCAACAGCAACACAGCAAGTACATGACTCGGTATCACAGTCTAAATCGACTGTGGTTCGTGCGTCGAATAATGTTCAGACATTACTTGATGATGTTGAAGACACCGTTGTTAACATCGAAAGTATGGCGCTACATACTCAGCAAATCAGTACTGTATTAACCGTGATAGGTGAAATTGCTGAACAAACGAATTTACTCGCATTAAATGCGGCAATTGAAGCCGCAAGGGCCGGTGAACAAGGTCGTGGGTTTGCCGTGGTGGCAGATGAAGTGAGAGCGCTGGCAGCACGTACCCAAAATAGTACGTCTGAAATTAATGCCATGCTAGCGAAGCTTAACTCTGGTGTAAATTCGGTAGTCAGTGCAATGGATAAAACCAAAGAACGCTGTATTACCACAGCAACAGATACTCAAGAAGTTAACCAAGACCTTGATAATATGGAAGTGGCGATTTCAACCATTAGTGAACTCACGATTCAAATCGCGTCTGCCGCAGAAGAGCAAAGTACAGTCAGTGCGGAAGTAACGCGAAACATGAGCGAAATACAACTTATCGTGAATGAACTATCTAATAATGCGGAGCATACGACGACGACGACGCACGAGCTCGGTACCATGAATACGGAATTAAAAGACGTGGTTAACAAGTTTAATTTATAACATATTCGTTCATTACAGATAGCTAAGCATAAATAGCTAGGCACAAATAGTTAGGAACAAATAGTTAAACACCAGCCTTGTTTGCTTACCACAGACAAGGCTTTTTTAATCCCACGATAGGACTAATCAAACGTGATGCTCTGGAAATGAGGATTATCATCTATCACCTCTAGCGTCAAAATAGAGTCCAGCACAATTAGCTCGATCGTGCCCTTGATATCCATTTTAATACACTCTTCCCTGCTCTCATTACGTTGTGTATCAACGCCAACCCCAATAATTTCAATACCCGTTCTTAGGATTAATTTAATTGGATAACGATGCATACATACTATTTCGATATAATCATATTGTTCGCATTTCATCATGACTCCTCGTCTTATCGTTAAAGTATTTCGCTGGCGTAGATCCCGTATGCTGACGGAAAAAGCTAATAAAAGCGCTGTCACTCGCAAAGTCTAAATCAAATGCAACCGTCGAAATACGCTGCCCATCAGCTAATCGTTCTATCGCATTTAATAGACGCCATTGTTGCCGCCACGCTTGATAAGGCATCCCTGTTTCACGAGAGAATAGTCGACTAATGGTTTTACCGCTAGCGCCAATTTCAGCTTGTAATAAGTTCAGCTTTTGTGGTGGTAAGTCACCTCTGGTTAATGACTTTAACCATTTTTGTAATCGAGGATCACGCGGCAGTGGTAAGTGTAATTGCTGAAGAGGTGCCAACGCTAATTCTTCACAAAATAACGCCAGCGTATTGGCTTGATCTACTTCGGGTTTATTCCAATCCCAAAATGCCATGCGTTCAATTAATGCTTGCAGCAGTGTATTCACTTCAACAATACACATGCTTATCGGTAATAGCGAAGCAAGATCAGCACTGAAATATAGCGAGCGATACGCCACTACATTACGCATTTGCGCACAATGCATCACCCCAGCGGGGATCCAAGCAGCACGCGTTGGGGGTAATACCGATTGCATACCATCTAACGTAATACTGATACAGCCCATTGGCGCATACAAAAGCTGCCCCTTATTGTGTTGATGCATCCCCGAATCATGCAGGCCTATATCCATTGCTATACCAATAACTTGATTAGATAAAGTATCCGCATTAAATTGCTGACCGTCTGCAATACTCGCCATGCTCTGTCCTACTTTTGATATTTATTGTTCTAATGTTTGTAATACGAAAATATAGCATAACTATAATGGCCGCATATTAATAATCGTTATACCCGTTACATTAAATAATGTGATTGGTATTGGAGTAAAAATATGAACAAAAAACCACATATCGGCTTGATATTAGCATTAATGATGTTTCCACAAATTGTCGAAACCATTTATAGTCCAGTCTTGCCTCACCTTGCTCGTTCATTTGATATTAGCGTCAATACAGCTGCACAAACCTTGTCTATTTATTTTAGCGCATTTGCCGTTGGTGTTATTTTCTGGGGCCGTATTGCTGATCTTATTGGCCGTCGTACAACGATGCTTATTGGTTTATGTACGTATGGACTTGGCTCAATACTGGCGCTGACTGCAACCGATTTCAATATGATAATGGTCGCGCGATTTATGTCTGCGTTCGGTGCTGCTGTAGGCTCTGTTGTCACTCAAACCATGCTCCGTGATAGCTATAAGGGAGATGAACTAGTCAAAGTATTTACTTTAATGGGGATGGGGATTTCGCTTAGTCCTGTGATAGGTCTTATCTCTGGCGGTATTATCGCGGATCTTTCAGGGTACGTCGGTGTGTTTTCAGTGTTACTCATATTAGCCATCATTTTATATTTGGTGGCATTAAACGCATTACCAGAAACTCGCCCAGATAACATTGCAAAAGTAAGTTTACTGACCTTGCTCGTTCGTATGCTCAAAGACAGTCGTATTCGTTACAACGCCATGTTGGTGGCGCTATTTAATCTAGTATTATTTAGCTATTACTCACTCGCACCCTTTATTTTCAGTCACTTCGGATTTAGCTCTATTGAATTTGGCTACACGGGCATTGCATTAGCCTGTGGTAGCTTGCTTGGTAGCTTGCTGAATAAACGTTTATTACAAACTAAATGCACCTCGCAATCATTATTACGCTTGGCATGCGGATTAGTACTGCTGGGTAGTTCTGGCGTTTATATGACTCAAGACAGCGTTTGGTTACTAGTACCCATGCTTATCGTTGTGATGAGCTATGGTATTGCGATCCCCAATATTCTTGCTCACGCATTAACACACTATAAAGATGTGGCAGGTTCTGCAGGCGCTGTATTTGGATTGATGTATTATTTATTATTAGGCGCAGGACTCGCCATCACGGGGTTGTTGAATAATTTGGGTTTGGTACTGATACTTGCGGCAATCATCATTTTCGGCTGTACTTATCAACTGAATACAAGTAAACCCGCTAAACAACATTAAAATACAATAACACTAAGCAGACGTTATTATTTTCTGCTTAGTGTTAGGGATATCAACCTAGGCGCTTTGCCCAATTACCGGCATTATCTCGAGTACAATTTTCTTCACTGTCGAGTTTCACTTGTTTATTGATGTTTTTGAGTTTCACATCTATCGTGATAAGAGCCTGCGTTAATAGTCCATGCAAACGCAATTCTTGCTTCGATGCCGTCAACTGAGCAATATCAGCATTCGTATCGAAAACACAGGTTAACTTTAAAGAAGCAGGAAAATTATTATAATTAACCTGATGTGTTAACCACTGAAACCCTTGGAACTCGTCTTTTGCCGTTTCACAAACATCGGTAAGCACTTTACATAAGTTATTATCGATCTTCTTTTCTGTTTTAGTCATGCTCTGCCAGCTTCATTCCATACATATTTATAACGCTATCTTACCGTAAATAAGACACTATAAACAACAAAGCCAACCCGAAGGTTGGCTATCAATAAAACAAAGTAAAGAGTATTAATTAAACTCCAACTTCCCCACCATCATTCTTACGAATAATAACCGTAGCTGCGCGTGGTCGAACCGTTTTATTACTCGGAGTTTCCATCGAAGCATCGCTGCTATATGGCCAGTTTGCTGGATGTTGCACATTCAAAAACAGATCCGTTTGCGCAGGACTAAAAGCCAAACCAGTTACTTCAGCACCGTTAGGGCCGACGAAGAAACGTTTTAATTCAGCTTGGTTGCCACTGTTAATCGTATCTAACTCTCCACTCTCTGTGGTTAATTGACTTGGTATGACAGCCAGCATCTGATCATTGGTATATGTTTTTAATCCGTCTTTACTATTATCAGTTTGGATCCACATGATCCCACGTGAATCAAATGCGACGCCATCAGGACAAGCGAACTGATTTAACTCCGCCAACCCAGAAATATTCACTTCTGGCGCAGCATCTTCAGCAGCACCAAACACAAAAATATCCCAGCTGAATAGCTCAGGGTTATCACTTTCATGCCAACGAATAATATGACCCGTGCTGTTATTCAATCTTGGATTTGCAGGGTTGGTACTCTCTTTACGTTTAGTATTATTCGTCAAGGTCATGTATACCGCACCATTAACAGGATCTACCGCTGCCCATTCAGGACGATCCATCGGCGTTGCCCCGATTAAATCAGCTGCGCCAGCAGTATTGAGGATGATCCCCGCAAGGTTGGTAAATGTATCAGCTAACGTCCCACCATTAGTCGTCTTACTTGCTAACGTTAAAGGTAACCAATTACCCACACCCTTATCATCAAAACGAGCTACATACAGCGTACCTTGATCCATATATTTCGCACCAACCGCTAAGCGATCATCACGTTCTGCATCCCCTGCATGCCAGTTCGCATCAGATACAAATTTATAGATATATTCAAAGCGAGAATCGTGACCAGAATAAAATACGACAGGTTTACCTTCAACAAGTTGGCCAAATACACAGCCTTCATGACGGAAGCGTCCCAGAGCAGTACGTTTGATCGCGCTAGACTGATTATTATAAGGGTCTATTTCAACGATATAACCATGTCCATTGGCTTCATTACGGTAATCTTCAGTGGCATTTTTTCCCGTTTCAGTAATATCAAAACGAGTGAATTCATCGCCAACCTCACCATGGCTGCCCGCTAAATCATCCCAACCATAACGGGTATCTTTAGCGTCAATGCCGATGCGTTTCTGATCCGCAGTTTGAATGCCAGTATTCACAAAATAACCCGGCCAGTTTTCTTCACACGTTAGATAAGTGCCCCATGGCGTATAACCATTACCACAGTTGTTTAGCGTACCACGGACTTTATCACCATCTAACGCGAAAGGCGTTTCAAGTAGCGCTTTATCAGCAACAGGGCCACTAATATCCATAGTAGTAACACCAGTAAAGCGGCGATTATGACTATCATTCTTAACCACATCCCACATACCATTCGTTTGCTTAATACGTACAACGGTCACACCATGCGCATTAATTTCTTTGCGCACTTCATCCAGAATAGTTCGCAAGCCGTCTGCATCTTTAGTTGGGCCTGTTGGGTGTAATGCTTTTTGATCTATGTATTCGTGATTAATACATAACAAGCCATCGGTAGAACTACCGTTTAGCGGAAAATAATGCATACCGTCATGATGCATACCCAGTGAGTTAGCTTGATCGAGTGCGCTATTAGAACCATCCGCTTTCCATTCTTGAGCAAGATCATTCAGTGGTGTCCCCCAAGGGGCAAGCACTTGTGCACTGTAACCTTTAGGTACAACGACAGCATCTAATTTCGAACCTGCAATAGAATCAAAACCTAACTCAACCTTAGTGCGAGTCGTTACACTTTTCTGATTAGCAGTACTTGAACAGCCAGCTAAACCAACACCACTTAACATACCAACTGCTGCCATCCCCATACCAGCTCTTAATATGCTACGGCGAGATAACTCTCTTTCCATTACCGATGCAAATGGTTCGTTATTACTCTTATTATATTTAGTCGGGTCAAATGTATCTTTGCTCATGCTTTTATCTACTTAGGTTATAATTTAAGACCGATATAAACTAGCAAGTCATTATGTATTTTATATTTCAGAAAGATGACATTTTTTATATCCATTTATTAAATACCGAAAACAATCACCTCAATACCATTTTCAATCGCTCACTCTGGTTAATGTATTGCTATATTATTAAGAACCCGTTATTAATTATGGTGACAAAATGGAGTCACGTACTCTCTTTGCATTAATCTTTGTATTCGTTACCGTCTCCTCAAGCACTGTTGCTTCTGAGCGCTCAACTCTGACATTCGCAGCCGATAATGATGGCATCTTTAGGGTTGACCAAGACTATACCAACGGTATTTTTACTTCTTATACTTCCACTGTCATAAACACGCCCTCGATACTGATGCCTTTAAGTCTATCCACAAAAAGCGCCCTTGCTTTAGATAAGGTCGAGTTCACGATTGGCCATAAAATATGGACACCTTCTGACATCAAATCCACCAAACCTGTCGCCAACGATCGTCCTTATGCGGGTTACTTCTATACTGAGTTCAATTTCATAAGCCTTAATTCACAACAAGCACAGCGCGTTAACCTCACTCTTGGTGTCACTGGTAAGTATTCATTTGCAGATAAAGCACAAACACTGGTTCATAGCATAACGGCTTCTGAAGAGCCTAATGGCTGGGAGTATCAAATAGCCGACGAAGTCGTGGGGGGTATCGGTTATCTCACGCACTTTAACTTAAGCCGTCATGCCGTTGATACGGCCGAATTTGAAATAGCTAATATTACGGAGATCAATATTGGTGGATTTAGAAGTGATGTTTCCACCGGCATAATGTTGCGCTGGGGAATGGACCTGAGCGAGAATATGGGCGCGGCGAATATTGCAACCGAGCACTCGTTTCGCCCGGGTATGATTGGCGCATCAAATAGCGCTTGGTTTATATTTACCGGTATTGAGGGGCGTTACCGATTTAACGACATGACCATTGAAGGAAAAAGGCCCAATATTCCAGAGCCAGAGTATTATCCCTCGACACTGGAAAACTGGCAATCTAGCGCGGTGTTTGGTGCAGCTTGGTATAACAAATATGCAGGCATGAGCATCACATTAGCGGCTAAAACAGCAGACTATAAAGAAGCTAAGACCGCGTTATATGGTAACGCAGGTCTATCACTGTTTGCTTTTTTATAACACTCGCTATAATTAACTAAAACACCTCAACTGGCAGTAATAAGTCATTATGTACCACCGCTTTTTCATGCAAATAAATTGAGAATGTAGACCCAATACCAAGATCAGATTGCACGGTGATCTTGCCCCCCACTTCACTGATAATACTTTGGCTAACAGATAACCCTAATCCTGTACCACTACGACGAGTCGTAAAAAACGGGTCAAAAATACGGGCTAAATTATCTTCGCTGATACCACAACCATGATCGCTAATATGTACCGCAGCACCAATAACATGACCATCGTCATCAAACCAATCTTCGGTTTTAATTTTTAATAAACCTTTGTCATCCATGGCATGCACGCCATTCATTTGCAGATTAACCAGTACTTGTAAAAGTTGATGACGGTTTACTTCAACACAACATTTAGCATCCAGCTGAGATTCAATCTGCACGTGAGCTGACTTTGTGCCAGAACGTACTAACGTCAGACTTTCTTTCACAATCAGGTTTAAATGTTGCCAAGTGACTTCATCTTGCACCCCACCTTGTCGGCTATATTGCAACAAACTACGGGTAATATTACGGATACGATCAATTTGTTCATGTATCGCATCGAGCTCTTCTTCAACTCGCTGGCTATCATCACCCAATTCTAGTTGTAATAGTTCAACGTTACCTAAAATAACCGCGGTAGGGTTATTAATTTCATGGGCAATTCCCGCGGTCAGTTCACCAAGCGCAGCCAGTTTTTCACTAATCACCAGTTTACTTCGCGTCTGATTTAACAGCTTAATGTATTCTTCTAACTCTTGCGTTTTGTCATGCAAACTCTGCGTTCGGGTACGTACTTTATCTTCTAATTCCACAGATGATTGCTGAATCAGATCATTGCGCTGCTCTAACTCATCAAGCATAGAATCAAATTGTTGACCAAAAATAGCTAACTCATGATCTTTACATAATCCCAGATCGCCAATACGACGATTTAAACCCAAGGGTACAATTCTCACTACATTATGAATTTTTTCGATGGGTCTAAATAAGTCCCTCGCCCCCCGATATACCAAGCCACCAGACAGCAGTAGTACGGCAATAATACCGACACTAAACTCAACAATATTTGTTAAGAATGTTTCTAATAACGGCCACTCTAAATAACCGGTATAAAGCATACCAATCACATTACCATCATAATCTTGCAGCGGTTCATAGGCCGAGATATACCAATCATCATAAACAAATGCACGACCGACCCAATCCTGTCCTGCAACGAGAACTTGCTGTTTGACCTCCGCAGACACACGAGTACCGATAGCACGACCATTAAGCTGATCACTATCAAGCGGTACATTGGTACTCACACGAATATCATCCATAAAGAGTGTGACAGTGCCGATACTGTCGATAGGTAATGTGCCATCGGTATAAATAAGGTCACGAATACGATCAACAAGCTGGGTGCTATTATTCAGTAATATTCCACCATCCATGATCCACTCAAGTTGATTATCGCGATTAAAAATAGGGATCAAGTTACGGCTAATTAGCCCACGAGATTCAAATTTATTTTCACGTAATAATGGGATCTGAGCGGCAGCAGGAAGACTCGTATTTAACGCCAGTAATTCATCATTACTCAGTACTTGAAAAAATGTCTGCGGTTTGGCCGTTAATAATAACTGCTGATTAATCAGTGGAAATTCATCTAAATCTGATGCGGGATGTAATACAACAAAATCCAATGCGTAGTTTTCAGCTTGGTCCTTCACCCATTCCTGTAATTTGTCTTCATCGGTACGTAACAAGTGCTGAAAATCATAAGATGATGACAACGATGTCAACTTCATCCGCTGTTCTTTCTGCAATAACTCAATGCTGTTATGTGCAACAGCCAAATCTGCTTTTACGTTCATTAACGCACTTTTCCATGTGTACGTCACCGTCCAGTACATGGTCAGCGCAAACAGTGCGAACAAGGTGATCACAATAGGCACGGAAGTAAGTACTAACAGGCGATAGCGCACCATGGTTCTAAAGCGCTTAATCCATAACAGTATAAATTGTTTCATTTTCATAAGGCCGCTTCATCTACCCATTCTTTATATTTACGCTCTAGCGTTTTACGGGCAACGCCAAGCTTACGTGCAGCAGCAGACTTGTTACCTTCGTGTGAGTCAACTACCTGCATGATATGTGCTTTTTCGACTTCTTTTAATGTCCATGTCGTTGGGTAACAATATTGTTCTTCATCATCAACAACCGACGTACAGCGACAAGGGTTTTGCAAGTTTGCTTCATCAATACGATCTTGATCAAAATGAGCAATTTCGGCTCTTGGTAGCGGTGATATGTCACCTTGCAACTCACGCCAATATTCAGCAGGTGGCTTACCAAGTAAAATACAACGCTCCATCATATTACGAAGTTCTCGAATATTACCTGGCCAGTCATACGCTTGCATCGCTTTAATATCTTCATGTGTCCAGCTAACGCTTTTCATACCTAAGTCTTTGGCTAACTTGAGGGTAAAATGATGGGCTAATGCAGGAATGTCTTCAACGCGATCGCGCAATGGCGGTAAATCGACAGTTAATACATTTAAGCGATAGTACAAGTCTTGACGAAAACGCCCCGCTTCTACTTCTTCTTTTAAATTACGGTTGGTTGCTGCAACAATACGTACATCAACAGGTATTTCACGCTCGCCCCCCACCGGACGGATCGCCTTTTGTTCCAACACGCGTAATAACGACGTTTGCATCGCTAATGGCATTTCACCAATTTCATCGAGGAATAAAGTACCGCCATTGGCAACTCGAAATAGCCCTTCACGGCCTTTTTTAGCCCCTGTAAATGCACCCTGAATATGACCAAACAATTCACTTTCTAATAGGTCTGGCGCGATTGCACCACAGTTTAGCGGGACAAAAGGGCCATTACGTAAGCTCAACTGATGTAATGCGCGAGCCACTAATTCTTTACCTGTCCCCGACTCACCTTCAACCAATACAGCCGCCATCGATGGTGCTATCTGGGTGATCAGCTTTTTCATCGACAAGGTTTTAGCTGCATCACCAATAATATCAATAGGGAATGTGCGCTCAATATCTCGTTGCAATGCAAAGTTTTGGCGTTCTACAAGACGTCGTTCAATGCAGCGGCTTACCGATTGCATCATTTGTTCGAGGTTAAAAGGTTTTAAAATAAAGTCCGATGCACCAGCACGCAACGCTTTAATTGCAGTATCTAAATCCGCATAACCCGTCATGAAAATAACGTCACTGCGACGCGTTTGGGGATCAAAAGCTTCGTGCCATTCAATACCCGAACGACCTGGCAGATTAATATCAACAATTAATAAATCAAAATGGCAGCGTTTACGCAGCTCTTCCGCTTCTTCAATACTGCCTGCTGTATCGACTTGCGCAAATTTTTTACTTAACGCTTTTTTTAAGATCGCGCGCATACCCGGTTCATCATCGACAACAAGTACTGATACTGCGGCCCAAGAAGGAGAAGAAGACGTAAATTCAGACATAAATATAAATAACTACCATAATTTCAAGTTGCGACATTTTGTCCCATCATTACTAGTAAAGTCAAAACAGTTTCATTTATTTTTTTATGATACTTTAGGGGTAAATATCATTTACAATCAAAATCATGCACTTACAAGATTAATCAGCATTTAATATTGTTAAATTTAAATTCTGGCATCTAATTTGCTTTATCAGGGAAAATACCGTTATTTTTCAATCTGAAAAAGACCGTATCACATTAATAATATTCGTTACTAAAATTCGATTCAGTGACGACTATTTAACACCTTAAATAATTTAAACGTCAGGAAGACCTAATGACTGTAAAACCGATGACTGTAAGACCGATGACATGTATCCAAACATTACTTGCGCTATTCGCACTTGTAACAACAGCTGGTGTAAACGCTGCTGATGACATGAAGATCCGTTTAGCGACGACAACCAGTACTTATCACTCAGGGCTTCTTGATTACTTATTACCTGAGTTCCAAAAAGACACTGGTTACAGTGTTGATGTACTTGCAGCTGGTACAGGTAAATCACTGCGTATGGGCCAAAATGGCGATGTAGACTTGGTAATGACACATGCACCAAAATCTGAAGCTAAATTTGTTGATGCTGGTTACGGTGTACTACCTCGCCAACTGATGTATAACGACTTTGTATTAGTGGGTCCAAAAGCCGATCCAGCAAAAGTAGATACCGACAATGTTGTTAAAGCACTGACTAACATCGCATCTTACAACGCAACGTTCATTTCTCGTGGCGATGATTCAGGCACGAATAAAAAAGAATTGGGCCTATGGGCGCAAACAAAAATGGAACCGAACTTTGGTGGCTACAAAGCAGTAGGCCAAGGTATGGGGCCAACATTAAACATGGCATCAGAACTGCAAGCTTATACGTTAACAGATCGTGGCACTTGGTTAGCTTACCAAAGCAAGTTAGACCTTAAAATTGTTGCTCAAGGCGATAAGCGCTTGTTTAACCCATACCAAGTTATCTTAGTTAACCCAAGCCGTTACCCAGATATCAACTACCAAGGCGCTAAAACATTCAGTGACTGGTTAGTTAATCCAAAAGCACAAACCATGATTAACAGCTACAAGCGTGGCGGCGAGCAACTATTTGTTGCAAACGCTAAGTCTTAATTTTAACTGATTAGAAACCTAGATACTTAATGAATATTTGGCAAACGACTCAAGAAGCAGTGCAACTCCTTTTCAGCGGTGATATGGCCCTGTGGGGGATTGTCGGTGTGTCATTTTCAGTATCTTTGCTGGCGATAGCGATTGTATTAATTCCGGCATTAGTTATCGCCTTTGCCCTCGCCTATGGAAAATTTCCAGGGCGTTGGCTATTACTCTCATTATTTAATACCTGCCAATCAATTCCGACAGTGGTGATTGGCTTGTTGCTTTACATGATGTTGTCACGTGCAGGACCACTCGGTAATTGGCATATGCTGTTTACCCAAAAAGCGATGGTTCTCGGGCAAATGATGGTTTGTTTTCCTATTCTAGTATCTATGATGCACGCCGCATTTCAAAACAGTGATCGCCGCGCTTGGGAAACAGCATTAACCTTAGGTGCAAGCCTACCTAGAGCATTACTAAGCTTAATGTGGGAATGTCGATTTCCGCTGCTGGCTGCCATTATCGCTGCATTTAGTCGCATCATTACCGAAGTCGGTTGTTCAATGATGGTTGGCGGTAATATCTTAAATTCAACGCGTAATATACCCACTGCAATTGCCCTCGAAAGTTCGAAAGGCGCGTTTGCACAAGGTGTCGCCCTCGGCATGGTGTTACTTATCCTTGCGCTGGGCCTTAATTTCTTATTATCTATCGCACGTGGTAAAGCCCACTTGCGCACCAATTAGACTGAGGAATAGGTCATGTCACAAATTTCAATTCAAGCAGAAGATATTTCGATTCGTTTTAAGGATCGCCTGCTGTTTCACATTCCTAATCTTAAATTTGGTCCGCAAGAAGCGATTTACCTCACGGGCGGTAACGGTGTAGGTAAAACGACATTATTAAAAATATTATCAGGTTTACAAAGCCCAACAACAGGCACAGTGAATCTGCAATCCAATTCATTGTTTCGCCGCATGTTTAAAAGTAACGCTAAAAATGGTGTTATCTATATGCACCAAACACCTTACATGTTCGATGGCACTGTTCTTGATAATGTTTGTTATGGTTTAAAATTTACCCGAAAAGGCCGCCAAGAACAACGAAGTGAAGCGATAACAGCCCTACGTATGGTAGGGTTAGAAACTCTCGCTAATGAACATATTTCGGTATTATCTGGTGGCGAACGACAACGGGTGGCAATGGCAAGAGCTTGGGTACTTAAACCAAGTGTCCTATTAATGGACGAATCAAGCGCGAGTATGGATGCAGAATCCATTGAACGCCAAGTCGTGTTAGCCAAAGATTTACTCGAACGCGGTTCAACACTCGTGATCACCAGTCACCAACAAAATGCGCTTACCGCACTTTGTCGCCGCCAATGGTGCATTAGCAATAGCAAACTAATCGAACGAGCAGATCTACAGCTCATTAAAAAAGATAAGGATAATTATGCCTTCGGCTAATCAAACAAGCTGGGTAATTTTAGCAGGCGGACAAGCTAGCCGCATGGGTGGCGATGATAAAGGCTTAGTGACATTAGCGGGTAAAGCGATGATTGAGCATGTTATCGATACACTATCATCACAGACAAAAAACATTGCGATTAACGCAAACCGAAATCAAGATCGTTACAGCCAATATGGCGCTGTATTTGGTGATCAACTGCAAGGCTTTCAGGGGCCACTAGGCGGTATGCATGCTGCTATTTTACATTTAGCCGATGCCGAATGGATTGGTTTTGTACCCTGTGACTGCCCACAACTACCGACAGATTTAGTCGCACGTATGGCTGCAGCCTGCAAAGCAGATACTGATATTGTAGTGGCGCACGACGGTGAACATATTCAGCCAGTTGTGACTCTGCTGCATCGCCGTATTTTACCAAAACTAGAAGCATTTTTAGATAATGGCGATCGCAAAATCATTCTATTATATCGCCAATGTAACATGTTAACGGTGGATTTTAGCGACCAACCAAACGCATTTATAAACCTAAATACCCCCGCAGAACTGCAACAATTTGGACAAACAAAATGAGTCAGCAACAATGAAAAAAATACACGCGTCACTCCCTTTACTCGGCTTTGCTGCATTTAGTGGCACAGGTAAAACAACACTGCTTGAAGCAATGTTACCTAAGTTAGTGGCACGTGGTATTCGTGTTGCCGTTATTAAACATGCACATCATGATTTTGATATCGATCAACCGGGCAAGGACAGTCACCGCTTACGTAAAGCAGGGGCGAGCCAAATGCTGATTTCATCTCGTTGCCGCCGTGCACTCGTCACGGAAACACCTGATGAAGAAGCTAACTTACCGCATTTAATTGCGCAGTTAGACCAAACACAAATCGACCTTATTTTGGTTGAAGGCTTTAAAAATCTCAGTTTTCCTAAAATTGAATTACACCGTGCTGAAGTGGGTAAACCTTGGTTACACCCAACAGACAATAACATTATTGCCGTTGCAGCGAATGTACCAGTACCCGCATCAGAATCTGCACCTTTAGCAGAAAAGGCGCCATTACCACTGCTTGATATTAACAACCTTGATCAGATCACTGATTTTGTTGTAAGTTTTATTCAAGGTGAAATAGATACACACTCAGCGTTACAGCCGCAAGGCTTACAATGTGGGGATTTAACACCACAAGGAATGCTGTCTGTCGCAGAAGGTCGTGAGCGTATTCTTGGTCATATTGTACCAATCAAACAAGCGCAGGCTGTTGATTTAAAAGTAGCTTTGGGTCAAATTGTCGCACATGATATTCTTTCTCCAGTAAATGTACCGCAACATACCAATTCAGCAATGGATGGTTATGCCATTCGCGGTGATGATTTAGAGTGTGATAATTATGATGTAGTCGCTCATGTGATGGCTGGACACAGTTATGACCGACCACTTGAAAAAGGCCAAGCAGTCCGCATCATGACAGGTGCCGCGGTACCTGAATGTGCAGATACAGTTGTCATGCGCGAGCAAGCTGAACAAACCGATAATGCTGTAGATAATACTGTAAATAATACTGCAAATAATACAATCAAGAGTAGCGTGCGCTTTAACCTAGCGATGTCTGCCATTCATGCTGGTCAGAATGTACGTCAAGCAGGTGAAGATCTCGCATTAGGACAAACAGCTGTCGCAGCGGGTAGTAAAATCACGGCCCCCGAGTTAGGCATGATTGCCTCACTTGGTATCAATCAAGTCTCAGTACAAAGACCTGTACGTGTCGCTATTTTTTCCACGGGTGATGAAGTTCAACATCCCGGTGAAGAACAAAAGAATAACTGCATTTACGATTCGAACCGTTACACTTTACACGCAATGCTCACGCAAGCAGGGTGTGAAGTGATCGACTTAGGCATTATCGAAGATAGCGAAGCTGCATTAGAAGCAACATTGCAACAAGGCAGCGAACAAGCTGATTTAATCTTGTCATCAGGTGGAGTTTCTGTCGGTGATGCCGATTACATCAAGACCGTGTTAGATAAACTAGGACAAATCAACTTCTGGCGAATCAACATGCGTCCGGGTCGTCCTTTAGCATTTGGTCAAATTAACGAAACACCATTCTTCGGTTTACCGGGCAACCCTGTAGCGGTGATGGTGGTGTTTTTACAATTTGTTGAACCAGCGATCCGTAAATTACAAGGGATGACAAATTGGCAGCCACAAGTATTCAATGCAATAGCAAGGGAACGCTTCCGTTCTCGCCCTGCCCGCACTGAGTATACACGTGGTATTTTTAGTTTTGATGCCAATGGTCGTTTAACAGTAAAAAGCACCGGACAGCAAGGCTCTGGTATCTTACGTTCGATGAGTGAAGCTAATTGTTTAGTTGAAGTATTACCTGAACAGGCAAATGCAGAAGTTGGGGATTCGGTGCGCGTTATTCCACTACAAGGGCGTATTTAATCATTCAATAATCTGTCTTAGCAAAGATCTTCAAATTTAGCGCTGCGTTAGCAACAACGTCGCGTTAAAACAATAGTGGCGTGCTCACATCACGCCACTATTACCTCACTTCCTAATTACGCCTTCGCTATTACGTATTAGTTTTACTATTTCTCATCTGATTTAGATGTTGATACTTTACTCGGTTGATTCTCAGGTAAGTCTTTTACTTTTTCATACCAAATATCATGGTGCTCTTTCGCCCACGTTTCATCAACTTCACCAGTCACCATACCTTCTAGTGATGCTTCAATACCCACTAAGCCAACATAGATATGGAATACAAAACCACAGATCAATACTAACGATGCCAGCATATGCACTAAGTTAGATAGTTCCATGTCGCGGCGAGTTTGATCAAAGATTGGGAAATCAAGAATAAAACCACTAAAGATAATGAACACACCACAAAAGATCAGTAACCAGAACAGGGCTTTTTCACCACCGTTAGAGAAATCAGCAGATGGATGCGTGCCTTTATGTTTACCGACCATACCGCCCATTTTCTTGAACCAATTAATATCAACTTTAGTGAACAGGCTCTTACGCCACCACTTAACCATCACTGTAAACAGTAAAATGGCAAACAAGGGACCAACATAGTTGTGGTACTGCTTTGCGCCATAGATGAACATAGCCCAAATATCACGAGAAATAATAGGCTTAATAAAGTGTTTGCCGTATACCAGTGCCAGTCCTGTCGCAGCAAGACTTAAAAAGGTAAATGCCATGCTCCAATGTAACGTACGATCGACCAAACTCCAGCGTTGGATCTTACGCCCCGTTCTTGCTTTACTCAGTCTTAATGGACCGATTGTAAAGTAAGCCAGCACCACTAAGCCAATGCTGCCAAAGATAGCCAACGCACCTAATGGTGACATCCATTTTTCTTTAAGAATAAACCAAGCTTGTCCCGGTACACTGATCAACACACCGTGTTCAGCTGATTTAGATGTCGTATAACCCTCTTGACCATCTCGTACTGCACGCCAATAGTCAGCTCCCGCAAAGCCTGCAAGCTCGCCTTGTACTGCTGATTCACCTAAACGTTCACTACGAGTCTCGTTATCTGCTGTTTCATTAGCAAATGCTGACAAGGTAAAGCTCAGCATTAATACACTCACTAACAGAGTGAACCAATGTTGAATTCGCTTAGTCATTAAATCTCCTCACTGTAGCTAGACTACAGCGCTAAATAGGGCCTGATTATCACGAATAAACAGGCTACCTATGTTTATATTACAGCTAATCTATTCTGACGAACAAATTAACTTTCTTGCGGTTTACTCGCGTCATAAGCAAGGTCTACAGTGCCAGCCCAACCCGCATTTTTTGCACCACGTGCAACAACACGTTCAGCATAAACATCTGATATTTTTGCAGCATCACCAGCAAGCAAAGCTTTCGTTGAACAAAGCGACGCACACATAGGTAATTTACCTTCAGCAATACGGTTTGCACCGTATTTTTGCTTCTCTTCTTCAGAGCCCGGTTCAACACCTGGTCCACCAGCACAGAAGGTACATTTGTCCATTTTACCGCGTTCAGCAAAGGCATCTTGCTTCGGAAATTGCGGTGCACCAAACGGGCAAGCAAATAAGCAATAGCCACAACCAATACACAGGTCTTTATCATGTCGCACAATACCGTCTTCAGTACGTTCGAAACAATCGGCAGGACAAACTGCCATGCACGGGGCATCAGTACAATGCATACAAGCAACAGAGATTGAGTTTTCACCCGGTTCACCGTCGTTTAAGGTAACTACGCGGCGGCGTTGAATACCCCATTGTAGTGCATCATCATTTTCATTCTTACATGCGGTAACACAACCATTGCATTCAATACAACGTTTCGAGTCACACAGAAATTTCATACTCGCCATCGGAATGACTCCTTACGCTTTAGATATTTTACAGAGGGTTACTTTCGTTTCCTGCATTTGTGTCACAGGGTCATAACCATAGGTTGTCGCAATGTTTGCTGATTCACCCGATACATACGGGGTTGAACCTTCAGGGTAGTTGCCACGTAAATCTTCACCTTGGAAATAACCACCAAAGTGGAACGGAATAAAGGCAAGACCCGGTTTAACACGGCGTGTAACCATTGCTTTAACGTGAATACGGCCTTTTTCTGCACCTTCTACCCACACCATTTCACCATCTCTGAACCCTAAATCGTTGGCATCTTTCGGGTTAACTTCAACAAACATTTCTTGTTGTAGCTCTGCTAACCATGGGTTTGAACGGGTTTCATCACCACCACCTTCATACTCAACCAAACGCCCAGAAGTCAGTACGATCGGGTATTCACCTGATACGTCTTTATCTTGGATTGATTTATATAATGTTGGCAGACGGAACATCGCCTCACTATCATTCCACGTTGGGTAATCAGTCACTAGATCACGACGCGGCGTATAGAGTGGTTCACGATGAAGTGGTACTGCATCTGGGAAAGTCCATACAACAGCACGCGCTTTTGCATTACCGTAAGGAATACAACCGTGCTTGATAGCCACACGTTGAATACCGCCAGATACGTCAGTTTTCCAGTTTTTACCTTCTGCTTTTACTTTCTCGTCAGCTGTCAGTTCATCCCACCAGCCAAGTTGTTTAAGCAGTTTGTCACTGAACTCTGGGAAACCACCTTCTAACTCACAGTCTTTTGAATAACTATCAACAGCCAGTAAGCTTTCGCCATTACGTTCAACACCAAAACGTGCACGGAAGTTACCACCACCAAGCGCAACAGGCTTAGATGTATCATAAAGGATATGGGTCCCTGGGTGATTCATCTCTGGCGTACCCCAACATGGCCAAGGTAAACCGTAAGTTTCACCGTTCGCAACACCGCCCTCGCCTTCAAGCGTCGTTTTATGGAACGTATGCCAATTTTTCTGATGGGCTTTTAGACGTTCAGGACTTTGACCTGTATAACCAATTGTCCACATACCTTTATTGAATTCACGAGTAATGTCTTCAATCACAGGTTGGTTGTTCTTCACTGCAATATTTTTGAATAACTGATCTGCTAGACCAAGCTTCTTCGTCAACAAATACATGATTTCATGATCAGGTTTTGATTCGAATAGCGGCTCAATTACCTGATCGCGCCATTGGATTGAACGGTTTGTTGCGGTAACAGAACCTGTTGTTTCAAACTGCGTTGTCGCTGGTAGCAAGTAAACATTGTCAGTACGACCATTCATTACTGCTGCAACACCTGGGTACGGGTCAACAATCACCATCATGTCCAGTTTGCCCATCGCAGTGCGCATTTCTGGCCCACGTGTTTGTGAGTTAACTGCGTGACCCCAATAGAACATGGCACGAATGTTATCGTTCTGCTCAATGTTGTCTTTATTTTCTAATACACCATCAATCCAACGTGATACCGGAATACCCGCGTGGTTCATTGGTTTTTTGCCACGGTAAGCATTTTGATCAAAACGGCCTTTTAGCCAATTGTAATCAACATCCCACACGCCAGCCCAATGCTTCCAAGCACCTTCAGAAAGGCCGTAGTAACCCGGTAAGTTATCTGCTAATACACCAAAGTCAGTCGCACCCTGTACGTTATCGTGACCACGGAAAATATTTGCACCACCACCTGGTTTACCCATGTTGCCAAGCGCAAGTTCTAGAATGCAATATGCACGCGTATTATTGTTACCCGTGGTATGTTGCGTACCACCCATACACCAAACAACACAACCTGGACGGTGTTCAGAAAGCAGTTTCGCCGTTTCATAAACATCAGCTTCAGCAACACCAGAAACACGCTCTACTTCAGCAGGAGTCCATTTTGCAACTTCAGCACGCACCTCTTCCATGCCATAAACACGTTGGTGAATGAATTCTTTATCTTCCCAACCGTTTTTGAACACGTGATATAACACGCCCCAAACGAAAGCAACGTCAGAACCCGGGCGTAAAGACACATAGTGATCTGCTTTTGCAGCAGTACGTGTACGGCGTGGATCGGCTACAACAATTTTACAGTTGTTCTTTTCTTTCGCGAGCAAGATATGCTGCATCGCAACTGGATGTGCTTCAGCAGGGTTTGAGCCGATAAACAAAATTGATTTACAATTATGCATATCATTTAGCGAGTTAGTCATCGCACCATAACCCCACGTATTTGCTACACCAGCTACAGTTGTAGAGTGACAAATACGGGCTTGGTGATCGACATTATTCGTGCCCCACATCGATACCATTTTACGGAATAAATATGCTTGCTCGTTGTTATGCTTTGCAGAGCCTAACCAATAAACCGAGTCTGGACCTGATTCTTCACGGATCTTAAGTACTTGCTGGCTGACTTCTTCAAGCGCGGTTTCCCAGCTCATTTTTATCCATTTACCGTTAACCAGTTTCATTGGATATTTAAGACGTTTCGCACCATGACCATGTTCACGAAGTGCTGCACCTTTAGCGCAATGTCCACCCGCATTAAACGGGTGATCAAATGCAGGTTCTTGACCTGTCCATACACCCTCTTGCACTTCAGCATAAATACCGCAGCCTACTGAACAGTGAGAACAAATCGTACGTTTGATTTCAACTGGCGATTCAGGATCAACAGATTTCGCTTCGGCTTTTTTCATCATGCCGGGTGCGAACATACCAACGCCAACAGCACCACCAGCGGCAGCAATTGAAGAGTTACGCATAAACGAACGGCGCGAAATACCCAGTTGTTTTTCGTCCTTGTTGACCGTATCGGAACGTTTAGTTAATTTCATTTAGAGCTCCGCTTATAGAGAATCGTAGTAATCACGAATGTGTTGAGTTTCATGGTAACCTGTTGTCTTTTCCTGTTTATCTTGCTGACTTTGCGTATCGATAGACGCATTTGCTGAGGTTGATACACCTGTCGCAATTGCACCTGCCGCAACACCTAAACCAATATTTTTTAATAATTGGCGGCGGTTTTCATCCGGCTTATTTTGTTTACTCATCCAGTTTGATCCTCTATCGTTATTATTTTTTTACGTCGATAAAACGTATTTTTTCAATGCTTAAAAATTGCAAGGCGAGCTCTGCAACAGCGCTATAAAACACGGCGTTTTTAGCTACCTTTAAATCCTGACAAAAGCGTTCAAACCAAGTATCGATATGACGATTGAAAAACTCGGCTTGTACCTTGTGATTATTTTCTGCGACAAGCATCGTCATGACTTCGAGCAATGCCGCAATATGGTCTTCTGGTTCTTTCACCGATTCGTCACGTTGAAATCCCAGTTTTTTCAAATCATGGCGTAAATGCGCTAATGGCATTTCCATTAGTGAACCAGTCAGGAACCAAGAGCCAAACGGCACGATCTCACCGTGGCCAATACCAATAAACAGATCTTGATATTCATCTTCCACTGCGGTTAATAACGTCTTTTGTGACGCGAGTTTTAATAACGGCCAAGCCGCTGACATACCCGTGGTTTGAATCAACTCATTCGGTGCATCTACATCTAAATTCGCTAACCAATCAATCACGTCAGCGTCGGGAGCCTTACGTAATAAGTGAGCAAGCAAGCTATAGATATCGATACGTAATGTAGTTTCTTCAGCAATTGGCTGTGACATGTTTTGTGTTTCCATCATTTCGTTTTACACTCGCAACTGACTTGTTGGATCATCAGCCATGTCAGAAAAAATATCGCGTACACGACAGTCTTCACACATAGATAAACGGCGAATAGCATCACCCTGAAATTGTGAATGACCTTGTAATTTCTCGGTCAGCATTTTAATCATTGAGGCTGGCGCAAATGCTTTACCGCAACTTAAACAACAAGCCGCTTCTTCTTCGTGGATCATCACTGCACTTTGGCGATTTTCAGCATCCCAATTAAGTCCAGGTTTTAAGCTGATGACTTGCTCTGGGCAGGCTTTTTCACATAAGCCACACTGCACACAATCTTGCTCTTTAAACTGTAAACCGGGACGACCACCCACTGCGTGTAATGCGCGTGTTGGACATACTGCTACACAGCCCATGCATAAGGTGCAATCATCAGTTTTACATTCAACGCTACCGTAAGGTGCATTTTCTGGTACGTCAGACTGTGTCGGCTTAACCGTGCTTTGTACGTGTAATCGATCTAATGCACTAAATAGTTTTTCACGCTTAGTCCCTGATAATTGTTCGGCTAATACACCGCTATCCATCACTGCGATCTTATTATCAGCAACAGGTAATAAAGAGGCTGGGAACACGACAAAGTCAGCTGCTTTATTAAGATCGAATAAGCAAATACGGTCAGCTTCAAAACCAAGTTCCGTTAAGAAGTTATTGGCGATACCTAATTCATCTTTTAATACACGATCAATCGTTGCAGGGAGGTAAGCGATATTCGTTGCAAGCAGTACTTGGTGCGCACCGTAAACCAACGCGCTAAACCAAGTATCGACCCCCACAGTCGCTAACTCTTCCAATGCTATCGGGATCACATTCGACGGTAATGAAGGCAATTGCGCTGCGAGCGCCTCTTCATCTCGATGACCAAAGAATAAAATCGTCGGCTTCTCACCACCCGCCATTTGATAGCTGTTTAATAAACGGTAGATAAAGTTCTGCGTCTTTTCAGCCTCAGGTAATGCGTAAGTAATAGCTTCTGTCGGACACGCGGTTGCGCATGTACCTACGCCCTGACATAAGAACGGGTTTATTTCGATAGCATGACCATTACTTGATAATGCACCCGCCGGACAAGCATCAACACAACGTGTACAACCACTCACACCACGTGATGAATGGGCACAAATGTCATTGTCTAAACGGAAGTATTTTGGTTTATCAAACGTACCTAACATGTCAGGTAAAGTTTCAATCACATCTGCAATCGCTGCTTTACCACTGCCAACGGGGTAATAACCGGGTGCAGGTATCTCGGTGTTGATAATGCTATCAGCGCTCATATCAACCACTAAATCAAAGCTATCACCACCGATCGTGACTTCTGCTAGGTTGGTATAGGTATTCAGTAAGCTACCCGCTACACGGCAGTTCACTTCGAACGCGCCAAGGTAGCCTTTAATCATAACGTCATCACTGAAAAATACGTTTGTGTCCTTGCTCGCTTTCACCGCTTCTGTCGCAGAGGTCGCAAGTAGTGTCACAGAGTTAAGCGTGGCAAATTGCGGCGCTAACGCAGTGATCGTATCGTATGCACCAATGATCAATAAATTCCCGCGGCTCTCGTAAGAAACCGTTGGTGGGATCAAGTTAGATAATTCAACCGTGCCCGCAATCGCCGTTAAGCGTGCTTGACCATTGTTATCAGTAAATGTTTCTAGAATACTTCTTAACATTGTTATTCCTGTATACTCGTCACCGCTATTCAGTGTCGATTAAACTGCGAGTTTATTCTCGCTGCTCTTAAGGCTGCACTACCGTACAATTCGCACCGTATTTTTCTGTAGCTAATAGAGCAATAACCGAACCAACTTTTAACGGAATAAAATGACTTATAAAGAGCTAAAGTCAGATAAGGATAGTTGGGGTATTTCTAATTGAGACATTTTGTCGCTACAAATAATCACACCTGCATCAAATTGTCCCGATTAAAAATAAGGTTTTTAGTCCCTTTATGTCTCATCTTGCTGATAAGTTTTGTGATGAACCTCATCAGCGCTAGGTGAATGTTCGAAATCTTCCGTGACGGGTTCAGTAATCTCATCTTCCACTACTGACGTTTCTGCTGTTTGTATTTCAGGGTCTTCTGTTAGCTCTGTATTTAACTCTCGATCTATTTCCTGGTCTAGCGCGACGTCTTGCTCTGGTTCATCTAATACCTTGTTAACCCAACCACGTAGCTGCTTCGCGACACTGTCATCAAGTTTGGGGATATTAGAAAAGTCTTCAGTATGATCATCCATATCACTGATATAATTGAACTCGTCAGAGTGAAACAGTTTGGCTAACGCTGCCTTTTTAACTGATTTATCAACACCCTGCTGCAAGAATGAAGCAACACCACTATCAAAAGTGACGCTATCTGCATCGGCAATCGTGAGTGTTTCATCGCTACTTTTATCTGCAAGACCATTCTGCTTATCTTTATCACTCGCTACCGCATCATCGGTAACATCATTACTGAGCCCATCCACTTGATTTGATTCTGAATTAGATTCATGAACCTGTTCAATTATGAGCTCAGGCTCTAGCGACTCGACTGCGGCTTCATTTGTATCAAGTAATTCTTTTGAAGCCTTGTCTTTAGCTGTTAGAGAACGACTTGACCAACGTTGAAAAAAGTTAGTTGCCACTTGAACGTCCCTTCTTATCTTTATAACGTTTCTTTTTAAATTCAATTAGTTCGCCGTGACGCCCAATAAAAGCTTCCATCCAAGCCTGTACCGGTAATGGCATTTGAATATGTAACACTTGATAGTCACCATCCATATAACTGCTCGCGACACTTTGCGCGACAGTAATAAGTAACGGTGATAGCTGCTCATTATTTTCTTCACAAACAATAAATAGATGCGGGTCTTGTGAGCTGAGGTTAAAACGGTAATCGGTCCGTTCATCGCGGTATAAGGTTAATACACGCTCATAGCTAATGCCGATGCTGGCATCATCTTGTGTGTGGTTGTGATCATACAATTCAACATTATCAATAGACCAAGACAAGGTCGTCCAGCGTCCAATTTGTTTCTCTTCAGAACAAAGACGAAACTTGATTGGCCAACTTGATTCGTCTTTTTCTAAGCGCTTATGTTCATCAGCTTGTTGCACACATGCTCCTTTGTTCTATTTTTATAATTATTTAGAATTTGTTATCTAACTTTCCCTACTCAGCAAAATTTAGACCAAGTTATAAAATAATGGCAAATAAAATAGTTAAGTTGGAATGAACCTTGCTTTACCTCTTCATAGATATATAAACAAGTAGGACTTTCGGATGCCGCAATTACCAAAAATAATTAGAACCAACTCTTCAGTTGAACACACTATGACTGTTGACATCATGGATGAGTATGGCGATACCATGACCAAAGAGATCGCGTGCGAACATCCTTTAACGATTTACTTAAACTGGGTTGAAGTAGTGACAGTGATGACACTTGGTGCTCGCCCAGCCGACCTCGTATTAGGGTATTTAAAAAACCAAGGCTTCATTGAAGACATCAGTGCGATTGAGTCATTGATCATTGATTGGGATTCTAACTCTGCCGCCGTGATAACCCATGAAAGCACCGATGGCTTAGAAGAGAAGCTAACCAAAAAAACGGTTACCTCTGGCTGTGGCCAAGGCACGATGTTTGGTAACGTGATGAAAAAACTAGAAGATGTCACACTACCACAACCCACATTACGCCAATCAAGACTGTATGGTTTGTTAGAGGCACTAACCCACCACAACGCAACCTATAAAGCAGCTGGTGCAGTACACGGTTGCGCCGTTTGTAGAGACACTGAGATCTTATCCTTTGTTGAAGATGTTGGTCGTCACAACGCTGTTGATACCTTGGCTGGTGAGATGTGGTTAAAAGGCCAAACAGGTGAAGATAAAATTTTCTATACAACGGGCCGTTTAACGTCTGAAATGGTCATTAAAGTTGCGCAGATGGGTATTCCTGTATTGCTATCTCGTTCTGGTGCGACTCAAATGGGTTACGACTTAGCGAAAAAACTGGGTATTACCATGGTTGCGCGCGCGAAAGGAAATCGCTTCCAAGTGTATAACGGTATGGCTAATTTAGTGTTAGATGTGAAAGGCCCTGAAGCAGACGCTCTTTCTCAATCACAACCTAAAACACAGTCACAAGATCCAATTGGTAAAAGTGCATGAGTGAACACTTTCCCGCGTTTATGAACGTGAAACAAGTGGCAGAGTATTTAGACCTGAATGAAAAAAAGGTCTACACACTGGCCAATGACGGGCATTTACCTGCAACCAAAGTAACGGGGAAATGGTTATTTCCAAAATCGATGTTGGATAAATGGCTACTCGAATCTTGCCATAATGGCGCGCTGAATGATCGCCTCTTAATTGCAGGCTCAGATGATCCACTCTTGCAATTGGTTGTGGGTAAAATGGCGCAAAAACTTGGTAGTACTGCATTGGTGGGTTATACCTCAACTGGCACACGACAAGGTCTGGCAATGCTGAGTAAAGGCCATGTTGATATGTGTGCGATTCACTGGGGTCATGCCGAAGAAGCGAGCTTACGCCACCCTGCATTATTGCAACAGTATCCAGGTCATAAAAACTGGGTGTTGATCCATGCGTTTGAACGTCAGCAAGGCTTAGTGGTAAGTAAAGAATTGGCTGATTTAGTCAACTCACGTTCGTTAAATTTACAAGAGTTATTAACATCACGCTGGCGTTGGGCCTTACGTCAAGAAGGGGCTGGTAGTATGCGTGCGTTAGCAGAGTGGTTACACAACCATGCGACAACGGTTGAGATGCTCACAGCAGCTGAAACCTGTCACAGTGAACGAGAATTAGCATCTTGTATTGCCCGTGGTGAAGCAGATGTAGGTTGTGCGAGTCAAAGTACCGCTGGTGAGTTTGGGTTAGGCTTCATTCCACTGAGTACCGAAGCATTTGAATTAGTGATCCCAAAAAATATCTATTTCCGCACCTTACAACAACAATTGCTACAGTCATTATCTGATATGAAGATCCAAGCCAAAGGTGATCAATTAGGTGGCTATAACTTTAGCCGGACAGGTCAGCAAGTTTGGAGTGCGAATTAGTCTCCTGCGCATCAAAATAGAGGTGTAAAAAAGCCCAGATATCGAAACGCGTACTGGGCTTAATTACATTACCTTACTGGAGTTCAGCTTTATTGCGAGGCATGATGAAACAATACTCGCAATAAATTAATTACATTGCTGCGTTAAAGATCGCGCAAATTTCTTCGTGAGTAGCTTGTTTTGGATTTGTAAATCCGCACGCGTCATTTAAAGCATTTTTAGCCAATTCAGGGATATCTTCAACTTTTACGTTTAAACTTGTTAAACCTGTTGGGATACCGACTGCTAATGCTAATTCTTTAATTGCAGCAATCGCCGCTTCAGCCCCCTGCTCTGCAGTCATGTCTGCAACATCAACGCCCATTGCTTTTGCAACATCACGTAAGCGGTCAGTACAAACTTGAGCGTTATACGCCTGTACATGTGGCAGTAACACTGCATTACATACACCGTGTGGTAAATCATAGAAACCACCTAGCTGATGCGCCATCGCATGTACATAACCTAACGATGCATTGTTAAATGCCATACCCGCCATGAACTGTGCATATGCCATTTGTTCACGTGCTTCGATGTTTTCGCCATGTGTTACGGCTGTACGTAAATTCGCTTGGATCAATTCCATCGCTTTAATTGCAACAGCATCCGTAATTGGCGTCGCAGCAATTGATACATATGCTTCTACCGCATGGGTTAATGCATCCATGCCCGTTGCCGCAGTTAATGACGCAGGTTTTGCTAGCATCAACTCAGGATCATTAACAGACATAAGTGGTGTCGTATTTTTATCTACGATCGCCATTTTAATATGCGTTGTTTCATTAGTGATGATACAGAAACGTGTCATCTCTGATGCTGTACCCGCAGTCGTATTTATCGCAACAAGTGGAAGCTGTGCTTTTTCTGATTGATCAACACCTTCATAATCAGCAATATTACCGCCATTAGCAGCCACTAATGCAATGCCTTTAGCGCAATCATGCGGTGAACCACCACCTAATGAAATAACGAAGTCACAACCCTGAGAATTTAATAATTCCAGACCGGCCGCAACATTTGCCGTTGTTGGATTTGGCTGTGTACCATCAAATACAGCAGATTCAACATCGCGTGCAGCTAACAAGTCTTGAACTTGTTTAACCATGCCGATGCTATTAATCACTTTATCTGTCACGATTAATGCTTTTTTGAAACCATGAGATTTGATCGCGTCGGCAGCTTGAATTAAGCAACCAGCGCCCATTAGATTGTAAGCAGGAATGAAAAATGCAGTGCTCATAATATATCTCCAAAATAAATAATTGTTGCGGCAATACACTTTGCAAATGCATTGTAAGCAATAATCATCTCAGCATAGCCAATTGATAGCGCAACCTGCCACCAGGTAACCACTTTGAGGTGATTATAACTTTTATCCTTATAAAATAAAGGGCTTTATAAAACAAGCTAAACACAACTACCTAGTTTGGTATATACGTCACACATTTAAGTAATTAAGATGCAAATTTAAGCATATCTAAGGGATGAGCAGAGCCTCGCCAAGGTGACAACAATAAACTATCCACAAAACTCATAGGCACATGATCTATTTTTTTATATAACCAATCTGGTTGATTATCTTTATCCACTAATAACGCACGCACACCTTCAACTAAGTCGCCATGCAAACAAACGTTAACAGCGATATCCAATTCTAAACGGAAACAATCAGCAAGCGACAAATCTGTATATTGGGTTATTTGTTGATATAAGATATGCGCCGATATCGGGCTGCCAAGCAGTAATTTGTTAATGCCTTTTTGCAACCAGTCACTGTGATGCTGATGCCCTTCAATCTCGTTAATCACAGCCGTTAAATTCAATTTTTGGCTCAGTCCAGTGAAGAATTCTTGATGGATAGATAAGTTATCAGCAGCGAACAAACTGTCATCATAGAGCGTGTTAAGAAGAGTATCGACTTGAGTAGGATGCTCAACCATATCGGCGTGCCAATCTAGCGCTCGTAATTCTGTCAGTAATTTTGCTTGCAGAGCTGACGGGATTAGATACTCGCTTAGACCAAGGTATTTCGCATCTCGGGCATTAATACTCGCACCAGTGAGGCCGAGAAACAGTCCGACACCAGGCTGAGGTAAACGATTTAAAAACCAAGTTGCACCCACATCAGGAAATAAGCCGATAGTAATTTCAGGCATCGCAATACGTGCTGTTTCAGTTACCACACGATGACTCGCGCCCATAAACAGACCAAGCCCGCCGCCCATAATAATGCCGTCGCCCCATACGATAAGTGGCTTACCAAAATTATGTAATAGGTAATCGACTTGATACTCTGCTGTAAAATACTCACTCACAGCTTGCTGTTTTGCAGTATTGCCTACTGTATTCACTAAAGCTTGCTGGAGTGATTTCACATCACCACCCGCACAGAATGCTTTTTCACCCGTGCTGGTCAGTAATACACTCACCACACGCTTATCAGTTTGCCATGCAAGAAGTTGCTGCCGTAACAATGGAAACATATCCGCGCTTAAGGCATGTAACTGACGCGCCTTATTAAGGGTAATAAGACCAATAACATGACCGTCATTTGTCGTTAACTCATCAAATAGTACGCTTGCTTCCATGTGAACTCCAACTTGATAAAAAACCAGTGTAGCGAGCTTGAGAATTGAAATCTATTGTGAGATACCCAAAATACTCACGTTGTGGCATAATAGCCCCACAAAATCTAGAGGATTAATTCAATGACTATCGAAACAACGCTATTACAACGCAGTGATTCTAAATGTGAAATGTGCACATCAGAATCTAACCTATCAGCTTATGAGCTACCTGAATCGCCAGAAAAAAGCTCTGACTGTGCAGTAATGCTTTGTGATACTTGCCTTGATCAAATCAACACTTCTGATGCACTTGATGCAAATCATTGGCGTTGCCTAAACGACAGTATGTGGAGCCAAGTACCAGCAGTACAAGTACTTGCATACCGTATGCTTCATCGTCTAGATGCAGATTGGTCACGTGATCTACTTGATATGATGTATATGGAAGAAGACGTAAAAGCATGGGCTGAAAAAGGCGTGTTAATTGCGGCAATGACTGATTCTCCAGCGCGTGACGTTAACGGCACAATTCTACAAGCTGGCGACAACGTAAACATCATTAAAGATTTACCTGTTAAAGGTTCAAGCTTAGTGATTAAACGCGGTACAGCGGTACGTAATATCGGTTTAACAGATAACCCATTACACATCCAAGGTCGTGCGAACGGTACTGCGATGGTAATCATTTCTGCATACTGCAAAAAAATGTAATTTGCTTAATTTGTCTCGTTCTGAATACGTAGGCAGCTATTTTTAAGTTCGTGACAACTAAGTAGATCAAAAAAGGCCGATTACCCATTCTGATAAAGAAGTGGTAATCGGCCTTTTTATATGCGGTATTTATATGTGTATAAAAACCGCATTTCATTAACTGTATTAATAATTAGTCAATGATCGCATTGTGATATACATCTTGTACATCATCACTGTCGTTTAACGCAGCAAGGAAACGTTCGAACATTTCAACGTCATCACCCGTCACTTCAGTTTCTACTTGTGGCAAGAACGTGATGTCTTCTGCATCAAATTCAATATCAGCAAACGCTTCTGATAATGCTACTTTCGTTTTGTAGAATTCAGTATGTGGAACATAAACAGTGATTGTACCGTCTTCATTCTCAACATCAGCTACATCTACTTCCGCTTCCATCAATGTTTCTAATACTGCATCTTCGTCATCAAATTTGAATTCAAATACAGCTTGATGATCAAACATGTGTGATACAGAACCTTGAGCACCCAATTTCGCGCCATTCTTAACGAATGCTTGACGAACTTCAGTGAAAGTACGCTTACCGTTGTCGGTTAGACATTCAACGATAACCATGCAGTTACCTGGGCCAAAGCCTTCATAACTTGCACGTTCATAATCTTCACCGCCAGCGCCCGATGCTTTTTCAATAGCACGTTCGATTACGTGAGTTGGAACTTGATCTTTTTTCGCTTTTTCAATGATGCGGCGAAGACTTAAGTTGCTATCAGGGTCGCCACCACCACTTTTTGCAGATACATAGATCTCTTTACCATATTTAGAGTAGATCTTAGTTTTCATGCCAGCTGTTTTAGCCATCGATAATTTACGGTTTTGGAACGCTCTGCCCATCTTAATTCACTCTCATTTTAAATTTGAAATAAATACTTACCGATTTTAGCAGGATTAGTACCAAATTTTCCACAAAAGCGTAAATATCTTATCTTTCATCAATAAAAATTAACCAAACAGACCTAGGAACTTTACGTATTATCAGTCGTCTTATAAATTGTCATTGTTATCAGTTAATAATATGTTCTACTATGTTAACTAGTTTGCTTAGCTTTATTACATAGGTCGCCAATTTGCTTCTCAAGAAAATATTTCGTTTAACCAGTACCGCATTATTTGTCGGCACTTTAGGTCTGGTTAGCTCAGTGCAGGCCACCAACAAGCTTCCCGAGATCGGCACTGCAGGTGTGACAGCCTTATCTATTGACCAAGAACGCCAATATGGCGACGCTTTTATTAAAGTCGCACGCGGCTCTTTTCCGATGGTCAGTGATCCAGTTTTACAAGAATACATTGCTGAGTTAGGGGCTAAATTAATTAGCAAAACGGACTCCGTTCGCTTCCCATTTAACTTTTTTCTCATCAAAGATGATGAAATTAATGCCGCGGCATTTCTTGGTGGTTATGTCAAAGTACACACTGGGTTATTTTTATATGCCGAAAATGAGTCTGAATTTGCATCCGTTATCGCCCATGAAATCTCACATATTACTCAGCGCCATCTTGCGCGTAGTTTAGAAGCACAAGCAGGCAATAGCCAATTGACCGTTGCTGGTTTAGTCGGTGCAGTATTATTAGGCATTGCTAACCCCGTTGCTGGTATTGCGATGCTGCAAACGACTGTCGCAATTAATGCCCAGTCTGCGATTAACTACACCCGTGCAAATGAATTTGAAGCAGATCGTATTGGTATTCAAGTAATGGCGAACGCGGGTTATGATCCGGCTGCAATGTCGACCTTCTTTGGTAAGTTATCAGCACAATATCGTTTTAGCTCAACACCGCCACAAATGTTAATCACTCACCCATTACCAACGACTCGTATTACCGAAGCGCGTGACAGAGCAGCCTTATACCCAAGCCGCTATTATCAGCCTAGCCTCGACTATCAACTAGCCAAAGCGCGTATTCAAGTTCGCTATGGCACATTAAAGCCAAAAGAAGCACTCCAATTTTTTCAACATCAACTTAAAACGGGTTCATTTATATTAAAAGATGCAGCGCTATACGGCCAAGCCCTGGCTTTATTACAATTAAAGAAAAATGAAGAAGCGAAAAAAATTGTCGTCGGATTAGCTGCATCACAGCCAAACAACCTTTTTTATCTTGATACGCTGACCGATATAGATTTAGCGTTAAAGCATAATGACGAGGCTATCAAACGATTACAAAAAGCCAATGACAGATATACGAATAACCCTGTCACCACAATCAACTTAGCTGTAGCGCTGCAGCAAGATAAAAGGTATGACGAAGCGGAAAAACTAATCCGTCATTACTTACGTGATAATGAAACCGATATGATTGCTTTAAGTATTTATATTGATTTGCTGAGACAAACCGATGACAAAGTTAGAATGTATGTACAGCGAGCAAAAGTAGCACAACTTAAAGCGAACTATCCAAAAGCACTCAACGAACTGCAATCAGCACGCACGCTAGCAACAAGTTCAGCGGATATCGCACGAATTGATGCACATATGGAACAAGTTGAGTTAGAAAAGCAACAAATGCAAGCGCTTCAAAACTAGCCAAGGGACAGGAAAAAAGGCAAAATGGGGCTTAAAGGACCCCATTTTGTTTTAAGATTTATTTAAGACTTGTTTTAAGGAATAGGCCAAGCCATGACTACTGTTACTATTTATCACAACCCTCGCTGCTCTAAAAGTCGTCAAACTCTTGCATTACTTGAAGAGCAAGGTGTTACACCCAGCATCATTAAATACCTAGACACACCACCGTCAGCAGCGCAACTACAAGAAATCCTGACTTTGTTAGCATTAGCACCACGTCAATTAATGCGTATCAAAGAAGCGGAATATAAAGCATTAGGATTAGATGATACCAACTTATCCAATGATGAACTTATCGCAGCGATGATCGCAACACCTAAGCTAATTGAACGTCCTATCGTATTAGCAAATGGTAAAGCTGCCATTGGTCGTCCTCCTGAAAATGTTTTAGCAATACTCTAACAACGAGCAAATAATGCAAACAACACAAGAAATGCAAGCAACACAAAAGCGTATTACTCAGTACCGTTTTCTGGGACTATTTGGCTACTTTGGCCTGATCATACTCATGTTCGTATGGCAGCTATGGCTAACACCAGAAAAAAGTCAAGATCATACGCAATCGCAAGCATTAGCAGAACTCACTGCAATGGCAGACGTAAACCCTGAGTTACTACCGCAAGTTGAAGCCGAAAAACAAAAATGGCTGGAGCGCCAAGCATCACACGAATCAAACCCGCTCGCAAAAGCATTAATTTGGATATTTCCATTATTACTGCCTTTGTACGGACTCGTTAAAGGTAAGCCATACACGGCAGCATGGAGTAATTTTGTTGTCATGATCTATTACATGCATTCATTAACGCTCATGTATACCGACCCTGATGAACGCTATCTCGCTATACTCGAGTTTGCTTTAGCTAACTGTATGCTGTTTGGTAATGGCATTTATGCGCGTATGCAGGGCAAACAACTAGGCTTAGGTCTTGATAAACTGAAAGTTGTGATGGCAGAAGAAAAAGAACGAGAAGAAGCATACAAAACACAAAAGAAAGATTAAGACTGTCTAAACAGAGTTCATCGATTGAGTTTATTTAACAGGCTCGCGTTGAAGTCACACTGAAATAAAAAAGGAAATAGGTCATCGGCCCTATTTCCTTTTTTTATGTGCGATTAAAAAATCTTACTTTCGTTTATGGAAGGGCTGGCTTACAGAGAAAGTGTTTCTTTAACGAATGGGATAGTTAATCGGCGTTGCGCACTAATTGACGCTTGATCTAATCGATCTAATGTTGCAATCAGAGTTTTCATATCACGCGATGAACGGTTTAACAGAAAGCGACCCACATCAACGGGTAATTTCAATCCTCTAAACTCTGCACGTAGCTGTAATGCAGCAAGCTTACCGTCATCATCTAATAACTGTAATTGATAGCTCACGCCCCAATCGAGTCGAGACAACAAATCGGGTAATTGAATACCTAAGTGCCTTGCTGCGCTATTCCCCGTTACAATTAATGATCCTGGATTATCTTGATCATGACTATCGAGCCAACGATTGTAAAAATTAAATAAGGCGACTTCCCACTCTCGAACACCGGCAATCATTTCAATATTATCAATACAAACAATATCAAGATGTTCCATACCATCTAATACAGATGGGGACATCATGGCTGACATTTCCATCGGTAAATAAGCGGCTGAACGATCAGCGTCCGTACACTCGGTACAGGTTGCGTGGAGTAAATGAGAGGTGCCCGAACTTCGGCTACCAAATAAGTAAATAAATGGATCACCGTCGCCGACAGCAGCATTTTTTAATGCTGTGAGTAGCTGGACATTAGCACCGGGGTAAAAACTCGCGAAAGTTTCACCATCGGGTAATTGTACTGGTAAAGAAAGTTGTGCTGGAGTGTTCAATATCACCCTTTCATACAATCATAAGATTAGTGTGGCCATTGTAGCACCTCAATGGCCGATAGAGAACGGCTAGCAAAAAAACACAATGCAAAATTGCTTAATTTGTCGCGTTCCATTGAAAATTCATGTCACCAAGGGCATTTTCACTACTTTGGATCCGTTGATCTAGTGATAATTCAGTCAATAGATCGTCTTGCGTACCGAGTAATACCAACTTTAACTGAATACTTGATCCACTCACGATCTCAAGATCAACTTGTGCAACCGCAGATAACTCAGAAAACATCTCAATCAATTTTGCATAATCAGTAATACCAGTAACCGCATCTACATTTAAAAACACCACTTCATTATTGCCTGATGCTTTTACGCTATAACGCTCACCTAAATGATTCGCAAGGTTATTTGTTAGCGCGATACCAATACTTTCAAGTTCACCTTGGCCTTGGCCGTTTAACCAAATTTCATAAGGTTGATTTGTATTACTACGACCGTACATACTCCAATTTAGTTGGTAATCGTCATTCTGCTTAATGATCTTAGCAATAATATAATTATCTGCAGCATAACGTGTTGAAGCGAGCTCAACAGGATCGGTGAATTGTCCCCACAGATCACTGCTACTTACTTTCAGTTGATCATCAAGATCCATAATTGGGAATAACACAGGAATACCACGTTTGTTTGCTTGGGCTTTAATTGCATTGATAAAGTCGGCGTAATCAGTGTCATTCTCGCCTTTTACACTTCGGCTAAAGTTTTCATCAACCACCAGCCATAAAACTTGCTGTGGACGGTTTTGGCTCCACACACCAAACTCGCTACTGCGTAATAAGCGATTTATTTTTTGCTCATTAAAGCTTGCTTGTAAATAACGTTCGCCGTCAACACGCTCTTCAGCCTGTTTAACCAAATACTCACGGGCTCTGAGCAATGCTTTTTTGATCACAGGGTTTGTCGCAATTGTCGCATTACCAGATATCTTCACGAGTACCTCAGCAAATGCCACTTTCTGTAAATCGCGGTTAGTTTGGTTACCAACAGCCATAACAGATGCAGAATAAAGATGCTCAACTTCAACCGCACGTGTAGTTAACGGTAAAAGAGATAACAATGATAATAAAATAGGAAATAAACGCTTCATACGATCCTTTTTAAGAGTAACGTGATGACTCAAATTGATTATTTAGATAATAACATAGCAAAGACTATTAATTTACCTCAAATAATAACCAAACCATACACTAAGTCCAACATATTCCATGACATCAACCTAATTAGCGATATAGCAAAAACTTGACCATACTAAAATATCAAGGAGTTAACTTAAAATGAAGGGGAATATTTATGTATTTTCAATCTAAAAATACAGATGATAAGCAGGCTGATAGTGAACGATACTTTAATATTGATATTGAGAAGGTTTATATATTGAATATGCTGTTCATATGGGGCGGGTATTTAGTGGGTAATCAAACAGAATAAAAAGGGTGGTAAAAAAAGACACCAACATAATTTGTTGATGTCTCTATAACTCAATTAATCAGATTAATTCAGTTGCTTATTACTGTACTTATTTAGTACCGAAAATCTTATCGCCAGCGTCACCAAGACCTGGAACGATGTAACCTTTTTCGTCTAAACGTTCATCAACAGATGCAGTGTAAAGCTCGATATCTGGGTGTGCTTCTTCTAGCGCTTTTAGACCTTCTGGTGCAGCAACAAGAATAAGCACTTTAATGCGCTTACAACCTTTTGCTTTTAACAGGTCTAATGTTGCGATCATAGAACCGCCAGTTGCTAACATAGGGTCAACAACAATTGCTAAACGTTCATCAATGCTGTGAACGATTTTTTCGAAGTAAGATACCGCTTCTAATGTTTCTTCATCACGGTAAATACCAACAACACTTACACGTGCACTTGGCATATGTTCTAGTACACCATCCATCATGCCTAAGCCAGCACGTAGGATTGGCACTACAGTTACCTTTTTCCCTTTGATTTGATCAACGGTAACATCACCATTCCAACCTTCAATGGTCTTCTGCTCTAACTCTAAATCAGCCGTTGCTTCATAAGTAAGTAGGCTACCCACTTCTGTTGCTAGTTCACGAAAACGTTTAGTGCTGATATCCGCAGCGCGCATTAAACCCAGTTTATGACGTACTAACGGGTGTTTTACCTCAACAACTTTCATGGAATCTCCTAATAAAATCAAAGTAAGTGCAATACAAAAACGCGCAATATTACCAATAATGGCACTATAATGATAGCTTATTCCAAGGAAAAGCCAGAGTTAAGAATAAAATCAATTAGCAGGTCAAACAAGGCATAATTTTGTTTCTATTATGTGAGTAAAGTTGTTAACATGACCGCGATTTTTTAATCCAATTGATACGATTAGTTTGTGAGGGATCCAGTGAGCAACCAAAATACTTCTCTAAGTTATAAAGATGCAGGCGTTGATATCGACGCAGGTAATGCATTAGTAGAACGCATTAAAGGTGTAGCGAAAAAAACTAAACGCCCTGAGGTTATGGGTGGTCTAGGTGGCTTCGGCGCTCTTTGCCAATTACCTACTGGTTATAAAGAACCAGTGTTGGTTGCAGGAACAGACGGTGTAGGAACGAAACTACGCCTCGCTATCGATTTAGCTAAATATGATACGGTAGGTATCGATTTAGTTGCTATGTGTGTAAACGACCTTATTGTACAAGGTGCTGAACCACTATTCTTCTTAGATTACTATGCAACAGGCAAGCTAGATGTAGATGTAGCTGCATCTGTTGTTACCGGTATCGGTGAAGGTTGTTTATTATCTGGTTGTGCGTTAACAGGCGGTGAAACTGCTGAAATGCCAGGTATGTACGACGGTAAAGATTTTGACATTGCTGGCTTCTGTGTTGGCATTGTAGATAAAGAAAACATCATTGACGGCACTAAAGTTGCTGCCGGTGATAAACTTATCGCTTTAGGATCGAGTGGCCCTCACTCAAACGGCTATTCTTTAGTTCGTAAGATTCTTGAAGTATCAAAAGAAGATCCAAGTCAAGCATTTGGTGATTCTACATTAGGTGATACCCTTCTAACGCCAACTAACATCTATGTTAAGTCTGTGCTAGCTGTGCTGAAAGAGTGTGAAGTTCACGCTTTATCACACATTACTGGTGGTGGTTTCTGGGAAAATATCCCACGTGTACTACCAGCACAAACAAAAGCTATCATTGATGAAAATAGCTGGCAGTGGCCTGAAATTTTCAACTGGTTACAAGAAAAAGGTAACGTTGAACGTACGGAAATGTATCGTACATTTAACTGTGGTGTTGGTATGGTTATCGCTCTACCAGAAGCACAAGTTGAAAAAGCACTGGAAATATTCACTGAACACGGCGAAAATGCGTGGCTAATCGGTGAAATTGCAGACGCTGCAGAAAATGAAGAACAAGTAGAGATAAAATAATGTCTAAACAAGCATCTATCGTAGTATTAATTTCTGGTAATGGCAGTAACTTACAGACCATTCTAGATCAGTGCGAACAAGGTACGATTAACGGCAAAGTAACTGCTGTTTTTAGTAACAAAAGTACTGCCTATGGCCTAGAGCGAGCTCAACAAGCGGGTGTAGATGCAATCTCACTTAGCCAAGTTGATTTCGCTGACCGCGCTGCATTCGATGCAGAGCTAATGACACAAATCGATCAATACCAACCTGATCTAATTGTGTTAGCAGGCTATATGCGTATTTTAAGTGACAACTTTGTTCAGCATTATGCTGGCAAGATGCTTAATATACATCCTTCTCTATTACCTAAATATCCAGGTTTAGATACACATCAACGTGCAATTGATAATGGCGATGAAGAACACGGTGCTTCAGTGCACTTTGTTACACCAGAGTTAGATGCTGGTCCCGTTATCCTACAAGCAAAAGTACCAGTATTTGCTGACGATACGGTAGATGATTTAAGTTCGCGAGTGCATACTCAAGAACATATGATCTACCCAATGGTTGTGCAATGGTTCTGTGCTGAACGTTTAGCAATGACTAACGGAAAAGCCGTACTTGATGGTAAAGAACTAGCACAAAGCGGCTACGCTGCTGACTAAGTTAGTTAACTAACCCTAGATAATAAAAAGCCTTTATCGCATGACTGCATAAAGGCTTTTTTAATGGCTTTAATTTTTATGACTGTACTAGATGCTACAAATAAATAAGTACTACTTATTTGTTAACATAATACTACCTCGACAAAATACACAGTATTCACCGGGCTGCATTTTATGCCACACTTCATTATCAGTCAGCGGTTGCGTTGCAATAATAGCCACTACATCTGTATCTGACGTTTCATTCTCAAAGTTAATTTCAATGTTTTCATCGATTAACTGAGCATGGCCAAACGGCGCTTCGCGAATAATATGATGTAAATTGTTCGTGCAGTACGCGAATACAAAGTCACCATCTGTTAGCAATAAGTTGAATACACCCAACGCTCTTAATTGATCACACAAAGTGGCAATAAAACGAAATACCGCTTTCATGTCATCAGGTTTAGTTGGAAACTCTTTACACACTTCCTGTAAAATCCAACAGAATGCTAATTCACTGTCGGTTTCACCAATCGGGGTGTAAAAACCAGTCGCTAAACCTTGATAATCAGTTAACTGGCCATTATGCGCATACGTCCAGTTTTTACCCCAAAATTCACGGGTAAAAGGATGGGTATTCTCTAATGCTACACCGCCACGATTCGCCTGACGAATATGTGAAATAACTGCTTGGCTTTTAATTGGGTAATTTTTTACTAATTGAGCAACTTTAGATTCACAGCTTGGTTTAGGATCGCGAAAAGTACGGCAACCCTTGCCTTCATAAAAAGTAATTCCCCAACCATCAGAATGTGGTCCAGTCTTACCACCACGCTGCATCAGCCCAGAAAAACTAAAACAAATGTCGGTAGGCACATTTGCGCTCATACCTAATAATTCACACATATACTGATAACTTCACTTTTATGACTTATAACAACATTAACCACACAGGGCTAAATTCACTTCATAATCTTTATTCTACTTATTGCCAAGCAACTGTCTATGGCAAATAACACTATATTACGCACCATTGTGCAATATCATATAGCTAAACAGCCTAGATTAATCAGCATAACCCATCATTTTTTCTACTAGCTGAATTAACAGGTGAATCACTTTAATGTGGATCTCTTGAATACGATCAGCATAACCAAAATGTGGCACGCGAATTTCGATATCTGCGATACCCGCCATTTTGCCGCCATCTTTACCGGTTAATGCAATCGTCTTCATGCCTTTTGCTTTCGCAGCTGCAAATGCGTTTAACACATTTTGTGAATTACCACTGGTACTCAATCCCAATAGCACATCACCTTGCTGGCCAATACCTTCAACATAACGTGAAAATACGTACTCATAACCAAAGTCATTACTCACACAAGACATATGGCTAACATCTGAAATTGCGATCCCAGCCATTGCAGGACGATTTTCACGGTAACGTCCAGATAACTCTTCAGCAAAATGCATCGCGTCACAATGTGAACCACCATTGCCACAAGATAACACTTTTCCGCCCGCTTTAAATGAATCTGCTAATAATGCCGCTGCAGCTTCAATATTTTCCGCGTTTTTAGAGTCTGCTAAAAAGTCATTTAAAACCTGTGCTGCTTCAGCTAATTCTTGCTGAATTAAGCCTTGATAATTTGTCATTTTTTATCGCCTTTACGTCTTAAAATACAGTTGTATAATAATACTATTGTTTCACAAAATAATGCACTTGTATTACTCATATAAATAAAAGGTTAAGCATAACCAAAAATAAGCTGACAGTATGATAAAGTGCTTAGTTAACACCCACTTACTACCCAAAAATAAGTACTAAATATCGTTATTTCTTGACCGAACTGACCTAAAATAAAGTTAAATAGGCAATTAAGTTATCCATCCAATAACGCTATTATCAGTGAACGCTTGTAAACCCAATTGGTCAAAAACAAGCGGTTAACGACAGGTTCTATAAATAGTATGTAAATTGCATGTAAAAAACTTGCTAATTTAATAGTTTTCAACTAGAACTAATAATTAAACCAGTCTTCTGGTCTGACCTCTGACCTAGCTATTTTAGTTGCTTTATGAAAGGAGAAAATCATGGCAACCACAATTTCACTATTAGCCTTAGTGGCAATATTTGGTACATTATCTTACCAACGAGCATCATTAGCTGCTTTTACTGGTGCGTTTTTTGTCGCACTTGCAGCCGTTTCATATTTCGGTGATGTACCACTAGCTATCTGGATAATAACAGCTGTAATTGCGATACCATTAAACATCACCAGTATTCGTCAAGGCTATTTAACAGCACCAATCTTAAAAGGCTTTCGTAAAATAATGCCTGAGATGTCTCAAACTGAGACTGAAGCATTGGAAGCAGGTACAACTTGGTGGGACGCTGATTTATTTAGCGGTAAGCCAAATTGGGAAAAACTGCATAATGTGCCTGCACCAGCACTAACTGCAGAAGAACGCGCTTTCCTTGACGGCCCTGTTGAAGAAGCATGTCGCATGGCTGATGAGTTTGATATCACTCACAATCGTGCAGACTTACCTCCAGAGCTGTGGGAATTCCTTAAAACTAAGGGCTTCTTCGCAATGATCATCAAGAAAAAATACGGTGGTCTAGAATTTTCAGCATTAGCACAATCAATGGTACTGCAAAAACTAACTGGCTCAAGCGCTGTAATGGCGAGCACAGTTGGTGTACCTAACTCATTAGGACCTGGTGAATTACTACAACATTACGGTACTAAAGAGCAACAAGATTACTACCTTCCTCGTCTTGCTGTTGGTGAAGAAATTCCATGTTTCGCACTAACAAGTCCTGAAGCCGGTTCTGATGCAGGTGCAATCCCTGATTTCGGTATCGTGTGTAAAGGCGAATTCGAAGGTAAAGAAGTTCTGGGTATGAAACTGACTTGGAACAAACGTTATATTACACTTGCACCTGTTGCGACTGTACTTGGTCTTGCAATTAAACTGCGTGATCCAGATGGTCTACTTGGTGATAAAGAAGACATCGGTATTACTTGTGCGCTTATCCCTACGGATATCCCAGGTGTTGAAACGGGTCGTCGTCACTTCCCACTTAACTTACCGTTCCAAAATGGTCCAACTAAAGGTAACGAAGTATTCGTACCATTAGACTACATCATTGGTGGTCCAGAAATGGCTGGTCAAGGCTGGCGCATGCTAGTTGAATGTCTGTCTGTAGGTCGTGGTATTACCCTTCCGTCATGCTCTGCAGGTGCAGTTAAACTTGCAGCACTAGGTATGGGCTCTTACACAGCTATCCGTCGTCAATTTAAAGTTGCGATTGGTAAAATGGAAGGTATTGAAGAGCCACTAGCACGTATCGGTGGTAATGCTTACCTGATGGGCGCAGCATCAACGCTAACAACAAGTGCAATTGATTTAGGTGAGAAACCATCAGTAATCACTGCGATTGTTAAAATGCATTTAACAGACCGTGCTCAAAAATGTGCTATCGATGCAATGGACATTTCAGGTGGTAAAGGTATCTGTCTTGGTCCAAACAACATGGCAGGTCGTGGTTACCAAGCGGCGCCAGTTGCAATTACAGTAGAAGGTGCAAACATTCTAACGCGTAACCTGATCATTTATGGTCAAGGTGCAATCCGTTGTCATCCGTTCGTATTACCAGAATTAACTGCAGCAGCACTTGAAGATCATAAGAAAGGGCTACAAGACTTTGATGCAGCACTGTTCGGTCATATCGGCTTTGCAATGTCTAACTTCTTCCGTTCATTCGTAATGGGCGTGACTAACGGTAAAGGGTCTGCAGCACCATTTAAAGATGAAACAGCGCAGTACTATCAACAGATGAACCGTTTAAGTGCTAACTTAGCGTTCTTATCTGATGTAGCGATGGGCGTACTCGGTGGTGACCTAAAACGTAAAGAACGTGTTTCTGCACGTTTAGGTGATATCTTAAGCCAACTATACCTATCGTCTGCAACGCTAAAACGTTTTGAAGATGAAGGTCGTCAAAAAGCTGATTTACCATTAGTACACTGGGCACTACAAGATTCATTATTCAAAGCTGAACAAGCGATTGATGAATTACTACGTAACTTCCCTGTTCGTGTTGTTGGTATCGCATTACGTGCAATGGTATTACCAGCAGGTACGCGTCTATCACGTCCTACTGATAAACTAGACCATGTTGTTGCAGGTTTACTACAAGTACCTTCTGATACACGTAGCCGCCTAGCAACAGATATGTACCTAACTGAAGAAGAAGGTAACCCTGTAGGTCTACAAGAGAAAGCCTTGAGAGACGTTATTGTTGCAGAACCTATCTTCATCCGTGTTTGTAAAGAGAATGGTGCGAAACAAGCATTTATTTACTTAGACAAATTTGCTGATATAGCGCTGGCTAACAAACAAATCACGGCAGATGAAGCTGAACTATTAAAAGTAGCTGAAGTTGGTCGTTTACGTACAATTAACGTTGATGACTTTGACCCTGAAGTACTTGCAGCTGACAAATCGTTAGTTAACCAACTAAACGGTGATTGGCGTGCACGTGCTCAAGCAGGCGTTACACAAAAAGCAGCACCTAAAAAGAAAAAAGCAGTAACAGCAGCTTAGTTTTAAAGTAAGCGCTTAACTTAAATAAAATCCCGCTACTGATAGTTTTCATAAATTATCAAGCGGGATTTTTTCGTCTAAAAATATAAATTAACAGTCATTTTTCATCTGATTTAATCGCTAATAATACAATAACACTATTAAATAACGCTATTATTTATTCTCCCTTTTATTGCCTATTCATTCCATAACTATACCTATATAATGCGCCGCATTAATTAGCACAAAACTCTAAACATGAACTCAGTTGCGACATATTGAGTTAATATATCTTTATGGATAAGTGAATATACCGATGAAATTGAAATCAGTTACAACAATGATGACCTTAGTTCTATTTCCACTGGCAACCCATGCTAACGTAATGACAACAGATTTAGCAATCAATGCGCTAAACCTGAAGGAGTTAGCATTAACTTACAATCAAGATAAAATTGCAAAAGCAACAGGAAGTGAAGCAGCTTCTCAAGCAGATGCACTATTAGTTGATATGGGCATTATCACTACAAAAGATTTAGCCAACACAAAAACAATGTCGCTAAAGCTAACCTCTTTTGTAAATGACTATAATGAACCATCAGGAAACTATATTGGTAACCTGTCTGATAAAAACATCGTTGAGCGAGTGTTAAATAAATGGAGTAGCGCGACGATCATCCAAGATAAAAAAGCGCTTAAGCAACTTAATAGCCTTATCGATCATGGTTACACCACGGGTTATAACGTGATTAACATGAAAGATGATTCAAACTTCAATACAGCGCTTATGATCCGTTATGGCCATAACAATATTAAGCATGCTACTCAGTTATTGTATTTAATGAAAAGTGAAGGCTTTGATCCCAAAGTACAGTTAACGCCGAAATCATCTGCATTTGAATATTTGCCTGAATGGGGCGAACCAAACTACTCTGTAACGACTTTAGAGAGCGGTAAAATGGTTTCAGTCGTAAAAGAATATAACTTGGATTTTGAGTTTGAAAACACTGTAAACAAAAACAAGTTTATGGCATTAATTAACAAATATGCTAAAAAAGATACAGCTAAAGAGACAGGGTTAATTGCTGAATCTTGGTGGCAGCCGTTCTATCGATCATACACAAAAACAGCTAATTACAGTGTACTGATAGAAAACAACGTAACCATCAACAACTATAAAATTGACTTATTAACGTTACCAGCTAAAGCTAAACTACAGGCGAAACAAGTGAGTGTAACAATGAACGGTGCTGAAGTAACACCAACGACAGTATGGGTTAACCCATCATTTTATCGTTACATGAATGGTGACTTTAAATAAAATAAAACACACCATCCTATTTGCTATACGCAGTGTATAAATAGGATGGTGTATCAAATACACTGACTCTAAACGTTAACTTAATCCAAAAAACAGCCCTGCAATTGTTGCAGCCATCAGATTAGACAATATACCTGCAACAAGTGCCTTCAACGCTAATTGAGATACTTCTGAACGTCGCTCCGGCACCATCATGCCAATACCTGCGATAGCAATCGCGATAGTACCCAAATTCGCAAAACCACACAGTGCAAACGAGAGGATCAGTTGGGTTTTTTCTGTCATTGCCATGCCAGTTGCATTAACAAGCATATCGCCATTAAGATAAGGCACTAAATTGATATAAGCAAAAAACTCATTAATAACAATTTTTTGGCCAATGAATGAACCTGCCAGCATAGCCTCATTCCAAGGCACACCCATTAAAAATGCAACCGGAGAAAAAAGGTAGCCAAGCATTAGCTGTAAACTCAGTTCAGGATAACCTAACCAACCGCCAATACCACCAAGTATACCGTTTAACAATGCGACTAAACTAACAAACGCAAGTAACATTCCGCCTACTTCGATCGCTAATCTAACACCGCTTGATGCTCCTGTTGCTGCAGCTTCAACAATATTCGAAGGTTCATATTCATCCTTGTCAGCTAAATCTTGCTCTACAATCGTCTCTGTTTCAGGTATCAGGATTTTGGCAAATAGCAAACCGCCTGGCGCAGCCATAAACGATGCTGCTAATAAGTATTCCATAGGAACGCCCATTTGTGCATAACTTGCCAATACCGTACCAGCAATAGATGCAAGGCCACCGCACATAATGGCAAATAATTCAGAACGCGTCATTTTAGGCAAGTAAGGTTTAACAAGTAGTGGCGCTTCGGTAACACCTAGAAAGATATTAGCAGTCGCAGACATAGACTCAGCTTTACTGGTTTTCAGTAGCTTTTGCATTGCCCCGCCAATCCACTTAACCACTAAGGGCATAATGCCTAAATAATATAATACCGCTGATAATGACGAGAAAAATACAATAATAGGTAATACTTGCAATGCGATGACAAAACCGCCACCACCAAAGAGTTCATACATTTTATCGCTAACTAAACCACCGAAAAGAAAGCTAATACCGTCATTACTGTAACCAATAACAGCAGATATACCATCAGCAATCGTTAATATGATTGTCTGCCCAATTGCAGAGTATAAGATGAAACCGCCTAATAGAAATTGAATTAAAAAAGCAAAACCAACGGTTCTTAAGTTGATTGCTTTTTTATTTTCAGAAAGAAGATAAGCGACACCAAGTAGGACTAAAATCCCGATAAGACTAATTATTGTTTCCATGTTTTCCATTTGCATTTGAGCATTTGAGCGTTAGCGCATCTGAGCGTTTGAGCATTTTAAGGGGCGCGAATATTAGCATAAAACAAGTCTTAAGCAATAAAATAAACTGGAGAGGCGGATTTATCAGCATTTATAACTAAATCGTGGTGTGTTTATTCGTTCATAGCATTATTCAGGATATTTATGATGAGTCATTAAATAATAAAAAGCCCGAATTATGGATGCTATATCCAAATTAATTCGGGCTTATTCACTTTCTTAAAACGGGGATGAGTTAATCAAGTAATGTTTTAGCTAATGTGCGGATACCATGCCCTTTCGCACCCGTCGCCCATAGATCATTCGCTGCCTTTTGATAACAACCTGCTAAATCTAAATGCAACCAACCTTGTCCATCTTCACGTACAAAACGTGATAAGAATGCCGCAGCAGTAGATGCTCCAGCACGACCTTCACCGGCATGGATATTTGCCATATCAGCAAAGCTCGATGGCAATTGCTGTTGATGCCATTTTTCTAGTGGTAGTTGCCAAGCAAACTCATTTTCTGCTTTCGCATTTGCTAATACTGAGTTAACGAAGTTCTGATCAAAGCCAAATAGTGCATTATAATCACGACCAAGCGCCATCTTAGCTGCACCAGTCAATGTCGCGGCATCAATCAAGCGTTGTGGCGCGTTCTCTTCTGCAGCCAGCAAACCGTCAGCTAGCACTAAACGACCTTCAGCATCAGTATTAAGCACTTCTACAGTGATATCATTTTTGTAGGTAATAATATCACCCAGTTTAAAGGCATTGCTGCTGATCATGTTCTCAGCACAGCATAAGAATAGCTGTACACGTTTATCTAAACCTTGGCTAATCGCTAAAGCAAGTGCGCCAGTTAATGTCGCTGCACCGCCCATATCACTTTTCATTACAGCCATGCCATCAGAAGGTTTAATGCTGTAACCACCCGAGTCAAACGTAATGCCCTTGCCTACTAGTGCTGTTGCAATAGGTGCATCAGCATCACCTGTTGGGTTGAAGTCTAATTGCAACATTGCAGGAAGGTGTTGACTGCCACGACCGACGGTATGAATACCGGTAAAGCCATGTGTTAATAAATCGTCACCCGCAATGATATTATACGTGATCGATTCAGGCGCTATTTTCAATAATAGATCCGCTGCACTTTGCGCTAGCTTAACCGGATACATTTCTTCTGCATCAGTGTTAATTGTTTTACGAACCCAGTGACTTGCTTGCTGAAAAGCATAAAAGTCTTTCTTCTCAGCGACACTTGCTAGCTCTAAACCAAAACAAGCTTCCTGATTTTCTTTCGCGGTGTAATAACCTTGATCAAATGCAATACGTAACTCAGTATTCCATAACTCGCCTTTTAAGCTGACTTTACCTATGCCTTGATTTGATAACTTACGTGCTGCACGTTGTACTTGTAATGAGTAGTCAGCACTATTATCACCAAGATGAATAGATGCAACTCCGGCATTAAAACTCACTAATGCATTCTTGCCCCAAAAACTGTCAGCGGGAGCAAGCGTTAGTTCTACGCTCATGAAATCCTTCATTAAATATCCTTAATATCGACGTGTTAGTGCGATTACTATAACAATACTTTAATGATTTGTTTGGTTATGTATCATAAAAGTACGGTTAAACACTTTATTATTCCACACCTTAAAAGTCGAATTGGACATTTAATGTATCTATGAATAATTCGTTCGACTTAAATGAACGTTTTTTTCGAACATTTCACGACCAATAGAATAATCTCAAACTACAATTTTTTTATCCCCCTTAGCGAACTGGTTTTTGCAAAAAAATCGGAAAAAGTGTCATGATATAAATCACGCTCAATGCGATGATCGGGGATAGCTTCGCGCCCTACTTTTATGATTGGTCCGGGCTTTATGCCGAGGGCATGATTGACGCGAGCGAATGGAAAGCGAATCGGTTTAGGTTGATGTAACGAGCCAAACATAGATAAATACAGCCATTTACGGCCATCTTACCTGAAACTACAGATCACCAAATCAGTGCAGAATTAAGTTGTCAATTTAAGCGGTAATCATCAGGGTTTAAGCTTTTCGAGCGACATTTTGATCGAACATCCTTTTGACGCTGCGTATTATCACCTTTATGTGCAATAGCCCGCTCAGGAACTATTTAAGCCCTAGATCTAAAAAGCCTCCAACAAGGAGGACAAATTTACTATCCCACTACAAAAAAGCATTGCAAACGCTAATGATATTCATTATCATTACCTTGTTTTTCAGAGGTTCAGGTTCCTTTTTAGGATAAGACATTGCTCACATGGCTTCAGGTTTACCTTATTACTCACTTATATTTGTAGGGTAAACCTATCCCCCCATTTTTCTGAAAGACAAAGTCTCATCACCAACATAAATTTTAATCCATTGTTATCCACTTTTCATTCCACCCTCATTTTCATGCGTATTAATCACTTTTATGTTCAATCGGCCGCTAAGAGACTGTTTTATCCCAAGATCTATAAAACCTCCAATTAGGAGGCTTTATAAAATTTTTATCTACTTGGATTTTGAACATAGGCCACCTTTGGCGGTAACTAACATTAAAAAAACAACGTTTAATATAAAAACTACACCTAAAGGGCATTGTCATGAATTGGAAATTAATATTTTTTTCCACCATCATTATTACTTTATCTTCTATAACTATAGGATTTATAGAGGGTTACATGAGCATTACATATGAATATTCGGAGTGGAGAGGATATTTTCTATTCATTCTATATTTTATCGTACCCACATATATTTTTATTTTAATAACTAATCGTCAGTTACATTACCCCATTGTTCACTCAATAACAGCAGCGTTTTTAAGTGAATTACTGGGTTATTTAGGTTTTTATTTACTGACAGGGGAAGTCTATTCCGGTTGGGACTCATATGACTTACTAGTTATATTTTCTTTAATATTCGGTTCCTCGATTGGCCTGTTCTTCCGTAAGAGACACGTATCGAATGGCTATTAACAAACCCAATCATCCTTATTCGCATGATTGTAGTGAAATAGCTAATTTGGCCACAAACTAAAAGGCTAAAATCACTGCGTATAACGCATGCTATGTAAGATTAGGTCGTGAAAATGGTTCGCGACATGAAATATAGCGAACTAATTCCAGACAAAGTGTGTAACGAACAGGCCTCAATAAAAACCTGCAATGACACACTTTTTTGATTGGTTCCATAATTTATGTAGATTACATTTTATACGTAGTGTTCTACAATGATGATTAAGATAAACAAGAACTTTCATAACCACCCGTAGAGATAGACCAGTACACGGAGATATAATAATGAGTGCAGAAAATACATCTTATATTTTAATGGCCATCTCAGGAACAACTGCGATTATTTGTTTGGGTTTTGCATTTTATTTTAGTCAGAAAAACAGTAATAACTGAAAATAACGCCATGAAGTAGAATAGTTAATTAGGCCACAGATTAAAACCCATCAACGATAATTAAGCCATGCGCGGAACCAAGGTTACAAAATGAAAAACGAGATTATTTCATCTTGTTTTTCATAAGTTAAAGCAAAAAAAAGCCCACAATCAGCATAATGCTAACCATGGGCTTATTCTGTATTAACGATTATCCATTAACAATTAAATAGTTAATATTCATCAATCCAAGCAAGCATCACTGCTTCAAGAACTCGTTCACCACAATGATTAGGATCATCGGTAAACTCATCTAACCCTAATATCATCTTACGTAAATCCGTAAATCTGACTTGTTGTGGGTCTTGTTCTGGATAATGTTCAGCTAACGTAATTGCAATCTCAGCACTGTCTGACCAAGCTAACGCCATAAAACCTCCCTGAAATAAACACCGTACAGTAATCAATACTGTACGGTTACTTTCAGTTTAGTTCGGTTACGTCATAAATGCGCGTAACCAAGATGCTTTCACTTAACTGTAATTAGTGGCTTTCAGAAACCATATTAATTGTATATTTCGGGATCTCAACAACCAGATCTTCGTCTTCGATAATTGCTTGGCAACCTAAACGAGAATCAGGTTCTAAGCCCCATGCTTTATCTAGCATGTCATCTTCAAGTTCATCGCTTTCTTCAATTGAATCAAAGCCTTCACGAATGATCACATGACAAGTAGTACAAGCACATGATTTTTCACATGCATGTTCAATGATAATTTTGTTTTTTAATGCAACATCAAGGATTGTTTCACCTTTAGCAGCCTCTACAGAGAGACCTTCTGGGCATAAATCTTCATGAGGTAAAAATATAACTTTTGGCATTTCTTAGACCTTATCTACCGACTGACCCTGCAACGCTTTACGGATTGATTGATCCATACGGCGAGCAGCAAAATCTTGTGTTAATTTATCGACTGTTTCAATTTCTTTTTCAATCGCATCTCTATCATCACCCTGACGGATCTGATAAAGCGTTTGAATCGCTGTTTCAATGACATTTTGTTCAGCATCAGAAAGTAATGCTTTACCGTCTTGTTGTAAGGCAACGATCAGGCTTTCCATTACGCGGTCAGCTTCTAACTGTTGCTCAGCTAACATACGCGCAGTTACATCTTCTTTCGCATATGTCATTGAATCTTTAAGCATGTTTGCAACTTCATTATCACTTAAACCATAAGACGGTTTAACTTGAATCGAAGCAGATACACCCGATGATTTTTCCATCGCTGATACACTTAGCAAACCATCAGCATCAACTTGGAACGTCACACGAATATGTGCAGCACCTGCCGCCATAGGTGGAATACCAGTTAATGAGAAACGCGCTAATGAACGACAATCAGCAACCATCTCACGTTCGCCTTGCAGCACGTGAATTGTCATTGCCGTTTGCCCATCTTTAAACGTGGTAAACTCTTGCGCACGTGCTACAGGGATAGTTGTATTACGTGGAATAACTTTCTCAACCAGGCCGCCCATGGTTTCTAAACCAAGTGATAACGGTGTAACATCCAGCAGTAATAAATCTGAATCAGGTTTGTTACCCACTAATACGTCAGCCTGAATCGCAGCACCAATCGCAACAACTTTATCTGGGTTAATACTCGTTAGTGGTTCTTGAGCGAAGAACTCACCTACTTTTTCACGTACTAATGGCACGCGCGTTGAACCGCCTACCATCACAACTTCAAGTACGTCATCTTTGCTGATATCGGCATCTTTTAACGAACGGCGACATGCTAATAAAGTGCGCTTAACTAATGGCTGAATAAGACCATCAAACGTTTCACGGCTTAATGTTCCCTGCCAGTTAACAGACTCTAATGCGATAGTAATATTAACGCTAGCTGAATCTGTTAAGTCTTGTTTCGCTTGTTTTGCTTGTGTTAGTAGCAAACGCTGCATTGCTAATGATTGCTCTCCCACAAGTCCCGCTTCAGCACTGATCCAATCAGCAACGAGATGATCGAAGTCATCACCGCCAAGCGCTGAATCGCCACCAGTCGCAAGTACTTCGAATACGCCTTTATTAAGACGTAAAATAGAGATATCGAACGTACCACCACCCAGATCGTAAACAGCAATAATGCCTTCTTGACCCGCATCTAAACCGTATGCAATCGCAGCGGCTGTTGGTTCATTCAATAAACGTAAAACATTCAGTCCTGCGATATTTGCCGCGTCTTTCGTACCTTGACGTTGTGCATCATCAAAATAAGCAGGTACAGTAATAACCACACCGTTAAGCTCACCAGCAAGTGTCTCAGTTGCACGTGCTGCCAATGCTTTTAGGATCTCAGCAGAAACTTGTACCGGATTAAGTTCTCCAGCTACCGTTTTAATTAACGGTTGGCCCGATGCAGATTCTACAAGTACATTCGGAATACGAGCAGCGTCAATATCTGAAAAGGCTTTGCCCATCAAACGCTTTACCGAGGAGATAGTATTTTCTGGATCCGTTACCGCTTGTTGCGCAGCGTCTTCGCCAACAACAATTGAATCTGCAGTATAACGAACCACGGAAGGTAAAATATCTTGACCCGTGTTATCAACTAATGTTTTAGCGCTGCCACTACGGACACTTGCTACTAATGAATTAGTCGTACCGAGATCAATACCAACTGCAAGTTTATGTTCATGAGGTGCTGCCGATTGACCCGGTTCAGCAATTTGAAGTAATGCCATGTTTTAGGTTCTTAAATTTAAATTATTTGATTAGTAATCAAGTAAACTATCTTCAAGTGTACTTAATTGTGCTTGCAGTTTGTAAACAAATTTTAATTTACGCACTACATTTGCCGCGTCGTTATAATGCTCTGCACTGAGTAATTTAGAAAATTCTTGCAAGTATGCTTTGATCGAGGCTGTTAGCTCATCGTCGAAGTCTGCAATTTCTTGCTCAGGGTCCGCAGAATCGGGAATATCTTCAAGACGCTCGTGTAGTTCCATTTGCTGCATAAGAAACATTGGATCTTGCAGTGTTTTTTGTTCACCACGAATATCTTCATGACAAACAGCAAGGATATATTCTGCACGTTGAATTGGCGACTTTAGAGTGGAATACGCATCATTAACTTGCGATGATTTTTGCACTGCAATTAAGCGATCTCGCTCACTGCCATTAGCAAAGTTATCAGGGTGTAGTGTGCGCTGTAAGTCTCGATATGTTGTTGCTAAACCGGCACTATCTAGTTCAAAATTAACGGGTAAACCAAACAGCTCAAAATGGTTCATCTGACGACCTTTAATGGATAGATTAAATAAACAAAACCCAAATAACGAGGTTATTTGGGTATATCAATATTACACGTTGAAGCTTTCACCGCAGCCGCATTCGCCTTTCATGTTGGGATTGTTAAATTCAAACCCTTCATTGAGGCCTTCTTTAACGAAATCTAATTCGATTCCATCAAGATAAACGTAGCTTTTTTTATCCACGATAACGGTAACACCTTTTTCAACAAAAACTTCATCGTTCTCATCAATAGTGTCAACAAACTCAAGGATATAAGCAAGGCCAGAACAACCAGATGTTTTCACACCCAGACGTAGACCGGCACCTTTACCACGCTTCTCAAGATAGCGAGCAACGCGCGCTGCAGCAGAGTCAGATAAAGTAACAGCCATCGTTAGCTCCTAAGACTCTTTTTTCTTTTTGTAATCATCAATTGCAGCTTTGATTGCATCTTCAGCAAGAATTGAACAGTGAATTTTCACTGGAGGCAATTCTAGTTCTTCAGCAATAGTTGTATTGGTGATTTCGCCTGCTTGCTCAATGCTCTTGCCTTTTACCCATTCGGTAACTAAAGAACTTGATGCAATAGCAGAACCACAACCGTAAGTTTTGAATTTAGCATCTTCAATGATGCCTTCTTCATTAATTTTAAGTTGTAACTTCATTACGTCACCACAAGCCGGTGCGCCAACCATACCGGTTGCGATAGATGGGTCACTTTTATCAAATGAACCTACGTTACGTGGGTTTTCATAATGGTCGATTACTTTTTCGCTATAAGCCATGATATAACTCCTTCAAACTGAATATAAATTTTCGTGAAATAAGGGTGAACGTTTAGTGGTGATCCCACTCGATAGTGCTTAAATCGATACCATCTTTAAACATCTCCCATAAAGGTGACATTTCACGTAATTTACTGATGTTTTCTTTAATGATGCTTGTTGCATAATCTACTTCTTCTTCTGTCGTAAAACGACCGAATGAGAAACGAATTGAGCTATGCGCCATTTCATCGTTTAGACCTAATGCACGTAGTACATAAGATGGTTCTAAACTTGCTGATGTACAAGCAGAGCCTGAAGAAACCGCGAGGTCTTTCAGTGCCATCATTAATGACTCACCTTCAACAAAGTTGAAGCTTACGTTCAGGTTACTCACGATACGCTGTTCAGCGTGACCGTTTAGATATACTTCTTCAATATCGGTAATACCAGCCCAGAAACGTTTACGTAATGCTTCTGCATGGTCTGTATCTTGTTGCATTTCTTCTTTAGCAATGCGGAAAGCTTCACCCATACCCACAATTTGGTGAGTAGGAAGTGTACCACTACGCATACCACGTTCATGACCGCCACCGTGCATCTGTGCTTCTAAACGGATACGAGGTTTACGTTGAACGTATAATGCACCAATACCTTTAGGGCCATAAATTTTATGTGCCGATACTGATAACATATCTACTTTAAGTTCAGAAAAGTCGATTGGTAATTTGCCCGCACTTTGCGCAGCATCTACATGGAATAAGACTTTCTTAGAACGACAAAGTTCACCCAATGCAGCGATATCATTAATCGCACCAATTTCATTATTCACGTGCATGATACTAACAATAATTGTATCTTCACGGATTGCAGCTTCAAGGATTTCTACTGTAATTAGACCTTCAGAAGTTGGGTCTAAATACGTTACTTCAAAACCTTCACGCTCTAGTTGACGACAAGTATCAAGCACTGCTTTGTGCTCAATTTTACTTGTAATGATATGCTTGCCTTTTTTATTATAAAAATGCGCAGCACCTTTAATAGCAAGATTGTTTGATTCAGTAGCACCCGACGTAATAACAACTTCACGTGGATCTGCATTCACTAAATCTGCAATTTGATTACGAGCAATGTCTACTGCTTCTTCTGCCTGCCAACCGAAACGATGTGAACGAGACGCAGGGTTACCAAAGATGCCGTCCATAGTCAGACACTGCATCATTTTTTCTGCTACACGAGGGTCTACAGGCGTAGTCGCAGAATAATCCAAATAAATAGGTTTTTTCATCTAGTCATTGCTCCATACAACACAATTAGGTCACTAATTAGTGTTCATATCTTATAATTATAATTATGATTACTTATGTATTCTTTAAATACGTATCAAATGATATTGATATCAATTTTATTTAATACTTGGCGGTTATGATCTTGATCATTGACCATCTGCTTAATCTCATTATTTTTCATCAAATCAGCAAGCGATATGTTATCAAGAAAATCACTAATTCGCTCACTTAAATCATCCCAAAGTGAATGCGTTAAACAGCGTTTTCCATCATTACAACCACCTGTAGAATCACATTTGGTCGCTTTTACATTCTCGTCTACTGCATCAATGATCATCGCAACAGAAATGTCCCCAGGTAACATACCTAACTTGTAGCCACCACCGGGTCCTCTTGCACTTGCTACTAGCTTCTTTCGACGTAATCGAGAGAATAGCTGCTCCAAATACGACAGTGAAATACTTTGTCGTTCCGATATTTCAGCTAATGGCACAGGTTTCACTTCTGCGTGCAATGCAAGGTCGATCATAGCCGTAACGGCGTAACGTCCCTTCGATGTCAATCGCATAGCAACCTCTAAAACTGTTATTTACAGTTATGGTTACATACCCGACTAAAATGGTCAAGTATATACCTGACTAATTTACTCAGGTATTAAAATTAAGCAATCGATGGAACAACGTCGTCACTATTTTTTCAGATTACGTTGAATAGACACTAATGCGCCACGTAGAATATTTAATTCAACGGTTTCTGGACGAGCTCGAGTGAAGAGTCGACGTAAACGATTCATAACCACACCTGGATGCGCTTTATTGATAAAACCAGAATCCCATAACGTCTCTTCAAGATGCGTATGGAACATTTCCAATTCAGCTTGCTTTGGATACGGATTATCTTGTTCTGGGAACGAGTTTGTCGCCAGATAAGCCATACGTGTTTCGTATGTTAAAATCTGTACAGCCATTGCGAGGTTTAATGAGCTATATTCAGGATTTGCAGAAACACATACATGGTAAGTACATTTTTGTAGTTCATCATTGGTTAAGCCAATACGTTCGCGACCAAATACTAATGCAACAGGATAGTTAGGCACTTCTTCGATTAGCTTCAAGCCCGCTTCACGTGAATCTAGCATTGGCCACTGCAATGTACGAGAGCGTGCACTTGTGCCAATCACCAGGCCACAATCTGTTACCGCTTCTTCTAAGGTATCGACGATGATCGCATTTTCTAGTACATCTGCGGCACCAGCAGCCAACGCAACTGATTTTTCATCAATTTCACAAAGAGGCGCAACTAACACTAATTGCGTTAAACCCATTGTTTTCATGGCGCGAGCGGCCGAACCAATATTACCTGGGTGAGATGTACCGACTAATACAACTTTTACGTTTGCTAACATTATTAATACCTAAAAAGACGCATAATAGTAAAACTGGGAAAATTTAAACCTCGTGTTTAAACCACCGTTCAGACTATTATTGGAATTGTTAATTTACTGGTCGCGAATTCTATCACAGTATACGAGGTATATCTCGCTTCAATATCATCCCCACCTTGACTTACAACTCTTACTCTAGCTTACGTCTGCTTACGTTTTTCCTATTCTTAATATGACACCATAACGATGAACAATAAAGTTCAATGATTTCAAATAAATGGCAATCTAAGGATGGTAAAATGAAACGCTTAATGTTCGTCACAATAATGCTAGTAACAACCTTACTCAATTATGCAAATGCTGCAACCAATCGAAATTATACAGATACACAATACCCGATTGTACTTGTACATGGTTTTTTAGGGTTTGATGATATTCAAGGCTATGACTATTTTTATAAAATAGCGCAAACACTAAGACAAAACGGTGCAACGGTTTATACCGCTCAAGTATCATCAACCAATACAACTGAAATTAGAGGCGAGCAGCTTTTACTGCAAGTTAAACAGTTTTTAGCGCGTACAGGCGCAAGCAAAGTGAATTTAATAGGTCACAGCCACGGCGGTCCAACGTCTCGATACGTGGCATCTGTCGCCCCAGAGCTCGTTGCATCAGTAACCAGTATTGGTGGTGTGAATAAAGGATCTAAGTTCGCAGATTTATTTTATAGCGTGGCGCCAGATGGCACGTTAGTTAATAGTGCAAGTTCAAGTGTTATTGGCTATTTATCAAAAATAACACAATATCTATCGAGCGGTTCGACACTTCCAGTCAATGCTAAAGGGGCTTTAAAAGCATTAACGACACATGAGTCTCTCGCCTTCAATAAAAAATATCCAGAGGGTGTACCTACAACAGCATGTGGTCAAGGTGACCCTGTAGTAACAAGTACAGTCAACGGCATCCAGCACAAGGTGTATTATTACTCTTGGAGTGGTAGTCGATTAATGACGAGTCCAAAAGATGCACTTGTTGATGCTCCACTAAAAGCAGTGAGCTTACTTGCTTTCGGTTCATCATGGTTAGGTGGTGAAGCAAATGATGGCATGGTTGGTGTTTGCAGTACGCACTTAGGCAAAGTCATCAACGATAGCTACCGCATGAATCATGTTGATGAAATTAATCAGGTACTGGGGCATACCGCTTTATTCTTGTCTGTACCAAGTATTTACCGTCAACACGCAAACCGATTGAAACTACAAGGCTTATAATCATGAAAAAGGCTACGCTAGCAATCACAATTATCACCGCGGCTGCGAGTGTAGCCTATATAAAGTTAATCGATGATCCGATTCATAAACAAACTATCGTCATCATTAATCCCGCAGTTGATTCCAAAACAAAAAGAATAGAAGCAGTACAGCATAACGGAGAGATAGTGCTAAAAAGCAAAGATAAAAAAATAATACCGTCAATCATCAGAATCGATAACGCTTCAATTCAAGCCGTATCTCAACAAGACACTGAGATTGATCAGGCCTCATTACGCGATATGTTTGATTATTTTTTATCGGGTTTTAATGAAACAGAAACAGAAACAGATATCGAACACTTAAAAATGAACGTCAAAAAGTTCATTACAAATAGCCCTGAACACTACAGTTCAGCAGACTATGATTTATTCGAACGCTTCCTTTTATATAAACAGTCTTTACTCTCGATAGACATAAACAGCGCACCCAGTATTGATGATTTAGAACGCCTCGATAGTGAATTAAGGAGTAAACAGTTGGCGTTATTTAGCCCTGAAGAGCAAACGTTACTCTTTAATAACGAGAATCTACATCGACAAGTCACTATAAAAAAACAACAATTACAAGCAATCTCTGTATCTCAAGTTGATTACAACTACCTATTAAAAGAAGAGTTGTCGAATATGCCCGATGAGATTAGTCGCGTTTATCAAGATGATCTTATCTCTGCCGAACTCAATCAAGTAGCGAGTAATGATGATGCACAACAACGTTATATCACGTATGAAGCATTACTCGGGTCAGAGGCCGCAGTAAGAATGACAGCCCTAGAACAGCAAGAAGCGCGATTTAATCGCAAAGTAAATTCATATCTAGCGCAGAGAAAAGTAATTCTCAACGATGACAGTAACTTAAATAAAGAAACACATATAAATGAGTTAAGAGACGCACACTTTAATGCCACAGAGCAAAAGCGGATCCGATCCCTTGAGTACATCAGTGATCTATAATATATCTGTTACCGCTCATCTACCTACAGTTGTTCAGCGGTATTTAAAGCAAAACAACAATACGCGGAGCAATCGCCAAACTAAAAATATGGGCAATTTTAAATAAGAAAAAATAAATTTTGAACATTTTAATAAAGTTGGTATACTCCGCGCCCTAAATCCCGTTCTTTCAAAAATTTGGTGGTAATAGTATGCATCCGATGCTAACAATCGCGATCCGTGCTGCGCGTGACGCAGGCAATATAATCGTAAAAGCTTATGGTGATCCAAGCAAGACTAAAGTAGAGCAAAAAGGCACAAATGATTTTGTGACTAACGTAGACAAAGAAGCTGAAGCAGCTATTATCGCTACAATTAAAAAAGCCTACCCAGAGCATACTATCATCGCAAAAGAAAGCGGTGCTACAACTGGTACAGATACAGACTACCAGTGGATCATTGACCCACTAAACGGTACGACTAACTTTGTTAAAGGCATCCCACACTTTGCTATTTCTGTTGCTTTACACGTTAAAGGTAAAGCTGAAGTTGCTGTTATCTTTGATGCTATCGGTGATGAAATCTTCTCTGCTTGTCGTGGTAAAGGCGCTCAATTAAACGGTTTCCGTTTACGTGCTGGTTCTGCTAAAGATTTATCAGGTACTGTTCTTGCTACTGGCTTCCCACATACGATGAAGCACCAACAAGATACTTACATGAACATCTTCGGCGCATTATTCTCTGAATGTGCTGATGTACGTGCATCAGGTTGCCCTGCACTTAACCTTGCTTACCTAGCAGCTGGTCGTGTAGATGGTTTCTGGAGCATGGGTCAAAAACCTTGGGAAACTGCAGCGGGTAACTTAATCGCTACTGAATCAGGCGCAATCGTAACTGATTTCGCTGGCGGCCATGATTTCTTCAAATCTGGTAACTCAGTTGTTGCATCTCCACGTGTACTTAAAGATATGCTTGCTAAGATCCGTCCTCACCTGACTGAATCTTTAGCTAAATAATATTAGCGCGAACGCTAGATTATTGAGTTCAAATCTTAAGTAAAAAAGGCCCAGTACTTGTACAAGTACTGGGCCTTTTTATGTTTACTCGACTATCAGCTAATAACTTATTACACAGCCTATATAAGCCATTTCATGACACCTTTACGTTTCGTCTCAGTTTAATACCAGTGAATACTCATTACCTTAGCTGGACACACCAATTGTAAATCCACTGTTTAGTGATCAATATCCACATTCTGAAATTAAGTAATTAAATTAGGCATTAGTTTAAAATAAACTTGTTTATGCTTAATCACTTTTTAATTTTACGTAGCATTCGCTATTTATTTTTAAATAAAAAAACCATATTTCAAGGATGAAACAGTGATGATGAGATTTGAATTCGGTAATATATTACCTTTAGCGGCCTTAACGCTCGCGACAAGTTTAAGCTTAGCAGGATGCTCAAGTATGCAAGAAGCCGTTGCAGCAAGTCCGACAGTCAGCAGTGTTTGGGGCGTAGGTGAAATGCCACTAGAAGATATCAATGCACTGTACACTAACGAAGAATCACAGTGGATGAGCATTAATGGTATGCAGGTTCACTACCGTGACGAAGGTAATCCCGATGGCCAACCAATTGTATTAATACACGGTATTTTATCGTCATTGCATACATGGGATAAGTGGAACGAAGGCTTAGCGGATGATTACCGCATCATTAGTCTTGATGTCCCTGGGTTTGGTTTGACTGGTGGTCAAAAAAATCCTGATGACTTCTCTGAAGATCTATTACATTCTTCTTTCGAACAATTCATCACCCAATTACAACTTGATGATTTTGTCTTAGTCGGTAATTCACTCGGCGGTTATATTTCAGCGCATTACGCCGCTAGCAACCCCGATAAAGTCGAAAAACTTATTCTCATCGACCCTGCTGGCGCGCCACAAGAACTGCCCTTTATTTTAAGCTTAGCAAGTATGCCGGGGATCAATTCACTTGCAGCTAATGTATTCCCTCCCTTCATTGTCGCGATGGGTGTCAAAGATGTATATGGTGATCCAGACCGTATAACTAAAGAGAATATGAACCGCTACATTCACTTGTCATTACGCCCTGGTGCAAAGCAAGCATATGCAAATACCATCGCTATGCTTGATGAAAAAAACAGTAAAAACAAGCCTTTAAACTTTGCATCAATCACTGCGCCAACGCTACTGATGTGGGGTGAAAAAGATATTTGGGTACCAGCAACATTAAGCGAACAATGGCTATCGAATATCCCAGGTTCTACTTTAATCACATACCCAAATGCGGGACATGTACCAATGGAAGAAATTCCACAGCAAACACTCAATGATGCACTTGCCTTTTTAAACTTAAAATAAGCAGTCACCTTTAATAAGGCGAATAATTAACATTGAGTACGACGTTAATTATTCGCCTTATCGCGACTTATACCTTCCCTTGCTTTGTCACAATATCATCATCCTGACATAATTTAGCTGTCATAGTTCTAGCCAATACTGATCAACGATAAAAGTATTTATCACACGAGAGATAGACATAAAACTACCAAATATTGGTATTTATTCTAGGCTTGTTAAATCAAGTGAATATATCGAGGTTGCTATGATAGAAACAGCACTTGTTGTAGAAGGTGGAGGAATGCGCAGCGTATTTACTGCAGGAGTGCTAGATACCTTTCTAGATCATGGGTATGACCCTTTTGATCTGTTTATTGGTAGCTCAGCAGGGACGTTGAACCTCTCCGCGTTTATCGCCGGACAAAAGAAATATTCAGTTAGACTTATTAACCACCTTGCTAAATCAGCTACGTTTGTCGATTGGACTCGTTTTTTAAAAGGCGGGAATGCCATGGAACTAGCAGAGTTACATGATTTATTAGCATTACACGATCCGATTGATCTAAACCAAGCCAAACGGCGCTTAAAATCACGCCCTTTTGTTATTACCAGTTGTGACAAATCAAAGGGTCAAGCCAGCTATCAGATGGCAGAGCCAAGTCGATGGTTTCAACAAATAATTGCATCTTGTGCATTGCCCATTGTTTTCCGACCGGGGATTAAATTCGGAGAAGATGTACATATTGATGGGGGGTTAGTCGATCCAATACCGGTAAAAAAAGCGGTCGATTTAGGTGCTAAAAATATTATCGTGATAAGAACAAGAACAAAACGTTGGATAGAGAAGTTGTCAGTCGTAGAACGCTTACTCACATACTGGGTAAGAAACGATAGCGTTCTCACCAAACTCCTTGAAAATTACAGTAAAGAATACAACAGCACTTGTGAATTTATGCGCAACCCGCCAGCAGGCATCAATATAATAGAAATTGCACCCGATGAAGAATTAAAAACGCCAACATTAACACGCCAAGTGACCACGCTAGAAAACGACTATACCGCAGGCATAAAAGCTGCAACGTCATTTTTACAACGTCATTAATCAATGATATAAAAAATGGGCTAACGATCGTGAAGATACACGCTCTAGCCCATTTTAATATTAATCAAACGTTGTTATTACAATGCAGAATTTTTAGCCTGCTTTAGTTCTCGTCTTTAAGCAAAGGGTGATCAGCAGGTAATTTACGAGATATCCAAATAGCTAATTTGTGCTTAATGTTTAAGCCTGTTTCTTGGTCTTTAGCAAGTGGTTGCATTAATTTATCAAACACCAAGGCTTTATAAATATACTGTGCTTTAACGTCTTCAGAGTCTGTCGCAGTGAATGTACTGCCACGTTGTTGAAGGTATTGCGTACCTAATGAGATAGCCGCTTTAAATAGCTTCTTTTCGTTCTTCAGTTTTGCCATCATTCCCTCTTAACTTAACATGCTGCTAATCATGCTCTACAGGCTTAGCAGAAGTGTGAAACAGTTTATACACATGCAATCTATACGCGAGGCAATTTAGCTTGAGTACAAGGCTGTTATAGCATAATTAAGCAAAAATAAATGTGACATTTAAATTATAAGTTAAGTTTTAATCGGTTGATATTGTTCAGCATCAACGAGGTGATGTGCTTCCATGGCATAAATATCATTATATTCATGCTCAATGAATAAACCAAAATTGACAGAGAGTAAGCCAATATCTTGCAAAGATAAATCTTCAAGAGACCAAACAGGAGTCGCATAATCACAGATATAATAACCTTGTAATTGTGCACTTGGATTCTCTACGATCATGAGGCGATCAATCGCGTAACACTCATCGATACCAGCAACAGATAGGCATGCTTTATCTGCAATAAGTAAGACACTGAATGTCACTTTAGAATCCGGCAGTTCTAATAAATAGCAAAGTTTTTTAGGCATTGTGACACTCATCATAAAAGTTTAACTCTGATTAAAATACTAGAACAAATTTAGACGATAGCACTGATATTCGATGAATTAATTCAATTTTTATCATTAACCCAATCTAACAATTACATTAGCAGAATAAAAAAGAGCCCAAAGGATAAGTTCCACTGAGCCCTTTTTGACAACAACGACTGTTAATTCTAAATTGTAGCAGCGAGTTCCGAGCCTTGTTTAATCGCACGTTTTGCATCAAGTTCAGCAGCGATATCAGCACCACCAATAAGATGCACTTGCTGATTTTCACCAACAAGTTGTGCTTGTAATTCGCGTAATGGATCCTGTCCTGCACAGATGATGATATTATCCACGTCTAACAATTGCGGTTCGCCAGCAACGCGAATATGCAAACCTTGATCATCGACTTTGACATATTCAACGCTATTTATCATTGCGACTTTTTTACTTGCTAAACCAGCACGATGAACCCAACCTGATGTTTTACCCAGTCCAGCACCCACCTTGCTTGTTTTACGTTGTAGTAAATAAATATCTCGTGCAGAGGCTGTCTTTTTCGCGGCGGTTAAACCACCTCGATTTGTCATGGTCAAATCAACACCCCATTCACGCATAAAGGTATCAATATCTTGACTAGCAGCAGGTTCAGTTGAATTATGCTCGTGAGCGAGGTACTCCGCAACATCAAATCCGATACCACCAGCACCAATAATTGCAACTTTATGCCCTACAGGTTTCTTATCTCGCAGTACATCCAAATAAGATAATACTTTACGATGTTCAATACCCTCAATTGGTGGCGTACGAGGAGCAATACCTGTCGCAAGTACCACATCATCAAAGCTATTAGCGATAAGTTCGTCTGCTGAGATTCGTTTGTTTAATACAACCTCAACACCTAACTTCGTTGTCATGGTCGTAAAATAACGCAAGGTTTCATAAAATTCTTCTTTACCAGGTACTTGCTTAGCTACGTTAAATTGACCTCCCACTTCAGCTTTATCATCAAACACAGTGACCTTATGTCCACGCTGTGCTGCAACTGTCGCAAACGCTAAACCAGCGGGACCAGCACCAACGACAGCAATACGCTTACTCACGGGTGATTGAATGTAAACAAGCTCTGTTTCATGGCAAGCACGAGGATTAACTAAACAAGACGTGAGTTTCATGCTAAATGTGTGGTCTAAACACGCTTGGTTACAGCCAATACAGGTATTGATCTCATCACTTTTTCCCGCTGCCGCTTTATTTACAAACTCAGGATCGGCTAAAAATGGACGTGCCATTGATACCATATCAGCATGACCTTGCTCCAGAACCGACTCGGCAATTTCAGGTGTGTTAATACGGTTTGTGGTGATCAGCGGAATAGATACTTCCCCTTTTAACTTTGCAGTTACCTTAGTAAAGGCAGCTCTTGGCACTTTCGTCACAATCGTTGGTACGCGCGCTTCATGCCAGCCGATACCCGTGTTAATGATCGTCGCCCCCGCTTTCTCAATCGCTTTTGCTAATGCGACAACTTCTTGCCAACTGCTACCCTTTTCAATTAAATCCAACATGGATAAACGGTAAATAATAATAAAATCAGTACCTACTTTCTCTCTCACTTGACGAACTATTTCAACAGGAAAGCGAATACGATTTTCAAAGCTACCGCCCCATTCATCATCACGTTGATTCGTATGCTCAACAATAAATTGGTTAATTAAATAACCCTCAGACCCCATGATCTCAACACCATCATAATTAGCTGATTGCGCTAATCCAGCACAGTTAACAAAGGCTGCTACCTGCTGATATACTTCTTCTGTTGTTAATGCTCGTGGTCGTGCTGGATTGATTGGCGCTTGAATTGCCGACGGTGCAACTGGCTGTTTACTATAAGCATAACGACCAGCATGTAATATCTGCATGCAAATTTTACCACCTTCTGCATGTACAGCTGCCGTTACTTCTTTATGCTTTTCAGCTTCTTCAGGCGTATCCATTTTAGAACCACCTTGAAAAACAGCACCTTCTGGATTTGGGCCGATACCACCAGTAACAATAAGACCGACACCACCCGCTGCACGTTCGGCAAAATAAGCTGCCATGCGTGTAAAGCCATTACTTACTTCTTCAAGTCCAGTATGCATAGATCCCATTAACACGCGGTTTTTTAACTGTGTAAAACCAAGATCAAGAGGGGATAATAAATTCGGATAATTATTACTTGCTGACATAGGTCACTCCATTGCGGTGGCGATTCAAATTCAAAGTTTATTATTATTTTTGTTAAAAGTAGCCTTAAAGCACGGCGTATACAATTCCCATGATATACAATTAATTATCTTTAGTTAGCAATCGTTATTTTTAACGTACGTTTGTGATAATGGCTTCTTACATTTGGAGAATAGGATCGATGACAACCGCAATAGATTCAAAAGTCAGCTTAGGTGATATCTCCGTTAATTTTTTACAACAAATGAGCCTAACAAGTAGTAAGCTCGGTTATGATATTAATCCTACGCTGGCTAAATACAATGTATCTGTCGCTCAGTTAAGTGCGCATCATGGGCGCTTATCTATCCCCAAGTATATGCGTATTGGCTTTGAACTTATTCAGCAAACTGGACGAGATGATCTCGGTCTATTGATGGGCGAAAATGTGTGTTTTCAACATTATGGAATGCTCGGATTTACTTGTATGTCGGCGATTGATATAAGCACGATGGCATACGCGATTGCTCAATACGAAAGCTTGTTAAGTCAAAATGTACGTGGTCACTCGCAATTTATTACTGACCCCCAACCGACTCTCCGCTTTTATTCTATTGCCCCTTACAATGCCTATAATTATTTTGTAGTTGATTCTGTACTAGCGAGTTGGTTCACCTTGCTCACCTCACGCGCTGTCCATTTACAAACCATTAAAAAGGACCTGAAGACCTCGCCACACTCAAACCAATCGCCCCATATTATTAAAGCCGTTCATATCGAATATCCAGAGCCTAAGAACGTTGAACGCTACCAACAATTTTTTAATTGCCCAGTAATATTTAATTCAACATTTAATGGTTTGGTATTGAATAGCGATTACATCGAGCAGCCGTTACCGGATGCGTGTATGAGCAGTTATATTCAAGCTCAGCAATTATGCCAAAATGAATTACAACGCCTACAACAAAATCAAGACTGGCAAAGTAAAGTCATCGAAAAAGTAAGTCATCATTTAGTAGGGAGCATGCCAGACATTAACCAAGTAGCAGCCTTACTCGGCACCTCAGCATGGACATTGAGGCGACGTTTATACAAGGAAAATACGAACTATCAATGCATAATGGATAAAACGAGAAAAGGCTTAGCATTGAGTTATGTACGCGATACACAACTCGCCTTTAGTGAAGTGTCATACTTACTTGGCTTTGCAACTCCAGCCGCTTTTTATAAAGCATTTAGACGCTGGACTAACAGCACCCCCAAAAATTATCGACAGGCATTTATAAGCAAGCGCGAATGAACGATCTAAACTCGACAACCAACTGGTCAGCCTCTTGATCTCGTTGCTGTAGGCGTAATAACTCAATGACACACTCAACAGTACTTAACCCGCCCTCTAATTGATTGGCACGTAAGATAAACTCTGACGCTTGCGCGGCACTTAACGTGACCTTGGGTAGGTCCTGTAGATAATCACTTTGGCGATACATTTTACGCGCTTCCTGCCATGTACTATCCAGTAATACGAGGCTATCGAATTCACTGATATCATGCTCCTCATCCGCATCTGGGGCTAAAATGGCAACACGACCAGATTTGATCGCCGTTAACAATTTTGTATCAGGTTCTTTACGGCGCCAAGGTACAATACTTGTCTCTTTGGGTAGAAACTGTTGAACTAATTTACCGGTATTACTACGGCGTGAGAACTCTCGTTCATGGGTCACAAGGTATATATGCATGAATAATTAACTTCAGTCGACGAAATAGGATAAATATTAAATAAGAGGTAAAGTAACCGCTATCATTATGCCTTACAGTAGGTCTTAACTAAGCTGTAAGTATGACGAGGATCTACTATGTTCGCATTTAGTAAACACATTTTTAGCAAATTAAGCTACATCTTATCACTCTTTTTTTGCCCGAAGGAATCAACTCAAACCAACATCACCTTTATGACGATATAATCATCATTTAAACACGATATAATACATCGACTTTCATCTTATTATTCATAAAGGGAATACATGTCTAAGACTCAACTTTATCAACGCCTTGCCCAACAAGCCGATGCGTTGATGGCAGAAGAAACACATTTAATTGCTAATTTAGCAAACCTCAGTGCCCTACTCTTTATGGAGCTGGAAGACATAAATTGGGCTGGATTTTATTTATACGAAAATGATGAGTTAGTACTTGGTCCATTTCAAGGGCTACCCGCTTGCATCCGCATTCCGGTAGGCAGAGGTGTTTGTGGGGCTGCGGCAAGTACGTTACAAACGCAATTAGTCACTGATGTACATGACTTCCCCGGTCATATTGCCTGTGATGCTGCAAGTAACTCAGAGATTGTAGTACCGATTGTGGTTAATGATAAATTAATCGGTGTACTTGATATCGATAGTCCAAGCATTGGTCGCTTTGATCAAGATGATTTAGTTGGTGCAGAACTACTTGTTAGCCAGCTCATTAAGCGCCTAGCAATCAAGTAACCTATGTAGTTATTTAGCTCAGTCGTGATTATAAGGCCTGTAGCTCTCGTGCGCAGGCCTTCGTGATTAACGCGACACGACGCCCTAAATACCTTGCTGTATCAAGATCACTGCGATGTACCTCGCCTTCTGGGTTATGCCCAACAACACCTAACTGACAGCCTAAGCGATTTAAACCTAAACTATTATATCCACCAGCAATATCTAAACCCACCCATAACATACCATGCTGGCTGGCGAGTGTTGCCATGTATTGGAGTGTATTCGCTTGATCGCCATTAAGACAACTGCCGACAGTAAAACCCGCTGTAAACTTATTTCGCCATTGCTGACCATCCCAGCGTTCACTACTTGCATCTGCAAATGCTTTAAACTGACTCGATACACCACCCATATATGTCGGTGAACCAAATATAATGGCATCAGCATTATCTAATAGACACATCAATTCATCATTATCGAAGCGACCTTCAAACATATCCCAAGCTTGAATCTGACATTCAATGACCTTTACGTCTTCAACGGTATTGATACCGGTGATAACGTCCCGCGCTAACGCTTGAGTAGAGCCTGATTCCGAAAAATAAACGACAGCAACAACGGTCAAGCAAAACCTCTCATTTTATCCATACACATTAACGTAATATCCCTATTTCATATAGCTTCAAATAGTAGCAGCCTTTACATCAATAGTTATAATTAAATACCGTAAATATGATAAAAACATGATTCAGAGATATAAAAAAAGGCCTGTAAAAACAGACCTTTCTATCAATAATAATCAGCGTTATTATTTTTTACTCTTATAGTGCGACATCATACGACGACGTTTCTTCTGTTGCGATAATGATAAGTTATTTTTCTTATCTGCAAACGGGTTTTCGCTGTCACGGAAATCAACTTTAATCGGCGTGCCCATAATTTTTAATGAACGACGGAAATAGTTAATTAGGTAACGGCGATATGAGTTCGCTAATTTTGTTACTTGGTTACCGTGCACAACGATAAGTGGTGGATTGTAGCCACCCGCATGCGCGTAACGTAGTTTAACACGACGACCTGCGTGCATTGGCGGTTGGTGATCATCAACAGCCATACGTACAATACGCGTTAGCATAGACGTTGATACACGCTTAGTTGATGAATCGAATGCTTCTGTAATCGATTCAAATAAGTGACCAACACCTGTACCGTGTAATGCAGAGATGAAATGGATACGTGCAAAGTCAATAAAGCCTAAGCGACGATCAAGTTCAGATTTAATGCGATCTTTCACATCAGTATCTAAACCATCCCACTTGTTCACTGCAATCACAATTGAACGACCAGAGTTAATTGCAAAGCCTAACAATGTTAGATCTTGTGCAGTAACACCAACGCGTGCATCAAATACCATCAATACAACGTTAGCATCATCAATTGCTTGTAATGCTTTAACGATTGAGAATTTCTCAACAGCTTCATTGATATTTTTACGACGACGAACACCTGCAGTATCGATAAGCATGTAGTTACGACCATCACGCTCCATCGGGATGTAGATACTGTCACGCGTAGTACCAGGCATGTCATAAACAACAACACGCTCTTCACCTAGGATACGGTTAACTAGCGTTGATTTACCAACGTTAGGGCAACCAATCATCGCTAGTTTAATCGGTAAACTTGCGTAATCTTCGTCACGTTGCTCTTCTTCCTCTTCTTCAGGTAATAACTCACCATCAATGAAAGGGTCAGCGTCAGAGAATTCTTCCTCTTCTTCAGCATCAACAACTTCAACGTGTGCTAATGCTTCTTCAATAAGAATATTAGTACCACGACCTTGCGATGCAGCAATTTGGTAGATATCACCAAGTGCAAGCGCATAGAATTCTGCAACAGCAACATCGCCATCTAGGCCATCTGTTTTGTTCGCAACAAGAAATACTTTCTTTTCTTGTTTACGTAAATGTTCAGCAATTGCTTGGTCAGAGACAGTTAAGCCTGCTCGTGCATCCACTAAAAATAATACGGCATCAGCTTCTTCAATCGCAAGTAGCGATTGGTCAGCCATTTTTGCATCAATCCCTTCTTCATCACCGTTAATACCGCCGGTATCAACTACGATGAACTCACGACCAGCTAAGTTAGCTTGTCCATATTTACGGTCACGAGTTAACCCTGGGAAATCGGCAACAAGTGCGTCCCGGGTACGAGTTAAGCGGTTGAACAATGTTGATTTACCAACATTAGGGCGTCCAACCAATGCAATTACAGGGGTCATATATAACCTCAGCCTCAATACGGCTCTAGTAAAATGAAAGTCACTTATTTAAAAGGACAAAATGCGCCTCTCGGCGCAATAAATTATGTTAATGGTATTCTATCTAGCGGGTTAAATTGGTTTCTTTACAGCAACCAAGTCACCACTGCGGCTTTGAACGTAGAGATATTCTTCTGAGTTCAATGCTTTAGAAAATAGTCCATCACTATCAATTAACTGTTGTGCTACCAGTTTACCGGTTTTACGATCTAACCAGTGTAGGTAGCCTTCTTTATCTCCGACAACAATATTGTTACCCGAGACAACCGGTGCAGTAACACCGCGTAATGCTAAACGATTCTGCGACCATAAAGTCAAACCATTACGACGATCAATCGCATGGATGCGGCCTTCAGTATCTGTTAAAAACAACTCGAAACCAGCCACGGTGAGATCTTTTACTGACGCATAAGCGCGTTTCCAAAGAACCTTACCAGAGCGTAATTCAATTGCCATTAGTTCGCCATTAAAAGCCGACGTATACACGTCTGTACCACGAGCAACTGCTTGCCCATTAACATCAACTAAACGGTCAATATCATTAGCGCCTTTTGGCTTAGCAACATTAACTTCCCAGATCAAACGACCATTGGCAAGAAAGACGGCGGCTAGTTTACCATCACTGCGTCCATAAATCGCTGCTCCATTAGTAGTGATTGGCGAATTATTCCCACGTAATGTTAATGTAGGTAATTCTGAGCTTTGAATCCAACGTTGTTCACCCGTTTGCACATCAAAGCCAATCAAGCTACCACTGCCAGTTTGAATGATAACCAGTCCTTCATCAACAACAGGGCTCGCAATCACTTCACCATCAGTTTCAACTTGCCAGATAACGTCACCAGTTTTGTCATCTAATGCAAATAAGACTGCATTTTCACTGCCAACAAATACCATGCCGTAACCCGCAGCAATGCCGCCCGAAAGCAGGGCATTATCACTGTCATCAAAACGGTTAAATACCGCTTGTTCAGATAGATCCTGTTCCCAAATTTCATCACCTGAAATTGGGTTTAACGCTGTCACTAAGCCAGCTCGACTTGCCGCAAACAGTTGGTCGTTTACAAGTAATGTTCGAGTCTGTGAATAATACTCACCAACACCCGAACCAATACTCTTGCGCCATTCTACTTCTGGCGTAAATTCAGACTGAATCTCAGGCAATGGAGAATACACGTCCTCATCATCGCTAAACAAAGAGCAACCTTGTAACAAGACTGAAAGAACTGCAGCTGTAGTCAGTGTTCTCAGCTTATTGGCCATTCAAGTCACCTGCAATCGCAGCATCTAGATCATCTGCAACGTCAGCAACAGCAAGGTCATTCAGTTTTAATTGTAATAACTGTGTATTTGCACCAACACCTGCTAACGCAGCTTCATAAGCACTACGCGCTGCGTTTAAATCGCCTTGTTGAACATAAATATCACCTTTGATTTCCGCTGTTTTACTCGCGAATGTATCAAGTGTTACTTTTTCAAGAGTCGCTAATGCTGCATCAAAGTTTTCTAATTGCGCTTGAACACGTGCTAGACGAAGATTAGCAATCGGCAAGATACTTGCTTGATTACTGCTATTCGCTACCCAGCTAAGTTGTTTCTCAGCTTCAGCATAATCTTGTTTTTTAACGGCTTCAGCTGCAAGCTGTAATGCTGTTAATGTTGCATAAGCATTACCACTGTTTGCATCAATAAACATCTGAGTTGTCGCCTTCGCCGCAAGTCCATTTTCAGATAATTCAGTCACAACAGTATCATAAGCAGCTGATAGTTCTTCTTGTCCTGTTAACTGGCTATCGTTGTAATAACGAAAACCAACTAAACCTGCTAGGCCTAGCACAGTACCAAAAATAACCGCATTACCATTGGATTTCCACCATGACTTCAGCGCTTCAACTTGTTGTTCTTCAGTAGCGTAACCTTCCACGTCTCACCCTTAATTTTTAAACACAACTAAACAGTATTATTTTACTTGTTTAATAGCGTTGTTAATTTATTGACTAACTCTGTCACTGCAATGGTTTGCTGTTCTGTTTTACCAGTCAGGTCTTTCACAGTCACTTGTTTGTTTTCGATTTCATCGCCACCCAAAATAAGAGCTACTTTCGCGCCATTTTGGTCAGCTCGTTTAAGTTGTTTCTTAAAGTTACCGCCGCCGTTATGCATCATTACTTTTGCAGTTGGCATTTGATCGCGTAACTGCTCCGCTAATAACATACCGTGTACATCAGCGCCTTCGCCTAATGCTGCGATATAAACATCAACAGCGCCAGCGATATCCGCTGTCAGCTCTAATGTTTCTAATAATAATACAAGACGTTCAATGCCCAAAGCAAAGCCAACAGCAGGTGTCGCTTTGCCACCAAGTTGCTCTACTAAGCCATCATAACGACCGCCACCACACACAGTACCCTGTGCGCCTAGGCTTTCAGTAACCCACTCAAATACAGTGTAGTTATAATAATCAAGGCCGCGAACTAAACGATCATTGATTTGATATTTAACGCCTGCGCTATCTAACATCTTACATAGACCATCAAAATGCGCTTTAGTTTCTTCACCGTAGTAATCAGCTAAGCTTGGTGCATCTGTAAGCAATGCTTGTACATTTGGATTCTTGCTGTCTAGTACACGTAATGGGTTCGTGTACATACGACGTTGGCTTTCTTCATCAAGATCTTCTTTAAAGCCTTCTAAGAAGCTAATTAGTGCTTCCTTATGCGCAATACGCTCTTCTGAAGAACCCAGTGAGTTCAGCTGTAATGTCACATGCTGGTCGATACCAAGTAGTTTCCACAGACGCGCTGTTAATAAAATAACTTCTGCATCAGTATCTGCACCTTTAAGGCCAAAAATTTCCACACCAAACTGGTGGAATTGACGATAACGTCCTTTTTGTGGGCGCTCATGACGGAACATTGGTCCGATGTACCACATACGACGTTCTTGGTTATATAACAAACCATTTTGAATACCAGCACGTACTGTTGACGCAGTGCCTTCAGGACGTAGTGTAAGGCTGTCACCGTTACGGTCATCAAACGTGTACATTTCTTTTTCAACAACGTCTGTTACTTCACCGATCGCGCGCTTAAATAAATGCGTAGATTCAACGATTGGCATACGGATTTCAGAGTAGCCATAGGCTGCAACAGTATCACGTAATACTGATTCTACTTTTTGCCATACCGGCGTTTGTTCTGGTAAGCAATCATTCATGCCACGAATTGCTTGGATTGGTTTAGCCACGGTCACTCTCGAAAATTAAAAAAGACATATAACCCCAGATTATAAGGAGTTTCTACGTCGAGGTAAAATATTCAAAGGTGTTAGTAGGATATTTATCCTAATTCCAACACCTTTACGGTAAAATTACGATTCTGCGTCTGTTACGATGATATTTTCAGGTGCCATCATCGCTGCTTTCGCTCGAATTTTAGCCTCTAACTGATCGATCATGTCGTTATTATCAAAACGTTCTTTTTGACGTTTGCCATCTAAGTAATAACCGCTCTTATTACTACCGCCAGTTACACCAATCTGTGATACTTCAGCTTCGCCTGGGCCATTCACGACACAACCGATGATAGATACGTCCATTGGTGTAATAATATCTTCTAAACGCTCTTCAAGTGCATTAACAGTGCTGATAACATCAAACTCTTGACGTGAGCAAGTAGGACAAGCAATAAAGTTAATACCACGACTACGGATACGCAGTGATTTAAGAATATCAAAACCAACACGAATTTCTTCAACTGGATCTGCTGCAAGTGAAATACGTAACGTATCACCAATACCTTCAGCTAATAGCATACCAAGACCAACCGATGACTTAACCGCACCACTTCTGAAACCACCGGCTTCAGTAATACCTAAATGTAGCGGTTGCTCGATTCTCTTTGCTAATTGACGATAAGATTCGACAGCAAGAAATACATCCGATGCTTTTACGCTAACTTTAAACTGATCAAAGTTCAAACGGTCAAGAATATCAACGTGGCGCATTGCTGATTCAACAAGTGCAGCAGGTGTTGGTTCACCATATTTCTCTTGGATCTCTCGTTCTAACGAGCCACCGTTTACACCAATACGAATAGGAATATTCATATCTTTAGCGCAATCAACAACAGAACGAATACGGCTTTCATTACCAATATTGCCTGGATTAATACGTAAACAATCCACACCATATTCTGCCACTTTAAGTGCGATACGGTAGTCAAAATGGATATCAGCAACCAACGGTACATCTACTTGCTGTTTAATCAATTTAAATGCTTCAGCTGCATCCATCGTCGGTACAGAAACACGAACAATATCAGCGCCAACGGCTTCTAATGCTTTAATTTGAGCAACGGTTGCAGCAACATCCGTCGTCAACGTATTTGTCATTGACTGTACAGCAATCGGCGCATTGCCGCCGACAGGCACATTACCAACCATAATTTGTTTTGATTGGCGGCGAATAATTGGGCTTTCCTGGTGCATATATATAACTCGTTAATTAAGCTTTAAAAGGTAATTTAAATTTAGCAAGTCGACCTTTTCTAAAGGTAGATAGATCGACTGGTTCACCGGCATAACTCATTGTAACTTGCTCTGGCGCGCCGAGTTTTACTGACAATGGTGCTAAACCCTGTAATGTAACTGTCTGACCGGCTTTTTTAACACCAGTCAATAATGTTTTTCCATCACTGTCTTTAATCTGTATCCAGCAATCACCTGTAAACATTAATAATAACGCTTGGTTAGGATTATCCGCTGGACTCTCCTCTCGTTTTTTTACAACGTTCACCGTAGGCTCTTCAAGATTCGCTGCAATTGGCGATTCAAGTTCAACAATTGGCGTTACAATAGGCGTGATAGCCATTGCTTGTTCAGGTAATTCTGTAGGCTGTTCAGATACTGAAGTTGGCGATACGATTACTGTATCGGTAGCAGTATCAGTAGCAATGTCCAGATTTTCAGTCATTGGAACAACGACATCATCTTTGACGACAGCGTCTGTTGATACAACAGTTTCAATTGGGCTTGGTTCAGGAACAGGTACAACAACCTCAACTTCATCGCCGCGTAATCCCCAAATTAAGAATACGATAAGCATAAAACCAACGATGCCATAACTCACTAACATGAGGCGGTTATCATGTGCTTCTAATTTTGTTCGTTTAGAAAAGCTTTGTAATTCGGCTTGTTGCTCACATGCTACGTTTTGACAGTCATATGCACGGAGTACTTCGTCTTCATCGATCTTTAGATAACGGGCATAGCAACGAATGTAGCCACGCATGAAGGTTGGTGAGATATCTTTATCAGCAACAGCTTCTTCAATGTTGCGAATAACGGATAGTTTTAGATTAATATTGTCACTGACTTGCTTTACGCTAATACCTAATGCAACACGCGCATCTTGTAATATCTGCCCTGCAGTTATTACTTCGATATTATCTTGCAGATCAGCAGGTTTATCTGCATCTTTTAAGGTTTCTAAATCAATAGTCATTTGTAATATATTTTTGTGTTTGGATCGCTAACGGAAATTGAGCTAATAATTGACGACTATATACTTCAGCGACCGCTGAACTATGTTGTTTATCCGCAATATTAAAACCCAACCAAAGACTGCGTGCGGTTGCCTTAGTGGCTGACTCATATTTCATTAATTGCTGTTTAGCCGCCGCGTAATCGGCCAATTTATAGTGTAATTCAGCAATAGATAACCGTACGTCTAAATTTTGCGGTGCATATGCGAGAGATGATTGTAAATATGTTAACGCCTGTGACTTTTCGCCATTTTCAAGCGCACACTGGCCCGCATTTTCATAACTATTTGCAATTTGATTATAACTTGGTGACGAGATTGCAGCTAAAAACTCAGCCTCAGCTTCATGATATCGAGCTATTCCACATAGGAATACACCAAAGTTATTATGGATGTTACCATCATTTGGTGCAAGTTCAAGCGCCTGTAGATAGGCTTTTTCAGCTTGTGCATGCTCTTTTACTTTCTGATAGTAATACGCATACGCTAAATAAACATCTGCATCGTTAGGTGTATAACGCACAGCTCTATCAAGATTCACTTTTGCTTCTTGATAGTTTTCAATTTCAATATACTTTAGTGCTAAGGTTAAACGGCTTCTTGCCGCTGCAGTGATATCAACCGAGTTGTCACTCAAACCAGCACTGGTTTCAATGTAACTCTGTGAGCTACACCCTGCCAGTGCTGTTACTATTAATCCTACTACAGCGAAACGTTTCATGCCTAAATCCATCTAGTCAAATGTGTTAATCACTCATTTTGACTGAAATCTCTTCGCCTTGCATCCGTTTTTTTAATGTTCTCTTCGTTCTGTCGATTACATCACCCGCTAATTGACCGCAAGCAGCATCAATATCATCGCCACGTGTTTTACGAATTGTTACTGTATTTTCGTAAGTCATCAGTACTTTATTGAAGCGATCAATACGGCTATTACTTGGCTTACCATAGTCACTACCCGGGAAAGGGTTGAATGGAATCAAGTTGATTTTACACGGTGTATCTTTTAATAAATGCGCTAATTCGTGTGCCTGATCCGTTGAATCATTAACATGATCAAGTAGTACATACTCGATTGTTACTTTCTGACGGTTGGCATTTGATTTGCTAATGTAGGTCTTAACAGATGATAACAAGGTTTCAATATTATACTTTTTATTGATCGGTACAATTTCGTCACGTAGTTCATCATTTGGCGCGTGTAGTGATACAGCTAGTGCCACATCGATTAAATCACCTAGTTTGTCCAGTGCAGGTACAACGCCAGAAGTAGATACTGTTACGCGACGTTTTGATAGACCAAAACCGTAATCATCTAGCATCAAGTTTAACGCAGGTACCAAGTTTGTCATGTTAAGTAGAGGCTCGCCCATTCCCATCATTACAACGTTAGTGATCGCACGTTTCTTGTTGTTGAAACCAATAACTTGTGTTGCACGCCATACCTGACCAATGATCTCAGATACACGTAAGTTACGGTTAAAGCCTTGCTGTGCTGTCGAGCAGAATGTACATTCTAGTGCACAACCAACTTGTGACGATACACAAAGTGTCGCACGGTCACCATCAGGAATATAAACCGTTTCATATTCTTGGCCATCAACTTTTAATGCCCATTTAATTGTGCCGTCAGCACTGCGTTGTTCTTGACTAATTTCAGGTGCTTCAATAACAGTTTCGCGCAATAATTTTTCACGTAACTTCTTATTTAAGTTAGTCATTTCATTGATGTCATCACAACCTTCATGATAAATCCATTTCATCACTTGATCGGCACGGAATGGTTTTTCACCAATGTCTGAAAAATATTGGCGCATAGCGTTGCGATCAAAGTCTAATAGATTAATCTTTTTATTACTCATGAAGTGAGCCTCTGTAATGTATTTTATTCGGTTTGAAACAATTTAAGACTCAATTTTAAACACTATTTTGAACATAGTTGGATAAAAAAGACGATGCTAAAATTGAGGTTTCAGGGCGCGGGATTGTACAAAGTTTAACGCCTTGACGCTAGCGCATTAGCCGAATTAAACAAAATAATTTATTAGCCATCATATTCAATAATCGAGAATAAGGCTGAATAACAGAGGATTAAGGTGTTATAGACGAAATATATAAGAATTTAATGGAGGAGGTAAAATAGAAGACGGGCAGTAAATCAATCATACCTAGATGTGTGATCTCTTTACTACCCGATAAACAATAGGATTAGCGTGAGCAAACTTCATTTTCAGTAAAGAAGTAAGCTATTTCACGTGCTGCTGATTCTTCGCTATCAGAACCATGAACAGCATTGAAACGCATGCTTTCAGCATAATCGCAACGTAACGTACCCGCTGCTGCGTTTTCTGGATTCGTTGTACCCATTAATTCACGGTAGAAAGTGATCGCATTTTCACCTTCTAATACTTGAACCATGATTGGACCAGACGTCATGAATTCCATTAGAGGTTCGAAAAATACTTTGCCTTCATGCTCAGCATAAAAACCTTCCGCTTGTTCACGAGTAAGGTGAAGCATTTTTGCTCCCACTACACTTAAACCACAAGCTTCAATACGAGAGTAAATAGCACCGATTAAATTTTTTCTTACTGCATCAGGCTTAACAATAGAAAAAGTGCGTTGAATCGCCATAATTTTTAACCTTAATTTGAGAAATTGACTATTAAAATTTGACTATCTAAGCAGAGAGCTAGTCAGCTGATAACCTTCTAAAACAAAGACTACCTTATTAACATTGACTTTAATTGCATTACATTTTTTAAACAAGTATTAATCGCGAAAGAATTATTAAATACGTCCCTTATTTTCTGTTAATTGAACTCACTTTCTAATTGGTTACGTTTCAAACTATTTATCAAGTGAATTCAAATCCAGATCGGTCAACATATCAAGATCTCCACTCATTCCTTTCGGCTCTTTAGCCGTATCATCACTAGCGGTTATCTCGTCGCTGTTCAATTGATTAGCGATTACTTTTTCAAATTTACGCTTTTGCCAAAATTTAATACTAAATAAAATCGCGACTGCAACGATGAGAGTCGTTAATAACCCCCCGACAACCCACAATAATATATTCCACTCAATTTCAGAGTCGTCGCTAACAGCTTCAATTGTCGGCTCAGCCTGAGATGCAATAGGAGCAGGTATTAATGAGCTGTCGATAGTGATAGGTCGGGGAATGACAAAGGCTTCCGGAGACATATTAATTGTAATTTCACGCCCTGCTTTTGTTGTAGCAAACAACGCTAATTCGATATTATAACTACCAATATGCTCAGGTCGCTCAAATGTATGAATCAGTTCAGCCGTATCTGGTTCACCATAAATGATAAAGTCACTGCTTGGACCACCGTTAACGGACGCTAAGCGACCTTTAATCACGACACTCTCTGACTTTAGCTCCTCGATATCGACAGTTACTTTTAACTTAGGCTCAGCATCGAATAACAGAGGTAACATTTGTGTTTTTATTGGGCGAGGAAAGATGACTACATCTTGATTAAAGCTGCGCGTAAACGCGTGATTGTTTACCGCAACTTCGAACTTATATTTACCAGTGGCTAAATCAAGTTTTAAATACGTCGTAAACAGACCATCTTCAGGGATCTCATCATAAAACATCCCTTCATCATTAAATTTAGCCAGTTCTTGAGAAATGAAATTAAAATTTTCGTCTTCGGTACGATTATAACCATAAGCAGTCATAATCAGTTCAGTGTCTCGTAAGTAGGATTCGTTTAAACGTTTCTTCAAATGTAATAACGCACCACTTACCTTTAAACGCTCCCCACTGTAAAGTTGAATAGGCAAACGGTCAACTTGCAGCTGAACATCAGATAATATCTGAATCCGATTATCACCTTGGATCTTGCCTAACGCCTGCCAAGGTCCAGGCATCGGATCATCGATGGTGATAATGTCATTTTCTTCACCTTCAATCCAATGAACTTGCTCTGATTTATCCCAAACATAGACCTTGCTACCATCAGGACGAACTAAGATCACTGCTTTAGAAAAACGTGCTCGCGCAATAATAAATGTTATTTTTTCAATGCCATAATCAACACGAAAGCGATTATCTAACAAGGGAATATCACTCGTTTGATAAACACTTTGGGCGGTACTAAAAGCACTCATCGTTACAGCAAAAATAAATGCTAATAATAACCCTATATTACGCATACGTTTCCTTTATTTTAGTGTACTTGCCACAAAGCATCACCGACGATACCAAGTCGCTCATCATGCGCTTTCAATTCTTCACTCGTCGCGAGTACAACCTTCAACGGCGCACGCGTCGCGGCAAGTCGACGAAGACCACTACTTTGATCACCCGCACTGTCTTGCGATAAATTCAATTTAGTTTGACCACCGGTCATAAACAGATAAACATCTGCTAAGATCTCGGCATCCAGTAATGCACCATGCAGGGTACGGTGTGAGTTATCGATACCATAACGGTTACATAATACATCTAAGTTATTTCGTTTACCGGGAAAGAGTTTCTTCGCGATAGCTAATGTATCGGTAATCTTGCAGATTTCTTTAGTTTCAGGCAGACCTTTATTCAGTAATCTGAATTCATGGTCGATAAAGCTAATATCGAACGAGGCGTTGTGAGCCACCAATTCGGCACCGTTAATGAAGGTAAGAAACTCATCAGCGATAGCAGAAAATACAGGCTTATCTTGCAAGAATTCATCCGTGATCCCATGAACCGCGATCGCTTCAGGATCAACCAAGCGGTCGGGCTTGATATAAACATGGTAAGTACGGCCAGTAGGACGGCGATTGATCAATTCAATACAACCAATTTCAATCACGCGATGACCAATGTGTACACCACCCGCGCCCATATTCATACCGGTTGTTTCGGTATCAAAAACGATTACACGACCAGCGCCCTGTATTAACTCTGCATTGTCCAACGACATAAATTTCACCACTTCAATTAAACTGTGGCTATTCTAATATGAATTGACGTTCGATTCACCTGATAACATGCGTAAATCAGTTAGGGAAGTATAGATGAGAGGATAAACATACCGCGAGATAAACTAAGATGACTTATGCGGTAATTTCTGGGTCGCGCCTGTGGGGATAAAACGACGTTTAGCTCGCGCTACTTGCCACCAATTTTTAACCGGTGATATCGGTGCTCGTCGTTTACGAGCTACAATAAAGTAGACCGATGAAAAAGAAGGAAAGTGCATTTGACCAATCCCTTCAGACCACCACGTTAATGGTTTCTTGCCCAAAAAAGATGTGAAAGCAAATCGATCATCTTGCACAATTTCAAAACCGAGTAATTCAAGCCAGTCTTTAATACGTGCAGGGGTGAACATTCTGCCAGACCAAGGGGGATGATTACGTTTCACACCAAACAATTTAACCATGCCACAGAGTGATAGCGGATTATAGCCACTTAAAATAAGGTAACCATCACCGGTTAAGACACGCTCAACCTCACGTAATACTTGATGCGGATCAGCCGAAAAATCCAATGATTGCGTCAGAATACAAGCATCAATACAATTTTCCTGAAAAGGCAAATGTGCAGGGTCAACAAATATCCCCCCCATCCCTTGTTCTGATGTTGCCGTGACCTGATGTTGTATACTACTGCCAAAACAATTAAGCTCACCACTCAGCGAACCCAATTTTAGTAGATGATAACCAAATACTTTAGGACACCAAACATCTAGCCGAGCCTGAATTTGGCTAGCAAGCCACTCTCCCATTGGAAGATCGTTCCAAGAGTGAGGGATTGTTATTTCATGCTTATGATGTGCAGGTTTTATTAACACGACAATATCCGCTAAAATTTTGTTTTATATGTAATTAAAGATAATCCCATAAAGAGAACGATGCAATGCTTGAAGTCATTTCTATACCAACATTTAACGACAATTATGTTTGGTTGATCAAAAATACTGAAAATAATCACTGTTGTATCGTCGATCCAGGTCAATCAGGTCCCGTATTAGAAGTGATCAATAAACAGAATTTGATCCTCGATGCTATTTTAATTACACATCACCATTATGATCATATTGACGGTATCAATAACATAATTACCGCATCAGAACACCCTGTGAATATCTATTCATCAATTGAAATGGATGTTAATGCGCCACTCACGTTAGTATCTGAAAATAGCCAATTAAGTTTATTAAATAATAGTTTAATATTAACGGTTATGGCGACACCAGGGCACAAGCGTGAACATGTTGTTTACCATAATCAAACCATGTTGTTTTCAGGTGATACATTATTCTCTGGTGGCTGTGGCCGAATTCTTGACGGAAACGCGACTGAACTTTTTTCATCACTGCAACGTATCAAAGCCTTAAATGAAAATATTCAGGTCTACCCTGCTCATGAATATACCCAAGCTAATTTAATGTTTTGCTATGCGGTTGAACCACAAAACAGTAACCTAAAAAAGCACATTGAGCTTACAGCAAAATTACGTCAACAAGGTTTACCTACCGTACCAAACAGCCTTAAAAATGAAAAAGAAATCAATGTTTTCTTACGTACTGATGAAATAACAGTGAGCATGGCAATGGAGCACAAACTGCTTGATATCCTAACCAGTGAACAAGCGGTATTCACAGCGTTAAGGGCTTGGAAAGACCATTTTTAACCAATAAAGATAAATAAATACCCCAAATGATACACTTGCTTTGTTTTTCGTTGACGATTAGCATACCAAGGTTGTTCACTCACATAAGATGTATATGAAATTTAAATTATCCATTCCGGTATTGATATTACTGACCGGTTGTCAAATGACACCAGAAGATCACAGTAACGATGTGCAAACTACGATAACGCCTGCCGTTACCCAATCTCCAAAAGCCAGCGATGAAGACACCGGTTTAGATAGTGCGACAGCAGAAAAAATTGCAAAACTGATTGTTAGTGAAGAGATCACCGTCGAGCCTATTGATAACGTTTGGGTACGTATTGCAGAGCAAATGACGATTCCTATTCCCGATAATGCTCGCATAGCAAAACACCGTAAATGGTTCTTAGAGCACCCGCAACATTTAATGACGGTATCAAAACGTGCAGAACCATTTCTCTACCTGATTGTTGAAGAACTTGAGCGTCGTAACTTACCATTAGAACTCGCACTACTACCTGTTGTAGAAAGTGCATTTGACCCATTTGCCTACTCTCATGGTAGTGCATCAGGTATGTGGCAATTTGTACCCGGCACAGCAACGCAATATGGTCTAGATCAAAACTGGTGGTACGATGGTCGCCGTGACGTACTTGCATCAACAAGTGCAGCGTTAACCTACATGGAATATTTAAGTCGTCGCTTCGATGGCGACTGGCTACACGCCCTTGCTTCATATAACTCAGGTCAAGGTCGCGTAGGTCGCTCTATTAAGCGTAACCAAAAAGCCGGCTTAGCAACGGACTTCTGGTCGTTGTCGTTACCAAAAGAAACAGAAGCATACGTACCGAAGTTATTAGCACTTGCAGACATATTGCAAAACGCTGACAAATATAACCTGACACTACCTGTCATTGATAACGAGCCAGCTATTCAACAAGTTGACGTTAATAGCCAAATAGACCTAGCGCTTGCCGCTGATCTAGCCGATATGCAAGTTGATCAACTACAGCGTCTTAACCCAGGCTTCAACCAATGGGCTACAGCACCAGATGGACCGCATACCTTATTAATTCCAAATGAGAATGTAGAAAAATTTGAAGCTGCATTAGCAAAAACGGATGCGAAAGGTCGTCTAAACTGGGTTCGCTATAAAGTGAAATCAGGTGATAGCTTAGGTGAGATTGCTGAAAACTATAATACCTCAAGTAAGATCATCGCATCTGTTAATAATCTCGATTCGAGCATGATTAAAATCGGCCAAGCATTGTTGATCCCGATGGCTGCAAAAGACTTAAATTATTATAAATTCAGTGAATCATCGCGTATTACACGCCGTCAAGAAAAGCCAGCAGGACGCTTCAAAGTAGTCCATAAAGTACAATCAGGCGATAACTTGTGGGATATCTCACGTGCTTATAAAGTCAATTATAAGAGCTTGGCAAAATGGAACAACATCGCGCCTAAAGATGCATTAAAGATCAATCAAAAACTGGTTGTTTGGCAAGGTAAAAAACAAGGTAGTAGCAATGGCAAAGGTATTATGCGTAACATTACCTATAAAGTACGCCAAGGCGATTCACTCGCTCGTATTGCCAACAAGTTTAACGTAAAGGTCAAAGATCTTGTTAGATGGAATGGGCTGGCTAATCAGAAGTACATCCAGCCAGGACAATCATTACGCCTTTATGTTGATGTAACAAAAGTAAATACTTAATACATCAACGTAAAACCCAAACAGCACATATAAAAAATGGCTTACGCTAAGAGTTAATCTTATCCGTAAGCCATTTTTATTTGTTTGCTTATCGTGTCGTCATATTAACGACAGCGCTAATTATAGACCTAGCATATCTTCTTTTAAATCATCATCCGCTGGCTTGTCGCCTAACCAAATAGATAATACCGCCTGACGAAAATCATCATTAGTAATCGTTGATAGTTTTTCATCATTTTTATATGTCGTTAAACCTTTGCCTGGAATGCTCACTAAAGTGAATTGGTCACCTTTAACGATCTCTTCGCTAAATACACCAATGAACTCTGCAATCTCTGCTGAGATTGGCGCAGTATTACCTGATGTCGCACCATCAAAACCTTCGTTAATCGCACTCACCATTTTCTCAGAAGTAATTAAACCAGAAATAATATTAAGGCGAATTGCACTTTGATCTTGGCTTTTTACTACATCTGTATCCGCTTTTTGTGTAAATAGCGAACCAACATACAAATCAATAAAGAATTTACTACGAACACCCGCACCTTGATAGTTAAGCGATGCGCCTTCAACAGAGACATTATCTGGTACTGAAACGCCTGACACTTCCTGTGCAGCATTAACAGAGAAACTTAATAGCATTGCAGAAGCTAGAGTTACTAATTTATTCATGACTTGATCCTATGTGAGTCGGTATTAAAACGCAATTTAACCACAAAGAGACTAGAGCTAAAACTCTAAGTGGTGGGATTAAGCAAATTTAATACAATTTCATTACCTCTAAATTAATACCTAATAAAAAAGCCACTCATTACTGGAATGAGTGGCTTTTTCTAATTTTACAATGCTAATTTAATATAAGTAAATGTTACTTTTTAAATTTAGAACTCCAGATTTCACTGTTAATCTTTTTATCGATTTCAGGGTATTCTGAGCTATCAAATGTAGGCGTTTTACCTTCAGCTAATTGCTTGTTGTAATCTTTCGCTACGATAATCACGTACTTAGATAACATCAAGATGGCGATAATATTGACTAGCGCCATTAAGCCCATTGAAGCATCGGCCATATTCCAGATTAGATCCGATTTTGCAACCGCACCAAACATTACCATACCTAATACAACAACACGGAAGATCCATACCATCACTTTAGAATCACGGTTCAAGAATAAGATACTTGTTTCAGCGTATGAGTAGTTAGCAACAATTGACGTAAATGCGAAGAATAAAATCGCAATAGCAACAAAAGTACTACCCCAGCTACCAACGTGCGATGACAATGCATGCTGCGTTAATTCGATACCACCAACACCAGATGCATCACCTAGGTCAGAAAGTAAGATAATAGAAGCAGTCGCAGTACAGATAACGATAGTATCAATGAACACACCTAGCATCTGTACATAACCTTGCGATGCAGGGTGATTCGGGAATGGTGCCGCACTTGCCGCAGCATTCGGTGCACTACCCATACCAGCTTCGTTCGAGAACAAACCACGTTTGATACCTTGCATCATTGCAACACCTAACGCACCACCAGCCGCTTCTTCTAAGCCAAATGCTGATTTAACGATAAGTTCAAGTACTGCAGGTAATTCTGAAATGTTCATTGCAACAACAACAAAAGCAATCAGAATATAAGCAAGCGCCATGAATGGTACTACGATTTCAGCGAATGCACCGATAACACGTAGGCCACCAAAAATGATGAAGCTTGTGAATATAACTAATACAACACCAACAATCGTTTTATCGAAGCCAAATGCATTGTGCATTGAATTAGCAATAGCATCAGACTGAACAGCGTTAAATACCAAACCAAATGCAACGATTAGGCAGATAGAGAATACAACGCCCATCCAACGACGACCTAGACCTTTTTCCATGTAGTAAGCTGGACCACCACGGAAGTTACCATCAGCGTCTTTCGTTTTAAATAATTGTGCTAACGAGCTTTCTGCAAAACTTGTTGCCATACCAATAACAGCAATTAACCACATCCAGAATACAGCACCTGGGCCACCAGCGGTGATTGCAACAGCAACACCAGCAAGGTTACCAGTACCAACACGCGCTGCTAAACTTGTACATAATGCTTGAAATGATGATACACCCTCACTACTGCTTTTACGGCTACCAGCAAGAACAGAGAACATATGAGTAAAATGGCGGAACTGAATAAAACCTAATTTAAAGGTAAAATACAGACCAGTACCGATAAGCAAATAAACCAGTACAGAGCCCCACAACAGCCCATTTATAAAGTTGATAAATTCCGTCATATTTTCCTTTCCACACTCTTATTAAAGTCCATAGATAGTAGTTTAAATAACACCACCAACTAAACGTGGCGCGAAATATAACATAAAAAACCAGTAAATTGTTAATAAACAGGCGTAAAAATTACCGAACTCGCAATAGTTGAGCGAGCTAGATACATATACGCAAAATTAACACATTAACTTTTACATAAACTATTTTATACAATTATTATTCTAGGCACATTTTTGTGATCTAGCACCCAAATGTACATAGAAATACGGCAGTGGACATTAAAAAAATGATATAGAGAAAAGGTTACTATCATTACAAAGGTGATCCCATGGAAGGAATAAATCAAGTGTCGATAGAAAATACAAAAAAAGAAACAAAATCGTCTTCAAAACGTAAGTGGCGTGAGATTGAAGCGATTAAGGACAAACTAATCTTAGAGAAGGAAATGGATGGTTACGATGATCCTTTAAGCTATTACTCTGATCTCATTGCTTAAATAAAAAAGCCGCATTTAATGCGGCTTTTTTGATAGTATCAAAGTCATCATTTCGCGCTTATACCAAACACAAATCTTCTTCTGACTCACAACTGAATCCTGCATCAATAATTCGCTGTTGTAATTGCCCATAAGCATTATTAAAGACTGCGATGGCTTTTACTTCTTGTGAACTACCATTTTTCCACAAATGTTCGATATGGCACCAATCATCTGGCGAGAATTTCTCAGCCATTAATGGCATTACAACATTTGTTTCAAATTGAATATGTGATCGTTGACTATTAACGAATCCTCTTAACTGAGAGGCTAATTCATCAAATGGCATCACTGAATCAAGCTGAATCATAGCGAGTGTATTCGATAGCTCACGACTCAAAAAGTTTAAGCTTTGATGCTCACTGGCTAAGCGATTAGGCATATCCGCATCTTCAACATAGTGTTCAAGATAGTATGAATAAATAAGATCTTCTTTTGGGTGATGATAACGATCAATATAATTGCGTAAATAATTAACGATATCATCCATCAAAGCAAAATTAACACCCTGCTCTTCAGATTCGAGTTCAGCTAGCTGCTCAGTTAATACATTCAACAGTAACTCTACTTTTTCATGGTCTTTTGTTATGAGAGATAACATATAAACTCCAATTTGAATTGTCTCCCCTTACCATATACCCAAATAGTGTTACCTTCTTTGATCGCGCTCACATTTACCTATTTAGTTATACTAACGCTTTAACATCACTTACCTGCCAATTAATTTGGGATTTTTGACGTGTTTTCAAACGCGCATTAATCGCAGAGAAATGCTGACACCCAAAGAAACCGCGACTTGCTGATAGTGGCGATGGATGCACGCCTTCTAAAACAAAATGCTTATTACGATCAATATGGCGACCTTTCTTCTTCGCGTGATTGCCCCATAATACAAAAATAATTTCGTCATCTTGTTGATTCAGAAACTCAACAACATGATCGGAAAATGTTTCCCACCCTGATTTAGCATGAGAATGAGCCTTGGCCTGCTCAACAGTCAGAACCGTGTTTAGCATTAAAATGCCTTGTTGAGCCCATTCGATTAAATAGCCATGATCAGGTGTATTAAAACCGTCTATATCACTCGTCAATTCTTTATACATATTACGCAATGAAGGTGGGATCTTGATTTCAGGTAATACAGAAAAGCATAAACCATGCGCTTGTTCAGGCCCATGATAAGGGTCTTGTCCCAATATAACGATTTTAACGTCTTTTAAAGGGGTTAATGTGAAGGCTTGAAATACATCCGCTTCCTTAGGATAAATGACTTTACCAGCGGCTCTTTCTGCAGTGATGAAGTTTTGTAACGCTAAATAATACGGTTGTTGCTGTTCGTGCAACAAAAATTCTGACCAAGTTTTCATTTATAGCTTCCAAAGATTAGCATTGCCAAAAACGTAATTTTATCGTAAAAAGCCACCTTTAAAACTGTTTTATCATTTAATTGATTAGAAAATATAAATTCCTAAAGTAATGGAGCAAAAAATGACTAAGTTTATTGGTGCACACGTATCTGCCGCTGGCGGCGTATGGAATGCCCCTAAAAATGCACATGATTTAGGAGCGACGGCCTTTGCTCTATTCACCAAAAACCAACGTCGTTGGGATGCGAAAGCACTGACTCCTGATGATATTCGTAAATTTAAAGCCAACTGTAAACGCTACAACTTTAGTCCTGCGCAAATTTTACCGCACGACTCTTACTTGATTAACCTTGGTCACCCAGACGCAGAAGCATTAGAAAAGTCACGTAATGCTTTCTATGATGAAATGCACCGCTGTGAGCAACTCGGTTTAACCTTACTTAATTTCCATCCAGGTAGTCACTTAAAAAAAATATCTGAATCAGAAAGTTTAAAACGTGTTGCCGAATCAATTAACTTAGCGTTAGAGAAGTCTACATCAGTTAAAGCTGTGATTGAAAATACGGCAGGACAAGGCACAAACCTAGGGTATCGTTTTGAACACCTTGCTGAGATTATTGATCAAGTCGAAGATAAGAGTCGTGTAGGTGTTTGTATCGATACTTGCCATACCTTTGTTGCAGGCTATGATTTACGTACCTTCGAAGCCTGTGAAAAAACCTTTAATGACTTTGAGCATATTGTCGGTTTTGAATACCTTGCTGGTATGCATATAAATGATAGTAAAGTCGAACTAGGCACCAAAGTTGATCGCCATCACAGCTTAGGCCAAGGCTTTATTGGTGAAGATGCGTTTAAATTTATCATGCAGGATGACCGGTTTAATGGTATACCTATGGTATTGGAAACAATAGATGATACTATTTGGGCCGATGAAATAGCTTGGTTACAGCAGTTAGCCGCAAATAAATAAGATATAGTAATACAAATTATATCAATTTTGGAAAAGCCCAAACACGCGGAGCCGAGTTTGGGTATAAAAAGGATTATCAACTAGGATTGTTGATGACAGATAGGGATGTAATTTGAAATACTCAATAGAGCTTGTACCCCGTACATGGGAAACCTTAAATACTGAAGTCGAAGAAGTTAGCCAATTTACCCAAATTAATACACTAAACATTCCAGACTTACTTCGCTTTGATGTTCGCAGCTGGGATGCTTGTGACCGTCTGCAGGATAAATTCGACGAAGTTATCCCACACCTTCGGGCTATCGATTTTGATCTGAAAAATGGTTTTCCACTCACCGACTTTTTCCGTCATAGTAAGATCAACTCAGTACTTGTTGTTGAAGGCGATCCACCGCAGGATATCTCACATCGTACTTACCGTAATACATCATGTGAACTGATTCGAATTATTAAAAAAGAACTGCCATATATGAAAGTTTACGCTGCGATCGATCAGTATCGAACCAGTATGCGTAAAGAACTCGATTATATTCACGATAAAATCGATGCTGGTGTTGATGGATTTTTCACGCAGCCGTTCTTTGATTTGAAGTTTCTTGATGTATACATGGATATGTTACAGGGGACAGAAGTATTCTGGGGCATGAGCCCAATTCACAGCGAAACGAGTCAATCTTATTGGGAAAATAAGAATGATGTTGTTTTTCCTAGTGATTTCAAAGCAACGAAAGAATGGAATATTGAGTTTGGCCGCGCCATGATCAAAAAGGTGGCAGCAAAAGGCGATAACGTCTACTTCATGCCAATTAGAGCCAATGCAAGTGAATACCTGAGTAAATTACTTGCTGAAGACTAATCTCGACATGAGATGAGTCTATAAGCCACGTAAATAAGCCACTTTAACTACCACAGTAGTGGTTTATTTACTCTCTTTAAGTTCCGCTAATAAAGCATCAAGTTTATCATTCAACTGGTTTATTTTATCACTTTCAATGCCTGTTAATTTCGCATAGGTTCGTTGTATTAATCTTTCTAACCCATGTAAAGAAATATACTCACCTGCGGTATGCAATTTAAAGGCTGAGTCTACCTGTTCACCTTGTCGTAGCAAGTCTTCAAAAAACATAGAAGACTTTTCTCCTGCCGTATTAATTTCATCAATGCTATGGCTATACGCACCAAGTCCCGCTAACCAAACTTGTCTAACAAAATTCATTTTTTCTGCTAAAGTCACTTCAACAGCAACAGTATCGCCATCAATATCACACGTAGAATCACTATTGGTAGTATCGCTATTATCATTAATAGCCGCAAAATTATCAATTAATACATGATTATTAACGACATCATTTTCTAAATTGCAGTTTTTATTCTCACGCATTGTTAAATCTTACCTGTCACACTAGGAACTATTAAGCATAGATGTAATGGCCACAAATGAGAGCACAACTTGTATCATTGTGATCTTAATAGCGAAATAAAGTATTAAAACCATTACATCTTAAATAGTAAAAATATCTATTAAGCTTCTATATTCATCGTTAAAAACTGAGTTATATGTTGTGATATATCATTTATTTGTTGTGGTGTAACAGTATGCTCTGCTGGATAGCGACTATATTTCGGTGCATAACCAAGTGTTTCTAAATGCTTAATGGCATCTAAACCTAGCGATTCAGCCACAACAGGATCTGCACTACCATGATATATATGGATAGGTAACGCGAGATTATGTTTATGCGGTTCTACTGTTTTATGTGTAGCGAAGTAACTCGACATCACCATCAAACCTGCAAGTGGTTCAGCAAAGGTTAATGCACTTTGATAAGCAACGGCACCACCCTGCGAAAAACCAGCGACAATAATACGCGTACTATCAATTCCTCTGTCTATCTCGCGTTGGATCAGTTTCTGCACTTGCTCAACACTCACCATTAAACCTGGCATATCTATTTTTCGCTCAAGTGTTATTTCTAAAATGTCATACCATGCTGGCATTTTATAACCGTTATTAATCGTGACCTTTATCTCTGGTGCATGTGGAAATACATAACGCACTTGATGTTCTTTTGGTAATGCAAACATAGGCACAATAGGCGCAAAGTCATGGCCGTTAGCGCCCAGTCCATGTAACCAAATAACACTCGCATTCGCGGCTTGCTTTGGCTCAATTTCAACACACGATAAATAAGTCATTACGTTTCCTCAAAATAAGTCATCTTTAACAAACATGTTATCGTATAAATTCACAACGAAACAACGATAACCATGTTAACTGGCAATAAAGTGGTTATAATAGCGAGGTTATCTTTATTTATGGTGAGTTATTTAATGAGAATTTGTAGTGTTGAACTAGCAGGCAATGAAGTAAATCTATGTTTCCTATCTTTAAAAGACGGAATGTTTGAACTTATTGAATGTCGTAAAAGAAAAATTACCTTAGCAAGTTCAACTGAAGCGTATCAAATGCGTCAGTTTCATAAAGAATTTGCCCAGCTAATGACAGATTATAAAATCGAAAATGTTGTGATCAAAGAACGCCTAACAAAAGGTAAGTTTAGTGGTAGCTCAACAAGCTTTAAAGCAGAAGCAGCAATCCAACTTGTAATGAATGTTGAAGTGAACATGGTTTCACAAACATTCTACAAGCAACTTGTACAAGATCACCCAATCTTTGTTGATTTTGCAGAGACTGGCTTGAAAAAATTCCAACAAAATGCATTCACACTTGGTTGCCTATTCTTAAACGAAAAAGCAGCAAACAACGCACTTTAATTATAAAGACGTGTTGTAATGCAATAAGCAGACTAACTTATGTTAGTCTGCTTTTTTTTACTTTAAAATATCGCTAAGCAGTAAATAACGCAGGTTGTAACTGTTTAATTTTATCGACGATATCTGCTGGCACAGGCATTTTCTTATGCGCTTTGTAATCAACGAACACAATCACGCCTTCCCCTTCAGCAACAACCCGTTCTAGCGTATTACTCCACACTGCATATTTCATAATAAGTTTATGCGCAGCAAACTCTGACACTGTCGCACCAATTTGAATAGTATCCGGTGATTTTAATGGTGCTTTAAAACGGCAATTAGTCGCAGCCAAGATTGGGCCAATACCATGCTCGTTCATGTATTCCATTGCTTTAATTTGATCAAAGTAGCCAATTCTTGCTTGTTCAAAATAGCGGAAATACACCGTATTATTAACGTGACCAAAGGCATCCATATCACCCCAACGTACAATATCATCGACAATAATAGGGTACTGCTGCTTAAATTTATCCATCATATTCATCCATCACTAATTATAAAAATATGCCGTTGGTCGTTATTAATATAGTGGACCAAAACGTGCGACGATCGGGTTATGATCTGATGCTTCAGTTTCATAAGACGATGCACTTATCTGCTGCATGCCTCTAAAATAGATATCATCAAGTGGATGACCAAACGCCGTTTCGCGCACATCGTTTTGATAAACCAATTGTTGTAAATCAACACTCGCTGTAATATCAAGCAATTGGTTTAAACGTTTATTTGTCCACGTATTAAAATCACCCGCCATGATCACTGGGCCGCTATATTTGCGAATAACAGAAATCACACCTTCTAACTGCTGATTAAACTCGTCGACACCCAAAGTAAAGTTAATCATGTGCATATTTGCGACAAGTAAAGGCTCATCACTACCAGCCCAAGGGTAATAACTGATTAATGATGATTTAGGAAAACGCAGCCAAGGTTCAGCCAGGGTTTGTTTACAAACAGATAAAGGCATCACTTTACTTGCCGTTAGTACACCCATCGACTGCTTGTAAACACTAAACGCTTCCACTTGTGTCCACGTTAATTCATATTGCTGCATTAATTGATGTAATAAAAAGCTTAATTTAGCTTCTTGTAAAACAATTAAATCATTTTTTTCAATTAAGTTTGTTAACTCTGCGCGCCAGTTATCGTTATCCTGCTTATATATATTCCAACCCGCAATGCCAAATTCGGTGGGAAGCTGAATGTCAGCCATGTCATTATTCGTATTAGTTAAAAAGGTAGGACATGTGCTCGAAGAATCTGTAACAAAACCGAATTGATCATCATTGATTTGTGTTGAATCAGTCACTTTCCATGATGAGTTTAATTTTGGAATATCCGCAATATCAAAACACCCCGATAAGGAGAAGACAAGGGTAAAAATAATAGCTGAGCGAGAAAAAGTATAATTCATATTCATATCACATAATCAAAATATATCTTATTATACTTAATAAAATAGAATTAATTCAAAACTAATATCATTATTGTTTCAAAATAGTGTCATATCGCAGATAACAGCCAAAACCAAGCACTAAACAACACAAATAGATATTAATTTCAAATAGTTAAACTTAATCACATTTATCATCAATCATAAAAAACTAAACAGCCGTTAATCACATCATCATTAACGGCTGTCATACTATCAATAAGTGCGATTAAGCGAGCAAACCTAACATCGACAATACTTGAAAAGTCACTACAGACAATGCAAAAATCATCACGATAATCATGCGAGCATAACCACCTGAAACAGAGAAATCAGTCGACGGTAAATGCTTGCGAGCTTGAAAAGCTAAGGCTACGGGTGTGAACAATGCAAACACTGCAGCCGCAAATCCAGCATAACCAATTGCATAGATAAAACCGTTAGGAAATAACACACCGCCAATCATTGGTGGTACAAAAGTAACAAGTGCCGTTTTACTACGACCAGATAAACTATCATCAAGTTTTAATAAATCGGTTAGAAAATCGAATAAACCCAATGCTACGCCAAGAAATGATGTCGCTACAGCAAAATTAGCAAATAACTGTAGTGTTACAGCTAACGTCGGGCCAGAGCCACTCGACTCTAATGCAGACACTAGTGCGCCCATATTACCGCCCTGCGCAATAACACTCGCAAAACCGTCACGACCAATCACAGTAAAGCTTGCTAGTAACCAAACAAGATAAATAGCCAGCGCCAACAAGCTACCGTAACGAATTGAATTAACTACTTTCGAGCTATCTTTTTTATAGTATTTAACTAGGCTTGGGATATTAGAATGAAAACCAAAGCAAACCATTAATGAAGGAATTGCCGCCCAGCTATAAGGTAAACGCTCAGTCATCTCAGCAAAAGGTTGTAATAATGAAAAGTTAGCACCACTTAGCAGGCTAAAAATAGCAATACTAAACGTGATCACCATTCCACCTAACATCGCAGATGTAAAACGATCAACCGCTTTAGTACTAAAGCTCACAATTAATCCAAGTAGCACAGCAAAAACAAAACTCGCTACAGACTGATCAAGTTCAATGCCAAGACCAGATTGTAAGCTATGACCCAGCATTGAGCCGCCACCAGAAATATAGGCATAAACTAAGATATAACTTACAAACAGAACTGATAAGCCATTAAGTACGCGCAATGACGTAGGTAATAACGCTTTAGTCATGGAATCAAAATTAACACCATGCTTAAACTTCTGATTCGCTTCAAGTAAGTAAAGAGCAGAGCTATACATGCAATACCAAGAAACACACAAAAATAGTACTGCCCAACCAAACCACATGCTTGATGTTAATACAGGTAAAGAAAACATACCGGCACCAATACTCGTCCCTGTAATAATAAATACGCCACCCAACGAGGACGGTTGTGCTTCTTGCTTAGCTGCCATAACTTCAGACATAAACCTACTTCCTAATTAATAATGTTTGTAATAATTCTTTTTCAGTACTACTCATTGATTTCAAATTATTTGAACCTCGAGTAATTGTCGCAATACTTATATTGTGTATTTTTGCGATTTCACGCTGAGACTTATCTCCAAGCAACAGTTCTTTATAAACCAAAGCTCGTGAGCGAATAGCGTTTAATTCTTCAGCGGAAAGCAGTAAAGGCAAAATAAGTGAAACATCTTCCTTATTCGATATATCGCAAAACAATTCATTGATCATAAAGGTAATACCTAGTAGATTATCTGTAATGACGTAACAGTACAGCATTACACTCTTTTATATCAAGAGTTTTTTTATTTTTGTATCATTTTTTATGATTACAACTACTTACATAACATTATATAATCGACAATATGTGAAATGAATTGCACAACTTTCCACCTAAGGATATAATATTTGATAATATTTTATTCTTCTATAAATAGATTAATTACTCTAGGTGCATAAATGATTTGGTTATCAATACAAGCAATTAAACTTCTAATTGTTTTAACTCTTTTAGCTAAACATAAACTTGAGCAACAACATAACAGCTAATGCTTTAGTACCAAGGACAATAAATGTTTAAAAAAGAAGGTTTTGGCACTCAATTACGCCTGACACGTAAAAATCATAAGTTGTCTCAGTTTGACTTCGTGTCGCAGTTAGCTAATTCACATAAAGAATTTACCGGTCTCTCACAGACAACATTATCCCTTTGGGAAAATGGCAAACGAGAACCCTCTTTTTTACGTCGTATCGCTATCGCTCGCTTTTTTGCAGAAGGCTATGAGATGAGTGAGCAAGAAAAGAAATTTGTTAGCAAAACAAAGGCGACAGAAATTGGTGGCAGACCTGCATTTTATCCCGTAAATATCACTGATATTGCGGCTGTAGATTTTTCTAACTTAACAGAAAAGCAGGCTGAAGTAGTAAATAAAGGGCACGAACATTTTTATACTGAAGCACTCACCGAGACAATGGCTGCATTTCCGCCAGCGCACTACACGGTTAGCTTGCTCATGAATGAAAATGCGATTGTTGGCCATTATATTGCTAGTAATACGGGGATGATTGTATCGTTCTGTTTTATTGATAACAGTGTAGCAATTAAGATGGTGTTAGATTTGGATGGTAAATTTACGTCTGTTGTACTACCAACACGTACACCAGCAATTGCCTCATTTTTTCAAGATCTACATTTTGAACCTTACCCTACAGCATCGCGTGTTAAGTTCTATAAAGGCAGTTTAAAAGACTTATATCAAAATCCATTTTTTAAAGATTTGTTGAATAACAACGCGGATTTAGTACGCTTTAGTAAAGCGCAGAAAGGTTAATATTAAAAATACCTTTTAACGAAAAAAACCAGCTAATTACTTAGCTGGTTTTTTTGTATCTGAGTATTAATTTAATAGCTCAAATTAGAATGCCATATTCATTTGTGCTGATACTAACCAAGCAGAACCATTTGAAGTGAACTCTTGATCTCCGCCCAACTCACTGTGCTCTGTAAATGTAACTTCATCACCGAATATATAAGCACTACCAAGATCAAAACTAACGGTTTCACTAGCTGCATAGCTCACGCCAGCTGAAATTTGATGACGACTTGTATCAGGCATTACAACAATAGCTTCACCAGCTTGCTCATCATAAGCATAACCCATACGCAATGTTACAGACTCTGATACATAAGCAGTTGTACCAACAGCATAACGTATACTATCGTTATACTCTAAGTCTTTTTGGAAACAAACACCATTTTCGAATGGATCAAGTAGATCATTTGTTCCACTTTTACAACCTTCGCTAGTTGCTTTCAACTCATCTAGTGAGCTCCATTGTGTCCACATCGCACTATAATGTACAGCAAGAACATCACTTACTTTATGATAACCAGATAACTCAGCAATAGCTGGTAAAGTAACATCTACATTACCAGTAACAGTGCTAGGATCTGCTGGAAGTAATCTACCAGCTTCCCCAGGAGCAAAGGCACCACTACCAGTAAAGTCACCTTCAAAACTCATGTCAACTGCAGAACGATAAGTTAAAGCTAAGCGATTATTCTCATTAATTGTAAATAATGTACCCACATTCCAACCATGACCAATCGCATTACCACTCATATCAAATGTATTAGCTACAGGTCCAACATCAAAGCCTTTTTCCATTTCAGCTTGACCAACAACAAGGTCATAACCCGCACCTATACTCAATAAATCATTTATTTTATACGCAATATTAAAGCTACTATCAACAGTGATAATACTTGTTGTACCACCAATATCACCGTAGGCAAATTCATCACTTACTTCAGTACCTGTACCGTAATTAGAGAACATAGCAAAGCCAATAGACACTTTGTCATTCAAAGGCATAATTGCCGCAAAACTTGGTACGAATTGATTCGGCGCATAATCTTCTTCAGTTTGAGCTACACCATTTGAATCTTCATATTCAGTATTAACATCAGGTGCAATGAAAGCAAGTTGGCTTGAAACAGTTGTTTTATCAAACATCGTCATTGCAGCTGGGTTTTTAGTTAACACTAATGCTGTATCAGCGATGGCACCTTCACCCGCATTTGCACGGCCTAAACCTGTAGCTGAATGTTCACCTACTTGGAAACCAGCTGCAAGTACAGATGTAGATGCAGTTGCCAATGCCAGCGCGATAGCTGAGCCAAGGGCCGAAGTCACTTTCAAATTGCCTTTCATTACATTAATCCCTGTAGTTATTATTTAATATGCCGAGGATGTTAATCTATTGTGACAGGTTGTAATATGTCATTTAGAATTAAATAATCCCAAACGAAATAAATACCCCAAAAGAGGTGAAAATAATTAAAAATAACGTATTTACGTTAAATTATTGTTAGTTAAAATGTAGAGCTGTTACTCTACGGTTGAAATTAAACTTATTATGATTCAATACCCTAAAACAACTCAAAATACCATTACAGCCTCTCCTTAGCAGATATGCTAATATAATGCCTTAATTAATCGTTCCAATTGCGATACAGCAATATCAAAAACGATCGCAATATACCGAATTAATACACCAACAAAATATTAGTTAAACAATCACAAGAGCTATTTATAATGATCAACCAAATGCCAGTCCTCCGTTCTACTATTCACCCAGATGTTACTGCACCTAAAAATACGGGTCAGCGGATCGCAACACGCGGCATTATTACCCATGATGAAGAGATCTTACTTATTTTCACCGCTCGCTATCATGACTACAGTTTACCCGGTGGTGGCTTACATGATGACGAAGACATCATTACAGGACTAATCCGCGAAGTCGAAGAAGAAACCGGTGCCGAAAATATTCACAACGTAGTGCCTTACGGGAGCTATGAAGAAATCAGACCTTGGTATAAAGATGGCTTCGATAGTATTCAAATGCTGTCTTACTGCTTTACCTGTGATGCAAACAAACAATTAGGCACGCCAAGACTAGAAGAAAATGAAATTAAAAATGGCGTGAGTGCGTTATGGATTAATATTCATGACGCTATTGCACATAACCTTGAAGTGATGGCTGGTCACCCTAATGCAGGTTTATCAATTGAACGAGAAACTTACCTGCTACAACAAATAGCAAAAGACATGATCAACAAATAAGCTTATCTAAAAGTATTAGCGTAAATAATGATGGAATAGTGATAATATTGTGATGAGTCATGCAATTACTTTGGTTATATTCTTAACTAGTACATAAGAATTAATTAAAGGTGTGACTTATGCAATCAGAATTCAAATCTCAAATTGATCTACTATTGTTTGGCTTAGATATTATCACTAGCTTATTTATCCTTGCACTAATTGTCGGTATCATCAGTGTTATTTATATGTATATAGCTGATAAAAGACAAACTAAACAAGCAATTCGTCATAACTACCCTGTCATTGGACGATTTAGATATCTATTTGAAAAACAAGGTGAATTCTTCCGGCAATATTTTTTTGCACAAGATCGTGAAGAGATGCCTTTCAATCGAGCGGAAAGATCTTGGGTTTATCGTGCAGCAAAAAACGTGGATAGAACGGTTGCATTTGGATCGACCCGTAATCTAGACCAAGTCGGTACAATCATGTTCATGAACTGTGCTTTTCCCACCTTAACCGAAGACGCTATCCCACCCCAAATGATCACCCTTGGTACTAACTGCCCACACCCCTACACAACCAATTCGATATTTAATATCTCAGGAATGAGCTACGGTGCTATTTCTAAACCGGCGGTATTGGCACTTTCTCGTGGTGCAAAAGAAGCTGGTTGTTGGCTAAATACCGGTGAAGGAGGGTTATCCCTACACCATCTTGCTGGCGGTGCAGATATTGTTTATCAAATTGGTACAGCAAAATACGGCGTTCGTGATGAAAATGGCCATTTAAGTGATGAAAAACTGAAAGCGATTGCCGAGATTGAACAAGTTAAAATGTTCGAAATCAAGCTAAGCCAAGGTGCAAAACCAGGTAAAGGAGGGATCTTACCAGGTAAAAAAGTCACACCTGAAATAGCTGAAATTAGAGGTATTCCGGTAGGCGAAGATTCAATTAGTCCAAATGCCCACCCTGAAATAAAAAGTATCGATGATATTCTTAATATGGTCGCTCGAATACGAGAAGTAACAGGCAAACCTGTCGGCTTTAAATTTGTGTTAGGTCATACTCAATGGCTAGATGATCTATTCGTAGAGATATTACAACGAGGAGCTGAATCAGCCCCCGACTTTATGACACTCGATAGTGCCGACGGTGGTACCGGCGCTGCACCGCAACCACTCATCGACTACGTTGGGCTCCCCCTAAAAGAGAGCTTACCTTTACTGATTAATATGTTGGAAAAATATAACTTACGCGATCAAGTCAAAGTAATTGCATCAGGAAAACTCATTACACCATCGAAAGTAGCTTGGGGTTTAGCAATCGGAGCTGATTTTATCGTCTCAGCACGTGGCAACATGTTCGCATTAGGTTGCATCCAAGCATTGCAATGTAACAAGAATACTTGCCCTACAGGTATTACAACCCACAACCCGAAATTACAAGAAGGCCTAGACATTAAAGATAAAGCACAACGAGTTGCAAATTATAATAAATACATTCATTACGGGGTCGGTTTAATCGCTCATTCCTGTGGTGTTAATGAACCTAGAAAACTACGTCGGGACCATGTCAGAATCGTCACTGAAAATGGATTATCGATCGCACTTGATAAACTTTATCCTATTGAATAGACAAGTCTAATACATGAGTCTAGATTCCAGTTTTTAATACTTTTTAACCAATACGGAATCTAGACGAAAATAACTCAAGCTCTTGATTAATATTTCTAATTGTTCCGCGTATAACTGTACTCCTAATAACCGATTTTAACGATCGTCAGGAAAGGGAATCAAAATGAAACTATTAGTCAAACAAGATGTGGGGGATATTCATAAAGACCACTTAAAGATTTTAGATAATGTTATTACCTTCTTACAACATAACATTGATAATCTTGAATTCCTTCCTTTCAATTTAAGTGAAGAGCAGGATGATTACCAACAAGCATTTCAGCGACAGACCGGTATTATCTTTACTCCCGCTAATTATCGCCATTATCGATTACGTTTATTATCGGTTGTTGATGCGCTGCTTTATATTCATACCTCTTCTAACGACAGTGACGCATACGAACTTTCTTATAATTTGAGTTCAATACACCCTAAACCGGTATTTTTTGCAGTTTGGCGAGGTGCGCCGATCAAAAGCCCACTTTTAAAAGAATTAGATCAAGACTACCCCGTCACTTACTGTCAATTTAGTCATCCTCGAGAATTACTCGAAGGCTTTAAGCGCTTTCTTAAAGAGCATTCAGAAGAAGCCATCATGATTAAACAAGAAAAAGAGTTGGTATAAATTTCTAGAGTAATGTTCGCATAATTAACCTACGACAACATTTTCAATGGTGACTAAAGTGAAGATAACAACTTATACAGATTTTGGTATACGCACATTAATGTATTTATCCACCCTTCCAAAAGGGCAACGTTCCAGTTCTGCAGAAGTCGCTAATGTGTATGATGCTTCTCGAAATCATATTGCGAAAGTAATCGCGCATTTATCAGCTCTCGATTACATAGAATCGTCGAGAGGTAAAAATGGCGGCATATGGTTAGCAAAACCAGCAGCAGAAATTAATATAGGTCAGCTTGTTAGAGCGCTTGAGCATAATTTAAAAGGTATCGATGTCAATGCAAGTGATAGTGATGTAGTGCCAATTAGTCAATTGAAGAAAGTATTAGAAACAGGTGTGGATGCTTTCCTACAAACATTAGACCAGTATTATCTTACAGACCTGCTCAACGATAGCTATAAATTCGAATCTCAACGTTATATAAAGCAAGCGTAACGTCACTAAAACAATATAATAATGTTGATATCAACATTATTATAACGATATTTACGATTAACGGTTGTAAGTGAAAACAGCCATATTATATACCTCAAAATCGATACGTCATTCTTGACAACAATATTCATCTGGTGCAATGTAAGCGCAATGAAATTATAACTCTAGTGCAGTTAAGCCTAGAATATTTAACACTATTATTTAATAAAGGAATACTTGAAATGGCTTTCGACGTAAAAATTCAACTAAATAAAAAATTTACAGTACCTGCAGATATAGATACAGTTTTTAACCTTTTATCTGACGTACCAGCTTCTACTAGCCATTTTCCAGATCTAGAAAACCTGATCGAAGAAGCAACAAATACTTACCGTTGGGAAATGAAAAAAATTGGCCTAGGTCCTATTCAGCTTCAAACAATTTATGCATGTGAATACACAAGCAATGCAGCGGATAAATCTATTTTTTGGGAATCTCGTGATACAGCAAATAATAGCGCTAAAGTATCAGGTAAATGGATCCTGACTGAAACAAGCACTGGCTGTGATATTACCTTGTTAACAGATGCTGTACTTACCATTCCACTACCTAGTCTTGCTGGTATTGGTTTAAAACCTGTTGTTAAAGTTGAATTTGAAACACTAACAAATACGTATATCAAAAACTTATCTAAAACATTATCGAAAGTAGCTGCGACAGCTTAATTTATTCTCGATTATATAAGTTAAAGAATACCAATAAACCCGAATTAGGACGCTAATTCGGGTTTATTACTTTCTAACCATTCCAACGTCCTCATTCTTACCTAGAATAAAAAACACACAAACGACAGCCCTACCAAGCAAATATAGTAAAAAACTGCAATATAAAGCACAGAGTTAAAATATAAGCATTTAACACCACCCTTAACAAAACTTCTGAAGCCTTAAACTGCCAATGCTTAATATGTAAGCGTTAACTAAATAAATAACGGCCATTTTAGAGTTATCATCTAATTAAAGTCCTTATATCGGTGTTTTTAATATGTTATTAGTATGTACATAACTATATGAACACAACCCAGGATGGGAAAATGACAACAAACACAACTATTGATAATCGCTGGTCTAGCGAATTTAAATACGTACTTGCAGCAGCGGGCGCAGCTGTAGGTTTAGGTAACCTTTGGAAGTTCCCTTATATTATGGGCGAAAATGGTGGCGGTGCATTTGTACTTGTTTACCTATTCTGTATTCTACTGATTGGTATCCCTGTTATGATGGCAGAGGTAATGATTGGTAAACGAGCTCGTACATCTCCAGCAAATGCTTCAGCAACGATTGCCAAGGAATCTGGCGGTTCAGGCATTTGGTCTCTACTAGGTGCATCAGGCGTTATCGCAGGCTCACTTATTCTAAGCTTCTATATTGTTATCGCAGGTTGGGCAGCAGCTTATATCTTCTTTGGCATGAGCGGCGACTTCCTTGCAACAGCAGGTTCTGAAGTATCACATAAAGATGAAATCGGCGCGTTATTCACCGGTCTAATCACAGACACAACACAATTGATCCTATGGGCTTCAATTACCATTGTCGCTGCTATGGCAGTATTGATCCGTGGTGTTAATGCTGGTTTAGAAAAAGCAGTAACCTATCTAATGCCATTACTGTTTGTGTTATTAACTATCATCATGGTTTATGCAGCAGCAACAGGTAACTTTGGTGAAGCTGCACAATTCATGTTCTCACCAGATTTCTCTAAGTTGTCTATTGATGGTGTATTAACTGCACTTGGCCATGCATTCTTCACGCTAAGTTTATCATCAGGTATCATGATGGTTTATGGCGCATACATGCCAGAAGGTACATCGATCGCGAAAACGTCTATCTATATCGCGATCATGGATACAGCAGTAGCACTTATCGCAGGTATGGCTATTTTCCCAATCGTATTTGCGAACGGCATGGAACCTTCTGCAGGCCCAGGTCTACTATTCGTATCGTTACCTATCGCGTTTGGTCAAATGCCACTAGGCACATTATTTGGTACGCTATTCTTCATCATGGTGACATTTGCTGCATTCACGTCTGTGATCGCACTGCTTGAATCACCAGTAGCATACTTAAACGAACGTCTTGGTTTAAGCCGTGCGAAAGCAACGATCGTAGCAGGTTGTACTATTTGGGGTTTATCACTTCTAACAGTATTCTCACTGAGTGGTGCGCCTTGGGCTCAAGATGTTGTGATGGGTCTAAACTTCTTCGATGCGTTAGATAAATTAACAGCAAACATCATGCTACCACTTGCAGGTCTATTCACTGCCGTACTCGTTGGTTGGGTTGTTAATGAGAAAGTTACTCGTGAAGAGTTTGGTTTATCTGAGGGCGCTTATAAAGCGGTTATCTTCTGCCTACGTTACTTATCACCAGTAGCAATTGCAATTGTATTTCTACAAGCTGTAGGTTTAATTAGTCTTTAATTAAACGCACATATACAGATACTAAAAAGGCTTCTTAATTGAAGCCTTTTTTATACCCGCATTTTTAATTAGTTAATTAAACTTAACCAAAAATAGCACGAATTAACTGCATAACTTCAGTCGCACTCTTACCTTTCTCAACTTCAGTAATCATTGAGTCACGCTTACCTTGTAGGTAAGAAGGTAAATCAGGTTCAGCTAATAAGCGGTCTACCGCTTCTGTCGCACTTTCTTTTGTTCGTTTTTGACGTACTGCACCCGGCGCTCGCGTTCGGCCGCCTGTAGCACTACGCACAACAACTGGCTTATTCTTCAGTTTTAAATAATTAGATTTACCAGCAAACTCAGCGTCTACAAAGAAAAAGAAATCAAATAAAACAACACGATTATTCCATAGCTCTAACTCAGTTGCATCTTGTGGTGCTGCTGACTTAAACCAAGGCTGGCGGTGAATGGCTTCGATAATATCAACCCAATAACGAGAGAAGTCTGTCGCATTCAGTTTCACTAAACCAAAACCTTGGCAAAGTGCATCCACTTTTGATGCTGTTAGTACCATAAATACGTCTGGTCGACGCATTGCTAATAAACGAGTTGCAACAAACAAGCCCGCTTTACCTTTATCTAAGGTTGCAAAGGCTGCCGTATAGAGTTTAACAAACTCTTTATAATTCGCTTCTGTCACTTCGCCTTCTAGTGGAATAACAGATAGCGCATCATCAAGTAAATTAGGAGTATGCTGTAATAACTCGTGGAAACCTTTAGCACCACGAGTACTACCAAATAACTCGACATCAAAATCGAATTTAGCAGGTTCATGAGCAGAAAGATGCTTGCCAGCAAAAGCTAAGCGTTCAAGCTCTGACATATCTGCAAGTGGACTAACTCGAATAGAGCTAATGTAATTAAGTAAACGTAAACGCTCAGGTAAAGCTTGACGCTCACCTTGATCTAAAATGAAGCTTTTAAGGAAAGGCCAAGGCGTAATACGAGATGTTTTAACTTGACGGCAAGTAATCGATTTTTCTAATAATTGCAGTAATTTTTGCAACGGTTTTTCATGTTTTGCATCCAGCAACTCCATGTTAATACCGTAACGCGCATAGTTGTATAATTCATTACACCAGCCAAGAAAATCTTCAGGTCGGTTAGTAACTTTAACAGCCATTAAATTTAAGCTAATTTCAGTAACATAATCTACGATTTGATCATACTGTGCAGTTTCAACATCAGATAATCGCATGTCTTGCGGAGAAGTAATAAATTTTATCATTAAAGCGTGGTTCCAGTCTGGATTCAAAATACAATTGCTGTGGTTGTAAGTATAGGCTTAAGGATTAATTTTTAAACCTATACTTTCGTTAATTTAAAAATCATTCGCTGTATTAAGTTTACCTCGTTAAAAACGGCTAATTTATATTCGCTCCTCAATAGAATAATGAAAATAAAGCGAACAATGGTATTATCATTATTCATTCCATTAACAAAGTTTACTCAATGTCTGCCATAGATTTACAACTCCTCGCACTTTTTATTCCAACCTTTTTCTTTGTTTCGGTTACTCCAGGAATGTGCATGACACTAGCAATGACTCTTGGCATGACAATTGGTGTTAAGCGCAGTATGCATATGATGTGGGGTGAACTACTTGGTGTGGCCTTAGTTGCAATTCTCGCTGTTATTGGTGTAGCTACGATTATGCTGAAATACCCAAGTGCATTTGCAACACTCAAATACCTTGGCGGTGGCTACCTTATCTATTTAGGCATTCAAATGTGGCGTTCGAAAGGTAAATTAGCGATTTCAGATAGCGCAGGTAGCAAAACGAATATGAAACCGCTACAACTGGCAAGCCAAGGCTTCATCACAGCTATCGCAAACCCAAAAGGCTGGGTATTTATGATTTCATTACTGCCACCTTTTATTAACCCAGAGCAAGCGTTAAGCCCACAATTATCAGTGCTGGTCGCTATCATCATTATAACGGAGTTCTCTTGTTTATTGATGTATGCAAGTGGCGGACAAACTCTGCGCCTTTTCTTACAGAAAAGTAATAATGTACGACTATTAAATAAGATTGCAGGCTCACTTATGATTTTCGTCGGATTTTGGTTAGCACTAGGATAACAAGCCTATTTAAGCCTAAAAATACGTTAGTTCATGGGGATAATGTAATTTTAATTAAAAATAAGTTTCATTCAGCTCCTAATACTTGGCATAATAAAAATAATCTCATTATTTATATGTAACTAAGTCTAATGAATGATAATTGTCTTTCAATATTAAAATCAAAACGTATAGCTGTTATTGGCGGTGGTATTGCAGGAAGCACCATCGCATTACGTTTAACAGGCCTCGATATCAATGTGACCTTATTTGAAGAGGGTTCCAGCTTAGTTAATGGCCCACCAGTTTGTCATCTCCATGCAGGCGGTAACTTATACCCCGACATTTCGAATGAGCAATGTTTTACTCTTCTCGATCAATCTATTGCGACAATGAAAATATACCCTCACTGCATTAATAAGCGCCCTACGGTTATTGCAATACCTCAGCGCGATGCGAGTAATATTGAACATTTATTGCCAAGACTTGAACTTCTAAAGCAACGCTATAAAGATCTCATTCAAACAGATGAAAGTAATAATGTGCTGGGCGATCCAGATGATTATTACAAAATGTTCAGCCGAGAAGATATCGAGCGACTTAAAAATAAATCACAGCCAGACAAAATTACTGATTTTTCTGACTGGATGATCCCACTAGCTAAAACGCTCGATTTAGAGACCATCAAGTATCCACTCCTAATGGTTCAAGAATATGGCTTAAGCCTATTCCGAATAGCGGCAAGTACAGAACTAAGTTTACAAGCATCACCCACTTGTAAATTACTAACGAACAATAAAGTAACTTGCGTTAATTATAGTGCGAAAAACACATGGCTTATTACCCATACCGAAAATGGAAAGCAAACAACGACTGAAGTTGATTATTTAATTAACGCATGTGGATACAGAACAGGTGTCATTGACGACATGGCCGATACACCTAAAGAACGTATGGTAGAGTTTAAAGCTGCATACATAACACATTGGGAGCAAAGTGAGCGTTGGCCAGAAGTAATCTTCCACGGCGAACGAGGCACTCCACAGGGTATGGCACAATTAACTCCTTATCCAAATGGCTATTTTCAACTACATGGTATGACCGAAGAGATAACGCTATTTAAAAATGGACTCGCTAAAAGTACAGATAGTAGTGCACAGCCTAAATTAGATAAAAGTTTCATCAATAAATTAGTACAAGGTTGGGATAAGCAAGAGTCAGATGATCGCACCCAAAAAGCAATTAATCATATAACACAATTTATACCTAACTTTACCAACGCAACAATCGCAGGTAAGCCTTTATTTGGAGCACAGCAAATACCAGGTAAAGATGTATCTCTACGAGCCTATGACGTTTCATTCGAGGGTCAGCAATATGCACGAGCAGAGATAGTCAAAGCATCCTCAGCATTGACCGTCGCCGATCAAATTATATATAAGCTATTCAATTTATCGCATGAGCAACTTGCAGAATGCTGTAATGTGGATACAAGCTTTACTTCATTATCAGAGAGCGAAATAAATCTGCTCGCTTGTGATATTGCTGATCATCGAAACTATCCAAGATCGCTCGCTAAAATATAGCTCTAGAGCCAGGGACGGCTTGCTATAAATCAGCACCCAATATAACGGCATAGTTACCCTAACCGCCTGAGTAGTATTCATAAGAACAATTACTCCGCACAACCGTATTTCTTTCAAATCAAATTTCAGGCATAAAAAAAGCCTGAATCATAAGATTCAGGCTTTTTTTATTTGTTGGCGGAGCGGACGGGACTCGAACCCGCGACCCCCGGCGTGACAGGCCGGTATTCTAACCAACTGAACTACCGCTCCGCACAATCTGTGCTGATGTTATCAGTCTATTCTTTCTGTCTTTCGACAATTTCTTATCCAAGACTTCGTCTTGAATTAAAAGTGGCGCTTGGCGATGCCCTACTCTCACATGGGGAAGCCCCACACTACCATCGGCGTTATTACGTTTCACTACTGAGTTCGGAATGGGATCAGGTGGTACCGTAACACTATGGTCACCAAGCAAATCTAGTTGCTTTCAAAATGTATCTCTAAAATCTGAAAAGCTATAAATAAAGAAGTCTTTAAAACCTATCTTTCGATAAATACTAGTGTTCAATCAATTCTTAAGTCGATATTTCAATTAATCATACTTTAATTTGTATGGTTAAGCCTCACGGGTAATTAGTACAAGTTAGCTCAATGCCTCACAGCACTTACACACCTTGCCTATCAACGTTGTAGTCTCCAACGGCCCTTCAGGGGACTTAAAGTCCCAGTGAGAACTCATCTCGAGGCCTGCTTCCCGCTTAGATGCTTTCAGCGGTTATCAGTTCCGAACTTAGCTACCGGGCAATGCTATTGGCATAACAACCCGAACACCAGTGGTTCGTCCACTCCGGTCCTCTCGTACTAGGAGCAGCTCCTCTCAATTCTCAAACGCCCACGGCAGATAGGGACCGAACTGTCTCACGACGTTCTAAACCCAGCTCGCGTACCACTTTAAATGGCGAACAGCCATACCCTTGGGACCAACTTCAGCCCCAGGATGTGATGAGCCGACATCGAGGTGCCAAACACCGCCGTCGATATGAACTCTTGGGCGGTATCAGCCTGTTATCCCCGGAGTACCTTTTATCCGTTGAGCGATGGCCCTTCCATTCAGAACCACCGGATCACTAAGACCTACTTTCGTACCTGCTCGACGTGTCTGTCTCGCAGTTAAGCTGGCTTATGCCTTTGCACTAACCACATGATGTCCAACCATGTTTAGCCAACCTTCGTGCTCCTCCGTTACTCTTTGGGAGGAGACCGCCCCAGTCAAACTACCCACCAGACACTGTCCGCAATCCCGATAAGGGACCTACGTTAGAACATCAAACGTACAAGGGTGGTATTTCAAGATAGACTCCACATCATCTAGCGACAATGTTTCACAGTCTCCCACCTATCCTACACATGTAGGTTCAATGTTCAGTGCCAAGCTATAGTAAAGGTTCACGGGGTCTTTCCGTCTAGCCGCGGGTACACTGCATCTTAACAGCGATTTCAATTTCACTGAGTCTCGGGTGGAGACAGCGTGGCCATCATTACGCCATTCGTGCAGGTCGGAACTTACCCGACAAGGAATTTCGCTACCTTAGGACCGTTATAGTTACGGCCGCCGTTTACCGGGGCTTCGATCATGAGCTTCGACCTAAGTCTAACCCAATCAATTAACCTTCCGGCACCGGGCAGGCGTCACACCGTATACGTCATCTTTCGATTTTGCACAGTGCTGTGTTTTTAATAAACAGTTGCAGCCACCATTTCTCTGCGACCAACAATAGCTTACGGAGCAAGTCCTTCACCATCATTGGCGTACCTTCTCCCGAAGTTACGGTACCATTTTGCCTAGTTCCTTCACCCGAGTTCTCTCAAGCGCCTTAGTATTCTCTACCTAACCACCTGTGTCGGTTTGGGGTACGATTCTCTTATATCTGAAGCTTAGAGGTTTTTCCTGGAAGCCGGGTATCAACTACTTCATCTCCGTAGAGACTCGTCATCAGTTCTCAGCCTTAATGTATTCCCGGATTTGCCTAAGAATACAGCCTACAACCTTAAACATGGACAACCATCGCCATGCTAGCCTAACCTTCTCCGTCACCCCATCGCAATATAAGTGAGTACTGGAATATTAACCAGTTTCCCATCGACTACGCCTTTCGGCCTCGCCTTAGGGGTCGACTCACCCTGCCCCGATTAACGTTGGACAGGAACCCTTGGTCTTTCGGCGTGGAGGTTTTTCACCCCCATTATCGTTACTCATGTCAACATTCGCACTTCTGATACCTCCAGCAAGCTTCTCAACTCACCTTCAACGGCTTACAGAACGCTCCTCTACCATGCAAGAACAAGTCTTGCATCCGTAGCTTCGGTGGTATGTTTAGCCCCGTTAAATCTTCCGCGCAGACCGACTCGACCAGTGAGCTATTACGCTTTCTTTAAAAGATGGCTGCTTCTAAGCCAACTTCCTGGCTGTCTGAGCCTTTCCACATCGTTTCCCACTTAACATACACTTTGGGACCTTAGCTGACGGTCTGGGTTGTTTCCCTTTCCACGACGGACGTTAGCACCCGCCGTGTGTCTCCCGCGATTGAACTTATTGGTATTCGGAGTTTGCAAAGGGTTGGTAAGTCGGGATGACCCCCTAGCCTTAACAGTGCTCTACCCCCAATAGTTAGACGCGAGGCGCTACCTAAATAGCTTTCGAGGAGAACCAGCTATCTCCCGGTTTGATTGGCCTTTCACCCCCAGCCACAAGTCATCCGCTAATTTTTCAACATTAGTCGGTTCGGTCCTCCAGTTGATGTTACTCAACCTTCAACCTGCCCATGGCTAGATCACCGGGTTTCGGGTCTAATCCCAGCAACTATTCGCGCAGTTAACACTCGGTTTCCCTACGGCTCCGCTATTCGCTTAACCTTGCTACTGAAATTAAGTCGTTGACCCATTATACAAAAGGTACGCAGTCACAGAACAAGTCTGCTCCCACTGCTTGTACGTATACGGTTTCAGGTTCTATTTCACTCCCCTCACAGGGGTTCTTTTCGCCTTTCCCTCACGGTACTGGTTCACTATCGGTCAGTCAGTAGTATTTAGCCTTGGAAGATGGTCCTCCCATATTCAAACAGCATATCACGTGTGCCGTCCTACTCGATTTCACAGTAAGGTCGTTTTCATGTACGGGACTATCACCCTGTATCGTGAAACTTTCCAGAATCTTCCACTAACTTCCAAACTGCTTAAGGGCTAGACCCCGTTCGCTCGCCGCTACTAAGGGTATCTCTATTGATTTCTTTTCCTCGGGGTACTTAGATGTTTCAGTTCTCCCGGTTCGCTTCGTAACGCTATGTATTCACGTTACGATACTCTACAAAGTAGAGTGGGTTCCCCCATTCGGAAATCTGTGGATTAACGCTTTTTATCAACTCCCCACAGCTTAACGCAGATTAACACGTCCTTCATCGCCTCTGACTGCCTAGGCATCCACCGTATACGCTTAGTCACTTAACCATACAATCTAAAGTCGACCGTACAATTGAAATAACTAGGTATTATCTAGTTTTTTTCGCCTCAAGAATACTCAAGAACACTATATTGTTATTACCTAAGTAATAACGTGTTTTAAGAACTTCTTTATTTATTCAGCTTTCCAAATTTTTAAAGAGCAATTTGCTAAAAAGCAAAGATAAACATTGTTGCTTAGCTTTGATTTTTAATCAGAAAGAAAAGTGGTATCCCGTACGAGATTTGAACTCGTGTTACCGCCGTGAAAGGGCGGTGTCCTAGGCCTCTAGACGAACGGGACACAATTTACTTTCTACGACTGGATTTCATCCCAATCGTTATCTTATTTTCATAAGATTGTCTTTAACGTTTCTATTCAAGCAATTTGTGTGGGCACTTACAAAAATTAACAACTTTACGTAAGGAGGTGATCCAGCCCCAGGTTCCCCTAGGGCTACCTTGTTACGACTTCACCCCAGTCATGAACCACACCGTGGTCATCGCCCTCCCGAAGGTTAAGCTAATGACTTCTGGTGCAGCCCACTCCCATGGTGTGACGGGCGGTGTGTACAAGGCCCGGGAACGTATTCACCGTGACATTCTGATTCACGATTACTAGCGATTCCGACTTCATGGGGTCGAGTTGCAGACCCCAATCCGGACTACGACGCACTTTATGGGATTCGCTTACCATCGCTGGTTTGCAGCCCTTTGTATGCGCCATTGTAGCACGTGTGTAGCCCTACTCGTAAGGGCCATGATGACTTGACGTCGTCCCCACCTTCCTCCGGTTTATCACCGGCAGTCTCCTTAGAGTTCCCACCATTACGTGCTGGCAAATAAGGATAAGGGTTGCGCTCGTTGCGGGACTTAACCCAACATTTCACAACACGAGCTGACGACAGCCATGCAGCACCTGTCTCATAGTTCCCGAAGGCACCAATTCATCTCTGAAAAGTTCTATGGATGTCAAGAGTAGGTAAGGTTCTTCGCGTTGCATCGAATTAAACCACATGCTCCACCGCTTGTGCGGGCCCCCGTCAATTCATTTGAGTTTTAACCTTGCGGCCGTACTCCCCAGGCGGTCTACTTAATGCGTTAGCTTAAGAGCCCAGTTCTCAAGGAACCAAACTCCGAGTAGACATCGTTTACGGCGTGGACTACCGGGGTATCTAATCCCGTTTGCTACCCACGCTTTCGCATCTGAGCGTCAGTTACTTGCCAGGTGGCCGCCTTCGCCACTGGTATTCCTTCAGATCTCTACGCATTTCACCGCTACACCTGAAATTCTACCACCCTCTCAAGAACTCTAGTTTGCCAGTTCGAAATGCAGTTCCCAGGTTGAGCCCGGGGCTTTCACATCTCGCTTAACAAACCGCCTGCATGCGCTTTACGCCCAGTAATTCCGATTAACGCTTGCACCCTCCGTATTACCGCGGCTGCTGGCACGGAGTTAGCCGGTGCTTCTTCTGCGAGTAACGTCACAGTAAGCAGTTATTAACTACTTACCTTTCCTCCTCGCTGAAAGTACTTTACAACCCGAAGGCCTTCTTCATACACGCGGTATGGCTGCATCAGAGTTTCCTCCATTGTGCAATATTCCCCACTGCTGCCTCCCGTAGGAGTCTGGACCGTGTCTCAGTTCCAGTGTGGCTGATCATCCTCTCAGACCAGCTAGGGATCGTCGCCTTGGTGAGCTCTTACCTCACCAACAAGCTAATCCCACTTGGGCTCATCTAGTCGCGAGAGCTTTCAAGAAGAGGCCCCCTTTCACCCGTAGGTCGTATGCGGTATTAGCAGTCGTTTCCAACTGTTGTCCCCCTCGACTAGGCAGATTCCCAAGCATTACTCACCCGTCCGCCGCTCGACGCCAGAATAGCAAGCTATTCTTCGTTTCCGCTCGACTTGCATGTGTTAAGCCTACCGCCAGCGTTCAATCTGAGCCATGATCAAACTCTTCAATTAAAAGTTTTTTTGACTGATGCCTAAAATCATTACTGATAATAAGTATCAAGTCGGCTCAATGAATTCTGTACTTCAACAACAAACCGAGGTTTGTTGTTTATAAAACCAAATCTTTCGATTTAATTTAATGTTCATAATTACATTGATATAATTTTTGGTCATTATATCTCTGTAAGTACTCACACAGATTGCTTGAATAAATTGTTAAAGAACATACCGAACGACTGTTGCCGTGTCAGTGAGGAGCGATTATAGAGATCCGAGCTTTAATCGCAAGTCATTTTATAAAATAAATCTAAAACGCTCAAATAATGAACAGTTAGTATCCATTTACTATTAATTTAGCCGCTGATAATAAGTCAGCAAATACACCATCTGCTTCTTCAGCGCCTTTTTCACACAATACTTTACCTGTCGATACCAAGTAGTTTGCTTTAAGTTGTGACTTTTTACCCGCTTGAATATCTGATAATTTATCACCCACTAAATACGAGTTAGCAAAATCAATATCAAGTTCTTCCGCTGCACTATCTAACATCCCCGTATTTGGCTTACGACATAAACAATCTTGCTTATAATCACCAATGCCTTTTTCTGGATGATGAGGACAAAAATAAATACCATCAAGATCAACACCACGATCAGCCAGCGACCAATCCATCCATTCGGTTAACGTCATAAATTCATCTTCGGTATAATAACCACGTGCAATACCGGACTGATTAGTGATCACAACAAGTAAGTAGCCATGCTGCTTTAATAACTGCATCGCTTCAATACTGCCGTCAATAAACTCAAAATCATCAATTTGTGACACATAACCTTTATCTTTATTAATTACGCCATCACGATCTAAAAACACAGCTGGAGTTGCCATTATTTTCAACCTTTACTTATCTATTGAATTCAATCAGCCATTATTTCATGTCATCAAAATTTCGCAATCGATACCTTTTTAATCTTTCATCCGACTTTTACTACCCAGAATGATATAAAAGAACGTTTAGACGTCTAGATGTAAAAAAGTCCATTGACTTTGAGTGATGAACTATTTAGCATATGTATCCAGTTATTACTTATAAATAAAGAATTAATATCTAACCTTATATATTAATTCTTACTTTTCATTTTAGGCGTTGAAATGATCAAACTAGCAAATATAAATAAAATATTTGAAACTACAGATAAGCCTGTTTATGCCTTGAAAGACGTTAACTTAAACGTTAATAAAGGTGAAATATTCGGTGTAATTGGTTCATCAGGTGCTGGTAAAAGTACATTAATACGTTGTGTTAATTTACTTGAAACACCAACATCAGGTTCAATTCAACTTGATGGTGTGGAATTAACCCAATTAAGTAAAGCAGAGCTATGTGCTGCAAGACGCCAAATAGGCATGATATTTCAACACTTCAACTTATTATCATCACGCACCGTGTTTGATAACGTTGCACTACCACTTGAATTAGCTGGTATTGATAAAAATGAAATTAAAAATAAAATCGCACCTCTTCTTGAATTAGTTGGTTTAGCGACAAAGCATAACGCCTACCCTTCTGAATTAAGTGGTGGTCAGAAACAACGTGTTGCGATTGCACGAGCGTTAGCATCTGAACCTAAAGTATTACTGTGTGACGAAGCAACATCAGCACTGGATCCAAGTACAACAAAATCAATTTTAGCGTTATTAAAAGATATTAATGAGCGCTTAGGTTTAACGATCCTACTCATCACACATGAGATGGAAGTAGTAAAAAATATTTGCCATAAAGTAGCGATTATTGATAAAGGCGAATTAATTGAACAAAACACCGTTGCTAACTTTTTCGCGAATCCAGAAACAGAGTTAGCGCAAATATTTATCGAAGCAACGATTAACCTTGAAATTCCGGATGAATACAAGCAACGTCTTTCGTTAAATAGAACAGATAACTCAATGCCGTTAGTACGTTTAGGCTTCACAGGTAACAGTGTTGACTCTGCCGTTATTTCTGAAGTTAGTCGAACACTAAACGTTGATGTGAACATCCTAAGTGCAGATATTGAATTTGCAGGCGGCATCAAATTTGGCTATATGCTAGCAGAGTTGATTGGTAATAAAGAAAACACAGTCGCTGCAAAAGCGTTTTTTCAACAACACGCAGTTAATGTAGAGGTTATCGGTTATGTCGACTGAGCAAATGATTAATTTACTTTTTACCGCAACCATCGAAACACTTGTAATGGTTGGTATATCTGCTGCAATCGCTTGTTTACTTGGTATGCCGACAGGTATTTTACTGCACGTAACAAAAGCTAACGGTATTTTAGAAAACAAAAAATTAAACAACGTATTAAGTGTGATTGTAAATGTCGGTCGTTCAGTGCCTTTCATTATTTTACTTGTCGCTATTATTCCCTTTACGCGTTTAATTGTTGGCTCGTCAATCGGTACTGGCGCAATGATTGTTCCATTAACAGTGGCTTCAATTCCGTTCATTGCACGATTAATAGAAGGGGCTTTATTAGATGTTCCAACGGGTTTGGTAGAAGCAGCACAAACAATGGGTGCAACGCCACTACAAATTATAATGAAAGTGCTCATTCCAGAAGCAATGCCAGGTATTATCAACAGCGTTACAATCACGTTAGTCACGCTCGTTAACTACTCTGCAATGGCCGGTACTGTTGGTGGCGGTGGCTTAGGTGATGTGGGGATTCAACATGGTTATATCGGTTTTAACCCGTCAATTATTTTAATCACCGTTATCTTACTTGTCATTATCGTACAGATTATCCAATCATTTGGTGAGCGCTTAGTCAGTAAAGTCGACCACAGATAATAAATTTTAACTACTCAAGGAAATAATAATCATGGATTTTTCAATAAAAAAATTAGTATCAGTAACAGCAATCGCATCAAGTGTTCTATTAAGTGCATGTAGTGGCGACAAAGAGTCAAGTGTATTAAAAGTCGGTGCGATGGCAGGTCCTGAAGCTGAAGTAGTTGAAATTGCAAAAACAATCGCAAAAGAAAAATACAATCTCGATATCGAAATTGTTACTTTCACCGATTATGTAACTCCTAACCGTGCATTAGAAGAAGGCAGTATTGACGTCAATGCTTTCCAGCATAAGCCTTACCTAGACGCACAAATTGAACAACGTGGTTATGATATTACATCTGTAGCAAATACATTTGTTTATCCAATTGCAGCTTACTCTTCATCAATCAAAACGGTTGATGAGCTAAAAGAAGGCAACAAAATTGCGGTACCGAATGATCCAACAAACTTAGGTCGTTCATTACTACTACTTGAACAGCAAGGTATCATTTCACTTAAAGCTGGCGCAGGTATTAAAGCAACAGAGTTAGATATTATTGCAAACCCATTTGGTGTTGAAATTGTAAAATTAGAAGCTGCTTTATTAGCGCGTAACTTACAAGATGTAACTATTGCGGTTATCAATACAACATTCGCAACAAAAATTGGTTTATCACCAACTAAAGATGGCATCTTTGTTGAAGATAAAGAATCTCCATACGTAAACTTAATTGTTGCGCGTAATGACAATAAAGATTCAGAAAAAGTAAAACAGTTTGTTGCTGCGTTCCAAACTCAAGAAGTATATGACGAAGCGAAGAAATTATTTAACAATGCTATCGTAAAAGGCTGGTAATCCACTTTTATTACACATAAAAGTGTCGCCTAATAGTCATAATAATTAAGAACAGGTGTGGTTGATAACAAAATTTATTCTGTATTTTTTTTGATATCAATCACATTTTCTACCAAGCTTAGTGAATCGTTCGTTTTCAGAGATTCATTAAATGCCCAACTCTTTATTGAACAAAGCAGCTTTGTGGCCATCTATTACCACAAGCATAATGATTTTCATCTCGATACCCGTCATGGCCTCTCTTTCAGGCGATACAGATGAACGTAATAACCTTGCTTCCTCAAGCCTCATTAGCTTACCAAATAGTGAAACCAATTCATTTTCAATCAATTGGCAATGGACAGATAAAGAAGGTAAGAACTTAAAAATAAAATCATTCTTTGATACTGATATTGTCGAAACATCATTACTCGACAGTTATAAGCTGTCATTTTCATTAAGCTACCCAATTAAAGCGATCCATACCTACTTAACACCTAGGCTCGAGTTTGCAATTGAACGTATTAATTTTTATACCCCTGATGAACAAGATAAAATAACAAACATAAAATACGCATTTACAAATAAAGATGAGAGCAATTCATCACAGCTATTTTGGCAAGCTTATAATCAATATCAAAACGATGCCTTTTATCACCTAAAAATAACCCCCTGCGTTCACCCTGATGATGAAGACTTACCTTGCGTGAGACCTAATTACTCTCAGCTTTTTTATGAATATAGGGCTTATTTAAAAGATATCGCGGCACAACTCGCCAAGCAGCAATCATTCACAACTGCGGTAAAAAATGCACAACATTGGGTTTACGCTATTCCAGATAGGAAAGAACATGACGATAGCTTCTTTTCACCAATCAGTGTGTTAAAGACGAATGAAGCAGACAGTGATGAAAAAGTATTATTATTAGCAACACTGATTAGTCAACTTGCACCTGAATATGAACTCTTCATGCTTTACCCTTCAGACAGTATAGGTAGCGTATCTCCCGTGTGGTTAACGATTGACAGTCGCAGTGGGGTTGAAGGCCAAAAAATCATCATTAATCAAAACCAATATACTGTTATATCAGGGTCAAAAATAAAGTTAGATAAAATACTTTCTTCAAACACAAAATTGATTAGCGAATCATTATATTGACCACACATTTGAGTTTTTCTGCCACACTTTCCTTGCAAATAGAATAAGATGTGAAAAATACGTAATGCGATAGAACTAATAGTCTGGCGCTCTCATAGAAACGTTTTCACATCACTTTCATGTTTAAAAGGATAAAAATAATGAAAAAAATACTAACGGCTATCGCCCTATCATTAACCTCTTTTGTCTCGTTAAGCCATAGCTTAACATTAGGTGAAAATTTACCTGAAGTGACAATTGCTGACAAAGGTTTTGTCGATTTAGTAGAAGGTGAATTTGAATACCGTCAATGGTCGACTGCAGAACTACAAAATAAGGTTATTTTGATTCAACATATTGCAGGGCGTACTGCAGCAAAAGAACTCAATGAGCCAATGATCGATGCGCTAAAAGAGTCTGATTTCCCATTTGAAAAATACAATACAGCGACACTTGTTAACTTAGATGAAGCAATTTGGGGAACAGGTGCTATCGTTGCTAGCCAACTTAAATCAAACAAAGAAGAGTTTCCTGATGCTATCTTTGTGCTTGATGAAGACGGTGACCTTAAAAATAAATGGGGTTTAACTGAAAAAAGTTCAGCTATCATCTTACTCGATGCCACTGGTAAGCTTCTATACGTTAAAGATGGTGAAATGAACCCAACAGAAATAGATACCGTTATTGGTCTTATTAAGGCTAATATCTAAAAGTCATTTCAGCTATGGGCGAGCCGGTATTCATTTATCCTCACTTAACTCGCCCAAAATCATATCTAAATATAAACAACCATAAAATATTCCTCACCATCAATCACTTTTAAACACCAAAGCAATACTTTTATTACTATATCAGGTATAAATAAAGGCTGATTAACACTCGCTTAAAATACACTGCTAGGTTTTGCTATGTCCGGAAATGATATCAATATAAATAAAGTTGAATCGAATATTTTAAACAGTATTCAGCAGTTAAGACAAGTCTCTAAAGATAGAGGCATAGATGGTATGTTGACGGTAAATAAACATACCACATTTGAACATAGAGCGATTCAGCGTGTTAATCAAGAACAGATAAAACAACAACAAAATTTAGAGAGTATTGTCGTTCGTGCAAATAATTTTTGTGATGATGTCACGAGTGAAAATATCGACCCTGATTGGCTCAGTGCTTTTATGTCAATGGCTAAAGATATTTCAGGTGCTCACATGCAGACCTTATGGGGAAAAATTTTTGCCCTAGAGTTAAGTCACTCAGGTAGCTTCTCGGTGAAGTCATTACGTACACTGAATCAAATGACTCAGCGTGAAGCCCAAATATTTCAAATTGCTTGTAACTTAAGTTCTCAAATAGGGTATGACACGAATCGTAAGATTGTGTTGAACTGCCAAAACAACGGTAAAAGCTTTCTATTATTCAATAAGCCCCAGTTTAAGTCGATTAATTTAGGCAGGCATAAACTACCTTACAGTAGCTTTTTAACACTATCAGAACTCGGCCTTATCCATGCTAATGAATTAGAAATGGTGAACTTACCGTTAGATAAAGATTTACCAATAAGCTACGGTGAAGAAAAGCTAACAATGAAAGTAAAAAACCGTTCATCACGAATGAAATATTATCGTTTCACTAATATTGGTGATGAGCTTGCTAAACTCATTCCTCACGAAAGCAAAAATGAGTATTTCGCTGAGTTAACCAGTCATTTACATAACGCATTTACTTTTTAAGTCACGCAACCATTTATTTTGTAAGTTTCACGACTTAGCAACAACAAAAAATGGATTCAATACCGATTCTTGATGGTTATATAACAAAGGTGTGCCATCAAGCTGCACAACACTTGCCCCTGCTGCACAAGCCACTGCATGTCCAGCCCCCGTATCCCACCAACAAGTAGGTCCAAGTCTCGGATAACAATGTGCATTTCCTTCTGCAATCAAACAAAACTTTAATGAACTACCAACGGGAATGACTTCAGTCTCTTTAAATCGCGTTAAATATAACGACATTTCAGGACTTGCATGCGATCGAGAGCCAACAACTTTAACCGTTTCATCATCGGGAATCGGTTGTACTGATAATTTAGTCGTCTCCCCATCATGCAATAAGAACGCACCTTCGCTATTGGTATAATAGAGTCTGTCCAATACCGGAGCATAGACTACGCCTAATATTGGCTGCTGCTCATGGATCAACGCAATATTAACGGTAAACTCGCCATTACGTTTAATAAATTCTTTCGTACCATCAAGTGGATCCACAAGCCAAAATGTCTGCCATTGCTTTCTTTCATCCCAAGGGATGCTTGCCCCCTCTTCTGACAAAATAGGAATATAAGGGGTGATCGTACGTAAGCTGGCAACAATAATATCATTCGCTGCCACATCAGCTTCTGTAACAGGCGAGTTATCATCTTTGATATCAACATGAAAATCACGCTGATAAATCGTTAATATTTCTTGTCCTGCTGCAACTGCAATATCATTAACTTGACTGACCAAATGATCGATTGATATATCCATGTGTTCGCTACGACTCCCTTGCTTACAAATGACTGCTGATAAACGATTAATTCTTAATATGGTACTTATAACACTGCTACTTAATATGACCCTGCTGTGACAGATACGCCATTATTTGCTCGACAGACGTTGCAACAGGGTTGCTACCATTGTCTAAATAAAGCTCTGGTTTCTCTGGAGCCTCATAAACAGAATCAATACCGGTGAAGTTTTTAATCTCCCCTGCACGGGCTTTTTTATACAGACCTTTTGGATCACGCTGCTCACAGGTTGCAAGATCAGCATCAACATGGATCTCTATAAACTCGCTATCACCAAGCAATGAGCGTACTAGCTCACGCTCTTGACGATGTGGAGAAATAAATGCAGTTAATACAATAACACCCGCATCAACCATTAACTTTGCCACTTCTCCCACTCTGCGAATATTTTCTTTACGATCATCATCGCTAAAGCCAAGATCACCACATAAGCCAAAACGTACATTGTCACCGTCTAGTAGATAAGTGTGATAACCCGCTTTATGTAATTCATTCTCTAACGCACCTGCGACCGTTGATTTACCTGAACCACTTAAGCCAGTAAACCATAATACACAGGGCTGCTGTTTTTTATTCGCTGCTCTTGCTGCTTTATCAACACTATGTTGATGCCATACGATATTGTCTGTTGCTGTTTTGCCAGCATCACTTTCCTTGATAATTGTTGTCATTACACACTCACAGATAAAATGGGAATACATATGGGATCATTACTAATACCACAGAAGAATAAGCAATCGATGTTGGTACACCGAGTTTAAGGTAGTCTGATAGCGCATAATTTCCAGCGCTATAAACCATTAAATTGGTTTGATAACCATAAGGCGATATAAAGCTGGCACTGGCGCCAAAAATAACCGCCATAATGAAAGGTAATTCACTCACACCATAGCTTTGCGCCAAACTAAAAGCGATTGGAAACGCGAGAGCTGCAGCTGCATTATTAGTAATGAGCTCGCTGAGTAATAATGTCGCAAGATAAGTTGCAATAAATGCAGCTAATACCCCCCAACCATTGAAAACGTCGAGTAAGTAGTTCGCTAATAAATCGGATACGCCAGTCGTCTGTAACATATTCGATAATGCTAATGCACTGCCAACAACAATCCATAGATCAACGGGTAAACGTCTACGGATCTCTTGCAGTGATAGTGTGCCGCTCATACACAGCAGTAATACAAATATCACCAACCCTTTCAATAACGGTAATGTACCTGTTAACGCTAAAGCAATTGTACCAACAAAGCCTGCTAATACAGTGATACTACGATGATCACTTAACCGTGTTGCCACATCTAAACCACTGACGACAACAAAATCACGACTCAAGTCTTTGCTATTTTTAAACACCGCACCAGGGGCTAATAATAATGTATCACCCGCGCGTAAACGCACATTACCTAAACCGCCACGTAATGGACTATGACCACGACGTATAGCGACAACCACAGAATCGAAATGCTCTCTGAACTTACTTTCTTTTAACGTTAAACCATTTAATTTTGATGAATGACTGACAATCACTTCAACAAGATGCTGCCCATTTAGTTCGCCTTGACCAAATAACGTCAGTCCTTTAATGTCTTGCAAGACACCGACTGAATCAACATCACCACAGAACAATAGCTGATCGTTCGCTTGCAGTATTTCTTCAGGGCAAACAGGACAAATCACCTCACCGTCTCGTTGAATCTCAGCAAGGTATAATTGTTTTAACGCCCGTAAATTGTTCTCAGCAATACTTTTGCCAACAAGATCCGAGTTCGCTTTTACGCGTGCTTCTAAAAAATAAACTAACTCTTCATTATCATCTTGATTGTGATCAGGTAATCGATGGCTCATGGTAATAAGCACAACCATCCCTGCCATAAAGCCCGCTAAGCCTATAATAGAAAATTCAAAAAAGCCCAATGAAGGTAGGCCAGCATCAACCACAAAACTATTTACAATCAAGTTTGTCGAAGTACCAATTAAGGTCAAAGTGCCACCGAAAATAGCAGCATAAGAAAGTGGAATAAGTAATTTAGTGGGTGCGTGGGTATTATTACGTTTCACTGCACCAATTAATGATGCAACAACAGCGGTGTTGTTCGTAAAAGAAGACAATAAGGCAGTGGAAATACCAAGTTTAGCAACCACAACTGTAAAGCGGCCCGTTGACAACTGTCGACCGATCCAGCTAATTAAACGTGTTTTTTCAATCGTAATCGAAATCAATAATAATAAAATTAATGTGATAAGAGAAGGATTAGTAAATCCAGCCATCACTTGTGGCATTTCAATAAAGCCTGACAAGTAAGCTAAAATTACCATCCCACCAAATAAACTCGATGGTCGAAACTTACCTGAGATAAGTAGACCAATAAAGATCATTAGTGAGACTAAAATACTTCCCTGTATCACATTCATAACAACATCCTACAGCTTGCTAATATCGATAGCTTGCCATTTAGGGAAGTGTTTGCGTACTAACGCATTCAATTCAGCTTCAAACTCACTAAATTCATGTGAGTGAGTACTTCCTTTCGACTCGAGTACTTGTTCAATCATACCGGCACCAACGGTTACGTTAGTCAGTCGATCAATCACAATGAAACTCCCCGTATCAGCAACATCTTGATACTTGTCGGCAGGAACGGCTTCTGTCAGCGTTAACTCACATAAACCAATTTCATTTAATGCAAGCTCAGTCGCAGCAGACTCTTCCAACGTATTCACATCCACTTTATTACGGAGCAATGTAAACTGACCTGTGGTTTTCTTACTTGCGAGTTTAATATCATATTGACGACCTAGCTCAAGAACTTGATCAGACATCCATACAACATTCGCTACAAGTGAATCAGATAAGATCGGCTGTTGTGCTTTTGATACCAGAATATCACCACGGCTCACATCAATTTCATCAGTCAGTGTTAACGTGATAGCTTGATCTTGATGCGCAGACGAGAGTTCACCATCAAAAGTTACAATCGATTTAACTGTGCTTGATTTACCAGACGGCAGAGCGACAACTTCATCACCAACATTAATTTGACCAGCTGCAATCGTGCCAGCAAAACCACGGAAATCAAGGTTTGGACGATTCACGTATTGCACAGGTAAACGGAATGGTTTATCGAGTGCATCATCAGATGTATCAACAGCTTCTAAACACTCTAATAATGTACGTCCCTTGAACCAAGGTGTACGCGTAGAACGATCGACAACGTTGTCGCCCAATAATGCAGATAACGGTGTGAACTCAATCGTAATATCGTTTAATTTTTCAGTAAAAGCTAAGTATTCCTCTTTGATTTCTTCAAAGCGCTGCTCAGAAAAATCAACTAGATCCATTTTATTAATGGCAACAACAAAATGTTTAATACCCAATAATGACGCAATATACGAATGACGTTTAGTTTGCGTTAATACACCTTTACGAGCATCGATTAAGATCACCGCAAGATCACACGTTGACGCACCTGTCGCCATATTACGTGTGTATTCTTCATGTCCTGGCGTATCTGCAATAATAAACTTACGTGTTGCTGTCGAGAAATAACGGTATGCAACATCAATGGTAATACCCTGCTCGCGCTCAGCAGCAAGGCCATCAACTAATAAAGCTAAATCAATCGCTTCACCTGTTGTACCTGATTTTTGACTATCAACATGTAACGCCGCTAATTGATCTTCATAGATCTGATGCGAATCATGTAATAAACGACCAATAAGACTACTCTTACCATCATCAACACTGCCACACGTTAAAAAACGTAATAAGCTTTTATGCTGCTGTTGGTGTAAGTAGGTTTCGATATCTGTTTGTGCTAATTCATTTGCTATTTGACTGTTCATCTATCCTGCTCCTACCTAGAAATAACCTTGACGTTTCTTTTGCTCCATTGAAGCAGAAGAATCATGGTCAATCATACGTCCTTGTCGTTCACTGCTTGTTGCCAGTAACATTTCTTCAATAATTTCAGGCAATGTTAATGCTTCAGATTCCACAGCACCTGTGAGTGGATAACAGCCCAGCGTTCTAAAACGCACCATTTTCTCTTCTATTTTCTCACCTTCTTGTAGCTTCATGCGATCATCATCAACCATGATCAAAGCACCGTCACGTTCAACAACAGGACGTTTTGCAGCAAGGTAAAGTGGTACAATTTCGATTTGTTCTTGGTAGATATATTGCCAAATATCCAATTCAGTCCAGTTTGATAATGGGAAAACACGAATACTTTCACCCTTATTCACTTGACCGTTGTAAGTACGCCATAATTCAGGGCGTTGGTTTTTTGGATCCCAGCGATGGTTCTTATCACGGAATGAATACACGCGTTCTTTCGCTCGTGATTTTTCTTCATCACGTCGTGCGCCACCAAATGCAGCATCAAAACCATATTTGTCTAGTGCCTGTTTCAGGCCTTGGGTTTTCATGATGTCGGTATGCTTTGAACTACCGTGATCAAATGGACTACAGCCCATCGCGATCCCTTCAGGATTCTGATGCACTAATAAGTCAAAACCATATTTCTCTACAGTCTTGTCACGAAACTCAATCATTTCGCGAAACTTCCAGTTAGTATCAACATGCAATAATGGAAACGGGATCTTACCTGGGTAAAAAGCTTTACGCGCAAGATGCAGCATCACTGATGAGTCTTTACCGATTGAATACATCATTACCGGATTATCGAACTCTGCAGCAACTTCCCTGATTATGTGGATACTTTCAGCTTCCAGCTGTTTAAGGTGGGTCAACCTCTGTTGATTCATCTTCTACTCCATCAGACCAAATTGGATAATTTCATATCGTTTGGATCAATATAGCCCCTTTACTTATAACCGCCAAAGAACATAAACTGATTTTTAATAACTTTTAGGAATATAGGAGGGATGTCGGTAGATTATAAAAAGATAAAGAATATTATTGATAGGAATAAATTAAATGCTAAAACAATAGATTATATTGCTCACTATCCTTATCACCAGCGAGGCCAACGTATAAACCAATTAAGCGAATCCCACGCTTATCTTGCTTTGTCATTGCTTGTGCGAATAGGTCAGAAAATAAGTGCTCATCTAAAGTCGTAATGCTTTGTTCAGTGGTTGTAGAAACAAAATCGTTAAATTTAAGTTTAACACCCTGCTTGGTAATGCGCATATCAGGAGATGCTTTTTGCAAGCGTTGCAGTAGCGTTTGATATAATTGTGGAAACAATGCCATGCACTGCTCTAATGTCAGGATGTCTTCAGGTAATGTAATTTCAACGCCTACCGATTTACGATTTTGTTCATTACAAACAGGGCGATTATCTATTCCCTGACAGCGTTCTAATAAACTATGACCTAACTTACCAAAGCTATCAATAATATCCTGAGCAGGAAATTTAAGAACATCAGCACACGTATATAAACCGACACGATTAAGCTTTTGCCAAGTCACCTTACCCACTCCGGGAATTTTGTTTAATGGTAAGTCTGCAACAAAAGATTTCACTTGAGGAGGCGTAATAACAAATGATCCATTTGGCTTATTAATATCTGACGCTACTTTAGCCAAAAACTTCACCGGTGCCACTCCCGCAGACGCAGTAAGTGCTAACTCAGATTCAATACTTTTTCGAATATCTTCCGCTATTAACGTCGCACTACCAGAAAATAATTCACAGTCAGTAACATCTAAAAAGGCTTCATCTAGGGACAGTGGTTCAATCAAATCAGTATAACGAGAAAATATTTCATGGATCTGAGCAGAGACTTCTCGATATACCTGCATACGTGACGGCACAAGCGTTAAGTCAGGGCAGAGTTGCATTGCTTTATAAGAAGACATCGCAGAGCGTACACCATACTGACGGGCAATATAATTACACGTAGCAATCACTCCACGGCGATCACTCATGCCACCAATCGCGATAGGAATATCTTTGTAAGCAGGATTGTCACGTACTTCTACATTCGCGAAATACGCATCCATATCGATATGAATTATTTTTCTCATGATTTAACTAACTATAACCACGTAAATAGGACTGTATAAAAGACCAGTTAATTATAAATAAAATTAATGCAGAGAACAAATGATTAAATAAGAAATTGAGCACGGTGAGATTTATCCTATGTTTATACATCCATGTACAAACGCAGAATGGCTAAAATAATTAAATCAGGTTTAATTTATCGACAATTGTCATCCACCCAGCAGGTTCATGCATCAACTTATCAGCTCTAAAGTGCTCTCCGCCAAATTTTAACTTATGACCTGCAAAATTAAGAAGAACTCTCTCTTTTTCAATCCGTCCAATCTGAGAAAATAACTCCCGAACCATATCTAAAGCGGGTGTCTCGCTAGCATACTCATTAACGGCTTCTTCACCGAACAAACCTGCAATACCATAATCATCATCCATTTCATAAAAAGCACGGTAGTGTAGTCTTTTAGCTGCCTTTTCGATATCAATCGCCATATTCGATAGTCGACAATTTAGTGTTTGTCCGTGTGCAAAACTGATAGCAGCAGTAGCACCACCTGCAATATTACCAGGGATCATATCAGCGACTAACGCTGCCGATTGTGATTCTACTTTAAGTTTTTTAGCATCGATAATAACTTTACATAAATTATATTCGACAGTCAGTCCTTTGCTTTTATACTTCTTAAGCATCTCATTAAGTCGAACTAAATGCGCAATAGTTTTAGCATCTGAGCGACCATGACGGACTGCACCTAATGCATTAACGTGAGTAACACTACTTAGCATTCCCCCGCCAAATGAAAACAAATCACCTGCAATTTTCTTTCCCATTCTCTTCTTAAAATATGCCGCTGTTTTCGTATTTTCATGTAATGCAGCATCTATCGTAGAAAGCAATGGATTAGCGGGAAGGTCTTGAGCATTGCTTAAGTTTTTTTTCCATTCATAAATATTCACAACAGCACTATGAACTTGCATCAATGGTCCTAACGTAGTCGAAGCAGATACACCTAAAGCACTTCCCCCTGTATACGCGCCACCCGTTCCAGACATGAACTTGGACACATCTACAATCGCATCAGCTGAATCGCCTATATAGCCAGCTATATCACTGCGCATGTCACTTACAGTTACCCCTAATAACTTTGCATCATCGTAAGCAGCCTGCTTCGTATATCCACCTTTCTTATGCAGTTTCTTCTGACGAGCATTTAATCTTGCGCTTTTTTTAGTACCTAGAGTCGAACCTCTACGAATTATACAACCTTGAGTACCTACTCCTGCAATACCAGCATTAGCTAATATAGACTCTCTGCTTTTACCTTTTTCAAAATTATCTCTCGATCTTTCCAGATCATAACTTTTATTTCGACCAAACATTATTTATCCTCTCATATTTTGAATTATGGAAGCTCATGTATATACCTAAGAGCAAATCATCACATAATTCGAAATACTACATTTAAGAATTAGAATGTTAATAGCATACGTTGTCGATGACAGAGACAGTGTAAGGGATTGTAACCTGCGGTTTAAATTGCGTATTCAGCAGAGGGGGATAATTAAAATAGGGGTATGAAGATAAATTGTTATGTTGAACCACAAACAAAACAAGGCGCAGATGCACCTTGTTATATTTAGCTAATAGAAACGATGACAGCTAATTAAAATACATAACCCACACTCACCATGTATACCAATGGATCGATATCTGTTTCAATTTTGTAGCTATCATTACCAACATCGAACGTAACATCTGAACTGATACCTGCATACATCACAGATGCATTTACCAACCATTTCTCATTAATTTTATAATCCACACCAACTTGCGCAGCTAAACCAACAGAATTACTCATATCTAGATTACTTAGTCCAGCGCCTTTACCAGTATCATTAAATTTAGTGTCATAGAACACCGTGAAGTTAACACCAGCACCTACGTAAGGGCGTAATTTAGAGCCTGCATTACCAAAATAATACTGCGCTAATAATGTTGGTGGTAGTTGATGAACTTCAGCAATCACACCAGTCGCTTCGAGTGCAACTTCATGCTTGAATGGCGTAGCAGCAACTAACTCAATACCAATATTGTCCGTTGCCATATAGGTAAAGTTCAAACCCAGTTGGGTATTATCGTTCACCTGAAATTCACCAAAATTAGCTACACCTGTTATATCAACATCATCACTTGATTCATTAGGTGCAACCATAATAGCGCCGGCACGAACAATAATATCCCCTTGTTGATGAGCGAAAGCAGGGGCTGCAAGCGTTGCTGATAATAAAGAGGCGGTGATTAATCCTGATAAGATCTTCTTGTTCATGTAGTGCTCCATTAAAACGGGTATGTTTTTCATTTCAAATACAGCCTCATCGCATTTGATGTTCTTTGACACCATTTTGCAACAAAGCATTAACCTAGATGTACTTTGCCATATTAATGAAACTCCAAATTGATCTGTATCAAACACAACCCAAATACTCACTAAGGGATACTTAAATTAAACTATGGGGACTGAACTTTTACTCTATTACATCATCGCCTAATACTAACTAAGTACCACCAAGAAAATTACAAGTATTAGATCTACTAATGAACTAAAAATTGCACTTATCATTTGAATTTGAAATATAATTAAGTTTACTCCTTCGCATTAAGTCTAAAGACTAGAATTAAATAAAGGTGCCATTGTGCTAGAAAAGTCGTTAGCCGCTAGGTCAGCTCAGCTAGAATTAAAATTATCTCGCCAGCAAAAATCAAATGCTTTACGTCGAAATATTTTAGAGCTAATTGTTAACTCACAACCTGTTTCTGAAATCTTATTAGAAGTAGTAAAAGGTGTCGAGCTGGATCACGAAGGAATGATATGTAGTATTTTGCTATTAGATCCTGAGACTAAGCAGCTAACTCACGGCGCTTCAACACAATTACCAAGCTTTTATAATGACGCTATCGATGGCATTCTCGTCGGGGCAGGTGTCGGCTCATGTGGCACTGCCGCATTCTCTGGCGAACGCGTTATTGTAGAAGACATTGCAACACATGATTATTGGTGTGAATTTACTCCCCTTGCAAAACAGGCAGGTCTAGCTTCATGCTGGTCAGAACCGATTATCGGCTCTAATCGTAAAGTCCTTGGTACATTTGCGATTTATCACCGCCATGTTTGTAGCCCAAGTGATGACGACTTCGAGATCATTGAGCAATCTGCCAACTTGGCCAGTATTGCAATAGAGCTCGCAGGCGCCAATGAAAAAATATGGCAGCAAGAAAATCACGATAATTTGACTGGCTTATTCAATCAAAAATACATCAATCACCAGTTAAATAATATCATCCAACAAGATAAATCCCATGATCAAAAATTAGCGGTTATTCACCTCAATCTGGATGGTTTTAAAGAAATTAATGATAATTTAGAGCGTAAATGGGGAAATGAGTTACTCCTCCAGACCGCATCGCGCATTAAAGATTCAATACGCAGTCAAGATCACGTAGCAAGATTAGATGCCGATCAATTCATCATCATCATTCCGAATCTTGCAGACGATGATGTCAGTGAGCAAACAATTCAAACCCTTTATCATAATTTATCAACCCCTTTTAAGCTCAATGATAAAGTGCATCATATCTCGGCCTGTATAGGGATTACGTTTTACCCTGATGATGCACTCACTGCTGAAAATATATTTAACAATGCAGAGCAAGCAGTGCTCAGTGCCAAAGCGTATGGTCGAGGTAGCCACCATTATTTTAATTCGCAAATGCGAGAGGCTGTATTAGCACGTGCAAGTATCATTAACGATATGCAAAGAGCAATTGAAAATGAAGAGTTTAGCTTGGTATACCAACCCGTTATTGATTTAACGTCTGGTCAGGTTAACAAAGTTGAGGCACTGCTACGTTGGCACCACCCGTCTAAAGGACTGATTCCACCACTCGACTTCATTCCGCTTGCAGAAGAAATCGGGGTTATTAATAACATTGGTCGATGGGTATTTAAAACTGCTATGCATCAAGTTGCAGCATGGCGTAAACACCTTAATCCGAACTTAAAGGTATCAATAAACTCATCGCCACTCGAGTTCCGTAATAGTACTTCAGAGCTTGCCTTCGACTATATAAAGAAGCACAACTTGGACCCTACAAGTCTTGTTATAGAGATTACAGAAGGCTTACTGATTGAATCGACAGATGATGTCACAGATAAACTGCATGAACTACGTGACAAAGGAATACAGATCGCAATCGATGATTTTGGTACAGGCTATGCGTCTTTATCTTATTTGAAAAAATTCAATGTCGATTATTTAAAAATTGATAAAAGCTTTGTCATGAATATGACTAGAGGTGATAATGACCATGTTATTTGCAAAGCTATTTTAATGATGGCGAAACAGATGGGATTAAAAGTTATTGCAGAAGGCATTGAAACCAAAGAACATTTTGAATTATTACAACAAATGAATTGTGAATGTGGACAGGGCTATCATATAGCAAGACCATTAACTCCTGAGGATTTTGAAGCCTATTACCTCAACCGTTCTAAAAATTAGCGGAAGACATCGTTAATACCATGATATAAAAATGAAAACAGTAATATATATTACTGTTTTCACGTTCTAAGCAACACTAGATGATACGATTTTCGTTCAACATCTTTTGTTTAGCTTCTTCTTTTGCCATCTTAGCTTTACGCTTGTCGCAAGGATCGGGACAATCGCACGCCTTTTCCATACCTAAGCCACTAATACCACCACAGCTGCCTGTGATCGATTTCTTTTGCACGATATAGCCTATCGACATACCGGCAATAACTAACGCAAACATAACAAATGTTGCAGCAAAATAAGCCATATTAGCCTCTATTTTAAATAAGGTTCGAACTGTTTGGTATACACTTCATTATAACCTGAATCTGACTTTGAGATCATCAATACAGCTAACTCTTGCTGTTTGGCAAACTCAAGTCCATCTTTTTCACCCATAACCATTAGCGCAGTCGCAAGCGCATCTGCTGTCATTGATGAAGGATGGATCACAGTCACTGACACCAGTTTATGCTTGATTGGTTTACCGCTTACAGGGTTAATCGTATGCGCAAAACGCTCACCATCAAGCTCATAATAATTACGGTAATCACCAGATGTTGCAATCGCATTGTTGCCTACCGCAATGATTTCTTGCACACTTTGATCGCTCGCTGTTGGTTTCTCAACCGCAACTTGCCAATCAATACCGCGAGCATTCACACCATTAATACGCAGTTCACCGCCCACTTCAACCAGGTAGTTTTCAACCCCAAGTGAAGCAAAATATTCCGCGATAACATCAACGCCATAACCTTTCGCAATCGAAGACAGGTCAACGTATAAACCATCAATGTCTTTGCTTAATGTCGTTTCTGTTGCAGATAGATGCTGAATACCAATACGTTGCTTAACAGTATCTAATTGTTGCTGCGACGGTATTTTTTCCGGTTTATTATCCGGTCCAAATCCCCACAGATTAACTAACGGACCAACAGTAACATCAAGTGCACCTTTAGTCAGTTCATTCAAACGAAGAGCTTCTAGTACTACTTTAGCCGTATCGCGAGATACTTCAAAACCAGTCACGGCAACGCTTTGATTAAAGCGTGACAACTCTGAATTAGGACGATAAGTCGACATCTGATCATTCACTAACTCTAAACGTCTATCAATCTCAATTTGGATATCTTGCTTATCTTGTTCCGACAGTGGGAATCCCACTATTTTCATATGATAAGTTGTACCCATAGTAGGTCCAGAAAAAAGTACTTCTTCGGTACTTTTTTGTTCACTACAACCAAGAATGAAAATGGCTAGCCCCATCAGAGCTAGCCATCGATACATCGATTTGAATTGAATCAAAAAATATTAGCCAAAGTCATCTAGCATGATATTTTCATCTTCAACACCAAGATCTTTCAGCATGCCGATAACAGCAGCATTCATCATTGGTGGACCACACATATAGTACTCACAATCTTCTGGCGCTTCGTGATTTCCTAAGTAGTTCTCAAGGATCACGTTATGGATGAAGCCTGTGTAACCTTCCCAGTTATCTTCTGGTTGTGGATCACTTAGTGCAACATGCCATTCAAAGTTGTCGTTCTCTTTTGCAAGCATATCGAAATCTTCAACATAGAACATTTCACGTTTAGAACGAGCACCGTACCAGAATGAAACCTTACGTTTTGTATCTAAGCGGTTCAACTGATCAAAGATGTGTGAACGCATTGGCGCCATACCAGCACCACCACCAACAAATACCATTTCATTGTCAGTTTCTTTTGCAAAGAACTCACCAAATGGACCTGAGATAGTTACTTTATCGCCAGCTTTTAAGCTAAAGATGTACGAAGACATCTTACCTGCAGGTAAAGATAGATCACGCGGCGGTGGCGTAGCAATACGCACGTTAAGCATGATGATACCCGCTTCTTCTGGGCAGTTAGCCATAGAGTAAGCACGGATAGTATCTTCATCAACTTTAGATTCAACATCGAAGAAACCAAAGTGTTTCCAGTCGCCACGGTATTCGTCAGGAATATCATAGTCTGAATATTTAACATGGTGAGCAGGTGCTTCAATTTGGATATAACCACCGGCGCGGAAAGGAACCACTTCGCCGTTTGGAATAGCCATTTTAAGCTCTTTAATGAAGGTTGCTTTGTTATCGTTAGAGATAACTTCACATTCCCATTTTTTAACACCAAAGATTTCTTCTGGTAGCTCAATATCCATGTCAACTTTTACGCTAACTTGGCATGATAGACGTTCGCCATCACGAGCTTCACCTTTAGAGATGTGGTCAAGTTCAGTTGGTAGAATATCACCACCGCCTGATTTAACTTTCACACGACACTGGCCACAAGTACCACCGCCACCACAAGCTGAAGAAACGAAAATACCGCTAGCAGCTAGTGAACCTAAAAGTTTACCGCCTGCACCAGTAACCACTGCTTTCTCTGGGTCACCGTTAATACTAATTGTAATATCACCTTCACTTACCAGTTTAGACTTAGCAAACAGAATTACTGTTACTAGTGCTAAAACGATAATCGTGAACATGACTACGCCGAGAATGATTTCCATCGACTTATCCTTTGCTCTTGAAACATGCTGACCGAAGCCAGCTGTTTGTTATAACTGAATACCAGAAAATGACATGAAACCTAGCGCCATAAGACCTGCTGTAATAAAGGTAATACCTAAACCACGTAGTCCATCTGGCACATCTGAATATTTCATTTTCTCACGAAGACCAGCCATCGCAACGATAGCTAACATCCAACCTAGACCACTACCAAAACCATATACTACTGATTCTGTGAAGTTATAGTCACGCTGTACCATGAAAGATACACCACCGAAGATTGCACAGTTTACTGTGATCAACGGTAGGAAAATACCCAGTGCGTTATATAGAGCTGGTAAGAACTTGTCTAAAACCATCTCTAAGATTTGTACTAGTGCAGCAATTACACCAATGAACGTGATGAAACCTAAGAAACTTAAATCAGCTTCAGGGAAACCAGCCCATGCAAGTGCACCTGGTGCAAGTACGCCACTATAGATAACTTGGTTAACAGGGATCGAAATAGTAAGTACGGCTGTTACAGCTACACCAAGACCGATCGCTGTTGTCACTTTCTTAGATACAGCAAGGAATGTACACATACCTAAGAAGAATGATAATGCTAAGTTTTCAATGAAAATAGCACGTACGAATAAACTAATATAATGTTCCATCGTTTACCCCTTTGGCTCAACTTGCTCTGGTTTCCACGTACGTAGACCCCAAATCAATAGACCAATGATGAAGAATGCACTTGGCGGAAGTAGTAGTAGACCATTTGACTGGTACCAACCACCGTTTTGGATAAGCGGTAAGATTTCGATACCAAACCAAGTACCTGAACCAAAGATTTCACGCACTGTTGCAACAGCAAGTAAAATAGCACCGTAACCTAAACCGTTACCGATACCGTCTAAGAAACTTGGTAGAGGCTTATTCTTCATTGCGTAAGCTTCAGCACGGCCCATTACGATACAGTTTGTAATGATTAGACCAACGAATACAGAAAGCTCTTTTGATAGCTGGAAAGCTACCGCTTTAAGTACTTGGTCAACAACGATTACAAGTGATGCGATGATCGCCATTTGTACAATAATACGTACACTATTCGGAATCATATTACGTACTAACGAGATAAAGAAGCTTGAGAAAGCAGTAACTACCATTACAGCGATAGTCATTACAAACGCAGTTTCCATCTTCGTTGTTACAGCCAATGCAGAACAAACACCTAAGATTTGTAATGCAATCGGGTTGTTAGTGGCAATAGGTGCAGTAACAATTTCTCTTAAGTCAGACTTAGCCATTGTTTGAGCCTCCGTTTTGCAATTTCTTCAGGAAAGGACCAAAACCGTTTTCACCAATCCAGAACTGGAATGTATTTTCAACACCTTGACCTGTTAGCGTAGCACCAGATAAACCATCAATGCCTGAAGGCGTTTTATCTTGACCACCGCCTTTCACGACACGGATTGCAACATCACCATTCGCATTGAATAGTTGCTTGCCTTCCCATTTAGCTGTCCACAGTGGGTTTAATACTTCACCACCTAGACCCGGAGTTTCTCCTTGGTCATAGTACTGAATACGTTTCACTGTTTTGCCGTCTTTATCGATTGCAACGAATGCATACATCGTTGACCATAGGCCACGACCGTATACAGGTAGAACGTAAGATTCAACATTACCTTGTGCATCTTTTACAAGATAAACATCAGCAACATTTGAACGACGTTTGATACCAGCAACATCTTTACCCGTTAAGTCAGTACTTTTCGTTAGATCTTTTACGTTTTGAAGTTGATCAAATGTCGCTGCATTCTCTTCAACATACTCACCCGTATTTAAATCAACGAATTTAGCTTCAACGAACTTCGCATAAATTTCGCCAACGTTAGCATTTTCTTCTAACTTGCCAGCAACAGAAAGTAAGTTAGTTTGCTTATCCAATGCTTTGTTAGCATTTTGAGCATCACGTAGACCTACAGCCGCGCCAGATACGACGATTGAACATACTAAACACAACGCCGCAACGATTGTGATAGTTTTCAGTGGAGTTTCTTTACTAGCCATTGCGTGCAAGTCTCCGTTTAATGTTAGCTTGAACAACAAAGTGATCAAATAGAGGTGCGAATAAGTTAGCAAATAAGATTGCTAGCATCATACCTTCAGGGAATGCAGGGTTAACTACACGAATTAATACAACCATTAGACCGATAAGAATACCGTATGCCCATTTACCGTTATCAGTAAATGAAGCCGATACAGGATCCGTCGCCATGAACATCATACCAAACGCGAAACCACCGATAACTAAATGCCAGTAGAATGGTACTTCGAACATTGGGTTAGTGTCTGAACCAATCATGTTGAATAGTAAGCTTGTCGCTACCATACCAATCATAACACCAGCAACAATTCTCCAAGATGCAACACCAGCGATAAGTAATACGCTACCCGATAATAGGATAATTAACGCAGATACTTCACCAGTAGAACCTTGCATGTTACCAATGAAGGCATCAGCCCACGTCAGCGAACTTGTTAGTCCTTCAAGACCACCTGCAGCAGCAGAACTCAGTGCTGTAGCACCAGAGAAACCGTCAACAGCTGTCCAAACAGCATCACCTGAGATGTCAGATGGGTATGCGAAGAATAAGAACGCACGACCAGCAAGTGCTGGATTTAAGAAATTCTTACCTGTACCACCGAATACTTCTTTAGCGATTACAACACCAAAAGTAATACCGATAGCCGCTTGCCATAATGGAATGTTAGCAGGCAGGATAAGTGCAAATAGGATAGATGTTACGAAGAAACCTTCATTTACTTCATGCTTACGCACGGCAGCAAATAATACTTCCCAGAAACCACCAACCACAAACACTGTCGCGTAAATAGGCAGGAAGTAAACAGCACCATATAGCATACTTGCTATAACGCCTGCGCCTTCACCCATAGTAACGCCAAGCGCACTTAGTAGTGCAACATGCCAATCGTCAAATGCGATACCAGCACCTGATGCAATAGCAGTATTTGCTTGAGCACCAATGTTGTACATACCCCAGAAAACCATAGGTAATGCACACATCCACACTAAGATCATAATACGTTTTAAATCGATATTATCACGTACGTGTGTTTTACCTTTTGTAACAAAACCTGGTGTAAATAAACCGGTTGCAACCGCTTCATACAAGGCAAACCATTTTTCGTGTTTACCACCTGGTTCGAAGTGATGTTCCATCCCTTCGATATAATTCTTAAGACCCATGCTTAACCTTCCTTCTCAATTGTCGTTAGACAATCACGTAGAATTGGACCAAAGTCGTACTTACCTGGGCAAGAGAAAGTACATAACGCTAAATCTTCTTCGTCTAATTCAAGACAACCTAACGTAATCGCTTCATCTGTATCACCAGTTACTAACGAACGTAGTAACATAGTAGGTAAGATATCTAATGGCATAACGCGCTCGTAGTTACCCATAGGCATCATTGCACGATCACTACCACCAGTGGTTGTAGTAAAGTTGAATTGACGTGCACGATTTAATGCAGAGGTAAATACGTTAGCAACTGAGAACTTGTCACTACCAGGCTTCATGTAACCTAGGAATTCTTTCTCACGACCTTCAGCTAAAGCACTGATTTGGTTGTGATAGCGACCAAGGTAAGCATTTACAGTGTAAGCTTGAACACCAGATAATACAGAACCAGAAATAACGCGGTTTTCACCAGCATTAAGTTCATTTACAGTTAGTTCTGTAATTGATGCGCCTAGACGAGTGCTAATCAAACGAGGATTTTTCACAGCAGGGCCTGCTAGTGAAATAACGCGGTCTGTATGTAATTCACCAGTTGTGAATAACTTACCGAAAGCGATAACATCTTGATAGCCAATAGACCAAACAGTACGGTTAGTACCAGCTGATTCTAAGAAATGAATATGCGTACCAGCAAGACCAGCAGGATGAGGGCCAGCAAATGCGTGCTCTTCAACGTTTGATGCCGCTGATTTAGGTAATGTGCCTTCAGCTTTACAAACGTAAACTTTACCGCTTGTTAAGTGTGAAATAACATTTAAACCATCAACAAATGCGTCACTGTTTTGATTGATAATTAATGCAGCATCTGCAGCTAACGGATTAGTATCCATTGCCGTAACGAAGATTGCTGATGCATTACTATCAATTGCAGGTACACGGCTAAATGGACGAGTGCGTAATGCAGTCCATAAACCTGAGTCTACAAGATTGTTAACCACTACATCGCGGTCAAGATTAGCAAGTTCAGTCGAGTTGAACTGAGCGAATTTCTCACTCTCGTTACCATCAACATCAATTACTACCGATTGTAAGATCCGCTTAGCACCACGGTTAACTTCAGCAATTGTTCCTGCAGCGAAGGCTGTATATTTAACGCCCGGTGTCTTTTTGTCTTCAAAAAGAACCTGACCTTTCTTAACACGATCACCAACTTTAATGCTCATAGTTGGGCGCATTCCAATATACTCTTCACCTAGAACAGCAACTCGTTTGATAGCTGGGCCATCATGAATTACTTGCTCAGGTTTACCTGCGATAGGTAGATCCAGTCCTTTTTTTATCGTAATCATACTCACATGCACTACTTTTTTTAGGAAGATAAAGACCACTTTTGCTAGCGAAAAAGACGCACAAGGAGCACCTACTAGTAGGTATTCACAAAGTGGTGTATTTTCGTTAACAAAAAATTTGGGTTATTCTAGCATTAATTTCAGATGATTGCTTGCTCTTCATCAAGTTACGTACAGTAATAAAGCAAACTTTTTACGATGTCATCAAACACATAAAAATAAAACTAAAAACAACAACTTAAAAACAGTAATGAAAAAATAAGCCTACTTATAAAGTCAAATAAAACTGTTTTTCTGAACTTATTTTAGTCATATCTGGCGATATATCTATTTTTTGAAAAATCATTCTCAAAAATTAACATGCACCTAGATCCGATAACATTAATTTAAATAAATGCTGAAATTAATATTTAATTAGCCTAAGCAATCAGGTGACTCAGGGACTTTTTGATCTTGATTATTTTTTTTAGCCCATTGCTCAGGGGTATAAGCATGAATTGACAATGCATGAATACCAGCCTCGAACTGTGCAACCAATGCAGTGTTTACCATGCGATGACGTGCAATTAACATTTTACCGTCAAATTCAGTGGCAACGATGACTACGCTAAAGTGTATTTCAGTACCTGGTGGTACATTATGTTTATGACTATCACAAACAACCTCTAAATGTTGAATATCAAAACTGGCCAATAATTGCTGTTTAATATCGTTACCTAATGACATTTAAAAACCTCTTCTTTATATATTTAGTAAAATAACAGTGTAAAATGCACGATCAACCTTAACTGGATCATATTATGAACACTGAACTATCTCTTGAAAGTATCGAATTATCTTTGTACCGCTACCCTAAACGCAGTATTGAGCAACTGCAAGCTTGGGACTCTGCTGATGAGTATATTATTAATACGGTTGCAGATTTAACGCTTGCTGAACAATCTTCAGTACTTATCTTTAATGATAGTTTTGGTGCATTAACGTGTGCTTACAATCAGCACAATGTCACCGCAATCAGTGACTCATGGATCAGTCATGCTGCAATCGCGCAGAATCTAGATGAAAATGAGTTAAGCACAGAACAAGTAAAAGTCCAAGACTGCCTTGCTCCATTACCTCAAAAAGTTGATTTAGTATTAATCAAAATCCCACGCACATTATCTTTACTAGAACACCAATTAGCAATGTTAAGCCACGTGGTGAACCCAGATACAATTATTATCGCTGGTGCAAAAGCGAAAGATATTCATAATTCGACATTATCATTGTTCGAAAAATATTTAGGTGAAACAAAAACATCATTAGCGAAGAAAAAATCACGTTTAATTTTCTCGACTATCACAGATGCTAAAGCATTAGAGGTCCCTGCACCTGCGACCTGGGATGTTGCTAAAACAAATATCACGTTATCAAACCATGCCAATGTATTTTCACGCAACAATTTAGATATTGGTGGCAACTTCTTTATGCAGCATTTACCAAAAGGTGAATATCAGCATATTATCGACTTAGGTTGTGGTAACGGTATTATCGGTATTACTGCTGCACGTTTAAACCCTCAAGCAAAAATCACTTTTGTTGATGAGTCATTCATGGCTATCGCATCAGCGAAAGAAAATGCCGCAACTAATATTGCTAAGCACGAACCTGAGCTTGAATTTTTAGTGAACAATTGTTTGTATGACTATGAACCGCACAGTGTGGACTTAGTATTATGTAACCCTCCATTTCACCAAGAGAAAGCAATTACCGATCATATTGCATGGCAAATGTTTAAAGATGCACACAGAGCATTAGCTTGGGGCGGCGCACTTTACATCGTGGGTAACCGTCATCTTGACTACCACATTAAACTTGAGCGTTTATTCGATAATCATGAAGTTGTCGCATCAAATGCCAAATTCGTTATTATTAAGGCGCAGAAATAATATGCTAAAAAAACTATTGTTAAGTACTGGCCTATTACTACTAACTGCCTGCGCAAGTGCGCCACAGCAAGTTAATATCACCGCTGAGCCAGCTGCATTAACAATGCAATATAGCGATACTCAAGTATCACTAACAAGTAAAGATATTCGCGATGCAAACTACTTAATTGCAATCCACAAAGTGGGTGAGCCTGCGCAGTTACTTAATAATCAGAGTTCACTTGTGAACCTGACTGCAACTAAGCTACAGCAAGGCTGGGAACAGCAGGGATTGACGTTTGCTCCGCAAGCGGATGTCGCGATTAGTCTTGAACTGCAAACTGCGAGAATTGACGTTCAACAAGACAGCTTTGAACACCAAGCTGAGTCAACATTAATGCTGATTATATCAATTGAGAATAACGGTCAAACACTCACGAAGCAGTATCGTAGTGCCTCAACATTAACAGGGGCATTTAGTCCATCGATGACTGATCTAGAAACTAAGTTTTCTCAGCAATTATCGGCACTATTAAACGACGTATTTAATGATGAACAGATTAGCCACTATTTAACACGTAAATAGCTAATACGTTAATCTTTACTCAGATAACAAAAAGCCTCACGCGATGTCTTTAACAAGACTATCTAGTGAGGCTTTTTATTTTCTAACACTATGCTTATAACAGCAATGCGTCTTACTATTTCAACATTGTCACGCTTTCAATCACAATATTGGTTAACGGTACATCACTGTAAAACTTCTTTTTACCTGTCGGCTGTTGTGCCATTTTATCAACGACACCCATTCCACTCGTCACACGACCAAACACGGCATAACCTGCTTGTGATGGGCTTGAGCCTGAACGATTTAAAAAGTTATTATCTTTTAGGTTAATGAAGAACTGTGATGTAGCAGAATTAGGATTGCTCGTACGTGCTAATGCTAATGTGCCACGCGCATTACGCAGGCCATTATTCGCTTCGTTAACAACAGGCTTTCCTGACGTTTGCTTTTCCAAGTTCTCATTAAAGCCACCCGTTTGCGCCATAAAACCTGGGATAACACGGTGAAAAATAATACCACTGTAAAAATCGCTTTCAACATAACGAATAAAGTTTGCAACGGAGACTGGCGCCTGCTCTGGATATAGTTCTACGGTAATATCACCCAAGTTTGTTTTGATTAACGCTTTAGTCTCTGCTGCAAATGCAGTATTAAACATAAATGCAGAGCATAAGATTAAAAGTAATTTAGTGATAAAAGGATTCATTCGCATTATTGAGTTCCATTTTAGTAATATAAAGACAAGCTAACGTTTAAAACAACCTTAATAGGCTAAATATACAAAGCCTATTTACTCGTTTAGCAATTAATAACAGAGTTTATGTTAATAATATGCGATTTTGTGAATTTTTTAATCACATGATTAAAAGAAATTAATCTTTTGAGATGATTCACACTTTACTCACTAATCCGCATTAAGAATACACTAATTAATGACAGTTCCATTTTTTCGTCTAGGATTAGAATGAGATACTAACAAATGAGGAGATTTGCATGGAAGCGAAAAAGTTCATTGACGAGAAGTCTGACATCTTAGCTAACTATCTCGATTTTTTTCTTATGAAAAAATTGAGTTATACGCAATTAAACCATTTTCTTTGGGAAACATTGAGAGAATGGGATGATTTAGATATTTATGACGAGTCTACAAGTAGTTGTAAAGAGCAGGTATTTTGGTTCCTGTTGTTTGAACTTAAAAGCTGGTCAAGCCAACAGATTTTTTCCAATCGTATATTGCGCCAAAAATTACATACAGGTGCTTTATTTTTACAAGGTCAAGGAGTTAAACCATACAACTGTATTGGTATTAGACCTATAACGGAATACTTGGACTAAGTTCGCTTATATTATAAATTTACAATGAATAAATCGATTAAACAAAGCCCAGTCTGTTGTCGGGCTTATTAAATCAATAAAAATACGGTAGTATCAGCAAACACTTACGTTAGATGGATTGCTGACATTGCCAACTTTTCTCCAAACCTTATCTATTTACCTAAACCCCCGAGTGCTATTTATGGGGCTATTTGGCTTTTCTTCAGGATTACCTATTCTTCTCGTGTTCTCAACCCTGTCATTTTGGTTGCGTGAGGCTGGTGTCGATCGAGCCAGTATCGGCTTCTTTAGTTGGATAGCACTTGCTTATGGCTTTAAATGGGCCTGGTCCCCCTTGATTGATCAGATCCAGCTGCCTTGGCTACACAATAAATTGGGACGACGTCGGAGTTGGCTACTGTTTACGCAAGTCATGATCGTTGCAATGCTTATGATCATGGCGACTCAAGATCCTCAACAAAGCGTGATCTTATTTATCATAGCTTCACTAGGTTTAGCACTCTTTTCTGCAACCCAAGATATTGTTGTCGATGCTTTTCGAATTGAGAGTGCAGATACGCGTTTACAGGGAGCAATGGCTGCCACTTACATGACTGGCTACCGTATTGCCATGATTGTAGCGGGCGCAGGTTCATTAGCCATTGCTGCGTTCTATGATAATAGCGCGGTTTATAATGCTGCAGCTTGGCAGTTCGCCTATGCCTGTATGGCGCTATTTATGTTATTTGGTATTTTTGCGACCTTACTTTCTAAAGAACCTATCGCAAAGCATAAAATACATCATGTCCATAATATTCGCGACTTTCTTATTACAGGGATAGTAAAGCCCCTTATCGACCTATTCCAACGATATGGTAAAACCTGCTTACTATTACTGGGCATTGTCATCACCTATCGTATCAGTGACATTGTCATGGGGATCATGGCTAACCCATTTTATGTGGATATGGGTTATTCGAAGGCTGAAGTTGCCACAGTCGCCAAAGTCTTTGGTGTGATCATGACACTGGTTGGTGCCGGACTCGGTGGACTATTGGTCAATGGTTTCGGCTTACTTTCAACCTTGTTATTAGGAGGCGTACTTTCTGCTTTAACGAATGTGCTGTTTCACTGGATGGCAGGCAGCATGGCAACATCACAATTAATGACAGTACTTGCGTTACTACTGCCAGATACTTGGCTGCAAACACAAGACCCTGCCCTGTTGTTATTGACCTTGGTGATCAGTGCTGACAACTTAAGTGCAGGTATTGCCTCGTGCGCATTTGTGGTGTTTTTATCGCGACTAACCAACACCCAATTTACCGCAACTCAATATGCGTTGTTCTCGTCTATCATGGTATTACTGCCTAAGTTTATTGCAGGATTCTCAGGCGTAGTAGTCGATGCATGGGATTATTCTGCGTTCTTCATTGGTACCGCAGCGCTAGGCATTATTCCTGTTGTTTTCATTATCTTGCTTATGTATATGCAAATGAAAAAGCATTTCAAGTGGATTGAATCTTAGACATGAAAAAGCCCAGTGTGTGTAAACAGACTGGGCTTTTAGTTACTGATATCTGTATTTACTTAATGTAAGTAAACAACAGCATATTAGTCACGGAAGTTATCAAACTGGAACGGTTGACCTAGTTCAGCTGTTTTTACATGCTGCATAACAGCCTGTAAATCATCACGCTTTTTACCAACAACACGTACTTTATCGCCTTGGATAGATACTTGTACTTTAAGCTTGCTGTCTTTAATTGATTTAACAACTTTTTTAGCTACAGCACCTTCAACACCTTGTAGAAACTCTACATCGGCACTACACGTTTTACCCGAGAATTCAGTTTTACCTACGCTCATCGCAGAGCTGTCAATATTACGCTTAACTAAAGCACTACGTAAAATATCAGCCATTTGACGAAGTTGCATATCTTCATCTGTGCGCATTTTAACTTTTTCTTTAACTAGCTCAAAGCTCGCATCAACACCACGGAAATCAAAACGTGTACTTAATTCACGGTTTGCATTGTCAGTTGCGTTTTTCACTTCAACCATGTCTACTTCAGAAATAATATCAAATTGAGGCATCTTTATATCCTATCATTTATAATGTCCTGATTATCTAATAGATGATAGCTGCAATTCAACCATTAAGTGCTGAACAAGGTAAGTCACTCCTATTTAGTAACGATAATTAGACATTGTTCGTATAGCATCACAACCATTATTCATTAAATAATAAATTGTAGATAAAAAATTAGCGAACAACCCGAGAACTAAATACAATAAATAAAGGACTATAATAGCTATATACCCTTCTATTGCAGAGAGAAAAATGCCATTAGATAAATACAAACATTGGTTCCGGCTACTACTTTTTATGGTGATAGTCGCAATCTGTCTACTTGCTTTTGCTAAACCTTCATCGGACATCCCAAGTTTAGGCAACGACAAACTTAATCACGCCCTTGCCTTTGTAACATTAGCGCTGCTTTTTGATTATAGTTTTCCAAACAGAACAATAACCTTGTTTATGACATTACTTGGATTCGGTATTTTTATTGAATTAATTCAAGGTATGATACCTGGTCGCGATACGAGTCACTGGGATATTGTCGCCGATTTAATTGGTATAACAAGTTACTTAATCATTCAACCATTACGAGCAAAAACACATGGCTAATTGGAACATTCTCGGTGCTGGCGCTATCGGACACTTCTTTGCAGAAAAACTATTAAAATCAGGCCAGCATGCCGCATTTGTATTACGCCCCGAGAGTAATGCCCATATCCGTACATTTAACTTTGAAAGTTTAGACGGTGGATATACTAGCAATACGATAATGGCGCAAGATAAGCTCACGCCAAAATGTGACTTTTTATTAGTCACGCTGAAAGCCCAAGATGTACTACCTGCGTTGACCTTGTTACAGTCACAAATTGATAAGCATTGCTGCATCGTACTATTACATAATGGTATGGGGACAGCGGAACAAACAGAGAAGTTATTCCCTCGAAATGCCATTATGGTTGGCACTACATCCAATGGTGTATTAAAAGTCTCTGATAATCATGTTCGTCATACTGGTGCGGGTGTCACTTGGTTCGGTGCATTTAATAATCAAGCCAAGCGTTATAAAGATATCGCCAGCCAATTACTTGCGCTTGAAGAATGTGATTGGTGTGACGATATTCGTGAAAAATTATGGCTTAAGTTAGTGATTAATTGTGCAATAAATCCGTTAACAGCAATCCATCAATGTAAAAATGGTGAACTTACTAATCCAACATTACACCCACAGGTTGTGAATGTTGTGAAGGAATTGGCACTCGTCTGTGAAAAGGCTCGGTTACCTTGGTCTTATACAGAACTACAAGCACAGGTCGATAACGTCATTGCACGTACGGCAGAAAACTGTTCTTCAATGCACCAAGATCGCCACTTTAATCGTCAAACCGAAATTGATTATATTACAGGGTATGTGTTGAAGGTCGCTAATGCCTACTGCATTCCAGTGCCTTCGAATCAAACCCTGTATGAGCAAATAAAACAACAAGAAACTGAGTTGGCTTAGATATAGTTCAAACGGTTGAATCCAGATCAAAAAAGCCAGCAAACTCTTTATTACTAGAGAGTTTGCTGGCTTTCATCAATCACACGGTGACGCTAAATATTAGCCCCACCTAAATGATTATTAAGGACGGTAAACTTTAACGTTACCATAGCCTTTTTCAATCAAGTAAAGCGCTTGTAGTTTACTCATCACACCACGGTCGCAGTATAGTAAGTAAGTCTTATCTTGATCTAATTCGCCAAACTGATTACCTAGCTTAAAGAAAGGCATGTGCTGAACTTCAAGTCCATCAACGTCAAGTGGTGAATCTTCAACTTCGTCAATACTACGAATATCTAAGATCACTTCGTTTGATGCAATTTCAGTTACCGCTTCAACATCACTTACTTGCTCTTGTGCTTCTTCTGCAATTTGACGGATATCCATCACGTTTGCATCCATAACAACTTGGTCAATCAAGCTCATATCGAATTTAGCTTCTTCTGCTTCGATTTTCTCTTTCACTGCTTTTACTGTTGGTTTGTTTGAGATAACACCACAGTATTCAGGAATTGTTTCAGAGAATTCAGCCGTACCAATTTTACGCGCTGTATCAATGATGTCTTGCTTATCAGCAACAATCAATGGGCGTAAAATCAGCGTATCAGTTACAGAATCGATTAACGATAGGTTACGGATAGTTTGGCTTGATACTTGGCCAACAGCTTCACCTGTCACCAACGCTTCAATGCCTAAACGCTCTGCAACTTTAGCTGCTGCGCGCATCATCATACGCTTAAGCACAACACCCATTTGTGAGTTATCTACTTTTTCTAAGATCTCAGCAACAACTGGATCGAATGGTACGCTTACAAATTTCACTTTATGTGATGAGCTGTATTTGTTCCACAAAAAGTATGAAATTTGCTTCACACCAATCTCATGCGCATCACCACCTAAGTTGAAGAAACAGAAATGCGTGCGGCTACCACGTTTAATCGTGAGGTAACTTGATACAGCAGAGTCAAAACCACCCGACATTAATGACAGCACATCTTCCTGTCCAGCCATAGGGAAACCACCCAGACCTTCGTGGCGATCTGTTACTAAATAAAGTTTGTCGTGTTCAACTTCAATTTTGATTGTTTCTTGTGGTTTTCTTAGTTTTACACCCGCTGCGTCAGTATGCTGATTTAAGCCACCACCAACATAGCGTTCTAAATCAATCGACGTAAAATCATGCTTACCGTTACGCTTAGCACGTACACAGAATGTTTTACCTGCAAGTAAATCTTTATAAACTGGCAGTGCTTGTTGGAAAATATCATCAAGATCAGTAAAGTTAGATTCGAGCACTTCTAGTGAGTGTGCGATACCCGGAGTATTTTTTAATACTTCACGATAGAAGTCGCGGTTCTTATCACTGTCGTCGGTCGTACGAACAACAATTTTATCCCATTCAAGGATCACGCGAGCATGTTCATCTTCACGACGCAAAATATTACGTAAACTCGATTGCAGCATTTTACTAAAACGCTGACGTACCGATTTACTTTTCATCATTACTTCTGGGAATATTTTTACAATAAATTTCATCACTTTACCTACATCATAATTCAAACAAACAGTTGGCCCAGCATTTCATCGCGCTGGGTGTTTCGCTGATATATTCGATTAACTTAATCAAAATAAAAAACGGGCTCCACCTTAAAGTGAGCCCGTTCCTGTTGCTGCCAGCAGTATACTGAAAATGCCTCAATATGCAAGATTCTAGCGGCTGTTCACGACTCGGGTTAATTGCGGTGTTGCATTGCCGACCAACTCAATTTCGACCTGACTGCCAATTTCAATTTTAGCTTGTTCTAACCATGGCCGTGAACGTCCTGAAACCTTGGTGACTTCTCGTCCAGAGAGTGCCAAGGGCTGTAAATGAACCACCGGAGTAATACGACCGCTTTTTCCCACGCTATACGTAATATCAATCACATTACTCAGTCCCTTAGGCCCGGTGAATTTTAATGCGAGCGCCCAACGTGGGGCGCTCTGGGTACTACCATACTCACGTTGCAATTCATTCTTGGCTAATTTAATGACTACGCCATCAAGTAATAATGTGTCACTATTTTTATAATAGGCGAACCAATCATCAATATCTTGTTCGCTTTCTACTGAATGACTCATTTTCGACATATCAGTGAAACCTAGCATGGCTAATTGCGCTAACCCCATCACTTCATCTTTATAAGGTGAGTCAACCCAACGCCAAGGTATAAATCGCAAACTCATTACATCAGCTTGTGTGGGTGAGAATTGACTCGCGATCCCTGCGGTCATATGCCGTGATGACACATATTTATTACGTCGTAACCAATCTTGCTGCTCAATATATAGTTCACCATGAATCACTAAGGTATAAGGATAAGGAATGATACTATTCACCGCGTTACTGCGTAACATCAGCGCAAGCAGATCTTTACCTTGCTGGCCATCACCACGACTTGATGCTGCTACGAGCATCCCTTTTTCATATACCAGTTCAACGGCCATACCATCTATTTTTGGCTGAATAAGTAATCGCTGATGTTGATGTTGCTGGTAAAAATCATCCGCTAAAACACGCTCTCGCACAGACGTTAAACTCAACATTTCCTGCCGATGTGGTTGGCTACGATAACCTTCCCCAGTGTTATTGTTTCCGATCTCATTTAGCACAGGAGACAAACAATGAGATAGCAGTGCGAGTTCATCTACTAATAAATCAAATTCACCATCATGCAACAGCGGTTCCTGTCCAGAATAATAAATTTGTCGATGTTTGATGATCTGTGTTTCTAAATAACTAATTCGATAGTGATTAAGTACACTTGGACAACGAGAGAGTACTTCTGGGTCTTCTGTTGATACGAGGCTTTCTGAATGAGAAACGACATCAGCAGCAAACAATTGCTGATAGCTTAATGCTAATAATGAAACAACGAATGACAGGGTTCGAGTAAACATCTGAGTTCCAAACGAGAGGTGGTATAACTCAGTATGATAAATAGAATTAAAGTTAACTGACTAATTTCAACTTACTGATTAGAAGCATCGAAAGGCCACTGTTCACCAACATCAGTAGTTGTACTAGATCACAGATTGAACACTCACGTAATGCGTATTAAAGCGACTTATTCACGCTTTCAATAACCTTTAAAGTTCGATTTTCTTGAACTTGTTTCGTCTTCAACTACACTAAAATTATAATTGCGAGAGTTCTGTCATAAGAGGTAATTACCATGCAACTTTCCGATATCAAAAGCATGTATCATAGACATGAATTAGTTGAGGCTATCGTTGAACCGTCACTGGTCGCAAATGGATGGATAGTAGAATTTAAATCTGAAAATGGCGATATTATTCCTTTAACCGATTTTAGTGGTCATGAAAAGTGCTACCGGAATTTAGATATCGCGACAGCCACGGCTCAACAAGTGGGTTTCCCGACAGTGAGAATTGACGAACCATTTTAATTGAATCAGTCATAGCAACCAAAAATAAAAATGGTCAGCTCATTTCTAAGTCGACCATTTACCCTGCACGAATTCATATCACCATCGCGATTAAATATTAATAAAATAGTGGCTAAGGTTCAAAGCTTTCACGCATAAACTCTTCACCGTCACAGCTTGCACAAGAAAGTACAATCGCAGGATGGTATAATTCTTTTTGATAACCACAACGCACACACGTCAGTAAGCCAAACCCGACTTCATCGCCGACTTGATAACGACCTTGGTGTTCTAAATCATCCCCAACTTCTGTCCACTCTACCTGTGTTTTATCCGTAATCGACGCTAACGTACCCCAGGTGATTTTATCCCAAGCTTGATACCATGCAGATAATTTAAAACTATTTACACTCGTCTGATAGTCTTTACTGAACTCGCCCATATCATGCCGGATATAAGCCGAAGCTTCTGATAGTTCTTTTTTGGTTAAATCCCCGGCGGCCCCTAAATAAGCTTCTGCTTTGAGTATGAATTTTTGCGTAAAATCGTTACCCATAAACAACTTCCTCCCTTTATAGCTCAGAGGATGTACAGATAAGTTTCGCACTGAATTTTGATACTGAGTATTGAGCTTAGCCATATAAACCTCCGAATTAATGTAATAACAGTTAACCTGTATTTATTAATCAAACATCATCTATATTCATCAGTAAACATTGTTTATTACCAGTAGCAATAAACTTCTAACGGGAAGAAAACAGCTACGGCTATAATTTAAGTATATGCCAAAATACTCGGCCAACAAGCGGTCTGCATCACATAGTTTCATCGATAACGAGTCCAATAAGCGTTACAGCTAAGGAAAACTTATCGCTATCTGCAAATGAAACTTGTTGCCCTCTCTGTGCTAAGGTATTCTATGGCAAAATTTTGTTTCTAAATCCTACCAAGAACAGACTGGATATTACCCATGCAAGAACAATATACTCCAAGCAGTATCGAACCTCAGGTTCAACAACACTGGCAAGAAAATAAAACATTCGAAGTACAAAACGACGAAAATAAAGAAAAATTCTACTGCTTGTCTATGTTCCCATACCCAAGTGGTCGCCTGCACATGGGCCACGTACGTAACTACACGATTGGTGATGTGATCGCACGTTTCCAACGTATGCAAGGCAAAAACGTATTACAACCTATTGGTTGGGATGCATTTGGTCTACCAGCTGAAAATGCAGCAATCAAGAACAACACTGCACCTGCGCCTTGGACATATGAAAACATTGATTACATGAAAGGTCAGCTAACGTCTCTAGGCTTTGGTTATGACTGGAACCGTGAAATCGCAACATGTACACCAGAATACTACCGTTGGGAACAAGAGTTCTTCACTAAACTGTACAGCAAAGGTTTAGTTTACAAGAAGACGTCATCAGTTAACTGGTGCCCGAACGATGAAACAGTACTGGCTAACGAACAAGTAAATGACGGCTGCTGCTGGCGTTGTGACACCCCTGTAGAACAAAAAGAAATTCCACAGTGGTTCATTAAAATTACAGAATACGCAGACGAGCTACTTTCATCAATTGATGAACTTGACGGCTGGCCAGAGCAAGTTAAAACAATGCAACGTAACTGGATCGGTCGCAGTGAAGGTGTTGAATTAGACTTCGCTGTTGAAGGTCAAAGTGACGAACTAAGCAAGCTATCTGTATACACAACACGTCCAGACACAGTAATGGGCGTAACGTATGTAGGTATTGCAGCAGGTCACCCTCTTGCAGAACAAGCAGCACAAAATAATCCAGAATTAGCTGCATTCAACCTTGAATGTAAAAACATGAAAGTGGCTGAAGCTGATCTAGAAAAAATGGAAAAGAAAGGCATGGCTACTGGCCTATACGCTATTCATCCATTAAATGGTCGTAAAGTACCTGTATACGTAGCTAACTTCGTATTAATGGGCTACGGCACTGGCGCTGTTATGGCGGTTCCAGCTCACGACCAACGTGACTATGAATTCGCAACAAAATACGGCATCGATATCGTACCTGTAATCAAACCTGCAGACGGTAGCGAGCTAGACGTATCAGAAGTAGCGTTCACTGAAAAAGGTGTATTGTTCAACTCTGGTGAATTTGATGGTCTAGAATTTGGCCCTGCAGTAGATGCAATCGCGGCTAAATTAGAAGCAAACGGTCAAGGCACGAAGAAAGTAAACTTCCGTCTACGTGACTGGGGTGTTTCTCGTCAACGTTACTGGGGCGCTCCAATCCCAATGCTAACGCTTGAAGATGGTACTATGGTTCCAACACCAGCTGACCAACTACCAGTTATCCTACCTGAAGATGTGAAAATGGACGGTATTCAAAGTCCAATTAAAGCAGACAAAGAGTGGGCTAAAACAACATTCAACGGTCAGCCTGCACTACGTGAAACAGATACATTTGATACCTTCATGGAATCATCTTGGTACTATGCACGTTACTGTAGCGCGACATCAGAAACTGAAATGCTTAACCGTGAAGATGCAAACCACTGGTTACCAGTAGATCAGTATGTGGGTGGTATTGAACACGCATGTATGCATTTATTATATGCACGTTTCTTCCATAAATTGCTACGTGATGAGCAAATGGTTGATAGTAACGAACCGTTCAAACGTCTACTTTGTCAAGGTATGGTACTTGCTGACGCATACTACTACACGAACGAAAATGGCGGCCGTGTTTGGGTTTCTCCATTAGATGTAACTGTTGAGCGTGACGAAAAAGGTCAACCAACTAAGTATATCGACAATGAAGGTAACGAACTTGTTTATACAGGCATGACTAAAATGTCTAAGTCTAAAAACAACGGTATCGACCCGCAAACAATGATCGAACGTTTTGGTGCTGATACAGTACGTCTATTCATGATGTTTGCAGCTCCAGCTGACCAAACGCTAGAATGGCAAGACTCAGCAGTAGAAGGCGCACACCGTTTCCTACGTCGTATCTGGACACTTGCTTACAGCCACATCAGCAAAGGCGAAGTTGCAGATCTAGACGTTGCAGCACTTAACGGCAAGCAAAAAGAACTACGTCGCGAGCTTCATAAGACAATTGCTAAGGTATCTGATGATATCGAACGTCGTCAAACGTTCAACACGGCGATTGCTTCTGTAATGGAACTAATGAACAAGCTAACTAAAGCACCTCAAGAAGCAGAGCAAGATCGCGCACTACTTCAAGAAGCATTAGTGGCTGTTATCCGTCTACTTGCACCAATCACTCCGCACATCTGTTTTGAACTGTGGGGCAAATTAGGTCAAGAAGGTAACATCGACGAAGCACTATGGCCTGTAGCAGACCAAGCTGCAATGGTAGAGTCTGAAAAACTAATCATCGTACAAGTAAACGGTAAGCTACGTGCTAAATTAACAGTACCAGCAGACGCAACTCGTGAAACAGTTGAAGCACTTGCTAACGCTGACGAAAACGTGACTAAATTTACTGATGGTAAAACAGTACGTAAAGTTATTTTCGTACCAGGTAAACTATTAAACATTGTTGCAAACTAATAGTTGCTAACTAAGCTAGCAAACTAAAACGTTTTATAGACAAATTGTAAGCCCTATATTCTGCTTTTATTCTTATAGTAGAGTATAGGGCTTTTTTGTTTTTAGATTACGTGTAAAATTACCTACAATTAATTTATATATTTTGTAGGCATTATGATCGCATCCTCACAGTATCAAGGTTTTACTCGACTAATTTGCATCTTTTTATTCACCGCTATGCTTGGCGGCTGCGGCTTTCATTTAAAAAATAGTGAAGCTATCCCGAGTGAATTAAGCGAGTTGACATTAGTTTCTACAAAATATTCAGAACTAACAAGACTGATTAAAACGCAACTGCGCTACAACCAGATTAACTTGACCACGTCACCTACGCTTAATACTCCAATACTCAAAATTGTGTCAGAAACGACAGATACACGTACCGTATCATTATATTCTGATGCGACCGCCGCTGAGTACGAGTTAAGCTATGTACTTAAAATGGAAGTACGCTTACCAGATCAAGACCCACAATTTTTCACGATTGCCCTACAACGCGATCAATTAAACAACTCACAAGAAGCATTAGCCCGTTCACGTGAAGCTGAATTGCTAAAACAAGAGTTACGTGAAGCAGCTGCACAGCAAGTTGTTCGAACATTAAGCCAAGTGATTATTGAGCCAAAAACAGAGTTTGAAACTAACTAATGCGCGTTTATCCAGAACAACTCGAACAGTACTTAAAGACTGAACTCAAACCCTGCTATTTAATATTTGGTGAAGAACCATTATTAAAAATGGAAGCGATTGAGCAAATTAAAGTCGCCGCGAAAAAAGTCGGTTTTGATGAACATCATAAGTTTCATGCTGAACCAACAATGGATTGGCCTGCCGTGTTTAACGCATGCCAATCGATGTCACTGTTCTCTAGTCGTCAAACCGTCGAACTTATCTTTGATAAGCGACCGACTAAAGAAGATATCAGCCAACTGAATGATTTATTTAAACTACTAAATCCAGATCTGATTTTAATTTTTAGTGGCCCGTATTTGACCAAAGCACAGCAAAGCGCGAAGTGGTTTACCCAGTACTTCAAAAACGCACTTTACATCCCAGTCGGTCATCCCGAAGGGCGCTTTTTTGCCAACTGGATGCGTCATCGTCTTAAGCGTGCCAATTTAGATGCACCCGCAGATGTAATCACCCTACTTTGCCGCAGTTTTGAAGGTAACTTACTGGCTGCAAAACAAGAAATAGATAAGCTATCACTGCTTCATCCGGGGCAAACATTAAGCCTTGCGCAATTGCAGCAATCGATTACTCAGCACTCGCACTTTAGTAGTTTTCAACTGGTTGACGCGCTACTTGCAGGTAAGGTAAATCGAGGCCAGCGGATCCTGCAACAATTACAAGGTGAAGGGGTTGACCCGATAGTCATCAACTGGGCATTAAATAAAGAAATAAATCAGCTTTATAATTACAGCCTACTACAACAGCAAGGTCTATCTGTCATTGATGAAATGAAAAAGCAGCGTTTATGGACAGGTCGCCAGCAAATAATTAACACCTGCTTAAGCCGTTTATCATTAAGTAAAATAGAGCAAATGTTAGTGCTATGTTCAAGTGTCGATAGCGCAATTAAGACCAGCACGACGATTAACCCTTGGTTATCATTACAAATGCTTTGTATTAGTTTTGCCGATTCAACATTATTGCCAAACTACCATCATTCCGAAATTAATTAACGGCTATTTATGACTGACTTTATTCCTACTCGCGCCATTGGTATTTTAGGCGGTACATTTGACCCTATTCATTATGGTCATCTACGCCCTTGCTTAGACTTATTACAACAGCTCAATTTGGCTGAAGTAAGATTAATGCCCAATCATATTCCGCCACACCGCGCTGCACCAGGATCGAATTCAGAACACCGATTAGCGATGGCTTCATTAGCTGTCGCCCATTGTGACGATTTGAGTATTGATACCCGTGAGTTAACGCGTACAACGCCTTCTTATACGATTGATACCTTAATTGAGCTTGCAGCTGAAAACCCAAACACACCCGTGTGCTTTTTAATTGGTCTTGATTCACTTAATAGCTTACATACTTGGTACCGTTGGGAAGAGTTACTCAACTACTGTCATCTCGTCGTTAGTTATCGTCCTAACTACGAATTAACATTAGCACCAGAAGTGCAAAAAATATTGGAACAAGTACAAACAACTGATGTCGAAGCCCTACAGCAGCAAAAACAGGGGCGTATTTTGCTGTGGCCAAGCACACAGTTAGAAATATCGGCGACACGGATCCGTCAGTTAATTGAAAATCAGCAAAGTCCTCAATATCTACTACCCGATAATGTGCTGTCTTATATACAGAAAAACAATTTGTATACGTAAACGACTGTAGATACTAGCTCAAGAACAAGCTAGGTATATATTTAGACATTATTCGCTGTTATAATTCGCGGTTAACTCGATAAAGTTCCTCTGGAGGACCCTTGCAAATTTCTGAGCTGCAAGCATTTGTACTAGATAAAATTGAAGACATGAAAGCCCGCGACATCCAAGTTGTTGATGTTAAAGGTAAATCACCAGTAACAGATTTAATGATCGTATGTACTGGCACGTCAAAAACTCACGTGAAATCAATTTCTAACCACCTTTACCTAGAAGCTAAACGTCACGAAGTATACGTGATGGGCATTGAAGGTACGGAAGATAGTGAATGGGTTTTAGTTGATATGGGTGATGTTGTTGTACACATCATGCAACAACAAACGCGTGATCTATACCAACTAGAACAACTTTGGCAGTCTGCAGGGGCATAGTCAAATGAAGATTCAGCTAGTTGCAGTTGGCACTAAGATGCCAGCATGGGTAGAAACCGGGTATAAAGAATATGCACGTCGCTTCCCTAAAGATATGCCTTTTGAATTACTTGAGATCAATGCTGGTAAGCGTGGTAAAAACGCAGACATCAAGCGGATCTTAGAACAAGAAGGTGTAAAGACGATGCAAGCGATTCCGAAAGGTAATCGTATCGTTACTCTGGAAGTTACCGGTAAGCCTTGGACTACTGAACAACTAGCCGTTGAACTAGATAAGTGGAAACATGATGGTCGAGACGTTAGCCTATTAATCGGCGGCCCAGAAGGACTTGCACCAGAATGTATCGCGGCATCTGAACAGCGCTGGTCGCTGTCACCACTAACACTACCACATCCGATGGTACGTGTAGTGGTAGCCGAAGCGTTATATCGCGCTTGGAGTGTTACAACAAACCATCCTTATCATAGAGAGTAATATTGGTGGCAAGGAAGCGTATAACCTTACGAGACCATTCTGCGGAAACAGCATTATTTAGCCGCCGCATCTTGGTCTCATTTATTTTTGTCCTCTGTATAATCTGTTTATTATTAAGTAATCTTTATTACTTACAAGTAGACTCATATCAAGCTTACAAAACCCGTTCGAATGAAAATCGAGTCAAATTAGTTCCTATCCCACCTAACCGTGGACTTATCTATGACCGTAACGGTATTTTATTAGCTGAAAATAAACCCGTCTACAGCTTAGATATGGTACCGGAAAAAATTACCGATATTGACGCGACAATTATCAAATTAACCACCTTATTAAACCTGACTGAAGATAATATCGATGATTTTCGTACTCGCTTAAAGCGCCAACGTCGTTTTAAACAAGTTTCGATATTAACCAACCTGTCTGAAGTACAAGTCGCCCTATTTTCAGTACAGCAACATAAATACCCCGGTATTTCAGTTAACGCACGTTTAAAACGTTATTACCCTTTTGGTGATGCACTAACGCATGCCCTTGGTTATGTTGCTCGAATCAACAGTAATGATCTTAATCGTTTAGAAAAAAGCGGTTTACGTACAGCCTATGCTGCTACACATGATATCGGCAAGCAAGGTATCGAACGTTATTACGAAAACACGTTACATGGCGAACCAGGCTTCAAAGAAGTCGAAGTTAATAACCGTGGCAAGATCATACGAACACTCAAAATAACACCACCAGTACCCGGTAATGATCTGTACTTGAACATCGATATTCGCTTGCAACTTAAAGCACAAAAAGAACTTGCTGGTCGTCGTGGTGCGATTGTCTTACTTGCACCAAAAACAGGTGAAGTACTCGCGATGGTTTCAAGCCCGAGTTACGATCCAAACTTATTCGTGCATGGCATTAGCAGCAAAGATTACAACCGCCTCTTACAATCAAAAGATCGCCCGTTAATTAACCGAGCAACACAGGGCCGCTACCCGCCAGCATCAACGGTTAAACCACAGTTAGCGATCTTAGGATTAGAAGATGGGGCAATAACACCAAGTACCATTATTAATGATCGCGGTTGGTTCCAGATCCCAAATACCAAACGTCGATTCCGAGATTGGAAACGCTGGGGACACGGTAAGATCAATGTCTACAAAGCCATTGAACAATCATCAGATACCTTCTTTTATAACCTCGCTTATAACGTCGGTATCGATAAGATTCATAGCTTCATGACCGAATTTGGTTTTGGTGAATATACCGGTATTGACGTAAAAGAAGAAACAAATGCCATTATGCCTTCACGAGACTGGAAACGAGGTCGCTACAATCAACCTTGGTATCAAGGTGATACGATTTCAGTTGGTATTGGTCAAGGGTACTGGTCTGCAACACCAATCCAACTTGCCAAAGCCACTGGTATTGTTGCGAGTCGAGGTTTACGCCCAGTACCGCAGCTAATCAAAGATATTAAATATACCAATGGCGACATTTATAAACCGGTTGTGGAATTACCACCAATCAAGTTGAAAGATCCAAGCAACTGGCAAGTGGCTAAAGATGGCATGCATGGTGTGGTAAGTAAAAGTAACGGTACCGCACGTCGAGCGTTTGCTAAAGCAAACTACACAGCGGCAGGTAAATCGGGGACAGCACAGTTATACCAACTCGGTGAAGAAAAATACGACGCCAGTAAGATCCGAGAACGATTACGTGATAATGCCATGTTTGTTGCTTATGCACCGTTTGAAGAACCGGAGATATCAGCAACTATCATTCTTGAAAATGCCGGTGGTGGTAGTTCACAAGCCGCGCCATCAGCACGTCGTTTATTTGATGTCTACTTTGACAATAAAAAGGAAAATTAATGCCAGATCGTCGTCATAATCAAAGTATTTGGTATAAATTACACATCGATTTTCCGTTACTATTTGGCTTATTAAGTCTCATGGGCGTAAGTCTCGTGGTACTTTATAGCGCAGGTGGTGCAGATATAGCGCTTATGGAAAGACAAGTTATTCGAATGCTACTCGCGCTCGGAGTCATGTTTGCACTAGCACAAATTTCACCCTCGACTTATCGACGATGGGCTTTCCCCATTTTTGTCATTGGTACTATTTTATTAATCGCAGTATTGTTATTTGGTCACGTTGGTAAAGGTGCGCAGCGCTGGATTGATCTTGGCTTTACCAAGTTTCAGCCTTCCGAGATAATGAAGGTTGTCATGCCATTAGCAGTAGCTCGTTACATGAGTAACCAACCTATTCCACCCAGCTTTAGAACCATTATCACCGCATTAATCATGGTTTTGGTTCCGACACTATTGATTGCTAAACAGCCCGACCTAGGTACTTCGTTACTGGTCTCTATCTCAGGTATCTTCGTTATTTTCTTAGCGGGTATGTCATGGCGGTTAGTGATGATTGCATTTGGACTGGTTTCAGGCTTTGCACCTATTCTTTGGTTTTTCTTAATGCACCCTTATCAAAAACAACGGGTGTTAACCTTCCTCAACCCAGAGACTGATCCATTGGGTTCTGGTTACCATATTATTCAATCTAAAATTGCGATCGGCTCAGGCGGGTTCTGGGGCAAAGGTTGGTTATCAGGCACCCAGTCACAATTAGACTTTTTACCAGAGCGTCACACCGATTTTATTTTTGCGGTATTCAGTGAGGAATTCGGTTTATTCGGCGTGATCTTACTGCTGTCACTTTATTTATTTGTAATCTGCCGCGGCTTAATTATTGCGATGCAAGGCCAGCGCGTGTTTGAACGCCTTATTGCTGGCAGTATCACCATGACATTCTTCATTTATTTGTTCGTAAATATCGGAATGGTAAGCGGATTGTTACCTGTAGTGGGCGTACCACTGCCTTTAATTAGCTATGGTGGCACTTCGATGGTGACATTGATGGCTGGTTTTGGCATTCTAATGTCTGTAAGAACACACCGTCGCTTAAGTTGAGGAATTCAGATGCTAGGTAAAAAAGTATTATTTCTGCTAGGTTTAGCAGCGTTTCAAGCTAATAGTGCTGAGTTAAGCAGTGAGCACAAGACTTGGGTTGAAGAGCTAAGTACAAAATATGACGTATCAGAAGAAAAGCTTACCGATGCCATCGGCCAAGCAAAATTTGATGAAAACGTATTAACCAAAATTCAAACACCATGGGAAAAGAAACCTTGGTATAAATACGCACCGATCTTTATTACTGAAAGTCGTATTAACAAAGGCGTCGAGTACTGGAAACAATACGAAGATACGTTTGCTAAAGCCGAAGCTGAATACGGTGTCCCAGCACAAGTTATCGTGGCAATTATGGGCGTTGAAACCTTCTATGGTAAATACAAAGGCAACATCTCAGTATTAGATTCACTCTATACGCTCGGTTTTAATTATCCATCCCGTGGTAAATTTTTCCGCCAAGAGTTTGCGCAATACATTAAATTAAGCGAACAACAGGGTTGGAAACTAACTGAAACACAAGGTTCATATGCTGGAGCAATGGGCTTAGGTCAATTTATTTCATCAAGTTATACCCATTACGGTGTTGATTTTTCTGGTGATGGTAAAGTTGATATGATCAATGATCCTGTTGATGCTATTGGTAGTATCGCCAATTACTTTAGCAAGCATAAATGGACGACTGATGCATCCGTCGCTTATCCAGTCAAAGCAGACAGCGAAAAAGTGGCAGCATTACTGAGTTCATCATTAAAAATCAAACACACATGGGCAGATCTAACAGCTGCGGGTGTCGAATTAAAAGAATCAGATGATCGCGTACCAAGTATCACGATAGAAGACTCAAGCCCTGCAAAACTACTCAAACTGCAACAGCTTGATAGTGATGAATACTGGGTTTACCTAGATAACTTCTACACCATCACGCGTTATAACCACAGCCCATTGTATGCAATGGCAGTATTCCAACTAAGTGAAAAGATTAAACAAGCTAAACATGCGCAATAAACAACGTTTAACCCTACTTTGTATCTGCGGCCTATTGGCCGCATGTTCTTCTTCTCGTTATGAGTACAGTGATGATCACGCACCAGAGAATATTCCTCAGCTTGAGGATATTGCTGATGCAGTGCCAACACCACAAACTTATAGTCGCTACGCGAATCGTGACTATCAAGTACGCGGTATTGATTATGAAGTATGGCGTGATATAAAAACCTTAACGCAAGAAGGTAAAGCATCTTGGTACGGTAACAAGTTTCATGGTCATAAAACCTCTAATGGTGAGATTTATGACATGTTCTCTATGTCTGCTGCACACAAAAACTTACCACTCCCTAGCTTTGTTAAAGTAACCAATTTAGGGAATGATAAAACAGTTATTGTACGCGTTAATGATCGTGGTCCTTTCCATCCAGAACGTATCATAGATCTGTCTTACGCTGCAGCCTATAAACTCGATATGCTGCAATCAGGTACCGCTAATGTACGTGTTGAATTAATTATTCCCACGACTGATAACAGCAGCTTATTTACGCCTAAACCACAATGGTTTATTCAAGTATTAGCATCGAGCAGTGAAACTAAAGCACAGAAAATTGCCGATACGTTGGGCACTCAATACAGCACTGAAAACCGCTTGGTCATCAGTGGTAAGTTCCATCGCGTTCAACTTGGCCCTATCACCGACAATGATAAAGCACAGGCACTTTTAGCTAAAATCCAAAAAAATCATAAGAATGCTTACTTATTGAAGGAACTTTCCAGTAAAACTGTATCTAATAAATAAACTTTAAATAATAAGACATAGAAACAGCTAGTTTGATAGACTAGCTGTTATTATCGAATAATCTTGATCAACAAGTGCTTGATTAAGATTATTTAATTAAGTTATCAATAACTTAATTCCAACTTTAATCATAGTGAAGTGAAACGTGGCCAATCAATTAAAAAAACTTATCTTAACGAGCCTAGCAATGGCGAGTTTTTCATTAAGTGCAGCACCGAGTGTTATCCCAGATACTCCAGTCGTTGCAGCTAAAGCATTCATATTAGTTGATTTTGACTCAGGTAAAGTAATTGCAGAAAAAAATGCTGATGATTCATTAAAACCTGCCAGCCTAACTAAAATGATGACAAGTTATGTTATTGGTCAAGAAATCCAAGCCGGTAATATCAGCCTAGATGACGAAGTTACCATCAGTAAAAATGCATGGGCTAAAAATTTCCCAGACTCATCAAAAATGTTTATCGAAGTTGGCAAGACAGTTACGGTAGAAAAACTGAATCAAGGCATTATTGTTCAATCAGGTAATGATGCTTGCGTTGCAATGGCTGAACACATCGCTGGTACAGAAAGTGCGTTTGCACAATTAATGAATTCATGGAGCAAACAGCTTGGTATGGATTCAACGCATTTTGCTAATAGCCACGGTCTAGATAGCAAAGAGCAGTACACTACCGCACGTGATATGGCGACATTAGGACAAGCACTTATCCGTGATGTACCTGAAGAATATCGCATTTACTCACAAAAGAAATTTAGCTACAACGGCATCACCCAATATAACCGTAATGGCTTATTGTGGGATAAGAGCATGAACGTTGACGGTATTAAAACCGGTCATACTTCGGGCGCGGGCTTTAACCTAGTGTCTTCAGCAACCAAAGATAACATGCGCTTAGTTGCTGTTGTACTTGGTACTAAAAGCTCAGATGCACGTAAAGCTGAAAGTAAAAAACTACTTAACTTTGGTTTCCGCTTCTATGAAACAGTAACACTACACGAAGCAAACTCGAGCATCGTTGAAGAACGTGTATGGATGGGTGAGCAAGAGCAAGTTAAACTAGGTCTAGCAAATAAATTAACGCTAACAGTGCCACGCGGCCAAGCGAAAAACCTAACAGCTGACTTTGAAATTGAAAAAGAGCTAAGTGCACCGATTGCTAAAGGCGATATCGTCGGTAAAGTGTTCTATAAATTGAACGACGAAGAAATTGCACAAGCTGATTTAATCGCGCTTGAAGACGTTGAACTGGGTAGCTGGTTTAGCCGTTTAATTGATTATTTCAAATTATTATTTGCCGGTTGGTTTGGTTAATCCTTTCCCTGACACCGTTACCCGATTATAATGACGAATACAAAGGAGGCAATTGCCTCCTTTGCCATTATTTCTAAGGTACGAGAAAAACTAATGTCTTTAAATACCAAATTCGACGAATTACTTGATTTCCCTTGTCTATTTAACTTTAAAGTTATCGGTAATACCGATCCAAAACTAGAAGATAATATTGTTGCTGTTGCCCAAAAGCACGTGTCAGGTAACTATGCTCCGACATCTAAAAAGAGCAGCAAAGGCACTTATAACTCTGTAACTATCAAAGTTAAAGTACAAGACAAAGATCAAGTAGAAGGCTTATATGTAGCTTTCGGTGCGATCCCAGGTGTGATCCGCGTTTTATAATAAATAATACTAATATCAAAAATCTAATCAGCTTTGCTCATTAGATTTTTGTCGTTGGTGTGAATCACATAGAGGAGCATATTTTGTCAGAACATAGCATTATTATTCGTCAACTTAATCGCCAATCTTACAGCACTATATTTGACGCGATGAAATCGTTTACTGATAACAGAGACGAGAACACTGAAGATGAACTTTGGTTTGTTGAGCATGATCCTGTATTTACACAAGGTCAAGCAGGTAAAGCTGAACATATACTCGCCACTGGCGATATTCCAGTCGTGCAAGCCGATCGTGGTGGTCAAGTTACTTACCATGGTCCGGGTCAACAAGTAGTCTACTTCTTACTCGATATTAAACGCCGTAAACTGGGTGTGAGAGAACTTGTTACCCATATCGAAAATGGTATTGTTGCTTCGCTGGCAGAATCAGGTATTGAAGCCTACCCACGCGCAGATGCACCCGGTGTTTATGTTGCTGACAAAAAAGTTGCTTCATTAGGTTTAAGGATCAGAAAAGGCCGCTCATTCCATGGTTTAGCACTTAATGTAAACATGGACTTATCGCCTTTCCTGCGTATTAACCCTTGTGGTTATGCGGGTATGGAAATGACCCAAACAAGTGATCTTGGTGGTGCTACCAGCTTAGGCGAGATACAACCTAAGCTGGTCGAGCACCTATGTTCCCTGCTAGAATACACCCAATTAACTTTCAAAGATGGATTAACAGAGCATGAGTAAAACCGTTCGATTAGAGCCTGGCGTTAAACTTCGCGACGCAGATAAAATGGCTAAAATTCCAGTGAAAATCATTGCTACTGATAATGATGAAATCCTGCGTAAGCCATCGTGGATGAAAATCCGTCTACCGAAAAGCTCTGCTCGTATCCAAGAAATTAAAAATGTGATGCGTGAAAACAATCTGCATTCAGTATGTGAAGAAGCATCATGTCCGAATCTTTCGGAATGCTTTAACCACGGTACAGCAACCTTTATGATCATGGGCGCTATCTGTACGCGTCGTTGCCCATTCTGCGATGTTGCACATGGTAAGCCATTACCACTTGTTGCCGAAGAACCGCTAAAACTTGCACAAACAATTGCAAAAATGAAGTTAAAATACGTGGTAATTACGTCTGTAGATCGTGATGACTTACGCGACGGTGGTGCACAGCATTTTGCCGATTGTATTCGTGAAATTCGCCTATTAAACCCTGAAATCAAAATCGAAATTTTGGTGCCAGATTTTAAAGGACGTATGGATAAAGCATTAGATATCTTTAAAGATACACCACCAGATGTATTTAACCACAACCTAGAAACTGCACCGCAACATTACAAAATGGCGCGTCCAGGTTCAGATTACCAGTGGTCTTTACGTTTATTAAAACGCTTTAAAGAAATGCACCCAACTGTTCCAACTAAGTCAGGTCTCATGATGGGCTTAGGTGAAACAAACGAAGAAATTGCACAAGTAATTAAAGATCTTGCGGAGCACGGTGTAACGATGCTAACACTAGGTCAATATTTACAACCTAGCCGCCATCACTTACCAGTGAAACGCTACGTTCATCCTGATGACTTTGATGCACTAGGTGTACTTGCGAAAGAAGTTGGCTTTGAGCATGCAGCTTGCGGCCCGTTCGTTCGCTCTTCATACCATGCAGACTTACAAGCACAAGGTAAAGAGGTTACTTAACCCTTTCCAGTGTTTTATCAAAGCTAGCACGGAATTTCCGCTGTTAGCTTTGATTACTGACTCAATATCAAACATAAAAACACCCTAGCATTCGCTTATAGCACCTCAGAAATCCTCTGCAACGACTCTATTTTTATTCACCACCTTTTTCATCGCCTTCAAAATAAGTACCTGGTGCTGTAAATAATCGCTTCGTCGCATCAACCGGCATTTCTAAAATACCTTTAATGGCACCTTTCGTCGCACCCTTAGACGCATTTTCACCAATCTTATCACTGGCTTCAACCAAAGCTTCGACACGTGTTAGCGTTGGTGGTATATCCAGACGCACTTTTTCAACTTGCGCTAAAATAGGTGGGACTAATTTGTTAATATCATCCACCCGCTTGTTCACCTCATCAACTCGCGTCAGGACCGCAGGGATCCGATTATTGACTGCGTTAACTTGTTTTAACAACGCCGGTAACTCAGCCCTTACTGCTGCCACTTCAGCGAGAATAGGCGGCACCGCTAAACGAATCGATTCAAGTTCTTGTAACATTGGCGGAACACTCACGCGGACAGATTCAACCTCAGTTAAGATACTTGGCACACTATCCCGTACGGCGGCAACTTCAGTTAATATATTCGGAATGCTTTGTTCATTAATCAATTCTACTTGCGCAACTATCGCTGGGATTTGCACAGCAATATCATCAATTTCCTGCAATATATCAGGCAACGCTTTACGTACTTCAGACACCTCTTTGGTCAAATTCAGTACCGCATACGAAAAATAACTTAAGCTCGCAGCAATTAAACCTGCAGCTAAGACTGCTGAAAAATTAAATCGTGAAGCCGCTTTATCTACCGCTTGTTGAGCCATAAGCCCTCCGTATTTAATTACCCGAAATATAAAAAAGGCAGCCACACATTACTGGACTGCCTTAAGACTTAATCAAATTAACGACATGCTAAACGCTTATGGGCGAATTAAACCATCGCCAATCGCGATCCATTTATACGTTGTTAACTCTTCTAAACCCATTGGGCCACGCGCATGTAGTTTCTGCGTTGATACAGCGACTTCAGCACCTAAACCAAACTGACTACCATCGGTAAAGCGTGTACTTGCATTCACGTAAACAGCTGCTGAGTTAACCGCATTTAAGAAACGTGTCGCGTTCGTTAAGTTATCCGTTAAGATCGCATCAGAGTGCTCTGTCGAATGCTCACGGATATGGACAATCGCTTCTTCAACGTCATCTACCACTTTCACACCTAGAATAAGCGCTAGCCATTCTTGGTCAAAACAATCGGCAGTTGCAACATGCAAGTTTTTAGCATTTACATTAGATAGTGCAATGTGTGCTTTCGGCTCGGCACGTAATTCCACACCACTTTTTTCCAAACGTTCAGCAACGAGTGGCAAAAATGTGTCTGCAATATTCTTATGTACTAATATCGTATCCAGCGCATTACATGCTGAAGGACGTTGTACTTTTGCATTTTCAATAATCGCAATCGCATTTTCAACATTAGCAGAGGCGTCAACGAACGCATGACAAATGCCCATACCACCCGTAATAACAGGGATAGTGCTTTGCTCTTGGCATAAACGGTGTAAACCTGGACCACCACGCGGGATGATCATGTCGACATATTTATCCATTTTCAATAATGCTGTCACCAATTCACGGTTAGGATCTGCAATAACTTGAATGGAATCTTTTGGTAGTTTAGCCGTTTCTAATGCCGCTTGAATAACATTAACTAATACAACATTCGAATGAACCGTTTCTTTACCACCACGTAAAATCGCAGCATTACCTGTTTTTAAACTTAATGCCGCAATATCAATCGTCACATTTGGACGGGCTTCATAGATAACACCCATTACGCCGAGTGGAATACAACGCTTTGATAAACGTAAACCGTTTTCTAGAACCTTACCTTCAGACTCTGCGCCAACAGGATCTGGTAAAGCAATAACGCTACGCACATCAGCAATAATTGCAGCAAGTCTTGCTTCTGTTAATAATAGACGATCAAGTAGCGCATCCGTTAAACCATTTTGTTTACCGGCATCAATATCTTTCGCATTAGCAAGTAAGATTTCTGCTTGGCTATTTTCAAGCTCGCAAGCAATACACTCTAATGCATTATTTTTTTGTGCGGTTGTTAGCGTTGCTAATTCATAACTCGCCGTTTTTGCTCTTTTTCCTAATTCTTGTAACACGGTATCTTCCTTAAAATAAAACTAAATCATCGCGATGTATCGCTACAGCACCATAGCCGTAACCCAACTTGCTTTCGATGTCACATGAATGGCAACCTGCAATCGTCGTTAACTCATCACTGGTATAGCGACAAATACCACGACCAAGTAGTTTGCCTTGTAACGTTTGTAGCTGTACAACATCACCACGTTTGAAAACAGCTAACACGTCAGTAATGCCTTTCGGTAACAGGCTACTGCCTTTTTGTTTCACAGCATTAACAGCACCATCATCAATCACAATAATACCTGATGGTGGTGGCCCCGCAAGGATCCACTGTTTGCGGCTTTCTAATGGGGTGATATTTGAAGGAAATAACGTACCAACACGCTTACCTTCAGCTACACGTAATACCACATCTTCAGCAACACCCGCTGCAATAACAACATCAATGCCTGAACGACATGCGATTTCTGCAGCTTGTAATTTCGTTGCCATGCCACCAGTGCCTAAACCACCCACTGTACCACCTGCTAATTGACGTAATTCGTCATCAATAACATCAACAACTTCAATTAATTTTGCGTCAGGATTACTGCGAGGATCTGCCGTAAATAAACCATCCTGATCCGTTAACAACATCAGTGTATCTGCATTAGCTAAAATAGCTGCAAGTGCCGATAAATTATCATTGTCACCCACTTTAATTTCAGTGGTTGCAACAGCATCATTCTCATTAATAATCGGTACAATGCGGCTATCAAGTAATGCACGCATCGTATCGCGTGCATTTAAAAATCGTTCACGATCATCAAGGTCTGCACGTGTTAACAGCATCTGACCGACATTTAAGCCGTAGATATTAAATAGACTCTGCCAAATAAAAATAAGCTGACTTTGACCTACTGCGGCCAACATCTGCTTATTTGCCATGGTGGGGGCTAATTCAGGCGCACCTAAATGCTCACGTCCAGCAGCAATCGCCCCTGACGTTACAACAATAATGTCATGCCCTTGTTTGTACAATTGTGCACACTGACGAACCAATTCAACCATATGCGCACGGTCTATTTTAGACGTGCCACTGGTTAATACACTGGTTCCTAACTTCACCACGATGGTTTTCTTAGTCATTTAACTCATTCTCGTTACTTACTTAACAAGTATTTTGACCTGAGAATTGAATTTATACAATAGGGAAAGCTTGATAGGCGGGGAAAGTACAGCGAAACACTGCACTTTTACTCGATCCAACGTTACATTTGTTACCAAACCGTAGGATCAAGCAGAGTTAACTAAAAATAAAGTACTAAGGCATTACATTAAGCGGCAGATAAAACCAAGGTTTTAGCTAGAATAGAGGACGGTTTAAGGTTGAATTTTAGCTGCTCAGTTAAACAAATTGATAACTTTTCATAAAATTGATTGAGCGTTTTTGTCACATCGTGCTGATACTGTTTTGGTATGGGTTTTTCCACCCAATTACCCGCTTTATTATAAACACCAAATTGATAATGATACTCGAATGTTTCATTGACCAATTCCATCTCTAACCACCAACCATGAAATTCACGCTCTTCAGGTTCAATATTTGCGTCAATACAAATACTAAAGCAATCAAAATAAAAGGACGTAGGCTGGCAATTGTTTTCTCTTAAATAAGGACCAAGTGCATTTAAAATACGAATTCGTTTACGGAAATAGATCAGATTTGGATCATTCGGTATTGGCATAATGATTTCTCTTATTTGCTTGTAGTTACGAATTAAAAGCGGTAATACCAACGCATTAAATAAACGCTCTATTTATTGTAAATTGGTATAGATGAGTCACTATAAATGTCAGGAATAACTGTTAAGCATAGCTAACAATCAAATTTGGTCAAATAATAAAACTGAAATAGTACTATTTTGCAGAATATAATATCAAGAAATGACAGCGTTATAATTTACAACGCTGTTTAATAACGAGAACACAAGCTGAAGTGCATTCTCGATATGTTAATTAACCTTGTTTGCAGATTGGATCTACAAATTCAATAGCCATATCCCAAGGTAATTCAATCCAAGTATCTTGGCTAATCGCAGTAACAAAATCGTCTACTAGAGGCTCGCCAAGTGGCTTAGCATATACAGTAACGAATTTACCTTTAGGGTACATTTGGCGAATTTTCTTCGCTGTCTCACCACTATCAACTAAATCATCAATAATAATAAAGCCTTCACCGTCACCCGGTGCTGATTTTAGTACTGTCATATCACGCTGATGATCGTGGTCGTAGCTTGAGATACATACAGTATCAACATGACGCAAATCTAGCTCACGAGCAAGAATTGCTGAAGGTACTAGACCACCACGGCTAACCGCAATAATACCTTTCCATTGTGTCGCAGGAAGAAGCTTACGAGCAAGTTTACGCGTATCACGCTGTAAATCATCCCAAGATACTATAAATTTATCACTCATTTAACCAACCTCTATATACACTTAGCGAACAAACTAAGGCATAGCTATTTAAAATCATCAACGAAGGGTTTACGTACAAAAACACTGAATATTGTACACTCAATTTGTAACCCGTAAAGATACCAGCACTTGACTCTCAGGACAAGTTATTGACCACTATTTACTCCTTATTGAGTACCGATATAGTGAAACTTGTTTACAGTATCGCATAACCATATATTAGCACTGTATCTTTGGAACATTCCTCTTTACTATCTTAAAAAACTAGAACATCCTTTGTATCATGCTAAATATAATAACTAATTCCAATTAAGGAGCTACCAAGTGGCAAATTTAAGTAATTTAGAACCGCAAGTTGTTTGGAATATTTTTGAGCAAATGTGTGCAAACCCACGCCCTTCAAAACACGAAGAAAAAGTATCAGCGTGGATCCAACAATTAGCAAAAGATCACAACGTTGAATGTAAAGAAGATAACGTTGGTAACCTCATCTTACGCAAAGCTGCAACCGCAGGCATGGAAGACCGTAAAGGTGTCGTTCTACAAGCACACATGGACATGGTTCCACAAAAAAATTCAGATACCGAGCATGACTTTATTACAGATCCAATCGATGCTTATGTTGATGGCGAGTGGGTAACTGCACGCGGTACAACACTTGGTGCCGATAACGGTATTGGTCTTGCTGCAAGTCTAGCTGTTATTTTCTCAGACGATATCGAGCATGGTCCACTAGAAGTACTAGTGACTATCGATGAAGAAGCAGGTATGACTGGCGCATTTGGTCTTGAAGCGGGTTGGTTAGAAGGTGAGATCCTACTAAACACGGATTCAGAAGACGAAGGCGAAGTTTACATGGGTTGTGCTGGCGGTATCGATGCCACAGTGTCTTTCCCTATCGAGCGCGAAGACACACCAACAGATCACCAAACATTTGAAATATCTATTTCTGGCCTAAGAGGCGGTCACTCTGGTGTTGATATTCACCTTGGTCGCGGTAATGCGAACAAACTACTGGCTCGTTTCTTAAAAGAAGCTGGTCGCGATATGGGTGTTCGCCTTGTTGAGATTAATGGTGGCTCACTACGTAACGCAATTCCACGTGAAGCTTTTGCAGTTATTACTGTTGCACCAGCACAACGTGAAGAGTTTAAAGCATGTTTAGAATTCTTTGCTAAAACAATTAAAAAAGAGCTTACAGCGACAGAACCTGATTTCTCAATCTCACTGTTCCCAGTTCCAAATGAACCAACAGTGATGACTCAAGATTGCCAAACTCGCCTTGTTGCAGCACTTAACGGTGTCTTCAATGGTGTAATGCGCATGAGTGATGAAATCGAGGGCGTAGTTGAAACATCATCTAACCTTGGTGTTATTCAATCACGCGGTAAAACGGTACATATTCAATGCTTGATCCGTTCTTTAGCTGACTCTTGCCGTCTTGATGCACAAGAAATTATTGCATCGGTATTTGAACTTGCGGGTGCCGACGTAAAATTTGATGGTGCTTACCCAGGTTGGAAACCAGACACAACTTCACCAGTGATGCAGATCATGCGTGACGTATATGAAAAAGAGTTTGGTTCTGTACCAAAAATCATGGTTATCCATGCTGGTCTAGAATGTGGTTTATTCAAAACTTCATACCCAACCATGGACATGGCATCATTTGGCCCAACAATCTGTTTCCCACATTCTCCAGATGAGAAAGTGAACATCGAAACAGTTGGCATGTTCTGGAAATACTTACTTGCGATCTTAAAAGCGATCCCAGCTAAGTAAGCTAAAACACGCTATATCGATTAACTCATTTACGTTGAGTCTTCGAACCGTTATCACAAAGCCAAGTCTCGTACTTGGCTTTTTTGTAGCTAACATACTAATATAACGTCAATATCACCTTCTTAAAAAATCCATTAGCGGTGTACACCTATGAATGAGATCCTCGAACTGCAGACTAATCAAGTTTCTTTTATCAGTGGTTTAATGGCTGGTTTCTCTTTATCTATTGCAGCGCAAATTTTACGACATCAACGTAAAAGTATCTATAGTACGATTACACTTTTAATGTTCACACTCACGTCGTTATTATTCGTTGTCGCGCTATATATTGATGTTCGCCTCAGTATTGAGGTCGCAACGATCACGACGTTCTCCCCAGCAGTATTAGAACAAATCAGCCAAGTACGTGCGATCGGAACAACCTCTGCGAGTATCGCCCTATTTCTCTTTATTATCGCAATAGGTATGCTGACGTGGCTACAGGGTAAAATAGCAGGTATATGTGGAACAGTACTCGCCTTCACAACCATATTGTTGATCATTATCGCTAAATACCAAATAGATGCGATAGCACAACGGCTACACATGTAACATTCATCCTAGCAGCAACAAGCATGCCCTTATACCCATTGGGGGATGCCGTATTGATGCAATATTTGTTACAATTTAACAGTATTAACGATTCTATTTATATTAGTTATCCTATTTAAAGAATAAGCGAGTGATGATGAAAAAAATTTCCATTTTAATAATCAGCCTAGCAAGTTGCTTTTCGACATTTGCAGCTCAAGCAAACAGCGCAGATGACGCATGGGATGCTTCTAAAGACGCAATGGGAGAAGCATGGAATAAAACCAAAGAAGCAACAGAAAAAGCAATGGAAGCCGCGAAAAGTAAAACGGATGAGCTATTAGAAGATAGTGCGGATAACAGCGATGAATGGCTTGAATCCTTAAAACAAGGTGCAGAGGCAGGCTGGGATAAAACCAAGAAAAAAGTAGAAGAGTTGCAAAAAGAATTAGATGAAGCCAAAAAATCGTCATCAGAAGATGAAACAAAAGAGACACAGCCAACACCAGAAGCAGCGCCGATTGATAACGCTATTCCTGAATGGCAAAAAGCTTAGTTCCAACGTATCAGAACTAAGCTTTATTAACGTAACGATTGAAAGTCAAAAATCGCTACAGCAGATTAACGGTTAAATACCACTGCCACCGACTTCATCATTGTCTTCATGTAAACCACACTCACGCTTCAAGCCAAAGAAGCGTGTTTCTTCTTCCGACATGCCTGCTTGTAATGGCTGAGATGTTTGCACATCGCCAACAGAAACATAATTTTGTTCCCATAACGGATGATAATTCAACTCGTTATCTTTGAGATAATAATGAATGTCTTTATTCGTCCAATCAATAATAGGCAAAAATTTAAAACAGCCATTTTGAATGGATAAAACCGGTAATGCTTCACGACTTGATGACTGACTGCGGCGTAATCCGGAAAACCATACTTGCGCATTCAATTCTTTTAGCGCGCGTTTCATCGGCTCTACTTTATTAAGCAAGTTATATTGCGTTATACCTTCAACACCCTGCTCCCACAATTTACCGTAACGAGACTCTTGCCACGCAGGTGACTGTGGTGCGGTATATATTTTCAAGTTAAGGCTAAGCTGCTGCGTTAACTCATCAATAAACTGATAAGTCTCAGGAAATAAATACCCAGTATCCGTTAGAATCACCGGAATATCAGGCTTAAACTGCGTTAATAAATGCAAACAAACCGCTGCTTGGATACCAAAACTTGATGATAATACTAATTTATCGCCAAGTTCGGTTACCGCCCAATCGACACGTTGCTGCGCAGTCATTTCCTCTAGCTGAGCATTAACCACAGCTAAAGCTGCTTTCTGGCTCGCTTTATCTAACGTTAATAATTCATCTAGGTTCAATTTAGCCATGAAAATCTCTCGACGCAATAATGACAGGTTTAATCACTTCACTGCGTACAACGAAATCACCAAAACGTTCGTCTGGTAGTCCACTTGTTGCCCACGCTGCAATTAATTCATCTAGAATCGTTAAGATCTCAGTTTCACCGATATTCTCACGATACATTTTGTTTAAACGCATGCCGTTGTTTTTCGCACCCAAATACATATTGTATTTACCTGGGCCCTTACCAACAAAACCAACTTCCGCTAGGAATGGACGGCCACAACCATTTGGACAACCCGTCATTCGCATCACAAAATGCTCTTCTGGAATACTATGTTTCGCCAGTAAACCTTCAACTTTCGTCACTAATGATGGTAAATAACGCTCTGCTTCAGCCATAGCTAACGCACATGTAGGTAGTGCAACACACGCCATGGAGTTTAAACGCTGTTGGCTTAACTCATCAGAATACAGACCATATAAGCGTGCAAGACGCTCTATTTGTTCTTTATCTTGCTCTGCAACACCTGCAATGATTAAGTTTTGGTTTGCTGTCATTCTAAAATCACCATTGTGGATCTTAGCAATTTCAACTAAACCTGTTTTAATCGGGTGTGTTTCAGTGTCAACAATACGGCCATTTTCAATGAACAGGGTTAAATGCCATTTATTATCAACGCCTTTGATCCAACCAAAACGATCACCACGCGTGGTAAATTCGATTGCTTTTGGCGTTTCAAATTTGATACCTGAGCGTAGTTCAACTTCAGCGCGGAATTTATCAACGCCGTTGTCTTCCATTGTGTATTTCAAACGCGCTCGTTTACGGTCAGTACGACAACCCCAGTCGCGCTGTACTGTCAGTACCGCTTTCGCGATTTCAACAGCGTCTTCGGGTTTAACAAAACCTAAGTCATCCGCTAAACGAGGGAAGGTATTTACGTCGCCATGCGTTGTACCCATGCCGCCGCCAACTAATACATTAAAACCAGCTAATTTACCGTTATCACCAACTGCAACAAAGTTTAAATCATTGGCATGAATATCCACATCATTGTGTGGTGGGATAGCCACTGCAATTTTAAATTTACGGGGTAAGTAAGTTGGCCCATACATAGGTTCAACTTCATTACTTGTTACTTTTTCGCCATCTAGCCATAACTCTGCATACGCATTCGTGTTTGGTAATAAATCATCACTTAAACGAATTGCCCATGCATAAGCTTCTTGATGCAATTCTGATTCAACTGGATTTGGCGTACACATTACATTACGGTTCACATCACCACACGCGGCAATAGAATCAAGGTTAACCGAGCCTAATGCTTGAATGAGTGGTTTCACCTGTGGTTTCAAAATGCCGTGATACTGGAACGTTTGACGCGTCGTTAGACGAATGCTGCCATAAATAGTCAGGTCACTGGCAATACGATCTATCTCTAGCCATTGCTCAGGCGTGCAAATACCACCTGGAACACGTGCTCGTAGCATGAAACTATGGCGAGGTTCTAATTTTTGTTTCTGACGTTCGGCACGAATATCACGATCATCTTGTTGATAAAAACCGTGGAATTTTGTTAATTGCATATCATCATCTGACAGTCCGCCAGTGATTTGATTTGCAAGACCTTCAGCAATGGTGCCACGTAATAAATTACTTTCCGTTTTGATGCGTTCGTTAACCGCTAATTTCTTGTCGCTCATCAGTAAACATCCCTCTGATAACGTTTATTTCGACGTAGTTCAGCTACATACTCTTCAGCTTCACTGCGCGCTAATTTACCTTGCTCTGCTACAATTTCGATTAATGCTTCGTTCACATCTTTCGCCATTCTGTCGCCATCACCGCAAACATAGACATGGGCACCTTGTTCTAACCAACGATATACTTCAATCGCATTCTCACGTAAGCGATCTTGCACATATACTTTCTCTGCTTGATCGCGAGAGAAGGCTACATCCATCTTGGTCAGCACACCCGATTTTAGATAGTCTTGCCATTCAGTTTGATATAAGAAATCATCTGTAAAGTGCTGGTTACCAAAGAACAACCAGTTGCTACCAGACGCTTCTCGAACATCTCGTTCCTGAACAAACGCACGGAATGGCGCAATACCAGTACCAGGACCAATCATGATCACTGGTGTTTCATCATTACTTGGTAAACGGAAATTATCGTTATGCTCAACAAAGACTTCAACTTCAGCGCCTTCTTCAAGTCGTTGAAGGAAGCCAGAAGCACCACCAATACGTTGCTCACCACCTTGCTGATAATCAACAACTGCAACAGTTAAATGAACTTCACCCTCCGCTTCATTCGGACTTGATGCGATAGAATAAAGACGAGGGGTTAATTTACGTAAACCACTCAGCAGTTGTTCTGCCGTTAATTTTGCTTTCTTTTCATCAATGACATCTAAGATTTGGCGTCCATAACAATAGTTACGCAGCGCTGCTTTATCATCGAGTAATTTAGCTAATTTTTTCGAACCTGACAGCTCAGCATATGCTTGAATAAAACTTGGGTAACTCTGTGTTAACTCAAAACGATTAATCAATGCTTCACGTAAACTTTCTGTTTCGTTAGCCACCGTCACGATTTCAGCACCATCGAGTTCTAACTGATCTAAAATTGCATCAACTAGAACAGGATCATTTTTAAACCAGATCCCTAATGCATCACCTGCTTGGTAAGTAATGCCTGAATCTTCTAATGCTATCTCAAAATGACGGATGTCTTTACTTGAGAAACGACCCGTGATCTTTTGATTCACGAGTAATTCTGTTTTAAATGGGTTCTTTTTTGAATACGTATTAGCGACATGGTTAGTTGCGACAGCTGCAATGGGTGCAGCGGCTGACGTCGCTTCTTTTAGCGTAGCTTTTACAGCTGCAAGCGCTAATTCACTCCATGCTGTTACTGCATCATCATAATCAACATCACAATCAGCGCGAGCAACAACAGCTTCGCCGCCTAGAGCAGCTAAACGTTCATCAAACTCTAAGCCAGTCTGACAATAAAATTCATAACTAGAATCACCTAATGCACATACGCTGTATTTTAGCTCTGGTACTTTAGGTGCTTTTTTAGAGGCTAAAAATTCATGGAAAGTAATAGCATCATCAGGCGCTTCGCCTTCACCATTCGTACTTGCGACAATCAGCAAGTGTGATTCTGTTTTAAGTTCCTTGGCTTTATAATCAGCCATGTTCACAAGTCGAGCGGCGATACCTTGCGCTTGCGCTTGCTCATAAAGCTCTTCAGCAACACCTTTGGCATTACCGGTTTGTGAACCAAATAAAATAGTCAAACGTTGACCAGGTTGCGCAACGGCTCCCTGCGTCTGTACTTGACCTCCAGATGCTTGACTTATCCCTGCCAAATACCCACTTACCCACGCAGTTTGCGTCGGTGACAAATCATTAAGTGCTAATTGCAATTGTGATAATTGCATTTCACTCAATGGACTTGTCAATGATGATAGTTCCTTTAATAGCATATTACGGCTTCCACTGTGCTGAATTAACTAAAGGTTAACGACTGTTAAGGATAACCACAAAGAATAAATAACGATTTTTTATTCCATTTAGTTATATAACAACAAATATCTTAGTGCATGTATAACCACTACACCCAAAAGCCATTAACACAAGCACCACTTAACATTAACATTTATCATTCAAATTAGAGGCTTTACATGGCAAAATAGTTGTTTCAAAAAACCATCATCAGGATGATAAAATGGCTACTTATTTACTAACACAACTAAATGAACAAGGTGTATTAACCTTAACCCTTAATCGATTAGATAAGCTCAATGCATTCAATGGTGCTTTTTATACTGAACTCGCCGATGCTTTTCGCCAAGCAGATGCTAATCCAGCAGTAAGAGTGGTGATATTGAGGGGTTCAGAAAGTTGTTTTTGCGCTGGTAATGACATGGCTGATTTCATGAATGGCATGGATTTTTCTAAAGACCAACCTCTTGTTCAGTACATGCTCGCACTATTACATTTTTCAAAGCCAGTGATCGCTGCGGCAGCGGGGCCAGCAGTGGGAATTGGAACCACAATGTTAATGCATTGTGATTTAGTTTACCTTGCCGATAACACCGTATTACGCTTACCGTTTACCGACCTTGCTGCTGTACCAGAATACGCAGCAAGTCTTATATTACCACGTATAGCGGGCCATCAGCGCGCGTCAGAACTCATGCTACTTGCCGATAAGTTCGATGCTCAGACAGCATTAGAGATTGGTCTAGCGAATAAAGTATTACCCGCAGACGAATTATTTGCGATGGCAGAAAAAAGCGCATTGAAATTAGCAGCAAAAGCACCGGCATCACTACGTAACACGAAAAAACTAATGAAAGCTGAGCTAATTAGCCAAATAGAAAAAGTTATCCATGTTGAGCTCGAGCACTTTTCTGCCGCGCTGGAAAGTGAAGAATCAAAAGAAGCCGTTAGCGCATTTATGCAAAAGCGCAAACCAGACTTCTCAAAATTCAATTAACTGCGGGACTTAAATACCACGTAATACCTAAAAATAAATGACCAATATAGAACAGAAAATAGCACTTTATTTTCTGTTCTACTTTACCTATCGACACGGTCAGCGCATAATCAAGCCTTATACATGTTTATACCCCAATAGAACCACAACACCTTAAATTGTTAGTTATATTCGGTGCAATAGCATGTCATCCTTATATTTAAATCGGTAAATACTTATGATTACAAACAGTGATGGTTATATTCAGCTAATCCACTTTTTGGCTAATAACTTGGCTATTTTTGAACACCACACTCAGCAAAAAGTGTCTATTACTGACACCATCGGAGATATCTTTTCAGAGCATATCGCGAGTAATACCATGGCAGTTTGTAATCAACATAAACAACTCACAGAAAAACATCGTTTTGTTATTATCCGCGAAATCGATGCTATTGTTGGGGATTTAGAAGAAGTATTGTCAAGTGTTTGGGACGTTTCGCCAAGTAACCAGCAGATGGAATTTATCGAAGAGTTTACGGGTTTAATGAAAAACTTATTTGATAGTGAAATATCTAAATTAGTCTAAAGCGACTCAAATATAAAATAATGCCAAATAAAAAGCCAGCTCATAAGTGAACTGGCTTTTTTGATTCATACAAAAACTAAATTATGCTTTTAAACAACGATCACCGCGGGCGATACCACAAACACCACTTCGCACCACTTCTACAATCTCGGTATGCGACGCTAATGTTTGGATGAAGGCGTCAAGCTTATCGCTATCACCTGCAAGTTGTACTGTATAAAGAGAATCTGTAATATCAACAATTTGACCACGGAAGATATCTGACGTGCGTTTTACTTCTGCACGAACAAAACCAGCCGCCTTTACTTTAATCAGTAGCAACTCACGCTCAATATGTGCGCCTTCAGTAAGATCACTTACTTTTAACACATCAATAAGCTTGTTAAGTTGCTTCATGACTTGCTCGATAACAGCACGGTCACCGTTTGTTACCAGCGTCAAACGCGATAATGTTTCATCATCCGTTGTTGAAACGGTTAATGATTCAATGTTGTAACCACGTTGTGAGAACAGACCAACAATACGTGACAAAGCACCAGATTCATTTTCTGTTAATATTGAAATTATACGTCTCATGATGTGGTTTTCTCCGTCTTACTTAAATACATATCGTCCATTGCACCGTATTTGATTTGCATCGGATATACATGTTCTTCTGGATCAATAATGATATCCATGAATACAACACGGTTTTTATTTTCTTCCGAGAAACATTCAGCAAAGGCTTTATCAAGATCTTCAGGTTTACTAACTTGAATACCAACGTGATGATAAGCTTCAGCTAATTTAACAAAGTCAGGCATAGACTCCATATAAGAATGAGAGTGACGACCATCATAGAACATCTTCTGCCACTGCTTAACCATGCCTAATGCACCGTTATTCAGGGTTATAATCTTAACGGCAATACCATACTGTAGACACGTTGATAACTCTTGGATGTTCATTTGAATAGAGCCATCACCCGAGATACAACATACTACTTTTTCTGGGTGTGCAATTTTAGCACCCATTGCAGCAGGGAAACCAAAGCCCATCGTACCTAGACCACCAGAGTTAATCCATTGGCGCGGCTTATCATACGGGTAATACAAAGCACCAAACATCTGATGTTGTCCAACATCCGATGCAATAATAGCTTTACCATCAGTATGCTTATACAAGGCTTGAATTGCAGCTTGCGGCTTAATTGATGTGCCAGTTTCATAACTTAAGCATTGCTTAGTACGCCAGCCATCAACTTGTTTCCACCAAATCGCACGTTCTTCTTCATTCGCTACTACGTCTAGCTCGTCAATAATATCAAGCATCTGCTCAACAACGACGTCGATAGAACCTACAATAGGAATATCAGCATGTACTGTTTTAGAGATTGATGTCGGATCAATGTCAACATGGATGATTTTTGCTTCTGGGCAGAATTTATCAATCGCATTCGTTACACGATCATCAAAACGTGCACCTAAACAGATAATTAGATCTGAGTTATGCATCGTTTTATTCGCTTCGAACGTACCGTGCATACCTAACATACCTATATTCTGAGGGTGTGTGCCAGGGAATATACCCAGCCCCATCAAGGTATTTGTAACGGGTAGATTTAACTGCTCTGCAAATTTCAATACTTGCGTTTCTGCATTAGCAAGTACAGCACCACCACCAACGTATAACACTGGTTTTTTAGCAGTTGAAATTGCTTTAACAGCTTTACGTACTTGCCCTTTATGACCCGATTTAACTGGGTTATATGAACGCATAGAAACGTTTTCAGGGTACTTGTACGGAAATTTAGCTAACGGGTTTTGTGTATCTTTTGGCAAATCAATAACAACTGGCCCAGGACGACCTGTTGACGCGATGTAAAACGCTTTTTTGATTGCATCAGGAATATCAGCAGCTGTTTTACATAAAAAACTGTGTTTTACGACTGGACGAGATACGCCCATCATATCTGTTTCTTGGAATGCATCATTACCGATCATTGATGTCGGAACCTGACCTGATAATACAACTAGAGGAATTGAATCCATATACGCTGTTGCAATACCAGTAATACAGTTTGTAGCACCAGGTCCTGATGTTACAAGGACGGTACCAACTTTCCCTGTTGAACGTGCATAACCATCTGCAGCATGTACTGCAGCTTGCTCATGACGCACTAAAAAATGTTCAATTTGACTTGATTCGAATAACGCATCATAAATATCAAGAACAGAGCCACCAGGATAACCGAAGATATGCTCAATACCCTCATCTTCCAGTGAGCGGATTACCATTTCGGCACCAGACAACATTTCCATAAGCAGGCCCTCCCGGCCCATATCCTAATTCTAGTTTGACAACTGTTCACATTGTAACAAATTGATTACAACTTTAAACTTCCCATTGAATTAGATTTAACTTTATTTTTATTGGTTTATTTATAGAAATTAACAAAATAAAATCATCTTTAAAAGTGATATGAGAAATTAAATATCAAAAAAAATCGTCATTATCACTAATAACGATATTTTTCAGTCTTAAATATGGGGTAAATCAACAAAAAAAAGATACCAAGCAATTGATTTTAAATAAATAATTCTCACCATTGGTATATCAAGCACAACATGATGAGACATAAATAAAAAAGGTCATTCAAACTATCACTAAAATATGAAATATATTTAACGATGTTTACGCTTGATCAATAACATCAATGGCAACATTTTCATTTCTATTTGCTAACCACATGTTTAATGTCGGCAATGACATCGGTTTTGCATACCAATAACCTTGCACTTTAAAACAACCTTGCTTTAATAAAAATTCAGCTTGCTCAGGTTGTTCAATTCCCTCACCAAGTAATTCAAGCTTCAATGCATCCCCCATAGCACAAATACCTTTAACGATATTTTGACTACGTTCCGAATCGACAACCCCTTCTATGAAACTGCGATCTAGCTTGATCCCATAGAATTGGAACTTGTGTAGATAACTAAATGAAGAGTAACCAGTACCAAAATCGTCAATCCACAATTTAATACCTAAATTATTTAATTCACGTAACACACCTAAATTATCACTGTCAGCATTCATTAATGTCGTTTCAGTAATCTCAAAATGAATCTGTTTCGGTGATAAAGAATGGCTAGCCAAAATACTTCTAACATGATGTACAAAGCCATGATCTGCCAATTGTTGAGGAGCAATATTAATCGCGATGTAATATTCCGGATTCGTTACCTGCAATAACGATAAATCGCTACACACTTGCTGAATGATCCACTTGCCCATAGGAACAATCAATCCCGTTTGTTCTGCAACAGGAATAAAATCATCAGGCGGCACAAGTCCTCTAACAGGGTGATGCCAACGAATTAACGCCTCAAAGCCAAGCTCTTTCTCTGTCGCAATATCAATGACAGGTTGGTAATAAATTTCAAATTCGCCACGTTGAATCGCTTGCGTTAGCTCTTGCTCTAAATGCACTCGATATTCTAGTTCTCTAAGGTATTCAGGTTTAAAAAATGCAATGCCATGCTTTCCAGATTCTTTCACCTTATACATCGCCATATCGGCTTTTTTCAATAGCGAATCGCTGCAAGTCCCGTGTTCAGGACTAATACTGACCCCTATACTGACCCCAACCGATATCCTCTCACCAGATAATTCGATTTTACGACGGATGTTTTTAAGTAATTTTTTCAATATAGGAGCGATATCTTTAGCACCTGAAATGCCATTAATAAGAATGGCAAATTCATCTCCACCAATGCGGAATATATGCGTTTCAAAGATGTCTGCACTGTCGTTATGTTCTAACGACAGTTTAATTCGCTGCGCGATAATAGAGATAACTTGATCGCCAACATGGTGACCGAGTGTGTCATTGATATTTTTAAGGTCATCTAAATCTAAAATACACAGGGCCGTATTCCCTTGCCCTTCCGCCATTGCCGTATCAAGCATTTCTAAAAATTTAAATCGATTAGCCAACCCGGTGCCATTGTCTAAATAGGCAGACAGGTCCAACTCTACAAGCTGCCCTTGCAACCTGTGTAACTCTAAATTAGTTTGACGTAGGACTCGCCGATAGTTGTACGTCTTGTAGATATAAATAACACTGAACACACTGACGATCGCGGTAATAACAAGGTAAGTAGGCGTTTCAATAACGATGTGACGTAACTCCAGCAAAAAGAACCACAAAGTATCGCTTGAAAACGCTAAAAAATAGACGCAAGAAAATAGAACAAGTAACCCACTACCTATAATTAAGGTTCGTATCACTGTATTCCATTGATGTGAAGAGTTTCTGGTATTAAGCCTGTTCATATTAGCACTATCCGTTGTTACCAATCTGCTTACCCATATTAGGTTAAGGTTAGTCCAGAAAAATAACAATGGCGTGAATAATTGACGACGCTTAGTAATAAACAGAGGAAAGTGTTAGGGCTATAAAGTTTTGCTCAGTAAGAAGTGTGATCCCTGAAATAAAAATCCCGCTGTCATTCAATAAAAATGCACAACGGGATTATATAGAATAAATACTAAGGCTTAATGCTTGGCATTTTTTCCTTTTTTAACAGTGCTATACATACTTTCAATTAAACTACTGTAGCGCTGTTGAATCACCTTACGCTTTAGCTTAAGTGTTGGCGTTAGCTCACCTTTCTCATTTGTAAAAGGCGATGCCATCAACTTAAATTTCTTCACTTGCTCAAACTTAGCAAGCTCTTTTTGCATCTCTTTAACACGCTCATCAAGCAATTCAACAATCTTGGTATGCTTGAGTAACTCAACATATGATTCATATTTCAAATTAAGTGTTTTTGCATGCTCTTCGATCGCTTCCTGTGCTGGAACAATCAAGGCTGACGCATACTTTCTTGCATCAGCAAATACAGCAACTTGTTCAATGAAACGATCGCGACCCAATGTGCCTTCAATTAGCTGTGGTGCAATATACTTACCGCACTCTGTTTTCATTAAGTCTTTTAAACGGTCAGTAATATACAAATAACCATTTTCATCAATCGCACCCGCATCACCCGTTTTTAGCCACTCACCCTCGAAGGTTTTTGCTGTTTCTTCAGGCTTGTTAAAGTAACCACGCATTACAGTCGGGCTTTTGATCAGAATTTCATTTTCATGACCTAATTTGACTTCAATACCCGGTAACACAGAGCCAATAGACCCTAATTTATAATTTTTAGAATAACAACTAACTGTCGCAACAGTTTCTGTCATGCCGTAACCATATTTAAGATGAATACCAATCGATTGGAAGAATAAATTTACTTCATCATCAAGCTTCGCACCTGAACAAGGGAAGAAACGTACCTTGCCACCAAATACAGCGCGTAATTTGCTGAAGACTAACTTATCAGCAATCGCATGCTGCAGTTGTAATAATGGCGAAACAGACTTACCTGCTTGCTTAACTTCAAAGCATTTTTTACCAATACCAACAGCCCAATGGAATAATTTTTTACGTGCTGTCGGGGCATTTTCTACTTTATTCATCATCGTAGTATGAATTTTTTCATACAGACGCGGAACTGCACACATCACTGTTGGTTGTGTGTCTGTTAATGCTTTTTGAATACGGGCTGGATCTTTCAAATATGTATTTTCAGCACCCCAAAATAACGCATTAAACGTCCAAATACGTTCAAACACATGACTTAGCGGTAAAAATGCCAATGACACATCATCTTCTTCTAAACGCGTTTCAGGTTCATTAAATGCTAACGCAGACTGGATATTTGTATAATCAAGCATCACACCTTTAGGTTCGCCAGTAGTACCTGATGTATAAATCAAGGTAACTAGATCATCCTTTTTAGCTTGTTCAATACGCAGTGAAAGTGCCATTGATGATGAGCTACCAGGCGTAAACTCGAGCATATCAGCATACGCAACAACACGCGGGTCATCAGGTAACGTGACAGCCGAAGAGAAAACAATAAGTGACGTTAATGATTCACATTTATCTAATAATGGCAGTGCTAGTTTTAGCTCTGCTTTATCACCAATAAACATACAAGTAATACTCGCATCATTAATGATATATTCTGCTTGTGATGACGTGCTACTTGGATACAGTGGCACAGATACAGCACGACACTGCTGTAGAGCTAGATCGGCAATAGTCCACTCTGGTAAGTTGTTTGACCAAATACCCACTTTTTCTTGAACTTGAAGGCCGCGGCTTAATAGATTATTTGCAAGCCCTTCTATTCTTTCACCCATCTGCTTCCAGCTGATACGATCCCAGCCAGCTTTAGTCTTACTCTTAAGGGCTGTTTTGTCTTGGTACTTTTCAATCCTATCTAGGATCTGATTTACGAAATGCTGACTCATGTCTATTTCTCATGTTAATGCTGGCGCGAATTCGACTCGGCTTACAGTTGTAAGCCCGAGAGGGTAGCCTGTAAAATATCATTTGTAAAATAAATGAGGATTTTATAACCTATTTAACACAAAAAAAGCGAATAATAACGGCATTTTAATTAAAAACGAGAACTTATCGCCGCAATTAACAACATTTTGAGGCATTAATCATATCTAATGATTAGCTAAATGTGACCAACTATCGAGTGGCTCATCGCAGTCATTCTCTACTAAGGAAATATCAATCCCCATCTCGGTTAACTCTTTCAATGTTAAGTCATCGGCAAGCTCAACCATTTCACCATTTTCATTTTTAAATAACATAAACCACCTCATGATCAAAAACCTATTTTAAGTGTGGCATAGATCAAGAAAAGGTCTAATATTCCGGCATAATAAAGGCAATGTGAAATTACCCCTATAAAAACAAGCTTTTTCCCCTATCTGTACATATACGAGCTCAAACTAAGTCACCCCAACACCCAATATCAACCACTCACTTCGCCATAAATTAATTGACAAAAAACAACCAAGCCTGTAAAGATTAAGACATAAAATTAATTTATACATATAGATGGCTAAAGCACATTTATATAACGGCAATTGAAGGATTCATAATGTCAGACCAGGTTATTATTTTTGATACGACCTTAAGGGATGGAGAGCAAGCATTATCTGCAAGCTTAACCGTAAAAGAAAAATTACAAATCGCCTTCGCGCTTGAGCGTTTAGGTGTTGATGTAATGGAAGTTGGTTTTCCAATTTCATCACCTGGTGATTTTGAGTCAGTACAAACTATCGCACGTAATATTAAAAACAGTCGCGTGTGTGCACTGTCTCGCGCTCTTGAAAAAGATATTGATGCTGCAGGCCAAGCGCTGTCTGTCGCGAAAGACTTCCGTATTCACACCTTTATATCGACTTCTGATATCCATGTACAAAGTAAGTTAAAGCGTAGCTTTGATGACGTACTAGGGATGGGCCGTCATGCAATCAAACACGCACGTAAATATACTGATGATGTTGAATTTTCGTGTGAAGATGCAGGTCGTACACCAATCGATAACTTATGCCGCATGGTAGAAGAAGCGATTAAAGCAGGTGCTACCACGATTAATATTCCAGATACTGTTGGTTACACTGTGCCATCACAATTTGGTGGCATCATTACTAATCTATTTAATCGCGTTCCTAATATAGATCAAGCTGTTATCTCTGTGCATTGCCATGATGATCTTGGCTTGTCTGTCGCAAACTCAATTGCAGCAGTAGAACAAGGCGCACGTCAAATTGAATGTACTATCAATGGCATCGGTGAACGAGCAGGTAACTGTTCGTTAGAAGAAATTGCGATGATCTTGCATACACGTCAAGATTTATTAGGTAAAACGACTAATATCAATCCACAAGAAATTTACCGTACCAGCCAGCTTGTTAGCCAGTTATGCAACATGCCAGTACAGAGCAATAAAGCGATTGTCGGTGGTAATGCATTTTCACATTCATCAGGTATTCACCAAGACGGCATGTTAAAAGCTAAAAATACCTATGAAATCATGACTCCAGAAAGCATAGGCTTAACTCAAAATAAACTAAACCTGACATCGCGTTCAGGCCGTCACGTCATCAAACACCGTATGGCTGAGCTTGGTTATAGTGATAATGATTATAGCCTTGATGAACTATACGAAAGCTTCCTGCAGCTTGCAGACAAAAAAGGTCAAGTATTCGATTATGATCTTGAAGCCTTAGTTTTCTTTAATAATTTACACGAAGATGAAGAACACTTTAAATTAGATTATCTCAGCGTCCAGTCTGGTTCAGGCGTAACAGCGACAGCTACTATTTGCTTAAAATCGCAATTAGCCACAAACGACGAGACGCAATCAACAACCGAAGCCGCGATTGGTAATGGTCCTGTTGATGCAGTTTATAAATGTTTAAGCCGTATCTCTGGCTTTGATATTGATATCGCTGATTACCACATTACCGCAAAAGGTGAAGGTAAAGACGCATTAGGTCAAGTAGATATAGTGGCTACATATGAAGGTCGTAAATTCCACGGTATCGGTCTAGCGACAGATATCATTGAATCTTCTGCGCTGGCTTATATTCACGTAATGAATAATATCCATCGCGCAAATGCGGTAGAGCAACAGAAACTTAAAAAACAAAATCAATAATAGTAATTTAATAATAAATAGAAAAGGCGGCTAAGGATGACTGTAACAAAACACAATATTGCTGTATTACCAGGTGATGGTATCGGTCCAGAAGTAATGGCAGAAGCAATTAAAGTACTTGCTGCTGTGCAAAGTAAGTTTAATTTAGAACTAACCTATGACTTTAATGATGTTGGTGGTATTGCGATTGATAACCACGGCACACCATTACCAGCAAGCACACTAACAGCGTGTGAAAACTCAGATGCGATCTTATTCGGCTCTGTCGGTGGTCCAAAATGGGAAGGACTTCCACCACAAGAACAACCTGAACGTGGCGCATTATTACCATTACGTGGTCACTTCAAATTATTCTGTAATCTACGTCCAGCAAAAATTTACGCAGGCCTAGAGAAATTCTCACCACTACGCGCAGATATCTCAAATAACGGCTTTGACGTAGTTGTAGTACGTGAGTTAACAGGTGGCATCTACTTTGGTCAACCAAAAGGTACTAAAGGCGAAGGCGCTGATGAAACAGGTTTTGATACGATGTTATATAGCCGTGCGGAAGTTGATCGTATTGCTCGCATCGCCTTTGAAGCAGCAAAACTACGCGGTAATAAAGTAACATCTGTTGATAAAGCAAATGTACTAGCAACATCAGTATTATGGCGTAAAGTGGTACTTGAAGTAGCACAGGATTACCCTGAAGTTGAACTAGAACATATCTATGTAGATAATGCTGCAATGCAGTTAATCAAAGACCCATCGCAATTTGACGTGCTACTGTGCGGCAACTTATTCGGCGATATTATCTCTGATGAATGTGCAATGATCACGGGTTCTATGGGCATGCTACCGTCAGCAAGTATGAATGATTCTGATTTTGGTTTATACGAACCAGCGGGCGGTTCTGCACCAGATATCGCAGGTAAAGGCATCGCTAACCCAATTGCTCAGATCTTATCTGCTGCAATGATGCTACGTTATTCTCTAAAACAAGAAGAAGCTGCACAAGCAATTGAACAAGCAGTTTCATTTGTATTAGAAGAAGGCTATGCGACTGGCGATCTACACAGCGATACAAATGCTAAACCAGTACAAAACACATCACAGATGGGTGATTTAATCGCGGCTAAAATCAGCGCTTAATTCCCTCTAGATTAACGCCGTCAATTTCATTTCGATTGGTGTTAATCGCAAAAAGGCCGATAGATGATATATTCACTATCGGCCTTTTTAGTATTCTAATATCAATAATTTTCATTATGTGAAATTAATAAATTCGACACCTATTTGATAAACATCGCTACTGTGTTCAATGCGCGTGACTTTTGCTTCAGCCTGCAAAGGTGGTACTCGCGTATCCCCTGTAGGTAAAAAGATACTGACATTGTCATTCAAAGAGAAATAACTATCAGATATATCTAAAGACATCCCACTGGCACTTAAATCACGGCAGATAGCAGTTACATTTTGTTGTTCATCGGTTATTTGAACTGGCGAATCGATTAACATTCGATGATAACTGCGTCGTTCCAAGTTAGCTTTTAGCACATCAATATCCCTCTTGTTGCTATAGTTTATAAATGATTCGAATCTATGACTAATTCGTCTCTTTTTATTAGTATAGTCATCATTTATTAACTCGGGCTATTGAAGAGTAATAATGCGATCAACATAGCTATTTTCGCCCTAATAATTAACTAGCACTTTAGAACAAATAAAAATACAATGTGCGCTCACTCATCGGGGTGCTACCAGACTTTTCATTGAAGAGTCAGCGTGGCTGAGATAACACCCGTAATAACTTGAACCAGATAATGCTGGCATAGGAATGAGATTCGACCAACTGAGTCATAAGTTCTATGCTTCACATTCTAGGAGTAACCGTGAAGCACACTATCAAAAAATTAACTCTTTGTACTGCCCTGCTATTACCCGCACTAACAACACCACTGGCTAACGCAGCCGATAAGCCTGTATTAAATGTGTATACCTATGATTCATTTGCGTCAGATTGGGGACCGGGTCCAAAAGTAAAAACAGCATTTGAGGCGGAGTGTAATTGCGAACTTAATTTAGTTGCGCTTGAAGATGGTGTGAGTATTCTTAACCGCGTAAAACTAGAAGGTAAGTACACCAAGGCTGATATATTATTAGGTCTAGACAACAACCTAATGGCTGAAGCAGAAAAAACTAAACTGCTTGCACCGCACCAGCAAGATACCAGCGTACTATCATTGCCAAATGCATGGACAAATAAATACTTTATTCCATTCGATTATGGCCACTTTGCATTTATCTACGACAGTGAAAAACTAGCAAATCCACCAGCGAGTTTGGCTGAACTGGTTGAGCGTAAAGATCTCAACATTATCTATCAAGATCCACGTACCAGCACACCTGGTCTAGGGCTCATGTTATGGGTTAAAGCCGTTTACGGTGATAAAGCACCACAAGCATGGCAACAAATTGCAGATAAAACAGTGACGATCACAAAAGGTTGGAGCCAAGCATACGGCATGTTCTTAAAGGGCGAAGCGGATATGGTATTAAGCTATACCACATCACCGGCTTACCACATGGTTGCAGAGAAAGAATTCAAATATAAAGCAGCAGAGTTTAGTGAAGGTCACTACCAACAAACAGAAGTTGTAGCTCGTTTGAAAGATGCAGCAAATCCGAAACTTGCAGATCAATTTATGGCATTTGTACTAACGCCAGCATTCCAAGATGTGATCGCAACAGGTAACTGGATGCTACCAGCAAAACAAGCGGCAGCACTACCAAGTGAATTCGATAAATTAATCACCCCAGCAAAAACCCTTGAATTCACACCTGAAGAAGTGGCTGAATCACGCAAATCTTGGGTTAAAGAATGGCGTAATGCTGTTACTCAGTAATTAGCAAATTGATATGATTTCCAATTCACATAAATACTGGTGGTGTAGCGCTTTGCTCGCCATCAGCATCATTTTAATTCTTGTAGGCGGTAGCTTTACCGCCCTCCTTAACTTTTCACAAGCAGAGTTAGACTTTAGCAGTGTACTTGCTGATTCTTACACTCAGCATGTTATCCGCTTTAGTTTTTATCAGGCTGCATTATCCACGGTATTGAGTATTGGCTTAGCCATCCCTCTTGCACGTGCATTTTCCCGCAGAGAGTTTATTGGTAAACAATTCATCATTAAGCTATTTAACTTGTCGTTAGTCTTGCCAATTATTATCGCGATCTTTGGCATTGTGGCTGTACATGGTAAAAATGGTTGGGTAAACCAACTGCTTAGTTTTGTTGGTCTCGATGCAGGTCATTACATTTATGGATTAACCGGTATTTTACTCGCGCACCTGTTTTTTAATGTACCGTTAGCCACCCGTATTTTATTGCAAACATTAGATTCCATTCCGAGTGAATCTTGGCGATTAGCCAGTCAACTTAACTTACAATCTCGCCATATATTTATCACCTTAGAATGGCCAAAGATAAAGCAACAACTCCCCTCGTTAATCAGTCTTATTTTTATGCTGTGCTTTACCAGTTTTGCGATTGTTATGTCTCTCGGTGGTGGTCCTGACTTTGCCACGCTTGAAGTTGCTATCTATCAAGCCCTCAAGTTTGAATTTGATATAGAGCAAGCCGTGGCACTGGCGATTATTCAGGTCGCGATTACTGTCGCGTTGATGATTTTTAGTGCCATTTTCTTAAAATCGCAACCGATGTCAGCACCTTCAGGTAATTACTTTCGTCGTCCAGATTGCCACGCGTTAAGCAGCAAAATTAGCGATGGAATTAGCTTTCTACTTGCAGCCTGTTTGTTAGCACCACCTATACTGGCTATTCTGCTCAGTGGTATTAATAGTAATACACTCTCGGTTATTCGCGACCCCATGTTATGGCAAGCCACTGGTATCTCGCTGCAAATAGCAATAAGTTCTGGCTTGTTAAGTTTGCTACTGGCCTGCGCAATCTTATTTTCGACACGTATCTTAAAAGTACGTTTTAAGTTAATGGCGCTGGCTTATGGTATCGAAAATATTGGCGCTATTATTTTAGTCGTGCCCGCATTGGTACTTGGAACGGGTTTGTTCCTATTATTACGCCCGTTCGTGGATGTATTTAGTATTGCGGCTTGGCTGGTAATTTTAGTGAATGCCTTAATGTCGTTACCTTACTTACTGCGTGTATTGAATCAACCGATCCAAGATAGCTTCGCATCATACGACAAACTTGCCGTCAGTTTAGGTCTATCACGTCTGCAACGGCTACGTATTATCGAATGGCCGTTATTACGGAAACCGGTGGCGATGGGACTAGGACTCGCCTGTGTTTTATCATTAGGTGATTTAAGTGTGATTGCATTATTCGGAAGTCAGGACATACAGACATTACCCCTCATGCTGTATCGTCAACTGGGCAGCTATCAACTCGATGCTGCGGCAGTGACGGCTATTTTTCTATTGACGCTCTGTGGTGTTATTTTTTATCTGTTTGAACGCATTATTGGAGGCAAGCATGCCTAATACAATCCCCCTTGATCGCGCTGATAAGCAAGTGTTATTACAGGTAGACAACATTACCTTTGCCTATGAACAAATGCAGATGCAATTTGACTTAACGGTGAATAAGGGAGAAACCTTGGCAATTCTGGGGGCGAGTGGTTCTGGTAAATCGACCTTGCTTAACTTGATTGCCGGTTTTAATCATCCCTTGTCTGGTGATATTCGATTTCAATCAGACTCAATCATTAAACAAATGCCTGCACAGCGACCAATAACAACTTTATTCCAAGAGCATAACCTGTTTAATCATTTAACGGTAAAGCAAAATATTGCCATTGGTTTAGCGCCAAACATGAAATTGGATAAGCACCAACAAACTGCGCTTGAAAAAGCCGCACAGCAAGTGGAGATAACCGAATTACTAAACCGTCTTCCTGGTGACCTGAGTGGTGGCCAGCGTCAACGCGTTGGTATTGCCCGCTGTCTCGCACGTAAACAACCTTTACTACTGTTAGATGAACCGTTTAGTGCGCTCGACCCTGCATTACGTAAAGAGATGTTACGTTTAATCGACAAATTAAATAACGAACATGACATTACCGTACTGATGGTGACACATAACCCGGATGATGCCCTGCAGATTGCAGATAATATTGCGTTTGTAGAAGACGGTAAGATAGCACTTCATGCACCCGCGGCTATTTTAGCTGATAACAATGCGCCTGAGATGTTGAAACGTTATTTAGGGAAGTAATCGATAATAGATGTAGATTGTAGATTGTAGATTGTAGATTGTAGATAAGATTCGGATGAAACGAGCCTATACGCAATGTATAGACTCGTTGCATGTGAGTCTTCTTAGCGGTGATTACAGTTTCTTTGGCTGAACGCTAAAGAAATAGGCAACATCAACCATATCTTGGCGAGTTAGATACGCGACTTCGCCTTCCATAAATGGACTTTTACGTAAGCCCAATTTAAAGTTATTCAATTGGCGAACGATGTATTTATACTTCTGCCCTTCCAGATACGGAAAGTAATTAAACTCTTCCAATCGGCTCTCGTTGTGACATGCTAAACAACGCTCAGAAAGCTGTTTGCCATTAGCTAAATTAGGCTTAATGATATCAGCATCAGATGCCATCGCAGTTGCAGAACCCAACAATAAAGCAGCAGTGAATGCTATTTTTTTGATCATGATTTAGTACTCACTCTATTTTGCCACAGGGGGTTGATATTCAACCGCTAACGGTAATCGTCTAAACGTGGTTAAGTCGATTTCTTGCTGGTTATAATAAGTCGATAAATAGTCTAATACCGGTTCCCAAGTATCACTTAAATCCCACAACCCTTGGCTATCAACCATCCACTGGATAGTTTCTCGCCATTCTTCTTTATTACCTTTATTCTGAGTAATAATTAAGCTGGTGTGACAAGCATTACATTGTTTATTAACCACTTCCCAGCCTGGTGCCATGATCAGACCAGACTTTTCATCGACTAAGTAATTTTCAACTTTTGCCGCGGCAGTTGTACTCGCGCCGAGCAAAAATAATAATATTAAATAGCGGAGTTTATTCATTTTTGCACCCGAACCGCAATACGGTGACAACCGTTAAACATGTAACCTTTTGGATTCCACTGTGGTTGTACTACAGGTTGCGTCTTACCTTCGCTATCGGTCGCTTTTGACCATATTTCGTAATAGCCGTGTTGTGGTAAATCAAGTTCGATTGACCAATCTTGCCACGCCATTTTATTTGGCTGTTTTTTCAAATCCGCAACATGCCAAGTCGTGCCATAGTCGTAGCTGACTTCCATCTTAACAACCTCAAGTGGACCCGCCCAAGCATGACCACGAACAGCTGTCTTCTGACCTAATTTAAATTCACTGCCTGTTTGTGGATGCGTGATTAATGATTTAACGATCATGTGTTCAATGATTTCAAAATCATCTAATGGCACTTTCTCGCCCGGTGCAACTGGGTATTTAGGGACACGATAAGCAGGTGATTCCATTTTCTTACCATCATGTTCAACATTACGAATACTGATACCCGTTGCTGCTTTTGATGAGATAGACGCAGGACGACCACCAAATACGATACGTAACGGATAACCGTGCATATAAGGAATTTCGTCACCGTTCATCGACCAAGCAATCAATGCATTATCTTCTAATGCATATTGAATTGGTACACCACGCGAAATCGCATCACCTTTACCACTTAAATGGCGATCAATACTGTGATGGCCGGTATAGACTGCATCGTCTTTAATACCACAATCTTTTAATACATCACTCACCAATACCCCTGTCCACTCAGAACAATAAACAGCAGAGTCAGTCCACTGATTACCTTTCGCTGACGGGTAGAAGTTCTTACGGCTGTTACCACCACACTCTAGCGTTAACGCATAAGTATGATGTTTAAATTTGCTTTTCAAATCTGCAATCGTATATGTTTTTGGCTGCTCACAAGATTCACCATCAACAGTGAATTCCCAAATTTTTGGGTCCATCGCTTTAAAGTCAGGTAATAAACCATTCCAACGTACAAACGGTACATTCGCAGGAGTCACCGTTGGATCTAACATATGATCAGCGACATAAGCATTTAGCGGGTTACTGTTCAGCACCTTATAATACTCAGGTAAGTCAGTTACCGACGACCATGTTAGCGAATCCACTTCCAGTGGCGATAGGCCTTTTGGTAAATTGCCAGCAAATACCCAATTAACCGGTAACATAGCACTCGCGCCGACAGCAAATGTGCCTTTAATAAAATCTCTACGTTTCATTGCTTATAAACCTTACTGTTCACTGAAGTATTTGGTGAGCTTATTGATGTCATCATCAGAAAGTAACTGTGCAACTTTGCTCATCGTTATATCTTGGCGTTCGCCATTTTTGAAAGCTGCCATCTGATTTCTCAAATAAACTAAGCTCTGGCCTCGCAGATCGGGAATTGACTGATAAGGATTAACACCGTTATCGCCATGACATGCCATACACATGTTTTGCAGTTTATCTAGATCTGCAGATGCCGCTGAAAATGACATAATGCACAGATAAAAACCCGTCAAAAAATATCGAGAGACTCGCTTGTTCATCATTTACAACCGCTATTAATTTCAAAAAAAAGGAGTCTATCAAGTGACTTTTTTTGCTGCAATACAGAGAAATACAGGAACACACAAAACAATTTAAACGTTTGATTTAAGTAGAGTAGTTTTTATGTATTTAATTGGTTTTTATTAACTTAATTGGTATAAATTAACCGATGAGGACGTTGATTCAAAATAACAGGGGATTGATGTAGATCAAACAAGGCGAGAAAATAATGACCAGAATATAAATCTACAATGAATATTCTAGTCCAGTACCACGGCATTAATTTCAGTTCATTCAGCAACGATAGTAATGTGAATATAACGATTTTTATTACATAAAACCACGTGCTTTAAGTAGTGCAGTTTTAAAATCATCTTCTTGGTCTTTAGCTAACCCAGGAATCATTGCATCTTTCGCACTATTGCGCATTTTAAGATGATAAATAAGGGCATCATCAGTCAATGTTTCTAGCTGACCTTCTAACTTCATTTCTTCAGCAAGTGTCACTAAGAATTGCAGTAAATCTACATCTGGAGTTTTCTGCCATTCAGGTTGTAATAATTCGATAAGTTCATTAATACGATGGTACTTCACGCCATAACCTCATTATAAATAAGGTTATTATACCTACTCGTAGGCATAAGTGTAAGACCATGATGCAGTAATAAACCATATCACTACAAAACAACTAAAAACAATATAATATTCAATGGAACAATATCACTTTATCTGTTTGAAAAGATTCACTTTAAATTATTATTTTTTCCTATACATTGCTCAAGTAAATGCTTGTTCTGCCGATAAAAAACGAATAAATATAACATTGCCAATATGTGTTTCAAGAGGTAACGAAGTGACGTTAAAAAATAAATTCGCATTAATTAATTCAATATTACTGATTATAGTTGTTATGGTTTTATCAACCTCAAGCTATATGAGTTTTAGAAAATCAAGTGTCCAAAATTTTGAATCTAAATTATATGAAAACTCAACACTAGTAGGTCGAGCATTAGATGAAAAAATAATGCGCTACTTTGATGTACTAAACTCAGTAGGTAATTTTTCACTTAACTTTGATGCTGAAGGTTACTTAATGGAACCAGATAAGATCGAACTTTCTCTTGCAAGACTACAGAAAACACTGGGTGTTGATCGTGTATTCATCGGCCTACAGTCAGGTGAAGCATTTATCGATACTGGCTATATCGCAGGTTTTAATGCCAGAACATTAAACCGTGATTGGTATAACCAAATATTTAGGCAAGGTCTGGACAACGTCATTACCGAAAATTATAAAAATACATCGAATCGTGATGTGATCGCACTTGCAGTGCCTATCATTAAAAATGGCTCAACAGTCGCGACAATTGCACTTGAATTACAAATCTCTGAAGTAACGCGTTTTATCGAAACATTATCAGAGAATAACAACATGTTTGTATTCCGTAATAATGGTTTTATCATTGCAGCGAGTGATGTTAATCATATTACTAAAAACATCTTTCAACTCCGCCCTGACTATAATGCATTTAAAACCCCTGAAAGCGCTGATATCCACTATACCGCACCAACGGGAATCGAATATTTTGCAGTAAGTAAAAAAATGCATGCGTTCCCTTGGACCGTCGTTAATTACGAAACGGTTGAAGTTGTTGAACAAGATAGCCAAGACACGCTTGGTTCAACCATTATCATCTCACTCGTTTCAATCATGATATTCTTATTATGTACCTATGCCATTGTAACCAAATTAGTATATGGACCTATTGGTGGTGAACCAGAAGAGATATCAAAATTAGTACAAAGAGTGTCGAATGGTGACTTAACAATGCGCACGACTACTACAGGTGGCGAAACTGGCATCTATTACAACGTGCTTATCATGATTAATAATCTAAGAAGTATGATTGAAGAAATCAATCAGACCACAAGTGAGTTAAATCAATCATCACAAACGCTATCATCATCTGCAACAACAATCAGTGATGGTTCTAAGCTGCAAACCGAACAGCTAGAGCAAACTGCAACAGCAATGAATGAAATGACAGTAACCGTTGATGAAGTGGCCCGTAATGCACTACAAGCATCTGATGCAGCGAATGATGCTAACGAGAGTTCTGCAACGGGTATTTCTGTTATAGAAGACATGAACGATAACATCCAAACACTCGTTTCTAACATCGGCAATGTAAGTGATGTCATCATGAACTTGGAAAAAGAAACGGAAAGCATCGGCAGTATTCTTGATGTGATCAGAGGCATTGCTGACCAAACCAACCTACTCGCACTTAACGCTGCCATTGAAGCGGCACGCGCTGGTGAACAGGGTCGTGGTTTTGCCGTGGTAGCTGATGAAGTACGTAGCCTAGCAAGTCGAACTCAACAAAGTACCGAAGAAATCCAAGTGATGATCGCTAAGCTACAATCAGAAGCGAAGAAATCTGTCGACTTAATGATTAATAATTCCAATGATGCCAAAGTAACATCAAGCAAAACATCGGAAGCACAAACAGCATTAAGCGCGATTTTAAACTCGGTATCGGTGATTCAAGACATGAATAATCAAATTGCGACAGCAGCTGAGGAACAAAACCATGTTGCCGCAGATATTAACCGCAGTGTAGTAGAGCTTAACGACTCAGCCAAGCAATCGCACACAGATTCTGAGCAAACAACCGTATTAGCGAGAGAACTCGGTGGTATGGCGAATAGACTTGACGGTATTGTTAGTCAATTCCGTTTATAAGTCTTTAATTTAACAATATATAAAGTAATAGATAAAATAATAGCTAAAACAAAACGCCCCGTATGATCGACTTAATTACAGTCTGATTATACGGGGCGTTTCTTTTCTAAAACCATATCAGTAACGAGATATTAAAACCCTAGAGCGTTAACTGCCAGCGTTGTAATGGCTTGTCAGCCTTAATCCCTCGGCCCCAACGGTCGATACTATCAATCGTTAAAATACGAGCTGGATTAGGCACTAATGCTTTAAGTTGCTTGCTCGCTCGTTTCGATGTCAGCACCCATAAACTATCATCTTCAGTTAACAGTTCAACAAACTGCTGTTTATCTTTTGCAGTCCATTCCAATTCAGGTTTGGTTAAACGTTCAACCACAAATAACTGGTTACCCGACGCAAAATCTTCTAACTCCGTTGATAACAACACAACAGAATCAATTTCATTATCTAACAACATAGCTTGTTGTTGATTAATCAAATGGCGTACCGACATCATCAAAGCTTGTTGATTACTGGCAATTGTAGCCGCTTCTTGTGGCCATACTTGTTGTAAATCCTGACTCACAATCGCAGTCATACGGGTTAAATTAGTTGGATTAAGCCAAGTATAAGGCGAGATACTACCATCCTCTAAACGCAGTGCTGCAACCCCTTGAGCACGAGGTGAAATAGCTTGTGACGCATCCACTTCAATCATGCGAATATTGCCTTTACGCGCATGGACAAATAATGGGTCTTGCGACCAAACAGCACCTAGGGTAATACTCACTTGTGCATCAACTGCCGCTTTTTCTGTTAATGCCGCCCCTTTCGAACTAAACCAGTTCGGTAAACGCGATAAACCGTAACGCTTTGGAGGCAAATACTGCGTGGTAATATCTGTACCTTTAGTTAACTCTGTCGCTAACATATAAGTTACGGGTGTCGCTGTAAGAATATCAGCGGCACTTACCTTTTGGCTAAAACCAAGCATTGATGTTAGCAACAATACAGCGGTGCTGACGGTTAATAATCGAGAAGTCATAATCAGTTATCCTTTGCGTACAATACGGTAGCAAGTTGCCGTTAAGAAGAAGCTGGTCGACACAATAATAATTGCGGCACCAGAAGGAATAGGCAGTTTTAATTCCATTGGTAAAACCGTACCGACTAAGCAGCTTATCGTGGCTAATAACGCAGACATAAGTACAAAGCTACCCATATTTTTTGTGAGTAAACGGGCTGTCGCACCGGGGATCAATAGCAATGCGCCCACTAATACCGCACCGACAATTTTCACCGACGCGATCGTCACTAGCGTGATCATCATGACAAAAAGATAATCATAAAAGTTAGTCGCGTAACCACGTACTTTGGCAATGTCAGGGCTGATACAGGTTAATAAAATACGGTTAAAGGTCGGTATCAAGACCAATAAAATAACCCCGCAAGTAACAGCTAAGATCAATAAGTCATAATCGGTGATCGTTAAGATCGATCCGAACAACACATTCTCTAACATATGAATGTTAATCTTACGGGCCACATACATGAGTAATGCTGCGCCGACTGCTAATGCAAAGGCAAGGAATACGCCAACTAAGGTATCGTAAGGCACGTTTGTACGATTACGAACAAAGTGCAGCAGTAAAGCGAAGATCATACAAAAACTGAATAAGCCAATAATCGGGTTTTCTGCTGGTTCGCCTAATAATACGCCTAAGGCAATACCCGTTAATGCCGCATGACCTACCGCTTCGGAAAAGAAAGCTAAACGCTTAGCAATCACTAACGTACCTAACCCACCAAGTAAGGGGCCAAGTAATAACGCTGCGACAACCGCATTCACCATAAACGAATAAGAGAAGCTCTCACTCAACCAACCAGCATCAACACCCAGTTGTGCCCAATGACGAATAGTATCCATTATTTAACTCCTTGAGCAGAATTAATGTCAGAGATATTACCGCCGGTATAATGATTGAATAAACGCTCGATCTTATCGTCTCTTAACACATCAGACACAGCGCCAGAATCAACTAACTGACGATTCACCACATGTACTTGACCATCTAAACGGCGCACAGCACTCACGTCATGATGCACAGCTAAGATGGTTTTATTTTCACGTACTAACTCGTGGATCAACGACTCAAGGTAACGAACACCTTGCTCATCCATGCCCGTTGTTGGTTCATCAAGTACGAGCAGATCTGGGTTATCTAATAATGACTGAGCGAATAGCACACGCTGCTGCTCACCACCTGATAACTGCCCCATACGACGGTCAGTACGATTTGCCATACCGACGCGATCGAGCTGTGCCAGTGCGTGATCTTGTTCTTTTTTACGCTTTCGCCAAAATAACGGATTACGGCTCTGATTTAGCAAAATAAAATCCATCACCGTAAACGGTAAACTCGACTCAAACGTGGCTTTCTGCGGTACATAACCGATATTGCCTTTATGCTTAGGCCATTGAATATCAATATTACCAGTGAAAGGAGTCAGCCCTAAAATAGAGCGCAACAATGAGGTTTTACCACCACCATTTGGCCCCATGATCACATGGCACTGACCCGCTTCTAGATAATGTGAAATGTCTTCTAAAATGACATTATCACCATATTTCAAACCAACATTTTGTAAACGTATTGCAGGACCCACGATTAACTTCCTTGCTTGATATTTGTAGCTGTATTAAGTGCAGCGTTAGTCGTTGATTCATCTGCGTCAGCAAGCGAGCGTTTAGCCGCAAACTTCATTGCTTCTACTAATGTTGTCAGGTTATTTTTCATTTCAACCGCTACTTTGCTTTCTTCATATGCACCATGTGTCATGTGTGAGAAACGGTAAAGTTGTACACCTGTTGCCGCTTCAATCGTTTCAACATAACGACTTGGCATATTTAATTCGTAGAACAACACATCAATCTTTGACGCGCGGATCTTCTCAATAGTTTCTTGTAACTGGCTCGCACTTGGTTCAACACCGTGAGCAGGTTCAATCACAGCCGCCACGTCTACACCAAACTCTTGCAAGATATAACCGTAAGCATTATGTGTTGTAGCCACCAGCATGCCCGAGGTATCTAAATCCCCTAACGTTAACATCGCTTGGCGTTTCATTTTACGGAATTCTGTTGCGTATTTACGGGCATTTTTACGATAAGTACGGGCATTGTCAGGGTCAATTTTCGATAACTCAGTGGCGATGGTATATACCTTCTGAATTGTCGTTGATAGGCCAACAAAGGTATGCGGGTTTACAGCGCCTTCACCAACAGATTGACCAATAGCAGGTAATAGCGGCACATCTTTATTGGCTTTTATCACAATAAGATCATCACGGTTTGCTGCTTTAATCACTTTTAAAGCAAAATCATCATGGCCAATCGCATTCACCACGATCACATCCATCTGTTTAAGACGGCGTAAATCATTCGGTTGTGGCTGGTAGTTATGCGGGTTAAAGCCTTCATCAACCAGCGGTAATACATCCGCCTTATCACCCACAACCGCTTTCACATAGCTGTAGTAAGGTTGCAGCGTAATACCAATAGTCAACTTATCCGCCGCTTGAACTTGCAAGCTCATTAACAATACAGCCGCAGTCGTGCATGCAGTGATTAGTTTTTTACACATGTGACTGATTACGTTATTCATTCTGCTTCTTTTCATCATTACAGTTTTCATTGTTACAACTCTCATTATCACTACCGTCGAGCCTTAATGGCTGTCGTTATCTGCGTGTTCTGTATTTTCTGACGACGCATCACCAGCAAATACCACTTGTTTCCAGCCCGCATTAATCAGCGCTGTCGTATCAAGTGATCCAGACTCATTTATAAGATCGTTTTCTACCACCGGGGTTGGTACCGGCATATCAAGTGCTAACCACACATCAGGTCGTGTGTCTTGGCTATTCAATAACACAGCAGCGCTACCCGTTGTTAATGCTGGTATACCTTGATATAGAGCCGGAGCAACTTTACGCCACGCATGCTTACCTTTACGTTCCCAGCTTTTATCAATGATAAATGGCGCTAACCACAACTCATCTAATTCAGCCATATCGGGCCAAACATCGACATTTTCTAGTTCAAGACTGTCTTGATGAATATTGCGGATCTCTTCGTGCGCTAAACGTAATTCAGCGATCATAGCCAGCTCAACCGAAGGTAAATCTTTAATTGATACTTGATGACTCGCCAGTTCTTGCTCGCTCGATGCGGTTTGGTGATAAGGTAAAAGTAGCGCGGCAGTAACAAGAATGGTGATGATGATTAACGCCACCCACTTACCTTCACGACCGCCATCATCTGGATGGACTGATTGACTGATCATTTTTCACTAATCTCAACAACGTCAACTTCAACTGGGTTTTCATGGCCCGCATCGAATACTAAATAAAAATCAGTATCCGGTTTGCTAAATTCAGCTATTGAGCGCTTATCTGTCATGCCTTTTGCAATTAAGTTATCGTCGTAGTCATACATGTTTACAGCGTAATCTACAGCGGTACTAGCATCACTGTAACCAGCTTCGCAAACTACGTTGTCAGACTCGAACCAGCAGGTCATTAATGGAAAATGAGCACGCGCGGTACCTGAGAATAAACCAGTGATTAATGAGAGCGCGAGTAGGGTCGGTTTGATTGCCATTTTTGTCATGAAAACCTCAATACGAAATAGACTCATACAAAATAGATAAGTCGTGAATAAATAGAGCGAAAAAGCCTGTAATCAGCTCAGGTCTCATTACAGGCTAGTAAGATAAGGAATTAACAATAGTCAGTACTACTGTAGTAACGCCTCAAACGTGAAGTGGACGTTTACACTTGCTTTGTCAGCCATTGGATCATTTTTCAACTCACCTTTGTAGTTGGCTTTCATCAAGTAACGGCCAGCCACATTTGGTGTGAATGTCACTTTACCGTCTTTATCACTTACAACATCAATTTGCTCTTGATGATTGCGGTATAACGTACCTTCACGGGTAATATCAGCAGTAACGCCCGCTTGTGGTTCGCCGTTAAAGAAGAACTGGAAGCTTACCTCTTCGCCTTCAACAATGTCTGACGGGTGTGTCAGTGGACGCATTTCTAGGTATTTACCTTCGATTTCTAATGCTTTTTCCGTTGGCATACCAACCGTTACATAACTTTCTGCACGGGTGTAGCTTAATTGCGTGCTAACGTCGCGTGATTTTTCAGGAATCAAATTTGCGCGTTCAGCTTTGTTCGCTTTTACACGTTTAATTGTGTCACGACGACCCGCTTTATACGCTGTGTAGTAAGACGGTACATTGTTGATAGCCACTTTATGCGTACCTTCTTCCTCAAAGTAGAAGTCAAAGATAGAACGACGCTTACCGCGGATCACAAAGTTAGGACGTTCTTTACGACCATCTGGCATTGTCACTTGTGCAAACTCGCTGCCCGCAGGTTTATCAAATACGAATGTTCCGTGTGATGCAGTTACGTCGAACGTTAACCAGTCACCACCTTCTTTCGATACAGTGAAGTGTGATGGTAATACCCAACGTGGATGTGCGTTTGCCGTTGTTGTTGCCGCTAATCCAGCGATAACCGTGCAGGCTAAACCTAATACTTTAAATTTGCTTATTTTTAAATTCTTTTCTTTAAAAGACTGAACTGTAGACATTATCTTTCTCGCTATATTATTTAATTAGGTAGTTGATGCGGATATCGCCAGTTTCTTCTGTCGGCGCAATGCTGTGACTAAATGGCTTATCGCCTAACGTCATTTTTTGGCGGATATAATTACGCCCACCATGTTCACGTACCACTTCAACATAAAATGTATAATTACCCGCTTCAACGCGGTTGCCATCATTATCTAAACCATCCCAAGTGAAACGATAATCACCTGCTGGTCGTGTTGCTGATGTCACGCCGTCAACTAAAGCGCGATCATAACGACCCACTTTTCGCCACCAGCTACGTAAGTCCTTTAGCCATTCATCTTTACCAACCCACAATTCGACAGTACGTACTGATTTACGCTTTGAGTTCTCGATCCATATCGCGACATAAGGGCGCGCATACATAGTGGTATCAATCTTCGGTAAACTAAATTCAACAGCCAGTTCAGCGTTCGCAGGGATCGGTGCCGCGCTTGCCGAAAAAGTCGGAATGAGCAGGCCGCTTAATAATGCAATAGATAATGCAATAGATAATGCAATAGATGGTGCAATGCACTGACTAAAACGTTTAAATAACAAAGTCATACTATATCCTTAAGGGACGGCTACGACAAAAATAGCCAAAGTAACGAGCGAACCAAACAAGGTCCATTTTAATGAGGTTGCAAAGGTTTTCTTTTTCGGCACCAATAAACACACACCGGTTAATACAAAGAACACCATCAACAGTGCCGTGATATCGATAAATAGCTTCCATACATCACCACTGTTACGTCCTTTATGCAGATCATTTAATACTGCGATAACACCGTAATCGGTTTTCTCAATCACCGCTTCAGTCGTAGTCATGTCGATAAATACAGCCACGTTGTAACCCGGACCTTTGTAGTCCATGGCGATCTCACCTTCGATTAATTCACCGTCTTCAACTTCAGTAAACACGTCTAATGCAGAAGGTTGACCAGAAAGTTTGGCGTGTTCGGTCAGGTAATTGACAATGCCTACTTTATCTACAGCAACATTGCCATTGGCGTCACTAAATAAGACTTGTGGTAAGGTCAGAATGGTTTCTTGAATATCAGGCTGGCTGCTAACAAATAGACTTGGACGGTTTAGCGTAATACCCGTGATTGAAAAAAATAGCACCACCAGCAACAGCGCCATCGAAATATAGATATGCAGACGACGTGCCCATAATTGCACTTGCTTGTTTTTCAAAAACGTTTTGTTTTTTGATTTTATTTTTTGGTGTTTCGATCTTGTAGGTGTCTGGGGAAAGGGTTGACTAAGAGAAGACATGATCGTAATAACACTGCTTGGTTTATGGGATTAAAGTACAAGCAATGTAATTGATAATGGTTTTCATTGGCATTGAATTTACATTATTTACGTTAAATCAATGCCTTCATCATTAAAGGCGCAATAAGACCTTATCATTCTTCATCATCGATAAATAGATCACTATCAATGATCTCACAATACGCCTTTACTTCGGCTTCGGTATGTTCAATTTTTGCAGCATCAGCAAGTTCCCATGAACGTTCACAGGTTTGGGTTCGCTCACACCATAAATACCCCGCAGCTGGCAAGCATCCATGTTCATCTCGATCGCCTCCGATGGGCTCTGGTTCAGAATGGCTACATGCCGTGATCGTCGCTAATAATAAGATGTATAAACTATTCCTAAAAAACATTGTATGCTCCTGCAATTATCTCTGTATTAATATTGGTTCACAGTGATGTTCCTTGCATAATAAATGTCATACTTTTAGCAGAATCTATATGCTTTATCGTACAGGTTACAGCCATACTACTAGCAATATCCATTGGCGTAACGCTGTAGCCAAGTGGTAATGACGAACCAGTTAACAAACTACCTGCATCATCACAATTATCAATAGTGACTACCTCATCTGTCGATAGTCCCGATCTAGAGATAAAACTAGCCGCATAATTTAAGGCGCTTGCGCTTTCAATACCCCGCGCAATATTAACGACACTGACATCTAATGCGGCATCAGCAAGATCAATAAATCGAGGAACAGCCATCGCACCCAATATAGAAGATATAACGACAACAGCACTTAATTCAACTAACGTAACGCCAGCTTGTTTCTTCATTTTTTAGACCATCCATGATCACGATTCCATTATTTTTTCTGCTGGTAAAGATAGACAGCAAAAGCTCACTGCCAATTACGATATTAAGGGACAAAATACGCTAACGACTAAGAGTAAGACCTACAAAACAACAAAGCATAACCATTGATATATAACTGGTTTTATACCTAGTAACTGTAGTTATACAATTTTTGTTTTGCATTCTAAAATTAAAAAAAATCACAAAAAAACGGGCTAAAAAGCCCGTTATCGGTATCATTAAATCTGATTATTAATTACATATTATGCTCAGCAAAAGAAGCTAAACGGCTACGTTGCACTCCTTTAAGGAACACATTCGCACTACCATCGAAATTTTTGAACCGCTCTACAACGTAAGTAAGGCCCGAAGTCACTGCGGTTAAGTAACTGCTATCAATTTGCGATAAGTTACCTGAACACACAATTTTAGTCCCTTCACCGCAACGTGTAATAATAGTCTTAAGCTGTGCAGCGGTGAGGTTTTGACATTCATCCAATAACACAAAGGCATTTTGAATAGACCGACCACGCATAAAGTTCACCGACTTAAATTGTAAGTTCGCTTTCTGCTTAATGTACTCGACAGAACCATCCTTACATTCATCGTATTTATGCAATACTTCCAGTGTATCTGTTACAGCCGCTAACCAAGGCAGCATTTTTTCTTCCTCTGTACCGGGTAAGAAACCAATACTTTCAGCAATTTCAGGGGTGTTACGTGTAACAATCACTTTGTCATACATCTTCCGCTCAACGACTTGTTCTAACGCCGCTGCCATGGCTAAAATGGTTTTACCACTCCCCGCTGGCCCAGTCAAAATGACCAAATCGATATGCGGATTCAATAACGCTTCCATCGCCATACCTTGGTAAATATTTTTAGGGTGGATACCCCAGGCTTTTTTCGACATCAAGCGTTCACGACCTAAATCAACAAAGCTAATTTCACCATTTTGATTACCGACGACCCGTGCAGCAAAGTGGTCAGTTTCATCAATCAGGTATTGGTTAACAAAACTGTCTTTCAGTAACTCTGTTTCGACCGTGTGAATGGTCTTTGAGCCCATCGTTTCACTTTTCATGCTTTCGCTGTGGCACTCTTTAATTTCCTGCCAAAAATCACCGCTAAATTTATGAAAACCTGTCGCCAGAAACTTAATATCGTCAATCAATTGATCTGAACGATAATCTTCAACACGATTAAGCCCTGCTCCTTTCGCTTTCAGTCGCATATTAATGTCTTTCGTCACTAATACCACTTCGCGATCTGACTTGTTTTGTAAGTACAGCGCTGCATTAATAATGCGATTATCAGGCTCATTATCGGTAAAGAAAGCATCTTGCTTCATTACGCTATGATCAGCAAAAATTGAAATTTTACCCAGCTTATTTTTACTTTCTACTTTTTGAAGGGGAACACCTTGGCTGATTTCATCAGGAGTTGCATTAGAAAAAATATCTTCTAACGCACGAATTGCGACACGTGCATCCCGACTGACATCCCTGCCTCTATCCTTAATATTATCGAGCTCTTCTAGAACTGTCATGGGGATCATGACATCGTGCTCTTGAAAGGTGAAGATAGACAAAGGAGCATGTAACAACACATTGGTATCGAGAATGAAAACTTTACTATTGGTACTTTCCATAGAAACACCTCATTAAGTTCGGTTAGCCATTAAAGCGTAACCGTCGACCTTGTTGATTTCATTTTTAGCCATTTTTTTACAATATCTGTGCTGCAATACGATATACTTACAAAATACATATCTCTGATGACCCTATCAGGCTTTTATTACGGAAATAAGAATGACAGCAACCAAGACAGCACTTGACCCTAAGCTATTTAAAAAAATCGAAATCATTTGTGAAAAAGGTGAAGAGCAGCTCGAAGCTGAAGACTATAAAACTGCGATCGAAACCTTTATGCAAGCTTATGATCTTGTTCCAGACCCGAAGATCCATTGGAACGTTTCAACATGGATCCTAACTGCACTAGGTGATGCTCACTTCATGCTAGGCGACTGGGCATCATTAGAAGAAGCAACAGGTTTTGCAATGTTATGCCCTGAAGGTGCCGTAAATCCTTACTTACACCTACGTTTAGGCCAAGCACACTTTGAACTAGGCAATATGGAACCAGCTAAAGAGCAATTAACAAAAGCGTTTGAAGCTGAAGGCGAAGAAATATTTGGTGATGATGATCCAAAATATATCGCTCTTGCAAAAAGCTAAATAAAACAATAATGCTACCACCGACTATAACAATTATAGTGGGTGGTTATTATTCTGACCAAGATATCAATACGACTCGATCACTAATCTAAAATTAATGTTAATCCTAATAGCGCTGGCGTCGCCACTGTCGCAATTAAGTTAGAACGTAAAAATTTAGGTTGTTGGGCGATATTCTTACCAAATTTAATCCCACCATATAACGCATAAAATGCTAACGGCATCGGTATTAGCGCAATCAGACTTAATACAGGCAGATAGCCAATGACCACATACAAGATAATCATTAACGTTGCTAATGTCGCAAATACGGCATAAACATAATTACTGACTTTGATCCCATAGGCCATTGAGAAATCACCATGACCACTCTCATCAGCAGACGCCTTCATGTCACCGTAATTATTTAACAACCAAAGATTATTTACCAAGAAAAATGGGATCATCGCAATCACCCAGACCAATTGCGTGTATTGCCCTACTAAGACATATTCTGTACCTAATGCAATTAATAACGCAAAACCAAATCCAGGTGCTAATAATGAATAAATAGGGTGCTTTTTAATAATGCTGCTGTAGCTCAACAGCACCATCAAACCTATAACGCCTATCGGTAAAATGCCTAAACCAAATTGAACCACTAAAAATAAACCACATGACAAACTCACGATAAGCGCAACAAGTCCGGCTAGGAATGCAGAGTTCACCTGATCTCTCGCTCGAGGATGACCATGATGCTTTTTACTGTTTAGTTTAAATGCCCAGGTATGTTTTAAATCTGAATATTCGTGAAATGTACAAAGACTGAAGTGACCAATAAATGCAGCAACACAGGCTGCAATTAATAAATAACCATTTACATCACCATGATTTGCTATCACAGCGCTAAATCCTAAAAAAATACAAACAACCGTTAACAGTAAATACGATAAATTTATCGTTCGTAATACTGCTTTAAACCTGAATGCCAACATAATTACACCCTCAAATTACTCACTTAGGGTTATTTTAGCGTAACTAAAAGCAGCTGAATTTGATCTAAATCTAAAGATGCTCCGGATTTAAATTTAGTTGTAAGGAAGACGTCTCGATAACAGTTTATAAAGAAAAGTGTTATCTGGCAGGATAAGAAATAAATAGATAGGGATAAAAGAGCAGTTAATACTAAAAATAATCAACATATCGCTGCCCTTAATATTCGCGTTAGCGTTTATACAATCTCAGCAGCAACCACTGAAATTTCAACTAATAACGCTTCACGCGCCATGCTTGCTTGCACACATGCACGTGCTGGTGCATGACCTGCAGGTACCCATGCATCCCAAACTGCATTCATTACAGCAAAGTCTGCCATGTCTTTAATATAAAGCGTTGCCGATAACATGTGCTCTTTATCACTGCCAGCTTGTGCCAATAGATCCGTCACTTTTGCTAGCATCGTTTCTGTTTGCTCTTTGATACCTTGTGTTGCATCTGCACATACTTGGCCACATAAGTAGATAGTGCCATTATGTTTAACAATACGGCTCATTCTTGGTTTAGTTTCCATACGTTCAATCATGCTAAATTCTCTTCGTTAAATAGTTTAGGTAAACACCCAGCCTGTGGGCTAATCGGTTAGTTTACCTTGTCTTACCGATAAATGAAGAGTTAAGGGGATGATGAACAGCCTAAACTTTAGTAGTTATGCTCCAAACTCCATTTACGTAAAATTTTGTTTTCGTATTTAGGCTCTATTTGCATAATCGCCTTGTCTAATATTTTACGTAACATGGCTTGGTCTTTACGTACGCCAAAACGATAACGATTTACATATTTAGTGCGTCCAGAAACGGTCAAGTTCTTTAATCCGAGCTTGGCTATTTTGTAACGTAATACAAATAATGACTCTATTGTAGCGACGATCTCACCATTGGAAGTTTTTCTTAGTGCATCATCCGTGCTGTCGACTCGACTGACGATCACTCTTGGGTAGTTATTACGTAAATATTCTTCATAAACATACCCTTCTACAACGGCGACTGTTTTGCCTCTCAATGATTTTAAATTACGGATACCGTGTACATTTTTTTTCGTTGCCAGTGCCGCTTCAGCTTCAACATAAGGTGCTGTAAATATCAGCCACTGTGAACGTCTTGGGGTTTGGTTAAGAAAAGACAATACGTCACACCCTCCATTACGGGTGACATCTAAGCTTTGTTGCCATGTCTCTGTTTCTCTTACTTTAAACTCAACATCTAACATCTGAGAAAACACCGCTATATAATCCGCTGCAATACCTATGTAACCACGCTTAGGATCCCACGCTTCATAAGGCATCCAATTAGGATCGATACATAGTTTTATCGGGGCTCGCGCAGAAAGATAAGTCCGCTCTTCTGCAGTAAGACGGATTTTATCAATACCTGCATGGGCAGATAGACCAATACTGGCTAAACTTAGTGAACATAATACAGCGATAATACAGCTCGTTTTTGTCATCGTCTTGCTTACCTCATATTGCGTTTATCCAATATAAGTTAAGACTATAAATCTCTAGCTATCTAGTAAAACATCACAATTATTCATCTGTAATGCTTATATCTTGCCTCATAGAAGTAACTAACAACAAAATCAGCCCAAAAATAAATGTCTTTAAGTCAGTGATAGAATTATAATTAAAGCAAATATCATTCGATCAAAATGCCATGAAATATTTAATATTACTGACCATACTACTGAGCGGTTGCAGTAAATATCCGCTACAAACAAATCTAGATAAAGATAACTTTACCAACTATTTCTCTGTTTCAAGTGTTGAATATTATACCCCAAGTGAGCTGCAAAACTATCAGGTAGAAAAACTGGGATTAGTAGAAGGCGAGAGCTGCCAAGATGCTGCCAACCTACCACCAGCAGAAGAAAAACAAGCACAAATTGCCGCAAAACGTAAAGCAGCGGCGCTCAATGCAAATGGCATTATTATTCGTTCGTGCATTGCACCACCTGCATCAAAAGCCTGCATCAGCAGCTACATTTGTTATGGCGATGCAATCACTGTAATACCTTTAATCAACCGTGATGACAGTAACTAACCATGAGTATACAGCTAGAAACCGTTGGTATTATTCATACCCCTTATAAAGAAAAATTTGCGGTTCCCCGTCAACCAGGCTTAGTGTCGGCAGCAAAAGCACAATTGATTCTTAGCCCACCATTTGATGAAGCTGACGCATTACGTGGACTGGAACAATTTAGTCACGTTTGGCTTATTTTTGCGTTTCATGAAACCATGGACAAAGGTTGGAATCCAACGGTACGCCCACCACGTTTGGGCGGTAACGAACGCTTAGGTGTCTTTGCAACACGTTCCACTTTTCGCCCTAACCCATTAGGTTTATCAGTCGCGAAACTTGATGGCATCACGATTAAAAACAATCAGTGTATCTTAAATTTGTCCGGCATTGACTTAGTCGACGGCACACCGATTTTAGATATCAAACCTTACGTGCCTTATGCCGACAGTTTACCTGATGCGCAAGCCGGTTATGCCAGTGATGTACCGATTGCCGATATGCCAGTATTATTTTCCGATGAAGCAGTCACCCAAATTACAGCACAGCATAGGAAACACCCAGAATTACGAGATTTTATTGCACAGGTATTAGCGCAAGATCCACGTCCTGCTTATAAAAAGAATAAAACCACTCGTCAGGAGTACGGGGTTAAGTTATACGATTTTAACGTACGCTGGGTAGTCGAAAGTGATATCACCACAGTCGTTTCTGTCATTAGAACCGCAGATGAAGTAACGACAGTAACGGAATCGGAAAGCAACAATGATTGATTATATCGCTCAGCATAAACGTCGATTAGCTTGGATGCCGGGTTTATATTACAAGTTAAAACCCAAAGCATTAAGCTGGGCAAGACCTTGGCAAGCAGAGTTACAGTCTTATTTAATGGCAGTGGAAACGGTCGAGTTTGGTGACAACTGTTTCATTGCCCCTGATTGCCACATCTTTGCTGAACCAGGACGTAAAATCACCACTGGCGATAACTGTTTTTTTGCTTCAGCAAGTTTTATTCATGGTCCGATGACTCTCGGAAACAACGTGGCAATTAACCATAGTTGCTCTTTCGATGGTGGGAAAAACGGCATTAGCATTGGCGATGATACCCGCATCGCCAACAATTGCCGTATCCACGCATCCAATCACGGTATGCATCCTGACCAAGTTATCTGGCAACAAGCATCGACCTCACAAGGAGTGACGATAGGTAAAGATGTATGGATTGGCGCGAATGTCGGGATCGTCGATGGCGTCACGATTGCGGATAATGCAGTGATAGGCATGCAGAGTGTGGTGACGAAAGATGTGCCTCAGTGGGCGATAATGGCTGGTAATCCCGCGCGTCAAATCGGTGATAGACGGGATAAAAAAGACAGTCTGCTAAAACAAACTCAAGCCGAATAACTCATCATAGAAAGAAGAAAATCGGCCTGAATGCTATTCATTTAATATACGTATTCAGGTCTATAAGAAGAATAAGCGCCATAGCCAGTTAGAATCTAAATCCTCTTTACAGGTACGATATTGACCTGCATAGCGTAACGAACGTTGATCAACTTTTTTAGCGACTTTCTTCAACCAAGGTTTCTTGTTATAGCTTTTATTCTTATAACCGCCCCACCCTTCGTGGTAATTCAAGTATTGCTGTTCGGCACTCCACTTCGATACGCCATTGATTTTTTGAGTTTTATTCATAAACCAACCCATGAAATCCATGGCGTCATGGAAATTAGAACGACTTGACCAGCTATTACCTGTTTCCCTCACGTAATCATCCCAGGTCATGGTTTTTGCTTGTGCATAACCATAAGCAGAACTCGCGCGACCCGTTGGAATGATCCACCAATACTGCATCGGCGGCTGTGCATTATGTTTAAATGAACTCTCTTGATACATCATTGCCATTGGCACATGTACAGGCACACCCCATTTTTCGTTGCTGTCCATGGCGGCTTCATACCAATCGTATTTTTCAATAAAGATATCGCAAATATTTTCCGGATTACTCGGTTGTGAAGCACAACCAAACAATACGCTGCTAACCATTATAAGTGCAGCTAATCTCAGTATTTTTTTCATTTTAAATAGCACAAATCCAATTTTGGCAGCCAGTATATGACCTCCGAGAAACGAATAAAAGGACAGCAGTCAAAAATAAATAAAACTAATCACTAACTTTTACTGTTTACTCTGGCTGTGCCCTGTTAAAATCGCTCCCTTATATCGATTTTATTAGTAAATAAAGGAACGTTATGCGCAGCAGCAATTACTTGCTTTCAACTTTGAAAGAAACTCCAAATGACGCAGAAGTAATTAGCCACCAGCTAATGCTTCGTGCAGGTATGGTTCGTCGTCTTGCATCAGGTCTATACACTTGGTTACCGACAGGCTTACGAGTTTTACGCAAAGTAGAAAACATCGTACGTGAAGAGATGGACAAAGCAGGTGCTGTTGAAACTCTAATGCCAATGGTTCAACCAGCAGATTTATGGCAAGAAACAGGCCGTATCGATAAGTTTGGTCCTGAACTGTTACGCATTAACGATCGCCACAACCGTCCTTTTGTTTTAGGTCCAACGCACGAAGAAGTAATCACTGACATCGCGCGTAAAGAAATCAACAGCTACAAACAACTGCCGTTGACGCTTTACCAGATCCAAACTAAATTCCGTGATGAAGTTCGTCCTCGTTTCGGTGTGATGCGTTCGCGTGAATTCCTGATGAAAGATGCTTACTCTTTCCATTTATCAGATGAATGCCTAAACGAAACGTACAAAAAAATGCACACAGCATATTGCAACATCTTCGAACGTATTGGCCTAGAGTACCGTCCAGTACTTGCTGATACTGGTTCAATTGGTGGTGCAGTGTCTCACGAATTCCACGTACTTGCAGAAAGCGGCGAAGACGATATAGTATTCTCTGACGGCAGCGATTACGCAGCAAACATCGAAAAAGCAGAAGCACTAGCACCTGCTGGCGAACGTCCTGCAGCAACGCAAGCATTAACAGTTGTTGATACGCCAGATGCACACAGCATCGAAGACGTTTGTAAATTCTTAAGCGTTGACGCTACACAAACAGTGAAAACACTGCTTGTTGCTGCTGAAGCTGAAGAAGGCGAAGCACAAGGCGTTATCGCTCTTGTACTACGCGGTGATCACGAGCTAAACGAAGTGAAAGCAGAGAAAATTGCAGGCGTTGCAGCACCGTTAACATTTGCTAACGAAGCACAAATCCAAGCAGCAGCAAACTGCGATGCGGGTTCTATCGGTCCTAAAGGTCTGAACTGCCCTGTTGTTGTTGATCGCAGCGCGGCACACCTAGCAGACTTTGTTTGTGGTGCTAACGTTAATGGTCAGCACATGACTGGCGCTAACTGGGATCGTGATATTGCAGAATACACAGTTGCAGATATCCGTAACGTTGTTGAAGGTGAAGCTAGCCCATGTGGTAAAGGTACACTTTCTATTAAACGTGGTATAGAAGTAGGTCATATCTTCCAACTTGGTACTCAATACGCAGAATCTATGGGTGCTGGCGTACTGAATATGCAAGGTAAGCAACAAACGATGACAATGGGTTGTTATGGTGTTGGTGTTTCTCGTATCGTTGCTTCTGCAATCGAACAGAACCACGATGAAAACGGTATTATCTGGAACGAGTCAATCGCACCATACAAAGTATCTATCATCCCAATGAACATGCATAAATCAGCAGAAGTTAAAGAAGCAGCAGAGAAAATCTACGCTGACCTTCAAGCAGCTGGTATCGAAGTATTGTTTGATGATCGTAAAGAACGTCCAGGTGTTATGTTCGCAGATTCTGAACTTATCGGTATCCCACACAACATCATCATCGGTGATCGTAGCCTTAAAAATGGTCTAGTTGACCACAAACTACGTACAACTGGTGATAAGACTGAGATCGCACTGACAGACATCGTTGAACACGTTAAAAGCCTACTAGCATAAGCTAATACGCGATTAACTGACTCAATATGTGAAGTCAGATAGTGAATATTAAAAGCCAAGCAGATGCTTGGCTTTTTTGTGCCAGTAAAACGTCGAATACCATTCCAAATAAATACACAGTCAAGCTTTTACCGCGACTTATGCCGGAACCGGACTAAACTCGCACTTTACATTCCGCATTAATTTACCACCTTAATTTGGGTTGTTAACATCTTCATTCGACAATAAGGCGGATGTGATGAACAAGCAGCAAGGATTTACATTAATCGAACTAACCATAGTAACTATCATACTCGGTATACTTGCTGTATCTGCAATACCAAAATTCACTAATTTATCATCTGATGCTCGCCTCGCTACACTGAAAGGCATGGAAGGCGCACTACGCAGTGGCGTAAACTTAATTCACGCTAAGGCAGTCATCACTCATCAAGATGTTAACCCTATAAAAAATAAGTTCATTGTCGCTAATATAGACGGTATTAAAATGACATTACACAGTGGCTACCCCGATGGAAATTGGATTAACGGTGTTCGCTACGCCATTAGCTTAGATGACGTTGATTTCTTAAGCTCTCCGAATCTTATATGCGATGCTGACTGGTGCGGCAGAGGTGATCAAAAACGATTGCCCAGTACTGGTGAGGTCATCATCCACGGACAGATAGCAAAGGTTTATCCACGAGGTTATAGCTGGAATAACCAATGTGGTGTTTACTATATTAATCGTTACGACGGTTCTAAACCTGAAATTGGCTTAGAAACAAAGCATTGTAAATAAGCTAAATAGATCATGACGCCAAGTTTTCGCTTGGTTATTTACTATCTCGCTGATAGCTAATTTACAGTATTACGTTGTGCTGTTAATATTCAAGTATTACATAGCAATGGCGAATACGATGAATAAACAGCAAGGTTTTACATTAATCGAATTAGTAATCGTGATTATCGTCTTAGGTATACTCGCTGCCGTTGCAATACCAAAATTTATCAACTTATCGTCCGATGCTCGTATTGCCTCTCTAAAAGGAATGGAAGCAGCAATGCGCAGCGGAGCCAATCTAATCCACTCTAAAGCAGTGATTAATAATCAAGATGTGGGTTTGATCATGACCGATATTGGCGGTGCTAAAATACAGTTACACAGTGGTTACCCTGTCGGTAATTGGATGAATGGTATTCGTTACATTGTTAACTTAGATACTGTCGAATTTTCCAAGAACAACGCAATATGCACAACGGATTGGTGCGGTATGGGTAATGCGAGGACGATACCGAGTGGTATTATCAGCACGACGCTTCCCGGCCGTATCGGTAAAGTATTCCCTCGCGGTTATCGCTGGAGTGATCAATGTGGCGTTTATTACGTTAATCACGAAGATGGCTCTAAAGCTGAGATTGGCTTAGAAACTCAAGATTGCGAGTAATAGAGGAAAGCATAATGAAACGGACTTTTACTCACTTCTTCATATTGTTAAGTTTATTATCTTGCTCCGTATGGGCCAATGATAGCGTCTTGAAACATGCCTATGACGCTCGCCAAAGTGATATTCAAGTTCAAGGGTCGGGTAAGGTAACGCGTATACTTGCCGATGATAATAAAGGCTCCCGCCATCAGAAATTTCTGTTACGTTTGAACAACCGCCAAACTATCTTAGTTGCGCATAATATTGATTTAGCACCACGTATTAATGATTTAAACGTCGGTGACACAGTGCAATTCTATGGTGAATATGAATGGAATAGCAAAGGTGGCGTTATCCATTGGACCCATAAAGATCCACGTAATAATCATCAACACGGTTGGTTGAAACATCGTGGTCGGATTTATAACTGATAGACTTCAGTTTCCATGACGCGAATTATCAAAGCCAAGCACTTGCTGGCTTTTTGCCCTCAAACGCCCCCTCAATACCACACGATTAACTTGGCGAAGCCGCCAGTCTTTAACAATAATTAATAAAGGACATTTCATCTTTGATTAAATAGGATTTTACCTATGAGTTTAAACGGTAATGGCAGGGACTAAACAAGGATTGTTACTCACAGGCGGTGGCGCGAGGGCTGCGTATCAAGTCGGTGCGTTGAAAGCCATTGCGGAATTCTATCCCCGTAATCACGGTTCACCTTTTAAAATCATCACGGGAACATCCGCAGGAGCAATCAATAGTTGTGCAATAGCTTGCTATGCCAGTTGTTTTCGCTTAGGGGTAAAAAAACTCGAATATATCTGGAATAACTTTCACGCTAATCACGTATTCCAGTGTAGTTTTAATGAGATATCCCGACATCTGCTACTGACTTTTTTATCCAAATTTCAATCACCGCACATGGTACGACAGCCAGTATCTCTATTTAACAATAAACCTTTGCACCAATTATTAGATCGGTATTTAGATATGCGCCGTATCGACCTTAACATTCAACGCCAACACCTCGATGCGATTTCGATCACTGCATCGGATTATAACAGCGGTGATTCAGTTAGTTTTTTTGAAGGTAATCAACATCTGCAAGAATGGCAGCGTGCTCGTCGTTGCGGTCGTCGAACACGCTTAAATACCCTACACCTATTAGCCTCAGCCGCAATACCGCTGGTATTCCCTTGTGCTCAAATAGGTCAGGATTTTTATGGTGACGGTTCAGTACATCAATTATCGCCATTGAGTCCCGCTATTCACCTTGGGGCCGAAAAACTACTCGTGATAGGCGCAGAACAACCCCCACAACAGCTGAAACCGGGAGCGTTACGCCAAACCCCATCCGGAGCGGATATTGCTGGCCATCTGCTTGATACTATTTTTACTGATACCCTAAATTCGGATATCGAACGACTAAACCGCGTCAATGAAACCCTCGCACTGACTCCAGAAACACAGCGACCCGCTTCAAGCATGAAGTATATCGAGTTATTCCGCCTCGCTAATGAACATGATATTAATGCCATTGCCGATGAGTGTTTCTACGAATTACCGATCACTATCCGCTGTCTATTACACGCTATTGGTGTAAATCAACACAGCCAGTCTTCAATCACTTCATACTTAATGTTTGAACAAAACTGTACTCGACGATTAATTAATTTAGGCTATCAGGATGTGCTCAAACAAGAACAAGCATTAAGACAATTTTTAAATATATAACACTAGCCAGCCCAACCGCCTAACAAACAATGCTCTGCACGTTTCACATAACGTGATGGCCCACAGATAAGTACCACATCTCCAATTTCAAAAATAAAATCCTGATGTACTTGAGTGAGCTCTATGCCTTGCCGACGTACCGCACGATAACTGACTTCTTTTAATTTTATCTCTACAACTGATTTACCAATGGCATAAGCACCAAACTCAAGTCGAATAGCGTGTAATCGTTCGAGTACTTCGCTTTCTTCAAAAGACACATTACTTTCACCACCAAAATAAAAGCCGTGTAAATGGTTATAGTGGCCCTGACGTTCATGCTGCAAGCGCTTTAAAATCCGTTTAATCGGTACACCTGATATCGCTAATACATGAGAGACCATCATCAAACTGCCTTCTAGTGATTCAGGCACGACATCACTTGCTCCTGCATTATGCAATTTTTGCATATTGCTATCATCAGTAGTCCGAACCAATACTTTAGCGTCAGTTAAGGGTTTAACAATCTTTAACAGTTCGATAGCTTTTTCGGTATCTTTAAAGGTAATAATAATTGATTTAGCTTTCTCGGCACCCAGCATCATCTGAATTTCACGACGGCTGGCATCACCAAATTCAATTTTTTCCCCACCATTCAAGGCTTCCTGCACTCGAACAGGGTCACGGTCGATAACAATATAAGGAATGCCTTCAATTTTTAAGAATCTCGCGATAGTTTGTCCGCCCCGACCGTAACCACACACAATAACATGATCAATGTGTTGCCCCGGTAGAGGGGGTAATAATCCACTTTTTCGTCGAGGCTTCGTCTTGAATAATAATCGCCTAACAATATCTTGATGACATTCGATTAGCCAAGGAGTCATCGCCATGCTTATCACACCCACACCAACCAACGTCGAGATGAGCTCTGCGGGCAATAACTCAAGCTTGCCGGCTAACGCTAATAATACAAACCCAAATTCCCCCATTTGCGCGAGAACTAAACCAGTACTCAAAGCATTGCTGTTACTCTCGCCTAAAAGCTTAGCGAGAATAAAGACTAAGGTGATTTTACTCAGCATCATCACTGTCAATATAATGAGTAAACGTGGCCAATCCACCAATAGGTCTGCCACATTGAGCAACATACCGATAGTGATAAAGAAAAGTCCCATCAATACATCACGGAAAGGGCGAATATCCGCTTCAAGTTGATGGCGATAAGGCCCCTCACCTAACATCATTCCGGCTAAAAATGCGCCCAAGGCCATCGATAATCCTAACCAATGAGTCATCAACCCTGCAATCAAGGCCACGAGTAATGTCGACATCACAAACAATTCATCAGAGCGGGTTAATGCGATCTCTTTAAATACTGTCGGCAATATCCAACGGCCTACCGATAAGATCAGAAACACAGCGAGTAAGCCTTTAACCAGCGCCCAGCCCATTTGCTCTGCAATAAACACAACGTCGCCATTTTGCTGAGCCAATAAAGGGATCATGATCAAGAAAGGAACAACGGCAATGTCTTGGAATAACAACACACTGATCGACAGCTTAGACATGCGTGTATTAAGTAGTTTTGATTCAGCCAGTTGCTTAATCACAATAGCGGTAGAGGACATTAACATCGCGGAAGCGACAACAAATGCTTGCGGCCAATAGAGCGACGAAAAAAGCCCGAGCAACATAAATAACACGCCAACACAGAGAACTTGCCCACCACCTAACCCCAATACCAAATGGCGCATCGACAATAACCGCGGTAAAGAAAACTCTAACCCCAGCGAAAACATGAGGAAAACAACGCCCAACTCGGCAAATAGCTCAATATCAGCTTGCTCGACAATTAATTGAAAACCATAAGGCCCAGCAATAACCCCCGTAGCAAGATAAGCCAAAATAGGTGGTAGATGAATACGTTGGAATAACGCCACAAGTCCAACCGCAAGGGAAAGCAATAAGATGATATCAATAAACAAAATATTACCTCCGACGTGATCTGGTGAGCGGCGTAAATAAAGTAACTAAGATAATAAAAAACAATGCTTCTAAAGAATACGTACTAGCGCACAATTTAACAAGTTGTCACCTTTATGTTCGGTATTGAACACACAGGGTTAATTAACCATAAAGCTTTTTAAATATGGTACGAAACGTGCATAAATTAATACTACACTGAACTATGTAATTTTTTTGACAGAGGTACAAATGGATAACGTAAGCATCATCAATACCCCTAAAATGCATACTAATTATGGACTTGCGATGCCAAGACGGCAACAAAAGTTAACGTCTGCACAAACCATTGCGACCTTAAAAAAATTACAAACTAGTTTAGACGTCGAATCCTTGTTACATAACTTTGCCGCCATAGCGGCACAACATGTCCAATTTACCGGTTTAAGCTTTACTGATGCGGTAAACAATATCCATATTAAGACAGATCAAACCGCCACGTTTCAACAAAATTATCATTTGTCGGTACAGGATAAAGATCTCGGCACGCTACTTTACAGCTCAACAAAACCATTAAAAATTAACGAACTCAGTTTATTAAAAGAACTACATCAACTATTAACAACAAACTTGATGCATGCGTTAATGCTGCAAGAAATGCAAATTCGCATTATGAAAGACCATTTAACAGGTCTTAATAATCGCGCGAGCTTTGATGAGAACATCCAACGTTCTTACAGTCTGTGTCAGCGTCATAAATCTAATATGGCACTACTCATTACAGATTTAGATGATTTCAAACGTATTAATGATACTTATGGTCATCAGTTTGGTGATCGTATTTTGAAACATTATGCGTATGTATTACAACGTAGTATTCGCAACAGTGATCTTGCATTTCGATTAGGCGGCGATGAGTTTGCGATTATCTTACAACCCGCTTCATCACAATCAACGGCATTAGTAATAGAACGTATTTATACCGAAATTAAAAATGACGTATTACTTAGTGAGTTCCATATTACCTCTGCGATTGGCTCGGCAACATGGCGATCTGGTGAAACGATAGAGAGCTTATTTAAAATTGCTGATGAAGATCTTTACAACAGTAAATTGAATAACAAATAAAAAAGCTCACCAAATTAAATTTGATGAGCTTTATAAGTATAGAGTAAAACGGTTTAATTATTTACGTAATAGTCTTAATGCATTCGCTGTCACTAAGGCAGTCGCCCCTGAATCAGCTAAAATAGCAACCCACAGACCTGTAAAGCCTAATAAAGTCGTCACTAAGAATACCGCTTTAAGTCCAACCGCTAAGGTAATATTTTGCTTAATATTAGCTAATGTAGCCTGACCTAAACCAACCATTTGTGGTAATTCAACTAAGCGATTATGCATTAAAGCAACATCCGCCGCTTCTAACGCAACATCCGTACCACCGCCCATCGCAATACCTAATTTCGAACTCTTCATCGCTGGTGCATCGTTAATACCATCACCAACCATCGCGGTATCTTTACCTTGATTAAGTTCACCGACAATACGCGATTTGTCTTCCGGTAATAGCTCTGCACGATATTCCATACCTAACGAATCAGCTATCACTTTAGCAGTACGACGGTTATCACCCGTTAGCATTACAGTGTTAATACCCAGTTTTTGCAATTCTTCAACAGCCTGACGCGCATCTTCACGGATACTATCAGCCAGTGCAACCAAGCCAATAACCTGTTCATTTTGTAGTACAACAACCGTTGTATTTCCGCCATTTTCAAGTTCTTCAATTGCACTACGTACTTCTGGTAATTGTGCTAACAAAGCAGTCATATGATGAGGTGCTAGCAGTTTAATGAGTTGCGTTTCACCTTCATCTTGAACTTCACCTTGCACACCCAAACCAGCTAATGTTTGATCATTCGTCACTGTTAATAGCCTAACTGACTTTTGTTCAGCATGCGATAATATCGCGGTTGCTAATGGGTGATTTGACGTTTGTTCAATGCTTGCTGCAAGCTGTAAAACCTTATTTTTATCATCAATAAAGCTAACCACACTTGTGACTTCAGGAACACCTTGCGTTAATGTACCGGTTTTATCAAAAGCAATCTGCTGAATGCGACCAATTTGCTCTAGTGCTGCACCGCCTTTCACTAATACACCACGTTTACTGGCTGCAGATAATGCCGATGTCACTGCAGCAGGTGTTGAAATTACTAATGCACAAGGACATGCAATCAAGAGTAATGTCAGACCTTTATAAACCCACTCAGTCCAATCTCCGCCAAATAATAATGGAGGCACAATCACAACAATTAATGCTAATAACATCATTGCAGGTGTGTACCAACGACTGAATCTATCAAGGAAACGTTCGATTGGGGCTTTGTTTTCTTCTGCTTCTTCAATCAGGTGTAAGATACGATCAATGGCGTTGTTACCAGACTCTGACACCACGCGTAATTGCGCAAGTCGGTTAACCGCTAGGCTACCCGCCATCACGATATCTTCAGCTTGATGTTCAACAGGAACAGATTCACCAGTTAATGCGCTTTCGTCAAAACTAATACCTGAAGATAATAAAGCGCCATCAGCTGGTAGACGATCTCCCGGTTTAATTTCAATAATATCACCCGGTTGTAGGTCACCAGCAGCAACGAGTACACGCTTGTCACCGACAATTTTAGTTGCCTCTTCCGGCACTAATGACATTAATGATTTAACACCTTTACGTGCCTTACCTGCGGCAAACGATTCCAGTTTCTCACCAATCATGAACAGTACTAATACCATCGCAGATTCAGCTGTTTCACCTAGAATAAGGGCACCAACAGTCGCCACTGACATTAGTGTTTCGATAGCAAACGGTGTACCTGAACGCGCTAATTTAATCGAGCGGTTAATAACAGGAATAACACCGAAAACGCTGGCAAAAGTAAATAACCATTGACTAGCATCACTGTTAAATTGAGTAAGGATCGCAGCAATAACGATAGCGCTCACGAGCGTTATTGCATGCCAATGCTCACGTAAGTTTTGTGATAGAGAATTATCTTCTTCAATGTTTGCCGCTTTTTTTCCCACTTCTTGTAACTTGAATCCAGCACTCACAACGGCATTAATCACGTCTTGCTTTATGCTATCAAGTGTATTGGTATTGCTATCTTTTTCGATATCAACAAGGAGCTTTTCGGTGGCAAATGCGACGCGGCATTGCTTAACTTGCGGTAATGCTTGAACGGCTTTTTCTACTTTACGGGCACAACTTGGGCAGTCCATGCCTGTAACTAACCAGGATAAACGAGCGGTTAAACTACTGGACTCAGGTTCCTCATCGTCAGCAATAACCTCGTTAGATTCTGAATTGGCACAGCAGGAATCACTACTTGCAGATGCAACATGATGCTCATCTGTATGTTGATGTTCGTGTACGTGTGTTTTGCTGTGATCACTGCCACAACATCCTTGATTTGATTTTTGTGCGACTGCTGTTGCAGTATTGCCTTTACATGACATGGGTTTATCCTCGTAAATAGAATTGAAGTTAGTAATATAAATAACAGTTAAAGCGTTCAAGCCAATTAACTTACATATAAATATATATTCATATTAACTTTCATTCAAGTGTCTTTACAAAAAAAAGCTAACCCATTCGTTATCCTTCACGAAAAATGAGTTAGCGGTCATGTTGTTAAACTATATATTTAGGTGTTAATACCCTACTCTTGCGTCAATAATTCTGACTGCAACTGCACTAAGAAATCGCGCATATAGATACTGCGTCGTTGTGCTTCTGCCTTTGCTGCCTGTGTTTGCATACTCTCGCCCAATGTAAGCAACTTAGTGAAGAAGTGATCAAGAGTATACACATCATCATTCGGTTCACGATCAACACACAATGGATCAATGCTGCTATACAACTGCCGATTAAGCTTGCCACCAACTAAAATACAGCGGGCAATACCAATCGCGCCCAGCGCATCCATACGATCAGCGTCTTGCAATATTTTAGCCTCAAGGCTTTCAGGTCTTATATTGGCGCTAAAGCTGTGTGCGACGATGGCATGATGAATTGCGCTAAGATATTGCGAGGGATAATTAATCTCTTGTAAGAACTCAACAGCGCGATCTGCGGCTAATAAAGATGCCTGCTTACGTTGCGGATGGTCTTTGGCAACAGAAACACAATCATGTAGCCAAGCTGCGGGTTCTAATACCGCTAGTTCAGCCCCTTCTCTTTTGCCAAGCTGTCTTGCTGTCGCAACAACACGTTCAATATGATCGATATCATGCGCACGATCAGCGCTACCAAGTTGTGTTAAAAATTCGATAAACAAATGTCGCATGATTCACTCTTTAAAATTAGGTCTATTAGATTAGGTTTAGGTAATTTTTAATGCTCAGTAACGTGACAGGCAAGATCGTGCACAACATGACGAATATGGTGATCATCAAGTCGGTATAATATCTGTTTACCTTGACGCTCCGAACGTAAAATACGCGCTTCACGTAGGTGGCGTAAATGGTGGCTGGTAAGCGATTGTGACATACCCGTTGCCGCAGATAGATCTGATACCGCGACAGGCCCGCCCATACAAGCAAGCACTAAACGTATACGTCCTTCATCGCCTAATAAGTGAAACAAATGCGCCAGTGAAGCAATGTGCTTATCATCTAACGCGGGTAGCTCTGCACTACATTGCGGTTCAGGGCAACATTGAGATTCTAATTTTGGCATTATGCCTCGCTTATAATTATTTGAAGTATCTGAAAGTGTAACACTTAAGATCCTAGGGGCAAGATCAAAAAATGCCAGCGTCATACAGGCGAATGGCGCGTAATCAGCTGGCATTTTTTCATATCAACGCTTCTATTACATTAGCGCTATCATATTGACAGTATCATCGTACTGTTGGCAAAGGTATTACCAACAGCAGAGATATAGGTTCAAATTAGATAAACGCTAGTTTTGCAATAAACACGATAGCAAGTACATTCATACCTAGAGATACGTCAGCAGAACGACCAGTAGCATGTTTAATGATAGCGAATGATAGGAAACCTAAGATGATACCATCAGCAATAGAGTACGTTAACGGCATCATGATTGCTGTGATTGCAGCAGGAACGTAGTCAGTGAACTCATCCCAGTTAACTTTATGCAGGCTACCAACCATTAAGAAAGCAACATAGATTAACGCGCCCGCAGTTGCGTAGCTTGGTACAATCTGAGCAATCGGTGCAAAGAACATTGCCGCTAAGAATAGTAGGCCAACAACAACAGCTGTTAAACCAGTACGACCACCTTCAGCAATACCCGCGTTACTTTCAATGTAGGTTGTTACTGGTGGGCAACCAATTACTGCACCTGCAACACTTGCAACACTGTCCGCAGTTAATGCTTTGTTTAGGTTTTCAATTTTGCCGTCTTTGTTATACATTTCTGCTTTTTCAGCAACACCAATCATGGTGCCAGCCGTATCAAACATGTTAACAAATAGGAATGCTAGGATGATACTCACCATAGATACGTCTAACGCACCCATCACATCCATTTGCATGAATGTTTTTGATAAGCCAGTTGGTAGTGATACTACTTGCTCAGGTAGACTAACTAGTCCCATTACCGCACTGATTGCAGTTGTAATAACAATACCGATTAATACCGCACCGAACACTTTACGTGTTGCTAAAATAGCGATAATTAAGAAACTTAGTGCACCTAAGATAACTTTAGGGTCATGGAAATTGCCTAGTGTTACCAACGTAGCTGGGCTTGCAGTGATGATACCCGCCGCTTTAAGACCGATGATACCTAAGAACAGACCAACACCTGCAGTCATTGCATAACGTAAGCTGCTTGGAATACTGTCGATGATCCAACCACGTAATTTAGTCACACTCATTAATACAAATACAATACTTGAAATGAATACTGCACCTAATGCAACTTCCCAAGTGTATTCCATGCCTTTTACAACGGCAAACGTGAAAAATGCGTTTAGACCCATACCCGGTGCTAGACCTACAGGCCAGTTCGCGTATAAACCCATAAAGATACAGCCAATCGCAGCACTTAGTGCAGTAGCAACGAATACCGCTTGGTAATCCATGCCAGCAATAGACATGATGTCAGGGTTAACAAATAGGATATAAGCCATGGTAACGAAAGTCGTTAAACCTGCCATTACTTCTGTTTTGATCGTGGTGTTATGTGCTTTTAGCTTAAACAACTTTTCCATTAAAGTCGCAAAAGCAGAAGTGTTCGTTGATGCAGGGGTAGACTGACTTGCAGAATTCATTAAGGTACTCACTTTTGGCTTTGTTCATCTTACTCACTGTAAACAGCGGCTGTTTGTACTTATTGCTCTTTCATGCAACTGATAGATACAAACTAAGATGACTGGCTTTTAGTAAATGGCTGTCGCGTAGCGGAAAAGTGGTAAGTTCTAAGCTGACAATTACTAAATAACCGGATTTAAAATAATAGGTAATCATTACCTGCTTGGTTCATATTATGAACGGGCCGGATTATCTGCTAATTGAAGCTAAATTGGAAGTTTTTTGTCAAAAAACTCTAATCTTATTAGGTAAAACCATGATTTCAGAGCATTTAGTGTAGCAAGTGCCTAAAAGTATAATTTTAGTTAAAAAAATACCAGCGCTAGGCTGGTATTTTCAATGTAAAATCTTATAAGATCAATGTCTTAGTATGATTAGTCACGAGCATAGATAACGTGGCCGTCATCTTCTTCGTCCCAATCATCCCAGTCATCATCATCATCGCCGTCTTCGATAACTGCGTGATTTGCAATTTGATCTTTATGGTATTCATCCCATAAGAAACCAACATCGCCATCATCTTCCACAGGCATTTCGATTTTCGGACGAGGCATAGATTCAATTTGTTCCATCATTGCGCGAACAAGATCTTTCGTGCCAATGCCACTTGAAGCAGACATTGTATGAACTTCGCCTTCCCAATTAATCGCTTCCACAACGTTTTTAATTGTTTCTTCAGCTTCGTCATCTAATACAAGATCGGTTTTGTTAAATACTAACCAACATGTTTTAGCAGCAAGTTTAGTGCTGTATTTTTCCAATTCGCTAACAATAACTTTTGCGTTGTCTACTGGATCACTCATGTTCTCAGGTAATAGGTCAACAATGTGAACCATTAAACGACAACGTTCTAAGTGACGTAGGAAACGGATACCTAGGCCAGCACCATCAGAAGCACCTTCAATAAGACCTGGAATATCGGCAACTACAAAGCTACGCTCTGGACTTGCACTTACTACACCTAGGTTAGGTACTAATGTTGTAAACGGATAGTTTGCTACTTTTGGTTTCGCAGCAGAAATTGCACGAATAAAAGTAGACTTACCAGCATTTGGTAAACCTAATAAACCAACATCAGCAAGTAGCATTAGTTCTAAACGTAAGTTACGAACTTCACCTGGCGTACCTAGCGTCTTTTGACGAGGCGCGCGGTTTACACTACTTTTAAAACGTGTGTTACCAAGGCCGTGGAAACCAGCTTTAGCAACCATTTTACGTTGACCGTGCATAACAAGATCGGCAATAACTTCACCAGTATCGTCATCTGCTACACGCGTACCAACAGGAACACGTAAAGTGATATCTTCACCACGAGCACCAGTTTGATCTTTTGGACGACCATTCTCACCACGTTCAGCTTTATGGAAGCGGACAAAACGAAAATCGACTAGCGTATTTAAGTTTTCATCTGCAATCATATATACATGACCGCCATCGCCGCCGTCACCACCATCAGGGCCGCCACGAGCAACATATTTTTCACGGCGGAAGCTTACACAACCACTGCCGCCATCACCGGCTTCAACTTTGATTCGGGTTTCATCTACAAATTTCATTTCGCTATCGCTCCTACAAATTAGGAATGCAGTTAGTTGCACGGATTAACTAATCAAACACAGATGTCATACTCACCATCAGGTGAATTAATTAATCCGTGCAACTATCAACTTTTAATGGAGTCTAATGACTAAGCAAGCTTAACCAGCTTGTATGGGCCAATAATCTCTCTCAATGTTTACTATTTTATTATCTTTTATTACTAATATTAATTTTAGCAATAAAAAAACCCCGCCATATAGGCGGGGTTTTAAAATTCTTAGTTTGTACTGAAATTATTCAGCTACAATGCTAATGAACTTACGGTTTTGTGGTCCTTTAACTTCGAACTGCACTTTACCGCTAGCTTTAGCGAATAGAGTGTGGTCACGACCACAACCTACGTTTGTACCAGCGTGGAATTTAGTACCACGTTGACGAACTAGAATGTTACCCGCAAGAACTGATTCACCACCAAAGCGCTTAACACCTAAGCGTTTACTTTCTGAATCACGACCGTTGTTGGTACTACCACCAGCTTTTTTATGTGCCATCTTTTAGTACTCCTAATTAAGCGATTTTAGTAATCTTAACTTCTGTAAACCATTGACGGTGACCCATCTGTTTACGAGAGTGCTTACGACGACGGAACTTAAGGATTTTAACCTTGTCCGCACGACCATGAGATACCACTTCAGCAGTGATTTTCTTACCTTCAAGGTAAGGTGCGCCAACTTCGATATTCTCGCCGTTAGCTACCATTAATACTTCGTTAAATTCGATGCTTGAACCAGCTTCAACGTCTAGAAGTTCTAGACGAAGAGTTTGACCTTCAGCAACACGGTGTTGTTTACCACCGCTAAGGAAAACAGCGTACATGTTTTCTGACTCCGATCCGTGTCCAACTTGCCTTAGGCAGCGACACGTCATAATAATTTATAACAATGGCGCGAATTCTACTCAAAACTTCCCGGTTAGGCAAGCGCATTTTCAAAATAAATATAAATAAGCTAGAAACTAGTGCATCCCTGTCGCTTAATCCTTTCGGCAATTATAATTTAGTGTACAATTACGACATAAATTTGACGAGGATTTTACCTTACCAGACACTACCAAAATAGAGTTACGGTTCTATATAAGTATTGATAGTGTTTAAAGTCGTCATACAACTATAAAAGCACGGAACTTATTACACATGGACATAAAAGCCATTCAAGCGTTATCGAAACAAGATATGGACGCTGTCAATGAACTCATTTTAGATCGACTGCAATCGGATGTTGCCCTCGTAAATCAAGTGGGTTATTACATTGTAAATGGTGGCGGTAAGCGCATTCGTCCACTAATCGCAACGTTAAGTGCTCGCGCATTAGGTTATCAGGGGCAACAGCATGTTGATGTAGCTGCTATCATCGAATTTATTCATACTTCTACATTACTGCATGATGACGTCGTTGATGAATCAGATATGCGTCGTGGTCGTGAAACTGCGAATGCTGCATTTGGCAATGCCGCAAGTGTATTAGTTGGTGACTTCCTATACTCTCGCTCTTTCCAAATGATGGCGAAACTTCAAAACAGTAGAATTATCGATATTTTATCTGATGCAACCAATGTGATTGCTGAAGGTGAAGTATTACAACTAATGAATTGTAATGACGCAGACACTGACGAAAAACGTTATATGGATGTCATCTACTACAAAACAGCCAAGCTATTTGAAGCGGCGACTCAGCTTGCAGCGGTTATCTCAGATCAGCCAGCAGACATCGAACAAGCGATGATTGATTATGGTGTACATTTAGGTGCTGCATTCCAACTTATCGATGATGTGATGGACTACACTGCCGATGCACAAGAAATGGGTAAAAATGTCGGTGACGACCTTGCAGAAGGCAAACCAACATTACCGCTTATTCATGCAATGCAAAATGGTACTGAGCAAGAAGCATTGATGATACGAGAAGCTATCGAAAAAATGAATGGCATGGATAACCTTGATGAAATTCTGGCTATTCTTGAGCGTAACGGTTCTCTTAACTATTGCTTTGATAAAGCACAACAAGAAGCTGAATTAGCCGTTAAATCAATTGCTGTACTACCTGAATCAGAATACAAGCAAGCGCTTATCTCATTGGCCTATATTGCAGCAAACAGAAATAATTAACACACCCATTATTAACGCGAAGAAACAAAGTTAATCTGGAAGTAATCAGTTTAGATACTAAAAAGCCGCATGAATTATCATGCGGCTTTTTTGTATCTAAAATTCAAAAAACTAAACTTATCCGACCGTAAAATCATTAGCTCATAAAAATAACTAAATCATCATGCCGCTAACGTTAATAAATTCAGGTATAAAAAAGGCCGCAACAGCGACCTTTTATTTATCAGTTTAACCAGACAGACTTATACGTCGTATGGGTTAACTAATACCATTGTTTCGTTACGATCTGGGCCAGTTGATACGATATGAATTGGCACGCCCGTAATTTCTTCAATGCGCTTGATGTAAGCGATTGCAGCTTCTGGAAGTTGCTCTAGAGAAGTAGCACCGTATGTTACGTCGCTCCAACCAGGCATTTCTTCGTATACAGGTTCAACAAGTTCATAACCGTCAGCAGCCATAGGTGGCACGTCAAGGATTGAACCGTCTTGTTGCATGTAGCCAGTACAGATTTTCAACGTTTCTAAACCGTCTAGTACGTCTAGTTTAGTTAAGCAGAAACCTGTGATGCTGTTTAACTGGATTGCACGTTTCATTGCAACTGCGTCAAACCAACCACAACGACGTTCACGTCCTGTAGTTGCGCCAAACTCATGGCCTTTAGTACCTAGGTGGTTACCGATTTCATCGTCAAGTTCAGTTGGGAATGGACCAGAACCAACACGTGTAGTGTAAGCTTTAGTAATACCAAGAACATAATCGATGTGACATGGACCAAAACCACTACCAGTAGCAACGCCACCTGCAGTTGTGTTTGATGATGTTACATACGGGTAAGTACCGTGATCGATATCTAGTAATGTACCTTGAGCACCTTCAAACATGATGTCATCACCGCGGCGACGTGCATCATCAAGAAGTGAAGTTACGTCTACGATCATGTCTAGTAGGATAGGTGCAACTTCGTGCATCTGTGCTAGAACATCTTCGTAGCTTACTTCAGGTTCATTATAGTAATGCTGTAGTTGGAAGTTATGGTATTCCATTACTTCTTTCAATTTAACAGCAAATTGTTCCATGTTGAATAGATCGCCAACACGTAAACCACGACGCGCTACTTTATCTTCGTAAGCTGGACCGATACCACGACCAGTTGTACCAATAGCTTTTTTGCCACGTGCTTTTTCACGAGCAGCATCTAAAGATACATGATACGGTAGGATTAGCGGACACGCTTCACTGATAAGCATACGCTCACGAGCAGGAATACCACGCTCTTCAAGCATTTTAACTTCAGTCATTAACGCATCTGGCGCTAGAACTACACCATTACCAATGATACATTTTACGTTTGAACGTAAAATACCAGATGGAATTAAGTGAAGAACTGTTTTTTCACCATTGATTACTAGTGTATGACCAGCATTGTGACCACCTTGGTAGCGCACAACATATTTAGCTCTGTCAGTTAGTAGATCAACTACTTTACCTTTACCTTCGTCACCCCATTGAGTGCCGAGAATAACTACATTCTTTCCCATGATACCGTCGCGGTTGTTGGTTAAAAGAGGATTCTAGCAAAATTTAAATCAAAATGTTTAAAAAATTTGATATCAATCTCATTAAAATCGGAAAATATAACTTTACTTATTGTTCTGCTGTACAAAAATTTGTTCTGCTGTACAAAAAAATTACAACATAAACAATAATATGGTGCCAGTTACAACTAAGCAACCAGCATATTTACGTACTTTGTCAGCAGGTTGTTGGCTAATGATAGTAAGCATTTGCTGCCACTGTTTAGGTACCAACATCGGCATTATACCTTCGATGATAAATACAATCGCTAATGCTAACCACAGTTCATTACCCATCAAACCACCTCATTATAGTGCGACTAAACGTAAGCACCAAAAAAAAATCATAAAAAATCCGCTCTCTCAGGAACGGATTTTTAATTAGCCTAACCAAATCTCATTTAGAGCATATGTTCAAACTATTTTGCAGTCGCTGTATTCACACTTGTTTGTGGGCGCATTACAAAAATCGACACTATGATAGCAAGAGTTGTAGGTAATACCCAAGCTAAACCTTGATCAAATAGTGGTAAAAATTCAAAACCGCTCATTGCCAAGCCTGCTACCTTCATGCCATCTAATACACCAAACATGAATGCAACAACCATCACTAAACGGAATGCAAACTGTGGATTAGGGAAACGCTCTTGCAATAAGATAAGCGCAACAATCGCAATCGCAAGTGGATATACAGCAAATAATACCGGTACAGAAATACTGATCAGTTGTGATAAACCAACATTCGCAACAATCGCGCACACGATGCAGTTAATGATAACTAACATTTTGTATGACCATTGTGGCTTTAATTCGTGGAAGAACTCTGCAACCGCACTTGCTAGGCCTACAGCCGTAGTTAAACACGCTAATGTCACTACTGCAGCCAGAATGTATTGACCAGGCATACCAAATAACGCTTGAACATAAGTTGCTAAGATCATAGCACCATTAACGTCAGCACCAACGGCAATAAGAGATTGGCTCGTCGCACCTAAATAGAACAGTGAAATATAAACAAATGCAAGACCAGCAGCAGCGATAGAACCAGCCATCACTAAATACTTAAATTGACCTTCTTTATCCGTTACGCCTTTGCTTTTAAGTACGTTGATAATCAACATACCAAACATTAACGACGCAAACGTATCCATGGTGTTATAACCTTCAAGGAAACCTTTAGTAAATGGGCTCTCGATATACGCTTCACGTGCAAGACCGATCTCACCTTGTGGCATGATAAATACCGCAATAGCTAAAACAGTTAATAATGCAATTAATGCCGGAGTTAAAATCTTACCGATATTATCAATTAACTTACCTTGGCTCAGTGAGAAGTAAGCAGTGATAATGAAGAACGTAATAGAATACAACGCTAATGTTGTATCATTAGCCGCATCACCTAGGAAAGGTTTAATACCCATCTCATAAGCAACAAGGCTCGTTCTTGGCGCTGCAAACGCAGGACCTATAATGACATAAATCGCCACAGCAATTGCAGTTGCAGCCATTGCAGGTAAAAAACGTGTCATGGTAATTAAACCACCACCCGCTTTCGCGACTGCAATTATCGTAATCAGTGGCAAACCTACAGCAGTGACAAGGAAACCAAACATTGCAGGCATAAATGATTGCCCAGCAAGGTTACCTGCTAAAGGTGGAAAAATGATATTACCAGCGCCCAAAAAGAAGGCAAATGTCATAAAACCGATGGCTAAAACATCAGCTGTTTTTAACTTTATAGTCATTAATATACTCTCTGCTTAGATATTGTTGTGTGTTCATTTATCAACTTCTTCCGTGAAGTAAGCATGGAGAAATCAACTCCCCCAGCCGGTGTAGCACAAAGTATTATAATTATATTCTTTTGAAGAATTTTGTATTAGCCACTCACCCGTTAATGATTGATACTAACAATCTGGTAATTAAGTGCAAGCGTAAATCCGACCTAGATATAATGAAACTACATGTTTAAATAAAAATCTTTAGTGATTAATTGATAATCATTCGAGTAGCTACCGTCGGGATTATGAACAGTAAGCGACTGTTCTTCCAGTGTAGAATTACCACGACTGATACTCATTAGCATGCGTTTGTAAGGCTTTGTAGGCGTGGTTTTTATATTTAGGCAACTTATTTGTAAATTACCCAATTGTTGGCAATAAGTAACAAGTTCACAACCTGAATCATAAGGCAATACAAGCGCAATACGACCATTAGGTGCTAATAACTCTAGCGCACAACTAACCAATTCTTGGTGGGTTAAACTGCCTGTATGTCTCGCCGTTTTACGGGCGTCATCAGCAAAATATTGGCCGTGAACAAAATAAGGAGGGTTAGAAACAATAAGATCAAATTTAGCAGCTTCTACTTTATATTCCTGAGTGAAAGCCTGCAACGCAACATGTTTAACTGTAATTAATGAAGGCCATGGTGAGTTATCTACATTGCGTTTAGCTTGCTGACATGCAGACTCATCGATATCAATTGCGACTGCTTGTATATTGCCTTCGCAACGTTGGGCTAACATCAAGCTGATAAGGCCCGAACCAGTGCCAATATCAAGTGCTTTCAATGGCACTGATGATGGCATGTTTACCTTAGTCCAGCCACCGAGTAAAATACCATCAGTGCCGACTTTCATCGCACAATCAGCATGTGAAACATGAAATTGCTTGAAGCTAAACCCGTCATTTTTATTTGTCACTGTGTTCCCCACACTTTATCTGCGCGTATAACGATGACGGGTACTTTACACTAGTTTCCAGTACGCGGAAGTACTTTAGAACGCGAGAATGGAATCATTTGATGCATAGAAAAATCACTATCTAAAATAAGTTCGAGCTGTTCATTAAATGGACGCCACGGATCATAATTGAAGTAAAGGTAGACACCATAGCCAACTTCATGATCTTTCACTTTTGTCGCTTCAACACCAAATTGTAATAATGGGATTGGCGTGTAATCAAGCCCCGCAGTCAATTTATTACTATTATTCGTTGGGTCATAATCCTCAGTCACTTGAATATCATCACCAAAAAAGTATTCAAACGAACTATGGAATTGTAAAGTGGGAGTAATTGCCCCTTCAGCACGAATATCCATACTGTTAACTAAGTCATCTTCACTGCCTTTACCTGATAATGGAAAATAAATATTCGATGACAGATTGAAGATATAATTCGGATCATCATATTTAGCACCCACCGATAAACGATGATTTCCCGAGTTTAATTCTACGTCCCAAAATGCGTTAACACCCACACCGATAAGGCTATCTTCAGGTAATACACCAATGCCGTTAGAAATTAACACATCATCATTTTTGTAATCTACATTTGCTTGCCAAACGAGATCATCGGTAAAAACATTATCGACAACGTAATCTATACCAGGATTATTAGCTAAAGAAGTACCATGTCTATCATAGTCTTCATAGTTACTGTGTAACTGTAAGCCAAAGCTAATATTAGAATAAAGAGGTTCAGGAAATAGAAAGGGTTCAAATGCAGGTTCTTCTGGCTCTTCTACAACAGGTTTTGGCTTTCGCTGCTCTTCACCGCCAAGATGTCCACGCTGTTTACCCCAGTAACCTTTGTTGGAAATTTTATCGTCATTTTCAGAATAGTATTTATCATCAGCGGCATGAATCGGAATAGATAAAACAGAAAATAGCACAATAGAAGATAATGCAACTAGCCGAGGGATACCAAGTGAGAAAATCAATCTGAACACCTTAAATGTAATTAATATAGAGTAAGATAGCACCAATGAAAATATCAGGCCAATGAATAATACCAACAAGTAAGTAGGCAATATTCAATAATAGACATGATTAACCTAAAGCACGGGTTAACTTACTTAAAAAGAAAAATAAACAGTATTATAATAACAATTATTTAAACGCTAGAGTAGAAAACAAATACCCTCAAGCCTCCATATCTGCCATAATGGCTGATTAACGATCAAAAATTTGACGTGTCATTGTTCCAATATTGTAAATGATAACTTCATCTTCCTTTTTAACCTCTTGTTATACGGTGTTTTATGGACTTCGAAAGTCTCGATCTAGACCCTGAATTAATTGCAGCACTTACTGATAATAATCTTGTTCAACCAACATTGATTCAACAGCAAGTATTGCCAACTGCCATGGAAGGTAGAGATATCCTTGCATCTGCACCGACAGGTACAGGTAAAACGCTGGCGTTTTTATTACCAGCTGTTCAGCATCTGCTTGACTTTCCACGTCGTGAATTAGGTCCTGGACGAGTACTGATTTTGACGCCAACGCGAGAACTCGCGAGTCAAGTATTCCAACAAGCTAAAATGCTAGCTGCCTATACTGATCATAAAGTATCGATGGTAACGGGTGGTGTTGATTACGCACTACACGCTGAAGTACTAAAAAATAGCCTTGATATTGTCATTGCTACACCAGGTCGCTTACTAGAATACATCCGTCGTGATGCATTTGAATGTGCAGCCGTTGAAGTACTAATCTTAGACGAAGCCGACCGTATGTTAGATATGGGCTTCTATGAAGACGTGAAAAAAATCACTGATGAAATGACTCGTCGTCAACAAACAATGCTATTTTCTGCAACCCTAGAAGGTCGTGGTATTGAGCGTTTTGCTGAAGAACTATTGAAAGAGCCAGCTGAATTTACAGCGAATCCTTCACGTAAAGAAAAAGCAAAAATTCATCAATTCATGCATTACGTTGATGACCACGCACACAAGCAAGCTTTGCTAGTGCACTGGTTACGTGATGAGAGCACAACTCGTTCTATCGTGTTTGTAAAAACCCGTGAACGTTTAGCTGACTTAGTTAGCTACTTACAATCTCAGGGTATCCCGTGTGCTTATTTACGTGGTGAGATGGATCAAGCAAAACGTACTCGTTCATTAAATCAATTTAAAAACGATAAAGTAAAAGTACTGATTGCTACTGACGTTGCCGCTCGCGGTATTGACGTTCAGGATGTAAGTCACGTATTTAACTTTGATTTACCACGTAGTGCTGAAGTGTATGTTCACCGTATTGGTCGTACTGCACGTGCTGGTAAAAAAGGTACAGCAATTTCATTAGTTGAAGCGCATGATCTACGTATTTTTGGTAAAATCGAACGTTACACTGAAGAAACGATTAAACGTCGTGTAATTCAAGGTTTGAAACCAAACAATAAAATTGCAGTATCGAAAACGAAGAAAAAAGCAAAAGTAGCCGCAACTGGTAAAAATAAAGCATCAGCAAAAGCGAAACTTAAAGCTAAGAAACGTATCAAGAAGAATAAGTCTAAAAGTAAATAGTCGCTCCAAGAACGATAATTTAAATTAGCAAAATCAAAAGGCGTTAAATTTGTTTAACGCCTTTTTTATATCTACATTTTACATCTAGATATTAAATGTAGATATTAATGGCTAACGATCTGAGGTTAGTTATAAAGCTAAACATACAATGAATTCTGTCATGTATAGGCTAATAAGAAGTATCAATAATGGGAGATGTCGTAGGCAGAACGCCAAAATAAACGATTTATTAAATTCCAGATATAGAAAAGGCGGCACACTGTGCCGCCCTAAAGTCTATACTTTCAATCCGTGAAACTTGTAGCAACCCTGCTAAATCCTGACTCTATTTATTCCGTTAAATTTCCACTTCCCAATCCGTCGGAGTGTCCTTTTGCCTTCCTAGCACAACAAATCGATCCTGATTTATTTCTGTGTTACATCCTATAACATAATCCTTTGGTCTTCTTCCTGAAGCTGTCCTTGTGTCGCATCCTGCAACTTAATCCTTTAATCTTCTTCCTGAAGATGTTCCTTGTGTCGCGTCCTGCAACTTAATCCTTTGGTCTTCTTCCTGAAGCTGTCCTTGTGTCGCGTCCTGCAACTTAATCCTTTGGTCTTCTTCCTGAAGCTGTCCTTGTTGTCGCGTCCTGCAACTTAATCCTTTGGTCTTCTTCCTGAAGCTGTCCTTGTGTCGCCTCCTGCAACTTAATCCTTTAGTCTTCTTCCTGAAGCTGTCCTTGTCTCGCGTCCTGCAACTTAATCCTTTAGTCTTCTTCCTGAAGCTGTCCTTGTGTCGCGTCCTGCAACTTAATCCTTTAGTCTTCTTCCTGAAGCTGTCCTTGTGTCGCGTCCTGCAACTTAATCCTTTAGTCTTCTTCCTGAAGATGTTCCTTGTGTCGCATCCTGCAACTTAATCCTTTAGTCTTCTTCCTGAAGATGTTCCTTGTGTCGCATCCTGCAACTTAATCCTTTGGTCTTCTTCCTGAAGCTGTCCTTGTGTCGCATCCTGCAACTTAATCCTTTAGTCTTCTTCCTGAAGCTGTCCTTGTGTCGCGTCCTGCAACTTAATCCTTTGGTCTTCTTCCTGAAGATGTTCCCGCCTCGTCCTTGTGCTTATAAATATACGTTAATAATGCTGATCAACAACCGCGAAAAAATGATTAAATTACATAATTTTACAAAGAATAAAACGACCACATACATAAGCCATTGATAATTATGAGTATACAATATATTTAAGAGTGTAAGACTAGGCACGATATCGAGATAAGCATAGGTACGTAACGACTATATCCCGACACCTCAATAGTCGATGTCTTACACGTGAAATTGGGGTTCCGTAGTAGATAATATGGTGGATAAAAAATACACAGAATATACCCAAACTAAAGTTGTGATCGTTAAAATTTTACGATAAATAATTTTGTTAAAAATAAACATACCATTAACATCTGTATGTATTAGTGTATTTATGCTAGTTTATTTTTCCAACCTTCTTGCATCTTTGGGATAAAGTGATGAAAACACGGATTACAGAATTATTAGGCATTGAGCACCCTATTGTCTTACCTGGTATGAGCTGGATATCAAAACCAGAACTAGTTGCTGCCGTTTCAAATGCCGGTGGTTTAGGTATTCTTGCAACAGGCCCTCTAAGCCAAGAAGAAACCCGAGCTTCAATTAAAAAGATCCGTGAACTAACAGATAAACCATTTGGTATTGGTGCAACACTACTAATGCCGGGTGCAAAAGAGAATGCAAAGGTCGGAATTGAAGAACAAGTACCTGTGATTAACTTTTCATTAGGTAAAGGTGATTGGATCGTTGAACAGGTACATGCTTACGGTGGCAAGGTGATTGCCACTGTCGTCAATGAAAAGCATGCTAAATCAGCACAGGCAGTTGGCGCTGATGCCTTGATGGTAACAGGCCATGAAGCAGCTGCACACGGCGGAGACGTTACCTCACTTGTGCTTGTACCAGCCATTGCGAGAGCTGTCGATATTCCCGTTATTGCAACTGGTGGTTTTGCCGATGGACGCGGGCTAGTCGCCGCACTCTCTTTAGGCGCTGATGCTGTAGCCATGGGGTCTCGCTTTGCGACAAGCCAAGAAAGTGCATTACACAATGACGTTAAGCAAGTGATCACCAGTAAATCAGAAAACGATACTATCTATTCTAAAAACTTTGATGGTCTTCATGCTCGTGTACTTAAAACACCAGCCTCAATCAAAGCAACAAAAAAACCAATGAATTTTGTTTTAGCATTACTCAAGTCAGTGAAAGCTGCAAAAATGGTTGATTTACCCTTCTGGAAATTAGCAGCCGGTGTTTTTATACAGTTCGATAAGATAAAACAATTGTCTTACTTCGGTGCTGCAACTGAAAAGCTTGAGGCCGCGACCATCAATGGGGATTTAACTACTGGGGTGCAATTTATTGGTCAATCACAAGGACTGATTAATGATGTGCCAAGCGTGGCCGTTATCGTTGAACGAATTATCTCTGAAGCTGATGAAGTGATAAATAAGTTAGCTAAACAGTAATATGGTCGATAAGGGAGTTCGAGACTCCCTTATCGACTATTTAAACGCTTCGTTAACTAATCAATAATTAAGCCGACCAATCAGATAACGCTTTAAGGCTAAAGCTCTGCGCACCAACACGCATTATCACTTCATTTTGTAATATCTCTAGTATTTCAACATCATCACTTAACCAACTGCCTTCACGTAAATCTCTATTATTAAGGCGAACACTGCGGTTTCTTGATTTTGATGAATACACATGAGAACTATAACTAATATCAGGAATTTGCGCACGTAAATGCGCTGGTAGATCAGCAATTGGTACAGCATTAAAACTTTCTTCTTCAGCCTCATTCACTGGGGCATTATCTGTATTACTTGTCGCCGTTAATGCACGATTAAATTTAGCGAGTAAATCAGCAGATACCTGCTCATTCGCTAATTCATCATTCATGGTTAGTCGTTCTGATTTACTCGCAGCCTTAAGAGGTGTACTTGGCACGACAATCGCTGCGATATCATTAGCAGAACGCGAAGGAATATCCACCTTATCTGGTATAGTCACAATAGAAAGGGAGTGCTCAAATTGAATATCAGGTAACTTTAAAATAATTAAAGGATCTGTTTGTTCAACACCCGATGAAATAGTCGTTACGGTACCAGCATTCGCAAATAAGATTGGAGACCAGAGAACACTTGCAATAACGCTCATACTTACCGTGAACTTGCTTAACGCTTTACCTGCTACAAAGTTCATTTCACTTCCCCTAAGTGTGTCGCCACATTCAATTTTGGAACAGTACTGTCAGCATGGTGAACAACTGTCATCATCGTTTGAGGGCCTACGATACCATCCGCTGTTAGATCTGATTGTTGCTGGAAACGCATCACCTTTTTCATTAATACCGAATCAAACCTCGTGCCTGATAATGCCTTTTCGCCTAGCGCAGCACTTACATTGCGATCTAACCAACGTATTAATTCGCCTTTATCATTTTTCTTTAAGCTATTCTTAAATCGACTTGGTGCAGTCCAAAGTAAGGTAAAATCACCACTCCAGTATTTTTCAAACCATGCTTGGCTTACCAATATATGGCTTTTGTTTACTTGCAGTTCTACACCTGCAGGCGTAACACTCAATAATGTCGCATAGTAGCCTTCACCAAGATTATCTAACAAACGAACAACCGCAGGTAAATTATATTGGACTAACTGTGCATAGTTTCCTTGTCGCTGTAGGCAACGTAAATTAGCGTATTGTGCATTACGACAAGTCGCATCTTTTAATGCAATATTATAGCCCCACTCTTTATATAGAAACTGGGTTGCAGCATCACGGTGTCGTGTCGACTTAATCTCCGCTAGCAATGCCTTATCTGACATCACTTTATCAGTCGCCATACTAGTATCAATATTATCGACATGACTATTCGCAATAACAGGGACTGCGTTATCAACTTGCGCAGCGACCACTTTATCCTCTGGTAAATTAATCCAACCAAGCTGAAATGCCGTAACGCCAGCACCCAGTAATAACAAGGTAGCAAGAGCTGTAAAGACTCCAGACTTACTCGATGTTGGTTTATGCGACTCTGTAACAACGACAGCCTTAAGTGCATCTTGCACATGCTGATACGTGATTCTATCCGCTCTTGCTTTAAACGCATAATACAGCGCTTTATCACAAACAAGATTAACTAATCGGGGGACACCTGCAGTATGCTGATGAATACGTTTCAATATTTTAGTACTAAATAACCCAGGATTTCCCGATGCGATACTTAAACGATAAGCCACATAACTGGTCAACTCGAGTTCGGTTAAGGGTAATAAATGATAGCGGGCTGTAATGCGCTGTGCGAGTTGACGTAACTCCGGTTGTTTTAGCTTTAGCTGTAATTCAGGTTGGCCAATCAGTACGATGTGTAGCAACTTTTTATGGTCAACATCAAGGTTTGTTAACAAGCGTAACTGTTCAAGCGCTGCCGTTGATAATAGCTGTGCTTCATCAATGATCACAACACAAGGTTTTCCTTGTTTGCAATGATTTAAAAGGTAATGATGCAGTGAATCAAACAGTACTTTTAAACTTAAACTCTGCTTATCATAATCAAGCTTAAATTCATCGCAAAGTGTGGCTAATAATTCAAGTTCACTCATTGCTGGGTTATGAACATAACCAATAATTGTGTCCTTGGGGAGTCCTTGTGCTAAGGCGCGTGAGACAGTTGTTTTACCAGTCCCAACTTCCCCGGTTAGCATGACAAAACCACCCGCACCTTGTAAACCATAAGTCAGGTGTGTCAACGCTTCTTTATGACGATCGCTCATAAAAAAGAAACGCGGATCAGGCGCAATAGAAAAAGGCACTTCTTTTAAATGAAAAAACTCAGTATACATCTATGATTATCATCCTATGATTGATGCTTCACGTTAATAGTTAGACAACTAAATGTCAAAAATAGGCGATAAAAATAGGACTTTATTCATGAATAAATCGCCTTATGGTAATTAATCATCCACTAAACCTGAATTACAGCGGATTAACAACGACTGCTAACCAGCAAATATCGAGTTTCTAAATAGTTAAGGTATAATTAACAGATATCATGTGATCATCTTAAAGCCATCATTAAAGTAAAGTAACAGGGGGTATTTAGTGCAAATATATTTAGTCGGCGGTGCTGTTCGTGACAAACTATTATCTTTACCGGTAAAAGATAAAGATTTTGTTGTTGTTGGTGCGACACCAGCTGAAATGCTTGAACAAGGTTACCAGCAAGTCGGTAAAGACTTCCCTGTATTTTTACACCCAAGCAGTAAACAAGAATATGCACTGGCGCGTACCGAGCGTAAAAGTGGTTCGGGCTATACTGGATTTACGTGTTATGCAGCGCCAGATGTAACCCTTGAGCAAGATCTTGTGCGTCGAGACCTCACAATAAACGCGATGGTTGAAGACGAAGATGGTCAATTCATTGATCCACTCAATGCCAAAGATGATTTAGATAATCGAGTACTCCGTCATATATCAATAAGTTTTAGCGAAGATCCATTACGAGTCTTGCGCGTGGCGCGTTTTGCAGCTCGCTTTCACGACCTTGGCTTTACCATCGCAGATGAAACATTGCAGCTAATGCAAGACATGACTCAAGCTGGTGCTCTTGCAGAGTTAACACCAGAGCGTGTATGGCAAGAAGTTGAGAAAACATTATCAGCAGCGAACCCAGCTGTATTTTTTCAAGTATTAAAAGACATTGGGGCACTAGCCGTCATTTTACCTGAACTTGACGCCCTCTTTAATCTCGCACTCGATATAAACAGCGAAGTCGAAAATGACGTTAATAACCTTGGTCAACAGGCATTATGCCAATTAAAGCACTCTGCATCCTGCTCCCCTGATTTAGCCATTCGCTTTGCCGCATTAATGCAGCAACTTAATAATCACCAAACCAATATTAAAGCCCTCGCTAAGCGCTGTAAAGTACCAAACGAGCACCGCGATTTAGCATTATTAGTGAGTGCGCAACAAAGTAATATTCATCGTGCGTTATCCTTAACACCAACAGAAATTATCAGTTTGTTCGATAATACGGATGCATGGCGTAAGCCAACACGTTTTCAACAAATATTACTGACCTGTTCAAGTAGCCAAGTTTGTCAGTTAACCGATGAGTATCAACCGACTCAGCACCTAACAAAAATGCTGATTGCCGCTTGTGATATAGCAGTACAACCTATTATCGCAGCTGGATTTCGAGGGGCTGAAATCAAGCAGCAATTGACTGCACAACGTATTTCAGCATTAACAGCGTTGCAATCTCAATAAGTAGGCGTCGTTAATAAGATCAAAAAAGGGCTGTTATCGATCTGATAACAGCCCTTTCTACTTTCTACTTTCTACTTCAATTGAATCATCGCGAATCGAGAAGTTAAAGCGCCTGGGTATAAATTAAATAAAACAGACCAGTACCGAGTAGTAAACGGTAGATAACAAACGGGAACATGCCCAATTTTTCTAGTACTTTCAAAAATACATGGATACACGCAACAGCACTAAAGAAAGAAACAACGATGCCTAATCCCATCGCAAACCAATCTACAGGACGTACGGTTGTAATGATTTCACCAGCTTGTAGTGTTTCAACAACATCACCATTAAGCACTAATTTAAGCGTTAAATAACCACCCGCCATTGCAATAATAGGAATCGACATCAAGAATGAAAAACGTGCAGCAGCACTACGCGTTAGACCTAGCATTAAACCAGCCGTAATAGTAACACCCGAACGAGAAGTACCCGGGATTAACGCTAGCATCTGTGCAAAACCAATGATTAGCGCGCCTTTCCAACCCGTTTTATACTCATCTTTTATTTGTATCGCTTTAGCATCTGCCCACCACAACAATAAACCAAAGATGATTGTAGTCGTCGCAATCACAGTTGTACTACGCAAATATAACTCAATTAAGTCTTTACCAAAGAATCCAAATAACGCAGCCGGTATCGTCGCTAATACAATGCACCATGCCAACTGACTATCTTTAGTATGGTCACCTTTAAATAAAGAGCGCACCCAAGCAACGGCCATAGTACCCACTTCTTCACGGAAATAAATAAGTACTGCAAGTAATGTACCTATATGCACGGCAACATCAAAAGCAAGACCTTGGTCTGCCCAACCTAATAATTGTGACGGTAAAATAAGGTGAGCTGAGCTTGATACTGGTAAAAATTCAGTTAATCCTTGAATCAATGCCAGAACGATCACTTCCAAAGTACTCATTAATATGTCCTTTATTGTAATAATGGGAAATAAGATAATTAGTTAATAAGGCGAATATTATACGCACTAATATTCGCCTTTCTTTTGTATTGTTAAGCTAATTCAGTAATTTGTGGCCATTGCCACTCAGCAAGCTTTAATACCTGCGTCGATTTATCAAAATCGTGCCATAGTTGCGCCATCGAAATACCTAATTCAGGATGTAATAAATCAGGCGCAAATTCCGCTAACGGCCATAACACAAATGCATGATGAAGAATTTCGGGACGAGGTAAAATAGGGGCTGTTGATTGGATGATATTATCAAACAATAATAAATCCAGATCTAACGTTCTTGGTGCATAACGACGGTCCGTCGCTTTACGTCCATGTGTGATTTCAAGATCTTTTAAACGCTGCATTAAAGCAGTAATCGATAACGACGTGGTAAATTCAACCACTAAATTATAATAGTTATCGCCACTGCAGTTAACTGCTGCACTTTCGAAAATCGGTGAAATACGGCAGTTATCAAAAATCTGTTCAAGATCTTGCAGCGCATTCGCTACATGATACTCTTTATCAATATTACTGCCGATGCCGATATACACTAAAGCCATTACGCTAGCGTTCCATCGCGCTGACCACGTTCAATATATACACCTACGGTTGCCGCATTTGCGACTGCTCCGGGTTTACTCAATTTGAGGCTAATCCAAGGTATACCAAACGTCTTCATTAATAGTTCAGCAACTTGCTCTGCCATTGTTTCAACTAATTCAAAGATATTACCCTGTGCAAAATCAGTCACTACTTTAGATACAGCTGAATAATCAAGTGCTTTGGTAATATCATCCGTCAGTGCTGAAGGACGGTTATCATGTGCCATTTTCAAATCAAATACTAATCGCTGAATGATCTCTTTTTCCCAATCATATACACCGATCGTCGTAAAAACTTCCAATTTTTCAATAAATACAATGTCCATGAACTCGCCCGTAATAAACTTAATAGAGGTCGGATACCCTCGCGAATATAAAACGCGTATGATAGGTTTCTCAATTTTTATTTATATCCAAGATAAACTACGAATTTGTAAGCCTTCTTACAGCACGTAATTTATTAATCGATATAATAATGCAATAATACAGCAAACCTAGAGAAGAATTAATCAGTAATGACCCTATTGAGCTTAATCTTTATCATTTTCGCCTATCTACTAGGTTCGATTTCTTCCGCTATTCTAATTTGTCGGCTATTTCGCCTGCCTGATCCACGGAAATATGGATCACTCAATCCCGGCGCAACCAATGTATTACGTTCAGGAAATAAAATAGCCGCTGGATTAGTGCTGTTTTTTGATATGCTAAAAGGCGCATTACCGGTATGGTTGGCGTGGTATCTCAATTTCACCCCCTTTTATCTTGGACTTATCGCAATAGCTGCATGCCTAGGTCATATTTATCCAATCTTCTTTCACTTTCAAGGTGGTAAAGGTGTCGCAACTGCATTTGGTGCACTGTTAACTATCGGTCTTGATCTTGGCGCATCCATTGTCGTTAGCTGGTTATTATCATTAGCAATTACAGGTTACTCTTCAATTGCAGCTATTTTCACTGCGCTTTTTGCACCTGTTTATACCTTGATATTCAAAGCCCAATATACGTTGCCTGTCGCCATGCTATCTTGTTTAATTATTTTACGTCACTACGACAACATCATACGTTTGTTACGCGGCGAAGAAACTAAGATTTGGCATAAAAAGAAAAAATAATACAGGTAACAATTTACGATTAATCGATGCAACACGTTGTAATAACTGACTTACAAGTCAACTATTATTAATTGTACTTACCTGCTATACAATGTTGTACTCAGCCTATCGTTTGATTGTATTTTGATTGTGCTGAGTTAATTCAATTCAAAATATAAACATACTGTTCGTGAATTTTTTATGAAAAAATCGACACAATGAATTAATTTTCAGTTAGAATGCCCCCCATCTGCGGTACGTTATATATCTAGAACACTTTAGCAAGCAAATTGCTGCGTAAAGTTAGTAGGTATAGAAGGAACATAGTGCAGGATGTTTCCGTAAAAGGCCGAGCTGACCTTTTCCGAAAACATCCTTCTATATAAATGTACTTTGAGGTAATCGTAAAATGGACAACGCTCGACCTATTCGCCGTGCACTTATCAGTGTGTCTGATAAAACTGGTATTGTAGAATTTTCTCGTGGCCTAGTAGAACAAGGTGTCGAATTATTATCGACTGGTGGTACTGCTAAATTATTAGCTGAAAATGATATCCCAGTAATAGAAGTTTCTGACTATACAGGTCATCCAGAAATGATGGATGGTCGTGTTAAAACGCTGCATCCAAAAGTACATGGTGGCATTCTTGGCCGTCGTGACATTGATGTTGAAGTCATGTCAGAACACGGTATCAATCCAATTGATATTGTCGTTGTTAACCTTTACCCATTTGCCAACACTGTTGCCAATCCAGATTGCAGCCTTGCTGACGCCGTTGAGAATATCGACATCGGTGGTCCAACTATGGTTCGCTCTGCAGCTAAAAATCACAAAGACGTGACAATTGTCGTTAACGCGAGCGATTATGACCGTGTATTAAGTGAAATGTCTGCAAATAATACCTCACTGACTCATAAAACACGTTTCGATCTTGCTATTGCAGCATTTGAGCACACAGCTGCTTATGACGGTATGATCGCAAACTACTTCGGTACTATGGTTCCTAGCTATGGTGACAATACTGAAGGTGACGAAGCATCTAAATTCCCTCGTACATTCAATTCTCAGTTTATCAAAAAACAAGACATGCGTTATGGTGAAAACAGCCACCAAGATGCAGCATTCTATGTTGAGAAAAACACAACTGAAGCATCTGTTGCAACTGCGACTCAGTTACAAGGTAAAGCATTATCTTATAACAACATCGCAGATACAGACGCAGCATTAGAGTGTGTGAAAGAATTCGATGCTCCAGCCTGTGTTATTGTTAAACACGCAAACCCATGTGGTGTTGCTATTGGTGAAGATATTTTAAGTGCTTACGACAGTGCATTTAAAACAGATCCAACATCAGCATTCGGTGGCATCATTGCATTCAACCGTGAACTTGATGCAGTAACGGCACAAGCAATCGTTGATCGCCAATTCACTGAAGTAATCATTGCGCCATCTGTAAGTGCTGAAGCTAGCGCTATCGTTGCAAGTAAGAAAAATGTACGTTTACTTGAATGTGGTGAATGGACAGCTAAAAACGGCGAGTTCGATATCAAACGTGTAAACGGCGGCATCTTAGTACAAGATCGTGACCGTGGCATGGTAGGCCTAGACGACTTAACGGTTGTATCTGAGCGTCAACCAAGTGAACAAGAACTAACTGATTTACTATTCTGCTGGAAAGTGGCTAAATTTGTTAAATCAAACGCGATTGTTTACGCAAAAGACGGCGTAACTATCGGTGTAGGCGCAGGTCAAATGAGCCGTGTTTACAGTGCTAAAGTTGCTGGTATTAAAGCGGCAGACGAAGGTCTCGTTGTTGAAGGTTCAGTAATGGCATCTGATGCATTCTTCCCATTCCGTGACGGCATTGATGCTGCAGCGGCTGCGGGTATTAAATGTGTTATCCAACCAGGTGGTTCAATCCGTGATAATGAAATTATCGATGCGGCTAACGAACACGGTATGACAATGATCTTCACAGGCATGCGTCACTTCCGTCACTAAGCCTGTAAGAAAAAACACATACATTAAAATACAATAAGGGTAGCGACACACACAGCCCTTATTGTACTGCTCTCATTCAATTATAAATCTTGATAAGTATCGTAGAGTACCCCCAAGATTAGCGCATAAAGTAAAAGGAATAACATCATTATGAACGTATTAATTATTGGTGGCGGTGGTCGTGAACACGCCCTAGGTTGGAAAGCGGCTCAGTCTAAAAATGTTGAAACGGTATTTATCGCACCAGGTAATATCGGTTCTTCACTAGAAAACAAATGTAAAAATGTACCAATCCAAGTTGAAGATATTCCAGCATTGGTTGCATTCGCAAAAGAAAATAACGTTGAATTAACGATTGTAGGCCCTGAAGTACCACTCGTACTTGGCGTTGTTGATGCATTCCAAGCAGAAGGTCTTGCTATCTTTGGCCCAACACAAGGTGCAGCACAACTAGAAGGCTCTAAAGCATTCTCGAAAGACTTCTTTGCACGTCATCATATTCCAACAGCGGCATACCAAAACTTCACTGAAATCGCACCAGCAAAAGCGTATGTAAGTGAAATGGGTTGCCCAATTGTAATCAAAGCAGACGGTCTAGCTGCAGGTAAAGGCGTAATCATCGCTGAAACTGAAGCACAAGCATTCGATGCAATTGATGACATGCTGGAAGGTAACAAGTTTGGCGATGCTGGTGCTCGTGTTGTTATCGAAGAATTTCTAACAGGTGAAGAAGCTAGTTTCATTGTGATGGTTGATGGCGAGAATATTCTTGCGCTAGCAACGAGTCAAGATCATAAAGCGCGTGACAATGGCGATAAAGGTCCAAACACAGGTGGTATGGGTGCTTACTCACCAGCACCAGTGGTAACGCAAGCTGTTCATGACTTTGCAATGAATGAAGTAATTCGTCCAACTGTTGATGGTATGAAAGCAGAAGGTAATACCTATACAGGTTTCCTATATGCTGGCCTGATGGTTGCACCAGATGGCACTGCAAAAGTATTAGAATATAACTGCCGTTTTGGTGACCCTGAAACACAGCCGATCATGATGCGTTTAAAATCAGATCTTGTTGAACTTTGTCTTGCTGCCGTTGCAGGTAAACTAGACACAGTGACTGCAGATTATGACGAACGTGCAGCGGTTGGTGTTGTGATTGCGGCTGGCGGTTATCCTGCTGACTACGCAAAAGGCGATATCATTACAGGCCTACCACAAGCTGACTCAACGGAAAGTAAAGTTTTCCATGCTGGTACAGCATTGCAAGGCGATAACATCGTGACAAGTGGTGGTCGTGTTCTTTGTGCGACAGCACTGGGTAACACAGTGACAGAAGCACAAGAAAATGCATATAAGCTAGCAGCTCAAATCAATTGGGAAGGTGCTTTTTACCGTACCGATATTGCTTATCGTGCAATTGCGCGTGAAAACCAGAATAAATAATTCGCGTTATACACGGTTATAATGTTATAAAAAAATGAGCAGCCTAGGCTGCTCATTTTTATTTCTAAAACAACGTATTCTTTATGACCATGTTACATATTGTAATGGGTATTTCGTTTCACCGTTTGCTTTGCTTCAGGTGGGAACTTAACTAAAATACTCTTTACCACGTCTGCAACTAGCTTATCCATTTCAGCCGCATCTGCCGATTCAGGTAAACGTTTACTACCAATACCGCGCCAAATTAATTCTAAGCTTGTTGGATCGATAATATCAATGATTAGACTACCTTGCTGATAGTCGTCAATGCGAGTTTCAGTTTGTGTACTGAAGGCCATACCGCGATGGCCATAACCGACACCCCAACCCCAACTCGGCCCATAACCTGAATAACTGTCATAGGTACGAATATCCGTTTTATTTTTTGAGGTAATATTATAGTTCACATAAAAATCAGGGGCTGTCGAAAAAGTAAATCCTTGAGCAACTAACTGCTTATCAACCGCCTTGGTAATACGGACATCCATAATACGATTATTAAGATAGGCACTCTCTTTTTCAAGCTTTTCTGTTTTTGGTAACCAATTAAACCCTTTTAGCGCAGTAAAATCGGCACTCTGATCATAATCAGTGCTCACCTTAACTGTTGAACATGCAGTTAATACCAAGCTAAATAGTGCAACTAGACAGCCCTTTTTATTCAGTAAATACTTCGCTTTCATAACACTCTCCATTTCATTAAATACTGTCTATTGAAAGGAAACTGTAATGATAAAAAAGGCGACTCAATGGTCGCCTTTCATATTACAGTTTATTCAGAATTTCATCTGCTAACAGCAAGTCATTATTTTTGTTCACACCAATACCAGCACTGATGATTACCTGTGCTATTTGCTTTGCTTCGTCTAATGAATGCATCACATAAGTACCACACTGGTATTCATTCAATTCTGGAATATCACCTTGGCTTTTAACGGCAAGAACATCCTGCATTGATGCTAACCATGCGTCAGCAACTTGCTGTTCTGTTGGCGCGCCAAGTAAGCTCATGTAAAAACCAGTACGGCAACCCATTGGCGAAATATCAATAATTTCTACCGTTGAAGAATTAAGGTGGTCACGCATGAAACCAGCATAAAGATGTTCTAAAGTATGAATCCCTTTTTCGCTTAAAATATCTTTATTTGGTGCACAAAAACGCAGGTCAAACACAGTAATCGTATCTTTACTTGGTGTAGACATGGTCTTGGCAACACGCACTGCAGGTGCATTCATGATGGTATGGTCAACCGTAAAACTATCCAGTAATGGCATTATTAACACTCCGTTGAAATAATTTAGTAAACAAATAATAATTTTATGAACCATTGCTTAATGCTGTAGTCAGATTAAGTGCAAGAGTTGTTTTTTCATTTTTTGGGAGCCCTATTAAGGCTCCTTTTTTTTATCTCTTTTTCAACTTTTACAAATATTTATGAACCATACTTCAATCTAGTAGTCTGATTCATTGCAAGAGTTGTTTTTTCATTTTTTGGAGCCTTATTTGGGCTCTTTTTTTTTGTCTATTTTTTAATATTAGAAAAATAGTCAGCTAAAAACGCATCGAAATCGACGGTATCAGCAGCTTCAATTTTTTGTTGCTCTGCGACTGAGTCACGTTGCATCTGGTTGAAGTAAACATCATCCCAATGCTCATAGTCTGTCGCAATCAATTCCTTCTTATATTTATTTGCTAAATTTAAAATGAAATCATTATGCTCCAAACCTTGCTCTTTCATTGTAGCGAGCACCTGACCTGACAATAGTGCATCAGGGTTATTAATTAATGCTTGTTGAGCACAAACAGCGTCAGCGAAATTACTCGCAGCTGTATTTGTCGCTAACTGAGCACCATCTAATAACTGTGCAACCTGCTGAACTTCAGCAAGGATATGAGTCGCTACATCAGTCAGAGATTGAGGCTTATCATCTAACATTAATGTTAAACCAGGCTTACGCCCTTCCATCACCACTTTCGTGCTGTTATCACGGCATACCGCCATTTCATCAGCAGTCATCGGTGCAGATGGTTGTAATGCCATCCAAACTAACAAACTATCTAATACTGACATCTGTGCTGTCGTGATACCCGTAGCTGTAAATGGATTTACATCTAAAGAACGGATTTCAATATATTCGATACCACGCGCAGCAAGTGCTTCAGACGGTTTTTCGTTTGATTTAGCAACACGTTTGGGTCTAATAGGTGCATACAACTCATTTTCGATTTGCAGCACATTGTCATTGAGCTGACGGTATTCACCATTAACTTTAATGCCAATATCTGCAAATTCAGGCGCTTTGCTTTTAATTGCTTTTTTCAAACTATTCGTATATTTGTCTAACGTATTATGACAAATCACCAAATCGTCTTGCGCATTGTTCGTATAACCCAAATCACTCATACGTAACGATGTTGCATACGGCATGTATATCGTGCTCTCACCTAATGACGAGAATGATTCTTGCTTTTCTGCTGGTAAAAACGAACGATTTAACGCAGGTGATGCACCAAATAAATAAGGTACTAACCAACCATAACGATAGAAATTACGGATCAATCCCATATAACTATGAGAAATAAAGTCTTGTAACTCGCCAGTTTCACCTTTGATATCATACAATTTTTGCCACAATGCCATTGGTAATGACACATTATAATGCAAGCCAGAAATGATCTGCATGCTACTACCATAACGGTGTTTTAAACCAATACGGTATGTATGCTTCATTTTTCCTGTATTCGATGTACCGTATTTAGCGAGCGGTATATCGTTTTCATCATTAACCTGACAAGGCATACTTGAAGGCCAGAATAACTCGCCGTCCATATTTTTTGCTACATGGCGATGAATATCACTCAGTTGCTGTTGCGCTGTTGCGGCACTATCGCTAACAGGCGTAATGAACTCTAATAAGCTTTCAGAATAGTCTGTGGTAATGTGCTGATGACTTAATGCCGAACCAAACGCTGCTGGGTGATCGCTCTGAGATAAATCTCCGGCTTCATCAACACGTAAACACTCACGTTCGATGCCGCGAGTAATACCGTTTAGTGACTGTATATTGCTTGGCTCTGATAATTTTGAGATCAGAGATTCAAATGTAACGTTCAAATTAAATCCACCAATGAACTATATAAAAGTAGCACCTTAAAGATAGCGCAGTCTTTGAGCCTATCTTTAAGGGTAACTGAAGGTCTATTATTTATCTAACAGGTCGAATATTTTAATATCGAAACCAAAATCTTTCACCTGCTTTTCAATCAACTGACGATCTCCGACCACAATAACAGAAAATTGATCGCTCGATAAGTAAGTCTTTGCTAATGCCTGTATTTCAGACTTATCCATAGCTTGAATTATGTCTGCTTGTTGGTCGACAAAATCAGGCGATAAATCCAATAATAATAACTGCATTAAGAAATTAGACTTTTGCGCAGGTGTTTCATAAGACAAGGCTTCTTGTTGTGAAACCGCACTCTTCATGTAATCCAGTTCTGAATCACTAATACCTGCATCCGTGTAACCTTTTAATTCTGCTAATGTTTCTTTAATCGCATCGCCGGTCACCTCAGAACGTACATCTGCAGATGCTGAAAAATAACCATACTCTCGGTCAGCATAAAATCCTGTAGTCGCACCGTACGTGTAACCTTTATCTTCACGTAGATTTTGATTTAAACGACTATTAAAATTGCCACCCAAATTAAAGTTCATCAGGTTTGCTTTAAAGAAGTTACCTGTTACATCGTACGAAATTGCAGGTGATACAACCTTAATGACAGATTGTACGGCGTCAGGTTTATCAACAATATAAAGCGTATTAGGCTGCCATTTTGGTGCTTTTGCTAACGCAGGGTAAGTGACGGCAGGTAAATGCGCCCCTTGCTGTAAAAAGCCTAACGATTCTGTAATGTTTTTTTCGCTAACATCACCCACAACGACAACTTTAGCCTCTGCCAAATTATAGTACAGTTGGTAATATGTCTGAACATCATCGCGTGTTAATGCTGCTTGGTTTTTTAACGTGCCTGATGATGGATTACCTGTTACTCGCTCATCACCGTATAAGATACGCTGTGTAGCAAGCTGCCCTAACCAACCAACGCGTTGTTGATTTTGTAACGAAGCCTGTCTTGATTGCGCTTTAATACGTGTGAAATCAGTATCGATAAAGCCTGGTTTAAATAACTTTTCTTCTAATATAGCCAATGTTGCTGGCAAATTTTTAGCTAAGCTATTCACGCTAATCACAGTCCCGTAAAGCCCTGCAGAGAAATTGATACTACTGCCCAGTGATTGTAATTGATCATTAAGCTCTGCAGATGAATGTAACTCAGTAGACTGATTCATCATTGCCGCAGTTAACCTCGCAATCCCCTGCTTATCTAAACTCTCTACACGTCTTCCGCCTTTCAAGTTTATCTGAATACTCACCGTTGGAGTTTCATCGTAAACAGTGCCAAGTACTTGAATATCATTCGCTAATGATTGACGCCAAAGCGTCGGCAATGTTTGTTGTGGGTTGCTACCAGCTTTAGGCATTACCGAACGGTCAAACACATCTTTCGTCTCTCGCACACTCAATGTTTGAGTCAATTTAGTTTCTTGTTTATCAATATCACGCGGCGCGGGTGTGAATGTCGATGTGTGCGCAACATATTGTAGCTGGCCTTTAGGCACAACACTCATGATCACCTTTGGTTTGTTCTCAAGGTATTTTTTATATCCAGCAAGTCCTTTCTCTGCGGTTATCGTACTAAAACCCGCTAAACCTTTAGTTAAATAGTTCGGATCATTCATCAAAGTTTCACCGAGAGCGAGTTCTTTCGCTTTACCAGCCACACTTTGCATGCCAAATACCGTCGAACTTTCAATAATTGAACGTAGTCGCGTTATTTCAGAGTCTGCAATGCCTTTTTCAGCAAGTTCTTTTATGGATGCATTCACTTTTTCTAATAACGGTGCTAATTCCATCCCTTTCGCCGGGTTAGGTTGTGTATAGATATCAAAACTACAGCTTAATTCACTGCAACTATGGTATGCAGCCACCGTTGTTGCATAACCCGTTTCAACTAAATTTTTATATAACAGTGAATTTTTACCACCGCCTAATGCATACGCGAACAAATCCAATGGTGCTTCATCTTCATGACCCATATAAACCGTTGGGTAGCTCATATAGAGCATAGGTTGAGGTACATTATCTTCTAAGGTTATGTAACGATCTTTATCAAGTGTCACAGGCTCTGGTTCAACGTCTTTTACTTCAGGGCCGGTTGGAATAGTTGAAAAATACTTATTAACCCAAGCGAGTGTTTCTGCTTTATCAAATTTACCCGCAATCGTCAGCGTTGCATTGTTAGGACCATACCAACGCAAGAAAAACTGTTTTAAATCATTAACATCAACACGATCCAAGTCTTCAACATAACCAATTGGCTGCCAAGAATAAGGATGGTCTCGTGGATATAATGCTTCGCCAACACGCTCACCTAATAAGCCATAAGGACGGTTGTCGACACGCTGTGAACGCTCATTCTTAACCGTTGCACGTTGGATTTCGAATTTACGTTGATCGACCGCATCTAATAAGAAGCCCATACGATCTGCTTCTAACCACAACATTTTTTCTAATTGATTTGCAGGTACTGTTTGATAATAGTTGGTGCGATCTTGATTGGTACTGCCATTCATCGAGCCGCCAGCTTCATTTACAATTTTAAAATGCTGCTGATCACCGACATTTTTACTGCCTTGGAACATCATATGCTCAAAAAAATGGGCGAAACCTGATTTTCCAATCTCTTCGCGCGCAGAACCAACATGATAAGTCATATCAATGTAAGTTAAAGGATCTGAATCATCTTCATGTAAAATCACTGTTAAGCCATTACTGAGCTTATATTTTTCATAAGGAATCAGTAAGCTATCCGCTATTTTTTCTTGCTGAGCAACGAATGTCATTCCTGCTGGTAAGGATAAGGTGCTCACATCATCATCTGTGTTCAATAAAGAACAACCACCAAGTAGCGTAATAGACGTACTCAGTACGATTATCGAAGATCTTCGTACTAGGGCACGATAAAAATAATTAAAACGCATCAAACATTCCTCGTTGGATTAAAGTTAAATATAAAATCATTAGCTAATAGCACCCATAAACCAAATAATAACGGCATAGCGAACTGACTTGCCTAACATAATTGCGATAAAAGACAGAACCGGATTTAAACGTAACCAACCCGCTAATAAACAAAAAACATCACCAAAAACAGGTAGCCAACTAAATAGCAAGCTACTCCAGCCCCAGCGTTGGATCACGCCATGTACACGGCGGTAATGCTTATTCTCAGAAAAATCGATTGGTTTTTTCGCATAAATAAAATACCCCATATAAAATGTCAGGATAGATCCTAATACATTACCACTCGTGGCCATCACAAAAAGTTGCCAGTGCGACCATGAACCTTCAACTAACATCGCGGTTAATAAGATTTCTGAACTACCAGGTAAAATAGTCGCAGACGTAAAACTGCTTAAAAATAATAACCAAAGACCCATCTAACCCTCTATATTTCATTTACCTACAATATTATTCGCACTCGTCAGCAGTAAGAGAATTAAGTCACACTATATATTGAAGTTAGACGTATAATCAAAGTTAAGCATGCTGACGCTATGTCTTGGCATATCTGTGGGTACACTGACTGATAACATTTGCCTGATATGCAAATATTAAGTGCATAATTAAAAGTGGTAGGACAGTTTAGCTACTATATAATTCAATAAACAGTGATTAATCGCTATGTTGGGGAGTTTATGTTTAAATTTTTTCTATTACCTTTAATACTGAGTATCTTGTGGTTTGGGTTCTTGCAATATAACAACTGGACCATACAGCAAGGTAAAAAAGGCTTCATCTATATTATTGGCGGCACAACAGCCATCATCCTATTCCTCAGTTTAATGATGTACCTTACTCGTTGACCTGACGAAAGTAGCGCCTTATATACTCATTGCCTTATTACTTCACTTTATTATCTAACGAAAAAGCCCCTGCACCGTGGGCAACTAAAAATAAAAAGCCTCCGGCAAGCGCCATATTTTTAGAAAACATGATCATCTGTGTCGTATCGCTAAAATCAGCATGGAATAACACGGCTGTTAATACACAAAAACCAGCTAAGGCAAAAGCCGCTATTCGGGTATGATAACCAAGGATCACAGCGAGTCCACCACCGATTTCGGCGATGATCACTAAGGGCAGCAATATGCTAGGTACGCCCATGGCAAGCATATAGTCAGCAGTTCCCGCATAAGAAAAAATCTTTCCTAACCCAGCTTGTACAAATAAGATACCAATAAGAAAGCGACCAAGCGGTGCTGAGAAACGTTGAATTGTGTGCGTTAATTGAAACATGATAAACAAGCCAATAGAATAGAGTGTTTTTTAAGTTTAGATTAATAACGCGACGAGCAGATAGTTGATGAGGTAAATTTTAGGCATAAAAAAACCGCTATTAAGCGGTTTATTTATTTAATGGCGGAGAGGGAGGGATTCGAACCCTCGATGGGATTTAAAGCCCATACTCCCTTAGCAGGGGAGCGCCTTCGGCCACTCGGCCACCTCTCCACACAAACCCTATTATTATGAAAAACATCGACAATGTAAAGACTTACATCGGAAAATTCATAATAATATAATAAATGGTGCGGATGGGAGGATTCGAACCTCCGACCGCCTGGTTCGTAGCCAGGTACTCTATCCAGCTGAGCTACATCCGCACAAAATTTATATTATAAAATAGATGGTGCGGATGGGAGGATTCGAACCTCCGACCGCCTGGTTCGTAGCCAGGTACTCTATCCAGCTGAGCTACATCCGCACATTTCTATTTTAAGAACTTGTTGTATTTTACCGTTTAACGAATTAAACCATAAAAATTAATCGTTTTGAACAAATGGTGCGGATGGGAGGATTCGAACCTCCGACCGCCTGGTTCGTAGCCAGGTACTCTATCCAGCTGAGCTACATCCGCACATAATTTGTTCTGTTAGGTTTACGTTCTACAACGTCTAGTTTTAAATCTCTAGGTGATTTGAATAAATGGTGCGGATGGGAGGATTCGAACCTCCGACCGCCTGGTTCGTAGCCAGGTACTCTATCCAGCTGAGCTACATCCGCACATAATTTATTCTGTTGTTTGCCGAGCAAACGTTGTGTTAAAACCAATGGTGCGGATGGGAGGATTCGAACCTCCGACCGCCTGGTTCGTAGCCAGGTACTCTATCCAGCTGAGCTACATCCGCACATATTTGGTCTAACGTATAATTTTTATAACTAGATTAAGTGTTTTCAACTTCTACTAATTACTTAGAATTAATTCTAATCGAAATAATGGTGCGGATGGGAGGATTCGAACCTCCGACCGCCTGGTTCGTAGCCAGGTACTCTATCCAGCTGAGCTACATCCGCACAACAACTATTTCTTACAACGTCCAAAAAGCCGACCAAAACACTATAACACATTTTACAACATGTGATAGATATTAGGACAACAATGGCGGAGAGGGAGGGATTCGAACCCTCGATGGGATTTAAAGCCCATACTCCCTTAGCAGGGGAGCGCCTTCGGCCACTCGGCCACCTCTCCGTGTTGTTGGCGCTCATAATACGGATACTGAAAAATAAGTCAAATATTAATTAACAGCACTCTAGCAACTGTTTAAGTTTCAAACAACAAAACTACTATTGCAGCAAAAATGGGATAAACGTCCCAATTTTGTCAAAAAACAGATAAAAAAAGGGCTTAGCCAACGCTAAACCCAATCTGTAATAATTTTATTATTCTAATTTAGAAGTTGCCTTCAGGGCTTTCGCCTTTTTCTGCTTGAATTCGCATGTAGATCTCTTCACGGTGAACAGATACTTCTTTAGGCGCATTAACACCGATACGAACTTGATTACCTTTAACACCTAATACAGTAACTGTAACTTCATCACCGATCATAAGTGTTTCGCCAACACGGCGCGTCAATATTAGCATTAATTTATTCCTCAACTAATTTATTATATTTTTGTTAAGCCGCTTATTATTCTATTAAAAGCTTCAATGTAAAACAAGAAAAGAATGATTAAGACCTAATTTGTTGTTAATTCACTCAGTTTAAGCCACATCTAAGTTGAATGCAGCGTGCAACGCACGAACGCCAAGCTCTAAATACTTTTCGTCGACGATAACTGAGATCTTAATTTCAGAGGTTGAAATCAACTGCATGTTGATTCCTTCATTGCCTAAAACTTCAAACATTGTTTTAGCGACACCTGGATGATTCCACATACCGACACCTACAATAGAAATTTTAGCAATACGATCGTTACCTTGCACATCTTTTCCAGATAATTCTTCGCATGTCTTTACCAATAGCGCTTTTGCTGCTTGGTAATCATCACGATGAACAGTAAAGGTAAAATCAACAAGGCCATCTTTGCCGTGTGCATTTTGGACGATAACGTCAACATCAATACCTGCATCACCAATTGGCGTTAGGATATTAGCTGCGACTAAAGGTTCATCAGGGATACCTGATATTGTTAAACTTGCTTCATCGCGATTAAACGCAATGCCAGATATGATTGCTGATTCCATTTTTTTTACGTCCTCGTAAGTAATCAATGTCCCTTCACCCTCTTCAAATGAAGATAGTACACGTAAAGGTACATTGTATTTCCCTGCAAACTCGACTGAACGAATTTGTAATACTTTGGCACCTAAGCTCGCCATTTCAAGCATCTCTTCAAAAGTGATGCAATCTAATTTCCGTGCGCGCGGTTCAACCCGAGGGTCGGTGGTATAGACGCCATTAACGTCAGTATAAATCTGACATTCATCAGCTTTCAGTACAGCTGCAATTGCAACTGCGGTAGTATCCGAGCCACCGCGTCCTAACGTCGTGATATTATTATCTTCATCACGACCTTGGAAACCTGCGACTACGACCACTTTACCTTCATCTAGATGACGTTGTAAGTTGTCTGTTTCAACGGTTTTGATGCGAGCCTTACCATGGCTGTTATCGGTTTTCATTTGAACTTGATCACCCGTCATTGATATCGCATCGACACCTGCTTTTTGCAGGGCAATGGTTAACAATGCAATAGTAACTTGTTCACCAGTTGAAACTAATACATCCATTTCTCTGCGATCTGCGTGCTCATCGAGCTCTTTAGCCATGCCAAGTAAACGATTCGTTTCCCCTGACATTGCTGACACAACCACAACTATTTGATTTCCCTTTTCACGAGATTTTTTCACTCGCTGAGCAACTGCTTCTATTCGCTCAATTGAGCCAACGGAAGTGCCACCATATTTTTGTACATACAACGCCACAACAAACTTCCCTTAATAACCTTTAAATTTATCACCGCCTGTGCTTAGAACAAGAAACAGGATTGTCTGCCTCTTGCCATAACACTGTTTATTTAAACTTAGTGAGCAATGATCAATTACTCACTAATATACTGATTTATAGTTTTTCAGTTAACCAAGGTGTTACTGATTCTAGTGCTGCAGGTAATGCTTCAGGATTTGAACCACCCGCTTGCGCCATATCAGGACGACCGCCACCTTTACCACCTACTTGGACAGCAAGGTAGCTTACTAATTCACCGGCTTTTACTTTACCGATTAAATCTTTAGTTACACCCGTGATCAGGTTAACTTTGCCTTCACCTGGAATACCAAGAACAATAACACCGCTTTGCAGTTTGTTCTTCAGCTCATCCATCGAACTACGTAACGACTTAGGATCTGCACCTTTTAGGTTAGCAACAAGTACTTTAACACCGTTAATCACTTGCACCTGGTCGATCAAGTTAGCATTTGCAGCACTGGCTACTTGTGCATTTAACTTCTCAACTTCTTTTTCTAGGCTACGGTTACGCTCAAGAACTTGCGTCACTTTTGCCGTCACTGTATTTTGGTCTGCTTTCACTAAGCTTGCAGTTTCTTGCATTTTAGCAACAAGATCGTGAACATATGCTAATGCAGAATCACCCGTCACAGCTTCAACACGACGTACGCCCGCAGCAATGCCGCTCTCAGACAAGATTTTGAAGAAACCAATATCACCAGTACGCTTAACATGCGTACCACCACATAGCTCGATAGAGAAGTCACCCATACGTACTACACGTACTTCATCATCGTACTTCTCACCAAATAACGCCATTGCACCCGCTTCACGCGCTGCATCAATGTCCATTACTTCAGTTACAACTTCGTGGTTAGCACGAATTTGTGCGTTAACCAGACGTTCAACTTCAAGCAATTGTGCTGCTGTTACGCCTTCAAAGTGTGAGAAATCAAAACGTAAACGTTCTGGTAATACTAGTGAACCTTTCTGCTGTACATTTTCACCAACAACTTTGCGTAAAGCTGCGTGTGCTAAGTGAGTTACAGAGTGATTAAGGCCAATAGCCTTACGACGATTAACGTCAACATCGGCAATAACGTGGTTATTTACTTCGATAACACCAGAGATAGTACCGAAATGAACCGTTGCGTTACCTACTTTCTTAGTATCTGTAACCGTAAATACAGCATCGCCTACTTTAATGATACCTTGGTCGCCAGATTGACCACCCGCTTCCGCGTAGAATGGCGTTTTGTTTAATACAATAGCGCCTTCTTGACCGTCATTTAAGATTTCAACTTCAGCGTTGTCTCTTACTAAAGCAACAATTTGTGCATCAGATGTTAGCGTTTGATAACCTAAGAATTCAGTATCAGCATCAATTTTTAGCATTTCGTTGTAATCAGTACCAAAGTTAGAACCTTGGCGAGCACGATTACGCTGTTCTTCCATCGCAGCTTTAAAGCCATCTTCATCAATTGTTAACTCACGCTCACGCGCGATGTCAGCCGTTAGATCTGATGGGAAACCATAGGTGTCGTAAAGTTTGAATACCACATCACCCGGAACCACTGTGCCGTCTAATTGTGACAATTCGTTGTCTAGAATGTTCAGACCACGTTCTAATGTTTTACCAAATTGCTCTTCTTCGATAAGTAATATTTTTTCAACAATCGCTTGTTGTTTTACTAAATCGTCAGAAATATCGCCCATTAGCTCAACCATCTTAGCAACAAGTTTGTTGAAGAATGGGCCTTTAGCACCTAGCTTATTACCGTGACGCACTGCACGACGGATAATACGACGTAGTACATAACCACGGCCTTCATTTGATGGCATAACACCGTCAGAGATCAGGAAGCTACATGCACGAATGTGATCGGCAATTACGCGTAGTGATTTGTTTTCTAAATCTGTCGTACCGATAAGTTCTGCAACGTGCTTGATTAAGCTTTGGAAAATATCGATTTCGTAGTTTGAGTGTACATTTTGCATAATTGCAGAAATACGCTCAAGGCCCATACCTGTATCCACAGATGGTTTTGGTAACTCTTCCATTGTGCCGTCAGCTTGACGGTTGAACTGCATGAATACTAAGTTCCAGATCTCAATGAAGCGATCGCCGTCTTCTTCAGGAGAACCCGGTACGCCACCCCAAATGTCTTCGCCGTGATCATAAAAAATTTCAGAACATGGACCACATGGACCTGTATCACCCATTGACCAAAAGTTATCTGATTCAAACTTCTTCTCTGGAGACTTGTCACCAATGCGAATAATCTTATCTTCTGGCACGCCTACTTTATTAGCCCAGAATGAAAATGCTTCATCATCACTTTCATACACAGTAACCAGTAATTTTTCTTTTGGTAATCCCAATACTTCAGTTAAGAATTCCCATGCAAATAAGATCGCATCTTCTTTAAAGTAATCACCAAAGCTGAAGTTACCTAACATTTCAAAGAATGTATGGTGGCGAGCTGTATAACCTACGTTATCTAGATCATTGTGTTTACCACCAGCACGTACACAGCGTTGAGACGTTGTTGCACGAGTGTATGAACGTTGTTCTGCACCTAGGAATACGTCTTTAAATTGGTTCATGCCCGCGTTTGTGAATAACAAAGTTGGATCATTAGCAGGAACAAGTGAGCTACTTGTGCCTTTGTTGTGCCCTTTACCGGCAAAATAATCAAGAAACGCGTTGCGGATCTCAGCTGTAGACATTGTCATGTAATTGTCCTGGGTGCTTGAATTATGAGCGATTGTTTAGATTAAATAATATAAACGGATCTGTTAATGAAGTGATTATACCCAAACTGCGTCAAAATGCTAACTCAGAGAAGCCCTCGACGCGCTATTTATGTACGGTTATAACGCGAACATTCAAGCGTATTCAGATAAAAAAAAGACACCGAACATAAATGCTCGGTGTCTTGTAGAAATCGTGACGATATTAACGGTTAATTTCGCTAATAATGATCAAATAGCTTCTTCGTTTTCTTCGCCTGTACGAATACGAATAACGCGCTCAACAGCAGTAACAAAAATCTTACCATCGCCGATTTTGCCCGTGTGCGCTGTTTCTACGATAGAGTCAATACATGCATCAACATCATCGTCTTGCACAATAAGATCGAGTTTTACTTTAGGTAAAAAGTCCACCATATATTCAGCACCACGATAAAGTTCAGTATGACCTTTTTGACGGCCAAAACCTTTCACTTCAGATACTGTCATGCCTGTAATGCCAATTTCTGCAAGAGCTTCACGTACATCATCCAGCTTAAACGGTTTAATAATCGCTTCAATTTTTTTCATGTTCAGTCCCTGTTAGCCCTTAAATATAACTATTAGCATACATAAGCAAATCTAAATTGCCAATCAGACAAGTAATTAAATCGATGAAATAGCTAAGCTTATCACTTTATTAAAAATCACCAACAACCCGTTGTCACTGTATTTGCACTATTCATCGATGTCGTAGTCCCAAAATTATCAATGCTAAAAGCAACACAATCTGTATCTGAAATTTGCACACTTGATGTTTGAGTTTTAGCGGTTATCTTATATTTACTGCTGCCAAGAGTCTGATCAATACTAAAACTGTAATAGTCAGAATTATCACTCCAGCCTGACAATGTATTTGACGCACCGTTAGTTAATGAAGTCGCATATTGGCCATTATCTAAATAGAACTGCTCTTGTAGTAACTGCGCTTTATATAATGCCGTTTTAGCATCATTGCGATTGTTATCAATAATGTAAGCACGATAAGAGGGATAACCAATACCAGCTAAAATACCAACAATCGCAACGACGATCATTAATTCAACGAGCGTAAACCCTGTGTTTTTATAATTCATTATTGTGCTGCCTCATTAAAGTAACGGTAGGTTGAGCTCGGCTCTAACAGCATATTTGTATCTACAGTCCCTTTATTGAACGTGACCCCCTCAACAGTCTTGCTATCGCCTTTGCCCGCACCTAATAAGCGTAATACAGATGCGCCATTACTTGATGCTGCATGAACAGCCAAATCTTTAGCAATAACGTTCGGCAGTTTTTGATAATACTTTGTTGTACCTGTATTTAAATTAACTTGATAGTAATGACTATTACCCGATTGGTTAATCACACATTGGCCATTTTCGATCACATAGCCTTTAGCAAAAGGAGTGTAGGTATTAAAGTGAACAACACCATTTATCACCACGGCGCTACCAAGAGATTTTTCGCCCCCTTGGCTCGAACCATCGACAGCATCCGCTTGATTTAATTCATAACGCCATCCCGCAAGTGTAGCGTCATCGACAACCCCCGCGAGTGTATCGGTTCCTGAAAGGCTGCTATATTTAATCACAGATAAATTCGCGATTGTGATTGCTGACGGTATCGGTTTTTCTCCATCCCCCTCACCCCAAACTTCAGGATAGATATTGCTATCCTTAATCGTAAAGAAAGAATTCTGCGTGATAATGTTTGAATTAGGACTGGTAATATCACCACTGCCTAACAGCAGTCCATCATAAGAGGCACCATCAATATCTCTTGCTCTAACAATGGATGGCGCACTAAAGAATCGTCGGTCATTACTCCCCAAACCACCAAGACTCGCTAGCTTAAACAATTGCCATTGACTGGTTTCCATAATGAACTTGTTTTTATCTGCATCAAATATCTTTGGCATATCAATACGGTAAATATTACCCGCTGTATCAGGTGCATAAATGCGATCGGCATAACGATCACCATCGCTGTCCATAACCGCTAAACGACTGGCAATACTGTCGCTAATACCATTTTCAAATGATTTAATTAAAGAACCTGTATCAGCGTCGACAATATAAACACCACGTCCCATTGTATCAGCACAAGTCTTGGTACTATTATTTGCACCACAATCATCTTTCTTGGCATCATAACCACCACCAAAAATTAATACTGGTTTATCGTTTGTCGCGATATTGCCTCTGAATATTTTACTGACCACAGGTGTAGACCAAGTCTGACCCAATGTTGAATAGCTATTGTTGTCAGTATTAATCACCCAATTAAGCGCTGGTTTGGTGGTATTTACCGTTGTACTATCAAGGTCGACACTTAGCGAAAAGTATTGATTACCACCACGACGTAAACCAAAGGTAATAAGGTGTTTAAGATTACCAGCACTATCGATATAACTCGCATCGACAGCACTACCGTCAATGCCATAAATACGATTTTCGGCTTTGGTGACTTGTAGGTTTAACTTGAGTGCAGTAGCCAGATTTTCTTTCGGTATAAATGCCCATTCTTCTTCAACGCTACGGCCATTGTCTTTAAATGCATGAAAAAAACCGGCATTTGTACCAATAAATATACGGGATTTTTCTAGTGTATTTACATTTTCAGAATCCGGGAACTCGACAATTAAAGGTTCTGCATGCATAGGGTCACCAAAAATATCATCACGGTACTCACCCGCTTCATTCTTCCCTTGTAACCAACTAATAGCGGAATCTAAATTCGCCTCAGATACGCCAAGTTTACTTGCTAAATCAGCATCGCTTGTCACTAATAAAGCACTCTTCAAGTTATCTTTATCTAAGGTTAGCAGTGCGGTGTTATCGGCATTAGTCATGTAAATCTGGCGAACCGCGGTTGATGGTAGATTCGAAAATGCTTCAACAACACCTCCTTTTTCAATATCATTTAAGCCCTGCTGTGAGCTCCAACCTGAGTACAAGTTATCATTAAAAAAAGAAGTGTTATCATCTTTCAAGGCCGGAGCGATCGCAGACTCTGTTGATGCAGCATCACTGGCCGCTTGCGTCCACGCACTTAGCACACCATCACCCGTTACTTTCAGTTTACGCAGGTTCCCCTGCCACTTACTTGTTTGATTAGGTTGGAACATTGAGTAATAAACAAATTCGTTACTCTTGCTTGCATTACTGCTGTTAATAGAGGTACCGACAGATGATGCAACACCATTTTGTCTGGCAATAATATCAGCAAACGCCATTTCCAGTTTCTGACGTAATTCATTTGCATCCAACGCATTATAAAATTGCCCATCACCATACTCGGCTGTTTTTTCTAACAAATTACGACGCCCAGCATCAAGATTACCAATACCTACGGTGTAAGTAACAATGCGTTCTTTCACATCTGTCGTCTTTTTATTTATGTCATTTTCTGCTAACCAACCAGAAAGTACGGGGAGTAAGTTTTTATCGCAGGTAGTATCTGCACTATTCACTTGTACCGCTCTATCTTTAATATTTTGGGCAGTCATTCCCGGCAGTTTTTCAATTAATTCATTTGCCTTACTATCATGATCAAATGCATCAATTCGAATTAAGTCATTAAAAATACCACCACAAGGAACAATATCAGCGATGCGTGGGCTAACATCATGATACCCCGCAGTAACCATGATAATATACGCTTCTGTTTGGCAGCTATTTACCCAATCCATAGGGCTAATGTAAGTACCACCACTTTCAGCCGTTTTATCAGCCTTTGGTTTTGGATCGATTAATACGTCATCTCCATACCAAACATCTTGACCATATAAATACCGGTACCCTTCATACAAGCTTTCACATAAAGCGGATTTGGACATACTCGTCGTAAAAATGTCTTGCACCTGACTTTTTAGCAACTTTTTTTTATTTACATAATCATTCGTCGCGGCATCGTAATCATCAGGGTCATAAGAGCTGACCTTAGAAATAATTCGCCCACCGTTATTACTTAAAATATCGAGTTTAGTAATAGAGTTATTCGGATTGAAAATTTCCAGCCCTGTATTAATCTCTTTCGTATCAAGCATCATATCTAGCACAACTTTTTTGGCTATCTGTAAATTAGATAGTTGGATTGTCGTGCCACTCGTTGGCTTTAACGCAGCCCATTTAACTAAATTATCCGAATACAAATATGCTTTATTATTGCTATCACCATTAAATCGTCCTTGCGCTTTATCCTCATAGACATTCCAGTAATACTCCGGACCATTAGATGGAAAACCTTTTCTCTTTGGGTTTTCAACATAGCCATCAGCTGAACCATCATCTGATTCGCCATCTTCATTAACTTCTTCAGCCTTAATGACACCGCTATGTTCGTAACCAGGATTTCGGTCTTCACCCGTCGCTATATCTTGATCACAATCAACAAACTTTCGCCCAATACTGCTTTTACTGCCAATTGTGCGCCATTCATACGGGATCCCAACAACTCCATCACCAAGCACAATTTTTCCAGGTAACCACTGAGCAACATAGTCTTGATAAGCACCAAGATCACCTTGGAAGTCTGCGACGGCTGAATAACAATTCATTTTAGAAAAATCGAGTTTACTACTACTTCCTCGAGTCGGAATAGTCGTAACAAAAGTATCATACTTTACTTGCTCATCCCCTGTTAACGCCGCACCACCAGCATATGTATCAACCGCTTTTTCAGCAATACGACGTAATTCACTATGCTCAAGCGCTTTAGCCTTCGTGCTATTATTATAATAAAATTGCTCTCCACCATAGAGCCAGCGGTAAATGATATCTTCAGCATTGGTATCTGGCGTCGGAGGGTAAGCAATATGCGGATCGTAATATTTAGGATAAGGGAAGTCAGCTTCCTCTTTCATGTGTGCTGAAGTATCTAAAATAATAAGTACTTGAGGTTTCCCATTTAAGCTGACGGAATAAATCTCACCTTCATCAGCTCCAACCTGTAATGCCATTGCCCCTGCTAGAATAATACTGGCTTGTTTGAAAATCCTTTTCATTGCCTATCCCTAATTATTTTTAGCCGCTAAAAATGGCTGTTCAATACCCGACGTCATACTATTCCCTTGTACACGTCGTGTATTGTCTTGTTGATTAAAGTCGATCCTGACATGCCGACATTGAATTAAATTAATGCTAGAGGCTGTACCACTGCGCTTACAGTAACCTTCACCACGTAGTGTCATTCTTGCGTTGGTATTAAACGAATATGCAGACAGGCTAATATCGCTATCAGCACTCATTCCCATAATGACGCCCACTAACCCAGCATCACTAACAATACTTTCTACACCACTTAAGATGTCCTGCTCATTGGCGAGTTTTTCTTTCGTCAAACCAATCGAGTGCTGCCCTAATCGTGTTTCAGTAATAACAGCAGCGGCGAGAGACGTCGCAACCACCAATATGATTATCACGATAAATAAAGTAACGCCTTGCTGATTTTTCATTGTGTCACCGCCATCATGTTATTCTTAATTACCACTGTTGTTGCTAATAAAAAACGGCGATAATTATCATTATTAGTTGGAGTAAAAGGCAAAAATCTGACGTTATAGGCTGCGTCATTATTAAACGTCATATCTTTATTTTTCGCGCGCGCAAGAACATAAATACGCGCAGAAACGATTTGATTCATTCTCCACATCTGCTCCGTGATGTTAGCACTCATATTATAATTATCAGCTCGGCCATCTTCATTATTATCAACACCGAAATCAATACGGATCTGCTCTATATTACCAACCACCATATCGGTAATAAAATCACCATCAGTAAAGCTAAATCGGCTTAACCGCGGACCATCAATAGCATGTGACTCTACAATGTAGGTGTGCTGGACATAGGGATAAATTTCGACATTGTCTATATTAGTTGCCCCGTTAGGTGCTCGTCCTTCAAATAACTGCGCTTGCTGAGGGGCAATGGCGACATAGTAACTATCCGAATTAATATCACTTACCGCTGTTATCAAGCCTCTAACTCGTGCGATTGAAACAACATCACTACCACCAGAAATAGTGTAGCCAGGAGCAAGACAAGCATTCGCAACATTCACATTACCAACACCAACAACACTTGAACTAAGAATCCAGTTAGCAGTCACAGGGATATGTGCGTTACCAGCATTCACCGCCCCAACAGCAGGTACGATACTGCAATTTACTCCGGCAATATTAGGGACTTGAATATCAGCAAGATCCTCACCTGAAAATTCAGCCCAACTGCCTATACTCCGTACATCATCAACGAGTACTTGCAAGGCTAGCTGCGCCTGTTGTTGTAGGTTAGATACAGTAGAGGAACGGTTCGCTGATACTTTAGTATCTACAAACATCGTGGTGATAGACGCCATCAGAACAATACCAACAACAAGGGCAATCATCAGCTCAATCAAATTAAAGCCAGCTTGCTTAGCGGTCATATAGCCTCCGTTATTAAGCTCGTAAAGATCACTTGTCGACGGTTATCAATAACTAATCCACATCCAGCATCATTACCAGCAGGCGCTGTAATAGTCGCGTTCTGAATTTGCCAACTGACTGCAATGGTGACGTTTCCTGCCACGTGACGACATAAATCCAGATTACTGCGAGAAGCAAAATCGATAGAGTTAGCAATAATCGCGTCGATGAGTACATCTTGGGCCGCTAAGGTGGGAGCTGATAGCCAGCTCGTATCCGCCCGCATTTCTTGCAACGCCGTGCGCGCAAGAAATGAAGCTTCAATTTGCTTGTCTGTATCTGCTAATGATTTCTTCGCAATCCCTTGCAATGCCACAATACCAAGTAGGCCTACGGCAAGTATGAATGATGTGATCATCACTTCAATGAGACTGAATCCAGAATCCTTTCTAGATTTCATAACTAACTCACTTAAATAACTTGTACACACATGTTACACAAATGTTTATTTTATGTAAACACAGCGGTATTTCATTCTGTGAAGACAGCCTTAAATTAGATTAAACATTCACATGATAGAAGTTATAAAAGGTACGAGATATGAAGAAATAGCAAGTTTGTAGCAAGAGAGTAATAGGAGAGCGTTCGTCGGGTTAATATAGCTCGTCTAGTCAATGACTAAACGAGCTACTTTAACGATGATGTTTAATCGACTTGTTTGATACGTAATTCAGCAGGTACTTCAAATGTTGTGTTTTCTGGGCGACCTTCTACTTCAGTCACCAATGTTCCACCACACGCTTGTAGTTTCTCTACCACTTGATCGATTAAGATCTTTGGTGCTGATGCACCAGCAGTAACACCAATTTTCAGTTTACCTTCCAATAATTTAGGATCAATATCTCCCGCATTATCAATCAAATAAGAAGGTACACCGATATTTTCAGACTTTTCACGTAAACGATTTGAATTCGATGAGTTCTTAGAGCCTACAACAAACATAATGTCAGCCATATTCGCTAATTTAGATACTGCATCTTGACGATTCTGTGTTGCATAACAAATATCATCTTTACGTGGTCCCTTAATTTCAGGGAAGCGCTCACGTAATGCATCAATGATACCTGAGCAGTCGTCTACCGATAATGTAGTCTGCGAGCTATAAGTTAGGTTTGTTACATCTTTAACTTCTAATACCGCTACATCAGCAATCGACTCAACCAGATACATACCACCATCGGCATTATCATACTGGCCCATAGTGCCTTCAACTTCAGGATGTCCTTTATGACCAATTAATACACATTCAATACCACGACGACTTGCGCGTGTTACTTCCATGTGTACCTTCGTCACTAATGGACAAGTCGCATCAAATACTTTCAAGTCACGACGTTTTGCTTCAGCTTGCACTGCTTTAGATACACCGTGTGCACTAAAGATAACAACACGACCGTCTGGCACTTCATCAAGTTCTTCGACAAAAATAGCACCGTTCTCTTTTAAGCCATCCACCACATAACGGTTATGTACTACTTCATGACGTACATAGACAGGGGTTTCAAACAACTCAAGCGCACGTTCAACAATGCTAATAGCACGATCAACACCTGCACAAAAGCCACGAGGATTAGCGAGTAAAATTTCCATCATAAACCTTATTTATTCTGCATTAATTTCTAAAATTTCAACTTCAAACGTTACTACTTGTCCAGCTAACGGATGATTAAAGTCAACAGTAACCGAATCGCCAATCACTTCACGGATCATGCCCGGTAATTCAGCGCCATCAGGCTGAGTAAAACCAACAATCAAGCCAACTTCGGCTTTCACTTCCGTAAACTTAGCGCGGTCTAAATAGTAAATATTATCAGGGTTAGGCTGTCCGAACGCATCTTCTGGTTGCAGTTCGAACTTATTTTTATCACCAACCGTTAACCCTAATAAACAGTTTTCAAAATTGGGTGTTAAACTGCCATCACCAATCACTAACTTGGCAGGTTTTCCTTGTAATTCAGTACTATCTGCAACAGAGCCATCTGCTAAAGTAATAGTGAAATGCATGAGTACTTGGCTTTCATTACCAATTGTTGCTACGTTAACTGTCATTTGATGATTCCTTGTCATTTTTACTTTCCATAATGGCTTCTATGATTAACATCGCTGCGCCAATACAGATCCAAGTATCTGCTAAATTAAAAATAGGGAAATGGCTTGTATCCCAATACACATGTAGAAAATCAATTACATAGCCGTGAATAATACGATCATATAAATTGCCTAGCGCACCACCTAAGATAAGGGCATAAGCAATATTGCTCCAATATTTATTGGCTGCTTGCTGCTTTAACCAATAAATCAATAAACCAGACACTGATACGGCAATCACGCCAAAGAACCAGCGTTGCCAGCCACCCGCATCTGCAAGCATACTGAATGCTGCGCCATAGTTACGTGCATAAGTAAAATTAAACACAGGCAATACATTCACTGATTCGCCCAGCTGAAAATGGCTTACCACAAAAGACTTGGTGCCTAAATCAATGAAAAATGCGACAACAGCTAGCCATAGCCAGATTAATCCTGTTCTCTTCTTTGTGCCTACGGTCATTATTACCCTCTGCGATACGTTAGCTTGATGACGAAAATACAATGCGACGAATAGATTGTTATCAATCATATCATTTTAGTCACACTGGTTAAGCATTAATCCATAAAAAAATGCCTACTGTGTTTATGCATATTCAGATGAACAGCATACAGTAGGCATTCTATGTGAATGATAATTACAACTTAATTGCAATTACCCTTCTTTACTCAAACTGCGTTATTAACACAATCGTGATTAAGCAAATTGACGTTTTTCGCCTTCGCCATCGATGTTGTCTTCACAACGACCACAAATAGTAGGGTGCGTCTCAGACTTACCTACAGTGTCGTTATGGTGCCAGCAACGCTCACACTTCTCAGCTTCACTCTTAGCAACGCTAATCCATAAACCCTCGATTGTGCTTGCTTCAACGCCTTCAGGCGCATCTGTAACAGCAACAACTTTCGTGTTTGATGTTAGTAGTAAGAAACGTAACTCGTTACCTAGCTTATCAAGGTCAGCTGCAAGTTCAGCATTCGCATATAAAGTAACGTCAGCTTGTAGAGAACCACCAACAACAGCGTTGTTACGTGCTAGTTCTACAGTTTTGTTTACTTCACTACGAACAGCTTGTAGCTTGCTCCAGTAAGCGTTGTTTAGCTCAGTATCATCAGCAAGTGGTGTTAAACCTGTGTACCATTCTTCAGTAAATACATACTCAGAACGTTCACCAGGCATTGCATTCCAGATTTCAAACGCTGTAAAGCTTAAGATAGGAGCAGTCCAACGAACCATTGCTTCTAAGATATGGAACATCGCAGTTTGACAGCTACGACGTGCAATACCGTCTGATTTTGCAGTGTATTGACGATCTTTAATGATGTCTAAGTAGAAACTACCCATTTCAATTGAACAGAATGTCATTAGCTTTTGCGTTACATTCTGCATTTGGTAGTTTTCATAATCCGCTAAGATTTCAGTTTGTAGTGCGTGTGCACGACCCACAGCCCATTGATCTAATGCAACCATGTCTTCTGCTGCAACGATATCAGTTTCAGGGTTGAAACCTTCAAGGTTAGACAGTAAGAAACGAGCTGTATTACGGATACGACGGTAAGCGTCAGCACTGCGATCTAAGATCTCATCAGATACTGTCATTTCACCCGTGTAATCAGTACTTGCAACCCACCAGCGAAGAATATCACCACCAAGACGATTCATTACATCTTGTGGTGCCATTACGTTACCGATAGATTTAGACATCTTACGACCTTTCGCATCAACAACGAAGCCGTGTGTTAGTACGTCTTTATAAGGTGCTTTGCCATGAATAGCCGTTGAGATCATCAATGATGATTGGAACCAACCACGGTGTTGATCAGAACCTTCAAGGTAAAGATCGATATCTGCGCCGTCGTATTCTTTACGTGCATCAACAACTGAAAAGTGTGTTGAACCCGAATCGAACCATACATCTAATGTGTCAGGTGCTTTCGTGTAGTTAACAGCATCATCACCAAGTAAGTCAGCAGAATCAAGATCCCACCATGCTTGGATGCCTTTCTGTTCAACTAAGTTAGCAACATCTTGCATTAGTTCAGCAGAACGCGGATGCGGTTCTTGTGTTTCGTTATGCACGAATAAAGAAATCGGCACGCCCCAAGTACGCTGACGAGAAATACACCAGTCAGGACGGTTCGTTACCATGCTTTCGATACGCTCTTGACCCCAAGAAGGAACCCATTGCACATCTTTAATTTCTTTCATTGCAGCGTTACGCAGACCATTCTGCTCCATGCTGATAAACCATTGTGGTGTAGCACGGAAAATAATTGGCGTCTTGTGGCGCCAGCAATGTGGGTAGCTGTGTTTTAGCACTTGGTGGTTTAGTAACGCACCTTTTTCAGTCAGTACTTCAAGTACGCTATCATTTGCTTTAAATACATGTTGGCCAGCAAATAAAGGCGTATCTTCAAGGTAAACACCGTTGTTACCAACAGGATTTGCAATTTCTAGGTTATAACGTAGACCAGCCACGTAATCTTCTTGACCGTGACCCGGTGCAGTATGAACAACACCCGTACCCGCTTCAGTCGTTACGTGATCAGCTAAGATAGCTGGAACATCGAAATCGTAGAATGGGTGGTTAAAGCGTAAGTTTTCTAGTGCAGCGCCAGTACAAGTACCTAATGTTGCGAAGCTTTCAGGTGCAAATGCAGCCATGCAAGTTTCAACTAGGTCTGTCGCTAGGATTAACTGTTGTGAACCAGTTTCAGTTACCATGTTAACTAATGAGTATTCAACTCTTTCAGCTAATGCAACCGCGCGGTTAGCAGGTAATGTCCAAGGTGTTGTAGTCCAGATAACTGTTGAAACTAAACCTTCAACATCACTACCGAATACAGCTTTAACAGCTGCTTGATCTTGCGCAGTGAAACGTACGTAGATAGCTGGTGATTTCTTATCTTCGTATTCAACTTCTGCTTCAGCTAGTGCTGAACCACAGTCTGTACACCAATGAACAGGTTTAGAACCTTTTTGTAAGTGACCGTTTTCAACGATTTTACCTAAAGCACGGATAATGTTTGCTTCAGTGCTGAAATCCATTGTTAGGTACGGATTCTGCCAATCGCCTAATACGCCAAGACGGATGAAGTCTTCACGTTGACCGTTAACTTGTTTTGTCGCATATTTACGACATTCTTCACGGAACTGTGCAGCTGTAACTTTACGGCCTGGTTTGCCCACTTTCTTTTCTACCATTAATTCAATTGGTAGACCGTGACAATCCCAACCTGGGATATAAGGTGCATCAAAGCCAGACAAGCCTTTCGCTTTAATAATAACGTCTTTCAGGATCTTATTAACTGAGTGACCAATGTGAATGTTACCATTCGCATAAGGAGGACCATCATGCAGAATAAAGGTTTTTTTACCTTTCTTAGCGGCACGGATTTTTCCGTATAAATCATCAGTAGTCCACTGCTTCAACATATTTGGTTCGCGGTTCGCTAAGTTAGCGCGCATTGCGAAGCCAGTTTTTGGCAGGTTCAGCGTTTTTTTATATTCGCTCATGTATCCTAATTCCGTTATTGTCTTATACTTATTACGTAATGTAATGGGTATGATTTAAAATTAAACTGACAGGCCAAAATAATTCTTGGCTGCAATGACATCTCTTTCTATTTGCTGACGAAGTACATCGAAAGATGCAAATTTTTCTTCACCGCGTAATTTTCTTTTCAGTACAACCTCTAACTGTTTACCGTAAAGGTCGCCATCAAAATCAAATAAATTTACTTCCAGCTGTGTACGTACGCCACCCACTGTAGGACGTTTACCTATATTGGCAACACCCTGTACCGCAGTATCTTTGATACCAAACACTTCAACGACATAAACACCATTGATTGGGTCTACGCAGCGTTTAAGTGGTATATTTGCGGTTGGAAATCCTATCGTACGACCTAATTTAGCACCGTGAGAAACCTTACCAAAAATGCTAAATGGTCGGCCTAATAATTCAGTCGCTAAATCAAGTTTATCTTGTGCTAATGCGTTGCGGATCATGGTGCTACTAACACGAGCTTCTGCAACACTAAACGTATCCATGCTCACAACATCAAAGCCATATTTAGCACCAGCAGCTTGCAGCATTGCAAAGTCACCTGCGCGTTTATGGCCAAAACGGAAATCATCACCGACAACTAAATATTTAACACCCAGCTTTTTCACTAATAACTGCGTAATAAAATCTTCGGCAGAAAGCGCAGCAAACTTAGCATTAAAATTAACACATAATAGTTGATCAATATTTTGATCTTTTAACGCAACGTATTTATCACGTAATCGAGTTAACCGCGCAGGTGCTTTATCGCCAATGATCATCTCTAGTGGTTGCGGCTCAAACGTCATTACCGTTGCAGGTAAATTCAACTGACTCGCTTTTTCGATCAACTGCCGTAATACCGACTGGTGCCCTCGATGAACCCCATCAAAGTTACCAATAGTTAAAACGCACCCTTGATGGTGGGGCTTCAGATTGTGAATGCCTCGAATCAGCTCCATGTTTTTGCCAACTATTCCACTAAAACGACAAATTATATCTTAGTCAACGCACAGGGTCAGCAACAATTTGTACTCAGTCGGTAATTTTAAAATGTCGAGGGCGTAAACCAAACACCAATAAAGCCATAAAATAGCTTATTGCAGCCAATCCGATTAATCCGAATAGGCACAAACTACTATCTAATAGACCCCAAGCATACCATTGCTGCATATCGGGTTTAGCGTATTGCACCAATCCGGCCATCAAACCTGCAGATAAGAATAGTTTAGTAATCACAATACCCGTATCGCTATTTACCTTATATACACCTTCTTTATGTAAGCCCCAGTATAATAAGCCTGCATTTAATGTCGCAGAACCTGCCGTCGCCAGCGCAAGGCCCACATAACCGAATGGAATAGCAAGCACAATATTAAAGCCCATATTACTGATCATCGCGACAATACCGAATTTAACCGGTGTGCGCGTGTCTTGACGTGCATAATAGCCCGGTGCAAGCACTTTAATCAGCATGAAACTCAGCAAGCCGGAGCCATAAGCCATTAAACTCATCGACGCCATTGATACATCGTCAGCACCAAATTCACCACGCATAAACAACACTTTAAGCATTGGGCTTGCAAGTACAATCATGCCCATCATCGCGGGTATACCCAGCAATAGCACGACTCTTACCCCCCAATCCATCGTTTGCTTAAACTGGCGATCTGAATTAGCAGAATGAGTACGAGATAAAGCAGGTAAAATAACCGTCGCGATCGCAATACCGAATAAGCCAAGGGGAAATTCAAGTAAACGGTCGGAGTAATACAACCAACTGATCGACCCCGTCATTAAGAAACTGGCTATAAATGTATCGAACAATAGATTGATTTGGCTTACTGATACACCAAACATGGCCGGTATCATTAATTTACGAATTTTCGTCACGCCTGGATCTCGCCAACCCCAACGTGGTTTCACTAACATTTTTTGTTTTGCTAAAAATGGAATCTGGAATAAAAACTGAATTGCACCGCCTATAAATACACCAATGGCAAGACCAACTTCAGGCTGTTCTAAAGTCGGTGCAATGAACAATGCAGCGCCAATAATCGCGATATTTAAAAACACAGGCGTAAAGGCTGCAACCGCGAACTTACCCAAAGTGTTCAAAATTGCACCAGATAATGCGGTAAAAGTAATAAACCACAAATAAGGAAAAGTTATTTTTAGCATAAATGAAGCAAGTTCAAACTTGTGGGCATCGGGTCCATCATTAAGCCAATCAACAAACCAACCAGCACCAAAGAGAATAGTAATTAATGGTGAGCCAATTACCCCGAATAAGGTAACAATTGTCACGAGTACACCCAAGGTTCCGGATACAGATGCGATCAATTGTCGTATCTTTTGTTTATCACCAGTTTGTTGATATTCGGTCAGAACTGGCACAAAAGCTTGTGCAAATGCACCTTCAGCGAAAAGACGGCGTAAAAAATTAGGGATTTTATTGGCAAAGAAGAAAACATCCGCTGCGGCACCCGCGCCCATTAGATTTGCAACAATAACATCTCGAACTAAACCTAAAATACGCGAGATCATGGTCATTGAACTGACTATAAGGCCAGATTTTATTAATTTATTACTCAAGAAATACCTTTTATGTCAATCAAACCCTGTTCGTCGGGCGCATTTGCTGCTAAAATATGTCCCACATCTTAACTGTCATTGCAGTTAGTTGCCAATATTTTGCCTGTTATTTACACAAAAATATTGACAAATTTCGTTAGGCAAGGCATATTCCTCGCCTTTATAAAATTAACGTCTTTAGACATTTAGGAGTAGGACCTTGGCTAATATCAAGTCTGCTAAAAAACGCGCGATCCAATCTGAAAAACGTCGTCAACATAACGCTTCACGTCGTTCAATGATGCGTACACTTACAAAGAAAGTTATCGTAGCTATCGCTGCTGGTAACAAAGAAGAAGCGACTGCTGCATTTGTTGCTGCACAACCGATTCTTGATCGTATGGCTTGTAAAGGCCTGATCCACGCAAACAAAGCTGCTCGCGTTAAGAGCCGTCTTTCTGCGAAGATCAAAGCACTTTAATTATTGCTTTAATACGATAATGAAAAAACCAGCCTAGGCTGGTTTTTTTATATCTAAAAAAGACTGTTTTGCTGTAAATTACACTAAATCGACTCTATTCATGTAGTTCCCTTTCAATTTTAACCTCATCGCTAACAGCCGTTGCACAAGCAAGTAGATAATAACCAATCACCGCAGCCAACGTTGACCCCATCAATATACCTAAACGCGCCAAATCAGCCATGCCCGGATCCGTAAAGGCAAGCGACGTAATAAACATCGACATAGTAAAACCAATTCCACATAACACAGACACAGCGAAAATCTGCTTAAAATTAATCCCTTCCGGGAGTGTCGCAATTTTTAGTTTCACCGCAAGCCAACTAATCGTAAAAATACCGAGTGGTTTACCAATGAATAAACCTAAAGCAACACCAATGGGTAACGCTGAGGTCATATCTGAAAGTTGAATATTAGTTAACGATACGCCAGCATTCGCAAATGCAAACAAAGGTAAGATATAGTATTTAGTCCAAGGGTGTAGCCAATCCGCGAGCGTCTTTGCGGGAGAGTGAGGATTTTCAACATCATTTTTATTGTCTTTACGATACATCGGAATAGCAAAACCAATAACCACGCCAGCTAGCGTCGCATGCACACCAGATTTAAGCACAGCAACCCACAATAAACCGCCAACGATTAAATAAGGCGTTAACCGCATTACATTATATCGATGCATTAACCATAAAACACTGATACAAGCACAAGCTAAACTCAATGAGAGTATCGACATATCTGCGGTATAAAACAGCGCAATAATAATAATAACGCCTAAATCATCCATGATAGCCAACGCCAGTAAGAATACCTTAAGATTAAGTGGCACCCGCTTGCCTAATAACGACAGCACACCTAATGCAAATGCGATATCCGTTGCTGCTGGAATAGCCCAACCTTTTACCGCTTCAGGATCAGCACTATTAAAGGTTAAGTACACCAGAGCAGGCGCGAACATACCTCCGACAGCTGCAATAATAGGAAACAGTGATTTTTTTCGACTTGCTAACGCCCCCTCCACCAGCTCTTGCTTTACTTCTAGACCAATCAATAAAAAGAATACCGCCATCAAACCATCGTTAATCCAATGGCTAAATGATTTATTAATATCAATATCAGCAACACGTACTTGTATTTCGGTGTGTAGAAATCCCAGATAGAGTTCTGAAAAGGGAGAATTAGCGATAATCATCGCGAGGGCTGCAGCAATAATAAGTAATACGCCACCAGCTGATTCAGTGCGTAAGAATTTCGTTAAGGATTTATACAAATTAATCTCCTTGCTATATCAGGTATTTATATTCAATAAATAATCAAAAGCATCGAACTAGTATAGAAACTTCACAAAGGTTTAACCTTTAATTTTTTTAATTTCGCTATATTGGTATGCATTAATCGTTTCGTTCATCTTATTTAGGTAACCGTTAATGTCATTAAAAAACCAGCATCAGCAATTATTACCAGAATTAGTTCAGCTAGAAAAATTGATAGCACTCGGCGGTAAGCACTTACGCCATCAGATATTAACGCGTGTGCCTTATAAAAAATCGAGCTATCCGGTGTATTCAATTAGCATGGGGGCTGAAGATCCAAACGCGCCTGTCATCGCCTTTATCGGAGGGATTCACGGCGTTGAACGCATAGGCACTCAAGTCATCCTTGCCTTATTTGAAAGTCTTATTCGTCGACTAAAATGGGACCAATCACTGCATCAAGAACTCAGCCAAGTAAAACTGCTGTTCCTGCCATTAATGAATCCAATTGGTATGCTTAACAATAGTCGCGCCAACGGTAACGGTGTCGACTTAATGCGAAATGCACCCGTCGATGCTGTTGGAAATGTACCTTGGTTGGTTGGCGGTCAACGCATGAGTAATATATTGCCTTGGTATCGCGGAAAAAAAGGCAAAGCCATGCAAGATGAATCCCGTGTCTTAGTCGAACATATCAACCAACAATTATTAACGGCACCATTTAGTATTGCATTAGATTGTCACTCCGGCTTTGGTTTTGATAATCAGATTTGGTTTCCCTATGCCAAATCAAAACAGCCAATTCCTCACTTGGCCGAGATATTCAAGCTGCGAAAAATGCTCACCGAAACCTATCCTCATCAAGATTATGTGTTTGAACCGCAAGCTCGTAATTATATGACGCACGGTGATTTATGGGATCATATGTACGACCAATCCCTTAAACTAGATACAACTTTCTTACCATTAACATTAGAAATGGGCTCATGGACTTGGATAAAAAAGAACCCGATGCAAATATTCAAGTCCACCGGGATCTTTCACCCTATTCAGCCCCACCGTATTAAACGAGTATTGCGACAGCACCATGTACTCATGGAGTTTTTAATCAAAGTAACAGGGTCCTATCACCATTGGTTACCCCAACTCAACAAGGAACGTAATCATGCCGATGCAACCTCTCTCTGGTATACCGAATAACTCGATGCAGTCACCAACAAGCAATGACAAGTCAGCATCTATCTGGTTATTAATACGCGGTCTCTGTCGTCAAAAACGGCACTGGGAGGACTTCCCAATACAACTTGCTCAACAACTTAACAGTCAGGTGCTCTGTTGCGATATTCCGGGTACTGGCGATGAATGGCAGCAATTAACACCGCTCTCTATCACCGATATCACCTTACAACTCAGGGACACATTTAGATTACAAAACCCCGATGTAGTTTATCCAATCCGTTTATTGGGTATTTCAATGGGAGGCATGATCGCGACTGAGTGGGCTAAACATTTCCCCAACGAAATTGAACACATGGTTTTTATTAATACCAGCTTCAAACAATTCAGTCCGATTCATCATCGTCTAAAACCGAATAAAATAACCACACTCCTACAGATATTATGCAGAGAATCTTTACAGCAAGAACAACTCATTTTAAACATGACCAGCCATACTCAACACCATAATCACGCATTAGCTCGACGCTGGCAGCACTATGCAATACAACAACCTGTAAGCCGTAAAAATGCACTGCGCCAACTGTATGCGGCCAGTCGTTTTAATCCCCCTCCACAGCCACCAATCGAACATATTTTATTACTTGCAAGTAAGCATGATCAGTTAGTTGATGTACGTTGCAGCAGTACCATCGCAACACAATGGCACTGTCCTATCCAATATCATCCTACCGCAGGTCATGATTTACCCCTCGATGACGGTCTGTGGGTTTGCCAAAAAATAGCGAGTTGGATCACAAAATAAATTTAAAACAGTCATCCAATGGCAATAAAAAACCACTAAAAATGTCATCGCTAACTTTTATGATAGAGCCAATAATAATCTAAAGGATGAAGATTATGCTTAACGTAGAAGCGGAAATAAACCAACGTTACCCTGACTTTTTTCAGAAGAAAAGTACTCGTCTCATTGCCAAACCAATGCTGGCAACACTCAGGTTACTCTTTCATGAACGTGAATTACGTCAGTTTGGTGAAACCTATGCTCATCTCACTGGTATCGAATTTATCGAACAAGTATTCGAGCACTTTAGCTTTAGCTACTCGGTACGTCCTAATGAAATAGAACGTATTCCGGCAAAAGGAAAAGCAGTTATCATCGCTAACCACCCCATTGGCACTCTCGATGGCATGGCCCTGCTAAAAATGGTCAGTAAAGTCCGTCCAGACGTGAAAGTCGTGGCCAATGACATGCTCATGATTATCAAGCCAGTAAGAGATTATTTATTACCGGTAGATAACATGAATGGCGGCACCGCTAGCGATCGGTTACAAGCAATAAAAACGCATCTCAAGGATGAAGGTGTGATCATTATGTTCCCAGCGGGCGAAGTCTCACGCATTAGTCCACAGGGTGTAAAAGACGGTAAATGGCGCAATGGTTTTTTACGTATTGCGAGCAGCGTTCAAGCCCCTATCATTCCCATTTATGTTAATGCTAAAAACTCACTGTTTTTCTATAGTCTGTCCATGCTCTCTAAACCGATATCAACCTTATGGTTAATTCGTGAAATGTTTAAGCATGCGCATAACTCGGTATCGATTCGTATTGGTGAACAAATTAATTATCAAACTTACCAATCTCTCGACTTACCCATTAATACCAAAACGGCATTATTCCGTAAGCATTTATACCGTTTAACCAAAGACAAACCGTCAATTTTCAATACCCAATCCGCCATTGCGCATCCCGAAAATAAAGCACTGTTACGTGAAGAAATACGTGCCTGTCAAAAAATCAGTGAAAGCCGAGATGGTAAACAAGTCTATTGCTATCGTCATCAAGCAAACTCCACCATCATGCGTGAAATAGGCCGTCTACGCGAAGAATCATTCCGATTAGTCGGTGAAGGAACCGGTGAGCGTCGTGATGTCGACATTTACGATAATTCCTATATACACATTCTGCTGTGGGATGATAAAGAGCTTGAATTAATCGGCGCTTATCGCTTGTTAGAAACCAATAAAGTTGATTTCGTCAATGTCCAACAGCAGCTCTACAGTGCAACGTTATTTGATTATCATGCAGCAATGACACCGTATTTAGCCGGTGGTATAGAGCTTGGGCGTAGCTTTATTCAACCAAAGTACTGGGGTACCCGCAGCCTAGAGTATTTATGGCAAGGGATCATGGAATACATTATTCAGCACAGTAGCTGCCGCTACCTGTTCGGCACAGTCAGTATCAGTAATAGCTACTCACAACCAGCTAAAGAGCTCTTAGTTTATTACTACCAGCACTTCTACGGCAACAATAACAATGTCGCTAGTGCCACGATGCCATTTCGATTAGCAGAAGAAGCGAATACACGGTTAACAGACCTATTTGCTGATGTCGATGCAGAAGAAGGTATGCTTATCCTCAAAGCACAACTCAACCACATGGGGTTTAGTGTACCTACCTTGTTTAAACAATATACCAAATTATGCAAACCCGGTGGCGTGCAAATTTTTGACTTCAATATCGATCCAAACTTCAATCATTGTATTGATGGCTTAATCGTATTAGACCTCGCTCAATTTACAGACAAGAATAAAAAACGCTTTAATTCACAAGCGTTGAAACTCGAGCAGCCTTAATTCCGCTAGCTAATGCACAGCCTTCATTATCGCTGATATCAGGTCAGCGATAATTGGTTATCTTTCGTAAATCCTATTTGTAACCCCCGCTAATCTATGTAAAGATCCTGCCCATGCAAATAATGCACAATAATTAATGTATAACAATAAGAGTGGGTAGTAGTCGATGAAACAGTATCTTGATTTATGTAACCGAATAGTGAATGAAGGCGTTTGGGTTGAAAATGAACGTACTGGTAAACGCTGTTTAACCGTAATCAATGCTGACCTCACTTATGACGTAGCAAATAATGAGTTTCCACTCGTCACCACACGTAAGAGCTTCTGGAAGTCAGCGATTGCCGAGATCATTGGTTATATCCGAGGTTATGACAATGCAGCAGACTTTCGCGCATTAGGTACTAAAACTTGGGATGCGAATGCCAACGACAATCCTGTTTGGTTAGCAAGTCCACACCGTAAAGGTGAAGACGATATGGGTTATGTGTATGGTGCATGTGCACGTAACTGGGTCAAGCCACAAGGTGGTACTGTCGACCTATTGCGTCAAATCATTGATGACCTATCAAACGGCATTGATAACCGCGGTGAGATCTTAACCTTCTTCAATCCGGGTGCATTTGAACTGGGCTGCTTACGTCCTTGCATGTATAGCCACCATTTCTCATTACTTGGTGACACGCTATACCTAAACAGCACGCAACGTTCATGTGACGTACCGCTAGGCTTAAACTTTAACATGGTACAAGTGCATGTATTATTAGCGCTAGTAGCTCAAATAACAGGTCATAAGGCCGGTCAGGCGTACCACAAGATCGTGAACGCACACATTTATGAAGACCAACTCGATCTGATGCGTGATGTGCAGTTAAAACGTGAGCCATTACCACTACCAAAATTACACATAAACCCAAAAATTAAGACGTTAGAAGATTTAGAAACGTGGGTAACGATGGATGATTTTGAAGTAACTGATTACCAGCATCATGATGCGATTAAATATCCATTTTCGGTATAGTCGTTATCACAAATGATTAAGGAAAGTTCATGACCAAGGCTGTGAGCGATTGATAAAGAGAGGGCGTTAACTTTGCCGGTTAACGCCCTCTTTCTCATTACTGTTCCGATACCGGCCAGCCTTCCTGCTCACAATAAGGTAATATTGACCTTAGCGGTAAAGCTCGACAATAGTAATAACCTTGCAAGTAATCACACTTCAACTGTATCAGTTCTTCTGCTATCGCTTGTGTTTCAACACCTTCAGCAACGACACTACAGCCCAAATTTTGTGCTAAGAATATGATTGATCGCACTATCGCATTGTTCGTGTTATCAGCATGCATTGCCATCACAAAAGAACGGTCTATTTTAATTTGATTAATGGGCAGTTCTCTTAGAATTGATAACGACGAAAAACCCGTACCAAAATCATCTAAGCTAATATGAAACCCTTGTGTTGATAACTGAGATAAAACTTCACGCACCTGATTCACATCAGACATGATCGCAGTTTCGGTGACTTCTAGCACTATTTGTGTTGGTGATAATTGCCCTGTACGTACAAGCTCAGAAAGATGTTTCGACAGCGTATCATCTTGCAGGTCACGAGCCGATAAATTGATATGTATACAAACATCCAGCTCACGCGCTGCAAACAAGGTTAAATCATCAATGATTTGCATTAACACCCAATACGTAATATCACGAATCAAACCATTTTGTTCCGCCAATGGAATGAATTTATCCGGTGGTATATAACTACCATCCGTTTGTGGCCAACGTAACAAGGCTTCAAAATGATGTCGCTTTGTTGCTTTGTCTTTCACTAAAGGTTGATAGAAAAGCTGAAATTGATTTAATTCTAATGCCAAATGAAGCTGACTTGAGATCATTAGCCGCGTATGCGCATCATCATCAAGACTTGCGTTATAGAGCATATAGGTGAGCTGCTTTCTCTTTGATACATACATCGCCGTATCTGCTTTTTGTAACAAAGGCGCGATCTCTTGAGCATGTGCAGGGAATAAACTAATACCAATGCTGACCCCAACATTCATATTGTAATTATTAATATCAAAAGGCGTAACGAGTGCGTCAGTAATAAGCGTCGTTAACGCTTCAATATCATCTTTAATGACAACATCTGTAATCAAAATGAATTCATCACCACCAACGCGTGAAAAAAAGCATGACTTTGGCAGTGCTTTTGCCATTCTTCGTGACAACTTAATAAGTAATTGATCACCATAATAATGACCAACAACATCGTTAATTTGTTTAAAGTCATTAAGGTCGAGTACAAAAACAGAAAATGGCGTCGCCAGTTCAATCCTCGATGACACCTCGCCCATAAAATGTAAGCGATTAGGTAAACCCGTTAATGAATCATGTAATGCATTGTGACGTTCTTTTTCGGCAATTAAATTGAGGTCTTCAAGACTGCGTAAACTAAATTTAATCACCATCAATACGAAAATACTGCCACCAAATAGGATTATCGCCAAACATGTTTCGACAATAGATACGACTGTGATGGTGGTCAGATAATAAAGAAAAGCAAAATAGCCAAAAACAAAAAAGATAATTAATAGCAGGAGTGATTTCCAGCCAACACTGCGGTCTTGCTTACAGATGTTCACCGCTGGTTTTAAGCTAGTAGACAAAAAGAACAGTCCAAACGCGACCAAAAAAATGGAGAGAATTTTCATATTGCAGTATTACTCATTGCTAGGCTAGCAGCATACTGAACAGGGATACGCTACTCTATTAAACCGTATAATTAGATAGACAAGTAACAGAGTCAATATAAAGTCATTGATTATAAACAATCCGGACAAAGGCCGCAGTTTTCATAAAATAACTTATTTACAGGGTATTAACGATAAAAGGTAGGAGTAATCAACCTGTAGGACCCCATCAACTAAGCATAGTATATAGCGGTCACTACAGGTGGGTATTTTCTATTTATGCACTGTGTTTACCAGCAAACAATGTTGGTTTCTTATAGGCAATAAACATAATTAGCGCACCCAGGAAAATCATCGGTGTAGATAAAATTTGTCCCATGCTAATCAAATCAAAGTACAGACCCAACTGAGAATCTGGTTGACGGAAGTATTCTGCAACAAAGCGGAAAATACCATAACCGAATAAGAATAGGCCAGAGATAGCGCCTACAGGACGGGGTTTACGTGCAAATACTTGTAAGATAATAAGCAGTAATACACCTTCCATTGCAAACTGATACAGCTGACTAGGATGACGTGGTAAGTCTCCACCAGTAGGGAAAATCATCGCCCAAGGCACATCTGTTACACGTCCCCATAGCTCACCATTAATAAAGTTACCAATACGGCCAGCGGCTAACCCAAACGGTACCATCGGCGCAATAAAGTCGGCAATAACGAAAAATGAACGCTGTGTTTTACGACCAAAATAAGCAAACGCTAACAATACACCAATCAAACCACCATGGAATGACATACCGCCATCCGTGATACGGAATAAATACATTGGATCATCAAGGAATAAACCGAAGTTATAAAATAGAACATAACCAATACGTCCGCCTAAGATCACGCCAAGGAAGCCATAGAATAATAAATCCCCAACCTCCTCTTTGTCCCAACGGCTTCCCGGTTTAGCGGCTTGACGATTACCCATCCAATTAGCAAATAAAAAGCCAAGTAAATACATCAAGCCATACCAATAAACATTGATAGGACCGAGACTGATCGCAACGGGATCAATTTCTGGATATTGTAGATATGTCTGCGACATCATTGAGTTCCTGAGTAAAAGAAAGTGCTTACCTATGCTAAGGCAATAAATTACGTTATAGAAAGACACCTTACACCAAATACTAGCCGCAATATAGAAGTAGCAACAACAGAATCAGTAAAGCAAGGTAAATTAAACCAAAGTATTAGAAAGAGATACAAAGTTCAAAATCATGCGGAATGCTAAGAATAGAAGTTTGAAGTGAATAAGTAATGCCTTTGTATTGAATCACGTAAATCATTCAATACGCAGGCACTATTTAACATTAACGTCGTTTACGTTTAACGTCTTTGCGTATAAAAGGTAATGCTACAGGGGCAAACTCTTTCATTACACGACGATAAACGTCTTTTTTAAACGATACAACCTGACGTACCGGATACCAATAACTGACCCAACGCCAGTCATCAAATTCTGGATGCCCAGTGCGTTTAAAGTCGATCTTACTGTCGTCCGCTTCCAAACGCAGTAAAAACCATTTTTGCTTTTGCCCAATGCAGACTGGTTTGCTATCCCATCTGACTAATCGCTTTGGTAATTTATATTTCAACCATGTTTTAGAAGAGGCCAGAATCGAAACATCTTTCGGTTTTAATCCGACTTCTTCGTACAGTTCTCGATACATTGCTTGCTCTGCAGACTCTCCATTATCTACACCACCTTGCGGAAATTGCCAAGAATGTTGCCCACAACGTTTAGCCCATAAAACTTGACCTTCACGATTACAAATTAGGATGCCTACATTAAGACGATAGCCATCGCTATCAATCACATTAGCACCTTAAGGGTAGAACTTAGTTAACTTGATTGTTTCATATAAATCAATGGGCAGCAAATTTACAGGTTCAGTTTTGCCAAAGATCCCTTTACAAAGCCAAAATACCGCCTATTTCCTCTAAATCCGGTACTTGGAGGCCCTATTTATCAGGTCGGACAATCAACACTAAGTTCGCTAAAAAACAACCAGCATAATAAAGAGTCACTAAGCACAATATGTTTAAGCACTATTATGTAAAATCTACTACTACTAATGGGGTTATTTAAAGCTATTTGGTTGCCATTAGTGGCTAATGCGTTTATAAAGCTCTGGAAAATCGTGTAATTCGACTTTCCAGAGTGTTTTCTGTCCTATTCATATAAAATTGAGATTTAAACATGTTTGCTAGTAAGAATTTTTTTAACAAGACATTAGTTGCCGCTTCTATTATTTTTGCAACTTCAGTTAATGCAGCAGAAAAAGTAGATCTAATGATCACTGATGCTACCGTATTAACGATGAACAGTGATAAAGCCATTTATGAAAATGGTACCGTTGTTATTAAAGGTAATAAGATTATTGCCGTTGGTGATGCGAAACTTGCACAGCAATACGAAGCAAACAAGGTAATGGATGTTGATGGCGACATCGTTATGCCTGGTTTAATTAATACTCATACTCACGCTTCAATGACCGTATTCCGTTCATTAGCTGATGATGTTCCAGGACGTTTACACCGCTATATCTTCCCACTAGAGAAGAAACTAGTAAGCCGCGACATGGTTCGTATTGGCGCTAACCTTGGTAACCTAGAAATGGTTAAAGGTGGCGTAACAACCTATAGCGACATGTATTACTTTGAAGATGAAGTAGCAAAAACCGTTGATAAAATTGGTATGCGTGCAATCTTAGGTGAAACCGTAATTAAATTCCCTGTTGCCGATGCTCAAAATGCACAAGAAGGCATTCAATACGCGCTTAACTTTATCGAAGAATACAAAGATCACCCACGTATTACCCCTGCATTTGCACCACATGCACCTTATACAAACACAACTGAAGTGCTACAACAGATCACTAAGTTAGCAAAAGAGCATAACGTACCAGTATTAATTCACTTAGCAGAATCTGAACGTGAAAACGAAAAGATTGCTAAGCGTGCTGACGGTAAATCACCTGTTGAATACATGGATAGCATTGGTTCATTAGACGAACGTTTAGTGGCTGCTCACATGATCAACGTAAGTGAGTCTGATATTGAATTAGTGAAAAAAGCGGGTACAGGTGTTGCGCATAACATGAGTGCAAATATCAAATCAGCAAAAGGTGTATCACCAGCACTTAAAATGTATGACGAAGACGTACGCATTGGTTTAGGTACCGATGGTCCAATGTCTGGTAATACACTAAGTACGATTGATGAATTTAACCAAGTAGCTAAAGTTCACAAACTTGTAAACCATGACCGTGGTGCAATGCCACCAGTTAAAGTTATCGACATGGCAACGATGGGCGCTGCAAAAGCACTGCACATGGAAGACAAAATTGGTTCTTTAGAAGTGGGTAAACTGGCTGATGTTATCGTAATTGATACAAAAGCACCAAACATGGTACCAATGTACAACCCATACTCAGCACTTGTGTACTCAGCAAACTCTGCAAACGTACGCCACTCTATCGTTGCTGGTAAAGTGATCATGCAAGATCGTGACATGCTAACTGTTAACGAAAAAGAAATCATTGCTGAAGCAATGGAGTTCACTAAAAAAGTACGTCAAACAGTTATCGAAAATGGTGAAAAGGTTATCTAAACAGGTTGTTTTAACCTAAAAGTGATAGTTTTAACCTGAAGATGCTAAAAGCCAAGATTTTTAATCTTGGCTTTTTTATTTCTGTTTTAAATCATAATGTTAGTTATACCACTTCATATCATAAAAGCACATCTGCTTATTAATCAATCAGTCGTTTAATTTCGCTTAAATAAGCCTAGTCATCTTTCACTATTGGCGGGTATTATGGCGCCGATTTCAGGACGAACATCTAATTATCTACAGACGGCATTGTATTTATACTCATAAATTAGTACTAAGCACATAAAATAATGTGCATCTATATCAACGGAGTCATATAGTGAAAAAGCAACTTTTAGCAACAGCAGTAACTGCAGTTCTAGCAATGGGTACATCAACAATAGCAAATGCAGGCAATATTACTGATAAAGTAAGCCTAGGTGCATTTATGGAAGTTGGCGGTTATATTGGCGGTGATACACGTCAATCAATCGATGCTTACCACTTCAATGAAAAATCTGACGAAGCGACATACCATACAGATACAGCTGGTTCTATCCGCGTTAAATACAAAGACGGTCAAGTATTCGGTGGTATCGAAGTTGATGCATACATGAATAAAGATGCTAACTTAGACAAAGCGTTTGTGGGTTTAAAATTTGAAAATGGTGTAACTGTTAAAGGCGGTTTAATCGACTCTGTATTTGATGCACGTTCAAGCTACGGTGATCTTGCGGTTGAGTTTGGTAAAGGCGCAGTTGAAACAGGCGCAGGCGGAGATGTTAACGGTATCACTGCTGAATATAAAAATGACAAGTTATACGCTGGTGTTACCGCTATCCATGATTCAAATAGCCAAACAGGTTCTTTCAATGGTGCTGTAGATTTCAAACCAATGGAAGGTCTATTAATCGGTGCAGGCTTTCTACGTACTGATGGTACTTTCTGGGGTAAAGTAAATGACTCTTACTCTTGGAATATTGGTGCTGAATACCAAGCTACTGAAAAGTTAAAAATTGGTGCTCTATATAATCAATACCGCGTTAATGAAAATGATGAATCTGTAGATTTAAACGCATCTTCAGCATCATTTAACCGTAACTCTGTAGATATGGACCAGTGGGAAATTTCAGCGCGTTATAAGCTAGTTGAAAAACTAACTGTTGCAGCGCAAGTATCATCTCGTGATTACACGTTAGAAGATGCTGACTATACTGTTGATGGCGAAACTCATAATGATGCTAACACTTTATCTGATGCAGGTATGTTCTATGGCTTCGGTGCTTTCTACGATTACTCTAAAAACACACGCTTCTCTGCTGACTACCAATACGGTACAGCACTAAACGAAAGCATGGGTTACATCAAAGCAGCATTCTACTTTTAATTAACCCTCACGTTAGTTAAAACACTAAATAATAAGATACCGAGTCACTGTACTCGGTATTTTTATATCAACAGCCCCCGACTTTATCGCACTATCTCACACCATCTTGCAGGCATTATCCCCTACGCCAATTGATGAATAAAACATCAATATAGCCACTATTTTAGTCCTCATCCACAATATAAGTACTTATGCACATATTGAGTGTGGAAAAGTAACAAAACCTTAGTTAAATGGTCTAATTAATGGTCATAGTCGATGTTTATTAACAAAACAAGCGTCTACTTTTGTAAGTTATCCACCATTTCTGTGGATAACCTTGTGAAGAGTTTACGTTATTACCATTTAACATAATAAAACAGTGATGAAATTATCCACAACTTCTCCACTTTAGATAAAATCCATTTAAAAACAAAGGCTTACACAAACACTTTCAGGCGAAACATCTACGTAACATAAAAATGAGATCAAAGTCTCATTCTGTATGAAAAACGACCGTTAACAGCTAGATTTAAAAGTGTTATTCTGCTAGTAGAAACCTTGAAATATAAGAAAAATTTAATATGCCAGCACAGATTACCGAACCCCGTGATATTAATGAACTAATGCATCGCGCACAAGAAATCGCAGGATTCAACCTACAGCAAATAGCTGCACTACATAATCTCACCGCACCCAATGATCTGCGTAAAGAAAAAGGTTGGATTGGCCAATTATTAGAGCTACACCTTGGTGCGACGGCTGGTAGTAAACCGATTCAGGATTTCCCAGCATTAGGTGTTGAGTTAAAAACAATTCCGATTAATGCACAAGGAAAGCCACTTGAAACAACGTTTGTTTGCGTGGCACCGCTAACCGGTAATCACGGTATTACATGGGAAACATGTAACGTCGCAAACAAGATTAAGCAAGTATTATGGATCCCAGTACTGGGCGAACGAGATATTCCCGTAGCAGAGCGTATCGTCGGCTCACCATTACTGTGGCAGCCAGACCCACTTGAGAATGCACAGTTACAAGAAGATTGGGAAGAACTAATGGATATGATTGCGCTTGGGCAAGTTGAACAGATCACAGCGCGTCATGGTAAGTATTTACAGCTTCGTCCTAAGGCAGCAAACAATAAAGTACGTACAAAGGCTTATGGCAGCGAAGGGGAGATCATTCAGGTGCGACCACGCGGCTTCTACCTTAAGAAAGCCTTTACTCATCAGCTACTCAAAAAACATTTTAATATCTGATCACAGGGGCATGAAGTGGCGTGTTATTTAATGGATTTCTAAAAATTAGGCAAAAAAAAGGCCCGTCATATGACGGACCTTAAACTGCATGAAAAATGGATTACTTACGTTTACCCAATTTTTCTTTAATACGTGCAGCTTTACCAGTAAGACCACGTAGGTAGTATAGCTTAGCTTGACGAACATCGCCGTGACGCTTAACAGTGATGCTTGCTACCACTGGAGAATGTGTTTGGAATACACGTTCCACACCTTCACCGTTTGAAGTGATTTTACGTACTGTGAATGCTGAGTGCAGACCACGGTTACGTTTAGCGATAACTACGCCTTCAAAAGCCTGTAGACGTGATTTATCACCTTCAACAACTTTAACTTGAACTACAACTGTAGCACCTGGTGCAAAAGTTGGTAGATCTGTTTTCATTTGATCTTGTTCGATCTGTGCAATAATGTTGCTCATTTTCTATACCCTAGAATAAACTGAAAAACTCTACTTTAACTCGCGACTTTCGCGAACGATCTCAACAAGAAGTTTCTCTTGCAGATCAGTCAGAGCTAGGTTACTTAATAAATCAGGTCGTCGTTCTAACGTTCGAGCTAAAGACTGTTTCTGTCTATATTGGCTAATTTTACTATGATTGCCACTAAGGAGAACCTTAGGAACAGCCATACCATCTAACACTTCCGGACGCGTATAATGCGGACAATCTAAAAGACCATCTGCAAACGAATCTTGCTCCGCGGATGCCTGAGTGCCTAAAACACCCGGTATCATGCGTGAAACAGCATCAATCATCGTCATTGCGGCAAGTTCACCACCGGTTAACACGAAGTCACCGATAGACCACTCTTCATCAACTTCCGATTGGATGATACGTTCATCGATACCTTCATAACGACCACAAATAAAAATCATCTTTTCATTTGTTGCCAAGTCCAGTACGCCAGCTTGATCCAATTTACGTCCTTGCGGTGAAAGATAAATAACTTTCGCCTCACCACCTGCTGCCTGTTTTGCTGCATGGATAGCATCTCGTAATGGTTGAACCATCATCAACATGCCAGGGCCACCACCATAAGGGCGATCATCGACCGTCTTATGTTTATCGTGGGCAAAATCTCTTGGGTTCCAAGTTTGGAACTTAAGCAGATCGCGTTTTATTGCTCGACCGATGACTCCTTGCTCAGTGATGGCATCAAACATCTCTGGAAAAAGGCTTATAACCCCTAACCACATACTAGCCTCCGCTGACAATGAGTCTTAAAAACTCGGGTCCCAATTAACAATAATTTTTTGAGCTGTAATATCAACATTGATAATTACTTGCCCTTCAAGATACGGGATTAACCGTTCTTTTTTTCCAAAAGCATCTGTTGCATTCGCTTTAATTACTAATACGTCGTTAGAACCGGTTTCCATCATATCTGACACTTTTCCTAACGTATAACCTTTGTCTGTCTCAACAGAGCAGCCAATGATGTCACGCCAGTAATATTCGTCGTCTAATGCTGGAAGTTGATCTGCGTTAATAGCAATTTCAGCACCCGTAAGGGCCTGCGCTTCTTCACGAATATCAACACCTGCTAACTTAGCAATTAAACCTTTGCCATGGCGTTTGCAATCTTCAATCGCCACTTCAACCCATTCGCCTTTTTGCTCGATGAGCCAAGGTGAATAGTCAAAGATTCCTTCTGGAATATCGGTAAAGGAGTTGATTTTCATCCAGCCTTTAATGCCGTAAACAGCACCAAGACGACCAACTACCATAGGTTTGTCAGTTGAACTCACAAGATCTCCTTACCTTAAGATAATTAAGCAGCTTTAGCAGCGTCTTTGATTAACTTAGCAACTGTGTTTGAAACTGTAGCGCCTTTAGCAACCCAAGCTTCAATTTTCACGTTGTCAAGACGAACACGTTCTTCTTGACCAGCAGCCATTGGGTTAAAGAAACCTAGCTTCTCGATGAATTTACCATCACGAGCGTTACGGCTGTCTGTAACAACAACTGTATAGAAAGGTGATTTCTTAGAACCACCACGAGATAAACGAATAGTTACCATATCGTCCTCTTTATAAATTAAGTGTGTATTCAGACCTTGCACTGACAAGGTCCCATTTAGTTCAAATAGTGCTCACGAATGAGACGATTCGAAGTCGCGCAATTTTACTCTTATTTTAATTAAAAGCAACCTTATTGTGTTCCATGGCGAGTTTAGTTGCTGCTATTTATACTATAAGCAATCATTATGTTGTAATTGCGCCGATCAAAAACAAATTAGCAAAAACAAAAAAGCCCTGCTATTTACTAGCAGGGCTTAAAATAAAATGACTATATATAGAAGGGATTTAAAATGGGGTATTAACCAAACGGTCCTTTACCACCGCCCATACCACCCATGCCGCCGCCCATTCCTGGTGGCATCATGCCTTTCATTTTACCCATCATTTTCTTCATGCCGCCTTTACCCGACATTTTTTTCATCATCTTTTGCATTTGCGTAAACTGTTTAAGCAGTTTATTCACATCTTGAATCTGTGTACCAGAACCAGTTGCAATACGGCGCTTACGCGAACCTTTAATAATTTCAGGACGTTTACGCTCTGCTGGTGTCATTGAATTAATAATCGCTTCCATACGATTCGTTAATTTATCATCCATTTGATCTTTGACAGCGTCAGGAACCTCGTTCATGCCCGGTAACTTATCCATCATACCCATCATGCCGCCCATGCTTTTCATTTGCACAAGTTGGTCACGGAAATCTTCGAGATCAAAGCCTTTACCTTTCTGAACTTTTTTCGCCAGTTTTTCAGCTTTGTCTTTATCTACTTTACGTTCTACTTCTTCGATCAGTGATAGAACATCACCCATGCCTAAAATACGTGACGCAATACGTTCTGGATGGAAAGGTTCTAACGCATCAATTTTTTCGCCCATACCGATAAACTTAATTGGTTTACCTGTAATGTGACGAATAGAAAGTGCAGCACCACCACGTGCATCACCATCCGCTTTAGTTAAGATGATACCCGTTAATGGTAAGCTCTCATTAAATGCAGCTGCTGTGTTTGCCGCATCTTGACCAGTCATGGCATCAACAACAAATAATGTCTCAATCGGGTTGATAGCTGCATGTAGATCTTTAATTTCTTGCATCATGTCGGTATCGACATGTAAACGACCCGCGGTATCGACGATCACAACATCAATAAATGACTTACGTGCGTGCTCGATTGCTGCGTTAGCAATATCTACCGGTTTCTGTTCGATATTACTTGGGAAGAATTCAACATCAACTTCGCCAGCTAATGTTTCTAGCTGTTTGATTGCCGCTGGACGATAAACGTCGGCACTTACAACCAATACTGATTTCTTTTCACGCTCTTTTAAGAAGCGAGACAGTTTTGCTACAGAGGTGGTTTTACCCGCACCTTGTAAACCAGCCATCATTAATACAGCAGGCGGTTGCGCAGCAAGGTTTAATGTTTCATTCGCTTCGCCCATCGCAGATTCAAGTTCAGATTGAACAATCTTGATGAAGGCTTGGCCTGGGTTCAGACTTTTCGATACGTCTTGGCCTAGGGCTTTTTCTTTTACATTTTTAATAAATGCGCGTACGACAGGTAAAGCAACATCGGCTTCGAGTAACGCCATGCGCACTTCACGTAGTGTGTCTTTGACATTATCTTCAGTCAAACGACCACGGCCACTGACGTTTTTCAGTGTTGCCGATAAGCGATCTGTTAAATTCTCAAACATGACGTTATCCGTTATAAATTAGATTAAATGCAATAATTACTTATGATTATAACCTTATTTGAGGGCAAAAATCACACTCTCAAGGTGTGCCTAGGCATTGTTTTATAAAAAAATAATATTTTCCTTTCCAAATAATGCATTTGAATATAGCTCTATAGGTAGAGCAAGCGTATACTGGACTGCATAACTACCTATAAATCAACATTAAAGTGAGCCCTATGGAACTGTTTGCTCTCGGTGCTATTATTTTCTATATAGCTGCAACTTATTACTGCATTAAAGCCTTAACGGCAACGCAGCAGCCGAGTATACGTACTATCTTCATGTTAGGTGCGGGTGCAACGCTTTGCCATTTGTTCTGGTTAGGGTTCGATATTGTCACAACAGCAGGTATTAACCTGAGTATCATTAATGTTGCAACACTGATCAGTTTATTCATTTCGATCATCATGACGCTCTCGATCAATAAATTTAAAATATTACCTTTATTACCTATCGTTTATGGTTTTTCGATCATTGTGATTGCCATCAGCTATCTGTTACCGACGATCTACATCTCCAATCTAAGTGATAATGCCCCACTTGTTGTACATATAGTGGTGATACTATTTGCCTATGCCGCATTCATTGTCGCGAGTTTATTAGCGCTGCAAATGGCTTATTTGGACTATCAACTTAAACATAAACGTCCGATTGCGATGCACCCTGCACTGCCATCATTAATGACGATAGAAAAACAGTTAATCAGATTATTAAGTATAGGCTTAGCATTATTATCGGTAGCGATACTGACTAGCTTTATCTTTTTTGAAGATGCATTTACCCATACACAAGCGCATAAAACCGTCTTGTCTATCTTAGCTTGGTTGTTCTATGCAGTATTACTGTGGGGACACTTTAAGCAAGGTTGGCGTAGCAATAAAATTGCATTTGGCACGCTATTTGGTTCTATACTGCTGTCACTGGCCTATTTTGGTTCTCGCTTTGTAAAAGAGGTTCTCCTCCATTAATACTTAGCGACACAAATAACAAACACCTATTAATTATTATACATACACTCGCGTAATCAAAGGATAACACTTGGACGACATATCAACGGGGACCTTATTTGGTCTCCTGACTATTTTAATTCTTATATCTGCTTATTTCTCTAGCTCAGAAACCGGCATGATGTCCCTTAATCGTTACAGGCTTAAGCACCTGGTTAAAAATAACCATACGGGTGCGAAACGTGTAGAAAAACTCCTCAACAGACCGGATCGCTTGATTGGTCTTATTCTAATTGGTAACAACCTAGTCAACATTTTGGCCTCTTCCATTGCCACCATTATTGGTATGCGTTTATTTGCAGACAATGAAGCACTTGGTCTCGCTGTTTCAACTGGTATGTTAACAATTGTTATCCTGATTTTTGCTGAAGTAACGCCTAAAACCTTAGCCGCATTACATCCAGAAAAAGTGGCATTCCCAAGCTCAATTATTTTGCGTCCGTTATTAACCCTGTTTTATCCACTCGTTTGGTTGGTTAATATCATTTCTAACGGCTTGTTACGCTTGTTCCGTGTCAATGTGAACAATGATGATAATGGCGCATTGAGTTCGGAAGAGCTACGTACAGTCGTACATGAAGCCGGTGCAATGATCCCACAGCGTCACCAAGACATGCTTATCAGTATTCTTGACCTTGAAAAAGTGACCGTTGACGACATCATGATCCCGCGTAATGAAATCATCGCAATTGATATCAATGATGATTGGGAGATTCTATTACGCCAATTACGTAATATTTCCCACACCAAAGTATTGCTGTACCGTGACACAATTGATGATGCCGTTGGCTTTGTACATACCCGTGATGCATTACGCCTATTGCTTAAAGAACAGTTTGATAAGACCAGTCTATTAAGAGCGGTAAAAGAACTGTACTTCATCCCAGAAGCAACACCACTTAACGTGCAACTATTGAAGTTTCAACGTAAAAAAGAGCGTATCGGCTTAATCGTGGACGAATATGGTGATATCCAAGGCTTAGTGACACTTGAAGACATCTTAGAAGAAATTGTAGGTGACTTTACGACAACGATGGCCCCCTCTGCAAGTGAAGAGATTGATGCGCAACCAGACGGTAGTTATATTATTGATGGCACTGCAAACGTACGTGACATTAATAAAGAAATGAACTGGCACTTTCCAACGGATGGTCCGAAAACATTGAATGGATTAATTTTGGAGTACTTGGAAGAGATCCCAGAGTCTAACATCAGCCTAAAAATTGCTGACCATACGTTAGAAGTACTTGAGATCGAAAACAATGTCATTCGACGTGTTCGCGTTCAACCTGCGGAGAAAAAGAAGCCTGAGCTCACCCCTTAGTCTACTTATATTTTATAATTACAGAAATCGCAGATAATAAAAAAGCACCTAATTAGGTGCTTTTTTCATTACATTTTAAATTAATAAAATTAATGTTTATTTGTTTGCGTTTTTAACTGCATCTTTCAGTGCTTTACCAGCAACGAATGCAGGAATTGTAGCAGCAGAAATCTGAATTTCTTCACCCGTTTGTGGGTTACGGCCAGTACGTGCAGAACGTTCGCTTACTTTAAAAGTACCGAAACCAATTAGCTGTACAGCTTCTTTTTCTTTAAGGCTATCAGTGATCGCATTTAGGATCTCTTCTAGTGCTGCTTTAGCTTGTACTTTAGTTAGATCTGCTTTCGCTGCAACTGCATCGATTAATTGAGTTTTGTTCATAAGAATGTCCTTTCCACTATTCAATAACATTAAACTGTTAAACACTCTATGCAAAAACACCGTTGACCGCAAAGGATTTATCGCCTTAATTAAGTTAATTGCTGAGAGAATAATCAACAAATGAGGCTACGCTCACACTAATCTCACTCTATGTACAAAAAAACATCATCAAAAAGCGGTTTACATCTCCTTGCCATCAAGCCACGACGGCCCTTATCATCAGGGCTGACGCCTGTTCAATTGCATTTCAAGTGATTAATCTAAGGTAATACCAATGTTAGAAATACCATCGTTTTTAGCAAACTGACGTAATGCTTTGATGCTTTCTGGTGATTTTTGTACTGTTAAAAGATCCAATACTGCTTGTTGAAATTCCATCTCGCCTTTCATTAACTCGTCAGCAAAGATAACATCTTCGTCAAGTTCTTCACCCGCTAATGCTTCTAAATAACTTGCAACAGTACCTATCGATACACGCGATGCATTCACCGCTTCGTTCACATCCGGATCTGGTGCAACTAAGCTATTAAACGCACTGTTTAATGTGACACATGCATCCAGTGCAGGGTAAACACCATACACATCGAACTTATCTAGATCAGGGATAATTGGTTCGAAGCGATCAAATTGAATAGCAAAATTGATTTTGCTATTTTTAACCGTTAATGATTCCCAAAATAGGTCTAATGATAAACGGAATTGTTTTGCATCACCGGTTTCACACGCTTCAGAAAATAATTTGTAGTTAGGAAAGCTGCGTTCAGCAAGTGACGCAATAAAGCTCACTTTCTGCCAAGGTAATAATTTCGTTAGTTGCAGTTCATAGTTTGCTTCAAGCACAAAAATAACCTCTTATTTATTGTTTTTATTCTTTCTATAATAGGTGAATATTTTCGACTTAATAAAAATATTCACCTAAAGATAAATGCCACAGTGGTCTACAGACGTCTTATTCACATCACTACCATCGCTCACGAAGAGACTAACATCGATACCCATGTGCAATGTTGATTCAGCAACAAGAAGGTATGAAATATTCATCTCATACTTTGCTACTTTAATTACCTACCAACAAATAACACGACCCTATTTTTATTTTATAAAATGTAGTTTCTCACTATGATTCCAGCTATTTATACTCGCTATATTAGAGAGATACAAGGCTGACTAATCCAATCTCATTAAATCAACATCAATTCTGATGAAAAGATCAGGATCACACATTCATTCTCACAATCTAGTACTTAACATCAAACTTAAGTTCATCTTGTCCAGTGCTACTATTTGTTATCAAACAGCCAACATCATTAGCGGTATATCACAGCGAATAACAGCTGTCGGTTAACGGATTAACCAACATGTTATCGCGTCAATATATGCATCAAAAATCAGGGATTGATATGAAACGTTTACTTGTTATTTCAGCACTAACGTGTGCGATTGCACCGACCTCCTTTGCTTCTCAACTGTATTTTGATGCCCGTAATGACGCAATGGGTGGTGCGGGTGTCGCCTCTTCCGACTTTGTCACCGCCGCATTTGTTAACCCTGCACTGTTAGGTCAAGGCAACGCTGATTATATTGGTGTCATTCTGCCTGCAATTCCATATAGCGATAATGGTCACACCCGCTATGCGCCAACATCAATCGGTGTTCAAACAGAAACATCAGATGCGTTCTTAGGTGCTTTGGATAACGTTAAAACAGCGCAAGATGCTTATGACAATAATAGAAGTCCATTAACTGCTGCGGCTTATGCAAATGCGCTAAGCCAATTTGATGGTCAACGCATGGACGTCAATGTAGGTACAAGTTTTGCGATTGCCTTACCAAGTAGTGCATTATCAGTCGCTTTCTTTGGTAACTCTTATATGACCAGTGTCGCGACTGCGAAAGTAAGCCAAAGTGATATCGACCTCGCTAACAATCAAACACTAGATGACCTTGATAGCAAGGTCAACCTAGCGGGTGTATCAGTCTCCGATCTTGGCCTTGCGTTATCGATGAACTGGGATGCTAATATTGCTAAAGTCTCGATTGGTGTATCACCGAAATACCAACGTATCGACACATATAGTTATGACATATCAATTAATAGTGATGGCTTGCAAGAGTTTGAAGATGCGTTCCTTGATGGACTCGATAAGCAAAGTCATTTCAATCTTGATGCGGGTATTGCATTTGATTTTTATGACACTTTCCGCGTAGCTGTCAGCGGCCGTAACATGTTAAAGAAAAACCTAGAAGTAGAGACAACTGCATATAAAGGTATCGGACAAGCAGATGAAAAAATGGTATTCACGTTAGCGCCATTAGTTACCGCAGGTTTTGCACTGCACCATGATTTCGCTACATTAACCGCGGAAATGGATTTAAATGATGCGATAGGTTTTGAGAGCAACAGCGAATCTCGCTATGCCCGCGGTGGTGTTGAAGCAAACCTATTTGATTTTTTACAGTTACGCGCAGGTATTCGTCACGACTTAAATGATGTAAGAGATGATCTTTACACCTTTGGTTTTGGTATATCTCCAATGGATTTAGTGCATATTGACCTAGCTGCAACCATCAGTAAAAACGGTGCTTATGGCATTTATCAAGATGGTGAATTTAAAGATAGCGGCCTGAACGCAGCAAATAGCACAAGTGATGAGCCAGTCTATGGTATTGACGGTTTCGTCTTACAAGTATCAGCTAAATTCTAATTTATTGATATTTATCACATAAATAAAATAGTCTAACATAAAACAATAACTCTGATATATTTCAACACCTTACATTAGAGTATGTTAAAAGCACCTTTTAAAAGGTGCTTTTTTGTTATATATCATCGATTAATTCACCTCAAAAAATATATTTTTGCTTATCCTCTATAAGTACACCGGTCGATTTAGATAATGCCGTACTGCATCGAGCCACGCGATAATTTTCTCGAACTTGTAAGGATACATCATGAAAAAGCATACGCTGTCGGCATTAATTAGTCTCTCCCTCTCTGTCGGATATATTTCATCAACCAATGCTGGTCAACAATATTTTCAATCCCGCAGTGATGCAATGGGAGGTACTGGTGTTGCATCAGCCCACTACCTGAGTGCACCACTAATGAACCCGGCATTACTCGCTCGTTTTTCACATACTGATAATGTGGGAATATTACTACCAGCAATAGGCGCTCAAATAGATGATAATAGCGATACCATTGATAGTATCAATACGGCGTCAGATCTAATCAATGAATTAAATAAATATAACTCTAACTCACCACAAGCGCGTGCCACGGCTCGTCAACTTGCGAATGAACTTGAGATGTTAGATAACGAAAAAATCCCCGTACAAGTTGGGCTAGCGGGTGTCATCGCAGTGCCCAATGAAACAGTCTCTTTTGCGTTATTCACCAATACCTATCTTGATCTACAAGTCGCTGCTGATATCAGTGATAGTGATATTCAAGCCTTAAGAGGACAAAACCCAGCTGCAATCGACGAGCTTGATTCAACAATCACGCTTCATGGTGTTGGTGTAACGGATCTCGGTATATCATTAGCCTCTAAATTCATACTGGGTAACACACCTGTTTATGTCGGCTTATCCCCTAAAGTGCAAGCGATTGGCTTTTATCAATATACCGATAGCATCGATAACTTTGACGCCAGTAATTTAGAAAAAGATGGCACTATGGATGATGATGTGGCCTTTAATATCGATGCGGGTTTTGTCGTCGAACCCAATAAACATTTTACTTTTGGTTTAGTCGCCAAAAACATGCTTGAGCATCAAGTTTCTAATGCCTCAGAAACGTTTCGTTATGAAATAAAACCACAAATCACGACCGGCTTCGCACTCCATAGTGAGTGGCTTACTGCCGCTGTCGATATCGATATTACTCAATCAGATACTCTCAGTAACAAAAAGCCATCTCAATACACCCGTCTGGGGGCTGAAATGGATGCATGGGGTTGGTTACAGTTTCGAGGCGGCTTCCGCTATGATTTAAACGACAATGACAGTAACCAAATTACCTTTGGCATGGGTTTATCGCCCTTTAGTATTCTCCATATCGACTTAACAGGCATGTTAAGTGAAGATGAAACCTATGGGTTCGTCGCACAAACAGCGCTGACCTTCTAAATGCTAGTCTATTAAACGTTATGCTATGGTTAATAATAAAAAGCACTTATAACAACCACCTAAACTGGTCTTTTTATTATTAAACCGTAAAATAGCGATAACGAAATTTTATTTAATAGACTGCAATGAATACCTATACACTACACCGTTATCTCGGTTATTTACTCATATTACCCGTGACACTCTGGGCATTAACAGGCGCATTTTTTTTGGTTAAACCCGGTTATGAAAATGCCTATGAACAATTACAGGTAACCACTTACCCGCTTAATTCGACAATACAAATATCCCCAAAGCAAAATTGGCAAGAAATTGCGATTAACCGCTCTATTTTAGGTAAGCATTATCGCGTCAAAATCGATAACAAATGGCAGCATATTAACCCTGTAGATAATCAAGCAGTATCAGAGCCTCGCGCGCAAAACATAGTTAATTTATTACAAGATGCCGTAAAACATAATCCCGATCGTTACGGATTAGTTTTAGACTATAAAGACGGTATTGCGATGACAGATACCAATGTAAAACTCATGTTTGATTGGTCGCGCTTAACCCTACGTCAGCAAGGTGCGGATAGCCGTATTTTTAATACCATGTATGACATTCATTATCTGCGCTGGACAGGCAATAAAACGTTTGATCAGTGGTTTGGATATATCGGTCTAGGATTATTGGTATTAATGGCGTTAACGGGTGTTGTAATGATAAAAAGAACATCAATGAGAGCTAAATAAAAAAGGCAGGTATGTTACATACCTGCCTTTCTTTCATCATACTGATTCATTCGTACATGCTAATTAATGATTCACACTCGCGATTAAACGAAGTGTGATAAATTAATTAAACGATATGAAACTATGATTAAAATTCGTTTTCAGCTTCAGTTGTCGCAACAGCAACCACTTCTTCATCTTTATTGCCAAGTAAATTAGCACGGATAAGACCGTCAATTTCTGTAGCAATAGCAGGGTTATCGATAAGGAATTGTGTTGATTTCGCTTTACCTTGACCGATCTTATCACCCTTGTATGAGTACCAAGCGCCTGCTTTTTCAATTAGTTTTTCTTTAACACCTAAATCGATTAACTCACCGTTACGGTTAAAGCCTTTACCGTATAGGATTTGGAATTCAGCTTGTCTGAATGGTGCTGCAATTTTGTTTTTAACAACTTTCACACGTGTTTCATTACCCGTGATCTCGTCGCCATCTTTTACTGAACCAATACGACGGATATCTAAACGAACTGACGCGTAGAATTTAAGTGCGTTACCGCCCGTAGTCGTTTCAGGTGAACCAAACATTACACCAATCTTCATACGGATTTGGTTAATGAAGATACACATAGTGTTCGTTTGCTTTAAGTTACCAGTAAGTTTACGCATTGCTTGCGATAACATACGTGCTTGTAGACCCATGTGGCTGTCGCCCATGTCGCCTTCAATTTCAGCTTTCGGTGTTAGTGCAGCAACAGAATCGACTACGATAATATCAACAGCACCTGAGCGTGCTAGCATGTCACAAATTTCTAGCGCTTGCTCACCTGTATCCGGTTGCGATACTAATAACTCATTAATATCGACGCCTAATTTACCTGCGTAGATAGGGTCTAGAGCATGCTCAGCATCAATAAACGCACAGATTTTACCTTCACGTTGTGCTGACGCGATAACTTCTAGTGTTAACGTTGTTTTACCACTTGATTCAGGACCATAGATTTCTACGATACGACCCATTGGTAAGCCACCAGCACCCAACGCGATATCAAGAGAAAGTGAACCAGTAGAAACTGTTTCTACGTCCATGGTACGGTTGTCACCCAGCTTCATGATAGAACCTTTACCAAATTGTTTTTCAATTTGTCCAAGTGCTGCAGCTAAGGCTTTTTCTTTATTCGCGTCCATTTTATTCCCCTGAGGCATAATCGAGTATTTAATTTTATAGCTTAAGTATACTGTTCGTTCATACAGTATCAAGCAATAAAATCATATTTTTTGAAAAATTATTCATGGCTCATATTTATCCACAAAAAAATACAGTCGCCACCTTGCTTTAGCATTGTTATTATAGCCGCAATTATCTTTTTAGAACCGAGCCGCTATGCAACCTGACTTTCTTGCCCCTCAAGACTTAACGAATCACACACCGATGATGCAACAATTTTTTAAGTTAAAAGCTGAGCAACCAGATATCCTATTGTTTTATCGTATGGGTGACTTTTACGAGTTATTTTATGATGATGCTAAAAAAGCGTCACAACTATTAGGTATCTCGCTGACCAAGCGTGGCAAGTCAAACGGTAACCCGATTCCAATGGCAGGTATTCCTTACCATTCATTGGAAGGCTATCTAGCAAAGCTAGTACGTAGTGGCGAATCGGTTGCTATCTGTGAGCAAATCGGAGACCCAGCAACATCAAAAGGGCCCGTAGAACGTAAAGTCGTACGTATTGTCACACCCGGTACAGTCAGTGATGAAGCCTTATTGACAGAACGTAATGACAATTTATTAGCGGCATTATTTCATGACGGTAGCAACTTTGGTTATGCCACCCTTGATATGGGTAGCGGCCGCTTCTTGATCAATCAATTTAACTCTGAAGAAACCTTGCTGGCAGAACTGCAACGTACTGAACCAGCAGAGCTACTTTATTGCGAGTCGTTTGAATCAGTTCAACATATTAAACACCTTAAAGGTCTACGTCGTCGCCCAGAATGGGAATTTGACTTACAAACAGGTCGCAATGTGTTATGCCAACAGTTTGGTACTAAAGATCTGGTAGGTTTTGGTGTAGAAAGTTCGCCCGTGGCACTATGTGCGGCAGGTTGTTTAATGCAGTATGTTAAAGAAACACAGCGAACAGCGTTACCACATATCCGAGCGATCAAGCTTGAACAAACCGAACAAATGGTTGTTATGGATGCGGCAACACGTCGTAATCTAGAGCTAACACAGAACTTGTCTGGCGGTGTTGATAATACCCTTGCTGAAATACTTGATCACACTTCAACGCCAATGGGTAGCCGTTTACTAAAGCGCTGGTTACATCAGCCTATCCGCGATAGCTTGGTATTAGAACAACGTCAGTCAAGTATTCAATCGCTACTTGATGTTGGCGCATTAAACGATATCCAGCCAGTGCTACGCACTATTGGTGACATCGAACGAATCATTGCGCGTTTATCACTGCGTTCTGCACGTCCACGTGACCTAGTACGTTTACGTAATGCATTCCAACAACTGCCTACGCTGCAAACCCTGCTTGCAGAACACAATGCGGACCACTTAAACTCGCTGCAGCAACTGGCTGGCGAATTTAGTGAACTTGAAGCATTATTGAGCTTTGCTGTTATCGACAACCCTCCTGTGTTAATTCGTGATGGTGGTGTTATTGCACCCGGTTACAATCAAGAACTAGACGAATGGCGCGCACTAAGCCAAGGCGCAACCGATTATTTGCACGCTTTAGAAGAACGTGAAAAACAGCAGACAGGAATTCCAACATTAAAAGTTGGTTATAACAGAGTACACGGCTATTTCATCGAAGTAAGTCGCCTGCAATCAGATCAAGTGCCTGCCACTTATATCCGACGTCAAACGCTTAAAAATACTGAACGTTACATTATTCCCGAACTGAAAGAGCACGAAGATAAAGTACTTAGTAGCCAAGGTAAATCACTGGCGCTAGAAAAACAGCTATACGAGCAACTATTAGATAAGTTATTACCTTACATTCCTGCACTACAAGACAGTGCAGCTGCATTATCAGAATTGGATGTATTATGTAATTTTGCTGAACGTGCAGAAACCTTAAACTACTGCCGTCCAACAATCAGTGTTAAACCGGGTATCGACATTACCAATGGTCGTCACCCTGTGGTTGAACAGGTGATGACAGAACCGTTTATTGCCAATCCAGTGCAGCTTAACCCTGAACGTCGCATGTTAATTATTACTGGCCCGAATATGGGTGGTAAATCGACATATATGCGTCAAACAGCATTAATCACGCTAATGGCGCACATCGGTAGTTTCGTACCTGCAGAGCAAGTAACAACATCATTAATCGATCGTATCTTTACACGTATTGGTGCATCGGATGATCTGGCATCAGGTCGCTCAACCTTCATGGTAGAAATGACTGAAACAGCAAATATTTTACATAATGCAACCGCGAACAGCTTAGTATTGATGGATGAAATTGGCCGCGGTACAAGTACCTACGATGGCTTGTCATTAGCGTGGGCTTGTGCAGAATATCTAACGAATAAGATCCAAGCTTATACCCTCTTTGCAACGCACTACTTTGAACTAACGACGTTAACAGAGCAGCACCCTAGCTTGGTGAATGTACATCTAGATGCGGTTGAACACGGTGACTCAATTGTGTTTATGCATGCAGTGCAAGATGGCGCAGCCGATCGCAGTTACGGACTACAGGTAGCAGCATTAGCCGGTGTACCAAAGCCCGTGATTCACGCAGCGAAAGTGAAGTTGCATGAGTTAGAACTAAACTCGCACCAACCAACTGCGGCAGGCGAAAGCCCACAAGTGACAGCTGAACCACTACCGCATCCTATTATCGATGACCTCAATACGTTGAATATTGATAATATGACGCCACGTGAAGCATTGGATGCTTTATACCGTTTAAAAGAACTACTTTAATGGTTAGTGAGAAATAAGCGTTAGTTTAATTTAAACAGCTCACGATAGATTAGAAAGCCCAAATTATCTAAGTCATGTAAAATGGCGGCATGGTTATTTGGGCTTTTTGTTACATACGTAACGACTCGCTCTAATGCTTTTCGTTGTGTCGAGTAAATTCCTGCAATCACTCTGTATTTAATCAGTCTACCAGCTTGCGACACCCCCATACTGTCGATATGGGCTATCGCGATATAGTCTGGTATATCGGACCACTGATAAGCCTGCTTTAGCCATTGTCCTAAATAATAAATATCGTCATCGAGCTCTCTAAATTTACTGCTTGCTTCGCCATCATCAAGGTCTAATTGGTATGCATCGGTATAACTAAAACAATCAAAGTCGGTCACAAGTCTATGCATTGCATGACTCATTTTCCAAGACACATCGCTAAAACTATGATGCTTTAATCGAGACTCAAGTTGAGGGGTATCAATAGCAAGTTCATTAAAAGCAGACTTGAAGGATTGATAAAAGATAGCTTCTTTTTCAGCTCTTGCACCCGACAATCCATGAATATCAGTTGGCAATACAAGAAACTCCGCATCACTCGGTATGGCAGGCAGGTCGCTATTAACAAATAATCGAGGCGTAGAGCAGCCTGTGATCAGTAACCCGCTACTAATTACAAATAACAAGTGAACAAAACAACGAAAAAATGACATAACCGTCCTTAAACAATCCATGTTTGCAGAGGTTTATTAAGATACTAAAAACGAATGAATAGTATGACTGATTTTAATAAAATAAGCAGAAAGGCTGAGTTAATGGCTAATCATTAAGACGAGTAACAACTTAATGATTAACTGCTCAATAGTATTACGTTTAATGAATTGTTATAACCTAAACAATGCCTCAACAGAGAGTCCTTGCTGCCCTAACAACTCCCGTAATCGTCGTAATGCTTCGACTTGTATTTGACGAACACGTTCGCGCGTTAAACCAATTTCACGGCCGACATCTTCGAGTGTGGAGGCGTCATAACCAAGTAATCCAAAACGTCTTGCCAATACTTCCCGCTGCTTTGGATTTAGCTCTTCAAGCCAACGAACGATACTAAATTTAATATCATCGTTTTGCGTGCAGCTTTCAGGCCCATCTCCTTTCTCATCCGAAATAATATCTAATAACGCTTTTTCTGAATCCCCACCAATCGGCGTATCAACAGAGCTAATACGTTCATTTAAGCGCAGCATTTTACTGACATCAGCAACGGGTTTATCTAATTTATCAGCAATATCTTCCGCGGTCGGTTCATGATCTAACTCGTGGGCAAGTTCACGTGCGGCGCGAAGGTACACATTGAGTTCTTTAACGACATGGATGGGTAAACGAATAGTACGGGTTTGATTCATGATAGCGCGTTCGATGGTTTGTCTTATCCACCATGTCGCATAAGTTGAAAATCGAAATCCGCGCTCGGGATCAAACTTCTCAACAGCGCGGATCAAACCGAGATTACCTTCTTCAATTAAATCAAGTAAAGCTAACCCACGGTTATTGTAACGTCTTGCAATTTTAACCACTAAACGTAGATTACTTTCAATCATACGCTTTCGTGAACTCGCATCGCCACGTAAGGCACGACGTGCATAAAAAACTTCTTCTTCTGCTGTCAGTAACGGTGAAAAACCAATTTCCCCAAGATAAAGCTGTGTTGCATCTAAGCTTTTTGCATCGTTAGGGACGAGTTGCTCATCGTCAAATATACCCATCCCTGGTCGTGCTTTTTTATCGTTTTCAGATACATCATGATCTTCAACGTCTAACTTCTTTGCATCAGTTATCTTGCTCATTACGGTTAGTCCTCTGACTGAAGTAAATCGCTTATTAAGATTAGTCTAATAAACGACTTTCAGTCGGGCTTAACGTTTAGGCAAATAACGCATAGGGTTAACCGGCTTGCCGCGATAGCGAATTTCAAAATACAGTTCAGCACCCGAATTAGGTCCCGTGTTACCCATACTTGCAATCTTCTGACCAGACTTAACCCACTGTTGTTCTTTCACAAGTAGCTTTTGATTATAGGCATAAGCACTTAAATAATCATCATTATGTTTGATGATGATTAGATTGCCGTAACCACGTAGACCATTACCAGAATAAACCACGCGACCCGCTTCTGAAGCCAATACATTACGGCCTAATGAACCCGCGATATTGACCCCTTGCTGTCCTGTCTTACTGCTCGAATAAGTGCTAATTAACTTGCCTGATGCCGGCCACGCCCATGACAATTTATTATTATTCACAGCCTTAGGTTTCGATACTTTAGCAACAGATGGCTTCGGCGCTTTAACAACTGGAGGCTTCGCCTTTACCGGTGGTTTTGTTTTAACCGGCGGCTTAGCTTTAGCGACTACAGTCTTTGTCGGTGCAGGCTTCGCTAATGGGCGAGATGGCGCTTTAACACTCGTTTTAGTCGGTTTTTTACTTGCTGTTTTTGCTGTTTTTGCTACTTTTACCGGTGTCAGTTTTTTATATGATGACTTCGGTATTTTACCCGTTAGCTTGAGCACTTGCCCTGGATAAATTTGATATGGATTGGGAATGTTATTCAATGCAGCTAAATGCTTGAAATCTTGATTACTACGCCACGCAATCGCATATAAGGTTTCCCCTTTTTTAACGCGATAAGTAGACGTACTAATACGTGACTTTAATTCTGTTTTATAACCCTGAACGCTAGTAACAGGTGCAGGACTATAGTTAGCTGTAGAACAACCAACTAACTGAGTTAAAAAAAAGTAAGCCGCTATGCTATGCCATAACTTCCATCGGCGTATATTGCGTAAACCTCTATGAGTGGAGTTTTGCCTCCATGTTTTCACGCCAACTCTCCATTAATTAGAGGAACAAAACGCACGTTTTCAATATTTTGACTTGTATAGATGTCACCGTTACGCGTAATCACTTGTAATACTTGAGATTCGACACCTAATGGTAGAATTAGTTGCCCGCCATCGACCAATTGCGTTAATAATGCTTGTGGTACGCTCGCTGGAGCAGCAGTCACAATAATGGCATCGAAAGGCCCTTTACTCTGCCAGCCTTGCCAACCATCACCATATTTCATTACGATATTATGTAGATCAAGGTTTTTTAATCGACGTTTAGCTTGCCACTGCAAAGCTTGAATACGCTCTACAGAATAAACACGGGGAAACACTTGCGCCAAAATAGCCGTTTGATAGCCAGAGCCAGTACCAATTTCTAATACACGCTGTGGTTTAGTCTGCAATAACAACTCGGTCATACGCGCTACAATATACGGCTGAGATATAGTTTGCCCAGCACCAATTGGCAACGCTTGGTTACCCCAAGCCTGCAACGCGAATGCTTCTTCAACAAAATAGTCCCGAGGGGTATCTTGTATCGCAGTTAATACACGAGGATCTTTAATCCCTTGTTGTTCGAGCAACGATTTTATACGCTGCCCTGCAACACCTGTATTACCAAGTTCGATCATAGGGTTCCTGATTTAGGCTCTTGGTCAAAATGACGGATAACAACTTTTTCTTCAATCAATTCACGTACAACACTTGTCGCGAAACAACCTGACGGGAGATAGAAACTCACTGTTAAGCTGTTATCAGCCAGTTCATAACTAAAGTTTTGTGGACGTAATAATAAGGCTTTGCGTTCTTGACGTAGACCCGCAGCAATTAAGCCTTCAAGTAGCTCTGGATACTCTTCAACAATGCTTTGTTCAAAAGCAAGTGCATCACTCATCGCACTGCTATTACCTTTACCTACTAACGGTGCAGATAGCTGTAATGCGCCTTGTGCAACACGTTCGACAATATCATCACTTAATGTTTCTTCAGCGAAGAAAGAGTTCGAACCTTGTAAGATAAAGCAATCGCCTGGCATTGCAGTTTGCCATTTATCTTGACTAATACGGTCACTGACTACGCGATTAAACAGTAAACTACGGGCAGCTGAAATGTAAAAACTACGCTTATTACGGTCTCTAATTTTTTTGCCTGCAAACATCTCTTTTGCATACGTGATATTGCTACCATTACGACCGAATCGTTGCTCACCAAAGTAATTTGGCACACCTGTCGTTTTGATATTCTCTAAACGTTCAAGCAGTCCATCGGTACTGCTTAAATCGGTCAATTTTAAAGTAAACTGATTACCTTTAAGTGCGCCTGTACGTAATTTTTTGTTGTGACGCACAACTTTTAATACTTTAATCTGATCCGTTTCAACAACCGAGAAATCAGGTGTTTCTTTACCCGGCATGTGGATACCAAACCATTGCTCAGTGATCGCATGGCGATCTTTAAGACCTGCATAACTCACGTGCTTATCTGCTACACCTGCCGCTTTCGCTAATGCACGAGCAACATATTGGGTATTTTCGCCTTCTTTACGGATAGAGATGAAGATATGTTCACCTTCTCCCGTCAATTCAAAACCAAGGTCTTCAATAACCACAAAATCGGCAGCTTCCTGCTTAATAAAACCTGTTACGCTAGGTTTGCCATATAGATATTCAAATTCAGGAAGCATTGTTCTCTCCACATTAGGGTTAGTTTGCATTAATTGGTTTCGCTTTTGTATTCTTTCTTAATAACTTAAGTATTTTTCATTAATAGTACGACAGCTTCACATGCAACGCCTTCTTTACGTCCTGTAAAACCAAGTTTTTCTGTCGTTGTCGCTTTTACATTTACGGTTGATATATCTGTTTCAAGATCATCACTTAACACAGCACGCATTGCTTGAATATGCGGTGCAATCTTAGGTGCTTGTGCAATGATGGTGACATCTAAATTACCAATGCGATAACCCAGTTCCTTCACTTTACTAAACACATCTCGTAATAAAATACGGCTATCAATGTTTTCAAATTCTGCAGATGTATCAGGGAAATGGTGACCAATATCGCCAAGAGCCAGCGCGCCAAGTAAGGCATCACAAATCGCATGTAAAGCAACATCACCATCAGAATGCGCCAAGAAACCTTGCTCATAAGGGATCGCAACACCGTTAATCATCACAGGACCTGCATTACCAAATTTGTGAACATCAAAACCATGACCAATTCTAAACATTAAATACCTTCCCTATTTATTATCATTCGTTGATTGTTGTAAAAACAATGTTGCTAGCGGCATGTCTTCTGGGCGTGTGATTTTAATATTATCAGCACGGCCGATAACCATCTTAGGCATTAGCCCTAAGAGCTCGATAGCTGACGCTTCATCTGTAATATTGGCATTATCAGCTAAGCCCGTCGTTAACGCTTCTGTTAGTAATTTAACAGGGAACATCTGCGGTGTTAATGCATGCCATAACAAATCACGATCGACAGTCGCAATAATATTACCTTGTGCATCAGTACGTTTCATCGTATCGCGAACCTGACACCCTAAAATAGCACCGTATTCTGATGTTAACGCGCTATCAATAAGACTATCGACATCAGTGTGATTTATACAAGGTCTAGCCGCATCATGTACAAGTACCCACTTGTAATCCTGACAAGCCTGTAAACCGGCTAATACAGAGTCAGCTCGCTCTTTACCACCATTAACACGGATAATTGCGGGGTCATTAGCAATAGTAAGATCGGCAAACCAACCGTCCTCAGGACCGAGTGCAACCACGACTTGTGCAATACGTGGGTGGCTCAATAGTGCCGTTAACGTATGCTCAATAACGGTTTTACCTTGTAACATCAGATATTGCTTAGGAATGTTAGCGCCCATTCTGGCACCAACACCAGCGGCAGGGACAACCGCAATAAATTGTTCAGTCATCTCTATTACCTAGTTATCGTCATTAATAATACGGTAGAAAGTTTCACCTTCTTTGATCATACCCAGTTCGTTACGCGTACGCTCTTCGATTGCATCATTACCATTGCGTAGATCTAAGATCTCATTCTTTAAGGCTGTATTGCGGTCGATTAATAATTGATTATTTGTTTGTTGGACGGCAACTTCACGCTCGATACGTTTATAGTCCATCAAACCGTTGTTACCGGCAATAAAATGGTAAATCAGCAGGCTGAGAATTGAGATTAATATAAGATAAAGCAGGCGCATGACAATCATCCCGTAAATGAATCAGTTATTGTCACATATAATGCAGAGATTGGTTAGCGTATAAATAAAAAAAACCCGCTAAAAAGCGGGTTTTTTAATCTATTCAGAATTAACAGTTAAGCGGATTAAGCTTGACCCTTAACCTCTTTAAGACCGTTGTATGGTGCTTTTGAACCTAGTGCTTCTTCGATACGTAGAAGTTGGTTGTACTTAGCAACACGATCAGAACGGCTTAATGAACCAGTTTTGATTTGGCCAGCACATGTACCAACAGCTAGGTCAGCAATTGTTGAATCTTCAGTTTCACCTGAACGGTGAGAGATAACAACTGTGAAACCAGCATCTTTAGCCATTTTGATTGCAGCTAACGTTTCAGTTAGTGAACCAATTTGGTTAAATTTGATTAAGATTGAGTTAGCGATACCGTTGTCGATACCACGCTTAAGAATCTTAGTGTTTGTTACGAATAGATCGTCACCAACTAATTGGATTTTATCACCCATTAGTTTAGTTTGGTGTGCGAAACCATCCCAATCAGACTCATCAAGACCATCTTCGATAGAAACGATTGGATATTCTTTAGTTAGATCTTGTAAGAAGTAGTTGAACTCTTCAGAAGTGAATTTCTTACCTTCACCTTTAAGATCGTAGATGTTTGCTTCTTTGTCGTAGAACTCAGATGCAGCACAATCCATCGCTAAAGTGATGTCTTTACCTAGTTCATAACCCGCGTTTGCAACAGCAACTTTAATTGCAGCAAGTGCAGCTTCGTTTGACGCTAGGTTAGGAGCGAAACCACCTTCATCACCAACAGCTGTTGAGTGACCGTCAGCTTTAAGTACTTTAGCAAGGCTATGGAATACTTCAGCACCCATACGTAGACCTTCACGGAAGTTTTCAGCGCCAACAGGTTGGATCATGAATTCTTGGATATCTACAGAGTTATCCGCATGCTCGCCACCGTTGATGATGTTCATCATTGGAAGAGGCATAGAGTATTCACCAGAAGTACCGTTTAGATCAGCAATGTGAGCATAAAGAGGAACTTTCTTAGAGATTGCAGCAGCTTTAGCTGCAGCTAAAGAAACAGCTAAGATCGCGTTTGCGCCAAATAAAGCTTTGTTTTCAGTGCCATCTAGATCGATCATGATTTGATCAAGCTCAGCTTGTGCAATTGCATCTTTACCAGCTAGTGCTTCAGCAATTGGACCGTTTACAGCTGAAACAGCTTTAAGTACGCCTTTACCTAAGTAACGCGCTTTATCGCCATCACGTAATTCAAGCGCTTCACGAGAACCAGTTGATGCGCCAGATGGTGCAGCAGCCATACCGATAGAACCGTCAGCAAGATGAACTTCTGCTTCTACCGTTGGGTTACCACGTGAATCCATGATTTCGCGACCTAGAACTTTAACGATCTTAGACATTTTTGATTTCCTTAACTATTAAAAATTTAAGTATGCCGCGTTACCGCGGCACTAATATTAAAATCTCTGATTAGCTAGTTGATGATTTTTTATTTTCACCAGCAGCATTAATGAATCCTTCAAATAATGCGTGACCATCTCGTGGTGTTGAAGTGAATTCCGGGTGGAATTGAGCAGCAACAAACCAAGGATGATTCGGATTCTCAACAATCTCTACTAATTTCTTATCTGCAGATAAACCTGTTACTTTTAGGCCTGCTTTTTCGATTTTAGGTAGAAGGTTGTTGTTAACTTCATAACGGTGACGATGACGTTCTTTAATCGTCGCACTACCGTACATTTCTCTTACTTTACTACCCGCTTTAAGATGACATAGTTGTGCACCTAGACGCATAGTACCACCCAGATCTGATGTATCTGTACGCTCTTCAACGTTACCTGATTCATCAATCCACTCTGTAATTAGACCAACTACAGGGAACTTCGTTTCTGGGTTGAATTCTGTTGAATGTGCGCCTTCTAGACCAGCAACATTACGTGCGAATTCGATTAACGCTACTTGCATACCTAAACAAATACCGAAGTAAGGTACCTTGTTCTCACGTGCAAATTTTGCTGCAAGGATTTTACCTTCAACGCCACGTTCACCGAAACCACCTGGTACCAAGATACCATCAACAGTTTTCAGAATATCTGTGCCTTTCGCTTCAAGATCTTGTGAATCAATATATTTGATTTTCACGCTGAAACGGTTTTTCAAACCACCATGTTTAAGTGCTTCATTTACTGATTTGTAAGCATCTGGTAGTTCGATGTATTTACCAACCATACCGATAACAAGTTCATCAGTTGGGTTAGCTTCTTCGAAAATTACCTGTTCCCACTCAGCTAGATCGGCTTCTGGTGCAGTTAAGCCAAAACGCTTAACAATTAGCTCGTCCAAACCTTGTGATTTTAATAGCGCAGGAATTTTATAAATACTGTCTACATCTTTCAGTGAGATAACGGCTTTTTCTTCTACGTTACAGAATAACGAGATTTTAGCGCGTTCGTTCGCTGGTACATTACGATCAGAACGACAAATTAGAATGTCAGGCTGAATACCAATTGAACGTAACTCTTTTACTGAGTGTTGTGTTGGTTTTGTTTTAACTTCACCAGCAGCACCTAAGAAAGGTACTAATGTTAAATGCATAAACATTGTGTGGTCACGACCTAGTTGCACGCCCATTTGGCGTAATGCTTCTAGGAAAGGTTGAGATTCGATATCACCTACCGTACCGCCCACTTCTACTACAGCAACATCAAAGCCTTCACTGCCCGCGATAACGCGTTCTTTGATCTCATTTGTAATGTGTGGGATAACCTGAATCGTTGCACCTAAGTAATCACCACGGCGCTCTTTAGCAAGCACTGATGAATACACTTTACCTGTTGTAAAGTTATTACGTTTAGTCATGTGAGTACGAATAAAGCGCTCATAGTGACCTAAATCTAGATCTGTCTCAGCACCATCGTCCGTTACGAATACTTCACCATGTTGAATAGGGCTCATTGTGCCCGGATCAATGTTAATGTAAGGGTCTAGTTTCATCATTGTGACTTTTAAGCCACGCGCTTCTAAAATAGCTGCTAATGATGCTGCCGCAATACCTTTACCTAATGAGGATACTACCCCACCAGTAACAAAAACGTACTTAGTTGTCATACATAACCTGAAGTTGTTAGGGATTAAATGTGTATTATTGAATATATACCAGAAGGGACGACATTATAAACAAATCCCCCTCATCCCACAATGTTGACAAGTATACCATTGCCGTTTTTCTATAACTGTGCGGTAGATCATATGTTGTAATTTTATTTCACTTTTTGCCAAAACGACTCCATTTCACTTATAGAACAGTCACTTAACTCCTTACCATTCTGTAATGCAAGTACTTCTACCTGCCTAAATCTTTTTTCAAACTTTTCATTTGCCTTACGGAGTGCTTGCTCAGGGTCTTGCTTTAAATGCCGTGTCACATTCACAACAGAGAACAGTAAATCACCGAGTTCCTCTTCAAGTTTTTCCATATCTACAATACTAGCATCCGCTTCTTCAACAACTTCATCAACCTCCTCATAAACCTTTGATAATGCTTGCTTATAATGTTCGAAATCAAACTTAACATCAGCAGCACGCTGTTGTATTTTTGCCGCTCGAACAAGGGCTGGTAATGCGTTTGGAATATTATCTAAAGCACTGTGATGAGTCGTTTTATCATGACTTTCTAAACGCTCTTTTGATTTTTGTTTTTGCCATGCATCAATAATTTCGGACTTAGACTGTAGTTTTATTTCACCAAAAACATGAGGGTGACGCTGGATTAATTTCTCAGCGAGTTGTTGAATTACATCATCAAAGCTAAATAAGGCTTGTTCTTGTCCTAACCGTGCGTAATAAAGAACATGGTAAAGTAAATCTCCCAACTCCCCTTCTAACCCTGAAGTATCATTATTCTCTATTGCATCAACAACTTCGTACGCTTCTTCTAGAGTAAATTTAGTGATCGATTTAAAATCCTGCTGCAAATGCCAAGGGCAGCCTGTATCTGGGTTACGTAATTGGTCAACCATATGACGTAAATCATTAATCGTGTACTTTTCTTTCAAAATAAGTCCTATTAATTCAATTTAACAATGTAATCCCGAGCTTCAGCCCCATTAAATTAAACGGGGCCATAAACTGAGACTAAATGATTTATCAGTGAGTATATAATGATATTCATTACGTTTGGAGGGGGCTAAATTAAAGGAGAGCAGTTTATAACACGCAGTAAATCATCTAGAAGATGACTCACCGCGCGTTCTCATAATTACGAAGCAGTTAAATATCTGTTTGAATCATCCTCACTTATCTGTTCAGGCTGCAAATATTTGTCTAAATCAATTTCATCGAGTTGCTCCGGCTTCAGGTATTCCTGCGCATATTTAACATGCGTACCACTTTGTAAAAATAGTTTAAATAACTCGATATCCAAATGTTGGTCCAAGGCCATCTTGTACATGATATCAACCGCGACACTGACAGGTTTTGCTTTCTTATAAGGACGGTCAGACGCAGTCAGAGCTTCAAAGATATCCGCGATCACTAAGATACGTTCTGGAATTGAAAGGTCTTCTCCTGTCAATTTACGTGGGTAACCCGTGCCTTTTAACGTTTCATGATGCGTTGAGGCATAGCGTGGAACCCGACTCAGTTCAGGTGGAAATGGGAGATTTTCTAACATTTTAATTGTACTGATCATATGCTCGTTAATCTTATACCTGTCTTCAGCCGTTAACGTACCGCGACTAATCGTTAGGTTGTACACCTCACCTAAATTATATTGATGCTCAGGCACATCCATCTTAATACCAAATTTAGGGTCAAACTCCACTTTTCTATCACGCTGAACAATATGTTCTGATTTGTCTGAAAGCAGTTTTTCAACCACAGGTAGAGCTGCATTTGACGACGTCTTTTTCACGAGTTCTTCAACTGAAGAAAGGCCCAAACTATCATCAAAGTGGCGTAACCATGTTTGCTCTGATAACACCTTCACACGGGCTTTTTTATCATCACTCATAAACTCACCGCCAACATTTGATGCCGCTATAAATGCGAAATCATCGGTCAGTTTTTGTTGCTTCTTCTTCAGTTCTATATCAATCACGAGTTGCTGTTCAGGTGTTGCTATTTGCTGCTTTAATGCTGCAATTTCAGCATCACGCCATAGCACTTCAAATCGCGTACGAACTTCGTGAATACGGTTATAATTTGCCTCTAACTTAGTGCCTTTATCAACGATATATTCAGGGGTCGTGATCTTGCCACAGTCATGTAACCAAGCCGCTATTCTAAATTCACGCTTTTCATCCGCATTGGCAAATTTAAAGTCTTTGAACGGTGCCGTGTCACATTGCTCTACGACATCCGCAAGCATCATGCCGATCTCAGGTACACGGTTACAATGGCCAGCCGTATATTTAGACTTATCATCAATCGCTTGTGCAATAAGTTTAATAAACGCTTCTAAGAATTCATCTTGTGCCGTTTCATATTGTTGTAAATCGTTCGCCATCGCGACCATGGCTTCAGATAATTCCCAAATTTCTTTGATTGGCGTATCCACAAGTTGCACATCATCATACTGTCGTTCTTGTACTTTCCTTGTTTCAAGGCGCAATTGTCGGATAGGCCTCACCACTGGAGAGCCAAATAACCAAGCTAACGGGAGCATTAATAAAATGAAAATGACTGTCACTAAAATAGATATTTTTATTCGTTCATTCACCTTTTTGTAAATCACTTTTTTGGGGATTACAACAGCGAAAAATTCTTCGGAATTAGCGCCCGCTTTAACTGGACTGATATAAACTAAACTTTCTTGTCCATTGATAGCACGCTCAATAATCTGATCATGATTGCCTTGCAATACCGTTAGCGATACTAAGTCTTGGTAAGGCACCATCATATTATCCCGTATCCCTTTTCCCCCTAACCATTTACTCGCCAATGCAGTTCGTTGCTCATCACTAATATTTGCAATTGCAGCATTAATAATAGGTATAAGATTATGCATCTCTGGTTTCAGTAAAATGTAAAACATCGAAGGAAGCAGCTCAGTGAGGTCAGCAATATTATCGTTCAGTTTAAGGTTTTTATAGAAGTATTGGGTAAGACCAGAAATGAGTACCGGCTTTAAATCAAGAAATGCATCAGTGCTCCCCTCCGAAACAGATTTAAATGCCGCATTTCGATCATCAAACTCAATCAGTTCAATAGTGGGGAAATTTTGACGTAACTTAGCAGCAATAGCCCAGCCCGATAGAATAGCCACTCTTTGCCCTGCTAGTTCGGCATAGTTTTCAACATCCGTACTACTTCTATGCCTCACTAAAGCAAAGTTAAAACCGTAAATAGGTTCGCTATAGATACCAGAGGGGTTATTACGCTGGACTTTCAATAATGAATGCAATCCATCAAGAGAGCCATTGTTATACTTATCAAGTAGCTCGAACCAAGAAAAGCCATTAATAAACTCAAAATCAATACCCGTCATTTCCTCTATCAATAATAATATATCGATGGCATAACCCTGTGGCTTTCCAGATACAGAAAAATCAATCGGCGCCCAGTCATTTTGATTTGAAATCTTTATTTTAGCGGCTGTATTAATCGCACGCTGCTGCAGTGCAGTTAATTCCAATATATTCGATTCTGGGATAGCAATATGCTTAGCAGCTTGAAGACTCGAAGATATAACCTCACCCGATTTTGTATATAGGTAAGATTCAATTTCACTTGTATCATCAAAATCGAATGAATTATTCGACAATTTTTCCGCAACAGACGACAGTACGATATCAATACCTAAAATACGACTGTGAGGTTGCTCTGAATTGTGGCTATGGCTATCTTTCAATTTAAGTGAGTAAGTTTGACCCGTTATTTTTAAATGCTGAAATAAGTAGGGTTTAGTTTTAAATACCGAATCTGTATTCGCGGCCTCATACCAAGGTCTTTCGGTTGGAAAGTAGTTACTTTTGGTCGTCTTTACCTCTCGTAATACAAACTCACTATCGTAATAATACGTTTCACGAATTCGCTTCAGCCGATCGCCTGTTATCTTAATAACAACCCAGCGGTCATTGCTACTTGCTGTGATCTTTTCCCGTACAATTGGCGAAGATTCGAGATTAATCACTTGATAAAAATCATCGTTATCTGAACCAATATAGATACTGTAAAACAATCTATTTTCGGTCATCACCTCGGCGAGAATATTACGTAAATCGGCCTCATTAGACTGAATATCAAAAATATGGCTAATGGAAACTAATAAGCGCGCAGTATTAGCAGCATCCCGCTCTAAGGTTTGCATATATTCAGATAACTCAGAAGAGGCGTTAGATAAACGTTGTACTGTGTGCTCTATCGCCATCTTTTTACTGAAGTGGTATTGCAGAGACACTGCGACTAATCCAGTAATGAGGGTCGCGACTATAAACATAGTGCCGACAGTAAAGCGAACTGAAAATGTCTTTCGTTTCATTAATATTCTTCCTTGAATTTAATTATGTCTTATCGGTCTAGTGCATAAAAAACCATGCTCTTTAACAAGCTACATCAAATAAACACAACACTTCGTTGCATTATAAAATATAGCAAATAAAGATGAAGAAATTTAGAGGTATATCAAATTAAATTATTGATAAAAGTTAACTGGGTAGTTAGGTATGAACGACTGGGTATTTATATATGCAGGATTGAAGTCAATGTTGTCTACAGGCTATTGGACTATTTTCAATAAAATAAAGGGAAGTAGATAGCTACTTCCCTTTCGGTTTTCTCACTGCACACCTTGAAATAGCTTGGCTATATAACAAAGCAGCGTTATCTCTTTATTTTAAACGCTTCGCATAGATCACGCCTTTCACTTGAGTCATGCGATTAATCAAGTGGCTGAGGGTATCAATATTATAAAGCTCAATATTGATTTCTAACGTGGCAGTTTGTAACTTCGGATCCGAACGCGTAATCATACCAACAACATGAATACGATCATTTGCAAAGATAGTGGTTAAATCGCGTAACAAGCCGCTGCGATCACTCGCATGTACAACCAATGTCACAACATAGCCACCGCTAAAATCACCACCCCATACCGCGTCAATAATGCGCTCTGGTTGACGATTACTTAAATCCGCATACTGTAAGCAGCCATTACGGTGAATCGAGATACCACGACCTTGAGTGATATAACCAACAATGTCATCTCCGGGAATTGGCTGACAACAATTGGCAATATGCGTCATCAGATTTCCCATACCTTCTACAACAATATGGTCTTTATTACGTTTTTTCTTCGTCTGGTTTTGTGATTTCTGTACTTGCTGATCAACCAACTCTAATGCGAGTTTGTCTTCTTCTTCCGCACTTGGCTGTAATAGCAATACTTTGATATGGTTAATAACTTGATTAAGACGTGCATCACCACTACCAACCTGCGCTAATAAATCATCCATTGTATTGGCATTAAAGCGCTCAAAGGCACAGCTTGCATCAGACAGGTGTAGTTTGAGCTTATGCAACTCACCTTCTAACATGTCTTTACCAGCAGCTACATTCTTGTCGCGATCAAGACGCTTAAAGTAAGTATTAATCTTGGCACGTGCGCGTGCAGACTTTACATAACCAAGGTTTGGTAATAGCCAGTCGCGACTTGGGTTCGGGTTTTTCTGAGTAATGATCTCAATCTGATCACCCGTTTGCAATTCGTAAGTAAACGGAACAATACGTCCACTGATCTTGGCACCAATACAGCGATGACCAACCATGCTATGCACATAGTAAGCAAAATCAAGCGGTGTTGAACCTTGTGGCATATCAACCACATCACCTTTTGGCGTAAACACATACACACGATCATCAAATACCTGACTGCGTAGCTCATCAACCAAGCTACCGCTTTCAGCCATGTCATCTTGCCATGCCAGTAGTTTACGTAGCCAAGCAATTTTCTCTTCGTAGCTACCTTTCTTGGTCGTATCTGCGCCTTCTTTGTAACGCCAATGTGCAGCAACACCTAACTCAGCGTCATCATGCATTTGTTTTGTACGGATCTGCACTTCAACGGCTTTATTTTCATCACCAACCGCAACAACAGTATGAATAGATTGATAACCATTGGCTTTTGGATTTGCCACGTAATCATCAAATTCACTTGGAATGGGACGGAATAAGTTATGAATAACACCTAAAGCAGCATAGCAATCTTGCAACTCTGCAGCGATCACACGTACTGCTCGTACATCATAAAGACCAGTGAAGTCTAAGTTCTTCTTCTGCATCTTTTTCCAGATGCTATAGATATGCTTAGGACGGCCATATACTTCAACACGACCACCAGCAGCTTCAACACCCGTTTTAACTTGCGATACAAAGCTATCAATAAACTCTTCACGGTCGATACGGCGTTCAAGTAATAACTTCGCAATTTGCTTATACGTATCTGGATGCGAATAACGGAATGATAAATCTTCCAGCTCCCACTTCAATTGACCAATACCTAAACGGTTGGCTAATGGGGAATAAATATCGGCAATTTCTTTTGCTGCTAATACGCGCTCTTCTTCAGAGGCATTTTTTACCTGACGAAGATGACAGATACGTTCAGCTAGCTTGATCACAATTGCACGTACATCATCAACGATCGCCATGAGCATACGGCGTAAATTATCGATTTGCGTTTCTGATGGTTTTTGTGATTTCGCTTGTAGCGTACGGATTGCATCCATTTCGACTACAGCAACTAATAGGGGTAATAACTTGCTACCAAATAACGTTTCAATTTCTTCGTTATCATATAATTTGGCATCGAAAAATGGATACAACAAAGCTACCTTTAAGGTCTCCATGTCCATATCCATCGTCATTAATATTTCGATCATTTCCACCCCGTAAGCCAATAACGGGTAACGGAGCTCAGCCTCATCCTCAAGGGATTCAGCTGCTTCTTTTAATGCTAATTGAGAATATAACTCAAATAATTCATCTTGCTCTGTCGAGGTGAGTGCTAGCGAAGACGTCCAGGTCTTCGCATCAAAGTCTTCCGGGTTGGTCAAATGAGAATCACGTACCGCAACCATGTCTTAATTCCTAACAAGATTAAACCAAAATACACACGTCTATCTCTAAACGCGTTCAAATAACGCCATTGACTCAACATGCCCCGTTTGTGGGAACATATCAATCATACCAAGGCGTGTTAATTTATAATGCTTTTCCATCAACAACTTCGAGTCTCGCGCTAATGTCGCTGGATTGCAAGATACATAGACAATTTTCTTCACTTTTAGTTTATGTAAATATTGCACAGTTTCTGCGGCACCCGCTCGAGCAGGATCTAATAATACTTTATCAAAACTGTTTTTTGCCCAAGGCAGTTTAGAAAAATCAGCTGATAAGTCCGCTTGGTAGAATTTAGCATTATCGACATTGTTCGCAGCTGCATTGACTTGTGCCTGTCGCACCATTTCATCAACGCCTTCAACACCAACAACAGAATGACATAAACGCGCAATAGGTAAGCTAAAGTTACCACCACCACAGAACAGGTCTAAGACCTTGTCTTCCGGAGTAAGTTCAAGCCAATTAATTGCTTGCTCTACCATCTGGTTGTTCACAATTGGATTAACTTGAATGAAATTACCCGGTGTAAAGCTTAACTTAAACTCGCCATCCGCTAACTGATACCATGCAGCGGGAGTGTCTGGAGTTAGCTTAAGTACCGACTCAGGCTCTGGCTGTAAATAAATACTTAACTGCTGTTCACTGGCGAATGCTTGTAATAGCGCCAGATCTTTATCGTTTAATGGTTTTAAAATACGGAACAAACAAATAATGCCAGAATCAACAGCAAACAATTCAATATGGCCTAAATCACGACGCACAGTAAGCGTAGCAAGTAATTGACGTAATGGCTGGATCAATGCAGATAAGGCTGGTTCTAATACGGGACATTCATTAATCGAAACCAATGATTTACTGTTACGCTCACGGAAGCCAAATGCCAATTTCTTTGCCTTACGATCAAACATCACACTTAAACGTGCGGTGCGACGGTATTGCCAAGGTTGTGACAAAATCGGTTCTGCAAACTCAATATCATCATTTTTACTGAAATTTTGTAATAAACTAAACAAGGCCGTTTGCTTATAATCGGCCTGATCGTCGCACGCTAATGTTTGTAAACTACAGCCGCCACACGTTGCATAATGTGGACATGCAGGCTCAATTCGCTGCTCTGATGGCGTTAATACTTTTCTTAAGGTTGCTTTCGCATATTGCTTTTTTTGCTCAATAATATTCACTGATACTCGCTCGCCAGGTAGTGCACCTGCAACAAATATCGCTTTGCCATCAAGACGACCCAAACCTAGACCTTGGTGATCTAGCTTTTCAATAGTGATCTCGACCGCTTTACTCGGAGTTTTTTGTACTTTTTTTGCTTTAAAAATTTGCGCCATATTGATATACAACTATTGCCTATGTCATCATTAGGGTATTATTCTAACCTGCTTTCCCGCTTTATACTTTAAATAACTTCTGCAGATGGCATTAAACCCGATACCAATAAGATGACTTTATGACTAAATACGGACTTCGTGCCAAAGTAATGTCGCTGACTATTTTCCCGACCATTTTGATCGGTACATTATTAGCCAGCTATTTCACCTTTAACCGCTATCAGCAGTTAGAGACAGTGCTTATTGAACAGGGCATCAATATTATTGAGCCACTGGCCATCGCAAGTGAGTACGGGATGTTGCAAAACAGCCGAGAATCACTTAAAAAACTCCTCGGTTTAACTCACCGTAAGTTTGCCCCCACGATTAAAAGTATTGCGATTTTTGATACCAATAATAAGCTTTTTGTCACCAGTAATTATCACCGTAATTTCTCTGTTCTAAAAAATCCCGATAAGAGCAAAATGCCGGAGACGACACAAGTCGAGGTACTGGATGATTATATTATTCTTCGCTCCCCTATTATTGCTGAAATCGATACCAATAATTTTCCGTTAAGCTTAGAAAACCCAGAACAAATACTCGGTTATTTATCGATTCAACTTATTCGAGATAAAGCCATATTACTGCAATATCGTGATACGACCGTTTCCGTATTCATTGTATTACTGGGCTTTTTTACCGCCCTTATCTTCTCGTGGCGATTAGTTAAAAACGTGACTCAGCCTATTACCGACATGGTTACTGTCGTGGATAGGATCAGAGAAGGTCGACTTGATGCCAGGGTAACTGGTGAGCATACCGGTGAATTAGCACTACTCAAGAATGGTATTAACTCCATGGCTAAGTCGTTGTCGGCTTATCATGAAGAGATGCAGCAGAATATTGATCAAGCAACATCTGATTTACGTGAAACCTTAGAGCAGATTGAAATTCAAAATATTGAATTGGATATGGCAAAGAAACGTGCACAGGCTGCTGCGCAAGTTAAGTCAGAGTTCTTGGCCAACATGAGTCATGAATTAAGAACCCCACTCAATGGTGTTATTGGTTTCTCTCGTCAGCTATTAAAAACATCATTAAGTCCAAATCAAACCGATTACTTGCAGACCATTGAAAAATCGGCGAAGAACTTACTCAGTATTATTAATGATATTCTCGATTTCTCTAAACTTGAAGCGGGTAAATTAACCCTAGAACAAATCCCTTTCAACTTACGAGATACCATTGAAGAAGCCGCCATATTACTTGCACCAACAGTGCATGATAAAGGTCTTGAGTTGTCGCTACACGTTGATAAAAATGTGCCTGACGGCATAATTGGTGATCCGTTCCGCTTCCAACAAGTGATCACTAACTTACTCGGTAATGCGATCAAGTTTACTGAAACAGGTAATATTGATATTCATATTGAATTGCTTGAATGGGCAGGTAATAGCGTCACTATCCAAACAAATATTCGCGATACCGGTATTGGTATTTCAGAGCAACAACAAGCGCAGCTATTTGAAGCCTTTAACCAAGCCGACACCAGTATTTCACGTCGCTATGGCGGTACAGGGTTAGGACTGGTGATCACACAACGCTTAGTTGAATTTATGGGTGGTGAAATATCATTGGACTCTGATTTAGGCCAAGGTTCTAATTTCAAATTTTCACTCAAATTCAATGTTACCTCAAATTCAGTGTCTGAACCGTTACCAGTCAGTGACTTTAAAGGTAAACAAGTATTACTCTACGAAGCTGATAACTACTCTGCACGCTCATTAATATCACTGCTTAATAGCTGGGATCTTGATGTACTCCATTGTGCGACAGAAGCAGAGTGGCAGCATTACATCAATCAGCCTTATCACTGTGTTGTGATTGCTCAGAATGATGAAACCAAGTTAACACCTATGTATAACAAGATGAGTCAGTGTCATGATCTGGATGCCGCAGTGGTGGTATTAATTAACTCTTCAGACCCTTGCTTACAAGAAGAAATTATTCGCGTAGGCGCAAGACACTGCCTGACTAAGCCATGTAATCATCGTAAACTAGTGAATGCATTAGCTTATTTAGACAAGCCAGCAGAGCAGCCAATACCACAGCTGAAAATAGAAAAACCAAAGGCCAAGGTTGATATCTCTATTTTAGCGGTTGATGATAACCCAGCAAATCTAAAATTAATTAGCGCGATGTTAGCGGATTCGGTCACTAAGATAGAAAGCTGTAGCAATGGCGCAGAGGCTGTTGCTAAAGCTAATCAGATGGACTTTGATATTATCTTTATGGATATTCAAATGCCCATTATGGATGGTATTAGCGCCTGTAAAGCCATTCGTTCCGGTTCGCGTAACCAGTCCACTCCAATAATTGCAGTTACGGCACATGCGATGAGTGGCGAGCGTGACCGTCTTCTGAGTAAAGGCATGGATGATTACTTAACCAAGCCGATTGATGAATCTATTCTTAAACGTACACTACAACAGTGGAGCAGTTCGTCACATGATCATAGTACAGTGCAAAATCATATTTTAGATTGGCCACTGACTCTACAACGTTCAATGGGTAAAGAAGACCTTGCCATGGATATGCTAGAGATGTTTATCAATAGCCTACCCGAGATAAGTGAGCACTTAGAGCAAGCGCTTGCACGTAGCTTATCACGTTCCGAGTTTAAGAAGATCATCCATAAATTCCATGGTGGTGCCGCATGTTGTGGCGTATTACCAATTCAGAATTTGGCGGATCAAATTGAGCGAGGATTACGTAAAGGCGCCGAAATTGAAGATGTTGAACCTGAAATTTTCGAGCTGCAAGAAGCCATTGAAACGGTAATAAAAGAAGCCCAACCTTATTTACCGAGCTAGGCTGTAGAAAGAAAAATTAAATCATGAAAAAAGGAGCCGCAAAGGCTCCTTTTTATTGGCTAATATAGCGTTTAGCTTAGCTGTTATTACGCGCTTCTTGCATAATAACCTGCATATCTTTTACCGCTTTACCAAGACCATCAAATGCTGCACGAGCAATGATTGAATGTCCGATATTTAACTCATAAATTTCTGGAATAGCCGCAATTGGTTGCACGTTATGGTAATGCAGACCGTGACCAGCATTCACCTTTAATCCCGCTTTATGCGCATAGCTAACGCCTGCAGAAATCTTTTTCAATTCCGCTTGTTGCTCTGATTCAGAGTCGGCATCTGCATAAGCGCCTGTATGCACTTCAATGTACGGAGCACCCGTTGCAACAGCAGCATCAATTTGTTCTTTATCTGCATCAATAAATAGTGATACTAAAATGCCAGCTTCGCTTAAACGAGTAACCGCTTTCGTGATCTTGTCTTGCTGACCAAGTACGTCTAGACCGCCTTCAGTCGTCAACTCTTCACGTTTTTCAGGCACTAAACAAACAAACTCAGGTTTGATCTCGCAAGCAATATCTAGCATTTCTGCCGTAACAGCCATTTCTAGATTCATGCGTGTTTGAATGGTTTCTTTTAACACTCGTACATCGCGATCAACAATGTGGCGACGGTCTTCACGTAAATGCACCGTAATACCATCTGCGCCGTTTAGTTCAGCTACTGATGCAGCATGTACAGGATCAGGGTAAGTCGTGCCTCGTGCTTGGCGTAGGGTTGCGATATGGTCAATGTTGACACCTAAAAAGATCTTATTCACGTTTCATTCCCTTATTGATAAATAGTTATCTACTTTATAGTGGCTATTAATAAACAGCTATCTGGTTCTTATCGCTTATTAATAAAAAGTTATCTGTTTTTCACAGGCTTATTAATAAACAGTTCTCTGCTTTTCAGCGGTTTATTGCCCAAGTAGGGTAACAAAATTTGACGACAAAAGCGTTTTGCAGCCGCTAAATTCTCTTGGTTAAATTGTCTTTGCTCGAATGCCAGCAAATCTTTTCCTAAAAATGAGCTACCCACAGCCACTTTATAAATCGATGGCACTATCCCAACATGTGGTACGTACTTATACATACGATCAGGAAAAACAGCATCCATGGTATCAGCACAATAGCTTAACGCACCAATGTTACCTAAACATTGCATTAAATTGAGTTCGAATTCACGCAATAAAGGTTCAAGGGGATCTCGTTTGGCTAACGCTAATAAAGCATGTTGGTAATGAGAGAATAGTTCGGGGTTTGCTTGTTCGCTGGCGAGTAAACGATAGAGCAATTCGTTTAAATAAAAACTGGCGTAGAGATGCTTACCTGAGAGCGGTAATGAATTAGATACCGCCTCGACCTGACGCATGGATTTTAATCCACCTTTGCCGGCATAGGCGATATTAAGTAAGGTAAACGGCTGTAATATTGCACTTTGACTGTTTTTACGCCCTCGCCCTGCTCGTCCCACTAACGAAATTTTACCATCGTTAATGGTAAAGAAGTCGATTAATAAACTCGACTCCTTAAAGGGACGACGGTGCAGTACAAAGGCGTTTTGTAAGTCCATGCAATAAAGCTATTTACACTTCATCTCCGTAACCTAAGCTACGAAGTGCACGTTCATCATCAGCCCAACCTGATTTCACTTTAACCCAACATTCTAGGAATACTTTATTATCAAACAAAGTTTCCATGTCACGTCGTGCTTCAGTACCAATCGTTTTTAGCTTCGAACCTTTATTACCAATAACCATACGTTTTTGGGTATCACGTTCAACTAAAATTAGCGCATTGATATGGAATGTGCCGTTTTCACTTACTTTAAACTGCTCGATCTCAACCGTAGTAGAGTAAGGCAATTCTTGACCAGTGAAACGCATTAGTTTTTCACGAATGATTTCAGATGCCATGAAACGTGAAGAACGATCCGTTACGTAATCTTCAGGGAAGTAAAAATCACCTTCTTGTAATTGCTTTGAACAAATACCACGTAGCATTTCTACATTGGTACCTTTCGTTGCAGAGATAGGGATGATTTCTGCGAAGTTAAACTTCTCAGCCAATACCTGTAGATGAGGCATTAATTCTTCCGCTTTATCTTTGATCGCATCGGTTTTATTAACAGCCAAATAAATTGGGCATTTAATATCACGTAGCTTGTTCAATACCATGTCGTCATCTTCGGTCCAACGTGTACCATCAACAACAAATACCACAGCATCAACATCAATATCTTTTAGTGAACTGCTTGCAGCACGGTTCATTAAACGGTTGATTGCACGTTTTTCATCAATGTGTAGACCTGGAGTATCAACAAACACAGTTTGACGATTTTCTTCAGTATCAATACCTAGAATACGGTGACGAGTCGTTTGTGGTTTACGCGAGGTAATACTTACCTTTTGTCCCAGAATGCGGTTTAGTAACGTTGATTTGCCTACGTTAGGACGGCCAACGATAGCAACAAAGCCGCTATAAGTCATATCACTCATTGTAATTGCTCCAATGCTTTTTGAGCTGCTTCTTGTTCTGCTTTACGACGACTAGTACCTTTACCTGTAACAGGTTGCTCTAGGCCTTCAATAACGCAATGAATAGTGAACTCTTGATTATGAGCTTCACCTTTAACTTCCACTACTTGATACAGTGGAAGAGCTTGCTTACGTCCTTGCAACCATTCTTGTAACTGTGTTTTTGCATCTTTCTGGCCAATGCCAGGTTTGATGTCTGCTAAACGTGTTGCATACCAAGCCAGTACGCGTTCACGTGTAGTCGTAATATCGCTATCAAGATACATAGCACCAATAAGCGCTTCAACAGTATCTGCTAAGATAGATTCACGACGGAAACCGCCGCTTTTTAATTCACCAGGACCTAAGATCAAACATTCACTTAGTTCAAACTCACGCGCAATTTCAGCTAAAGTAAGACCTTTAACTAGGGTTGCACGCATGCGGCTTAAATCGCCTTCTGGTACCTCAGGAAACTTATCAAATAATGCATCCGAGATAATAAAGCCAAGTACTGAATCACCAAGAAATTCAAGACGTTCATTATGCTTGAAGTATGCACTACGGTGCGTCAGTGCTTGTTGTAGCAAGCCATCATTTTTGTACTGATAGCCTAATACGTTTTGTAATCTTTCTAATAAAATTGTCATAATTATTTTAACTTGCCAATACGACTAAAGCGTATACCAGTTGGTATCCAACTCGGTAATAAAGAATCTTGGTCGCGTTCAAATTCGAAACTAGTCCAAATGAACACAGCCTTGCCGACTAAGTTTGCTTCTGGAACAAAACCCCAAAAACGGCTATCAGCACTATTATCTCGGTTATCACCCATCATGAAGTAATGACCGTCCGGTACAACCCATTCATATTGACGGGTTGGCGGATTATCTTGCTGATAAAAATCACGCGCTAAATCAGGGCGGCTAGGGTTAATTAAAATGTTATGTTTAACATCCCCAAGTTGCTCTGTATATTGCTGTAATTCAACCATTTGATCTTTAAACTTACCAATTTCTACTAAGTTAAGATCGAGTTTTTTAAACCCTGTGCAGTCTGTTCCAGAACATGCTTTTTGAACGAAAACCTGTTTTCCACGATAAGCGATACGATCACCCGGTAACCCGATTACACGTTTAATGTAATCAACGGTTGGCTGTGGTGGGTATTTAAATACTGCCACATCGCCACGCTCAGGCTTACCTGTTTCGATAAGTGTAGAACGTAATACCGGATCTTTAACGCCATAACTAAATTTTTCAACCAAGATGAAGTCACCAACTAATAATGTCGGCATCATCGAACCTGATGGAATTTGAAATGGTTCGTATAAAAATGAACGCAAAATCATTACCGCTGCAATCACAGGGAAGATCGATTTTGCATTTTCAACAACAAACGATTCTTGTCCTAATTTAGCAATTGCCTCAGCAGGTAATTCAGCTTGAGACTTAGCAAATGCGACTTTCTCGGCACGTGCTTTTTCCCAAACCAGTTTATCTAACGCCCAAATAATACCGCTAACAAACGTAACCAGTACCAATATCAATGAAAAATAGGTTGCCATTATTTATCTAGTCCTTTCCGATATGCAACACAGCTAAGAAGGCTTCTTGAGGAACCTCAACATTACCAACTTGCTTCATACGTTTCTTACCGTCTTTCTGTTTCTGTAGCAGTTTCTTCTTACGACTTACATCACCGCCATAACATTTTGCAATTACGTTTTTACGCATTTGCTTAACAGTACTACGAGCAATAACTTGTGAGCCGATAACCGCTTGAATCGCGATGTTGAACATTTGACGTGGAATTAAGTCTTTCATCTTTTCAACTAATAGACGCCCACGGTTCATCGAATTATCACGGTGTGTGATCATTGCTAATGCATCAACGCGGTCGCTATTAATTAATACGTCAACACGTACCATATCGGCAGGATTGAAGTATGCGAAAGAATAATCAAGTGACGCATAACCACGGCTTGTTGATTTCAAACGGTCAAAGAAGTCCATTACTACTTCACCCATTGGGATCTCGTAAGTTAATGCAACTTGCTTACCGTGATAATCCATCTTAGTTTGTACACCACGCTTATCAATACACAGGGTAATTACGTTACCTAGGTATTCTTGTGGCACTAGAATGTTACATTCTGCGATTGGTTCACGAATTTCTTCGATATCGTTTAACGCTGGTAATTTAGCTGGGCTATCAACGTAAACAATTTCACCTTTTTTGGTTTCAACTTCGTAAACAACCGTTGGTGCAGTCGTAATCAAATCAAGATCGTATTCACGTTCTAAACGCTCTTGAATGATTTCCATGTGTAGTAAACCTAAGAAACCACAACGGAAACCAAAACCAAGTGCTGTAGAGCTCTCTGGTTCATAGAATAACGACGCATCATTTAGACTTAGCTTACCAAGTGCATCACGGAACGCTTCATAGTCGTCAGAGCTAATTGGGAACATGCCCGCATAAACCTGAGGTTTAACTTTACTGAAACCTGGTACAGGTGCGTCAGCTGGGCGACGAGTATTTGTTAGCGTATCACCTACTGGTGCGCCTAAAATATCTTTAATACCACAGATAACGAAACCTACTTCACCGCAATGCAGTATGTTGGTATCAGTTTGTTTTGGTGTGAAGATACCCACTTTATCAACAAGATGAGATTCACCCGTTGACATAACAGTGATTTTATCGCCTTTGCGTAATACACCATTAGTAATACGTACCAAAGATACAACACCTTGGTAGTTATCAAACCATGAATCAATGATCAGAGCTTGTAGCGGTGCTTCTTCAGAACCTTCTGCTGGACATGGAATTTCTCTTACAATTGTTTCAAGTACGTCTTCGATACCTAAACCCGTTTTTGCAGAGCAACGTGTTGCTTCCATTGCATCGATACCGATGATATCTTCGATTTCTTCTGCTACGCGATCAGGATCGGCCGCAGGTAAATCGATTTTATTCAGGATTGGCACAACTTCCAGATCCATTTCCATCGCTGTATAACAGTTTGCTAGGGTCTGTGCTTCTACGCCTTGACCAGCGTCGACAACAAGTAAAGCACCCTCACAAGCTGCTAATGAGCGAGAAACCTCATAGCTGAAGTCCACGTGTCCTGGAGTATCAATAAAGTTAAGTTGGTAAGTTTCACCATCCTTTGCCTTATAGTTCAGTGTTACGCTTTGTGCTTTAATTGTAATGCCACGCTCGCGCTCAATATCCATTGAGTCAAGAACCTGTGCAGCCATTTCACGGTCGGATAAACCACCGCAATGCGAAATCAAACGATCAGATAAAGTTGATTTACCGTGATCGATATGAGCAATAATTGAAAAGTTACGAATGTGTTTCATGAGTTAGATAATATCCAATACTTAGTAGATATGACACGTAATGAGGCGGATTTTAACGGATTTACGGGATGACTGCTATCTTTCAATTGCTTTTAATCAACACGCCATTGCCCTATCACTTCCGATTGAGTCACTACACCTATCATTTTAGGTTTAAAATCAAACCGTTGATCGAATTTAGCGCTTAATTTACGGGTACAACTAAAACCAAGGCCTCCCCCGATAAAAGCGGCGAGAATAACCAAACCTTCACCTTCAAATTGTAAAGTTTGTGATAAATATTGACCAAGGCCAAGAGAGAGTAAAATTGTCGCTAATGGTAATAAATAAACCAACATTGCGCTGGTGACAAGGTTCTTCTCAGGTAAGCCAATTTCGATTTTATCACCGGTAACAACACCTGCTGTTTTAGTGACAGTGAAACTGTGTATTCGATGCGGGAATGCTTTAGCGACGGTACCCGTGCCACAGTTATCGCTGGCATGGCAATGGTTGCACGCGGACTGGCTTTCACATTGCACCGAAACTTGATCTCCAGTAACATTTTTAACAACCGCTGTTTCAATAATCATATCGGTGAAACCTTGTTTAAAACAATCGTGACTGATTTAAAAATACGCGTATGTATTCTTAAACCCAGTCACGATTATTAGCATAAATTAGTTATCAAGATTTCGAACGACGGAGTCCGCTATTTTTTTAGCTGTCATACTCGGTACTTCTCCGACAACGACAATCTCAATATCATCAGTGATCTTAGATTGTAAACTAATTTGCCCTGATACACCTAATCCTTGACTTAAACTACCTGCTTTCGCATTGGTGTTGATGTAAATTGAAATATCAACAAGCCCATCGGAAAACTGCATATAATCAATAGTCTGATTAATACCTGCTATCTGATGTTTATTACTCACAATCAATTTAAATCCATTCGGTATCCAAGCTGCTTTCCATTCCGATTTAGTCGGTTCAGGCATTAAGGCTTGTGTTTGCATTGCAGATAAAACAGGGGGTAATTTCACTGCATTTAACTGCTCTAACCACGGTGTTACATCTGGAAATTGATATAACGAAATGGCCATCACTTGGAATACGACTTCGCCACTGTCTTTGATCATATCAATACGTAGCGGTAAATTGGTTGTTAAATCTACCCAAATTAAATAACCAAAACGGTATTTATCATTCGGCACCACACGAACAACTTGGCTTAAGCGCCCTGTCACACGTGATTTACCACCGACATAGATCGCTTGGTATAAACTCTCATCAAGCGTTAATTCTGTCGCCATTAAATTAAATAATAGCCCAGGAATCGCCGTTGATGATAATGAGTAACCAGCTTGTTCGGCTTCAAAAAAGCTCGTGATGTTGCCACGGCGTAAATATTCTCGTGGATTACCATTTAATGACAATAAGTGTCCGACAGACACGCCATCAATTAACCCATGGCTGTAACGCATAGGGGTAATTCTTCCACGTTCAATTTCGACATAAGAAAGATCATAATTTAACTGCTTAAAAGCCGCTTTCATATTATCTAACAATGCGTCAGCAGATAATTGCTGTTCCGCTGGAACATTGTGCTTAGCCACACTGTTATCGTCATTATCATTGGCTGGAGCGACTGCACTCCAAACCATTGGCGTAAAAAATGAAGACAACAATATCCACACACCAACACTTTTTTTGAACATTACTGGCTCACTATATTATTGCTGGATGCGTTTTTGTAATTGATGATCAAGTACAAACGCATTAATACGACGTACTTGTTCTACTTTTTCTTCATCGGTAAATTCAGGCTGCACTTGACGTGAATCAGGTGATTCAACACTAAAACTTACTGGCGATGCAACACCTGCAAATGGCATTACGTTTAGCGCAGGTTCAAGCCCAGTGATCGGTGCTTCAGTATTACTGTATTGCACACCTGTAATAACCATTAGCGCGACCGATGCTGCAATGGCAAATTGACCACCGGTTTTCAACCAAGGCTGTATTACTTTTTGATAAAAAGAGCTGTCGTTAGCACTTTCTTTCGGCATAGTAAGTACCGGTTCTTGTGCAATGGCGTCAGTGATGGCACGGGTTAGATCTAAATTAACCGTTGCAGGTGTTTCTCCACGCATCACATCACCAATGAGATGGTAATGTTGCCAACTTGAAGAAAGTGCCTTATCTTTACCCAATTCATCGAGTAGTGCTACATCAATATTTTCATTGTCTACTATGGAGGATAAACGTTCTTTTTCTATCATAATAAATACCTAAATTTACTCGTCCGTAATCTGTGTTTAACTTACTGTTGAAGTAAGGGTTTCAATTTCACTTCAATCGCTTCACGCGCTCGAAAGATACGTGAGCGAACAGTACCCACTGGGCAGCCCATGACAATACTAATATCGTCATAACTCATGCCTTCCATTTCACGTAGTGTTATCGCGGTACGTAACTCATCTGGTAACCCATCAATAACTGAAAAAATAACTGCTTTCATTTCTTCCGCTAAAATAACGCGTTCGGGTGTTGATGATTCACGCATTCCATCATTGCCTTCATAGAACTCCGCATCTGCCGCGTCAATATCATTCGCAGGTGGTCGTCTACTTTGTGCAATTAAATAATTCTTAGCTGTATTACTGGCAATACGATATAGCCAGGTATAAAACGCACTGTCGCCCCTAAAGTTAGGTAAGGCACGATAGGCTTTAATGAACACTTCCTGAGTCACATCCGCAACGTCACCGCTGGCTGAAACATAACGTGAGATCAGGTTCGCAACTTTTTGTTGGTATTTAGTCACCAATAAATTAAATGCGGCCTTGTCACCGCCTTGAACTCGCTCAACTAATTGCAAGTCCGTTTCTTTTGCACTCATTAGTAACTCATAACCTCTTATTATTCTGATGACACTAGTATTACTAATGCGTAATTTTCAGACTGCGTTATATAAATAAAGTTCGTTTTAACACCAAATAAAGTTAGTCATCGCGCTAAATAAATCAAAATAAGGCTAAATAAATCAAAATACCTTTTTATTGCCCGAGATTTAAAGCTTATAATGCCTACTTAAGAGTTAGTCATAACAGCATACTACAAATAGAGCGGAAACTATGAGAACAAATGCGGAATACCAAAGCGATGTACTGATTATCGGCAGTGGTGCCGCAGGACTCTCGCTGGCCTTAAAATTAGCAGATCACGCTAAAGTCACAGTGTTGAGTAAAAGCAGCCTAACAGAAGGTTCAACGCTCTATGCCCAAGGCGGTATTGCCGCTGTTTTTGATGAATCTGACAGTATTGAAGGCCACGTTGCCGATACGCTTATCGCGGGTGCAGGCTTATGTGATGAAGAAACGGTTAGCTTTACAGCGAGTAGTGCTGCTACCAGTTTAAACTGGTTAATTGATAAAGGGGCACCTTTTGATCAAGTCTCTGACGACAATGGTGACCAGCAATACCACCTCACCAAAGAAGGCGGCCACAGCCATCGCCGTATTCTGCATGCCGCGGATGCAACAGGTAAAGCAGTACAAACAACCTTAATTGATAATGTTAGCCAACACCCTAACATTACCTTAATGGAACGCTTTAACGCGGTTGACCTGATCTCGACAAAACAGCTAAACCAAGCAACCAACCGTATTGTTGGTGCCTATGTTTGGAACCGAGAAGCCGAAAAAGTAGAAGTAATTAAAGCACGCTTTGTTATTTTGGCAACGGGTGGTGCAAGTAAAGTTTACCAATATACCAGTAACCCCGATGTATCGAGTGGTGATGGCATTGCAATGGCATGGCGCGCAGGTTGTCGTGTGGCAAACATGGAATTCAATCAATTTCACCCTACCTGCTTATTCCACCCAGATGCAAAGAACTTCTTATTAACAGAAGCATTACGTGGTGAAGGCGCTTATTTACGTCATGCCGATGGCACACGTTTTATGCCTAGCTTCGATGAACGAGCAGAGCTTGCTCCTCGTGACATTGTTGCCCGTGCTATCGATTTTGAAATGAAACGTCTTGGTAGTGACTGTGTTTATTTAGATATCAGCCACAAACCTGCTGAATTTATTATTAACCACTTCCCGACTATTTATGAACGTTGCTTAAAGTTAGGTATTGATATCACGACAGATCCGATACCAGCCGTACCAGCAGCCCATTATACCTGTGGTGGTGTCATGACTGACTTAACAGGTCAAACTGACATGCGCGGCTTATATGCGATAGGTGAAGTTGCTTATACTGGCTTACACGGTGCAAATCGTCTCGCGAGTAATTCATTATTAGAGTGTATTGTTTTTGCACACGCGGCAGCAGAAGATATCCTGTCTAAGTTACATAAACAGCGTAAAAATTACTGCATTCCAGCTTGGGATGAGAGCAAAGTAACTAACTCTGATGAAGAAGTGATTATTCAACATAACTGGCATGAGCTGCGTCTGTTTATGTGGGATTATGTTGGGATTGTAAGAACAACGAAACGTCTAGAGCGTGCGCTGCGTCGTGTGAATCTATTACAACAAGAAATTGATGAGTACTATAGTAACTTCCGCGTCAGCAACAACTTATTAGAATTAAGAAACCTCGTCACAGTTGCAGATTTAATTATCCGTTGTGCATTAGAACGTAAAGAAAGTCGCGGCTTGCACTACACACTTGACTACCCAGAGCAATTTGACGAACCAGAGCCAACGATCTTACAACCTAAGGTATAGCTTGCGGCTAATTAGTCATGAGAATAAACACAAAAAAGCAGCTAACTAGCTGCTTTTTTTTTCATATTAAGCTGCAACCTTATTTATGTCGGTTGATTGCTTCATACTTTTCAATGACAACATTAAAGTAAATGCGGCAACAGGTTCATCGCCACTACTCTCAGGGCAAGTCGCAATAATCTTAATCGGTCTATTTAATCGCTCGCCAGTAATCACCGCCTCCTTTACATACTGGGCAATATCAAGTCCTTGCTCACAAGTAAAATAAGTATCCCCCTCTGCACGTTTAATAAAATCGACCTGCATCGATTTTAGCGCAAAAGCCACCTTAACGCCTTTCATCTGAGTTTTGTGCATTGCTGCTAATACACCCGCACAGTCAGCGCCACTTGCAAGCACCCCCACAAACATCGAATTCATGTGATTCTTATTACGTCTTTTAAACGGGATCTTAATAGTACAAATACGTTCATCAAGTTGATGAACTGAAGGTCGAACATAAAATAACGAGGGTACTTTAAGAAGTGTGAATAATCGTAGGAATAGTGTGTATTTCGTTGTATCTGACAATAAGTTGAATAGCTTCATCCATTTAGCCCTTATAATGCATTGAAAATAAAGGCTAACACGAATGAAATTTAACTAAGTATGAATTTAATCATGTTTTGGCGGTATAAATAGAGTTTCGGTCATATCACTGTGCAATACAGCTATCTTGTTTGGTGCCCCGTTATCAGCAAAACTCACCATGCCAATACCACTGTGATTAACTAAGCGTTTATCCTTATCATGGTTCGGTCTACAACCACGAATAGTCATACGTTTACGTTTAGTAAAGAAGTTTAACGGTGAATAATAACCATATAACCACGCATTTAATTTATCGAAATACGGAAGTAATTGTTCAGGGAACTGATTTTTTAAACCGCTACACGTAATTTGATATATCTGCGGCCCACCATGACGAAAACGGATCCCAATTTCATAGGCAAATGAGTAATGAACATCTCCCGATAGAATCACAAACTGCTGTGGTGTCTTACGGTGCATAAAGATACTCAATAATGTGTTCGCCGTACCAGGGTGAGCCATCCAGTTTTCAGCATCAACCAATAGTGAAGCACCACACATCGTCGCAATACGTTGTACCGTTTCAATCACCTTAACACCGTACATTGGCGCTGGTGATACGATGATAACCTTATCTTCCCCCACTAACTCATGTTGAAACTCCATCATCGCTTCCCAATCCATTAATCCAGATGGTTTAGCCAAATTGGACTCACTACGCCAGCGTCTCGTTCGTGTATCCAGCACCACCAATTTTGGCGAAGTGGCTAAGGTATAGTGCCATTGTTCGTATTTTAATAACGTCGCAACAAGCTGATCTTGAGTATCATCAGTCAATTGAGAGAAATACATATCTAACTCTTCACCGAGGTTTTCAATCATAACCTGTGGGTTATTACCTAAGCCTTGAAATAAGGCATAACCGATCAGGGCATTACCGATGATCCGTTTTGAAAAAGCATGACCATAAGCCGCTTCTTCCCATTTCGCAGTTAAGTTCCAATCATCCGTTACGTCATGATCATCAAATATCATATACGTTGGTAAATGCGCCATCAGGCGGCGAACTTTAATCAGGCCAGCTTTGAACGCCAACAGGTTATCCCATTGCTGCTGCCACCGTTTTAAATTTTTTGTACTTAGTCCTGTCACATCTCGTGGGATAGTGACTAATTCCCATAACTCCGGCGACCACGACAACAAATATAAAGCCATAATTTCACTAACACTCACCAAATGGTTTTCTGCCGATGAAGACGTGAAAATAGCATGGTTCACATACCAATTATGCAGTGCTGTTTTACTTAGATACTCAGTACTCGGCAACAGGTTTATATGCCGTTGATACATGTCTTCGGGTTGATAGCTTAGTTCACGACTGTTATTAATACTTGCAGCCGTAAACCCTTCTTCTGGTAGGCCTAGCAGATCAATGACCTGTCCGATAGCATGTAGCATAGGTCCGGCAATATCATCCACATAGACTTGGTCACCACTCAACATCAGTAATGCAGGCCGCTCATCTAACGATGATAATTGCTGTAAATGCGTATCTGCGGCCACCAATGCATCATCACTATGATGGTGCGGTTGACGACAAGAGCCGTGCAATAAATCACTAATTTGTGGTTTCACGAGCACACTAGGCTGTGCAGGTTCAACATTATCGACGCAGTGTGAATTCGGATAACAGAGTTCATCAACTTGCGCGAATACGTCTCCTTGAATAGCATCCGTCAGTTGGTATTTAACATCCACATTCGCAGGTAATAACGCATCTTCCGCCACATTAACCAGATATTGATAAGCATGCTTACCCAATTTAACAGTATGTACTTCATCATTGGTTAATTGGCGTGAAAAATCTGCACCTTGCAATCTCAAGCTAAGTTCAGACAAGGGAGTTGAACTCACAAACCACAGCGTGAAATGGCGAGTATCACAATGACGTAAGATTGGGCCAGCAATAACAAGTGGCAGTAGGTCTAAAGTAGTAGTGGACATCGGTGTTGGCATTTATCACTCTTAATCAAAAATGAAGTTGTTGCGGTTATGCTGTTTAGTTTAATATTTTGATGGTGCGCACTAAACGACGATAATCAATATCGTCAATGGCATCTCGCATAATATATAACGACTGAGACTGGCGACATTGTTTGTTCAAACTAGAATAACTCAATTGAATAAAAAGGTCGGCACTACGTGAATATTGGTTAATGGCGAATAACTCTCCACCCGTATCAAATTGAATATAACCATTGGTAAAATAGATAAAACGAGGACGGCGTAGCCAATGCTGCCGACAGTGATAAAAACACAAAGCAATAATGACTACGGAATAAACCAATTGTAAAGGTATAAGGGTTAGCCAAGTAAGCAGCAAACCAAGTACACCACTATGTATCGTTATACACAGTAACAACCAGTATTTAGATGGACGTAACGTGACGCTACACTTTAACTCTTGAGACAATTTTATCCATCATGTAGGCTAATTCTGGATCTTCACACTTTTCATGGCCCATTGCCCAAGCAAATAATTGTGGATCTTCGCCTTCTAACAAGCGTTGAAAAATAAATTTATCTTCGTCTGATAAATCATCATAAGCTTCATCCACAAACGGACGAAATAATACATCTAATTCAAGCATGCCACGACGACAAGCCCAACGTAAACGTGCTTTTGAATCTAACTTAGTCATTTTTTTCCCTTATCCTGCTATCCATATAATTATTCTATCATAAAAATAAATAAGATCTTCTAAAGACAAACGCCTGCGTTCACTCTACCATAGAGAAAACAAGCCAGAGAAGAGTAAATTATGACGCAATTTAATAAACTGACCCTATCATCAACCGATACATTACCAAATGTGATCGTAAGCGAATTATCACAATGGGGATTAATGACGGCAACGGGTGAGCAGCGTTTAAGTTACTTACAAGGTCAATTAACCTGTGATCTGGTTGGTTTAGAAGATCAACAAACAACTTGGGGTGGTCATTGCGATCCCAAGGGCAAACTATGGTCAACATTCCAAGTTGCTAAAAAAGGCAATTCGTTTTATTTCATCATGCGTAAAGACGCATTAGCGATCACCCAGCCTGAACTAAAAAAATACGCGGTATTCTCAAAAGTAGAACTCACCGATGCCTCTGCATTTTGTAACCTTTACGGTGTCGCTGGCGAACAAGCAGAGCAGTGGTTGAATAAGACTTTTGCAATTACGTTAGGCGAAGAAGCTGTTACTCATTTACCGAATGGTTTTGTGATGCGACTTATTGGTGAAACCCCGCGCTTCTTAGTGTTATTACAAAAAAGTGATGCCTCGCTACAACAGATCAGCCAACACTTAGCTGAAGCTGCAACCGATGATGGTTCATTCTGGGATGCCCTTGATATCTTAGCAGCAGCACCGATTGTGAGTGCTGAAATGAGTAACGTACAGATCCCACAAGCATTCAATCTACAAGCATATGATGGCATTAGCTTTAAGAAAGGTTGCTACACAGGACAAGAAACTGTCGCTCGCGCTAAATACCGTGGTACCAACAAACGTGCGATGGCGATCTTAACTGGCGCGACAGCGACTGACGTAAACAGTGGTGATAATATTGAATTACAACTGGGTGAGAACTGGCGTAGTAGCGGTAAAGTAAACTTAAGCTACCGTTATAGCGATGGCGTGCAAATCATTTCGAGTGTTATGCCAAATAACCTTGAAGCAGATAGCGTGTTTAAAATTACCGATAACGAATCAACATTAGCCTTCATGCCATTGCCTTATTCATTAGTAGAAGTAGATTAATTAACAAATATGCCAGTGCAATAGAGTGTATAGGTAATAAGATAGAAAATAAAAAAGGCAGACACATTACGTGACTGCCTTTTTACTATCGTTAATTATGCGAGCTAATTAAATAGCTCGCAGATAACAACTAATTAGCTATTTGCTTGCGGACGCATAGCAGGGAATAGGATAACGTCACGGATAGTATGTGTATTCGTAAATAACATAGCTAGACGGTCGATACCAATACCTTGACCTGCTGTTGGCGGTAAACCATGTTCTAGTGCAGTGATGTAATCTGCATCGTAGTACATCGCTTCATCATCACCCGCATCTTTCGCGTTTACTTGTGCTTTGAAACGTTCGTCTTGATCTTGCGCATCGTTAAGCTCAGAGAAACCATTTGCAACTTCACGGCCGCCGATGAAGAACTCAAAACGGTCAGTGAAGAATGGGTTGTCATCGCTACGACGTGCTAGTGGCGAAATATCAGCTGGGTAGCCAGTGATGAATGTAGGCTGAATCAGTTGTGGTTCAGCAGTTTCACCAAAGATCTCTTCCAGTAATTGACCACAAGTCCAGAATTTCTCAACAGTCATGTTTAATGATTTAGCAATAGAAACCATTAATTCACGATCTTGAACACCTTCATTAGTCAACGCTTGAATAACTTCGTGCTCAGGGTTGTACTGTTTGATTGCATCTAGCATGCTAATACGTGTGTATTTACCACCAAATTCAACAGTCTCATCACCGTAAGGCATAGATGTAGCACCTAACACTTCAACCGCTACAGTACTTAGCATTTCTTCAGTGAAATCCATAAGATCATTATAATCAGCGTAAGCTTGGTAGAATTCCATCATAGTGAATTCAGGGTTGTGACGCGGTGATAGACCTTCGTTACGGAAGTTACGGTTGATTTCGAATACACGATCAAAACCACCAACAACTAAACGCTTAAGGTATAGTTCAGGTGCTACACGTAGATACATTTCTTGATCAAGTGCGTTATGGTGCGTGATAAATGGACGCGCTGTTGCGCCACCAGGGATCACATGCATCATTGGCGTTTCAACTTCCATGTAATCTTTTGATACCATGAAGTTACGGATAGCTGTTACTAGCTTAGAACGAACGATGAATGCATTACGCGATTCAGCATTTACAATAAGATCAACATAACGTTGACGGTAACGCATTTCTTGGTCAGTTAGACCGTGGAATTTTTCTGGTAATGGACGTAGTGCTTTAGTTAGTAGCACATATTCTGTCATTTCAACGTAAAGATCGCCTTTACCAGACTTGTTAAGCGCACCAGTAATACCAACGATATCACCGATATCTAGACCGCCAAGCTCTGCTTTTTGTGCTTTTTGCACATCTTTTGCAGCGTATGCTTGAATACGACCCGTTGTATCTTGGATAGCAAGGAAAGGACCACGTTTAGCCATGATACGGCCTGCGATGCTTACCACGTGCTGCATTTCAATCAGCTCTTCTTTTGACTTTTCGCCAAATTCAGCCTGTAAATCTGCCGACTTATGTTTTACGCGGAAGTCATTAGGGTGGCCATTTGCTTTACAGTTTGTGCGGATATGATCTAGTTTCGCGCGACGTTCTGCAATCAGTTTGTTTTCATCTTGTAACTGTTCAGTCATTGTTTAACCCTATTTTTTTACAGGCCTGATTTCAGGCTGGCTTCAATAAATTTGTCTAAATCACCGTCTAAAACGGCTTGTGTGTTGCGTGTTTCAACACCAGTACGTAAATCTTTTACGCGTGAGTCATCCAGAACGTATGAACGGATCTGACTGCCCCAACCGATATCTGACTTAGCGTCTTCTGCGATTTGTTTTTCAGCGTTTTGTTTTTGCATTTCATACTCAAACAATTTCGCTCGCATTTGTTTCATCGCTGCATCTTTATTCTTATGCTGAGAGCGATCATTCTGGCATTGTACAACAAGATTGGTTGGTAAGTGAGTAATACGTACCGCTGATTCTGTTGTATTTACGTGCTGACCACCCGCGCCAGAAGCACGGTATACATCAATACGTAAGTCCGATGGATTTAAATCAATCTCAATGCTGTCATCAATCTCTGGATATACAAATACAGAGGCAAATGATGTATGACGACGGCCACTTGAATCAAATGGTGATTTACGCACTAAACGGTGAACACCCGTTTCGGTACGTAACCAACCATAAGCGTACTCACCACCCAAACGGATAGTCGCACCTTTGATTCCGGCTACATCGCCGTCTGATACTTCGATCAGATCAACTTTAAATTTGTGTGCCTCACCCCATCGTAAGAACATACGTAGTAGCATGTTTGCCCAATCCTGAGCTTCAGTACCGCCTGAGCCAGATTGGATATCAAGGTAGCAATCATTTGAATCTTGTTTGCCAGAAAACATACGACGAAACTCAAGCTTAGCAAGCTGTGCTTCCAAACCGATAATTTCATGTTCAGCTTCTGCAAATGTTTCTTCGTCTTCAGCTTCAACTGCCAGTTCAACCAAGCCTTCAACATCATCACAACCCGTGCCTAGATCATCAATCGTTTTTACAACCAATTCTAATGACGCGCGTTCCTTACCTAATTCTTGTGCTCGCTTAGGATCATTCCATACTTCTGATGACTCTAATTCCGCAGTTACCTCTTCTAGACGCTCTTTACTGGCATCGTAGTCAAAGGTACCCCCGAAGCAGCTCAGCGCGTTCGCCTAGCTCCTTTAATTTATTTAATACTGGATTTACTTCAAACATGATTCTGCTCTATTTTGGTTATACTTAGCAACTTGCTAAAGATATTGTACTTAGCATGATATGACGAACATCAAATAAGGATATTCAGCTCAACATTCAGCTAAGTATATTGTTCTAACTATGGGATTTTACGCAACAGCAAATTTTACCGAATTCACTAGAGGATAAATAGAGGAAGATTAAGAAAATAGCAAATTAATCGATAATATAAGCAAATAAATGAGAATAAATAAAAACTGGGGGAGATATGCAGAAATAATTTAGTCAAAAACCACGCAAATTGAGCGTGGCTTTACATGGTAATAGCACCGGAAGACTTAACCGACTTTGCTACATTGATTATTATTTTCTGCTAATACTTTCAGAATATCACCGCGACTGATAATACCCACCAGCTTGCGACTTTCAACAACAGGATAGATACTAAAATTATCTTTGGTCATACGAATAGCGACATCAATTATATTGTCTTGTGGTGATACGCTGACAACATTACTCGTCATTACATCGTTAACAATCGCAGGTTGATCACAGTGATAGCTGCCACTAATTAGCGCTTGTATACAGTCAGACTCTGAGACAAAACCAATCACTTCATTTTCAGAATTCACAACAGGCACGGCATTAATCTTATACTTAGTAAATAAGTCAACGACAGCGACAAGTGACGTACCACAGGGAATACTCGGAGCATTAATTTTCATTTTATTCATTACGCGTTGCATAGTCATTGTCTATATCCTTATCTTAAAGCAAGATTACTGTAGAAGAGGTAATAACTATAACGCCAAAATCACAATAGCTAAAGACGATTAAACTTAAACATTCAATCGTCTTTAGCTATCGAAAATAATCCAAATACAATTAACGTAATGGCTGTAAATGCTCAACCATAAACTGCAAGCTACGTTTACCACGGAACTCATTTACATCCAGTTTATAAGCAAGTTCAATTTTTTGTACCGACGCATCAGGCCACACTTCTAAATCAACATTAAAAGCGATGGCATCAACGAGTGGCCCACCTAACTCTGGTTCCAGCATCATTTTTAAATGCTTTTTACCAACAAGGCGTTGTTCGCGTAATCTAAAAATACCATCAAAGATCGGCTCAGGAAACATTTGTCCCCATGGCGCAGCTTCTTTAATTAACTCAGCCGTTGGCAGTGAAAGATCCGAACTTGGTAATTCACCATCACTTAATACCACACCAGTTAGCTGTTCTTCCGTTAACAACTCTTGTACCAATGTATTAAACTGATTTGTAAACTCTTCATAACAATCAAGGCGTAGAGACAAGCCTGCTGCCATTGCATGACCACCAAACTTAAGAATCATGCCCGGATTTCGAGTATCAAGCAGCTCTAAAACATCGCGTAAGTGTAAACCAGGAATTGAACGTGCCGAGCCCTTGATCTCACCTTCTCCAGCATCAGCAAAAGCAATAACCGGACGATGGAAGCGTTCTTTGATACGAGAAGCAACTAAACCAACAACACCTTGGTGCCAATCATCTTGAAACAAACAGATACCAAAAGGAACTTGTCCAGCATCAAAATCAACACTTTTTAGTATCGATAATGCTTCTTGCTGCATCGAACTTTCAATTTCTTTACGTTCTTCATTAAGGCTATCAAGCTCGCCAGCAAAACGACGTGCGTTATTGAGGTCTTCACATAATAACGTCGCAACACCAACTGACATGTCATCTAAGCGACCTGCTGCATTCAATCGAGGTCCTAATGCAAAACCCAGATCACTTGCGCACAGTTGCGCTTGATTTCGGTTAGCAATTTCGATCAAGGCTTTAATACCTGGACGGCATTTATCAGCACGAATACGCTGTAAACCTTGATGCACCAAAATACGATTATTTGCATCTAAAGGCACAACATCAGCCACTGTACCTAATGCAACAATATCCAGTAAACAAGCTAAATTAGGCTCAGCTAATCCTTGTTTCGCAAACCAATCTTGCTCACGTAATGCACCGCGCAATGCCAGCATAACGTAGAAGGCAACACCTACACCCGCCAAATTTTTACTTGGAAATGTACATCCATGCTGATTAGGGTTAACGATCGCGTCAGCATCTGGCGCTTCAGCACCCGGTAGATGGTGATCGGTCACGAGCACTTTGATGCCAAGCGCTTTTGCCGCAGCAACACCCGCAATACTCGAGATACCATTATCCACAGTCATGATCACTTGCGCACCATTTGTCGCGGCAAGATCAACAATTTCAGGACTTAAACCATAGCCAAATTCAAAACGGTTTGGTACTAAGAAATCAACATTACGATAGCCCAACATTTTGAAACCAAGCATCGACAACGCAGTACTTGTTGCGCCGTCAGCATCAAAATCACCCACAATAATAATGCGTTGATTTTGTTCTAACGCGGTGACTAATAATGCACATGCTTCGCTCATGCCTTTAAGCTGATTAGGGCGTAATAAGTTCTTCGCCCCCTTATCTAATTCTTGATCCGTCTTCACGCCACGACTTGCATAAATTTGACGTAATAACGCAGGTACTGCTGCTGATATGCCGCCACTATCGACGTTCTCGCGACGTTTAATTTGTTTGTTCAAGATTTATCCATCTTTTCTAGAATACTAATAAGCTGGTTAGCAGGTACATAACCCGGTTGCATTTGTCCATTGTCAAAGACAATCGCTGGGGTACCAGTCACCCCTAAACGTCGACCAAGGTCATATTGCTGTGCAACGGTATTTGTACACATTTCAGGTACAACTTTACCACCACGTTTCGCATTATTCATCGCTTCAGCACTGTTTTCAGCACACCAAATAGAAGCCATGTCTTGATACGTTTTAGAGTTTAAACCACCGCGTGGGAAGGCTAAGTATTTAACACTAACACCCAATTTATTAAGCTGTGCTATTTCGTTATGTAACTTACGGCAGTAGCCACAATTAATATCGGTGAACACAGTGATTGAATACTTTTCATTTTCAGCAGGGTAATTAATCGTATCGTCAGCAAATTTTTGCATTGCCTGTTGACGTACTTTACCCATTGCTTGTTCTGTTAAATCCGTAACGCCGTTCTCATCAACTTGATAAAGCGAACCCTGAATAAGATTAGAGGCATCGGCATTAACGTAAAAAATACCTTGCTCAGTCACTACTTCAAACAACCCTGGGATAACACTATCGCTCACACTGCTCACTTTAAAGTTAAGCTTCGCGGCTAATAGACGTGAAATATCTTGCTGTTCCGCTGATGAGGCTATATTTGTAGATACCTGTTCTGTCGGTGTGATCGCAGCAGGTGTACTCACCTTTTGCGCAGATGCACCACTGACACCTAATACAAAACTACCAACTAAACCTGCAGCCATTGCTGTAATTAATATTTTCTTTAACATCTGCTCTCCGCTCCTATCCTTAATGGATATCTATGATCGATAAATTAACAGAATTCGTTATTTATCACTACCCTTAATCCTTGTTAATGCTGTGTCATCAGCGTAATCACGCGCGAGGATGATGCTCACTATGCAGTTGCTCTAATCGCGCAGTTGCAACATGCGTATAAATTTGTGTTGTCGATAAATCGCTGTGCCCCAATAACATCTGTACGACACGTAGGTCTGCGCCATAGTTCAATAAATGGGTAGCAAAAGCATGGCGTAATGTATGAGGAGATAGATGAGTTGTCACCCCTGCCACTTGGGAATAATGCTTTAAGCGATGCCAGAACGTCTGACGGGTCATAAAATTGCCTCGTCTTGATGGAAATACCACATCTGATGTTAAGCCCTTCAATAAGGTCGCACGCCCTTCATCAATAAAGCGTTCGGTCCAATAAATAGCCTCTTCACCCATAGGTACTAAACGCTCCTTGCCACCTTTACCGGTGACACGCACTAAACCTTGTCGCAGACTCATCGATTCCATACTCAGGCCAACAAGTTCCGATACCCGCAATCCCGTTGCATATAACAGCTCCATCATGGCTTTGTCACGTAGTTGGATTGGATCATCTAATTCAGGCGCAGCCAATAGTGCATCGACTTCCGCTTCGGATAAATCACCGGGTAAACGCTGAGGTAATTTGGGACTGATAAGTAAGGCCGTTGGATCATCACCACGTAATTGCTCACGATAAAAGTATTGATAAAGACGACGGATAGCACTCAACTGACGTGCAGTGCTACTGGCTTTATAGCCCAAGTCAAAACGACTCGCCATGAACGCTTGGATCTCAAGGCGGTCAACGGTCAATAATTGTTGTTTATGTTGCACTAACCAATGATGATATTGGTTTAAGTCATTACGATAAGACGTCAACGTATTATCTGATAATCCGCGCTCATGCCACATCACATCTAAAAACTGTTCAATTATCTCAATCTTTTCCAAGCGTATGCCCTATGCTGTTATACCCTATACTTTTATGACGATTTCTTTACAAGTAGCAATAGCACTCGTCATCTCTATTTCGCAGTATAACAACACTGTATAAATAAACATGAATTATAGTACAATTATCTCATGTTACTATGCATAGCGATGAGCAAGTGATCGCTCAGAGCATGATTAACACATAGCATTTATCAACATATAGTTTGATTCGCAACACTGTCTTTGGATGTAGATAATGAAAATCGGTTTATATTACGGCTCTACTACTTTTTATACCACCATGGCTGCGGAAAAGATCCAAGCTGAAATTGGTGAAGAACTTGTCGACTTACATGACATTAAAGACACGGGTTTTACTGATATAGAAACCTATGATGTCGTTCTATTTGGTATTTCAACTTGGGATTACGGTGAACTTCAAGAAGACTGGGGCGACCTATGGTCTGATATTGCAGGAATTAACCTGGCTGGTAAAACAGTTGCGCTATTTGGTCTTGGTGATCAAGTTAACTATAGCGAATGGTTTCTTGACGCAATGGGGATGCTATTTGACGAACTGCAAGGCAAAGGCATTCACTTTATCGGTCAATGGCCAAATGAAGGTTATGAATTTGTCGCATCAAAAGCATTAACAGAAGACGAGAGTCAATTCTTAGGCTTAGCACTCGATGAAGACAGTCAGTACGACCAGACTGATGAACGTATTTCAGCTTGGACATTGCAAGTGTTAGAGCAAATTGAAGCGCACTATTCGTAATCGCTAATCCCGTGACCGAAAATTAGCGCCATTCTGCTAGCACGAAATCGACATATAAAAAAAGCCGCGACTATCAATGATAATCGCGGCTTTTTACTGTTCATTGACAAGCAATGACTATTTTAACGAAGTGCCTTTCATGTAATTAAAGAAGTCACTCTCAGGAGAAACAACTAATACATCAGACTTACTGCTAAAGCTCTTAGAGTACGCTTCTAGACTACGTAAGAAGCCATAGAACTCAGCATCTTTATTGTATGTGTCAGCATAAATTCTCGCTGCTTTCGCATCACCTTCACCACGTAGTTGACGTGCTAAACGATTTGCATCAGCAAGCATAACGGTTACTTTCGCATCCACTTCTGCTTTTAAGATTTCAGCTTGCTCATAACCTTGCGAACGGTGTTCTTTCGCTACAGCATGACGCTCTGCACTCATACGTTGGAAGATACTGTTACTTACTTCCTGCGGTAAGTTGATCTGCTTAATACGTACATCTTCAACTAGGATACCTAGCTCTGACGAACGTGCCATACGTTTCAATGCTGTTTCCATTACCTGACCACGTTGGCCTGAAACAATATCTTTAATTGTACGGTTACCGATCTCATTACGTAGACCATTGGTAATTTTACGTTGTAGTAAAGACTCAGCTTGAAGGAAGTTACCGCCATTCGTTGCAAGGTAAAATGTTTCAAAGTCTTCAATACGCCATTTCACGTAAGAATCGATAATTAAATCTTTCTTTTCAGACGTAACGAAACGGTCAGCTTGGCCATCAAGTGTTTGTAAGCGAGAGCTTAATACACGAATCGAATCAATAAATGGTACTTTAAAGTTCAAACCAGGAAGGTAAACCTTCGCTGCATCATCCGTTTTAAGAACTTTACCAAAACGAACAACGAGTGCACGTTCACCTTCATTTACCACGAAGAAAGATGAAAAACCAAGTAATAGCACAAGTACTAAAATAACTGCTTTTAATTGATTCATAGCTTAGTTTCTCCCTGTGCTAAAACGGTCAGGACGAACATCACTACTATTCGTATCTGGGTACTGATAACGGTTGTTTGATTTTGCTGGTTGTTGTGGTGCTGGCACTGAGTTTGCTGAACGAGCTGGTGTATTATCACCTGCGTTAGCACTCATGATCTTGTCCAACGGTAGATACAGCATATTACCCGTACCTTGAGTATCAACAACAACTTTCGTTGTGTTTGCATAAACTCTTTCCATTGTTTCTAGATATAAACGCTGGCGTGTCACTTCAGGTGCAAGTTGATATTGTGGTAACAGACTTTCGAAACGTGCTACTTCACCTTGAGCTTTCAATACGATTTGCTCTTGGTATGCTTTTGCTTCTTGTCCAATACGTTTCACTTGACCACGTGCTGTCGGTTCAATTTCACGCGCATAAGCTTCTGCTTCACGAATATAACGTTGTTCATCTTCTTGTGCTGCAATTGCATCATCGAATGCATCTTTAACTGCTTCCGGTGGACGTGCAGACAAGAAGTTAACATCAACAAGTTCAATACCCATGTGATATTCATCAATGATAGATTCAATATTCTCACGGGTACTTTGACGTACAATTTCACGACCAGTTGTGATCACATCATCCATTGTTGTATGACCAACAACAAAACGTAATGCACTATCAACAGCTTGATGTAGGCTATCGTCTGGATTTGTTACGCTGAATAGATACTCACGCGGGTCAATAACGCGATATTGAATATCCATTTTTACGTCTACAACGTTTTCATCCATTGTTAACATTGAACCAGCCGCAGGCATAGAGCGGATGCTCTTAACATCAACTGGAATCACACGATCAACAAACGTCGGTAACCAAGATAAACCCGGCTCAACCGTTTTAGAATACTGACCTAAGCGTAATACAACACCACGTTCAGCTTCTTTGATTGTGTAGAAACCACTGACAACCCAAATAACAGCAAGTACACCAAGTACCAGTGAGACACCAACTTTATTAAAGTTAGAACCGCCTGAAAACTTACTGCCTTTACCGCCACCGAATTTGCTGGTTAGCTTTTTAAATACTTCATCAAGATCAGGGGGTCCCTGCTCTTTCCCTTTTTGTCCCCAAGGGTCGCGATCTTTATTACCGCCATTTCCGGGCTCATTCCAAGCCATTTGCATCTCCATTACCAGATAGTTTCGGGAAAATATTAATTATATCAGCCTACTGCTGAAGGATAAAATCTTCAATGTTATTACATTTGTGTTTTTTCAAACGCTGCCAATCAATCATAGTCATTCTAATGTCGAGTAGCCAGTCACCATTTTCAGCAAACGCTTCATGCTCAATACAATCGAGATTATATAAGTGGCTAACGATGTTACCCTGCATTGGTGGTAACTGTAGTTTGACCACTTTCATGGTACTTGCCAATAACTCTGTTAATGCTTGGTATAAAAACTCTGTACCTTCGCCTGACATTGCAGATAGCCAGACATTAACTGGTTTACCTTCATCATCATAATCAATACGACAACGGCCATCATCAAGCTTATCAACTTTGTTATATACCATTAATACAGGTACTTCGCCTGCATCAATTTCTGTTAATACCGAATTTACTTCTATAATATTACCGCGCATATTTTCATCTGCACAATCAATTACATGTAAAAGTAGATCCGCTTCTCGCGTTTCTGTTAATGTTGCCTTAAAAGCCGCCACTAAATCATGTGGTAAGTGACGAATAAAACCAACGGTATCCGCTAAAACAACTTCACCAACATCAGCGACCGCAATACGGCGTAATGTCGGGTCTAACGTCGCAAATAATTGATCCGCGGCATACACTTCAGAATCGGTTAAGCGATTAAACAGAGTCGATTTACCCGCATTGGTATAACCCACTAACGAAATTGTCGGTATTTCACGACGTTTACGTGAGCGACGACCTTGATCGCGCTTGGTTACCACTTTGTCTAAACGACGCAAAATACTGTCGATACGAACGCGTAATAAACGACGATCTGTTTCAAGCTGAGTTTCACCTGGACCACGCATACCAATACCGCCTTTTTGGCGTTCTAGATGCGTCCAACCTCGAATTAATCGGGTCGACATGTGGCGCAGTTGCGCTAATTCAACTTGTAACTTACCTTCATGGGTACGTGCACGCTGAGAAAATATATCTAAAATAAGGCCAGTACGGTCTACAACACGACATTCAATTAACGCTTCTAAGTTACGTTCTTGACGAGGTGCTAATGCATGATTAAAAATAACAATATCAGCATTATAGAGCTTAACAGCTTCAGCGATTTCTTCCGCTTTACCTGTACCAACAAAATATTTAGGGTGTGGTCTTGAACGCGAACCTGTTACGACAGATAACGCATTAACACCAGCAGAGGAAACCAGCATTTCTAACTCATGCAGATCTTCTCTGTTGCCTTCATCATTAAAGTTAACGTGCACTAATATGGCACGTTCACCTGCTTCATGGCGATCAAACAACTGGACGACTCCCTATGAGTATATGACTCACAAGATTTTTTGTTTTAAATTTCAAAGAATTATTTATCACTTTCACTTTCAGTTTGAATTCCGTGTGGTAACGGACGAGCCGGTACAACAGTTGAAATAGCATGTTTATATACCATTTGGCTCACTGTATTTTTTAACAAGATAACAAATTGGTCAAATGACTCGATTTGTCCTTGTAATTTAATGCCGTTAACTAAATAAATTGCTACAGGAATCCGTTCGCGACGTAATGCATTCAAAAACGGGTCCTGTAATGATTGTCCCTTAGCCATCAATAGTTTCCTTTTTAAAATTAGATTTTTATTATAATGAAAGATATAACTAATTATTACCAGTATACAACTTAAAAATAGACTCTAGCCAACTGATAATAAAACTTTTTCTAAATTATCATTAGCTTTGGAGTCCAACCAAGTTAGATCGTTCCAACTTTTTAACCACGTCATTTGACGCTTTGCTAATTGTCTTGTCGCAACAACGCCACGAAAGATCATTTCATCATGATCCATTTGACCATCAATGTATTCCCACATTTGACGATAGCCAACACAACGCATAGAAGGTAAATCTAAGTGCAGATCATCACGTTGATATAAGGCTTGTACTTCCGCTTCAAATCCACCATCGACCATGAGCTTAAAACGACGTTCAATTCGTTCGTGTAAAACGGCTTTGTCAGTAGGTGCAATGGCAAACTGGGCAACATCATAAGGTAATGCGTCACCTTTTTGCTGCGTTAATTCTGTCAATGATTTACCTGTTAAACGATAGACTTCTATCGCACGACACACGCGTTGTGCATCATTTGGATGTAACCGTGCTGCGGACTCAGGATCATACAATGCAAGTTCTTGGTGTAATGATTCCCATCCACGTAACTTCGCTTCAGCTTCAATTGCTTGGCGAATCTCCGGTACCGATGTTGGTACTGGCGATAATCCTTCGAGTAGTACTTTAAAATAAAGCATAGTGCCACCGACCAGTAGCGGAATTTTTCCCGCTTCTGTGATCGCTTGCATATGTTTTAATGCATCAGCGCGAAAATCAGCAGCTGAATAACTCGTCGCAGGATCAATAATATCAATTAAATGGTGTGGTGCTTGCGCCTGCTCTTCAGCCGTAGGCTTTGCACTGCCTATATCCATGCCTTTATAAATCAGTGCTGAATCAACACTGATAATTTCGCATGGCAGGCGTTTTGTTAACTCAATAGCAAGATCCGTTTTACCTGACGCCGTTGGCCCCATTAAAAAGATTGCTTTTGGTAACGGTTTATTTTGCTGCTGAGTCACAGTTAAATCTCTCTATTACAGACATATAGTCAAGTTTCTCAAATAGTTTAGAACGATATTGCTGTTGTACACAGCTATCTTGTTCAATAAATTGGCTATATATTTGAGTCGCTTGTTCCCAAGTAAATTTGGTCAATCCGTGACTACCTTGTATTGCAAGCCAATGGCACAAGGGGGCAACATCAGAGGCGGTAGCCTTTTCGGATAGATGGACTATCTGTTGCAATAATTCCGGTAACACAGCAGATAGATTCGCTTGGCGTAATTGTGCAGGCACCTTCCTAACGATAATGGTGGCGGCATTGCTATAATTCAACTCTAAACCCAAACGATTAAGCAAAATTTGCTGATTTTTTGCTGTTTCAACAAAGTTTTTGTCTAACTTGATCGATATTGGTAATAATAGCGGTTGTGATATAACCCCTTGTTCCCAAGTCGCCAGCAGCTGCATTTTGCAGTTAATCTGCCACATAGCCAATACATCAGCGAGTAATAACGCGCCATCATCTTGCAGTAATAAGTAGTTATCAGCGAGTAAACTAAGCAATTTTACAGGCGCCGATGTTTGCTGTTCAACCTGATGCTGTCCTTGCGAATGACGATTTTGATTCACAGTCCCTCTAGTCGCTTGGTTTAGCTCTGCAATTTCAGCCTTGCTTGGCTGTAACAAATGGTTGTATTGTTTAATCGCACCAGCCGACGGTTTATCTGGCATATATTGATGTTGTTGCCCAAAGCTCGATTTCTTTTGAGCAGCACTATCGCGCAGCGAGTCTCTAGCACCACTATTACTGTCTGGTGTCACACCGTAATGATGCTGTTTCTGCATCGGTGCTGCACCATTATATGTGCTGACTTTTGCACTCTCTGTTATTCCGCTCGGTACTCTATCTTGTCTACTCACATCGTGCCCAGCGCTCTCATTTACATACTGAAGGCTGTTCACTTGTTCTGTTCTATTTGGCAACTCTTGACTGCTTAGTTGCCCTGGATAATTAACGACTTCCTGAGCTGGTAACTCAGCCGCTGGCATCGATGGACTGATACCTTCGGTGATCGCTTTAAATATGCCTTGGAAAATAAAGTCATGCACTAATCGCGCTTGGTGAAAGCGAACTTCATGTTTAGCGGGATGAACATTTACATCCACCTCTCGCACAGATACTTCAATAAATAAAACATAGGCAGGCGGCGCAGCGATACCAGTCGCTTCTTCATAAGCCTGACGCAATGCATGATTAATCAGTTTATCTCGCATCATACGGCCATTCACATAGCTGTACTGCACATCCATCGGTGCATTATCATGTGGTAAACCAACCCAACCCCACAATTTTATATCATTGTGTTCGCAGTTCAACGCCATGCAGTTTGCCATGAAGTTGTTACTGGTAATACTCGCCACACGGCGTTCTTGCTGCTCAATGGTGCTCGCAGGGCGATAACTGCGAATAACTTTACCGTTATGTTTTAAGGTGATTTGTAAATCAAAACGACTTAACGCGATGCGCTTAACCAGTTCATCAATGTGATTGAATTCGGTTTTATCAGTACGTAAAAATTTGCGACGCGCAGGGGTATTAAAAAATAAATCAATCACCTCAACTGTTGTACCGATGGGGTGTGCAGCAGGTTTCACTTGCACCTGCATGTCGCGCCCTTCTGCATAGGCTTGCCATGCTTCTGTTTGCGCTTTGGTTCGAGAGGTGAATGTAAGTCGAGATACAGAGCTAATACTGGCTAGCGCTTCCCCACGAAAACCTAAGCTATCAATGGCTTCAAGATCGTCTAATGTCGCAAGCTTGCTGGTTGCATGGCGACTTAGAGCCAGACCAAGTTGGTCTTTCTCTACGCCTTTGCCGTTATCACGCAATCGGATCAGCTTTGCGCCACCTTTTTCAATATCAATATCAATGCGCGTTGCTCCCGCATCAATACTATTTTCAATTAACTCTTTTACCACTGATGATGGGCGTTCTACCACCTCACCAGCAGCAATTTGGTTAGCTAATCGAGGTGGTAAAATTTGAATTTTCATGACACACCTAACCCGTTGGTATTTTCAATTTTTGGCCGATAAATACAGTATTCTTCGTTAAATTATTGAGCTGTTTAATACGTGTTATCGAAGTCCCATAACTGTTAGCAATAACAGAAAGTGATTCCCCTTTTACGACGATATGCGTGGTATTTTTCATGTACGCTAAATACGTATCTTTGGGCGGTGAATTACGAAAATGCTGATAAGTACCTTGCGCGATCGCATTTGCAATTTTACGCTGATGACTACGCGTTGTGAGTTTTTTACCTTCTTTATAATTCGTCACAAAACCCGCTTCAACCAACAAAGAAGGAATATCAAGAGACTTTAATACCGCTAAGCTTTGCTCATACGGTTTTGATTTATGCATTTTCGTCACTTTAGCTAATTCATTATGAATTAATGACGCAACGCTATAGCCTGCACTTTGTGAATATTGCTGACCAAGGTCAAGAAACATATATTGTAAATCATCGGTGCCAGCACTGTTTTTAATTGCATCACCTACGCCACCGAGCAGCCCATCGACATTATCGTCACGTAGCTTTTTCTTAAATTCATACTTAGCACGACCTTGTGACAAAATCAGTGTTGAGGCACCAGCAGGTTTAGATGACGTGAAGCCATCCGCATGCACAGAGACTAGCAATTCGGCTTTATATTTACGGGCTATCGCAGAGCGCTCATTGAGTGAAATATAACGATCATCTTTACGAATCAAGACCGCTTTAATGCCTTTTTTCTGATTTAAAATAGCGACTGTTTTCTTCGCAATTGCTAAGTTAATATCTTTTTCAACAAACTTTTTAAAACCAATTGAACCTGGATCTTTACCGCCATGTCCCGCATCAATCGCGATCACAACATCCCTTTTCGGATGTTTAACAACTGGCTTTTGCGTGACTTTTTTAACGCTAGGTGTTGTTTGTTTCTTAACGACAGGCTTTGCCGACTTCGTCGGTTTTACAGGTAAATCAATAACTAATCTATCTTTAGCCGTTCGACTGCCCGCTAACTCAAAAAATCGGTATTTAATTGGCTTCGCAAGATGAAAAATAATACGTAGATCAGTCGATTTAGCAGACTTCGCTTGTTCTACACGGATGATATTACTACTTAGTCGCGCTAATTTACTGACGCTAGCTATATTTCGCGTATGCGCAAAGTCGACCACGATCTGTGTTTTTTTATTACGCGCGTAAACATTGAATAGTGGCTTCTTCGCCAGATCAAAAACAATCCTTGTTTTATCTGCATGCTCGACGATACGAATAGCATTAACTGTATTGGCCGCATAACTTAATGGCATAAAGCAAAAGTACAGTATGCTTAATAATAAAATCCGTTTAAACATTGTTATCCTAGAATTACGTTATAGATAGGTTAGCTAATTTATTTACAATCGTTGCACCTAGCTCACTGATACCTTCAACAACGACTTCACGTTGCTCACCAACATATGTAAGCGTAATTTGAACATCTTCAACCGGTAGGAAACCCTCACCACGTTGTGGCCACTCGATTAAACACAGGCAATTTTCAGCAAAATAATCTCGAATACCCATGAACTCTAATTCTTCAGGATCCGCTAGACGATAAAGATCAAAATGGTACACATTCCAATCTGCTAATTCATACGGTTCCACTAATGTATAAGTTGGGCTTTTAACATTACCTTGATGACCCAGCGCTTGTACAAAACCACGGGTTAATGTCGTTTTACCAGCACCCAAATCACCGTGTAAAAAAATGGTCGTTGCGCTATCGCATACACGCGCAAGACTCGCACCAAAAGCAACGGTTTGTGATTCATCAGCTAATAAAACTTTTACTGTATTTGTCATCTAATTTGAATACCTTAAACATTAAAATAAAACGCGATATTGAGTCGTGTTAAATACACGTACTCATGCCCGAACAACCAAATGTGCTTTTAACAAGCGACATACTTATAAAATTGGACAGGTATGTAGATTCTACAAATTGTCGAGCCCAAAGAAAACCACAATATGATAAACTTTACCTCAATTTACTAATAGACAGATAATAAACCATGCCTCCGATAGACTATCAACAACTTACACAACAAATTAAAGTCTGGGGCGCAGAACTTGGTTTCCAACAGGTCGGTATTACGGATACTGATTTATCAACATATGAGCCGCATTTTCAAACTTGGTTAGATAATGGCTACCATGCTGATATGGATTACATGTCTCGTTACGGTACGATGCGTACCCACCCAGAAGAACTCTATCCAGGTACGATCCGAGTTATATCTGTACGCATGGATTATCTCCCTCCAGACGCACTAATGGCGACCACCTTAAAACAAAAAGATAAAGGTTATATTAGCCGTTATGCACTCGGTCGCGACTACCATAAAATTATTCGTAAACGCCTTAAAAATCTAGGCCAAAAAATCAGTGAACATTGTGAAACGCTCGACGCTCGTCCTTTCGTTGATACAGGTCCATTACTAGAGCGCCCTTTAGCTGAAAAAGCCGGATTAGGCTGGACAGGTAAACATTCATTAATTTTAAACAAAGAAGCCGGTTCGTGGTTTTTTCTTGGCGAAATATTAATAAATTTACCACTACCAATCGATAAGCCAATTGAAGATCACTGTGGTAAGTGCACGGCTTGCTTACAAATATGTCCAACACAAGCCATTGTTGAACCTTACAGCGTTGATGCAAACCGTTGTATTTCATATCTGACAATTGAATTGTTTGGCGCTATTCCTGAACAGTTTAGATCTTTAATTGGTAACCGCATTTACGGTTGTGATGATTGCCAATTAATTTGCCCGTGGAATCGATTTGCAGCGCTCACTGATGAGCAAGATTTCCACCCTCGTTCAAACCTACACTCACCCGATCTATTAGCGTTATACGCATGGGATGAAACCTATTTCTTAAAACAAACTGAAGGTTCACCGATTCGTCGTATTGGTCATGAGCGTTGGCTACGTAATATTTCAGTTGCCTTAGGCAATGCAGCTTACTCTCAAGAAATTGTAACAGCACTAGAAGCTAAATACCCAGACACAACTGAAATGGTACAAGAACATATTACCTGGGCACTGCAACAACAACAGGAAAAATCAGACAACATCATTCCTGTATTACAGATAGACAAAACTAAAGACAAACTGATCCGCATGGTCGAAAAAGCCCTCCCTCGCGATGCCTAATTAACTGTGCCCTGAGTTCGGAATTCCAATTCCTGAGTAATAAGTAATAAAAAGCGCATATAAGACAATCTTATATGCGCTTTTTATTACAAGTAAATTAACGGTTATTTATCCGTTTTACTCACGTCTTCATTGGTGTTAACAGCTACAACTTCATCCGCTGATTTCTTATCAAGTTGCTCTGCTTCCCATGCTTTTGCTTTATGAATTAAGCCTGTGATACTTGAACCTTGAACCAAAATAGAGAACACAACTACCGAATAAGTCATGACTAGAATAATTTCTCTCACATCGATATTTTTCTCAGGAATAACAAATACCCCCGCAGGAATTGCCAGAGCCATCGCCAATGCTAAACCGCCACGTAAACCACCCCAAGTCAGGATCTTCACTGATAACGGATTGTAGCTACGAAAGCGATTGAAGAATAAATAAGAGAACTTCACACTTAAATAACGCGCAATCAAGACTAATGGAATAGCAAAAACCATTAAGATCCAATCTTCTTTATGGAAGCTAAACAACAACATAGCCATACCAATTAGTAAGAATAGAATACCATTGAGGAATTCATCAACTAACTCCCAAAAGTGATCCAGATGGTACTCACTTTCCGGTGAAAAGCCTTTTTGGCGTGTCCAGTTGCCGATCATGATACCAGCAACCACCATCGCTAATGGACCTGATACATGGATCACGTCAGCAAACACATAACCAGCGGTTGGGATAGCAATTGTCAGCAAGAGCTCCATCGAGTGGTCATTGGTAGAGCTGATTAAGTAATGGAATACTAAACCAAGTGCAAAACCATAAATAATACCGCCAATGGCTTCATGTAGGAACAGCTGTGTCACGCTACTCACCGTTGGTACTTCTGTACCAAATGCGACAGTGAAAAGCGTCATAAAAATCACTAAACCAAAGCCATCATTAAACAATGATTCACCTTCAATTTGTGTCGAAATACGTTGTGGCGCATCCAAGTTTTTAACAATCGCCAATACAGCAATCGGATCGGTTGGAGAGATAAGTGCACCAAATAACAGGCAATAAATGAAATCTAATGGAATACCAACCAGTTGACAGAAACCCCATAACACACCGCCAATAAAGGACGTTGAAAACAAAGTCGCAACGAGTGCCAGTACGGTAATTTCCCATTTTTGGTCTTTCATATGGGCTAATTTAATACCCAAACCACCCGCAAATAGTAAGAAACCAAGGATGCCTTTTAATAAAAAGCTCTCAAAATTAATACTATTTAATTGCTCTGTCGCGATTTGCTCTAAATGAAACCAGCCATTTTGACCAGCCACCACAATACCTAAAGAAAGTATTATAGATCCTGCTGTGATCGCGATTGTTGTTTGCATTTTGCCAATTTTGCTATTGATAAAAGCAATAAATATCGCAACTGCAGCGAGAAAACATAAGGTACTGTATACCGACATGCTACACCTCTGATTGAAGTAAGTTTGATTAGATTGACTGAAGATTATTTTTACGAGCTACACAATGTTCTTGTTAAACATAAAAATCAAGCACTTTCAGCAATATCAGTATCAACGACTAAAAATAGAGTATTTAACCTATAAATAATACCTAAAATTATATAGTTAAACCATCACTATAAAGTATTTTAAAGGGAGGGTTAGCAAAAATAAAGAATAGAAGATTGTACTAAATAGAGGTTCGATGGGAATATACCTAAACCACACCTTATTGTGTAGTTTAGATCTAGATAAACTAAAGCAGTGTCGATATACGATAAAACACTTAGCGTTTTTTCGGTACCCAAGCCCAAATAAATTCAGCATTAATCGGCTCATTACCTTTGCTGTCCGTGATCACGACTGGCACTGAAATATCACCTTTTTCTGTATTACGAATATGGCTAATTTGTTCATCACTTAATGTGGCGATAGCAGTAAGATCGCCCGCAGCACGGCGAACATAATCAATATTCATATTTTTCAATAATGGAATTCGATCATCAGGTACATGCATACCAATTAAAAAACCTGTCGCAGATTCACCAAGTAGTGCCATTGCTGCTGCATGAACACCACCAATGTGATTTTGCACACGCTTACGATTTTTCAAACTCAATTTAGAACCTGAAAAATCTAATTTTTCTACACGTACTTTTGATGTACCAGCAAATTTAATGACGCTACCAAAGACCAACGAAAGTGCTGATGCATGGCAACCCTTTGGAAGATATGTCACTTTTTTTACGATTTTACTGAGTTTATTATCTGCTTTCATGTCAATCCCTGATTTCATAAGAGGTTCCAAAACAATTACTTAGCTTATATTAATACAATAACAAAGCATAAATGATTAAGTACTATAACACTTAATAAATAACTGCAATTGGTCTAAATGACATGGAATAAAATTAGCGATGATAGATAGATAGATATTTTAAAATAATAGGGATGATAAATATAGTAAGGATATTATAAGATAGGAAATTGGAGCGGTACAAGAGGCTCGAACTCTTGACCTCAACCTTGGCAAGGTTGCGCTCTACCAACTGAGCTAGTACCGCTTCATTTTGATTTAGAGTTTCTCAACTTATCCTTTCATCATTGGTATGATAAAAGAATTGGAGCGGTACAAGAGGCTCGAACTCTTGACCTCAACCTTGGCAAGGTTGCGCTCTACCAACTGAGCTAGTACCGCTTCATTTTGATTTAAAGTTTCTCAACTTATTCTTTCATCATTGGTGTGATAAAAGAATTGGAGCGGTACAAGAGGCTCGAACTCTTGACCTCAACCTTGGCAAGGTTGCGCTCTACCAACTGAGCTAGTACCGCTTCATTTTGATTTAAAGTTTCTCAACTTATTCTTTCATCATTGGTGTGATAAACTTTTTATTTTAAAATACCAATAATTTGGAGCGGTACAAGAGGCTCGAACTCTTGACCTCAACCTTGGCAAGGTTGCGCTCTACCAACTGAGCTAGTACCGCTTCATTTTGATTTAAAGTTTCTCAACTATTCGATTCACTCGAATGAATTAACATTCCAATCAATCTGAATTTGGAGCGGTACAAGAGGCTCGAACTCTTGACCTCAACCTTGGCAAGGTTGCGCTCTACCAACTGAGCTAGTACCGCTTCATTTTGATTTAAAGTTTCTCAACTATTCGATTCACTCGAATGAATTAACATTCCAATCAATCTGAATTTGGAGCGGTACAAGAGGCTCGAACTCTTGACCTCAACCTTGGCAAGGTTGCGCTCTACCAACTGAGCTAGTACCGCTTCATTTTGATTTAGAGTTTCTCAACTTATTCTTTCATCATTGGTGTAACAAAAGAATTGGAGCGGTACAAGAGGCTCGAACTCTTGACCTCAACCTTGGCAAGGTTGCGCTCTACCAACTGAGCTAGTACCGCTTCATTTTGATTTAAAGTTTCTCAACTATTCGATTCACTCGAATGAATTAACATTCCAATCAATCTGAATTTGGAGCGGTACAAGAGGCTCGAACTCTTGACCTCAACCTTGGCAAGGTTGCGCTCTACCAACTGAGCTAGTACCGCTTCATTTTGATTTAAAGTTTCTCAACTATTCGATTCACTCGAATGAATTAACATTCCAATCAATCTGAATTTGGAGCGGTACAAGAGGCTCGAACTCTTGACCTCAACCTTGGCAAGGTTGCGCTCTACCAACTGAGCTAGTACCGCTTTGTCATTCTACTTGGTATTCTAAGATAAGATTGGAGCGGTACAAGAGGCTCGAACTCTTGACCTCAACCTTGGCAAGGTTGCGCTCTACCAACTGAGCTAGTACCGCATCTCATCTTAGGGGCCGAATTATATAGAACCGACTGGTTTTTGCAAGCGTAGACCTAGGTTTTATTATAAATAAACCTGTTATTGCTGAATATTTCTACTATAAGCTCGCAAATTTATCGAACCAGTCGTAGGTGTGATTAAATTTTAAACATATGTTGACGATAGTGCTGTAATTCACCGATTGATTCACGAATATCATCCAGTGCTAAATGCAAACCTTCTTTGTGGAAACTAGACACAACCTCAGGGCACCAGCGACGACCAAGCTCTTTAATCGTGCTCACATCCACATTACGGTAGTGAAAGTAATCATTTAACTCCGTCATGTACTTCACTAAAAAGCGACGATCTTGACCAATACTATTACCGCATAACGGGGATTTACCGGCAGGAACCCACTGATGCAAAAAGGCTAATGTTTGCGCAACAGCCTCTTTTTCAGTGACTTTACTTGCTAAAACACGTTCAACAAGACCGGAGTTTGTATGGTGCGTAGTACACCACTCATCCATCTTATCAAGCTCAGCTTTATCTTGGTGAATAGCTAATACAGGTCCTTCTGCAAGAATGTTTAATTCACTATCAGTCACGATAGTAGCAATTTCAATGATCAGACATTTTTCAGGATCAAGACCTGTCATTTCGAGGTCAATCCAAACTAAATTATTTTCATTAAATTGCGCTGCTTTGTCGGCAAGTTGCATAGACGGGATCCTAATAGTTGTCGTTTAATCGTATATTTAAGGTTATTATACTCAATCGACCTCGAAATGCGATGTTCAGCAACAGCTGTACTACAATACGCTTGTTACAACTCAGGAATTAAATTACCCGTGGCTAAAAAGAAACATTTAACCCAAGGTCAAATACGTCGCGTACGTAGCAACCAGACTAAACGTTTAGAAAAGCAAGATACACAAGAATGGGATGATGCACTTCTCGGCAAAAAACAAGAAGGTGTGATCATTAGCCGTTTCGGTCAACATGCTGATGTAGAAGATGAAAATGGTGTTATTCACCGCTGTAATCTACGTCGTTCTATTGCGAGCTTAGTAACAGGTGACCGTGTAGTTTGGCGCTTAGGTAATGAACAGTTACAAGGCATTTCTGGTATTATTGAAGCAGTACACGAACGCAGAACCGTATTAACCCGCCCTGATTTCTACGACGGTATTAAACCTATCGCGGCAAATATCGATCAGATCGTGATCGTATCTTCTGTGGTACCAGAGTTTTCAACTAACATCATTGACCGCTATATCGTGGCTGCCGAAGATGTAAAAATTCGTCCTGTTATCTTATTAAACAAAATCGACTTATTAAGCCAAGATGAATTGTTTGCCATTAATCGACAATTACAAACTTACCGTGATATCGGCTATGAAGTATGGCAAGTATCGTCTCTCGAAGGTAAAGGTTTGTCTGATCTACAACACCTGTTGAAAGATAATACTACTATCTTTGTTGGTCAATCAGGCGTAGGTAAATCATCGTTAGTGAATGCACTGATGCCTGAGCTAGATGTAGAAGTAGGTGGTGTATCTGAGAAATCAGGTTTAGGTACTCACACAACAACCACTGCACGTTTGTATCATTTCCCATCAGGTGGTGATTTAATTGACTCACCAGGTGTTCGTGAATTCTCACTTTGGCACATGAAAGCAGAAGAGATCGCGAATGGTTTTATCGAATTCCGCGACTTCTTAGGTGAATGTCGCTTCCGTGATTGTAAGCATAAAAACGATCCCGGTTGTGCGCTGCAAGATGCGATAAAACAAGGCAAGATCAAAAAAATACGTTTTGACAACTACCTACGTATTTTAGAAACCATGCTAGATAATCGCCCTACTCGTCATATCCCTGTACGTAAATAACTTACACACGATGACAAAATAATAACCAGAACAATGTTATCTTGCTAGCATAAATAGCAAGATAACCTTTACCTGGTTAATCTAATCACGCAAATTCTGACAACAGCTAATTCTGACAACAATAGTCAAAGTTGTTACAATAGCGTTAATTCTAACTCATTCAACTATTTAAGAGGCTCTAAGGTGCTAGACAAGCTTAAAGTTATTGCCCAATACTGCTTTCCTCAACACGGTTTATCTCGTCTTATTGGTTTATTTGCAGCTGGTGCTCACGGCAAAGTAACAACAAATGTAATTACTTGGTTTATCAAGCGTTACAATGTGAACATGGATGAAGCAAAACACTCAGATCCTGCACATTTCCAAACGTTTAATGACTTCTTTACCCGTGAATTAAAAGAAGGCGTTCGTCCAATCAATGCTGACGACAACATGTTATGCCAACCAGTTGACGGTGCGGTAAGCCAAGCAGGTCCAATTACGCAAGGTCGTATTGTGCAAGCTAAAGGTCATGATTACAGTGTGTGCGAATTATTAGGTGGCGATCGCCAACTAGCAAACAAATTTGAAGATGGTGATTTTGCGACGGTTTATTTGTCGCCACGTGATTACCACCGTATTCACATGCCAATTACAGGTACGCTAAAAGAAATGATTTTTGCACCGGGCGAGCTGTTCTCTGTAAATCCATTAACAGCACAAAATGTACCTAATCTATTTGCACGTAACGAACGTGCAATCGCTATCTTTGATACCGAAGTAGGTCCATTTGCAATGGTATTAGTTGGCGCAACAATCGTTGCTTCAATCGAGACGATTTGGCACGGTACTGTAGCACCATCAAAGAATAAAGAGATCGTACGTTGGACGTATGAAAACCAAGCGCCAATCGTTATCGAAAAAGGCGCAGAAATGGGTCGCTTTAAACTTGGCTCTACTATCGTTGCAGTTTTTGCTAAAGACGCGGTTGAATTTGTTGATGAACTACAACCAACAACACCAACGATAATGGGTGAAGCATTTGCCCGTATCAAAACTAAATAAGGTTAGCTTCAACAGCTAACCTTATATTCCCGTTACAGTCCTTATCATTGTAACGGGAACATCCCCTTCTCTCATTAACTTGCCAATACAATCCCCATTCGTAAATACACCCGTTATAATCCATAAATAAAATATTCCATTATTGTTTCTAGACAACTGTTATAGTCATTATTCACAATGCCAATTGAACTGGCTCAAATTGCAAGGATGTAGCAATTAATGGAACAACATAAACAAGGGCTATGGGCTCTACACTCAGCGACGCTATTAATGGGTGGCACCACTTTATTCTCTAAGCTGATCCCGTTAAGCGCGCTTGATATCACCATTATCCGTTGTGTTATTGCCAGTATTGTTCTGTGTTTATTATTAAAAATAACGAAGCAACCTTTACGGTTAAATAAGCTAACTGACTATTTGTGGGCCTTGTTACTGGCTATGTTAGTGGGTGCTCACTGGGTCACCTTCTTCCTCGGTATGCAACTGTCTACCATTGCGATTGGCGTTATTGCCTTCTACACTTATCCTGTCATGATCGTATTTTTAGAACCACTCTTTAATAAAGAAAAAATACATATTAAAGATGTTTTTTCAGCGATCGTCGTACTCATCGGAATCAGTTTATTAGTACCTGAATTGTCTTTAGAAAATGACGTAACGCTCGGCATTATTAGTGGTATTAGCTCCGCATTTCTGTTTACTTTAAGAAATATACTCTACAAACGTAAGCTATCGCATTACAGTGGTCCCCACACAATGTTTTATCAAACATTATTCACCGCGTGTATGCTTTCGCCATTTTTGAGTGTAAACTTAGCGGATATAAATAATGACAGTTGGACGTTATTAGTTGTGTTAGGGATCTGCTTTACGGCAATGCCGCACACACTGCTAGTTACAGCATTGCGTTACCTTAAAGCAAAAACAGTAGGTCTTATTTCCTGCTTACAGCCGCTTTATGGTAGCTTGCTAGCGATCCCTTTTCTAGGTGAAATCCCCAATGCTGCAACCATAACGGGAGGCGTATTAGTGGTTTCTGCCGCCCTTTTTGAAACATGGAATGCAGGAAAAAAATAGTTCGATAAGCGCAGTTTGAAAATGGATAATCCGATATTCAATTGCATTGTGACTCGAACTTATGAAATATTATGATGACTAAAAATTATGTAATTTTACTTATTCTATTTTCATTATTTATTAATCCAGTTTACGCACAGCCTAGTTATGGTGAAGCCCAGCTTAACAACACTATTGCTCAGCTAGAAGAACTGGAACCAACCCCTTCAACTAAATTACAGCTAAAGTATTATCAGCAAGCATTAAAAGATTTAACCGAAGACAGTAATGCTCGCCATACTGCAATTAGCTACCAAAAAATTATTGATGACTACCCAGTTACCTCTCAAAAATTAAAAGCAGAAATTGCAGACTATCAACAGACTGAATTTTCAGATCCAAGTGACTGGTCGTTGAATAAAGTTGAGCAAGAAATTGCCAAGCAAAACTCTAGCCATACAGATTTAAAAAAACAGCAACAACAGCGCAGCAGTGAACTGACAGCGATAGGTACTCGAATCAGTTCATTTCAAACTGACATTGAACGTTTACGTAGCAAGTTAACCAGCACACAAAAAGATCATGACAAGTTAGTTGATGCTGGTAACGGTAATTTAAACAGCGAGCAAGAAGCGCTGCGCATTTCTTTACAGATAAAAGAATCATCACTCTCTACACAGATTCAGATGTTAGAGCTTGAGCAACTCAGTGCCAGTAATCGCAGTGAATTAGCCCAACTTAATCGCCGTTTAAGTCAATTAGATCAGAAAGGGGTAAGTGAATACTTAGCCACATTAACAGACCTACGTAATAGTATCTTACGCAAAGAAGCCGAAGACGCGATAGCACGCAGTAAACAAATAAATGATTCATCACTCATTAGCTCGCCATTTTTACAACTGCAATTAGAAATCAATCAAGAACTGTCGAAAGAGCTCGAAATTATTTCGACAAAGAATGAAACGATTCAAGGTAAGCAACAATCAGTAACACAACAAGTTGATGCGCTAACAACCACGTTAATTAATTTTAATGAGCAAGTTGAATGGCTAAAAATAAGCTCCGCATTTGGTGAAAACCTACGCGCTCAGGTAAGTAGTTTACCCAGTGAGCCACCACTCGAAAAATTAGAAGATGAAATTGTCGAAAGCCGCTTAGCACGTTTTCGTTATCAAAAAATGCTCACCCAGTTAGACGGCCTACCGCTAACAACAAAAATTCTAAACGAAGTAGAACATGACAGCTTATTACGCTTTATTGAACTACGTCGACTCTTGCTTAGCCAACTTATTTCAAGCTTAGATAACCACATCTACGAACAAGCCAAATTAAAAGTCAGCTATAGTAAAATGAACAGCACATTAGTGCAGATAAAACAGCAAGCTGACGAGCATTTATTTTGGGTACCAAGTTCACCGCCATTAAATACCCAAACGATATCAGACTTGTTCACGAGCATGCTCTGGCTTACATCGATTGATAATAGTATTACGATCCCTCAAGCTTTAGTGTCGCTACCTTTAGGCACTTTAGGTCTCGCTATTTTCCTTATTTTTGGTTTCGCTTATTTACGTTCGCCATTAAATAAATACTTCGCTAAACACATCGCAATAACACACCCGAAAGTGGGTAAAGTAACACAAGACAAATTTACTTATACGTTACGTAATCTTGCATATTCATTAGCTGATGCATTGATTTTACCTGTCTCACTGCTGTTGATTTCCGAAATGCTCATCAGTGCATGGGAATTTCCATTTGCGGTCAATATTGGTCATGCATTACAAGAATCATTATTCTTATTAGTCATATATCTATTTATGCGTAATCTCACGCGTAATAAAGGACTACTGCAAATTCATCTTAAGATAGATAAAGATCGTATTGCCAAAATTTGGAGCTATTACAACGTTCTATTTTTAATTTCTTGGCCTTCTTATATTATCCAAGTGCTTTGCTACCAATACCCAGAGCAGGCTTATGATGGCTCATTGGGTCGCCTTGCCTTTATAATTACGTGTGGTGCATTGGTACAATTTTATTACCGCCTGTATCGTGAAAAGCTCCCACTTACTTACCAGAAAAAGAATAATGGTAAGCCGCATATTGTCCACCATACCATCTGGACCATCTTTATTATGGCGCCAATCGCGTCTGCAATAATGGCGATTATGGGATATTTATATACAGCTCAAGTATTGCTAAAACAGATGGAATCATCGCTGTTAATGGGGCTGTTCTTTTTATTAAGCTATTATTTAGTTCGCCGTGGCATGCACTTACAAAAACGTCGTTTAGCATTTGAGCGCGCAAAAGCAAAACGTATCGACATCATTGCCCAACGTGCGAAAGAAGTAGAAAAAGGCGAACAAAACACCAGCCAAGAAAGCCATTTTGACATTGAAGAACCCGAGATAGATTTAGATCAAATCAGTGCGCAATCACTCGGCTTATTACGTACTTTATTAACGTTATTATTTGTCGCATTAAATGCGTTGTTTTGGTCCGAAATTCAAAGTGCATTTATCTTCTTAGATTCAATCACCCTTTGGGATGCATCAAATACCTTAAATGGAGTTGAATATATTGACCCCATTACCCTAAAAAGCTGCTTGTTAGCCATCATTATTTTTGTGCTCACGATGGTATTGGTACGTAATTTATCGGGTGCGCTTGAATTATTAATCTTGCAGCATCTCGATCTTGCAGCCGGTACAGGCTTTGCGATCACCACCTTAGCTAAATACATCACTATTTCGGTTGGTATTGTCGTTGGCTTTAACTTCTTAGGCGTTGATTGGGCGAAAACACAATGGTTAGTGGCTGCATTAACCGTCGGCTTGGGCTTTGGTTTACAAGAAATTTTTGCCAACTTTGTATCCGGTTTAATTATCTTATTCGAAAAGCCAATCCGTATTGGTGATACGGTCACCATCCGTGACTTAACGGGTAGTATCAGTAAAATTCAAACCCGCGCAACGACCATTGTTGACTGGGATAGAAAAGAAATTATTGTGCCGAATAAAGCCTTTATTACAGAGCAATTTATTAACTGGTCACTGTCTGATTCCATCACCCGTGTGATCATTAATATTGGCGTTGAGTTTAATTCAGATATTGAACTGGTGACAAAACTGCTATTAGAAAGCGCGGAAGAAAATAGCTTAAGCCTTGATAATCCAGGACCTGAAGTATTCTTTATTGAATTTGCACAACACGCATTACGCTTTGAAGTACGTTGTTACGTATCTGAAATGGGCCACCGCTTGACCATGACTCATGAACTGAATACTCGCATCACTCACGTATTTAAAGAACACAATATTCGCATTGCACTACCACAGTTAGATTTACACGTAAAAAATGGCGTTAAAGTCAGTGATAGTAGCCATATAATGAGCATGAAAAAAGGCAGTTTAAGATAAACTAAAAATAGAAAAGGTGAGTAAATCCCGCTTAAATTCATCACTAAGCGCACTCACCTTTCTTTTTAGCGCGAGATTATGCTCTCGGTGTTGGAAAGGCGATTACCTCATCCAAGCTATTCGCACCTGTTGCTAACATCAGTAATCGATCAATACCAAGTGCTACACCAGCACAATCAGGAAAACCAGCAGCCAGCGCATCAATTAAATAATGATCAATAGGTTGTTCAGGTAAATCCATTGTTTTACGCTTGTTATTATCCGCGGTAAAACGAGCCAGCTGCTCTTTCGCATCCGCTAACTCATGAAAGCCATTCGCCAGTTCGATACCTTTGAAATACACTTCAAAACGCTCGGCAACACGACTATCTTTACCACTAATACGCGCAAGCGCTGCTTGTGAAGCTGGAAAATCATAGATAAAACAAGGCACATCTTGTCCTATTTGACTCTCAACGCCCACATAAAACAATAACTGTAAGATAGTATCGCGGTCAGGTTCATTCTCTAACACGTCATAAACCCCGTACGGCTTTGCCGCTTGGCGTAATTCATCCATCGATGCGGTTAACGGATCTAACTGTAAGAATTGCTTAAATGCATTCTGATAAGTGAAGCGCTGCTCTTTACCAGAATCAAGTACTAAGGTGAGTAGCTCAGACATTTCATCCATTAATTGAAAGTGATCAAAACCAATACGATACCACTCTAACATGGTGAATTCGGGATTATGGTGACGGCCAGCTTCTTCATTACGGAACGATTTACTCATTTGGTAAATACAACCACTGCCTGCTGCTAGCAATCTTTTCATGTGAAATTCAGGTGATGTTTGCAGATATAAGGGCAAACCTTGGCTATAACCAGGGCCAACAAATACCGTGCTGAATGCATCTAAATGTACATCGGTAACAGCAGCTTGACTCATCGCTGGCGTATCGACTTCGAGTACATCTCGTTGCGCAAAAAACTCACGGATGACATTCAATACTTTAGCTCGAGCACGCAGTGCATTAAAACTTGCACTCGGTTGCCAATTTAACTCACTCATACCCACTCCGGTTCTAATTACTTAAAATATTAACGCTATGCCATTATGTATCATCAGATAATATTAATTAAAAATGTCCGGTGCGCTATGAAGGAGCTGAGATGGTATTTCAGTCAGCACAGTCGACTCACTTTAATTAATGCTATCAATATTGTTTTTCGAAAGGTTTTACTCATTTCACAAAAACTAAAATGCCAGTCATAGACTGGCATTTTATCGTTTATTAACGCTAATTAGATTAGCGTAAAATCAACTTATTTTACACGGCCAACATATTCGCCAGTACGTGTATCAACTTTAACTACTTCACCGATTTGGATGAATAGTGGTACACGAACAACGGCACCTGTAGTTAGTGTTGCAGGTTTACCACCTGTGCCCTGTGTATCGCCTTTTAGGCCAGGATCTGTTTCTGTTACTTCTAATTCAACGAAGTTTGGTGGTGTAACAGCAATCGGGTTATCGTTCCACGTAGTAATAACGCAGATATCTTGTTCAACTAACCACTTAGCCGTATCGCCAACTGCTTTTACATCAGCTTCAACTTGCTCAAACGATTCATTGTTCATAAAATGGAAGTATTCGCCATCGTTATATAGATACGCTAATTCTATTTCCATTACGTCTGCTGCTTCAACAGTTTCACCAGACTTAAATGTTTTTTCTAAAATTTTACCAGAAATTAAACGACGAACTTTAACACGGTGAAATGCTTGGCCTTTGCCTGGTTTTACATGATCATGCTCCATGATTGAGCAAGGCTCATTATCAAGCATGAATTTTAAGCCGCCTTTAAAGTCACTGGTTTTGTATGTTGCCATGTTATCCTCATGAAAAAATAGATTTCAATAATTAGAATTGAATAATTAGAATTCAATAATTAGAGTTCAATAATGCCGCAAATGATAACCCGAAATGGAGCAAAGATGCAGGAAAATTGGAAAAAAGACTTAGCAAGTGCCATTTCAGATCCCAGAAAGCTACTTTTTATACTAGAACTTCCCGAGACAAGTTTCAAATCTGATTACGCGGCAAGGCAGCTATTCCCTATGCGCGTACCGCAATCGTTTGTCGATCGCATGGAAAAAGGTAACCCAAAAGATCCGTTATTCTTGCAGGTCATGCCCAAGCAGCAAGAGTTCATTCAAAAAGCCGGATTCATTAAAGATCCACTTGATGAGCATGAATCAGCCGTACCAGGATTACTGCATAAATACACCAACCGCGTATTATTTATTGTCCGTGGTGGCTGTGCAATCAATTGTCGCTATTGTTTCCGTCGCCATTTCCCTTATCAAGACAATAGTAATAACAAACACGAATGGCAACAGGCCATTGACTATATTCGCTCAAAGCCTGAGATCATCGAAGTTATTTTTAGTGGTGGTGATCCACTCATGGCAAACGACAATCAGCTAAGCTGGCTCATTGAACAATTAGAGCAGATCCCGCACCTGAAACGTCTACGCATACACACTCGCTTACCCGTAGTCATGCCAAGTCGTGTCACTGATGAATTTGTGGCGTTATTAAAACAGTCTAGCCTGCGTTGCAGCGTGGTATTACACATAAACCATCCCAATGAATTGGCTGCAGAATTACCAGCAGCATTAGCAAAAATGACAGCTGCAGGCATCACCTTATATAACCAAGCCGTATTATTGGCCGATATTAATGACAATGCTGATGATTTGGTCGAATTACACGAACGCCTATTTGATAATCGCATTCAGCCCTATTATCTGCATTTATTAGACAAAGTCGAAGGCGCGAGCCATTTTGATGTGTCCGAAGAAAAAGCGGTTACCTTAATGAACGAACTGTTATTACGTTTACCCGGATTTTTAGTGCCAAAGTTAGTACGAGAGATTGGTGGTGAAAAAAGTAAAACGCCTATTTCGATTTAGTACCGATAAGCCGTTAATAAAAAGAACCTAATAAAAAAGGAATGACTGCAAAGCCATTCCTTTTCATTGTCTTATTCTTTATAACCTAAATAACAATTAATGTAATTTAAGTGTTGGACGTAATACGCGGTTTAAACTACCAACCAACATCATTAGGCCTGTTTTTACATAACCGTGTAACGCAATTTGGTGCATACGGTATAGCGAAATATACACCATTCTAGCAATGCGCCCTTCTACCATCATGCTGCCTTTAGTTAGGTTGCCCATTAAGCTCCCCACAGTACTAAAGCTACTCAATGAGACCAACGAACCGTGATCATGATAAACAAACGGTTTTAGCGTTGAGCCGCCTTGCATCAAGGTCATAATATTTTTAAATGCTATCGTTGCCATCTGGTGCGCAGCTTGAGCGCGTGGCGGTACAAATGAACCATCCGCTTGCACACAAGAAGCTAAATCACCAATCACAAAAATGCTGTCATCACGGCTTGCTTGCAAACTGTCTTTAACCACAATCTGATTAATACGATTTGTTTCTAGCCCTGCGATATCTTTCATAAAGTCAGGTGCTTTAATACCCGCAGCCCAAACCATTAACGATGCAGGAATTTGTTCACCATCTTTGGTCACTAATCCTTCACTGTTCGCTTCTGTTACCATGGTTTCAGTACGAACATCGACACCAATTTTAGTTAATTCATGGTGTGCAGCCGCAGAAATACGCGCAGGTAAAGCAGGTAAAATACTCTTGCCAGCTTCAACTAATGTTACGTTTAACGACTCTTGATTTACATTCGTAAAACCATAAGCCGATAATTGCGACGCGGTATTATGCAATTCAGCAGAAAGTTCAACACCCGTCGCACCAGCACCAACAATAGCAATATTTACTTTTGCATCTTTATCTTTATTAGCGCCGTGTAACAAAAAGGCATTTAACAATTCTTTGTGGAAACGATGAGCCTGATCAGGGCTGTCTAAGAAAATGCAGTTATCTTTAACACCTTTAGTATTAAAGTCATTACACATACTACCAATCGCTAATACTAAATAATCATATTGCAAAGTACGCTCTGCAATTAATAACTCGTTATTTTCATTATACAAAGGCGCGATAGTCACCGTTTTCGTTTCACGGTCTAAACCTGAAAAGCTACCTAACTGAAAATCAAAGCCTTGATTTTTCGCATGTGCAGCATAACTTAACGCATCAATACCTGTATCAAGTGAGCCAGTAGCCACTTCATGTAATAACGGTTTCCATAAGTGGGTTTTATTACGATCAACCAGCGTAATGCTCGCTTTACCTTTTTTACCCAATTTACGACCCAGTTGCGTAGCAAGCTCAAGCCCACCAGCACCGCCTCCGATCACAAGAATTTTTTTCATCTTAGTACGTCCTCATAGATATATCAGTTAACAGTACTCGAACAGCCCTTAATCGTGACGACTCCCATGACTGTTTCAAATGATTGTTAACTGATACAACTAAGCAGATGCTAGTCTTGCTAATTCATTCCGTTGACCGAACATTAAAGCATAATTTTAAGGCTGAGATCTAGCATAATTGAGCTAGATCACATTTAGTCGATCAATGCGTAAGCGAAGTGTCGCTGAATATAAACAAAAATGTGATATCCAATTGTCATCAAGATGCTTATAATAACGACCCATTTATCGATAAGAATACCGGCGCTATGACAAATCAAGAACTTCATGAACAGCTAACTGCACAGCTTAAAGGCTTTTACCACCCAGCGATTGAGGCTGATGAGTTTTTAACGTTATTAAGCAAACGTAAAATGGGTAAATTTAGCGCTATCTTTGCAGAAGACAGTGGCTTTAAAGCAAATTCAAATCGCTTTCTTCCTTACATGGAAGAGTTAGTTGAAGATCAGCAAGCATTACCAAAAACGGATGAAGAAGGGTTTGACGTAGCAATTGCAGCATTCCTTGGTAAATTACAACAAATGCACACAGTACTAGGTCAATTTTCAGAACAATTAAAAGAAAAGAAAAGCACACCGAGCAATATCGGAGAATAACGACTTACCATAGCGTTAATCACTATTAATAATACCTATTAAAATAAGAAGCGACACTCGTCGCTTTTTTTATATCTTAATAAACAGAAATAAATATAGCCCTCACCACAGCGATATTTATCCTTATGATAAATAACATAACTTTACATATATTCTATTGATTTTATTGAAAGCAGGTAAAACAACTATTTAAGCCCCTAAGATATAGAGTTAATACTCTACAATTAAAGATTTAATTTAAAATTTATTAAAATACATAAAGATTACAACCTGTAACATTAAGAACCTCACTGTTAATATAAAGTTTCAATAAATAACAACAGCTTACAAAGATTTTAAAAACCTACCATAAGCCTTTGATGTAATTGAATAATAATTCTAAAACACAAAACTAGCCATTAACAAAATCAACATTTTAAAAACATATTTACGAGGTAATACTAAAGGGTTAGATTCACCTCAAGATTTCAGCACCCTACAAACAGGCAGTTGTAGTCAATTAACAATCATATTCAGTATTTTAATTTTCGTTGAAGAGGTGGGACCCATGAGAATAAATAAAGTCGCTTTTGCAGTTATAACACTAATGACTGCAAGCCAAGTGAATGCTGCAGGCTTTCAAATTAATGAACATTCTGCATCGGGATTAGGCCGTGCATTTGCTGGTGAAGCGGCAATTGGTGATGATGCTGCATCGCTGGCACGTAACCCTGCATTAATGGCTACTTTCGAACGCGCCCAACTGTCTGTTGTTGGTACATATGTAGTGCCTGATGTAAATATTACAGGTAGTAATGACAAAAATAGCGCTCAAGATGTTGCTCCTGCAGCAGTTGTTCCATCAATGTATTATATCCAGCCGATCAATGAGCAATGGGCATTTGGTTTAGCCATGTACTCTAACTTTGGTACAGGCACTGAATATGCAGATGATTATGTAAATAATACAGCGGCTGGTAGTACACATATTGTCAGTGCCACCTTTAATCCAAATATCTCTTACCGTATTAATGAACAGTTTAGTATCGGTGCAGGTGTTAGTGCTATATATACAACAGCTGAATTAAAAAGAAGTATGCCTGTTCCCTTTTCACCAAACTCCCCTCAAATAACAGTTGCAGATATGGAAGGTGACGGTATCAATTTTGGTTGGAATATTGGCGCATTATATGAAGTAAACGAAAATAATCGTTTTGGTATCAGTTATAAACACAGTTCTGAGATGGAGTTGGAAGGTACTTTTTCTGGTCAACATGCAACAACAGGTGCATTTGTTAACGATATTGATGGCACGATGGATAACACCTTACCTTCAATTTTAGAACTTTCTGGTTATCATAAACTAACAGACAAATTTGCCGTATCTTATAGTTGGCAATATATTACATGGTCCGATTTCGGCAATATCGTGGCGCATGATTTAGAAGGTAATGAAGTATTAAGAAAGAATGAAAACTTCAATAATTCAAATCGCTACTCCATCGGCACTGAGTATTATGTGACAGAAGGCCTCACACTACGTGCTGGCTATGCGTATGATGAACAAGCAGCTGAATCAACATTAAGTATCCCTGATTCAGACCGCCAGTGGTATACAGCTGGTATGACATATAAAATAACAACATCTCTGTCATTTGATTTAGCAGCCGCTTTTGTGGCAGGTAAAGAAGTCACTTTCGAAGAAGAGATTCCAGATCTTTTTCCTACAGACAAAACATTCTCCTCTAAAGGTGATGCATGGCTGTATTCAGCGCAGCTGAACTACAGTTTCTAGCCTCATTATATTAGCATTACGCTTATGCCATTCAAGCTATTGAATGGCATTATTGCGTATTAACCTTACCCAAATAGCACGCTCCAACCTTTATAAATCACTAGATTTACCCACAAATAAAATATAATTAATTACATATAAAACTTAATTAGAACATAAAAAATAATATAGATACCCCTAAATATATAACAGGTTGTTATAAAGATGAAAAAAGTGGCTATTTTATAGAGTCTTAGCTCTACATATTAGCCTGTTACTTAGTAATATTTTTCATATTTGCAAACAGATCAGATGAGTTTTTTTTATCAATATAAAGTATTTTATATAGTCTTATTTTACAGATAAATAACAACAACTTACACTAAAGTGATACACGTAAAAAACACCTTGTTAAATCATTGTTAACTGTAATTAATATTATATAAACCATTAAAAAACCAAAAAGTAGTATAAAAATGTCTTTACGGACTAATACGAAAGAATTAGATTTTAATACAAGTTTAAAGGGCATTTAAAAAGTTCATTTTATTTAAACAAACATTTTGCATTCATTTATCTCTAATTTTATACGGTGGTTTTCATGAGAATTAATAAAGTTGCTCTAGCAGTTACAGCATTACTTGCAGCAAGCCAAGTTCACGCAGCGGGTTTCCAAGTTAGTGAACATTCTGCGTCAGGTTTAGGCCGCGCATTTGCTGGTGAAGCAGCAATCGGCGATGATGCAGCATCTCTTGCACGTAACCCTGCGTTAATGGCAACTTTTGATAAAGCACAGCTTTCAGTTGTGGGTTCTTATGTATCGCCAGACATTGATATAACTAGCACTACCACTGAAGGTGCAAGTGATGTAGCTCCAGCGCAAGCCGTTCCAGCGATGTACTACATTCAGCCAATCAATGATAAGTTTGCAGCTGGTTTAGCTATCTATTCAAATTATGGTACAGGTACTGAGTATGCTGACGATTATATAAATGGTACAGCAGCAGGTACAACACACATTGTTTCAGTTAATTTCAATCCAAACGTATCTTACCGTGTAAACGAGCAATTAAGTCTAGGTGCTGGTGTTAGCTTTGTTTATGCTACAGCCGAGTTACAAAGAAATATAGGTACAAATCCTCTTGGTGCACCAGAAAGTAGTAGTGTGGCTGATATGGAAGGCGATGGTTATGGCTTCGGTTGGAACTTAGGTGCGTTATATGAATTCAATAAAAATAACCGTGTTGGTATTAGCTATAAATCTAAAGTAAAAACAGAATTAGAGGGTGAATATAAAGGTACCGAATCTGCATCGAATCCAGCGGATCCAATTGGTAGTCAGCAAACGATTGACGGTACTTTAGACATCAACCTTCCTTCAATCTTAGAGGTTTCTGGTTACCACAAATTAACGGATAAATTCGCAGTATCATATAGCTGGATGTACACAACTTGGTCTGACTTCGGTAATATTGAAGCGATGGATACAAGCGGAAACATCCTTCTTGAAAAAGAAGAAGATTTCAGTAATTCAAGTCGTTACGCTGTGGGTGCTGAGTACTACCTTTCTGAAGCCTTCACATTACGTGCAGGTTATGCATTTGACGAGCAAGCTGGTAAAGCAACGCTAAGTATCCCTGATACAGACCGTAGCTGGTACACTGCAGGTGTAACCTACAAAGCGTCATCTGCATTATCATTTGATTTTGCTGCAGCATTAGTTGCGGGTAAAGAGATTACATTCGATGAAACTGTTCCAGGTGCTTTACCTGTTTTTGATAGAACAGAAACATTCACTTCAAGTGGCGATGCGTGGATCTACTCTGCACAAATGAACTACAGCTTCTAATTCAAGCCTAAATCATCTCTGCATAAAAAAGACAGCTTCGGCTGTCTTTTTTGTTTTCTGATCAAAATCAATAAAAATCCAGTTTAAAAATCTTTCTCACATCTACGCATTGCATTTAATTAGACGACCAGTCTATAATTCGATTTATGGAAAATATGATAGATGATAAGCCTAAACCTCGTCGAGGTCGGCCACCAAAAGTAGCCCGCGACAACACTGACACACGTGCATTGTTAATTCGTAGCGGTGTTGAAGTACTAACAGAAAGTGGCTTTGCCGCCGCAGGTATCGATGGCATCTTAAAAAAAGTCGGTGTACCCAAAGGATCTTTTTATCATTACTTTAAAAGTAAGGAAGATTTTGGTCAGGCAGTCATTGATAACTATGCTAGTTACTTTGCAGCAAAGCTGGATAGATGTTTACTTGATGAGTCTATCGCACCGTTACAACGCATAACTAAATTCGCAGATGAAGCAAAACAAGGCATTGTTCGATTTGAGTTTAAGCGCGGCTGTCTGGTTGGTAACTTAGGCCAAGAAGTGGCTATTTTACCGCAAAGTTATCGCTTAGTTCTGCAAGCTATTTTTGCAGTTTGGCAAGCCAAAATGCAAGCGTGCTTAGAAACGGCGCAGCAACAAGGTGACATCAAACAAAATATCAACTGCGAACAACAAGCTGAATACTTTTGGATTGGCTGGGAAGGCGCTGTAATGCGCGCTCGACTCGTACAATCAGTACAACCATTAGATTTATATATTGCGACGTTTATTGCGAGCATCGCTACTGTCTAAAACGATCATATATGCCTTGTTATTTTGAACTTTAATACGACATTAAATTTATTATAAGCAACTGACAAGGCATTGTTTCCAACTCACTATTCGTTTCATTAAAAATTTTTTACATTTAAATAGACGACCAGTCTATATTCGGAGTTAGCATATGTCACAAGACACGTTTAAAGGCATTTTAATCGAAAAAAACGACGACCAATACACAGCGTCAGTACAATCAATTAATGAATCACAACTACCAGCAGGTGATGTGAGTATTGATGTTGCTTACAGCACGCTTAACTTTAAAGACGGTTTAGCAATCACAGGTAAAGGTCCTGTTGTTCGTAGTTTCCCGATGGTACCAGGTATCGATTTGGTAGGAACAGTAACAAACAGTGATAGCGAACGCTTCCAAGCTGGCGATCAAGTACTATTAAACGGCTTTGGTGTTGGTGAAAAACATTGGGGTGGTCTAGCTGAGAAAGCCCGTCTAAACAGCGATTGGTTAATCAAATTGCCTGCTGGTTTATCAGCGAAACAAGCAATGGCAATCGGCACAGCGGGTTACACTGCCATGTTATCTGTTATTGCGTTAGAACGTCACGGCATCACACCAGACAAAGGCGATGTATTAGTCACAGGCGCTAACGGTGGTGTTGGTAGTTTTGCTATTACACTATTATCTAAACTTGGTTATAACGTTGTCGCATCGACAGGTCGTACAGAAGAAGCGGATTACCTAAAAGCATTAGGCGCAGCAGAAATCATTGATCGTGAATCACTGTCGGCACCAGGTCGTCCAATGGTAAAAGAACGTTGGGCTGCAGCGATTGACTCTGTTGGTAGCCATACACTAACAAATGTGTGCGCAGGTCTTAAATACGGTGGTGTTGTGACTGCATGTGGCTTAGCACAAGGCATGGACTTTCCAGCAAGTGTTGCACCCTTCATTTTACGCGGTATCACGTTAGCGGGTATCGATAGCGTAATGCGTCCACTTGCAGACAGAGAAGAAGCATGGGCTCGTTTAGCTGAGTTATTAACAGATGGTGACTTTACATCTATCGGTACAGAGATCAGCTTAGAAGATGCTGTTGCTACAGCGCATGATCTAATGGCAGGAAAAGTGCGTGGTCGTGTGATGGTTAACTTATCTAAATAACCTCACTGAAAATAATAAAGGCGCATCTTTTGATGCGCCTTCGTGTTTATAAATCTATATTAATTCACTAATTACTGCGCGCGATTAAACGTCACAACCTCATAGCTTAAAGGCGTTAATGTATTACGCTCGCTATCAATATATTCAATTACCGCTTGTGCATCGGTATTACATACAGTGTTAGCCGCTTTACAGTTTGGCGCTTCACCTTGGTAATTTACTTTGTACTTTTTACCAACTTTAGCGATGTTCTTCACTTTAAAGCCTGTTAGCTTACCGTCAACGTATGCTAAATCAACACGTCCAGTGCTGTTCTTCTGCGCTTCATAAAGCGGTGTCCAGCCATCGTTACCCGTTGCATTGTAATTATTTAATGCTACATTGTACGTCTTGCTGTCTTCAATCGCAGTCCATAATGGCGCATCTTCAGTGCCTGTCATCACTTCAACAAAATCAACTTTACCCGCTTTGTTCGCAGTCGTTTCTGTGTAGCTATAACGGATGTGACCACCGTAAGGGAATTTACCCGCGTGTGAACCCGCAGCAAGTGTTGCGCTAATCGTGTCATTTACTAACGTTTTAATTACTTTACCAGACACTGGAACCACAGACATAAAGTTGGCAAATGGAAGCATTTCTAATGCCACGTTACCTGAACGGTATTCGCCAGCTTCGATGTTAGTACGAATACCACCAGCACCAATTAGCGCAAAATCAACTTTCATGCCTGTCACTTTTTGAACTTCACTCGTGTTTGCCCAAAAGTACTGTCCTTCCGCTAGGATAGGTGCAACATCAGAACCGTGCTTATCACTACCACGATCGCCCGGACGACGCTCATGCTTAATTTCTACAGGTACTTGTGCGATCGTTTTACCATACGCTTTATCAACAGCAGGTTTATAATTCACATCAATATGTTGACGCATTGCCGCTTCTTCGTCAGTAATAGTAATGTTGTCTTCTTGCTCAATGAATTCAACCACGCCTTGAGTTGCTGCTGTATCAAATTTCTCATTCGCTTGACGTGAAGGTTGAGAATAGAATTCATCATTACTCAGTAATACGTTATTACCATTACAGTTAACGATATCACCTTGTTGATTGAAGCTTACTTGTAAACGGCCGATTGCTTGCGCATATTCACCCGCTTGTACAACACATGTTTGACCCATATTGTCTGGGTTTTTTACCATCTGTGCGTAAGTACCGTTGTTGTGTAAACCTAGGTTCGTGAAATCACCTAATAACGTATGTGAGTGACCACCCACTATCAAATCAATACCATTTACTTTGCTTGCTACATCAACGTCTACCGCATTACCAATGTGCGTTAATGCAATAATATTGTTCACGCCTTTTTCTTTCAACATATCAACAGTCGCTTGTGCCGATGTCACCATGTTTAAGAATTTAACATCACCTGTATTTGGTGCGATGTTTGCCATGTTATCTAGTGCTAAACCAAATACAGCAACAAGGTCTTTATCTGTTGGTAGATTATCTAAATCAGTGATCGCTGTCTTTTTATTGCCATCAAACGCATACACCATGAAAGGACGTAAGTTAGTTTGATCTTTTAAGTCAGCATCAGCGCTAGTATCAACATTTGCAGCTAATACAGGGAAGTTAACATCACTGATGAATTGATTCAGTTTAGTATTGTTAAGGTCGAATTCGTGGTTACCTAATGCCATTGCATCGATACCAAACATACTTAAAATATCAGCGTTCATCGCGCCTTCGTTTAACTTAAAGTATGCACTGCCCTGCCACGCATCACCGCCGTGTAAAAATAAAAAGCTGTCATCATTTTCTTGTGCTTGTTGCTTGTAATCATCAGACATAGTTTTTAAACGTGGATGACCACCAAACTCGTTGTAAACAGTGTCACCGTTCGCGTTAAAGCTTGATTTAACAGGATCAAAGTTAGAATGCGTATCATTGATATGTGCAACAGTAAGATTAAATACATCATCAGATTGTGACGTTTGCGCACAACCAGCCAATAATAACGCCAGTGATACAGCCGTTAAGCGTGCAGTTAATGGTTTTGAGAATGTCATGATATTCCTTTACAGTCAGGGGCTAAAAATTAAGTGCTTTAAATAATAACAGCTTACATTAGCGAGATTAAACTAAGCGAAGTTAAACTAAATTAAGCTAGCGGCACGATTTCAACAGCACTATACCAATAATAATGTTTCACGCAATATATAGAGCACTAGATACATCTAAGTTAAATGAGATTACTGAATAATTGTCACAAAAAAAGCCTTAACTACGATATAAGATATCGAGATTAAGGCTTTTTTATTATTCTGAGGCTTAGTGTTTAACCACGAAGAGCAGAGATATAATCATGAATACGGTCTTATTTTGAATAGATAAAAGCATACCAGATTTTCAAATACTGATGTCTTCAGTGTGACATAAGTCTATTTATTTTTCAGTGTTGGCCAAACAAAGGGAGCGGGCTTGGTGGAAGTCGTTTCTGCTACTGCTGTATTCTGAGCGAGTATAGCCCTGATTAATTTCCCCGTTTCTTTATGCTTACTACAAAATGTTTTTAGGTATAAAATTTCAACTCTACTGCGTGCCCAAGGGGTTGTACGCAGAAATTTCAAGCTTGATTTAAGACGCGCTTTATTGGTAAAACAACGAATATTAAGCAACTCACCCATCTTCTCCCAACCAATTTTCTTCTCTAGCTCGGTTAGAATCTGTTCAAGTTTAACGCCGTGTAGCGGATCATTACTATTATTCATAGTCTACCTAAAATCAAAAAATAGCATTGTAACAAGTTTCCTAAATATTGACAGACTTATGCGTTTAACTCAGGTAAAAGTGCACCAATAACTTTATGTAAAAGCTAATTTGCACCTATAAAAAAAGCCTTAATCACGATAAAAAATATCAGATTAAGGCTTTTTATTTCTGGGGCTTAGCGTTTAATTGCTAACAACAGAGATGTAATCGCAAATTTGCGATTTACATCATGCCGCCCATTCCACCCATACCGCCCATATCAGGCATCGCTGGTGCAGATGCATCAACAGGTGCATCAGTGATCATCGCTTCAGTTGTAATCATAAGACCCGCAACAGATGCAGCAAATTGTAGTGCTGAACGTGTTACTTTAGTTGGATCTAGGATACCCATAGCAATCATGTCGCCATATTCACCCGTACCAGCGTTGTAACCGTAGCTACCTTCGCCTTCACGAACGTTGTTTGCAACAACAGATGCTTCATCACCGGCATTTTGTACGATTTGACGTAATGGTGCTTCCATTGCTTTTAGTGCAACTTTAATACCTACGTTTTGATCTTGGTTGTCACCAGTAATATCTTTAATTGCTGCAGCAGCACGAACAAGTGCAACACCACCACCAGCAACAACGCCTTCTTCTACAGCTGCACGCGTTGCGTGTAGTGCATCATCAACACGGGCTTTTTTCTCTTTCATTTCGATTTCAGTTGCTGCGCCAACTTTAATTACCGCAACACCACCAGAAAGTTTAGCTACACGTTCTTGTAGTTTTTCTTTATCGTAATCTGAAGATGAATCTTCGATTTGCTTACGGATTTGAGCAACACGACCTTGAATAGTCACTTCATCACCAATACCGTCAATGATAGTCGTTTCATCTTTAGTAATGATGATACGTTTAGCTTGACCAAGTTCTGCAACTGTTGCTTTTTCTAGCTCCATACCGATCTCTTCAGAGATAACAGTACCCGCAGTTAACATAGCGATGTCTTGTAGCATAGCTTTACGACGGTCGCCGAAACCTGGTGCTTTAACAGCAGCAACTTTAACGATACCGCGCATGTTGTTCACAACTAATGTAGCCAGTGCTTCGCCTTCAAGATCTTCAGCAATGATTAATAGTGGTTTAGATGCTTTTGCTACGCCTTCAAGTACAGGTAGTAGTTCACGGATGTTAGATACTTTCTTATCTACTAATAAGATAAATGGTGATTCTAATTCAACGCTACCCGTTTCTTGGTTTGTTACGAAGTAAGGAGAAAGGTAACCGCGATCGAACTGCATACCTTCAACAACGTCTAGTTCGTCTTCAAGTGCTTGGCCGTCTTCAACCGTGATAACACCTTCTTTACCAACACGTTCCATTGCTTCAGCAATGATTTTACCAACGCTTGCATCAGAGTTTGCAGAGATAGTACCTACTTGCTCAACCGCTTTCGTATCTGAACAAGGTACAGATAATTCTTTTAGTTCTGATACAGCTGCTTTAACCGCTTGGTCAATACCGCGTTTCAGATCCATTGGGTTCATGCCTGCAGCTACCGCTTTAAGACCTTCGTTCACGATTGCTTGTGCAAGTACAGTTGCAGTTGTTGTTCCGTCACCGGCTGCTTCATTTGCTTGAGAAGAAACTTCTTTCAGCATTTGTGCGCCCATGTTTTCGAATTTGTCTTCTAGTTCGATTTCTTTAGCAACCGTTACACCATCTTTAGTGATAAGTGGTGCGCCGAAGCTTTTATCGATAACAACGTTACGGCCTTTAGGACCTAATGTTACTTTTACTGCGTTCGCTAGAATGTTTACGCCGTTAAGCATTTTATCACGTGCGTCTAAGCCGAATCTTACGTCTTTAGCCATCTTAAATAGTCCTTTTAAAATCTGTTAATTTGTTGGTTTCTTTCTATCAAAAATAAATACTAAGATTTATTCAACGATAGCTAAAATATCGGCTTCACTCATGATTAAAACTTCTTTGCCTTCAAGCTTTTCAGTTTTAACGCCATAACCTTCACTAAAAATAACAGTATCGCCAACGTTAACCGCTAGAGGGCGTACTTCACCGCTATCTAATAAACGGCCGTTACCAACAGCAATCACTTCACCGCGAGTAGATAATGAAGCAGATGCACCAGTAAGTACGATACCGCCTGCTGATTTAGTTTCTTGCTCTTGGCGACGAACGATCACACGATCGTGTAGTGGACGAATTGTCATTTGAAGATCTCCTAAAGAATACATGTTGCGAATATCAATGGCGGGATTATTTACCGACACCATGACTATGGGATAATATATCGGGGCAACTGCTTTCCAACTCAAGGGAAAAGCGAAAAATAGTTACTAAATTCACAGCTTACTGACCGTTTTTAGATTGTTTCTACAGATTTTTAAATTGTTTTTGTAAATAGAAATGTAAATCTCAGGTAAAAAACCAAAACAAAGCTTTTCGTAGACGAAGAAAAGCGTAATATAGCCCGAACTAAATTTAGTCTATAAACCTGTTACATGACTGATTTAGAGTATCACGTTAGCGCATATTTTTAGGTAATCACTATTGAAAGATAAACACGGTCTTCTCTCAGCACCCGTCCCTCAGGTGATGACAAAAATGGCAGTGCCAATGGCTTATGGTTTACTCGCCGTACTTGGCTTTAGCTTAGTGGATACTTACTTCGTCAGTTTGCTGGGCACGGAAGCGCTCGCGGCCATTAGTTTTACCTTTCCTGTGACCTTCTTTGTCTCTGCATTAGCCATGGGGTTAGGCACGGGACTGTCTGCCTGTTTAGCGCGGTTACTCGGACAAGGTCAACACCAAGATGCAGCAAGGCTCACGTCAGATGGACTGTTGTTAGCACTTACTTCGGTATTAATCGTTGCCATCATTGGTATCAGCACAATACAGCCATTATTCCGCCTACTCGGTGCGACAGATACCTTAATGGTGTATATCCAAGATTATATGTTTTATTGGTATATCGCGATCCCCTTTTTAGTCATTCCCATGGTCGGTAACGCGGCTATCCGAGCGACAGGTGATACCAAAACACCAAGTAAAGTCATGATCATCGCAGGCTTTATGAATGGCCTACTCGACCCATTACTTATCTTTGGTATAGGTCCGTTTCCTGAATTAGGTGTAAAAGGTGCTGCAATTGCGTCAGGCTTGTCATGGTTAATTACATTCTCGGTGGCGATTTATCTATTACGCAGCCGTGAAAAATTACTGCAATTCAATAAACCCAATATCACTAATATGCTAAAGAACTGGCGCAAGATAGCAGCGATAGGTATGCCTGCGTCTTTAACCAATATGCTTAGCCCAGTAAACAACGCCTTTGTAATGTGGCAGCTTGCCGCCTTTAGCACCACCGCGGTCGCAGCCTATGGCGCTGGTACGCGTCTAGAAGCTATTTTATTAATTGGAATGATTGCAGTTAGCTCAATGTTAGCCCCTTTCATTGCCCAAAATTCATCCGCGAATAACCCACAACGTTGCTTAACAGCCATCAAATTGGCGATCCGTTATTCGCTAATATCGCAACTGAGTATTTACCTCATTATTGCCTTAACGGCACCCTATATTGCTACTTTGTTTAGTGATGATGCAGCAGTGATCAGTCATCTATCTTTATACCTTTATATTATTCCCGCGTCGTTTGCCATGCAGGGCACGATGATGGCCATCGCGTCGAGCCTAAATGGATTAAACCGACCAATAGCAGCGTTAAGTCTTAGCATGATCCGCTCACTGTCGATTATTTGTCTGTCGAGTATTGGTGCTTATTATTATGGCGAAAAAGGGATATTTTTTGGTATTGCCAGCGCCAATGTATTAGTTGGTTTATTGGCTTTATACTACGCCCAGCAATTACGCATCGAACTACAACTTGAAATAGACAACCAATTAAGAAATGAGTCACAACTTAAACTAAACAGTGAAACCCCTGCCTAACAGCACACATATTCACCAATTCAGTCGTGTTAATGGATCCGCCCCTAAATCCCAAATTTACAATACGAATACTCACTAATAATCCAGTAACCTTAGTGTTTCTTAGGCCAAAATAAAATATATTTTGCATTATTAAAACTTTGTTGAAAAAGGTGATCTAAGCCCATTTTCTTCACAAACATACAACGTATTATCCGCTCATAAATTTTGAAATTCTCCCTACGTTTAGATCAAATAGCAGAGTGTACTAATGACTGTATTAGCAACCGATTTTACTCAAGAAACCCGTTTAGAAACTGATTTACTAGGTGTGAAAAAAATACCAGCGCAAGCGTATTATGGTATTCACACATTAAGAGCAATGGAAAATTTCCATATTAGTAATGAGAAAATCGGTGACTGTCCTGAATTTGTACGCGGTATGGTTAAAACGAAGAAAGCGGCGGCATTAGCCAATGGTATTTTGGGCACTATCCCAGCAGACATTAGTGATGCAATCGTTAATGCATGTGACATTCTACTTGCTAACGATCACTTCTATAATCAATTCCCAATTGATGCGTTCCAAGGTGGAGCGGGTACATCGGTAAATATGAATACCAATGAAGTATTAGCAAATATCGCACTAGAGCAAATGGGCCACACTAAAGGCGCTTATAGCCACATCAACCCAAATGATCACGTCAATAAAAGTCAAAGTACCAACGATGCTTACCCTACAGGTTTTCGCGTTGCTTTATTTGAACGCAGTAACGCTGTATTAGTTGCGCTAACCTCATTAAGCGAAACCTTCTTAACGAAAGCAGAAGAGTTTAATGATGTATTAAAAATGGGCCGTACCCAATTACAAGACGCGGTACCGATGACATTAGGTCAAGAATTCCGAGCATTTGGTATTACTCTACGAGAAGAAATCAAAAGCATTAAACGCTGCCAAGAATTACTGCTTGAAATTAACTTAGGTGCGACAGCTATTGGTACAGGTTTAAACACACCGACAGGCTATTCTGAATTAGCGATTGCTAAACTTGCTGAAATTACCGGTCACCCGTTTGTACCTGCAGAAGATTTAGTTGAAGCAACATCAGACTGTGGTGCTTACGTAATGCTATCAAGTGCATTAAAACGTTTCGCAGTGAAACTATCGAAGATTTGTAATGATCTACGTTTACTTTCTTCTGGTCCACGCACAGGTTTAAATGAAATTAACCTACCAGAAATGCAAGCTGGTTCATCAATTATGCCTGCAAAAGTAAACCCAGTTATTCCAGAAGTGGTTAACCAAGTGGCCTTTAAAGTATGCGGTAACGACTTAACTATCACCATGGCTGCTGAAGCAGGCCAATTACAGTTAAACGTAATGGAACCAGTGATTGGTCAAAGCTTGTTTGAATCACTCGCCTTATTAGAAAATGCGTGTTTCGCACTGCAAGATAAGTGTATCAAAGGTATCACAGCTAACCGTAAGGTATGCCAAGACTTCGTATTAAACTCAATTGGTATCATCACTTACTTAAACCCATTCATTGGTCATCATGAAGGCGATACTATCGGCCGAATTTGTGCTGAAACAGGTAAGAGTGTGCGTGAAGTAGTACTAGAGCGTGGTTTATTATCTGAAACTGAATTAGATGAAATATTCTCTATCGAAAACTTAATGAATCCAAAATATACTGCGCAGCGCTTCGCTAAAGCAGTTTAATTAATGCCCTCCAATAAGATAAATAATACTGATTAAATAAAAATCCCCATGGTTGCGCTAACAACCACGGGGATTTTTTATATCAGTCGTCGATGATTAAGCGGCGACCTCTGTTACCTCAAATGCTCTTCGTCGACTCATTAATACAAACATCGCAGGCACAAAGTAAAACGATAATAATGTCGTTAATACCGTACCACCCGCAATTGCAATGGCAAATGGAGGCCAGAAACCACCACCCGCTAAGATTAACGGCAGGAAGCCACCCACTGTCGTGATCGTCGTTGACGAAATATGGCGAGTACAACTGGTAATGGCATTAATAATTGCCTCTGAATCCCCTGCGACGGCTTTAGGATCTGATTTTAATTCCGCCAAAATAACAATCGCGGCATTAATCGCTAATCCCATCAAACCTAGCAAACCAATAATCACAGTAAAGCCAAACGGATAATTAAACACGTATACACTGAGTAAACCTAAACCAACAGATTGAATAGCTGACAACACAATCACGCCACCCAAACGGAATGAATTAAATGACAGTACGACGATAATAATGAGCAACATCATGATCACACCAACGCTGGCTAACAGATTACCAACAGCATCATTTCGTTTAGCGGATTCACCACCAAATTCCATGCTATAACCCGGTGGTAATACAAAATTTTCACTGGCTAAACGTGCTGAAAATTCACTAAGTACAGTCGACGGTAGCGTCCCCGCGACTAAGTAACCTTCGACGGTATTAACCCGAACACCATTTCGATGTGGAATAGCACCTCGGCTCGGCGCTAATGCCAGCTCCGTGAGTGCAACAAGTGGGATACTACTATGTGATTGTGGAGAGCTAAGACTAATGTTAGCGAGATCAGACAAGCTACTGCGCTGATCATTAGCAATACGTACACGAACTGGAATAGACTCCGTCGCTTCGATAATAGAACCATTTACCGTACCATGTAATGTTGACTGTAATTGTGTCGCCACATCAGTCAATGTCAAACCAGCTAACTGACTGACATCTTCATTAATTTTTAACCATACTTTTGGTAATCCAGGTTGGATTGTTGCACGCGTATGGATCACATTTTTGGTACCAATTAAGATCTGTCTTGCTTCATCGGCAAGAGCTTTCAAGGTATCTAAATTAGGGCCAAACAAACGCAATTCAATAGGCGCTCTAAACGGAGGGCCTTGCTCTAGCTTACGCACTAATATTTGCGCTTCAGGGATCGCATCATCGAGCAATATTTGTAATGCAGGAATCAGTTCATTAACACGTTGGAAACTATCACCAGTAATCATCGCTTGGGCATAATACTGCGCACCATCTTTATTCGGCATCAAGTTATAATAAAAAGATGGGGCATTGTTACCAATAAACCAGCGAACTTTACTGATACCTTGTTGCTCAGCCAATAACGCACTAATAGTTTTGGTCATTGCTTCAGTAGCGATAATACTGGTTTGTACTGGCATAAATAATTCAATGTGGAACATGTCGCGATCCGACGCTGGAAAAAACTGTTCATCCAAATGTTTAGCCAACATAAAACCACTCAAAGGTAAGATAAATACCAAAGCAATGCTAAGTTTAGGTTTCTCGAGTACCAAGACCAACGACTTGCGAAAAGCCTGCGCTAAACCATTTAACTCAATACCATCATTATACCAAGTAGAAGTCCGTGTCTCGCCGTTTTGCCCACGACTAGCAATAAAACGACCAGATAAACCAGCAACGATAGTATGCGAAACGATATACGATCCGATTAAGGCAAAAATCACACTCAGTGCAATACCACCGACAAACTCACCGCTAGGCCCGGGCATCATCACAATTGGCATAAAAGCCAATATTGTCGTGAGTGTAGAACCAAGTAAAGGTAACCATAAGTGCTTAATAGCACCTTGTACCGCAGCACTAGCAGCCACTCCCTGTTGACGACGCTTTTGAATCGTATCAGCCATCACAATCGCGTTATCGACCATAATACCGAGCGCTACAACTAAACCAGTTACCGACATTTGATGAATCGGCAGGCCATAGTAGTTCATAACTGTTAGCGTAAATAACACTGTTAAAGGCAAAGATAACGTGACAATTAAAGCTGCGCGCCACCCTAATGACACCAGTAATACAGCAGCAATTATTGAGAAGCCAATAAGGATGTTATCGACGAGATCTTGCAGTCTATCTTCTGTATATGTGGATTGATCAAAAAGCACTTCGGTCGTAAATGACGTTGGCAAGCTCAGCGTAAATCCAGCGACTACTTCATCAACTTTTGCACTCCATTTATCAATCCGTAAATTAGGTAACATACGAGTCGATACGACGACAGCATATTGACCATCAACTAACGCAACCTCTTGAGGTGGCCATTGTAATTTTTTACTGACATTGGCAATATCACCCAGTCGAACCACTGCGCCTTTACTGTCATTAAGCAGAGGGATCTTACGGATCCTATCAACTGAATCAAACGATCCAGCAACTTCAATCTGCATTTGATTGTAATCATTTACAATATTACCGGCAGACACTTTGGCGTCAGCAGCTAAAATTATATTCGAAATGGTTTGTGTTGATAACGACAAATTTGCCGCCAAATGTTTATCTATCTCGACCAATATTTGCTCTTCGCCACGACCAAACAAACTGACAATATCAGTACCCGAAATTACCTTTAACTGATTCTGCAATTCTTTACCGTAACGACCTAATGTAGTCAAATCTACAGCGCTATCACCTTGCCATTTCACGGCAATTAATTGCGTATAAGCATAACCCCTATCGTCCTCTAAACGTGGTGAAGTTGCTGCTGGCGGCAACTCACCAGTTACATCATTAAGCAGATCTCGAACGCGAGACCATACTGGCACAGGATCATAATTAGTATCGTGTAATTCTAGCTGTACGATTGAGATCCCAGCTCGTGATGTCGACGTAATATGTTTAATATCAGCGAGTTTACGTAACTTTTGTTCAATCTTTTCAGTTACTAGAGCTTCAACACGCTCAGCACTCGCGCCAGGTAGCATGGTCAACACACTTGCATTACGGTTTGTGATCCTAGGATCCTCCGTACGTGGTAGTGTTGATAATGAACCTAATCCAGCGACGATTAATAAAGTGATCAACAGAGCCATTAGACGATTATTTTCCGTAAACGCCTTAATCATATTTCATTCTCCGAAATTGCAGAATGTGACGCTTTATTAGCAAACGCTTGCTGATGATTAACTCTCACTTTTTGCCCCGGCACAAAACGATGAATACCGGTGTTAACATAGGCCTGATTATTCTTCAGGTCACCTTGTACATAAGCCGTTGTTTCTGTGGCATGTAATATCGTGACAATAGTGCTTTTTAACTGAAAAACTTCATCTGATGAATGATCATCAAGATCTTGCTGTAGTCTGTCGTGCTCTAAGGTATAAATGTTCCACATACCGCGCACGCCATCAGTAATGGCACTTAATGGGATCCAATAACCCGGTTCTTGGTATGTTTGAGATAACGTAAGGTAGGCTAACTGGCCATTATAAACTGGACTGTTATTCATCAATGTGAAGCGCAAACTTATCGTTCGAGTCACCTTATCCACTTCGTTACCCATACTAAGTAAACGGGCAGGATAATTAACACCAGCAATCTCGACCTGATGCTCTTTACCTTGAAGTTGTGGAATAAAGCTTGCTGGCACACCGACCGTGATTTCGGACGCGCCTGTTTGTAATAATCTAAATGCCGCAGAACCAGCAGCAACCACTTCGCCTTCTGCAATTTGACGGCTGCTAACAATACCATCAAATGGCGCTAACAGTTTCGACTTATCAATATGATACTGACTTGCATCCAATGCAGATAACGTACTGCGGATCTTCGCGGCAATAACTCGCTTTTGCGACGACAACTCATCAATATTTTGCTCAGAAGTAAACCCGCGTGAAATTAACGAAGTTAATCGCTTTAGATTTGCTTTAATCAAATCGAACTCAGCTTCCGCTTGCTGCAGTTGTGCTTCTAACTTAGTACGCTCTATTAATAATAACTTCGTATCGAGTTCTGCCAGTAATTGCCCTTTCGTTACCTGCTGACCTTCAATCACATGCAGCGTTTTAATGATGCCTGAAAATTCAAAACCGACATTTGCATCTTGCTTCGCAATCACCTTACCAACAAATTTATTTTCGATTTGATAAGCATCCTGTGGAACAAGCTGTTCACTGCTTGCTTTTAAATACTGTGACGCCACCTGCGCTTCATTAGCAACAACATCACTACAAGCTTGCAGTGCAAGCGGAATTAGCAATATACTTAACCACTTTGCTGTATTTTCATTCAACATAGAGCGGTAACTCTTTCTAAACATAATCATTATCCTTTATTTACACTCTACTCAACGCAGTGCTTTATTTCAGCACTTGACAAACTAGACTCCTCAGTCTAGTTTTAACAGTAACAAAAATAGACTAGACGGTACAGTCCATTTTTTATATTAATTAACGCTTATGTAATATTTAATGCGATAATATGTCGTCAATTATTAGCGGTGTAGAGAGATGAGCAAACCAAGAACAAAAAGTGAATTAAAGCGAAATCAGATACTTGATGCGGCAACATTACGATTTACCCAGCATGGCTACGCCGCCACAAGTATGGAACATATTGCAAAGTTAGCTGGTGTATCAAAGCAGACTGTCTATAGCCATTTCGGCAATAAAGATGAGCTGTTTATTACTTCGATCACTTATAAATGCGAATTGTCCGGAATAGCAGAACTGCTACCTGAGAATTTAGGGCCTGTTGAATCAACGTTGACGTTATTCGCACAACGGTTTTTTACCATGATCACATCACCAGACTCTATGGCTGTACACCGGATATGTGCATCTGAATGTCTTGCTCATCCACATTTATCACGTTTATTTTTTGAGGCCGGCCCAGTATTTGTCACTGATAAACTAGCCGCTTGTTTAGCTGAATATCATCGTCGTGGCGAGTTAGATATTGAAGACTGCCGCCAAGCAGCAATACAGCTATTAGCAATAATCAAAGGTGAGCAGTGGATAAGGCTTGAATTCAATATTGGTGAATCGTTATCAGAAGAAGAGATTAAGCACTACTTGCAAAGCTCTGTGCGCTTATTTATACGTGGTTATCAAACATTAAGTTAATACATAACCTCTAATAATGGCGAGACTATGTGAATAAAAGAGTTATAACCCCAGTGTTCACATAGCCTGCTTATTACTATCAAATAGAGTTAGTTATACATCGCTAAGCGTTGCACTAAACCAATCGAGTTTACTTGCTAATTGAGTTACACCACCAATAATAATCAGCGATGGACTTTCTGCTTGAGCAGCAAGATCTCCCAGATCTTTTAGTGATCCTTGTAACGTCCGTTGTCGCTGGCTCGTACCACGCTCAACAATCGCAATAGGCATATCTGCACTCATGCCGTGCTCAATTAAATTAAGCGCAATACCGCTGCTTTGTGTGAGTCCCATATAAAACACCAACGTATGTGTCGCTTGACCTAATAAAGGCCAATTCAGTTGGTTAGCATCATCTTTTAAATGCCCAGTAATAAATTGTACACCTTGCGTATAATCGCGATGTGTCAACGGGATCCCAGCGTATGCTGCACAGCCAGACGCAGCTGTAATACCCGGTACAACTTCAAAAGCTATGTTAAAAGGTAATAATGCTTCAAGCTCTTCACCACCACGACCAAAAATAAAAGGATCACCGCCTTTAAGACGGATCACTTGCTTGCCTTGTAAAGCAAGATCCACCAGCAATTGGTTAATACCGCTTTGTGGGACACAGTGGTGGCCCGCTTTTTTACCCACAAAAAAACATTCCGCTTGCGGGTTAATTAACGCAATAATTTCATCCGATACTAAACGGTCATGTACAACGACTTCCGCTTGTTGCAATAAACGTAATGCTTTGACTGTTAATAAATCCGGATCACCTGGTCCAGAACCGACCAAAATAACCTTCCCTGTATTGCGAGCAACGTGTTGTTCGTGCTCAGTTACTGGTAACCCTTGTGCTATCATTTTATATCCTTAGCTACTACGCCAGCCTTATCGTGGCTAGCAACTATGCACAGTCACTTCATCATCACTGCGTATTTCCAATAGCTAATAAATACCATACCTATAGTGTGCTTACCAATAGCGGAGTAGTATAAGTTATACCAAGCGAATCAAGATCAAAAAAGGCGCGATCTTACGACCGCGCCTTTTGTCATTAACTTGTCTATCGATTATTAATTAAGCTTTTTGTCATCGCTATCAACTTCAACAAAATCACCTTCAATCACACCGTCATTTTTGGCTGTATTCGTTGAGCCAGGTTGTTGTTGGAATGGTGATGAAGATTGTGACGAATACTGGAAACCTTGCGCACCAGCAGTAAACGTTGATTGCGGAATAATACGATCTTTATATTGGTCAAGCAGTGCTTTAGCCAAACGGCCACGAATTTGTGGTGTTAACACTAACAAACCTAAAGCATCAGTAACAAAACCAGGGGTTACAAGTAATACACCACATACAAGTAGCATAATGCCTTCTACAATTTCTTGCCCAGGTGCTTCACCAGCGGCCAAGCGCGCTTGTAATTTTTGCACCGTTTGCAGACCTTGATTACGTACCAAGTACGAACCCGTAAACGCAGTTAAAATAATAATACCAATCGTCAGTTCTGCACCTAATAACGAACCTATCGACATCAGCACATACACTTCAATTAATGTCATCGTAGTAAACAGGAAAAATAAACGACCTAACACATTAACCTCTCAAAAATATAGTTATGGTAAATAACTTAGCCCAACTTATAGTGGTTGCTAAGTTATCTAAAAATCAGCATAAAATGATCATAATATAAAGTAACATAAGGGGCATTAGCCCATTTTTCAAGTTCTAGCCCAGCAGATAGTCCATAATTCTAGGTAGCTGACACAATAACTAAGACAACTAAAACTTAATAAAGTTGGAAAAAATGAAAGTAAAACTAGTCCTATTATTAGCAAGTAACCTTGTTATACAAAGCGCAATACCTGTGTATGCTAACAATAATTTTAGCTTATTTACGAATAAACAACAGGCTGCACCTGCGTTTCTGCTAGGTGAAGAGGCATTTGTTTTTTCTCAACTGCAACAGGGTGACAATCTGAACGTCTTTTGGCAAATTACCGATGGCTATTATTTATATAAAAATAAGCTGCGTGTCACTATTGATGGTGAAGAACAGACGATTAAAGGCTTACCGGCAGGTAAAGATTATCACGATGAATATTTTGGCGATGTCGAAATTTTTGAGTACGAATTGATGCTATCAGTGCCCGTTGCTGATTTAGCGCCAGGTAGTAAAGTGACAGTTCATTATCAAGGTTGTGCCGTTGCTGGGTTATGTTACCCGCCAATGACCAAAACATTTATCACTCAATAATGCGATACGCATAACGGTTCTGGCAGTTCCGGTTCTGTAGCAGTCACAGCAGCTACAGAACCGGCACTTATTTAGCGTGCGTTAAATGTGTTTACTGCGTACTAAAACTAATACCGGCAACACTGCAATCGCCATAAAAATAAAAATATTCTCTTTTAGTTCAGGATAGAATAATCCCGACACAAAAGTCAGCAACGCAATTGCTAAGCTAAATGGAATGGCTGCATAGATAGCTTGCACCGTCATGGTGTCTTCATCTGCCACAGTCTCAGATATATAACGCATTGCCGCTAAATGTGCGATACCAAACGTCACACCATGCAGTAATTGCGATAACATGATCACAGAAACATCCACCGCATAACTCAGCGTTAACCAACGAACAACACTCCCCAAGGTTGCGATAACAAACATCATCGCCAAACTCGTATTAGCAAACAATCGACGGCCAACAGCTAAGAAAAATATTTCACCAACAACACCGACACTCCAAAAATAACCAATGTAAGTTTCGCTAATGCCAATATCCTGCCAATATACGGCACCAAAACCATAATAAGCAGCATGTGCACCTTGCAGTAATGCCGTAATCAACAAAAATGGCCAAAAACTAGGGCGACTTAGAATCGTCATAAAACTGCTACTTTTTTTACTCGTCGTCAATGCATCTTCTGGCATGTTACGCGCAGGCGTCACCGTCAATAACAACAGTCCAGCTAAGCCAATAATAATCGATAACAGAATCACTTTATGATCAAAAGATTCAACCAACAATCCAGTCAATGCACTTGCAAGCATGAATCCTATCGAGCCCCATAACCGCGTCTTACCGTAATCCATATTATTATAACGGACGAGTTTCGCAGCCATTGCTTCACCTAATGCCATTAACGGTGAGAAAACAAAGTTAGTGATGATCACGAGTAAAAAAACAACGTAGACATTATCACTCAGGTAAAAACCCGCAAAGGTAACTATGCTAATAAGTGTTAGCCGCCGCATCGCCTGCAATAAAGAGGCTGTTGTAGTCAGGTTTCGAGTGAGTAATAGCGCACCAGCAGAACGAGCGATCAACGCAAAAGCCAGCATAGTACCGATCATTTCTGTCGATGTACCCTCGCCTTTTAACCACAATGCCCAAAACGGTAGCAGAACACCGTAGACGCCGAAGAACCCAAGGTAATATAACACCATCCATAAGGACGACGGCAGTGAATACAACATGTTAACCCTCTAATTGTCAGTTATTTCAACTATATACAAGGATGCCATTTTGCGCTTTTGCAGCTGAAAAAGCATTAATAATAAAAAATAAAAAGCTGCGTGGAGTAGCACTTTTTAAATCATAAACTAGCTTGGTAAGCCAAACTATCACAAAAACCAAGTGCTAATACTAAAGTCGTATTGCTAGATATTAGCCGCCATGTCATTTTTATTCACAGCAGATGTAAACATAAATAACAATAAAACATGATTACATCCAGATGTGGGCAAGGAATTAAATACTATTAAGGAAGAACAATGAGCGACACTAAACTATATCCGGTACCAGCTGAATTTGCGCAAAACAGTTTATTAAATGACAGTGCTTATCAAGCAATGTACAAGCATTCAATTACCGATCCGGAAGCATTTTGGCGTGAACAAGGACAAATCGTTGATTGGATCAAACCTTATAGCCAAGTTAAAAGTACCAGTTTTCAACCCGGTTGTGTCGACATTAAATGGTTCCAAGACGGCAAACTCAATGTTTCAGCCAACTGCCTTGATCGTCACTTAAAAGATAATGCCAACAAAACAGCGATTATTTGGGAAGGCGATAACCCAGCAGATTCTGCAAAGCTCACATATCAAGAAGTCTATGAAAAAGTCTGTCAATTTGCCAATGCACTCAAAGCCCAAGGTATTAGAAAAGGCGACGTAGTGTGTTTATATATGCCAATGGTGCCAGAAGCCGCAATTGCGATGTTAGCGTGTACACGTATTGGTGCTGTACATACGATTGTATTTGCTGGTTTTTCTGCCGAAGCGCTCGCTGACCGTATTGATAATTGCGGCGCTAAGTTAGTAATCACTGCGGATGAAGGAGTCCGTGCAGGGCGTATCACTCGCTTAAAAGATTGTGTTGATAACGCATTAGCAAAACCACAAGTAACGACGGTTGAAAATGTCATTGTTTTCGCCCGTACTAATGCCGATATCGCTTGGCATGAAAATCGCGACCTTTGGTGGCACGATGTAGTTAAAGACCAACCAAGTGAATGTGCACCAGAAGCAATGAACGCAGAAGATCCCCTCTTTATTCTTTATACGTCAGGTTCAACAGGCAAACCGAAAGGTGTATTACATACCACTGGTGGTTACCTTGTTTATGCCACAATGACCTTTAAGTACGTATTTGATCATCAAGACAACGACGTGTTCTGGTGTACCGCAGATGTCGGTTGGATCACAGGCCATAGTTATTTAGTATATGGACCAATGGCGAATGCCGCGACCACGATATTATTTGAAGGTGTGCCAAACTACCCTGATACCGCTCGTATGAGTCAGGTGGTAGATAAACATCAAGTAACAACGCTTTATACAGCACCCACAGCAATCCGTGCACTGATGGCAAAAGGTGATGATGCAATCACAGGTACAAAACGTACATCGTTACGCTTAATGGGATCTGTAGGTGAACCAATTAACCCTGAAGCATGGCAATGGTATTACGATACGATCGGTAATTCATCAACACCAATTGTGGATACATGGTGGCAAACAGAAACAGGCGGTATTTTAATTACCCCACTGCCCGGTGCAACGACATTGAAACCCGGTTCAGCGACACGCCCATTTTTTGGTATATCTCCTGCACTAGTTGATAATGAAGGTAAATTACTCGAAGGGGAAAATGCCGGTAACTTAGTTATTCTCGATTCGTGGCCGGGACAAATGCGCGGTATTTATGGTGATGAAAGCCGTTTTGAAGAAGCGTACTTCTCTACCTTCCCGAATATGTACTGCACGGGCGATGGTGCAAAACGCGATGCCGATGGCTATTACTGGATCACAGGTCGTGTCGATGACGTCTTGAATGTTTCAGGCCACCGAATGGGTACCGCGGAAATTGAAAGCGCATTAGTTGCACACAGTAAAATTGCCGAAGCGGCTGTAGTCGGTGTGCCCCATGATATTAAAGGCCAAGGCATTTATGCATACGTCACATTGAATGCCGGTGAACAAGCCGATGATGCTTTATTAGCTGAAGTGAAACAATGGGTGCGCAGTGAAATTGGTGCGATAGCAACACCGGATACTTTACATTGGACACAGGCATTGCCAAAAACACGCTCAGGTAAAATCATGCGTCGTATCTTGCGTAAAGTAGCTACCAACGAAACGGATTCTTTAGGGGATACTTCAACGCTAGCAGACCCAAGTGTTGTTGATACCTTAATTGCGGAGAAGCAAGAAGCGTAAACGAGTATGCGATAGTGAGGTTTACTCTCTCACTTTCGCTTCATTATCCTTTTATCGGTGTAACTCTCGCCTTAGTTACACCGACTTTTTATTTCTGACCGTCACTCAACTTCCCGATATCCCACACATCCATCAATGCATAACACCCTCAAATAAGCAGTGTGCGCTAGGTTTTACTTAGAGTGTAAACTTTAATAAAATATCAGATAAGACCAGTTAAATGCTGTTATATTCTTCGAAAATCATATAGTGTGTAGTGAATTAGCAACAATCATACTTTATATTACTTTATGATTGAAGTTTTCAGAAAAGCTAGCAAAGCCAACAACTTCAGCGAAGTTAGCCTCAATTTACCAGACAATGGAAGCAATATGTCGAACAATCTAAAAATATTGTTACTCAACGGACCGAATCTAAACCTTTTAGGTAAAAGAGAACCTGAGACTTATGGCTATCAAACACTTAGTGACATTGTAGAACATTTAACCAATGTTGCAAATCAGCACGATGTTGAACTCTGCCATGAACAATCAAATGCAGAACACGAGCTGATTAACCATATTCATGCCGCAATGGGTAATACTGATTTTATCATTATCAACCCAGCCGCATACACGCATACCAGCGTTGCAATTCGAGATGCATTGTTAGGGGTTTCAATCCCTTTTATCGAAGTACATCTCTCTAATGTGCACGCAAGAGAACAATTTCGTCATCATTCTTATTTATCAGATATCGCTAAAGGCGTCATTTGTGGACTAGGTGCTGATGGTTATGAATTTGCGCTGCTTTCAGCTGTCAAACAGCTCAAGCAAACCACCAATAAATAATAAAGAGATCATTATGGATATCCGTAAAATTAAGAAACTGATTGAACTTGTTGAAGAATCTGGCATTGCAGAATTAGAAATTTCTGAAGGTGAAGAATCGGTACGAATCAATCGCTTTAGCAGCACTGCCGCGCCAGCACAAGTACAATACGCAACTGCGCCTGTTGCTCCAGCAGCGCCTATCGCAGCAGCACCTGCAGCGCCAGTTGAAGCAGCGGCTCCGGCTGAATCAGCGGGCCATAAGGTTCTTTCTCCAATGGTTGGTACTTTCTATAATGCAGCCTCTCCAGGTGCAGCTCCTTTCGTAACGATTGGCCAAACAGTAAGTGTTGGCGATACGCTATGTATCTTAGAAGCAATGAAAATGATGAACCAAATCGAATCAGATAAAGCTGGCGTAGTTAAAGCTATTCTAGCAACAGATGGTCAAGCTATTGAGTTTGATGAACCACTTTTCATCATTGAATAAACACGGAGTTTCCAATGTTGGATAAAGTAGTTATCGCCAATCGCGGCGAAATCGCATTACGTATTCTTCGTGCTTGTAAAGAATTAGGCATTAAGACAGTTGCAGTACACTCAACAGCTGATCGCGAACTAAAGCACGTATTACTTGCTGACGAAACCGTTTGTATTGGTAAAGCACCGTCTGTAGACAGTTACTTAAATGTTCCTGCTATTTTAAGCGCAGCTGAAATCACGGGCGCAGTTGCTGTTCACCCGGGTTACGGTTTCTTAGCTGAAAACGCTGACTTTGCTGAACAAGTTGAACACTCAGGCTTTATTTTCATCGGTCCTAAAGCTGAAACTATCCGTCTAATGGGCGATAAAGTTTCTGCGATTGCAGCAATGAAAAAAGCCGGTGTACCTTGTGTTCCGGGTTCTGATGGTCCACTTGATACTGACGCACAACGTAATAAGAAAATTGCGAAGCGCATCGGTTACCCGATCATTATTAAAGCTGCCGGTGGCGGTGGTGGTCGTGGTATGCGTGTGGTTCATGAAGAAGCAGACCTACTTGACGCGATTGCGCTAACACGTAACGAAGCTGGTTCATTCTTTGGTAATGACATGGTTTACATGGAGAAATTCCTAGAAAACCCACGTCACATCGAAGTTCAAGTATTGGCTGATGGTCAAGGCAACGCAATCCACCTTGGCGAGCGTGACTGTTCACTACAACGTCGTCATCAAAAAGTAGTTGAAGAAGCACCAGCACCGGGTATTACCGCTGATCTACGTCGTCACATTGGTGAACGTTGTAGTCGTGCGTGTGTTGATATCAACTATCGCGGCGCAGGTACATTCGAATTCCTTTATGAAAATGGCGAATTCTATTTCATCGAAATGAATACCCGTATTCAAGTTGAACACACCATCACAGAAATGGTAACTGGCATTGATTTAATCAAAGCACAACTACGTGTTGCTGCTGGTATGCCATTAACTGTATCTCAAGATGAAGTGCGTTTAACAGGTCATTCAATTGAATGTCGTATTAACGCTGAAGATCCAGAGTCATTTATTCCAAGTCCGGGTCTAATCAAACGTTTCCATGCCGCTGGCGGTTATGGCGTACGTTGGGAATCGCATGTTTATGCGGGTTATAAAGTACCACCGCACTACGATTCAATGATCGGTAAGTTAATCACTTACGGTGAAAATCGTGATGTAGCAATCTCAAGAATGCGTAATGCATTAAGCGAGATGGTGATTGATGGTATCAAGACTAATATCCCACTACATCTTGAAATTTTAAAAGATGAAAACTTCCAAAATGGTGGCACTAACATCCACTATTTAGAGAAGAAATTAGATTTGAAAGCACAAAGCAAAAAATAGTTTTCATTTGATTTAATACTAAAAAAGCCCAAGCGATTCATTCGTCTTGGGCTTTTTTATTACCTTACATTTTTTATTATCCTGATCCTTTTATTCCTCAATGATAATTCTCTGGTATTACCTCTGACAGCATAATTCTGACTCGCGGCATTATCCATACAGAATTAACCCCCGATGACTTAGCTCCGTCAAATTTACAAATAAAAACCATCAATAAATCATTTTAAACAGTCACTTATAAGCACTGTTTATTTCAAACTCTGTCACTTAGACCATTTATCTTGATCCTGCAGATAATTTTATCTATAGGCATTTTTTTTTACTTTGAAAAAAAACGTACTCTGTACAAGTACCTCCTAATAACTATAAATTTTATTATAGTTTAATCGCAATGTTAACAATGGGATAGGACATATCATTTTGTCACACCTTAATTGAGGGAATAATTATGAAGCTTAAATCGATACTTTCAGCGGCTATTTTTACAGGTTTATTTTCTACCGCGGGTATAGCAGGAACAATCACATCGCAGGACAATAACGTCGTTGTCGGTTACTGGCATAACTGGTGTGATGGCCGAGGTTATCAAGGAGGTAATGCCCCCTGTGTTGAGCTTGAAGCCGTAAACCCACAGTACAATGTGGTCAATATTTCATTCATGAAAGTTTACGATACTGCAGAAGGTCGTATTCCAACATTTAAATTAGACCCAACAATAGGCCTGAGTGAAGCTGAGTTTATTGAACAGATCAATACACTCAATAGTCAGGGTCGTAGCGTGCTGCTTGCGCTAGGTGGTGCTGATGCACATATCGAATTACTCAGTGGTGATGAAGATGCACTAGCAACAGAAATTATTCGCCTCACCGATCTGTATGGTTTTGATGGCCTTGATATCGATCTAGAACAAGCTGCGATCACCGCAAAACAAAACCAAACGGTTATTCCCGCCGCATTAAGAATGGTGAAAGATCATTACCGCAAAACGGGCGAAAACTTTATGATCACCATGGCACCTGAGTTCCCCTATTTAACCGCTAATGGCGCTTATACTCCCTACCTCACCGAACTTGATGGTTATTATGATTTTATTAACCCGCAATTCTACAACCAAGGTGGCGATGGTATTTGGATTGATGGCGTCGGCTGGATAGCACAAAATAATGATGAATTAAAAGAAGAGTTTATTTACTACATTGCCGATTCTTTGATTAATGGCACACGTAATTTTCATAAGATCCCACATGACAAACTGGTGTTCGGGTTGCCTTCGAGTAATGATGCCGCAGCCACCGGATATGTCAAAGACCCGCAAGATTTATATCGTGCTTTCGACCGCTTAAAAGCCCAAGGTCAACCACTACGAGGCGTCATGACTTGGTCAGTAAACTGGGATATGGGGACAGATTCAGCAAACAATAGTTACAATCAGCAATTCATTGCAGATTACGGTAACTTCATTCATAACCAATTACCGCCAGTGACTGACATGACACCAACGTTGGCGGGTATTGTCGATACGCGTATCGAAGTGAATAACGCCTTTGATCCTTTAGTTGGCGTGACAGCGAAAAATTATCAAGGCAACGACATTACAGATTCGATTACGATCACGGGTAATGTAAATACAAACCAAGTGGGTGAATATCTATTAACCTATAGCGTCAGTAGTGATGATGAAACCGCGAATCAAGTGCGTAAAGTAACTGTATATGAAGTCTTACCGAGTTTTGCAGGGATCAGCGATACCACCATTGTTATTGGTAGTCCGTTTGACCCGATGCAAGGTGTCAGCGCCAGCCATCCAACACAAGGTGACCTTACTGCGAATATTTCTATAACAGGAGAAGTCGATACCAGTATTGTTGGTGAGTATGAGTTAATTTATACCTTAACCTACGGCCAAGATAATCAACAAACCATAACAGATAAGCGTGTCGTGACAGTCGTCAGCGATGCAGTAAGTGATAATGATTGGAAAGCAGATAGTACGTATGTCGGCGGTGATATAGTCACTCATAATGGTACAACATGGACAGCACAATGGTGGACAAAAGGTGAAGAACCGGGCACCACTGGCGAGTGGGGTGTTTGGCGTTAGTAAAAATAGTTAAACACTTTAAAAACAGATGACTTAAAGGTAGTTAACTTAAAAACTGTTACCTTCAAAACAAAGCCAGTATTAAAAAATGTTAATACTGGCTTTCTCACGACTAGCTAGCGAGATGATAAACGAATTATTTATCCGCTTTACCCGCCGCATTAGCAAACTTAGCTAATTGCTTATCTAACCAAAAAGGCGTCGTTTCATTATCTTCACAGCGTTCCTTGCGACGAATAGCATTACGTACCATCATAGTGCCTAACCAGCGCACAGGTTCAGGTGGAAATCCGCCTTTAGGTCCAGTCGTTAAACCGTTATGACTCCATTTATCATTATGACCTAGCAGCATCGATGATAAGATCTTACCGCCAATCCAAGTCTGGCCTACGCCACTGCCTGAATAGCCAAAACCATAATAAATATTGCCTGTATCTTCAATCTTACCGAAAAATGGCAGTCCCGTCGCCGAACGATCTGAAGGGCCAGTCCAGGTCACTTCAAACTCTTCATCCACCAGCGTTGGAAATAACTTATCAAACGACTCCCGTAGTATCTTGCCATAGCGCGTCGATTGATTGAATAGAGGTCTGACTGCGTTACCGTAAGAGAAATGATTACCCCCCTTACCTAACATCAAACGACCATCAGGTGTAGTTCGGTAATAATGCACAAACGTACGTGAATCCAGCACCGTTTTACCGTCTGTTAATCCCATGCTTTTTAGCTTTTCTGGTATCGGTTTGGTGATCGCCATATCTGACGATACAACTACAATTTTATTTTTAAACTGCGGGAATTGCTCTAACATCCACGCATTGAGCGCCATGACAGATTTAGTCGCATAAATACTCCCCTGCGGTGTTTTTATTACAACATTATGTTTCGCTTTGGTATTACTGTTAGCAGGACTCGTTGATAGATCATGAATATCTAACATTGGGGTATTTTCATAAATACGAACACCGAGGTGCTCAGCTACACGCTTTAAACCACGGGCTAATTTACCCGGTTGCACACTTGCAGCGACAGGTGAGAAATGCCCAGCTTGATGTAATTCAGACCCTGCATGCAATTGTACTTTTTTTGCTTCCCACGCCTGCCAACTGTTTAATTCATGTTTATCTAACGCGGCTAATGTCGCTTCTAAACCACCTGCTTGTGCAGTATTCGTTGCAGTAAATAAAGTGCCATCACGACGTAATTCCGCATCGATTTTATACTTTAAACAGAAGGCTTCTATTTCATCCACCGCTTGCTCTGATGCTTTCACTAATTCAACGGCCTGATCTTCACCATATAGACGTTGCATCGACAAGTACTTCGTCGACCATGTCAGCATACAACCGCCATTACGTCCTGATGCCCCACTACCACAGAGACTTTTCTCTATGATCACGACATCAAGGTTTGGTTGTTGCTGCTTTAGCTGGATCGCGGTCCATAACCCCGTGTAACCACCACCGACAATACACACATCGGCGGTGGTATCAGCAGTAAGCGTTTGTGGTTGTACGTTATTACGGTAGTCCGCTTCTAAATCCATTGCTTGCTGGAACCAAAAAGGTTGAAACTCAGGCTGTTTAGTCATTATGGACGTTCGCCAGCAGCTAAACGTGCATCAATGTCCGCAACTACTTGTGGTAGGTCTGCGATGGTATCAATCAAGTAATGGGCATTAAACGGTGTGAAACGATCACGAGCTTTTTCACGCGCTTGGTGTAATGTTGCCTCGTCTGCCGCAAGGTATTCTTCGAGTGTAAGACCTGCTTCATTCCCCGATAATAATAAACCAACAGTCCACATACCGGCATTATGACCCTCTTCAATACCCGGTACTGAATCATCAACCTTGATACAAGCACCAACATCTGTCACAGCCATATCAATCACGTTTTTCAATACCATGTAAGGTGCAGGGCGACCACCAGCAGGTAAGTCATCAGTTGCCACTACACAATCAGGCACATACCCTTTTTCTGCAGCAACAGGGATTAACTTGTCCATCACTACGCGTGGGTAGCCTGAGCATGAACCAATTTTAACACCTTGCTGCTTTAGCCCATTCACAACGTCTAATGCATGTGGAATTGGGTCAGCGTGCTCGCCTACTTTCGCAATCTGTAGCGGCATAAATGTCTCGTAAATCGCATCAATATCAGCCTTGCTAATAACGGTGCCAAACTGTGCCTGCCAACGCGCTGCTACAGCTGGTAATTCAGATACGGCTTTAATGTGGTCCCATTTACCTAGGCCCATAGGTACACGCGCTTCTGCTAAGCTGATATCAAAATCATACTGCGCTTTAAATGCGGCAATAAAAATAGTGGTCGGTGCAAATGAACCGAAATCAACGATAGTACCCGCCCAATCAAAAATAACAGACTGAACATGATTAAGTTTTACTGACTGATCTTGTACGATGTTTGACATAATAGTGTTTTCCAAAGTAATTCGTTATTAAAATGAGTTAAGAATGTGTTATTAACAATTTGTTTGATTACGATTTTTTAATTCAATTTTTACTTATTTTTTTCAACTAATAGCCGCATAACCAAAGTCACGGCTTACTTTATCAATTGCACCCGCAAAGATAGTAAGCGCTCGCTTTAATTCATCTCGATTAATAATAAGCGGCGGGCTCAGCTGGATAACATTACCTTGCGATACTTTAAAACTTAGCCCTGCATTCAAGCAGTGATACAACACAGCTTCTGCTTCATCAAAGGCGCGTTCTTTCGAATCACGACTCGTGACTAGCTCAACACCCCACAGCAGGCCCATGCCACGCACATCGCCAATCAAAGAATATTTTGCTTTCAAAGCTGCTAACTCTTGAGCCACAAAGGCTCCATCATCTTGTACTTTGCTTAACAGGTTTTGTTGCTCAATCACTTCCATGGTCGCCAAGGCTGCAGCACAACCAATCGGACTTTTCTCGTGGGTATAATGGCCCAGTGATACTTGCGCTGCGGTATTGTATTTATCTTTGGTCACCATCGCGGCAATCGGTACGACGCCACCGCCTAAACCTTTACCAATACATAAAATATCCGGTTCGATATCAAACGCATGGTGGCTGAACCAGTGCCCAGTACGGCCCATACCATTAGGAATATCATCGATGATGAGTAAGATATTGTGCTTGTCACAGATCTCTCTGATGCGCTGCCAATAAGCTTTACTCGGTACTTGCACATCAGTATTACGGATCGCTTCAGCAATAAAGACCCCAATGCCACCTTCTTTTTCGACTACGTATTCCAGATAATCAGCGTAATGCACATCGCTGCCGTCCGGAGAAGGAAAACAGCCGCGATACGATACAGCTGGCGGAATACGTTCGACACCAGCCATCAATGGGCCCATGCCAGCACGGAAACAGGCTTCACCACCTACAGAAATGGCATCCAGTGATGCACCGTGGAATGAATCCCACAGCGACACCACTTTAAAGTTACCGGTTACGTGACGCGCTAGTTTCAGTGCCATGCCGATGACAGAGGTGCCACCAGGGGCAAACAGTACGCGATTGAGCTCACCACCACATATTTCAGTGAGTTTGGTAGCACAATCAATCGCAGTTTGATTGGTAAAGCGACGAGGTGAAAACGGTAACGTCGCTAATTGTTGGCTAATTTTAGTTAATACATGAGGGTGACCATAACCTAACTGATGCACGTTATTACCATGGAAATCCATGTAACGCTGACCTGCCGCATCTTCTAAATAAATGCCTTCAGCAGCCACTAACGCATCCAAACACGGCGTCGACATAGCTTGGTGTAAGAACACCTTACTGTCTTGCTCAAGCATGGCTTTAGTCGCGTTATCATCAATACTGGCATGCCATTGTTGACGCGCAGGCGTTGTATTAACATCACCCTCGCTACGATGTTGACGATCTGCCAGTACTGTCTCAGCAGCTAAGTTAGTAGTCACTTCACTCATGCACTTAATTCCCAATATTTCGCTGTTTCCATTGCCACTAATAGACGTTGAATGTCACTTGGGTGCACATCACCGATGTTACCAATACGGAAACAGTCAGCATTTGATACCTTACCTGGGTAGATAACAAAACCTTGTTCTTTAAGGCGGTTATAAAATTCTTTGAATTGGTAATCACTGTGCGTCGGTGAGTAAAACGAAGTAATGATTGGCGAGTGTAATGACGCATCTAACAAGGTATCAAAACCCAGTTTCGCCATTCCCGCGACGAGTGTTGTTTGATTTTCTTGGTAACGTTGATGACGAGCGGCAATGCCACCTTCTTCTTCAAGCTCTAATAACGCTTGGTAAAATGCGCGCACGGTATGGGTTGGTGATGTAAAGCGCCATTTACCGCCATTTTTTTCCATGCAATGCCATTGGTCATACAGATCCAGTGACAATGAACGTGCTAATCCTTTAGATTTTTCCAGTTCGGTCTGACGGGCAATGACGAAACCAAAACCCGGTACACCTTGAATACATTTGTTCGCAGAGCTAATCAGGAAATCAATGCCCAAATCAGCCACATCTAATGGGATGCCACCAAAGCTCGACATCGCATCCAAGATAACGATTTTACCGTGCTGTTTAGCCAACTTAATCACATCATCAATTGGATTAAGCATGCCTGTTGTTGTTTCGCAGTGCACAATTGCTACATGGGTAATACTGTTATCAGCGATTAATTTCGCTTCCACTTCAGACACACTTGGTTGTGCTGTTTCACCCGGTGCAATCACATCACAGGCAATATTCAAGTAATCAGCAATTTGAGCAATACGAGCACCATAAGCACCGTTATCAACCACCAGCAATTTACCATCAGCAGGAATAACACTGCCAATTGTAGCTTCTACCGATGCTGTACCGCTGCCTTGCATCAATACACTGGTATAACCCGCTTGTGAGGTTGCTAGTTGAACTAACTTAGCGCGGATAACTTCAACAATGTCTTTGTTATATTCATCATCCCAAGTACACCAATCTTTTAGCATGGCTTCTCGTACACTTGCCGTCGTAGAAAGTGGACCCGGTGTTAGTAATAAATATTCGTTTTTCATCTCTGCTTCCATTTGGACTATACCAGTTTGATGAGAACTCTATCAGTGGATTACTAGGTTGGTAAATAGGCTCACAGTAGAATTCATAAAAGCTTCACATTCGCAGAGGTTAAGAAAAAACGGCGAGAAAATTATCTAGATAAAAACAACGGGAATAAAAAACAATAAAATACCTTAATTAATTTAACTGACATCAATCAGTCATATTTTTGTCACAAAAGCACTCTATTATCGTTCTCAACAAATCTGGTACAGACCAGAATCAACCGTTAATAATTTTGGAGTTATACGAATGAAACAACGTTGGATGATAGGTTCTATCGCAGCCCTAGGCGCCTTATTTACTGCACCAGTATTTGCCGCAGAAGAAGTGGTTGTGTACACCGCCTTTGAAACGGATGTATTAGCAAAATATAAAGTTGCGTTTGAAAAATCAAATCCAGATATCGATATCAAATGGGTACGAGATTCAACGGGTATCATGACAGCGAAGTTGCTTGCAGAAAAAAATAACCCTCGCGCTGAAGTTGTTTGGGGTCTAGCAGGTTCATCAATGGCACTGCTTAAAAATGCGGGTATCTTAAAACCTTATTCTCCAAAAGGTGTCGAAAATCTGCGTACTAGCATGATTGACCCTGAAGAAAACAAAGCATGGTATGGCAATGACGCATGGTTTAATGCCATCTGCTTTAACGAATACGTAGCAAAACAATATAACCTACCAAAACCAACATCGTGGGACGACCTACTAAAACCAGTTTACAAAGGTCATATCGCGATGCCAAATCCAGCATCATCAGGCACAGGTTACATGCAAGTGTCAGCATGGTTACAAACCATGGGTGAAGATAAAGGCTGGAGCTACATGGCTAAGCTAAATAACAACATTGCACATTATACTCACTCTGGCTCTAAACCTTGCGTACAAGCAGGCATGGGCGAAGTCGCGATTGGTGTTTCTATGGCACTGCGTGGCGCAAAATTAAAAACCCAAGGCGCACCACTTGATGTGATCTTGCCAGACGGCGGTATCGGTTGGGAATCAGAAGCAGTTGGCCTCGTTAAACCATCGGCAGCAGCAAAACGTGTTGTTGATTGGTCTATCTCAAAACAAGCCAACGAATTATACAATGAATCTTACGCGCTAGTTGGTCATAAAGATGTCAGTAAAGCCGTGACAAACTACCCAAATGTACAAGACGCAATGGTCGAAATGGACTTTGGGAAAATGGCGAATGATCGTAAAGTAGTACTACGTACATGGTCAGAAAAATTTGATTCAAAATCTGAAGCTAAATAATGATTAGATAACGATAATTACTCAGTAATCATCACGTTATTCTCGTCTTAAATTTTATTAAACCAAGCGTTATTAATAGCGCTTGGTTTTCTTCGTTATCAGGATATATTATCTTCTTTAATAAAGGCTTAGCTAAAAAATAAGAATATAAATAAATGTAAATCCTCGTTAAAAAGAACTCATTGTCATCAAACTGTCACTAATGCTGCCTACCATGCTGGTATAGTCCAATTAACACATGAGCAGTTAGATGAACACGTATCTCAATATCAATAATCTTGTTAAAAAATTCGGTAATTTCACCGCATTAAACGACATATCTTTGCAGATCAATCAAGGCGAGTTCATCTGCTTTTTAGGCCCTTCAGGCTGTGGTAAAACGACCTTACTTCGTGCCATTGCGGGTCTTGATTTAGCTACATCAGGTTGCATCTTACAAGATGGTAAAGACACCACCTTCTTACCGCCAGAAAAACGTGATTTTGGTATTGTATTTCAATCTTATGCACTCTTTCCTAACTTAACGGTTGCCGAAAATATCAGCGTTGGTTTACACAACCAAGGTAAATCCGTGGCCGAGGCCGTCGATATTGTAAATCATTGGTTAGGCATTATTGGTTTAGAAAGTTCGGCTCCTAAATACCCGAATCAACTGTCCGGTGGTCAACAACAACGTGTTGCGCTAGCACGCGCATTAGCGTTATCACCAGGACTATTATTATTAGACGAACCGCTTTCTGCATTAGATGCACAGGTACGTACTCATCTTCGTGATGAAATCCGCTCGCTACAACGTAAGTTGGGTATTACAACGATTATGGTTACCCATGATCAAGAAGAAGCCTTAGCAATGGCTGATCGTATTGTCGTCATGAATCACGGTGTCATTGAACAAGTGGGCACACCACAAGAGATTTACGACAAACCAGCCTCACGATTTGTCGCAGAATTTGTCGGTAATATGAATTTCATTGCCAGCTCAGTGATCAGTGATGAACAAATCCGTATCGCGGAAACGCTATTACCAAAACCAAAACATAAATTAAGCCGTGGTGAGATGTTTGATTTAGCCGTTCGCCCTGAAGATATTCAATTTAGCGATGATGACCAAGGCGATGCTCAAGACATTCCCGTGCAAATTAAAGCAATGGAATTCCAAGGAACTTACGTACGAACAGAATGCCAACTGATCGGAAATATGAGTGCACCGATGATCAAAGTCGACGTACCGATTCGAGATGTCAGAAAATTAGGTTTAACCAATGGTGAATTCCGCCGTATTCGTTATAGCGATGAGTTCACCCATGCCTTCCCACGCAAACAAAATAAAGCATCAATGACAGCAAACGCACAAGCGGTAGGGGCATAACATGGAGTCGACAATCGATAAAAACCTAAAAGCGCCGAGTTACCTGCAAAAATGGTTGCTCACCTTTAGCCGTGATAACGCTATTCTAGCCAGCATTTTGATTATCTTAACGGTGTTGATGGGCTTTTTTATTATTGCACCTATGTTCACGATGTTCGCCAAAAGTGTTCAGGACATTGATGGCAATTTTATCGGTTTAACAAACTTCACCGAATATTTTGCATCAAGTGCGATGATCGCATCGATTGCGAATACCGTCACCGTTGGATTAATAACAACAGCAATTGTCGGCGTACTCGCTTTTAGTTATGCGTATGCACTCACCCGAACCTGCATGCCATTTAAAACCTTCTTTCAAATTATTGGTTCAGCGCCTATTCTTGCACCTTCACTACTGCCAGCGATAAGCTTAATTTATTTATTCGGTAATCAAGGTATTGCCAAAGAACTACTTGCAGGTGCGTCGATCTACGGTGTTATCGGCATCACGATTGGTATGGCATTTTGGACTTTCCCTCATGCGTTAATGATTTTAACAACCGCACTGCGCACCTCGGACGCACGTCTATATGAAGCAGCAACAGTATTAAAAAATCATCCCGTTAAAACATTTTTCATGGTCACGCTGCCAGCTGCAAAATATGGTGTGATTAGTACATTAATCTTAGTCTTTACCTTGGTGGTCTGTGACTTTGGTGTACCAAAAGTAATTGGAGGCAGTTATAACGTACTGGCAACCGATATCTTCAAACAAGTTGTTGGTCAACAAAACTTCGCGATGGGCGCAGTAACGAGTGTGCTATTGCTACTACCTGCTGTACTCGCGTTTATTATTGATCGCCACGTACAACGTAAACAACAAAACCTTTTTGATTCACGCTCTGTTGCTTACACACCCAAACCACACAAAGTACGTGATGGGATTTGTTTTGTATTCTGCAGTATGATCGCCTTTGCTATCCTTGCTGTGATTGGCATGGCTATATATGCATCATTCGTGACATTTTGGCCTTGGAATTTAAGTTTAAGCTTTAACAACTATAACTTTAGCGAAGTGAGTACGTATGGCTGGTCGCCTTACTTCAACTCTCTGACGCTAGCAAGTTGGGTTGCTGTTATCGGTACTGTCGTCATCTTTATTGGTGCGTATGTTATCGAAAAAGGCCGCGGTTTTGGACCTATACGCCAACTACTGCAAATGATAACGATTATCCCAATGGCGGTACCGGGTATTGTATTAGGCTTGGGTTACATTTTCTTTTTCAACGATATAAACAACCCACTTAATGGCTTGTATGCAACCATGATGCTGTTAGTTGTTAATACCGTCGTGCATTACTACACTGTGGGTCACATGACCGCATTAACAGCGTTAAAACAGTTGCCAGCAGAGATAGAAGCAATTTCAGCTTCAATTAAAATGCCACAGTACAAAGCATTTTTTGTCATAACACTGCCGATTTGTGCGCCAGCCATCATGGATATTGCGGCCTATTTGTTCATCAATGCCTTAACGACAACATCAGCCGTTGTATTCCTATATGCGACCGATACAATTCCAGCATCTGTTTCGGTGTTAAATATGGATGATGCCGGACAAACAGGCTCGGCTGCGGCAATGGCAGTAATGATCTTAGTGACAGCTGCGACAGCAAAAATAGTCCATTTAATTGCGGCATCATTTATCAATAAAAGAACACAAGCTTGGCGTCAGCAACATTAAGAATAAAAAGTCGAGTTGATAACAGAATAACATTAATATAAAACTGTTTACTGCTGCCGCAGTGAAAGGAATACCGCGGCAGCCAATCATTCGATAAATAGATAAAAATAAATAAGCTAACATCAGAGGCTTTTGTGCAATACCTAAAAATTAAAGATGAAATTTTACAGCAAATTGAATTCGGCTTATTAACTTCAGGGCAGAAGTTACCGTCAGAACGTAAACTTGCAGAGAGTTTCAATACTACCCGCGTCACACTACGCGAAGCATTGTCTTTGTTGGAATCAGAAGGCCGCGTATACCGTGAAGACCGTCGAGGTTGGTTTATTTCTCCCGAACCACTACGTTATGACCCCACCAATACCACTAACTTTCATCGTTTAGCGCTGGGTCAGCAGCGAACGCCAAAAACAGAATTAATCAGTGCGACTATGGTACCTGCCGATAATCATATCGCGCAGCTATTACAAATAGCACCACAGACGGAAGTACTCAAAATTCATCGCGTGCGTTATTTAGATGATCGTCCGGTGGTATTAGTCACTAATTATGTATTGCCTGAACGCCTACCCAACTTACTCGACCACGATTTATCCGCATCATTAACGGATATTTATCAGCAACATTACGATACGCTTTACCAACGTACGCATTATCGTATTCGTTCATCATCACTGGTTGCCGACACAGCAACGCCCCTACGCGCAACATCAGGCTGTGCCGCGATGTATATAGAACGCGTTAACTATGATCAACATGGACAGCTACTCGATTGCGATCTGGAGTATTGGCGTCATGATGCAGTGATCATTGAAGCAGAAGCCACTCGCCAGCAATAAACATACATAACAAACCATTGGATTCTTTAGTCGTATGTATAATCATCAAAATTAGCGCTTTGAAGAGTTAAATTGACTGTACTTTGCCACTAATTAGAAATAATGTAACATATCAATAAAGCACGACTAATATAGTTTTGAATACCCTATGCAAGTGTATGCATAGTTAACACTCTAAATGATAGGAACTTATCCATGGAATATCTTGAACAACTACTCACGGAAGCACCAGAGCTTGCTGCGATTTACGGTACAAAAATACTACTTGCGTTGGTTATTTTTGTCGTTGGTAAATACCTTGCTAATGTAATGAAGAAAGTAACTTCAACCTTATTACTGAAACGTAATATTGATATGACGGTTGCTTCGTTTATTAGTAACATGGCATGGGCGGTTGTCTTTGCCTTCACTGTTATTGCGACATTAAGTCAGTTTGGCGTTCAAACCGCATCGCTCGTTGCTGTTATTGGTGCCGCTGGTTTAGCCGTAGGTCTTGCATTACAAGGTTCGTTGTCAAACTTTGCTGCGGGTGTATTGATGGTCATCTTCCGCCCATGTCGTATCGGTGATTATATCGAAGCTGCAGGCGTTTCCGGTACTGTTGACGAGATCACGATTTTCTCTACACGTTTAGTGACTCCAGACAATAAAGTCGTGATTGCACCGAATGCGGCAATCATGGACGGTACAATTACGAACTATTCAGCGCTGGGTAAACGTCGTTTAGATCTTGTTGTTGGCGTATCTTATGACGCAGACATCAAGCAAACTAAAGCGATCCTGATTGATGTGATCAAGAAGAATGAATTCACGCTACAAGATCCAGAATATACTGTTGGTATCCTAGAATTAGCCGATTCATCTGTTAACTTCGCGGTTCGTCCTTGGGTTAAAACAAGCGATTACTGGGGTGCTTATTTCAGTATGCAAGAAGAGCTTAAACTTGCTCTTGATGCTGCTGGTATCGCGATCCCTTATCCACAATTAGATTTGCATGTACAAGGTAATCCAACACCTCCAGCAAGCTAATGTGAGTAAACAGGTTTAACGACAAATCGTTTTTATAAAAATAATGGGAGCCGAATATGGCTCCCATTTTTGTTTCACCCTCACCACGTTTACAGATCGCGACGTTCAAACAGCGGCCCTTCTTTAAAGCTATAACCGCTAATATGGCTGTGCGGTAAACTGCCCATCGCTTTACCGAACTGACGTTTATCTAAATTGATTAGATTCATATGATCGCCCGATTCAATAAATAGCTGTTCTTGTTCAAACAACATATCATCCACCAGCATATCCATACCGTAAATCTGCCCGAGTGAAGGAATTGCCCCGGGTTCACAGTCTTGAAACAGCGTTGCTAGCTCGTGCTCCGCCAATAGATAATATTGTTTACCGGTTTGCCGATTAATTTCACCAATTAATACATGTTTATTTGCTGGTACGACTGCCATTAAATGGTCGCCGCCAAGATCACGTAAAATCACCGCCTTTGCGACTTGCGAACTGGGGACGTGTGCCGATAATGCTGAATTAAATGAACTTGCCGTGTGACGATGTTTAACTAAACTAAAATCGATGTTGTGACTAGCCAGAAACTGGCCTACTTTGGTTGCCATGCTCATTTTAGCCTCCATAAATACACTTTTCTACAAGCAAAGTATGGAAGCTAAACGAGCACAACGCGAGTTAATAACGCTATTATTTACAAATGGTATTATTCCGCTATTAATCGATATTTTCGCTGTTTATAAGCAATCAATAAAATAGCCAGCAGACTATAACCAAATGCTTGTATTAAGAGCTGAGTTTGAAAATGACTAACCATCTCAAAGTCTGCGCCCATTTGGTTTAATTGTAATAAACCTTGGATAGCCGCTGTACTTGGGAATAACTGAGATAACGTGACTAACCACGTTGGGATTTCACTCACAGGCCAAATAAAACCACTGCTAAACAACACTGGCATTGAGCTAAATAAGATAACCTGCGTTGCTGTTTCAGCTTGGCTATATAATTGCCCTAGTGCAACACCAAGACACGCAACAGCCACTAAGAATGGAATGAGTAATTTCAAAATATCCAACGCAGCAGCGAGTCTGTTAACGCCATAAACATCCAATGCAAAGCCAAAGTAATACAAGCTAAACACCAAATATAAACACAGAAATACCAGACAACGTGCCAATAACAATAATACCGGTGATGCGGTTAACCAATAGCCCTGTTCTTTCGCTCGTGATCGTTCATTTTGCCCACCAGATAAAATACCACTGACAATCAATAATGTTTGCTGCAAGATAAGAATAAACACCGCTGGTACCACATAATCTAGGTATCCATTTACTTGGTTAAACACTGGCTGCAAGTTTAAAGATGCTGGTTGCCATTGCTGTTTCGCTAATAGGATGTTTTCCTTATCTACAGTAAGCCTTGCGACTTTTATCTGCGCAGATAGCGTACCACCCGCTTTGAGAATACCAGTTGCAATGGTCGAGTAAGTCATGAAATAACTGGCATCACCACCGAGTGATAAGGTGACTGGTTTTTTCATAAACAGGTCGCGACGGAAATGCTCAGGAATAATTAAGAAACCTTTTATTTCTCCTTTTTCAATGAGCGCTTCCGCATCCCTTACCGAATCAACCTGACCAGCAATATGAGTATCAGGTGACGCATTAACCATACGAATCAATTCACGACTCATCGAACTGCGATCATAATCAATAACAACGATCTCAGCATCTCTTGATACCTGCTGAGAGTACGGTAACGGATACAAGATCGAGTACATAATAATGCCACCAAACATGGTCAATAAAATGCTACGGTCAGCAAAAATACTTTTTACTTCAAAAACAACTAACGCTAAGAATTTATTCATCTTCATGCCCCGTTGATAACGTATTGCGGTCATTCAAAAGCGTTTTTTCACGATGACGCTGAATACGGCATATAGCGATAATTAACGTTAATATGAATAGCGCTAATGACATTAACTGAGGTAACAAAGCCATAAAGTCCTGACCATAGTTGACCTGACCGATCTGCAACTGCATATAATGGGTGATCGGTAATAACATACGCCACATTTGTGCTAGCTGCGGCATGCTTTCAGCGGGGAATGTCACCCCAATAAATGCAAACGCAGGCGCAGAATAAGCAGCACCCATGCTAATTGCTTGCGTCAGATTCATCGACAAGGTAAAAATAAATAACGCAATGGCTTGCCCTGCTAATACTGCGACGACCAAAATAAGCAATAAATACCCCCAGTTACCCTGCATCGGTAGATTTAAGTAACCATAAAAGAAACTCAAAAATAACAAACCATGAATAACCGAAAATAAGGTATAAGGCAGTAACTTGCCAATGACAGCACTCACCACCGAATCATCTGCACGCTGGAACCAGCTATTTAGGGTATTATTTTTATACTCCAGTCCAAACGCTAACAGTACAGAGACTAAAATAAAAATTTGCCATAACGCAGGTACAGCTGCCGTCACTAAGAAAGGTATATAGTTAGTCGACACGTTATATAGCGGGTTAACTTGCGTTGAAATTGGCGCTACAGCACCTTTAATCACAGCAAGATTTCCCCCACTAGCCAACGTCTTCACCGCATCAATTTGAGCCGTAAAAGTGCCGAAGGTTTTTGCCATGTTCGACGAAACCAGTTTCCCTATTAATACATACTGTGCGTTATAGAAGGTCGTGACTTCTGGCGTCATTGCTAAGTAAGTCTGTTTTTCAAAATCACGCGGAATATAAACGACAGCATAAACGTCACCTTGCTGCATTAATGCTTTACCTTCAGCAACACTCGTCAACTGGGCCGTAACCGCTAACGACGGGTTCGCATCAATGTAACGCACTAAGCTACGTGATAAATGGCTGTGATCTTGATCGACAACAGCGACAGCAAGATCACGTGGAATGCCTTGTGAGAAAATAGCATATACCAACAACATGCACGCAATCGGCAACCATGTAACTAGCGATAATTGCCATTTCGATGCCAGTATTAATTTATTTTCTCGCAGCCAAACCGCTTTTATTTGAGTAATGAATGAACTCATCATCAACACAACTTACTGCGCAGTTGCTGACGGCGCCAGCTCAACTAATACACTCATACCAACACGTAGGTCTGCAATTGGGTTAACCGGTCTTGCTTCAATTTCAAACGTGCGTAAATCAAAACCTTTCGCATTGTCTGTTGAGCGCCAAGTCGCATAGTCACCCATCACCGCAATGTGTGATACTTTATATTGATATGTTGTATCCCCTAATGCTGGAATACGTGCAGTTAATAACGTGCCTTTTTTCAAACGTGGTAACAGGTCTTCACGAATATTAAATACCGCCCAGCTATCATTAATATCAACAACGCTCACAACAGGGAAACCAGTCGGAGCAAGTTCACCTTCTTTCAATAATATTTGTACGACTTCACCATTCCGTAGTGCATATTGCTTGGTGTCTTTTGTGTAAGATTCGACTTCAGCAACGACACCTTCAGCCATACGCTCTTGCTCAATCGCAGCTTGTTTAGTTTCTTTACGCGCGCCTTCCTTTGCCATTTGATACACTTGATAAGCAGCATTTTGCGTATATTTAGCGGCTTGCCACTGCGTATATACTTCATCACGTTTCTGCTCTGGCACTACACCGTCTTTATACAGATTATCAACACGCTGATAGGTTTTTTCCATTAGCTGCGCTGCGGCTTGCGCTTTTTTCCACTGGTCGTTAGAAGCGATAATTTGTTGCTCACGCGCCCCTGTTTCAGCTTGTTCACGCATTGCACTTGCTGCTGAACGCCCTGCTTTTGCTTGCGCTAATTTTGCATCTAACTCTGGACTTGCTAGTGAGAAAATTAATTGTCCCTTGCTAACCAGCTCACCTTTTTTCACGTCTACTGACGCAATACGGCCCGGGATCTTAGACGACACATTATATTGCTCAGCTTCAATTTGACCTTGTAACAAAATGTTCTTAGGTTCGTAAGCACGATTAAACTCAACGACCAACCAACCGATGACCGCTAACACTACGACTGCAATGATGCCTTTTTTAATATTACTCATTTATTTAACCTCGATACCATTGATTTGTAGATAATCCATAAAGCGATCGATATCGCCACTAACAGATAATAATTGTGCAAGTGATTTAACATAGTTATAGCTTGCAGATAAACGTTGAACACGAATACTGGTGGCATACAATTGTGCATCTGCCACTTCCAGTGTTGTTGATAACCCTTGTCTAAATGCTTTTTGGCGTAGTACGACCGTTTCTTCAGATAACGCTTCGCTCGATGCTAAAGAATTATACTCTTCCAATGCTTGGCTCATTTCCGCATACGTTTTTTCCACTAGAATGGATAAATCTTGCTGCATTTGCATTTGTAATAAATTGACCTGACGCACTGAGCTCTTTGCAGCAACGACTTCTTGCGATGTACCCGAACGCTCTATGATTGGAATACGGATACCGACACCTACCATCCATTCAGGTAACAGTTCACCTGTCGCTGAGTCATCAGAATATAAATTATAATTACCGTACAGCATCACTTCAGGTAAATGTTTAGCCGATGCCATTTTTACCATGCCTTTCGCTTGTTCGCGCTTGGCATTTAAGATCGCAATGCCAGGATGGTCAGTTAACGTTTTATTTAAATAAGGAGTCACAGACGTCACGCTGTTATTCACAAATAAAGGCGTGGTCGGTAATACTGATTCTTGTTGTTTCAGCATTTTGGTTAGCGCAAGCTTGGCAATTTCATAATCGCGTAATGCTTTTTGCGCTTCAATTTGTGCTTTATCTAATGACACTTGCGCCATTAATCGCTCAACCTTCGCGATCTGTCCTTGCTGCTCTAATTTTATTGCGTGGTTAAGGTGATCATTTAACGCATCTGCAGCATCAAGACGCACTTCATAGACTTGCTCTGATAACACCACACCAAAATAATACTGCACCAGTTGGGTAAAGGTATTACGAGTCGCTAAGTTATAATTACTTTGTGCTTCATCGACTTGTGCTTCGCGAATATCTTGCGCAGCCATCACGCGGCCGCCAGTATAAACAGGTAGTACCGCATTCAATGACGAATGAGCAAAATCCTGATTCGTTAATGGAATAGCATTAGGAATTAAACCAGCTAAACCAGCTAAACCGGCTAACGGAGTACCATTTAATTTTGCTCCAATCCCAGAAGTATCGACTTCTACTGGTTTATCAAAATAGGTATATGACCCCGTAATATCAACACTCGGTAAAAAGAGTGACTTAGCAGCATCTTGCAATGCTTCTGAATGTTTCACTTCTTCTTTTTTTGCCAATAATGCATCATTCTTCTGCGCGACTTGATACCAAGCTTCAGAAAAATCAATGGCTGCAGCTTGCACATTAAAACTCAGTGCGATTGCAGATATAACGCCATAAAAGACTGTTTTCATACTTAATTCCTAAAATAAACCACAATACTTTATCTCATTGATACTAAATAACTTAACAATAAAATGTAACGAACGCATCTGTGGAACGCATAAACACATTTAAACATTCAAAATAGAGCTATTACTCTAAATTTAATGTGTAAGAAATGGTATTAAATAAGCAAAAGCGAATAATAGCGCATTAATGCACGTAGGACTACGTAGATTTAGACTAATTTTAATATCGGCATAACCAAAACTTAACATTGCTGACGAGTAGCGACAGTCATTAGCATAAATAAAAACGGTAATTTGCATTTAATTACCATTAACCGATGGTGTCTTATAGCTTAGATGCGTACAATTACGCCCACGAAATAACAGAGAGAAAATCGATGTCTTGGATCCAACTAAAAATTAATGCTAACGAAGAAACAGCTGAGAAGATAGGCAACATGCTATCTGGGGCAGGAGCAAGTGCTGTCACATTTATGGACTCACAAGATACTCCTATCTTTGAACCACTACCGGGTGAAACTCTACTTTGGGGTGATACCGATGTAACAGGTTTGTTTGAAGCCGATAAAGACATGCAGCCGATCTTAGCTTTCTTAGCAAAAACCAAGGTTCTAGGTCCAGATTTTCGCTACAAGTTAGAAATACTCGAAGACAAAGACTGGGAACGTGAATGGATGGAAAATTTCCACCCTATGCAATTTGGCGAACGTTTATGGATCTGCCCTAGCTGGCGTCCAGTACCGGATGAAAATGCGGTAAACGTAATGCTTGATCCAGGCTTAGCATTTGGTACTGGTACTCACCAAACAACAGCATTATGTCTACAATGGCTAGACGGCCAAGATCTAACAGATAAGACTGTTGTCGATTTTGGTTGTGGTTCAGGCATTCTAGCCATCGCAGCACTTAAATTAGGCGCTAAGCGTGTGATTGGTGTTGATATCGACCCGCAAGCTATCCTAGCAAGTCGTGATAATGCAGAGCGTAATGGCGTTGCAGACCAAATCGAATTGTACTTACCAGCTGATCAACCAGAAGGCATTAAAGCTGATGTGGTTGTAGCAAATATCCTAGCTGCACCACTACGTGAGCTATCTGGACTTATCGTCAGTTTCTTAAAACCAGGTGGTAAAATCGCCTTGTCAGGTATTTTGGATCATCAAGCAGCAGAATTGAACGAAATTTATCGTCAACACTGCATCATGGACGAACCAACATTACGTGATGAATGGGCTCGTTTAAACGGCGAAATCAAATAAATTAACAATACTGTTTAGTCTACATAACTTAATTGCAAAACTAGGGGTGTGTAGATTAAATAAACGCTAATCACGCAAAAAACGTGCGATCAGCGATTAATCAGGCTAAAATACACGCTATCTTAATTTTTCATTTAACATCGGTGAAAATTGAATAATAAGCAGTTTAGCTGGATTATCTGTTGTTATAATTTGATTTAGAGGTGTTTTTTTTACTATTTAATGATTTTAACTAAAAAAATATTCAATAGTCTAATTATTAACCTTTTAACTCGGGTGAAAAATGCGTAACATACGCCGCCTTAGAGCAAATGAGCCGTAACAAATGAAAATAGGTCCTTATCTTCTGGATAACCAATTATTCTTGGCTCCAATGGCTGGTGTTACTGATCGTCCTTTCCGTCAACTTTGTCGTGAACTGGGTGTTGGTATGGCTGTGTCAGAGATGCTATCGAGTAACCCTCGAGTTTGGTCTTCAGAAAAATCGCAACAGCGCATGGATCATGCTGGCGAAACCGGAATACGTTCAGTGCAAATTGCAGGAGCGGATCCCGCGTTGATGGCAGCAGCCGCGCAGCACAATGTAAAAAATGGTGCGCAGATCATTGATATCAACATGGGTTGCCCAGCGAAAAAAGTGAACAAGAAATTTGCGGGTTCTGCATTAATGCAACACCCGGAACAAGTGAAACTGATCTTAGACGCGGTAGTAAACGCGGTCGACATTCCAGTAACACTAAAGATACGTACCGGTTGGGATCCAGAAAATCGCAACGGTATACAGATAGCAGAAATCGCTGAGCAAGCTGGAATTCAAGCCCTCGCGGTTCATGGTCGTACTCGAGCCTGCCTGTACAAGGGCAATGCAGAATACGACACTATAAAAGCGATTAAAGCTAGCATTAGCATTCCTGTGATCGCAAATGGTGATATCGATAGCCCAGAAAAAGCAAAACAGGTACTTGAGTATACAGGTGCAGACGGTCTGATGATCGGACGTCCCGCTCAAGGCAATCCTTGGATTTTTCGGGAAATAAATCACTATCTTAAAACAGGTGAAAAATTACCCGTACCAACTGCTGACGAAGTTCGCCGAGTCATTTTGCAACATGTCGAGAACCTACACCAATTTTACGGTGAGTTTAAGGGCGTTCGATTTGCACGCAAACACGTTGGTTGGTACATACAACACCAGTCTAATGGTGTTGAGTTTCGTAAAAGCTTTAATGCATTGGAGAGTTCAGCCGAACAACACCTTGCATTAATGAAATATTTTGATGATTTAAGCTAACGAGAAGAGCAATATATGTTTGAACAAAATCTGGCTCCTAGTGCCCTAACAACTACTGCAACCGTGCAACAAGCTGAACAAATTGTACAGAAACCATTACGTGATTCTGTACAACAAGCGCTACGAAATTACCTTGCACAATTAAATGGCCAAGACGTAGAAAATCTTTATGACTTGGTATTAGCAGAAGTTGAAGCGCCAATGCTAGATATCATTATGCAGTATACTCGCGGTAACCAAACCCGTGCAGCTGTGATGATGGGCATCAACCGTGGTACTCTTCGGAAGAAACTAAAACGTTACGGCATGAACTAAGCTTTATTGCCTGAACGTAATGTAATAAAAAGCCAGCCCTGATTTATCAGGGCTGGCTTTTTTTATACTTATAATTTCTGATACTTTAAATGATACGCAATTACTTCACTTCAGGTGTCAATATTTGATATACATAAGCTGGTAACTTCATTGTTAACTTGGCCGCTAAGCGCTGCTCTAACAATTGTTCACTCTGTGCTGATATCTTAAATGGCCAGCGTTTATTGCTAATACTATTGTTACCATCCATTACGTGTAAAACAATGTTACCACGTAGCCAATACCAAGCCTGACGCTGTTCTACAGCACCTTTATCTAACGTTAATACCAATTTATATTGGCTATTATCTTTTAGCTGTACACCGACCTCAGAGGCCGCTCCTTGCAAAGACAATAATGCTTGTTCATCCGTTGCCGACGTTGTAAATGATAATGCCGCTAAACGGATTTTAATCATCTGCGTTAAGGTTTCAACAGAATATTCAACATTAATATCATTACCCGTTACCACACGTAGATTATTATTATCATTTAAGCGTGTAATTTGACGCTGACGCGCACTTTCTAATGAACTAAGGGCAATCAGTGGATTTGGCGCTTGCTGCTCAGCATACTTCACAGCAGCACTTGTTTGATCGTCTGCCGCACGAATTGACTGCATGAATAATGCAGCTGCCGGTGCTCTTTTCATAACAGCGAGACTCGACTGCTGCCCAGTTACAGGATCTTGCCAACGTTCAGCAATACTAACCCCTTGTAAAACCTGTTGTGCCTGCGTATTTACAAAACGTGATAGCGTCTGTTTGTTATCGACTTGTCGAATAGTGCTGCCACTCGCATTGCTTTGGCTGATACTTGCTTCACTAAAATCAATGCTTTCATCCGCAATTGAGACTTCAAATATTTTAGCTAAATTAGCCAAGGCTCGATTGTCCGCAACACTCGCCGTTTGTGCTTGACCAGAGGCTGTTAGATAGACATTAGCAGGATAGTTAACATCTGCACCATCTAACCAATTCGGACGTTCTGGAGTACTACTGCATGCGCTAAGCAATATGGCTGCAGCAGAAATTAAACTTGTCGAAAATAATTTATTCATCATGTTGTGATGTCCTGTAACAAGCGGTAGTTAACCAGCCCGTTAGACTGCATATACAGTCTAACGGTATCAATAACTAAGGAGATAAAGTGTAATACGCTTTTTTAGCGGCACTGGAATAAAATAGTAAAATTGTTTTACCCGGTTTCAATAACAAAGGATCTGTCGTGACAACTCTTGGCACCTTGTTAATGTCTGTCATCACCAAGGTATCCGCATTAATATCAGCATTAACAACATCGGTAGTATGACTATCTTCACCTGTTAGAGTATCCGTTAACGAGGCATCAGCGCGTTCAGTTCCAGATGGGGGCAAACTAAATGCATTATCTGTCTCTATTGCACTTTCACTCTGCTCTCCATTTACACTGGCATTAAGTAACTCTGGCGCAACTAACACAGGCACCACTGGCGCGATGTCTGTGACTGATAAGCCTTGATTAAGAGACGGTTGCTGTAAATAATAAGTACCAGCATCAAGGGTTACACGTTGTACTTGAATACTCGCGGGTAACATATTCCAACTACGCACATCAGCCATTTCACTGATCATGCTAGAGATGTTGAGCAGTAATGTTGCTAAGCCATCCTCATCTTTTTTCTGAACTTCATGCAACGCCGTTTGCTTAATGATAACCCTTGCTAAAGCTGCAGCATAAATAGCCGCTGACTTAGCATCGAGATCGGCACGTACTAACTGATTTACATCATCAAAAATTTCAGTTTCTGCCGTTTTACCCAATACAGTGAAACGCCAAGGACTCGGTTTTACGTACTCTTTTTTATAATAAGGTAATGCCAGCGAGATGTTATAACCTAAACTTGGTTCATAAATACTGAGGTAACGCTGTTGCTTTGCAGACACAACCCCACCCCAGTAAACGAGTACCAATTGGCTTTTATTTTTATCCAACGCTTTTAGATCATGACCAAATTCACTGACATACTTTGCATGTTCAGATTTAAGCCCGACCTGCTGAGTAGACAATAACAGACTGTCTTGCAGCACTCGTGGTATTGGCATCTTAGTCGTTTGCATTACTTGATACGCTTGGCGATAACTGATCATAGCGTTATCAATTTCTTCGCCCAGTTCGTACACCAAGCCACCCAGATAATAGCTACTTGATACTAATCCAGATAACCCCTCTTCAGGTAACCCTTTCGCCAACTCTTGCATCTGCAAAACTTCAACGCGAGCACCATCTAGATCATCTTCCATCAAATAAGATAAGATCAATAACTGCTGTAATAACATTCGCTCACTGGCCGTACTGGTATAACTACGCAGTGTTTCATTTACTGTTACTGCGCCGATGTTTTCGCTAATACTTAACGCTTGCAACTGATTAATTTCAGTTTTCGCGGCTTGTAATTCACGAATGCCACCAGCAAAATCACCGTTAACAGCACGTAATAAACCTAATGTCAGTTTATATTGGGCCAAGTCACGCTCAGGATATTCCCGCTGCGCCACTTCGTTCAATACTTGGCTCGCATTGCCATTATCAAGGGTTTGTGCCAAATCATTTAGCTGATGCTGCTGCAACGAGCAGCCCTGCAACAAGCTAAATGCAATGGCCAGGAGATAACGACGCGAACGAAAAAATGTTAATACAGCTTTCATCATGACCTATTAATAACGTAGTTTACCGTTAGACACTAACTTCTTCAGTTTCTTCTGACCTACCCATACTTTACGGTTATCCGCTAGGCTAATCAGACTTAAATCAACTTGGTAATAACGTACTTGATCGCTATCTGCAGTATCAATAATCGTGTTGATTTGACCTTTTAAGATAAAGTCAGCACCTTGTTCTTGACCAGCTGCGTTACGCGTTGATTCTGTTGAATTTAAATCTTGGTCAATACGTTCTTCACGGATCTCGTTACGCTCATCACTTGATGCAACAAACTCAACACGGCCGCTATTGATTAGTTCACGTTCCATTTCATTCACGAACGTTTTAGTATTAATGTGTTCATGGCTTAAGTTACGCACTGTACCCACAATCACAGCCGGAGATTTACCCGTTTTAGCTGTGAAATTGTTATACCAAGGACGCGCTAGTACATCACTAATCATTTCCTGTGCAACCATTTGTGAATCGGTGTCATTCCAAGCACCACTTAAATCGATCGTTTGACCTGCATCAACACGCTCTACAGATGTGCTACAGCCTGCTAATAATGTCGATGCTAAGATCGAGCCTACAACTAATTTCAACAACTTATTCATTGGTAATTTCCTTTCTAACTTAACGAAGTACGATTAATAAATTTTCTCAACACAGTATTACTGTTTCGGCGTCAATGCCGTTGCACGTTTGATTGCCGCTTCAAGATCAGACAGGTCTAATTCAGCAAAAGCATAAATATCGCCATTATCTGGGTTCTTCCAACGACCAATAATTTTTACGCCATTCAGTGCAAGTTTCGTTTTCGCTTTAATTTCGCGTTCAACATTCGCACTGACTTCACCGTTTGCAGCAGCAGTATAATCGGCCTGCATCGCATCAACAGACGTTGCTAGGATACGCGCAACTTCAGCACGAGCACGATTATCTGCAACAGATTTTTGTAAAGATTCGTCAGCGATGCCATTTGACATGCCGACACCGTGTAATAAACGGCCAGAATCATTATCTACCGTTTGAGAACCGATATTAACCCAATCAGGTGCGCCACTAATATTCAAGTCACTATCGATATTTGTTTGACTAGAACACGCTGATAATAAAGCCATTATTCCGGCTGCCACGGTAATTTTTAATGCTTTTATTTTCATGATTAACTTGTTCCTAAAAAGTGATTGGATAATATATCGTATTATAATTTAAAATAGTATTTAACCAAATACCCTCGCACTACCAACTCGCAGTTATAAAAAAACCAGACTACCTACCGATAGTCTGGTTTATTTTGTTCAGATTTACTTATATAAGTAAATATGACAACAAAAAAATCAAATAGTTATGACTTATATCGCATCCATTTGATCTAATGGCCAGCGTGGACGAGCCGTGATCTCTAAGCTGTCATCACCACCGTGACGTAGACGTTGTAAACCGGCATACGCGATCATCGCACCGTTATCGGTACAGAACTCAATACGTGGATAGAATACTTCCCCGTTTTGCTTCTCCATCATCTCTGCTAATTTAATGCGTAAGTATTTATTTGCACTTACACCACCAGCAACAACCAGACGTCGAATGCCTGTTTCTTTGATGGCACGTCTTAATTTAATCGAAATGGTATCTACAACCGCTTCTTGGAATGCAAATGCGATATCTGCACGGGTTTGCTCATCTACGCCGTCAGCACCTGCTTCTTCTGCTAATTTCTTTTCTTTCGCAATGGTATTCGCTGCAAATGTTTTTAATCCAGAAAAGCTGAAGTCTAAGCCAGGACGATCGGTCATTGGACGTGGGAATTTATAACGTCCGGCAACACCATTATCTGCCAATGCCGATAATCGCGGTCCACCAGGGTAATCTAAACCCATTAATTTCGCTGTTTTATCAAATGCTTCACCTGCAGCATCATCTACAGACTCGCCTAGCAATTGATATTGACCAATACCATCAACACGTACTATCTGCGTGTGACCACCCGATACAAGCATTGCTAGGAAAGGAAAATCTGGGGTTTTCTCTTCAAGCATTGGCGCTAACATATGACCTTCCATATGGTTAATACCTAATGCAGGAATATCCCATGCGTAAGCAATACTACGGCCGACTGTAGCACCGACCATTAATGCACCGACTAAACCCGGTCCAGTTGTATAGGCAATACCGTCAATATCATCTTTAGTACAGCCAGCTTCAGCCAATGCGGCTTTAATCAGTGGAATAATTTTACGCACATGATCACGTGACGCTAATTCCGGTACCACACCACCATAATCGGCATGCAGTTTTACTTGGCTATAAAGTTGATGAGCCATTAGCCCTTGTTCATCACAATAAATTGCAATGCCGGTCTCATCACATGATGTTTCTATTCCTATTACGCGCATTTTATTCATTCACCTTATATATGACTGCACAATAGTACCTGCGCTATAGTTATTTCTCCAGCGCCAAATTATTGCGCTTTACATTTAATCGTGTTCTAGAGTACAATTCGGCACCATTTTTATAGAATTACTATAAAAATATTTTTAGGTTCCAGATAACTTGGAACCATTAAACCTATAGGTTGGAAGAAAACATGCCAGTAATTAAAGTACGTGAAAACGAACCGTTTGACGTTGCACTACGTCGTTTCAAACGCTCTTGCGAAAAAGCAGGTATCTTATCTGAAGTACGTCGTCGTGAGCATTACGAAAAACCTACTACAGTTCGTAAACGTGCTAAAGCAGCAGCTTCTAAGCGTCTAGCTAAGAAATTGTCTCGTGAAAATGCACGTCGCGTACGTCTATACTAATCTCTATTAGTATAACTACTGTATGCATTTAGGCTTATCTTACTGAATACGTCTCTGACTTAATCAGCTAAAGATAACGCTTATAAACAAGCCGTGAACTCCTAGAGTCACGGCTTGTTTGCTTTTCAATACTCATAGAATTTATTACTCTAGTCTTATAACGATCACAGTACATAACTGATTTATGAAAAAGTCACGTATTTACTGTCATTGCAATTCGCAATAATCTTCACACTCATTAGTTAGGTACATATGGCCGGTAGAATACCTCGCGACTTTATCGATGGCTTGATAGGTCGAGCAGATATCGTTGATATCGTCGAAAAACGTGTAAAGCTCAAAAAAGCAGGTAAGAACTACCATGCTTGCTGCCCGTTCCATAATGAGAAAAGCCCTTCTTTTACTGTTAGCCAAGACAAACAGTTTTATCATTGCTTTGGCTGTGGTGCCCACGGTAACGCCATTGGTTTTTTAATGGAGTACGACAACCTTGAGTTTGTCGAAGCGATTGAAGATTTAGCGGGCTTTTACGGTGTTACGGTACCCAGAGAAGAAGGTGGCAATAATAACGGCCCGACAGCACCCGAACGTAAAGATTATTACGAGCTACTCGAAAGTGTCACACGTTTTTATCAATACCAATTAAAAGAACACCCAAATAAACGCATCGTTAACGATTACCTAAAACAGCGCGGATTATCTGCCGAGGTTATTAATAAATACGCCATTGGCTACGCTGCCCCCGGTTGGGATAACGTATTAAAACGCTTTGGTCGTGATAAACATACCGAAGAACAGTTACTGACGACTGGTGTATTAATCGAAAACGAAGGTCAATCGCGTCGTTACGATCGCTTTCGCGAACGCGTGATGTTTCCTATTCGCGATAAACGTGGCCGTGTGATTGGTTACGGTGGACGTGTTCTCGGTGATGAAAAACCAAAGTACCTTAACTCACCAGAAACCCCTATCTTCCATAAAGGTAAAGAGCTTTATGGTTTATACGAAGTGCGTCAAGCCTATAAAGAGATCCCAAAAATTGTGGTCGTTGAAGGCTATATGGACGTGGTTGCTTTAGCACAATTCGGCATTGATTATGCGGTAGCGTCACTGGGCACGTCGACATCTGGCGATCATATGCAAACCTTATTTCGTAATACTAACGAAGTTATCTGCTGTTATGACGGTGACAGAGCCGGTCGTGATGCAGCATGGCGCGCGCTTGAAAATGCCCTACCACAATTACGTGATGGTAAAGATCTGAAGTTTGTATTCTTACCGGATGGCGAAGACCCTGATTCATTAGTCCGAAATCAAGGTAAAGATGCACTTGAGCAACTGTTTAAAGATGCGCAGACATTACCGGACTTTTTATTTAGTCGATTAAGTCAAAATATCGAAACCCATACCGATGCTGGCCGCAGTCAATTGGCCAGCCAAGCGAAACCGCTGATTGAAAAAATGCCGGATGGTTTTTACCGCGGCATTGTTTTAAAAAAATTAGCGCGCTTTTTAGGGTGGGACGAAACTAAGCTCAATAAATTATTTACGACGGTTGCAGCGACAAAGCCCGTTAAAAAAGCAATTCAGATCACACCAATACGCCGAGCAATTGGGTTGTTATTACAAAACCCACAGATTGGTTTTAATTTACCGGTATTCGACGATCTTAAAAAATTAAAGTTACCGGGTATCAATATTTTATTAAAATTACTAGAACAAACAAACGCTAGCGACCAAATAAGCACAGCACAATTATTAGAGTATTGGCGTGAAATGCCAGAGCAGAAAGCACTGATAAAGCTTGCAGTTTGGGATCATGGCGCAGATGAAGCGGTCGAAGCTGAGTTTTTCGATACTTTATTCGTTCTTTCAACGCAAGTCATCGAACAACGCTTCAGTGAGCTACAATTAAAACTAGCGCAAGATGGCCTAACTAAATCTGAGCGTTTGGAATATAAAAGTATTTTAGATGAATTAAAATCATCATGATGGCTTGAAATGTGATCTATTAACCCCCATTTAATGAACTAACAAAAAGAGGCGAATTAACTCGCCTCATAACGCTGAGTTGAAAGCTTTCGTCTAATATAACGTGATAAGTGTTAACATTAGTCGCATTTTAACCACATAATTATACCAATAAGTAGAAAAAAGCACCGTTAAGCACTATACTGCTTTGTTTGCGCAGTGCTTTTGCGTCTGTATCTTTGAATCACGTCACCGGAGCGGAAGTATTCTATGGAATCCCCTCAATCACAGTTAAAACTTCTTGTTGCTAAAGGTAAAGAACAAGGTTACCTAACCTATGCAGAAGTAAATGATCACTTACCACAAGATATTGTGGACTCAGATCAGGTTGAAGATATTATTCAAATGATCAATGACATGGGTATTCAAGTGCTAGAAACAGCACCTGATGCAGATGATCTATTGATGGCAGAAAACACCTCAGCACCTGATGAAGATGCTGCCGAAGCCGCTGCTGCAGCGCTTGCTTCTGTTGAATCTGAAATTGGTCGAACTACCGATCCAGTACGTATGTACATGCGTGAGATGGGTACCGTTGAGCTATTGACTCGTGAAGGCGAGATCAAAATTGCAAAACGTATTGAAGAAGGTATCTACGCAGTACAAACTGCCGTAGCAGAATACCCTGAAGCAATTAACTCGTTACTTGCTGAGTACGACAAGTTCCTTGCTGAAGAAACACGTTTAAGTGACATTATCACGGGTTTCATCGATCCAAATGCTGATGATGTTGCGCCAACAGCGACTCATATTGGCTCAGAACTACCAAGCAAAGAGCTTGAATCTGATGACGACGCTGAAGATGATGACGAAGAAGAGGAAGAAGGCAACAAAGGGCCTGATCCTGAAGAAGCAGCAGAAAAATTTGCAGAATTACGTAAATGTCACGCGGCATTACTTAAAGGCATCAAAGACGACGGTTTAGAACACCCGAAAACACGCCTTCAAGTTGAAATACTAAGTGAAGTATTCCGTACTTTCCGTCTGATCCCAAAACAGTTTGATCGCATTGTTAATAACATGCGTGACATGATGGATCATGTACGTGTTCAAGAACGTCTTGTAATCAAGATGTGTGTTGAACATTGTAAAATGCCAAAAGCAGCGTTCGTTGAAGCATTTGCTGGTCACGAAACTGATATCACTTGGTTTGAAAAAGCACAACAATCTGCAGCACCTTATGCACAAGCATTACAACGTATCGACTTTGATGTTCGCCGTTGCATAAACAAGCTGAAGTTAGTAGAAAGCACAACTGGTCTGTCTATTTCACAGATCAAAAACATCAACCGTCGTATGAGTATTGGTGAAGCGAAAGCGCGCCGTGCGAAAAAAGAAATGGTTGAAGCGAACTTACGTCTAGTAATTTCGATTGCAAAAAAATACACCAACCGTGGTCTACAGTTCCTTGATTTAATTCAGGAAGGTAACATCGGTCTGATGAAAGCCGTAGATAAGTTTGAATACCGTCGTGGTTACAAATTCTCAACTTACGCTACATGGTGGATCCGTCAGGCAATTACCCGTTCTATTGCTGACCAAGCGCGTACAATTCGTATTCCAGTGCATATGATTGAAACAATCAATAAACTGAATCGTATTTCGCGTCAAATGCTGCAAGAGATGGGCCGTGAAGCAACGCCAGAAGAATTGGCTGAGCGCATGATGATGCCAGAAGATCGTATTCGTAAAGTATTGAAGATTGCTAAAGAACCGATCTCAATGGAAACTCCTATCGGTGATGATGAAGATTCTCACTTAGGCGATTTCATTGAAGATACAACGCTTTCTTTACCAGTTGACGCTGCTACAAAAGATAGCTTAAAAGGCGCTACAGACGACGTACTTGCAGGCTTAACAGCTCGTGAAGCTAAAGTCCTGCGTATGCGTTTTGGTATCGATATGAATACTGACCACACACTTGAAGAAGTGGGTAAACAGTTCGATGTAACGCGTGAGCGTATTCGTCAAATTGAAGCTAAGGCATTACGTAAATTACGTCATCCTAGCCGCAGCGAACAGCTACGTAGCTTCTTAGACGAGTAATTGAATAGTTAGATGCTCTTGTCTCGATTATGAACATGGCCGAGACAAATAGCGCTATTACAAAGGACACCTAATGGCAACATTCGGTGTTTTTTTATGCCTGCAATAAAATGAATAATAACGAGCTTATTTATTAACGCTGGGCATTCACGTAGCGTCTTAGATTAATAATTAAACAGTTAGCTGGTTACTTGTCTAAGTTATTGAATATGACCTAGACACGCAGAAACTATGCTTATATACTTTCTGCATCTTAAAGCGTCGTAAGAACGTTTGAAAGATCAGGGCCCTTAGCTCAGTTGGTTAGAGCATCCGACTCATAATCGGCAGGTCGAGTGTTCAAGTCACTCAGGGCCCACCAATTCTTGATAAGGCTTATGGAGAAATCTGTAAGCCTTTTCTTTTATCCGCCTTTCCATATCCTGTCTCAGTTTAATTCAACTAACCTCCGTTCCAGCTACTAATCCAAATTACATCAGAAAACTACCACAACACTATATTTCCCTAAGCAATCCAATATTACATATTAACAGCCATATTCATTAGCGTAACCTCATCACAATCAATCTGCATACCAACGAACACCAACCAATTACAGCACCAGTTTTCTCTCCGATAACACAACAAATATATAACCAACATTCCGTTCCTTAGGATCCAGTTATTAATATATATTTAATTTATTAACCTAATGGAATAACGCTAGTAAAACTCAGATATGAGTAAGCCAAAATACGGATAGAATCGAGTGTTGAATAAGTATGACCAATTGCCACGGATGGTAATTGGTCTGTTATATCTCAATGCTATTCACTCACTCTAACAACGACTCAACTCAGCCAGCTAGAACCAGCCATTAATTCACAGATTGGTATTCATGCTCATATCGTTAATTCTGCTGTTACGGGGGATTTAGGGGGCAATCTAGTCGTGATTAACAGGTGAAACTAAATGAATCGAGCGGCTAATCTCAGTCAGAAATATAATTCAAAAAATAAAATTCATCTAGCGTCATTGTCGTCGGAAATCACATCTAAAATGCCGTCGTCACCGTCGATGAAAATGTAAAAATCAGTTAAATTCAGCCTAGATTCAGTGGCTAAGACAGGCATGTTACAGGAACGTCGACACCGTCAACGAATTGGGTGAAATGATTAGTTCTAGAGATCAGTGAGTGTAAGGCATGGGGAGGTAATTTAGGTCCTGACTAATGTGACAGACCCAGCGATCTAAGATTTAGGTGTTGGGGTGTTGCTAATTCATGGAATTAAGTAGATGGGCCGCAACAGTTATTTCATTATTATCATTAATCCCATCAATTCTATTAAGTATTTCTTGGTCACTGTGAGTATTAAACTAGGAGCCTATATGTTTTTTAAACCTAGGATAAGTCCTCTTCCAGGAGTCCAACCATTACTTTGGGTTACTTTTAATCCTGCACTTTCAAAAGCATTAACTAATTCATCTTTTGAAAACAACATTAAATAGTGATCTTCTGTAAATGTATCAACGCCATCTGGCGTAGCAACCATATATGTAAAATGCATTCTTGATTGCTTACCATTATTTGATCTCACGCTAGCACGAGCAATTTTTAGTTGTTTTTCCTCACAAAATACCATGCTAACTTTTCCAGGTGTCCATGTGTCCAATGTAAACCATGGCACAACAATTACCATACCTTCAGGATTTAGATGGTTTGCAAAACATTTCAAAGTGTCATTGAGTTCAGATACATTTTTAACATAACTAATTGAACTAGCTAAGCATATAACTACATCATATAATTTCCCAAGCTTAAAATTACACATATTAGCCTGTTCATAGTTACCTGAAGGGTTCTTCAATTTCGCAATTGGTAAAAACTCCTTATTAATATCAATGCCATCCACTTGGTATTTCGATCTAAGCGTTTTGACATGTTCATGAGGCCCACAAGCTACATCAAGTATGGTATTGGCACTAGGCAGTTGCTCTTGAATTATTGCATCAATAAAATTTGCTTCTTTTTCAAAATCTACAAATTCATATATAAAATCATGATATTGAACGCTTTTTGTATGCATACTGCCCTCACTTTATATGCTTTATTCTATAACGTATTACAGATTAATTTGGATTGTTAGGTATGTTAACCAATTCTATTATCCTGGGGTAGGCATAACCACCGTCGTTACATGAAGCAAGAACCTTCCCATTTTCTTTATCAAGTCGTATAGAAATTAGACCGCTGATTGATTGAGTACCTATCTCTTTAAAACTCATTTCAATATCTACATATATATTACCTTCATTATCATGATTCTCGATATTTCGAATAACTTCAACGCCACCAGGATTGTCTAAATTATATTTTTTGCGTATGACCCCTTCAAGAAATTGGCCTGCGCTAGAGAAAAAGCTACATCCACGAAAATACTCTAATGGAATTTTATTTTGTATTAATTTGTTTAAAAATATTTCAGTATCTAATTCAACATGTCCAAAACCTAACCCATAAGGTAGCCAGATAATATTAGCTGCAAAGCGATCTCCGCCAACATGTGAACACTCCCAAACTTCAAAGTTTGCGCCTGTATTTTTTATCCATTTAGATAACCCTAAAAAAACGGGGTGCCCGAATTTTGCGCAGCATTTGTCATGTTTTCCATGCGTACAAACAACTAATATATTTTTACAGCCCCCTGGATTTTTATATGCGTTTTTTAAATCAATAGTTAAAATATCTTTATAATTATCAACAAAAAACTCGCTAACTTTTTCTTTACCTTTATGTACTCTTGTTAGATATATTTTTTTACCACTACCTGTTTCTTTATTTTTTATAAATAGCACCTTAACATCTTCTGGGCACCATTCAGTAAAGTCATTTATATGATTAACCACCTCTGTTTCAATCTTAGAATTCTCAAGGAGATTGTTAATTTCCTTTGACCATGAATTATCATATTCAATTAGTAAGTAACACTTAACAGTAGTCATGGTCCCTAAATAATTGTCTCTGCGTTCTACGCTTTCTTTTGCGCAAAATCTAGTCATAATTTTCCTCGATAAGTTTTATAAATCCTTCCTTTAATAAATGTCTACATAAAATCAGTTTGCTTTCATTCTCATAGTCAATAATATCATTTGGTGTGAAATATTGTTTTTCAATTATTATTGAGATGGCATCACCTAAACTCTTTGGTAGTGTTAATATCCTACCGAGGTAAGTCAATATTATATCATTTTCATTTTCTTTAAAATTTGAACAGACACCATCGTAGCACTGCATTTTTGTGTTTAAAATAATGCTATCGATTTCTGATGATTTGCTGAAAAGATGCTGGTTTATCGGTCTTCTTTCTTCGTTGAACCTCTCAATTACTGGTGCCATCCCCCAGCTTTTCTTGATTTTTGAAACTATATTCTCTAATGCAGAATCAAATTCCATATCTCGAGAGTATCTATAATCCTTGCCCACAGAATTTCTCCAGAAGTTTGAATTTTCATTTTCACATTCCCGCAATATACTTTTGAATACAAGATTTAAAGCATCGATTTGTCGATACACATGTATTCCAATTGTTAAATGAAGAGAAGTTTCTTCAGTTGATTGTGCCATATGAGGATAACCTCTAGGTATGTACAGTAAATCGCCTTGATTCAGAATCCCATCATAAAAAAGTGCACCTTCAGGCTCTTTTTCTAAAATTGAATAGTCATTTTTGAAAGGCTTTTTATCTATTGGGCTTTCCCACACTCGCCATTTTTTATTACCTTCAACCTGTAGGATCAACACATCATGAGTATCATAATGAATATCAAAGCCTTGTGATTTTTTAGGAGTTAAATAAGCGTTAGCTTGAACACGATGACCGAGTTCACTTTCCAATTGATGTAGATATCCGGATAAAGTATGCGTACTTGATTGAAGAGTATGTAATATTACAGTTGCACCATTATTCCACAATCGATAAACGGCTGGTATATCTATACAGTTGTTATCCTGTTTATTTTTAAATGTACGTGAGAGTGTATAGGTACTAGGTGAGATTGCCTCTCCATTTTTTGCAAGTTTAAACTGTGGGTATCGTAGATCGTTTTCTGTAATTCTACTTTCGAATTGCTTTATTGAGTAATATTTAGTAAATTTTTGTTTATGGCCTTTTATTATAAGTGGTTTTTTATCCCAAAATTTCAGATAAAATTCACTTAAAGCCATATCATGCAATAGATATGATAGATCCATTTTAGACCTCAAAAAAAAGAGCTAGTAAAACCCGCTCTTTTACTAGCATTATCTTGATACTATAAATGCTTATGCATTATTCAGTCAGATCTGATCCATCATCTCTATCTTGTATGTTGGTATGATCCGATCCGTCATCCTTATCCGTTATTCTAGTATTAGACCCATAATCAGATCCGTTACTAATTGAAATTGATGGTGTCAAATCACTTTCATTTATTAATTTATCCATTACTTCCCCCTTTCTGGTTAAAAACCACTCACCGATTAATTACTATATATCATGGCAAATAAATCAAATAAAGCAAATAAAGCAAATAAAGGGGACGGAGGGATTATGTTTTAATCAACCCCTTAGTTTATCTTTGGCCGCCCTCTTTTTGAATCCCCAAGTTTTTTACCAATCCAGAAAACACATGGGACAGGCACTCAATAGACCAATACGTGAAGTGGTTCTTTAACTACACCAGCAATGGGATTAACAATACCCTTACTTGCGTAGTAGAGTGATTTTCCAATTTGATTGTTATTTAAAGCCTCATTAGCCTTATCCATATCATTACAGCCTTGTTGAAAATTTTGGTCGTGTTTACCCATGGTTTTTTCTCTCCTGATTTTCGAGCTAAATTGCGTCGGCGTCGACGGTAAATATCAAACTCAAAAAAAATAACGTACTGGATCAGCCTAAGCCAATTCAGTACGTATATTTCAAATATGATAATTAAGCAGTATCAGACCTACTATTTGTCAGCTCTTCTTTAGCTGCAAACAAGAACCCTGTGATGAGTCCATATCCTAAGTAAATTAGTGGTAGTGGCATATTAACCTTCCTTATTCATTTCTTTGTAGATGGCATAGCCGATGATGAAGCCAATCCCAAATAATGGATTAGCGAAAAGTGCAGGCATGGTATTTCTCCGTGATGATGGTTACATAATAATATTTACGAGGTGAGTTGTTGAATCTGTACTTGTTAGCAGTGAACGTATGAAGAGACTAATTAACCATCCACTAACTGAAGTAACCTTGCTTTCTTCTCTTCGTAATCAGCTGCTAATACATGAAGAAATACACTCTTACCAGATTGGGTAATTAAGCCAATATCACTAGAGCGAAGTACCCCTGCTAGAAATCCAGAGTTGTTCGCACTTAATGATTTTAATACTGATTTTAATACTGTACTCTTAAATGGTTTCTGCCCTTGTTCATCTAAGATCGTAGTGATGGATTGCAGTGGTATCCATTCTTTCGAGTGTAATCCGCCACCTTCATTACCGCTAAGTCGTAGATAGAGATCACCTTCTTCATCATGTTTGGCTAAATCAAAGAACACATGGTTGTCTGTCTTAGGGCTGAGTTTCTTACCTTGACCAGATAGAACTATATTACTGAAATGGTCGTGTTTAGCTTCATTAGGCTTTTCACTGGTGGATTCAACGATGTTTTTATTACCGTCGCCGTCGTCATTTACTTGTTCATTTATTTTTTTACTCATGGCACTTTCCTAAATTTTGGATGTAAAAAAGGGCAATACCATTGCTGATATTACCCGTTGTTTTAGTGTGATATTAAAATATTTTGACTAGCAGCCGCCCTTGCAGACACCGCCAGATGCTTTATGTGAATTGCATATCCATTTACCGCATTTGTTACATGATGTACCACCTGTAACTTCTGTTTTCTTACCGCACTTATGGCAAGTCCATAGTTTTAAGTTACTACTCAACTTCTTAAAAAATGACATGTTAGCTCGTTCCTGATTAGTGAGAATGGCCGCATACTTGGCAGCTACCATCGTCATAAGCACGTTGACCGCAAGCGGGACATGTTGTTACTACTGTTAAGATTTTTTTAATTGTCATTGGTTTATCCATGTTAATTACCTTTAAATTTAAGGTGTATTGAGGGTTAGGGTTGGTATTACTGAGATTTTTTAGTACATTTGTCGACGTCGACGACGGAACCATTTAACGTGCCGCAAACATCTGCTTTCCATTGAACAATCACGCCATTCGAGGCTGTATGTTGGATGCCTGATTTACCATTCCAGTTAGCTTCTAAAACTGATTTCATCTTAGAAAGATCGCCCGGATTACCGCCCATAGTGCCGCCAGCGAGTGTTGCTGTTGATGCTAATAAGCAAGATAGGCTGAGTAGCATGATTGATTTGTTCATTGGTTTTTTTCCTTTGTTTTAATATTTAAATTAATTAATGGGTAATTATGGAATGGCTGACTGACAGGTTGAGTCAGTCTTGGACTAATTTATTGATATTTGCCCTGTGCCTTGTGATTACTGCTTCGTGAAACTAATAACAATATCGCTAACTTATCGCTGCCAAGTTAGAAATAATAACGACTGACTCAACCTGTCAGCAGTGCGGTTTAATCTAGTGAAATGAAAAGTAAGAATGAGAAATTAGCTAAGCGTTTAGGTACTATCCTTGCCCGATTAAATGCGGGAGAGCGGTTATACCTGAAAAACTTGGAAGCTGAATTTAACGTCCATGAAAGGACAATATGGCGTGACTTTGAACGGCTCTCCTACCTGCCGTTACGATGTGAGGATGGTTGTTATTTTCTTGATATGAGTAGTGTTAGACAGCAATCATCGAATAACATGAATAAGCTGATACAGAACATTGGGCTAGAATCATTCATCCCAATTAAGCTCAACATGAACAATTGGCAGACTAACAATGTACCTACTTTTCTATTCAAGAATGTACGGATTGAAGATGTATCGAGTTTCACTGATTTGTTTGACTTACTGACTAATGCAATCAGTGCTCAATATCAGATTTCATTTACGTATAAAGATAAAAAACTAGCGCAAGTCGAGCCCTACCGTTTAGTGAATGACCGTGGTATTTGGTATCTCGCAGCTGTGTATCAGGGCAACTTACACTCCTTCAGAATCGCTTATATTTCACAGTTACAACTCAGTGACGATAAATATAAACCTCAAGCTAAAGTACAAGAGGAAATCATCAGGCAAGGAATGCAGTGGTTAGCTATCGACAAGTCAGATGTATTAATCCAAGTTGATGCTGACGTTGCACCGCGCTTTTTTGAGGGTAAGTTACTACCAAATATTCAGATACTCAAAGAAATGGATGATGGTTCACTACTCATCAGCAGCCAAGTAACAAGATTGTACGATGTAATGCCAATCCTGAAGGCTTGGATGCCCTATGTTGAAGTACTCTCGCCAATCAGCCTTAAGCAAGAACTTATACGTGATTTGTACGCTTCCCTTGAACGTACCAAGATGATGTAATTTAGGTCTTTCTTATTTAGTTGCCTTCTTAACTAGATCTGACACATTAGCGCTAACTTCTCTTAATCTTGAAGAAGCTAGGTGTGCATATCTGGTGCTGGTTTGTGGTGATTGATGCCCTAACAAATGCTGAACATCGTAGAGTGTTGCCTTGCCTGAGTTAATCAAGATTGAAGCAAAGCTATGGCGTAAATCGTGGATACGTAATCCATCTAAACCTCCTGCCACTTTCTTAATTCGAGCAAATGATTTCTTGGGATGGCTAATGGGTTTACCTTCTGCATCTCCGGGAAATATATAATCATTACCCTTGATTCGTTGGTTTTTCTGCTCCTCAATAACAGTCATCGCTAATGAATTTAGTAGTACTGTTCGAGACAAACCCGATTTAGTATGCGGCAGGAAAAGGCTCCCTTCGCCGACGTCGTCGACGGTTAAGTTACACCATTTCGAATTACAGATTTCTCCCATACGCATTCCGGTTAGTAGAGCGAACTTCAACGCATTACCTTGGGTTCGACTAGGCTCATCATTACACGCCGTAATGAACTGAGTGACTTCATCCTTACTGAGGAATCGTTGCTTTAAATTGTTTTCTTTAAGCTTCTTAATGTAAGTGCCCGGATGCTTTTCAACAAATCCCCACTCCATTGCTAGCCGGAACATACGAAGTACCAAGCTTCTGAGCCGATTGATTGTTGCTGGTTTACGGTTAACTAGCAGTTCATCTAATCGTTTCTGAATATCATGCTGACTAACTTTAGCTAATGCTTTGCCTTTCCAATACGGGTAGAAGTGCATCTTGAGGTTACTTTCATCACTGTAAGCGGTGAGCTTGTTAACTCTGGCGTAAGGCAGGTAATGTTGTTCAGCAAATTCATAGAAGGTAAATACAACTTGTTTCTCATCCCTGAGCTGCTTAGGGTCATTACCGAGAGCTAATTGTTTCTTGTGTTCATTAGCAATCTGCCTAGCAGTAGGAATGTCGAGTGATGGATATTCACCTAGTTGTAATGATTTCTTAGTGCCGCTAATGGTGTAACGAAATAGGTAACGCTTACGTCCTTGGCGATTAACAATCAGTTTCAAGCCACTACATCCCTCATCTGTGTATTCAGTTTCACGACTTCGGCTATCGGGTGGCGTTGGTGGTAGGTTGTCCATCTGACGCTTGTTGAATTTGAATTTACGTGATTGCATGATCCCACCTTAGCCATGGCTCGGTTCATTGATACTTAGCTTTTTCAATAATTCAGGTTTAAGTGATTGAGGCATTAGTAGGTACAAGCCCTGACCGCTATCACTCAAGATGGTTAAAGTAAATAATGATCCGTAATCTAACTCATCTTCAAACTCAATATTTTCTAGGGCAAAGCTGAGTAAGTTTTTCTCACGTTTAGTGATGCGCTTACCGTCGACGCCGACACGAGAAATGTCAGAAAGTGACGTAATCATCCAGAGTTCGCATTCAAGTTCAGTCCATGTGTTTTGGGCTTCATCTTCATCGTGAAATGGCGCTAGTAAGTGTTGTTTGAGTTGGTTTAGTAAGGTGGGTGTAATTGGCAGGGTATTTAGATCTTTCCAGTTTGTGATTTTAAGCATGATTAACTCCAAGATTAATATTATCAAAGAGTTAATATATGTTTATCTTATGTGTTATTTCGTTAGGTTGTTATGCAGAAAAAATTAGAAAAAATTAGAAAAAATTAGCAAGAATTTGCTGGAATAGTAACGGTTGGAAATCACCATCTGGTCCTGATCATAAAAGTAAAGATCCTAACTCATTTGAATGTAAACATGGTTATGGACATGAAGAATGGTTAGCAGATATGACCAAAGAAATTTTGGGTTATAAGTATGCTTTTTTGCAGCCAATCAATACGCCATTAAAGAGCCACCAAGGGAAAGAATATGAAATATGGTTATTTACAATTAAGAATAGTGAGAAATTGTGCATAGGTAAGATGAACCACGTGTATTGTCTAACCGAAGAAGAAGCTATACATGCGGTGGAGCAGTATAGAAAAAAGGGCTGGCATCAAGAAATGTGTAACCAACTAGAGGAGCGGTCCATTATTGCCGTTAACTTTACTGAAGAGAATGCCCTTAACAACTTTAATATAAAGTTTAAACCCGAAGACATTGAATGGTTTAATGAGCCAGTACACATAACAGATCAATATAACTGTGCAAGATATAACTTGCTAAATATGCACTCTGACATCAAAGGAATCACTGCCGAAGATAGCGATGACCTTGCTATTGACTTATTAGATATCGGTAGCAGTGATCTCTCGGATTCTGAAAAAGAAACCTTAGTAACCGCTCGGGTTGGACAAGGTAAGTTTAGAAGAAACGTAATTGATATCTGGGGTGGTGAAAGTTGTGCAGTAACGCTAACGAACACAAAAGAGATGTTAGTAGCATCACACATAAAGGCATGGAAAGATTGTGAAACTACTGGTGAAAGGCTTGATGGAGCCAACGGAATATTACTTTGTGCTCATATAGATAGGTTATTCGATTGCCATTTGGTGACCTTTAAATTAAAACGATCTGCATATTGTCTGGAAATCTCAAAATCACTTCGTCAAAGAGATTTGAAGGGGTTGGGTATAGAAAAAGATGTAGAGCTGAATACAACTATGTTTAAACTTGGAGACGAAAAAAGGCTAAAGGAGTATATGGATTATCACAATCACATTTTTTCGCTTAAGGAAGAGCAGAGGAAATCCTGTTAACCTTTCCCAACAATAACCCAACACCTAAATCTTAGATCGCTGGGTCTGTCACATTAGTCAGGACCTAAATTACCTCCCCATGCCTTACACTCACTGATCTCTAGAACTAATCATTTCACCCAATTCGTTGACGGTGTCGACGTTCCTGTAACATGCCTGTCTTAGCCACTGAATCTAGGCTGAATTTAACTGATTTTTACATTTTCATCGACGGTGACGACGGCATTTTAGATGTGATTTCCGACGACAATGACGCTAGATGAATTTTATTTTTTGAATTATATTTCTGACTGAGATTAGCCGCTCGATTCATTTAGTTTCACCTGTTAATCACGACTAGATTGCCCCCTAAATCCCCCGTAACAGCAGAATTAACGATATGAGCATGAATACCAATCTGTGAATTAATGGCTGGTTCTAGCTGGCTGAGTTGAGTCGTTGTTAGAGTGAGTGAATAGCATTGAGATATAACAGACCAATTACCATCCGTGGCAATTGGTCATACTTATTCAACACTCGATTCTATCCGTATTTTGGCTTACTCATATCTGAGTTTTACTAGCGTTATTCCATTAGGTTAATAAATTAAATATATATTAATAACTGGATCCTAAGGAACGGAATGTTGGTTATATATTTGTTGTGTTATCGGAGAGAAAACTGGTGCTGTAATTGGTTGGTGTTCGTTGGTATGCAGATTGATTGTGATGAGGTTACGCTAATGAATATGGCTGTTAATATGTAATATTGGATTGCTTAGGGAAATATAGTGTTGTGGTAGTTTTCTGATGTAATTTGGATTAGTAGCTGGAACGGAGGTTAGTTGAATTAAACTGAGACAGGATATGGAAAGGCGGATAAAAGAAAAGGCTTACAGATTTCTCCATAAGCCTTATCAAGAATTGGTGGGCCCTGAGTGACTTGAACACTCGACCTGCCGATTATGAGTTTCTTCAACTTAGGTTATTTCTATCCATCTTCAAGCCATATTTCCCCGCTAATACCCTACGAAAAATCATAAGCTGATACCTGCGTTGACGTTGACGGCGTGATTCCGTGTTTTACAGGACTGTCGCCGCCGTCAGGGATTGGGGAGTGATGGTGGTTTAGGATTGAGTGGGAGTTAAATTAGCCACACATTTATTAGTTACTTCATGATTCATGATGAATGGCGGTAATATTCAGATACTGCAGCGTAGATAAATCAAAGGTCTTTATCTGCATCACTCTCACTCTTTTTGTGGTGCAGCTCATTTATAAACTGAACATTAGTAATCATAACAACCAAAACAGCTCTAATTTGATTTATTGATAAATAAACAATAAAGCTAACCGCTAAAATCTTAAATACATCCCGATGTACAATCACAAATGGCATGTCTTTAAGTAAAACACTGGCTAAATTATAAATCAAAAGAGAAACGATCACGAAAGCAGAAGTCAACGTAATCAAAACTAATTTTTCAATTCTACCGGTTTCACCTGAAGGGATAACAGATACACTTTTAGGCTTAGTATATGCAGCAATAGCTTGAGGGTAAGAATAAGCAATCCAAATCCCAGCTAAAGTGAACACTGCGGCAGATAAATTCTGTAATGTCGATACAATAGACGCTAAATCATTTAAATTAACGTAGCTAAAAGTGACGCTACCAATCGCAAAACTAATACCAATATAAAACACATGTTTTATTGCTATCGACTTTATAAAGCCCCAGATTAATGCCGCAACATTATAAAATCGCCATAATTTATCTTTCATATCATCCCACTTATGCTGACTTTCTCTTTTCAACAGCTATAGATGCAATATGTTGTTCCACTGAATACAATAATGACTCACGTTCATGCTGTAATGCTTCTAATATTTCTTCTGCTGAATAATACGTTTGTTTTGCTTTAAGTCCAGGAAGTAGTATTCTTTCTTTATTCATATACTTACTAAAAAATCGAGGAGATTTACTGTCTTTTTCTTTGAAACCAATATCATTCCAAGGACTATCTGGGTCATATTGTTCTTCATGCATTTTAAATATTGAAGTCAGTTCTTCTTCACTTAAATTCACTTCCTCAACAAGTTCAATTTCTTTCCTTAACCTATCATCACGTTTAATTCCACGGAACAGATCATACAATTTAAAGTGTGACCCCCTTTCATCTTTTAATTCTGATGAAATGGTATCCCTAAAAATAAGGTGCGTTATATTTTTTGATAATTTTTCAATATCTGCATTTTTTGACGAAATCATTTTTGATTTCACTGTAAATTTATATTTCAGTGCGTATGAACCATCTTCAGATGTATAGGTTACATTTTTTCTTTTTACTTCTTTGTCTTTAAATGGATTGAATACCATGCTTTCTGAGGTTTTCTTGCGAGGATGGTCAATACGTAAATCTATACATCGTTTAATGTAATCACAAACATCATCAGTGGCGGCTGAGGAGTGCGAGAAATTGATTGACGCGATTACATTATGTTCTGGAATAAACCAATAATACATAGGGTCACCCAAAATTGCAGCCCCTCCCTTAACGGTAGTCCCAATTTGAACCGAATCCGTTATGCTAGATCCAAATTTTGCATCTGGAGATATACCACTAATCTTACCACTACCATCATCAAATCGTTTCCAAAGGACAAAAACCGTGTCTTTGGTCTTCTCATCTGTTGCTAATGTTTTGCCATAGACTCTAGTTCTAGTAGAAGACTCTTCATCCCAAGGAAGAGTTTCGGTAAAATCTCGACCTCGTAGCCAATTATCGACCATCGATAGGGACTCTTCCATAGAGCCCTCAATATGGATATTTTTTTTATTTTGATATCGATAAAAACCGCAACTTGTCACTTCAAAAAAACTAATTAAACCTCGGTCCATGGTGTTCCCTAAAAAGTAAGCTATAACAAGCCATTATACTCACACACCCATTTAGTTTCATCAATAAAAAAATTAAAATACAAGGTATTTAGATACTAATTGGAACTTATGAAGTATTTTATATTTTTATTGAATCTACAAATTTATTCACAAAGTTGAGTCACGCCTTAACCTTAATTTATAAGATAATAAAAAATGGTGCTATTTATGACAGCGTTTTACTGAAACCACTCTACAGGTATTACCCCAAGCGCTATAAAAGACATAAACATCAGAGATATATAGCCAAACCAACCATACCTTATAAACAACCAAATACTCGGTTTTGAAGCTTTAGGGGCTCTTTTAACCATTTTTCTAAACTCAGTACCTAAACTAATTGCCCAGATAAAAAATACAACAGAAGAGATAGCTGCTGCGATACTTGGATCCTTAAATTGAAGAAGAGTAAAACAAACGCCAATGCCGACAGCCCCTACAGTATCAGACAGCCGAGAAAAGTATTCAATAGCGATCCTTTGCTCTTCTGAATCAAAAATAATTAAAGACATCCTTTTTTTCCTTTTTAAACTTTGGGTGCAGTCAAAAAAATAGATACTATTTTACCGGGCTAAAGCGAGAGTTATCGAAGAACAAATGAATCACGCTTAGTGCTATACATTTACGAGTAATCTTATGATGAACTACGGTAATATTTTAGTTTATAACTAAGTGTGCAACAGGTCTCAAAAATGAAATTACGTAAAGACAATCAATAATATATACAATACAGCTCACACCATTAAGACTTAAAGTTCATATACTTTAAAGGATTACTTAAATCACACTTTATAAGGAAATTATCATTATGGCAGTAAAACATGGGCCAACAGGCATAGTTCACAAAGGTAATAAGGGAGGTCAAACTGGTTGTGGCTTTGATACAAAAAAAGAAGCGTCTCATTGGAATGATTCACATAGCAAAATAACTTGTGATAAGAATGGTTGTAAAAACTAATTATAATATTATCAACAAAATATTGTCGGTGTCGACGGTTCTACCAACCGACGCCACCGTCAGCATTTACGTAAAAAAAAGCCCACTCAGCGTTAGAATGGGTTAAAAGTTAAAAAACAATCACATCAAATAAAACCAAGTCCTTGTAGATAAAGGCGGCCTTCGTCCCATCAGGGAAAATTATTTTCACTGTTTTAAATGCAACCCTCTTGCCATTAATCTCTACATGCTTCCCTGAATACCCGTTGCCAGAGCCACACCGTTTTTTGACTTTTTCAAATGCGTCACCAACTTTAACCCTACCGCCTGAGCACATAATCAACTCATCCGCCGTAGCATAGCTATTACTTAGCAAAATCATAAACAGCATTACGCTACGTATTAACTTATATACCATCAACTTTATTCCCTTAAAATTCAATAACTAAATTAGTATACTGAAATAAGAAAAGCAATAACACCTACTAATTCATTAATCAAACATACATAAATCATCTTAACGAACACAGCACCGCATTGACGGTAAAATTTCAACTGCCGCCGCTGTCATGTCCAAAGCAAAAAGCCGACTCTGAATTGGGCTTCGAACCACTTAATTGTATCAATCAATATTAGGCAGCTAATGGCTTAATTTACATGGTGTGGTAGCACAATTCATTCCACACTATGGATGCACAGCTATTTATTAAGGTTCAGATCCACCATCATCAAAGCATGACAGTAATGTTCCGATAGACGCTTTCTATGACACCTGTAGGCCGGAATAAGAACTCAGTTTTAAAGTCGGAAGGTAAACTCAAGACCAGAGCAATCATTAGTATCATTTCTACGAATTCGGCGACGGCGTTGACGGTCAGTCAGCCAACTACCGCCACCGTCACGTCCAAAGCAAAAAAAGCCCACTCGGTTAAGGATGGGCTTAGATTATTATCATTTCAATTTAGTGATTAATATCAATGACTAAGAAGATGAATTATTTTTTAAGTCATAGTCCAAGGCTTCTGACGCATCAAAGTAGTAATCCGTAATACCAGCTTCTTCAAAATAGAAAGGGATTCCTCGACAACAAATAGCACAAGTAGCTGCACCAAAAAGCTCAAGTAATGCTCCCTTTGATAACTTGGAATTAGACTTTAGATAGGCGTAAGCATCATATATTGACTGAGGAATACTTTTTGATGTAGACAAATCAAAAACACAACTAAAGTCTTCATCCTCAACATCTAAGCGCCTGACCAGTGTGGATATCTCAAATGTAGTGCCACTTAATTGCTTTGCATATACATCAATATGATCCATTACATCGTGGATACCAACATAAGCATCTCCATATTCAGATTCATACTCAAGAAAAAAATCTTTACCCGTATTGATGAATAAGCCCGTACCGCCATCAGAGAAATATGGTGTTTCACAGTCCACACCATCCTCCTTTCCGATAGAAGCGATGTCATTAATAATGTCAGCTGATATAACTGAATCTGCAATTTGGTTAGTCTGATTGATCATATTATTTACCTTATTTTTTATAAACAAAGTCAGCGCAATTAATGCGTTGGTTTGATATTTCGGATAGTAGCTTCTAGTGAGAAACTGAGAAAAAGAGCGCACTGAGCCCCTAACGTGGAGTCAGTGCGTTTAAGTTATTAATAATTGGTGGTATTACATATAGGTAGTTAAGTGATACATGCCATTAATGTTGCATAGACTTAGATGATTAAAGAGATATCATTCCTACTTATGATTTTCGACGTTAAAGTATAAGCAATCCGATAAAGCCCCTTAGCTAAGAGTATGTTCGATCAGCGCAATAATGCCTTTACTCGCAGAGCCCTCAACTTCTAAATCTGATTGGGAAACAAATCGCTCTAGAACAATGGCAAGCGCTGTTAACTTATTCTGTTTCGAGAGATTCAGTAGTGGATTCATATAATCATAAGCGTCCAGAATCGCATTAGGGATGCCAGTATATTTATATGACCCATGCCAAGATTCAAAAACATTTAGATCTTCAGGGTCTTTAACCGGAGTTCGTGTAACCACAAAGACTTTAAGTAATGACTCATCATCCCTATCTACATCGCAATCCAGTACACTAATAATGCCTCCGCTTTCTGTTAACTCATGATAGCCATCAGAGTAACTATCCCAGTTAATGACAGAATCTCCACAAGGCAGCATTGGCTCTGTTTCAGAGAGATCAGCGTTCCACGCTAATGATTCTTTAATTAACCTGAGATCGTTCTTCGTGTCATCTGATACTTTCTTTACTTCGATAAAAGGTGTCTTGCGTGCTGTATTTAGTAAACCATTCATAGTGTATTTTCCTTGGGTTTAGGCGCACTGACCCCCTAACGTGAAGCCAGTGCGTTTAAATTATTATTGATTAGGTTATTTAATAAAGTTGGTTAGCCAAGAAATGCTAATAGCTCAGCATGGCTTGCTGTTTCGGTTTTTTCACGTGATTGTAAAAGGGTATCATTTTCAAGAACCATGTCTTCTAGAGCTGATTCGGTCCAGTCAAGATCGTCATCGAGCACCAAATCCAGTTCAGACGTATCAGGTAAAGTAGGTTGCTTTAATTCTTGGTCATCAAGTAAAGGCTGTGTTTCTTTCTTTTCTGGTAACAAGATTGGTCTCAGTGTTGCTTTACGTCCTTTTGTGCCACGTTTTGCATCAACGAACCATTCCACGCCTTGTTTAGCTAATAGCTCTACTGAATTATTAAGCTTGATAGACATAGCGTTGGCATTAGCAGGCCAGCCGTTCGGTAGCCTCATCTCTAACGATTGAATATAACTACTAACAGCCTTGTGTACCTCAGTTGGTGTGCCAGTGAATTCACCGAACTCTTGAACGACTCCTGCGATACTTGTGATGAATGGGTTATGCTCAGCGGTCTGTTGATTCAAACCTTCTTCTGTTTCCTTCATAAAACACTTTTGAATAGATTGATCTTCAATTCCCATTGTTTTTTCGAACCCTGCGACCCACTGGATATAACTGGCTGCACGATGATCGATAATACTTTCAACATCCACCACGTTCTTCATGGTTTTAGCTGTTGTATCTAGTAACCAGCTTTGGACTTCTGGTAACATAGCATCTAGGAGTTGAAATATTTCATTCTCATTCCTATAGCTTTTTGTTGGCTTACTCGTATTAATAAAAGCAGCCCTTGTTGTAAGATCGTATTGTCTCGGTAACGTGATAGCAGTCAAAATCATCGGCTGGTGAACGACTGTATCGGTGATGTCAGTATTTGTATGTAATGTTCGCCCTGTAACAGTAACACCAGTGACTACATTACAAAAAGCATTCGATAATTCATCATTAATATTAGAAACATTATCAAAACAAAGAACATAATTATTAGCTGCTATAGCCACTAAATCTCGCACACTTTTAGGTAAACTTTTTACAGTGTCCTCACCTAAACCTAACAACTTAGTAATCAACTTAACCACTGTGGTCTTGCCTGTACCCGCAGAGCCGTAGACATACAACATGGGGTATGTCAGTCCTTGGCTACGAGGGTGCGCTAAGATGAACGTGATATAGGCAAGAACCAAATAGAACTGGTTTCGATTCAAGTTACTAAATAGATCGTGTAGCTTTTCAAGTTTTAGGTTATCGCCACCTGATGGTATATAAGTCAATTTACCTTTTGCTGGTTTATGAATAAAAGTCAATTCAGTTGGTGAGTTAGCTGATATCACAACTCCATCCCGAAGAAGTAAGGCACTTCCATTCTGATCGTTACTATCAAGAACAACACCCTCGTTAGGAATCGCTGCATTTAGGTAAGAATTGAATTCAGCAGCTTCTATATTCACACCGTCGAGGGTAATTTCATTTTTCAAATTTTCTAGTGTCGGTTTCATCAGTCTAGGTGATGGAGCTTTACCCAACGCCAACTTAATCAATCGACCGATAAAACCATTAAACTCTGGAGAGTCAATGGGAACCATCTTATTAATAGCATCGCCCTCGAACACAAAGTAGGGCTTGCCACGATACAAAGCAAACATGCAAAAATCTGCCTTATCGACACCTTCATATATTGCTGAGCTGAAGTCATCACCATATTTCAGTAATATATTTCTACAGATTGGGGTTAACTGAGTTGCTAACTTATTCAAATGAGCTTCGTTAGCTCCTGCTTGGTTAGTTGTGCGTACTTTCATCGCCATGATTTCTCTCCAATTCTAAGTTAATTAATATTCTTTTTGTGATATTCACAGTCGCTACGTAATCTGTATCCTTGCCCTAAGATTGATTCAGACACATCAGCCATTACTTGGGCTACAAGTGGCTTAGTCTCTTTGTCATTGGCTGAAACTTCGATTGCAAAGCAGTCATGAATAGAAAAAATAAGGGGGATGTTGAGTTGCTCTAGTTTCAAGCATATTTTTCTTAGCATGTAAGCACATACGGCTTGCACAAAAAAATTACGAATTGATGACGTTCTTGTGTCGGCTGCGACTGTACGGCGAAACCCGAACACGTCAGCGTAACCTTGCTTAAAAGCTTGTTTAACTTTGCTATCAAGATAGGCATTCACTTTGTGCATTATTTTACGAAGGGTGCGGTCCCATAGAACAGCGGTATCTTTAGTGACTCCAAATGTCTTAGAAATGCCACTAGGTGTAATACCGTAGAGGTGGCTAATACACAGAACTTTGAATGTCTTTCGACTAAGATCTGTGAACAAACTATCTCTAGCTTTTAATGCCTCGTATAAGTCCCCACGCTGGTAAGCTTCCCAAAGCTCACTATCACCACACATAGCAGCTAAGCAAGCAGGTTCCTGAGAACAGAAATCAAGTATGAAGATCTGATTTCCTTTCTTGGGATACAGAAGATAATGACGTAAATCACAAGGTAAATAGACAAAAGAACAACCTTTTGTCGCTTCTCTACCACTACTCGCAGCAAACGGATTACAATACTCATAATGTCGACCTTTATGGTTTACATTAAACTTGAGTAGGTTCTTACTCCATGCAAAGGTTAGCGCTTGATATAATTTACGGGCTAATGGAATGGGTATATTTTTAAGTTCATCTACATCAGTAACTAACTCCCCATTTTGACATTTAGGCCAGCGGATCCAATCCGACGGTGCTAAAAATTGGTGAAGATTGCTAACCGCAATGTCGCAGCCGTCAACAGAAATTACTTTTTGGTCAATTAGTTTTTCATGCACTTTTTCATAAAATTTTAGCTTTTCCTGACATTTTATTAACCTCCCGAGATGTATTGGAATGCCTCTCAAGTAACGTTTAACGCAGCTTTCTATATAACCAATGTCATCACTAGTACCTAAAACGTCTTCCTTGTTCGTATATGGATCTAGTTTCTCCGCTAACTCAATTGACGGTAATCCATTCCCGTCATATTCGTTGATCAACTCGCTTAAGCGCTTATCTTTAATGACCCCCATTGATGGGGCACACTTTTGTGCATGCTTAGCCTTAGCAAAGATACAGGCTGTTTGAAGTTTTGATTTAACCTCAATAGTATTGTTTTCTTTAATTAACATAATTATTCCTTTTTTTTGCATTACACCGGACGTTGATTGGCGTCGGAATCCGGTTTAATGCATTATTAAAATGAATTGGTTTTCTTTAGTCCAAATTTTTAAAGAGCATTGAGAGTTGCCTCTCGTTGGATTGCATTAAACAGTAAATCTATTTTGTGAGCTGTCATTTGCGCCGGGCTTTGTTAAAGTAAAAAAAAAGAGAAGCGCGATGGCTTCTCTTTGAAGGAGGTTAGAGGTAAGTCGAGGACTAAATTTGGTCTTTGCTATTTTTTAATATTTTACTGTAGACATAACCCTGTTCTGATTTGTTATTTTTCCAATACGAAAGGTGGTTCTTTAGATCTCGAAATCGTGCAATTTGAATCTCTTCTTTATGTGACTCATTATTGAAATCTTTCAATTTAGGCATGTCAGACATATAAAAAAAATCATCATCATGAGAGATCTGCCTTGCTACTTCAGATGCTTTCAGGTCATATTTTTTTAAATAAGAATAAAGCCATGCTTTAATGAATAACCATCGATATTGAGCTCTAAGATCTCCAGAATTAGCTGAGTTATTTTGATGAATTTCTTTGTAGATAAAATCCATTGGAGAGGAAGGCATATCAGGAGTTCCACCCAACTTTTTTACAATGTGATGAGCGAGTACAACATCAATATATCTAGGAAATATCTCTTTAAATCCAGCTTTGACAATGACCTTCATATTTTTAAATGGGCTTTTTTTCGTAGACGTTCTAGCTATTTCTTTTTTCCAGAATATAGTATGTTCTTTAATCTGACTCGGTAACATCCTCATGTACCCTTGAAGCAGCGCCTTAGCTAACAGTGCATACCGTCCATGAAGATCTAGTGTTTTTAACTCACCATACTCTAACTCTTCAGATTGAGACAACTCCCATAAAAGATCACTCACATTCTGGCAATGCTCAACAATCCGATCTTGTACATCAGCATTAATATATTTTCGTCCATCAACTATATAATTTCCAATTAACTCCGACCATATAAAACAGCTAGTTTTAACTAAACATTCAAGGTCATGGGTTAAAACTAGACTTTTATCTTTCATCAGATTTTCAAAGCTTTCTACTATTTTTTCAAGGCCCACCTTGTCCTCTCTATGTCCATACCGTTTTTCAAGAAATTTATGACACTGTAAAAAATAATTATATAGATGATCTTTATTAAAAAATGTAAATGCGAATGGGCAATAAGGATCATCAATACCTGGAAATGGGCCTTGCTCAAACGCACGGTAGTAGAAATTCTTATGCTTGTAACTTGGTCTCCCTTCTTTCTTATTTTTAAATTTTCTATACCAAGGGTGGAAATCAGCAATTAGCCGCTCAAAAGCCTCTAAATCTGGATCATCATCTGGAATTTTGTAAAAATTTACCATCAGTGCTATTTAACCTATAAATTATTCAATAACTTAATTGTACCTAATTCACATATATAATCTCGATTACCAATAGTTATATCAACCACAGTTAAGACCACACGAATAGTTACGCTCGACTTATAGACAGGAAATATTATACAAAGATCTTCCTGTCGAATCCTGTCAGTCTCCGGTACTTCCACCCAACCCCCCTCACATTTACCCCAATCCCTGACGGCGGCGACAGTCCTGTAAAACACGGAATCACGCCGTCAACGTCAACGCAGGTATCAGCTTATGATTTTTCGTAGGGTATTAGCGGGGAAATATGGCTTGAAGATGGATAGAAATAACCTAAGTTGAAGAAACTCATAATCGGCAGGTCCCCAGTTCAAGTCTGGGAGGGCCCACCAAATTTAGAACACTTGATGGAAACATCAGGTGTTTTTTTATGTCTGTAATAAAGTCACATAAACGATGCTTATCCACCAAATTAGTCAAGTCAGTCCTTCTTATCACTCTAAAGCTAATTTTACCTACCTTTCAAATCGACGATCTTAGAAACAATACCACCTAAATAAATCCCGAACAGCATAAAAACCACAGCAACCAAGCCTGCTGGTGAAAATGCGGGCAAGGCTAATAACAACTGCGTATCGTTACCGCCACTGGCCAATACAGCGCCTATGCCCATCAATACACCTGCTAATAAGTGCCTAGCAACCAGCCTGATTGTAAACCACTTAAAAACAAACGAACGAGTAACGATAGCTGCAATAAGCATCCCCAAGATTAAGCTAAATATCAATAAAAATCGCTCTACTGACGGCCAAGTTCGTTCATTTCCATACCACACAAACAAGCTAATATCTTTCAGTAATCCACTCGGTGTCCAGTGACGTTCATACAAAAATATAATACTTGCCACCATGCCAATGCTTAACATCGATAACCATAGCTTTTGATTTTCTTTGTTAAATCGAAATAAGGCAATTACTAATAATATCGACAGTAGAGCACCACCAATAAAATGCATATATTGAGGTAAAATATAAACATGACTTTCGACTTTAGAAATAAATGAAGCCAGTAAAACCCAACCTGCTAACCAGCCCAAAATAGTCGCTAACATGGCAATATCTCCACGTGCTAAACGACTGACCGTAGATACGCCACAACCATGGTTTATCGCGGCTCCAAAACCAAAAATAAGCCCCCCGACAGCTGAGAACCAAGTTGCCTCGTATGATATAAACATATTTCTTTCAACACTAAAATTAGCGATCAATAAAGGTAGCCATGCAAAGGAACCGCTAAGTAAGATCGCGACTAAAAACATGGGCTTTCTTTTCACTGCTTGATTCATACCTTTGACCATACATAAGCCAGTTGTTTGCGCTAAATAACCAAGACAAGCAATTAACACAAGCGTAATAAAAAATAACACGCATACTCCTTAGTAATACTCGATGTACTCGTAATCTTAAATATAGTAAAGCCAACGTTTTATGGAAAACCGCAACTCGAATTGATAGCGAGGGCTCTTGAGGAGTGAATTAAAAGATAATATCAGCTACACTCCTTCGCCTATCATATTTGTGTTTAACGAGTTTTAATTTATGTCTCAGGTTCGTGCCACCCACGCTTCCCATATCGTCCTACCAGAAAACGTGACGGACAAACCCACTGTATTCAGCTTTCTTATCAGTCACTTCCAACAGATCGATGCGACGGTATGGCAACAGCGTATTGTGGATGGAAAAGTGCATTGGCGAGATGGTAGTTTAATCACTCTTGATTGCGTGTTTGTGCCACGAGAACGAGTTTATTATTACCGAGAAGTTGCGGTAGAGAAAAAAGTACCTTTTACTGAAAAGATTATCTACGAAGACGACAATATTATTGTTGCCTACAAGCCTCATTTTTTAGCCGTAAGCCCTAGCGGTCAATTCGTTAATGAGTGCTTAGTTAATCGTCTAAGAATAAAAACAGGTATCGAAACACTAGTGACAGCCCATCGCCTTGATCGTGCGACAGCAGGGCTAATGTTGCTATCTAAGCACCCTGAGCAACGCCACTTGTACCATGACTTATTTAAGCATGGAAATATTACAAAACACTATCAGGCAATAGCACGATTAACACCGGAACTAAAACGATTACATGATGAAGATAAGTTACCGTTGCCGTACTGCTGGACAGTAAAAAATAAAATTGTTAAAGGTAACCCAACATTCACGATGCAGATTTCCGATGGCGAAGCGAATAGCCATTCAACAATCGAATTAAATGAAGTTAAAGGGGAGTTCGGGTTATTTAAATTATCACCAATTACAGGCAAGACGCATCAGTTACGTTTACACATGGATAGCTTAGGTATGCCACTGATAAACGATCGGTTATATCCAACATTATTAGAACGATGTGATGATAATTTTAAGCAACCATTACAACTACTCGCTCAACACCTACAGTTTACCGATCCAGTCTCTGGTATTGAGCATAATATAACGGCAGAAGCACTTAGTATTGATGAGATAGTAGATAAACGAATTGATATGATAGAAGCAGTTTAAACAACTGCTGTTAGCTTTTGCGCCATTTTAACTTTATCTAAACAACGAGCAATTTTCATTTTAGATACAGGCTTAACTAAATAGTCCGTAGGCTGTAGTTTAATAACTTGTTTTACCGTATTAATATTATTATCTCCGGTAACAATAAATACGGGAATATTTTTTTGCTGTTTACGGACATATTCTAATACGCGTAAACCATCAAGATCATCGCGTAGATTAAGATCTAAAAAAATATAATCAAACTCATTTTTTGATAATAAATTTAATGCCAAAGGCACATTTTCAGCATAGGTGACGCTGTCACAATCAGAGTAACTTTCAAACGAAATCTTACGCACTAATTGTGTAATTATTTGTACGATCACCTTACTATCTTCAACAATCAGACACCTCATTACAACTCCTTTTGATTGTGACGAATTAGATTAGTATAGGCTTAGGTAAAATAAAAGGTGCGCAGCTTTTAATACTTTACCTCTAAAGTATGAGGTAGTTCACATTTAGATTTAACGCATTATAATTCCCATCATTAACGATATAATTTAGTGCGTTATAAATAATACATATTAATAAAAGCGCAGACTTTAGAAGATAAAGGACTGCGCTTTTACGGTTATGCTTTTTGATTTGTGTAACGTTGTTGGAAACGATGAACGATTAGCATTCCAAACATCGAAATAAATAAAGCTGGAACGATAGGATGAATACCAAACATCGCGGGCTTAAACCATAGCAACAATAAATAACTAACAAGACCAGTTACCATTGCAGAAAGAGCCGCATGACCGGAAACCTGGGGCCAATATAACCCAGCAAGCACAGGCCATAAGAATACCGCCTGTAATGCACCAAAAGCAGCAAGATTAAGCCAAACAATCATTTTCGGTGGTTCAATTGCACAATAAGTTGCAATTAGGGTTATCAATAGCATTGCAACACGTGTTAGCCATACCTGCTTATCTGCCGTCATTGCCGGATAACAACGTACTGCACCATCACGCACAAGGCTTACAGCCGACTGTAATAGCATCGAATCAACAGATGACATTACCGCTGCAATTGGTGCAGCCAGTAATACGCCCGCCCAAAATGGATTAAATAGTCCTGTAATTAACGTAGGCATGATCTCATCAGGTACAGTTAAATCAGGATATAAAGCACGACCTAATACACCCGTTAGATGTGGGATAAGGGTCATTAAGAAACTAATAATTGTTCCCCAAATCATTCCTCGCTTTAACGCATTAGTGTCTTTTACCGCAAGCAAGCGTACTACTGTATGTGGTAAACCTAAGGTACCAAAACAAATAAGCATCCAAAAAGACAACATCATCGGCCAACCAAGCTGACCGTTATTACCTTGTGGGCTTAACAATGTTGGAGACTGTGCGCTGACATCAGCCATAAGCGCCGTTAGACCGCCTTGCGACAATAAAGTGAAAAAGATAACCAGTACACCGACGATCATCAAAATACCTTGGAACGCATCGGTGATCACCACGGCTCTAAATCCACCAGTAAGTGTATAAGCCAGCACTGTGATAACAAATAATCCCAATCCAAGCTCATAACTGATCCCACTAACACCAGAGAATAAACGAGCACCGCCAATAAATTGCACCGAGATCATCGCAATAAAGCCAACAACAAGGCTCACCAACGCTAATTTGGTCAACCAATTATTTTGATAACGCGCATCCAACCATTCGATGAGTGTCGCGTGTTCCGCTTTACGTTGTGCTAATAACTTAGGGCCTAATACACCCAGTGTTAACATCGCAACAGGCACTTGAATCAACGCAAGCCACACCCAACCTAAGCCAATTTTATAAGCAGCACCGGGACCGCCAATAAAGGAACTTGCACTGGTATAAGTAGCAACTAAGGTCAACGCCAATAACGGACCATTAAGAAAACGTCCACCAATAAAAAAGCGTTTAGCTTTGTCTTGATACAGGGCACCCGCTTGCTTCGATTGTCGACTACTCCACCAACGAGTGATCAGTAGGCTAATAATAAGATAGATAAAAATAGGAATAAGATTAGTCATGATAAGTAGATTTAATCATTAAAATAAGAAGGAAAATAAGTAATAAGGGTGCAAACAAACAAGAAAACCAGAACCAGACAGGCAGTCCCCACCAGTTACCTTGTGTTTGTAGTAATAACGGTCCGCTGCACCAGAGAACAAAATAGCTCAATGTGAGCAGCAGCGTTTTTTTTGAAATTGATTGCATAGCTTAGCCTAAAATAAATACCCGCGAAGAGTATAGATAATCATTATCGATAAATAATTCTAATCATATGAATTATTCGACAGATTTAGTATTTTACGCTGAATTATATCGAGATGAAGCCTTACATCCAAATATTGTTTTATTTTCGTGTTTATTAAACGACTAATTCATCAAACGAAATCAATGTATCGCTAATGACCGAATCAATATCATCAATATACACACCTGCGCCATAGGTCCAACCCCAACTAGAAAAATGTTTACTATAAGAGATTTTACGCACGGCTTTACCACCAATGAAAAGGGGAAAACAATAGCTGACAAAAGTGCCATTTTTTAGTTTTTTTGCTTGCTCATGTATTGTTTGATAAGTGAAATTACCATTGGAATCTTGTAGCATTTTAACATTAGCGTTTGAATCATCTACACCGCCTAAAGAGGCTAATAAAGTGTAATCATTATCAAAAACAAAAATATAATTACCATCTAAAAAAGAAAGACGTTGTAATGCTTGCTCTTGTGCATCTTCGAGTGACAGGACTCCTGACTGATAATACAGATCATAGCGCTGAAAAATCGCTTCTGTTTTATCAATAATACTCACCAAACGTGATTTTCTTTCTGCCAACATATCCCCACGCAGCATTGATAAATACCCTAATGCAGCCAGTGCAAGTACTATAAAACTAAATGCAATACATAAGCTAATATGGAAGATAACAGGATAACGACGGTACATTACAGCCTCAATAACATAACGAAATAATTTATTCGCATGCTAACACATAAAAACATAAACGACTGTAAACAATAAGAAAATTAAAGATTAATGTATGAGTTGGATAATATTGGAATATCTATAACGCTATTGTCTAGATTTTCAGCTAGTCATATTACAAAAATGTAATATGTTTAAAAAATAAATTAACGATAAGCATACAGGATCAGCTCACCGTTAATAATTAATCAGCAAAGTAAATTATTTTGCTACAACTTCATAGCTTGACGTTATTTCCGCCGCTTTCTCTAGCATCTTAGCTACAGAGCAATATTTTTCCATCGATAGTTCAACCGCACGCTTTACTTTTTTCTCATTCAGGTCTGTACCAGAAACAATAAAATGTGCATTAATTTTAGTGAAAACACGCGGTGCTTCAGCGGCACGTTCACTCGTCAAATTAACTTCACAACCTAAGATGTTTTGACGTCCCGTTTTTAAAATATCGACAACATCAATAGAGCTACATGCGCCCATTCCCATCAGCACAACTTCCATTGGACTTGCAGCAATACCATCACGATTACCATCCATAAGGATGCCATGACCAGTTTCTGATGTACCCATCAGTTGCATTTCTTCGATCCACTTCACATTTGCTTTCATAAAACACCTAGTTAATGTCTAATTCGAAGGCATTAGACAATATTTAATGCCACTAAGGTAATTAAATACCGTCTCATATCCCAAATATAGTTAAAAGTCACAAATAAACAGCAAGTCAATAATCAAAAAATGATATATTCACGTTAATATTGAGCAGAAATCAACTCAGTTCTTGCTTATTAGTGTTATTGTCTCTTATGCTATCAAGTCAGTAATAATAATAAAATTAAAATATCGCAACACGGACATAAATTGCGATTATAATAACTTACAGAGGAATACCCATGGTTGTTATCGGCAAGCCACAATCTGACCCGACTTTAGAATGGTTTTTATCTCACTGCCATATTCATAAGTACCCTTCAAAAAGTACGCTGATCCATGCTGGAGAAAAAGCGGAAACTTTATATTTTATCGTGAAAGGTTCTGTGGCAGTTCTTATTAAAGATGAAGAAGGTAAGGAGATGATCCTTTCTTATCTAAATCAAGGTGACTTCATGGGTGAACTAGGCCTATTTGAAGACACTGAAGAACCTGTTCGTAGCGCATGGATCCGAGCTAAATCACCATGTGAAGTAGCTGAAATTTCATATAAGAAATTCCGTCAGTTAATCCAAGTTAATCCTGAAATTCTAATGCGTCTATCAGGACAAATGGCTGAACGTCTACAAACTACAAGCCAGAAAGTTGGCGATCTAGCATTCCTAGACGTAACTGGTCGTATTGCACAAACATTATTAAGTTTAGCGAAACAACCTGATGCAATGACTCACCCAGACGGTATGCAAATTAAAATTACTCGTCAAGAAATCGGTCAAATCGTTGGTTGTTCACGTGAAACTGTTGGCCGTATTTTGAAGATGCTTGAAGAGCAAGAGCTTATTTCAGCTCACGGTAAAACGATTGTTGTATTTGGCACTCGCTAATCCAACTCGTTTACTAAGATAATAAAACGACGTCTGATATGTGATAAACAAATCAGACGTCGTTTTCGTTTATCGCTCTATATAAACACCGCCACACAGATATTATATTACCGACACATATATCAACATTAAATCACTATAAAGCCTAACAAGGTATGTTATAGGCGTACTCAGGCTATAATATTAGTCAACCCAAGCTTCAGCGCTCTCAATAGTCCGACTAATATACGATAACCCGTATTGAATAAACCACAACATCAAAACCAATGGCGCTATTTACAGAGTTAATTCGCCTTATAGCACGCGATTTAAAATCATACTGGAATTAAACTGATAGCCACTTTTTGATAGCAAGATTAAGTTTTTCCATACCAGCAGAAATATCTTCTTCAGGAATATTTAAAGCAGGTGTAAAACGTAATACATTCGCGCCAGCCACTAATATTAGCAACCCTTCTTCAGCCGCCTTATTCATAATCGTAATGGCCTGACCTTGATATTTTTCAGTTAGCTCAGCACCTAACAGTAAACCTTCACCACGGATATCCGAGAAAATAGCATATTGCTCATTAAGCTGCCCTAATGCATTTCTGAATATGATTGATTTAGCCTTAACCCCAGCTAAGAAAGCATGGTCATTAACAGTATCAACAACAACTTCAGCAATACTGCAAGCAAGTGGATTACCACCATACGTACTACCATGTGTACCAACACTAAAACTATTTGCAATATCCGTTGTCGTTAACATCGCGGCAATAGGGAAACCGGCACCGAGGCCTTTCGCTGACGTTAAAATATCTGGCTTGATATCGGTATGCTGATAAGCATAAAAACTCCCCGTACGCCCCACGCCAGTCTGTACTTCATCAAATATTAACAGCGCATTATATTTATCACACAGAGCACGAACAGCAATTAAGAACTGTTGGTTAGAAGAGTTAATCCCTCCCTCCCCCTGTAAAGGTTCCATCATTACTGCACATGTTTTATCGCTAATTAATGCTTCAAATGCGCTAAGGTCATTAAAATCGATGTGTTCAATAGCACCAGGCTTAGGACCAAAACCGTCAGAGTAGGTCGCTTGTCCGCCTACCGTCACAGTAAAGAATGTACGGCCATGGAAGCCCTTGTTAAACGCGATAATCTGATCTTTACCTTCACCAAATTTATTTAATGCATAACGACGCGCTAATTTTAGTGCAGCTTCATTTGCTTCGGCACCTGAGTTTGCAAAAAAAACCTTATCAGCAAAAGTTGAATTAACCAGTTTTGTCGCAAGCCTTAATGCAGGCTCATTTGTCAGTAAATTACTCACGTGCCATAATTTTTGACTTTGTTTTTGCAGAGTATCAACTAAAGGAGGGTAACAATGACCTAAACAGCTAACAGCAATACCTGCAGCAAAATCAATGTATTCTTTATCATCTTGATCCCAAACTCGTGAGCCTTGACCTCGAACAGGGATCATTGCTGCTGGTGCGTAGTTCGGAACCATTACATTATCAAAATCTTCCCGAGTAACACCTGTTACGTTATTGGCCATATCCCTTCCCTCTTAATAAATATCAATATCTAAATATATCAACCCATCACCCTGATGAATATATATTCAATAATTATAAATAATAAGTCACAGGTCAAGTCCTATATGTAATAACGTAGCAGAAACGTTAGTAATTTTTGAAATAGGGTTAATTTCCTAGGAGAAAATTATTTAATAAATCTTTCCCTTGCTCGGTTAAAATACTCTCAGGATGGAACTGTACACCTTCTAGCGCAAGAGACTTATGCTTGAATGCCATGATTTCCTCAAATTCACCATTACAATCTTCCGTCCAAGCTGTAATTTCAAACTCGTCATTTAATGTTGGAGCTTCAACAATTAAAGAATGATAGCGCGTCACTGTTAAAGGGTTATTTAATCCAGAAAAAACGCCTTTACCTACATGCTGTATTTGAGATGTTTTACCGTGCATCACTTTTTTAGCTTTTACCACATTTGCCCCAAATACTTGCGCAATCGACTGATGACCAAGGCAAACACCTAAAATTGGTATTTTCCCTGAAAATTGTTCGATAACAGATAGTGAAATACCGGCATCGTTTGGCGTGCAAGGTCCAGGTGAAATAACTAGGTAATCAGGTGAAAGTGCAGATATTTGCTCCAGTGAAATGTCGTCATTACGTTTAACGATAACCTCTTGGCCAAGTTCTGAGAAATATTGAAATAAATTAAACGTAAAACTATCGTAATTATCGATAATAAGTAACATGAAAGATTAAAATTCTAATGAGGAAACTGAGTAAATAATATCATAGCTAGAAATTGGTTTCTAATAGAGTAGCGTCGTAATATCGCTACACCAATTTCATATTATTTATATTTTGTAGAAACAAACAAAAAGCTCAGCAAATGCTGAGCTTTTATTATTTAATCACTAATGTGAAATATATTTATTTAACTGATACAAACTCAGGGTAAGCATCAATACCACAATCAGCCATATCCATACCAGTGATCTCTTCTTCTTCACTAACACGAATGCCCATTGTTGCTTTCAATACAGCCCACACTAAGATACTTGCCGCAAATACCCATGCAAAGATAATAGCTGCACCATATAACTGAGCACCAAATGTTGCATCGCCATTACTAAATGGAACAACCATTAGACCAAATAGACCACACACACCATGAACAGAGATAGCACCTACTGGATCATCGATTTTAGCTTTATCCAATGCAACGATACTGAACACAACTAATACACCGCCTAAACCACCTAATAATGTTGCAAATGCCGGTGCAGGGCTAAGCGGGTCAGCAGTAATCGTTACCAGACCAGCTAACGCGCCATTAAGCACCATTGTTAAGTCTGCTTTACCCCACATAATTTTAGTGATAAGTAATGCGGCAACAGCACCTGCAGCTGCTGCTGCGTTTGTATTTAGGAAAATTTGACCAACAGCCGTTGCATTTTCAGCATCTGATAATAACAGCTGTGAACCACCATTAAAGCCAAACCAACCCATCCATAAGATAAATGCACCTAATGTTGCTAATGGCATATTTGAACCTGGAATTGGATAAATCTCACCATTTTTACCATATTTACCCTTACGAGCACCCAGTAAAAGTACCGCAGCTAATGCAGCAGCTGCACCGGCCATGTGAACAATACCCGAACCCGCGAAATCAGAGAAACCAGCTTCAGATAAGAAACCACCACCCCAAGTCCAATAACCTTCAATCGGATAAATAACACCTGTTAAAACAACAGTGAAAGCAAGGAAAGCCCATAATTTCATACGTTCAGCAACCGCACCAGATACAATAGACATTGCAGTCGCAACAAATACTACCTGGAAGAAGAAATCTGATTCTAATGAATGATCAGCGCCTTCAGATTGTGTACCAATTAAAGAACCAAATGATGGGATGATACCGCCTTCTGCGTTATCCACATACATGATATTGTAACCAACTAATAAAAACATGATACATGCGATTGAATAAAGCACGACGTTTTTCGTTAGAATTTCAGTTGTATTTTTAGATCGAACCAGACCTGCTTCTAGCATAGCAAAACCAGCTGCCATCCACATGACAAGTACACCTGACATTAAAAAATAAAAAGTATCGAGTGCGAAACGCAACTCAGTAACTGTAGTTGTTAGCTCTTGCATAATTTATTTCCCTTAAATTGCTTCTGAGTCCATTTCGCCCGTACGAATACGCACAACTTGTTTTAAATCGTAAACAAAAATCTTACCATCACCAATTTTCCCGGTATAAGCAGCACTATTAATAGCTTCAATGAGGCGATCAACATTTTCGCTCTGCGTTGCAATTTCTAACTTAACTTTAGGTAAGAAATCAACTTGATATTCTGCACCGCGATATAATTCGGTATGTCCCTTCTGACGACCAAAGCCTTTTACTTCAGTAACTGTTAATCCTTCAACACCGATATCTGCGACTGCTTCACGAACATCATCGAGTTTAAATGGTTTAATGATTGCGCTTATTAGCTTCATAAATAGCTCCTTGCCTGAGTATATTGAATAACTATATGATTAAACTTAATTCAACCTCCGTGCCAACAATTTAAAACAAATAAATTCATATACTTACACGTAACACAGCGATTACATACATCAAAGAAGCACTTATTTGGTGCAAGAGTCACATGATTAATTCCAATTTAGTGCAGTTTGTTAAATTAATGTTATCAAATTTGAATTGAGAGCTTAATCTCAAATTTAATAACTTCTCATATCTTAAATTTATGTAAGACATCAACTAATTTCAATGCCTAATAACCACTACCTAATAGGTAATCACCAGTCTAAAGAATGAATCTTGAGAATCATCAATTAAAAATCACCTCAATCATCGATATAAAAACAATTCTGTTAGATTACGAAGGGTTGTGTACTAAAATAAAATTGGTACTTTTTATAATCAATAATAATGATAGTGTGCTTCCAAGCTGAGTAACTAAGATGGATCTGTTACTTTAAATCTCAATTCATGGAAGATATACAATGAAGAAACTACTACTCATAGCACTATTATCAAACCTCACAGCCTGTGGTTCTGAAGACGTATTTGATAATAAAGATGAACAAATAGATATTAATTATGCGGTTACATTCTCAGCTGAACCTTACGACATTGCCTCTCCGGTTTATAAATTTACAGCTATCTATACTGAAAATGATATCGTTCAGTCCGCAGATAATCTAATATTTGACTGGTCAATAAGTTTAGAGACCGAAGGGGAAATAACCTCACTTTACCCGGAACAATCGACTCAGTATCAATTTACAGATACAGCGACATATAAAGTAAAGTTAACACTAATAAACGATACCGGTGAACAACTTGCCAAATTTTCAAGAAATATAGAAATCACTGCAGATGATATTGCCACAGGTCCAGTTCTTCCAAAAGCTGTCATAGATATTACGAATAGAAGAACTTCAACATATGTCTTTAACAGTAATTTATCTAGCTATAGCCAAGGCCCTCTATCTATATTTTCTTGGATTATTGAAGGTGAGGAATTTTCAGGTTCTGAAATCAGTCATAACTTCACAAAAATGGGTCCGCAAGAAGTACACTTAAAAGTTACTGCGGAGGATCTAACTCAAGCAACAACAATGACAAGCGTTTTCGTTGTAAATGAAACGACAACACCTATTGCAGAGTTTAATTATACAAAAGACAAACTTGAGGTTAATTTCAATGCCGCAGAAAGCTCAAACCAGAGCAGTGACATAACATCTTATCAATGGGACTTCGGTAATGGTGATACAGCATCAAACATATATACATCAACAACTTATTCTGCGGAAGGACCTTACGACATAACTCTTACAGTGATAAGCACCGAAGGTGTTACAAGTACAAAGACAAAGACAATTAATGTTTATGAAGAAGCGTCCTACGTCACCTGCGATGTATTAACGACCTCAAGTTCAATTTTCAAAAGCACCGATGAAGGTCAATGCTTTAGCACTTCACCTATCACAACGAATATAGCTGCAAAAACGTGGTGTAGTGAAAAAGTTAAACAGTACAAAGATGGTCTACCTTTCTACCGTATAACACCGACATTAACTTGGCAAATCAGACAGCAAGGCAACAATGAGTGCTCATAACACCAAGTAACAAACTCAATTTTTAATACCTATCACACAGCCTGTTCATTCGAACTAGGCTGTTTGAATCAAAGTGAAGCTATAATTCGAACCCCTCTCCCTGTTACGAACTAATAAGCTTACTAATAATAATTAATAATACTGTTGAGCTACTGGTTCAACATATTTTTATAAACTCAAATTTCAGGCATAAAAAAAGCCTGAATCGTAAGATTCAGGCTTTTTTTATTTGTTGGCGGAGCGGACGGGACTCGAACCCGCGACCCCCGGCGTGACAGGCCGGTATTCTAACCAACTGAACTACCGCTCCGCACAATCTGTGCTGATATTATCAGTCTAAATTATAGTCTTTCGACATTGTTTGGCGCTTGGCGATGCCCTACTCTCACATGGGGAAGCCCCACACTACCATCGGCGTTATTACGTTTCACTACTGAGTTCGGAATGGGATCAGGTGGTACCGTAACACTATGGTCACCAAGCAAATTCTATTTGCTTTCAACTTGAAACACATGGTTTCAATCTTTAAAATTTGAAAAGCTATAAATAAAGAAGTCTTTAAAACATAAAGTGTTCAATCTATTCTTAAGTCGATATTTCAATTAATCATACTTTAATTTGTATGGTTAAGCCTCACGGGTAATTAGTACAAGTTAGCTCAATGCCTCACAGCACTTACACACCTTGCCTATCAACGTTGTAGTCTCCAACGGCCCTTCAGGGGACTTAAAGTCCCAGTGAGAACTCATCTCGAGGCCTGCTTCCCGCTTAGATGCTTTCAGCGGTTATCAGTTCCGAACTTAGCTACCGGGCAATGCTATTGGCATAACAACCCGAACACCAGTGGTTCGTCCACTCCGGTCCTCTCGTACTAGGAGCAGCTCCTCTCAATTCTCAAACGCCCACGGCAGATAGGGACCGAACTGTCTCACGACGTTCTAAACCCAGCTCGCGTACCACTTTAAATGGCGAACAGCCATACCCTTGGGACCAACTTCAGCCCCAGGATGTGATGAGCCGACATCGAGGTGCCAAACACCGCCGTCGATATGAACTCTTGGGCGGTATCAGCCTGTTATCCCCGGAGTACCTTTTATCCGTTGAGCGATGGCCCTTCCATTCAGAACCACCGGATCACTAAGACCTACTTTCGTACCTGCTCGACGTGTCTGTCTCGCAGTTAAGCTGGCTTATGCCTTTGCACTAACCACATGATGTCCAACCATGTTTAGCCAACCTTCGTGCTCCTCCGTTACTCTTTGGGAGGAGACCGCCCCAGTCAAACTACCCACCAGACACTGTCCGCAACCCCGATAAGGGGCCTACGTTAGAACATCAAACGTACAAGGGTGGTATTTCAAGATAGACTCCACATCATCTAGCGACAATGTTTCACAGTCTCCCACCTATCCTACACATGTAGGTTCAATGTTCAGTGCCAAGCTATAGTAAAGGTTCACGGGGTCTTTCCGTCTAGCCGCGGGTACACTGCATCTTAACAGCGATTTCAATTTCACTGAGTCTCGGGTGGAGACAGCGTGGCCATCATTACGCCATTCGTGCAGGTCGGAACTTACCCGACAAGGAATTTCGCTACCTTAGGACCGTTATAGTTACGGCCGCCGTTTACCGGGGCTTCGATCATGAGCTTCGACCTAAGTCTAACCCAATCAATTAACCTTCCGGCACCGGGCAGGCGTCACACCGTATACGTCATCTTTCGATTTTGCACAGTGCTGTGTTTTTAATAAACAGTTGCAGCCACCATTTCTCTGCGACCAACAATAGCTTACGGAGCAAGTCCTTCACCATCATTGGCGTACCTTCTCCCGAAGTTACGGTACCATTTTGCCTAGTTCCTTCACCCGAGTTCTCTCAAGCGCCTTAGTATTCTCTACCTAACCACCTGTGTCGGTTTGGGGTACGATTCTCTTATATCTGAAGCTTAGAGGTTTTTCCTGGAAGCCGGGTATCAACTACTTCATCTCCGTAGAGACTCGTCATCAGTTCTCAGCCTTAATGTATTCCCGGATTTGCCTAAGAATACAGCCTACAACCTTAAACATGGACAACCATCGCCATGCTAGCCTAACCTTCTCCGTCACCCCATCGCAATATAAGTGAGTACTGGAATATTAACCAGTTTCCCATCGACTACGCCTTTCGGCCTCGCCTTAGGGGTCGACTCACCCTGCCCCGATTAACGTTGGACAGGAACCCTTGGTCTTTCGGCGTGGAGGTTTTTCACCCCCATTATCGTTACTCATGTCAACATTCGCACTTCTGATACCTCCAGCAAGCTTCTCAACTCACCTTCAACGGCTTACAGAACGCTCCTCTACCATGCAAGAACAAGTCTTGCATCCGTAGCTTCGGTGGTATGTTTAGCCCCGTTAAATCTTCCGCGCAGACCGACTCGACCAGTGAGCTATTACGCTTTCTTTAAAAGATGGCTGCTTCTAAGCCAACTTCCTGGCTGTCTGAGCCTTTCCACATCGTTTCCCACTTAACATACACTTTGGGACCTTAGCTGACGGTCTGGGTTGTTTCCCTTTCCACGACGGACGTTAGCACCCGCCGTGTGTCTCCCGCGATTGAACTTATTGGTATTCGGAGTTTGCAAAGGGTTGGTAAGTCGGGATGACCCCCTAGCCTTAACAGTGCTCTACCCCCAATAGTTAGACGCGAGGCGCTACCTAAATAGCTTTCGAGGAGAACCAGCTATCTCCCGGTTTGATTGGCCTTTCACCCCCAGCCACAAGTCATCCGCTAATTTTTCAACATTAGTCGGTTCGGTCCTCCAGTTGATGTTACTCAACCTTCAACCTGCCCATGGCTAGATCACCGGGTTTCGGGTCTAATCCCAGCAACTATTCGCGCAGTTAACACTCGGTTTCCCTACGGCTCCGCTATTCGCTTAACCTTGCTACTGAAATTAAGTCGTTGACCCATTATACAAAAGGTACGCAGTCACAGAACAAGTCTGCTCCCACTGCTTGTACGTATACGGTTTCAGGTTCTATTTCACTCCCCTCACAGGGGTTCTTTTCGCCTTTCCCTCACGGTACTGGTTCACTATCGGTCAGTCAGTAGTATTTAGCCTTGGAAGATGGTCCTCCCATATTCAAACAGCATATCACGTGTGCCGTCCTACTCGATTTCACAGTAAGGTCGTTTTCATGTACGGGACTATCACCCTGTATCGTGAAACTTTCCAGAATCTTCCACTAACTTCCAAACTGCTTAAGGGCTAGACCCCGTTCGCTCGCCGCTACTAAGGGTATCTCTATTGATTTCTTTTCCTCGGGGTACTTAGATGTTTCAGTTCTCCCGGTTCGCTTCGTAACGCTATGTATTCACGTTACGATACTCTACAAAGTAGAGTGGGTTCCCCCATTCGGAAATCTGTGGATTAACGCTTTTTATCAACTCCCCACAGCTTAACGCAGATTAACACGTCCTTCATCGCCTCTGACTGCCTAGGCATCCACCGTATACGCTTAGTCACTTAACCATACAATCTAAAGTCGACCGTACAATTGAAATAACTAGGTATTATCTAGTTTTTTTCGCCTCAAGAATACTCAAGAACACTATATTGTTATTGCCGAAGCAATAACGTGTTTTAAGAACTTCTTTATTTATTCAGCTTTCCAAATTTTTAAAGAGCAATTTGCTAAAAAGCAAAGATAAGTAGTAATACTTAGCTTTGATTTTTAATCAGAAAGAAAAGTGGTATCCCGTACGAGATTTGAACTCGTGTTACCGCCGTGAAAGGGCGGTGTCCTAGGCCTCTAGACGAACGGGACACAATTTACTTTCGACGTTTGGATTTCATCCCAAACGTTGTCTTTAACGTTTCTATTCAAGCAATTTGTGTGGGCACTTACAAAAATTAACAACTTTACGTAAGGAGGTGATCCAGCCCCAGGTTCCCCTAGGGCTACCTTGTTACGACTTCACCCCAGTCATGAACCACACCGTGGTCATCGCCCTCCCGAAGGTTAAGCTAATGACTTCTGGTGCAGCCCACTCCCATGGTGTGACGGGCGGTGTGTACAAGGCCCGGGAACGTATTCACCGTGACATTCTGATTCACGATTACTAGCGATTCCGACTTCATGGGGTCGAGTTGCAGACCCCAATCCGGACTACGACGCACTTTATGGGATTCGCTTACCATCGCTGGTTTGCAGCCCTTTGTATGCGCCATTGTAGCACGTGTGTAGCCCTACTCGTAAGGGCCATGATGACTTGACGTCGTCCCCACCTTCCTCCGGTTTATCACCGGCAGTCTCCTTAGAGTTCCCACCATTACGTGCTGGCAAATAAGGATAAGGGTTGCGCTCGTTGCGGGACTTAACCCAACATTTCACAACACGAGCTGACGACAGCCATGCAGCACCTGTCTCATAGTTCCCGAAGGCACCAATTCATCTCTGAAAAGTTCTATGGATGTCAAGAGTAGGTAAGGTTCTTCGCGTTGCATCGAATTAAACCACATGCTCCACCGCTTGTGCGGGCCCCCGTCAATTCATTTGAGTTTTAACCTTGCGGCCGTACTCCCCAGGCGGTCTACTTAATGCGTTAGCTTAAGAGCCCAGTTCTCAAGGAACCAAACTCCGAGTAGACATCGTTTACGGCGTGGACTACCGGGGTATCTAATCCCGTTTGCTACCCACGCTTTCGCATCTGAGCGTCAGTTACTTGCCAGGTGGCCGCCTTCGCCACTGGTATTCCTTCAGATCTCTACGCATTTCACCGCTACACCTGAAATTCTACCACCCTCTCAAGAACTCTAGTTTGCCAGTTCGAAATGCAGTTCCCAGGTTGAGCCCGGGGCTTTCACATCTCGCTTAACAAACCGCCTGCATGCGCTTTACGCCCAGTAATTCCGATTAACGCTTGCACCCTCCGTATTACCGCGGCTGCTGGCACGGAGTTAGCCGGTGCTTCTTCTGCGAGTAACGTCACAGTAAGCAGTTATTAACTACTTACCTTTCCTCCTCGCTGAAAGTACTTTACAACCCGAAGGCCTTCTTCATACACGCGGTATGGCTGCATCAGAGTTTCCTCCATTGTGCAATATTCCCCACTGCTGCCTCCCGTAGGAGTCTGGACCGTGTCTCAGTTCCAGTGTGGCTGATCATCCTCTCAGACCAGCTAGGGATCGTCGCCTTGGTGAGCTCTTACCTCACCAACAAGCTAATCCCACTTGGGCTCATCTAGTCGCGAGAGCTTTCAAGAAGAGGCCCCCTTTCACCCGTAGGTCGTATGCGGTATTAGCAGTCGTTTCCAACTGTTGTCCCCCTCGACTAGGCAGATTCCCAAGCATTACTCACCCGTCCGCCGCTCGACGCCAGAATAGCAAGCTATTCTTCGTTTCCGCTCGACTTGCATGTGTTAAGCCTACCGCCAGCGTTCAATCTGAGCCATGATCAAACTCTTCAATTAAAAGTTTTTTGACTAATCAACATCGTTGATTAAGTCGGCTCAATGAATTCTGTACTTCAACAACAAACCGAGGTTTGTTGTTTATAAAACCAAATCTTTCGATTTAATTTAATGTTCATAATTACATTGATATAATTTTTGGTCATTATATCTCTGTAAGTACTCACACAGATTGCTTGAATAAATTGTTAAAGAGCATTGGCGTGTAAACACGGCAATTTTCAAATGACACTCAAACGAGTATTATCTGAAAATTGCTGTAACGTTAGTTACATCAATTTCATTTACCTAGGACAATGTCTTAAATAAAAGGTATTTGGCGCTTGGCGATGCCCTACTCTCACATGGGGAAGCCCCACACTACCATCGGCGTTATTACGTTTCACTACTGAGTTCGGAATGGGATCAGGTGGTACCGTAACACTATGGTCACCAAGCAAATTCTATTTGCTTTCAACTTGAAACACATGGTTTCAATCTTTAAAATTTGAAAAGCTATAAATAAAGAAGTCTTTAAAACATAAAGTGTTCAATCTATTCTTAAGTCGATATTTCAATTAATCATACTTTAATTTGTATGGTTAAGCCTCACGGGTAATTAGTACAAGTTAGCTCAATGCCTCACAGCACTTACACACCTTGCCTATCAACGTTGTAGTCTCCAACGGCCCTTCAGGGGACTTAAAGTCCCAGTGAGAACTCATCTCGAGGCCTGCTTCCCGCTTAGATGCTTTCAGCGGTTATCAGTTCCGAACTTAGCTACCGGGCAATGCTATTGGCATAACAACCCGAACACCAGTGGTTCGTCCACTCCGGTCCTCTCGTACTAGGAGCAGCTCCTCTCAATTCTCAAACGCCCACGGCAGATAGGGACCGAACTGTCTCACGACGTTCTAAACCCAGCTCGCGTACCACTTTAAATGGCGAACAGCCATACCCTTGGGACCAACTTCAGCCCCAGGATGTGATGAGCCGACATCGAGGTGCCAAACACCGCCGTCGATATGAACTCTTGGGCGGTATCAGCCTGTTATCCCCGGAGTACCTTTTATCCGTTGAGCGATGGCCCTTCCATTCAGAACCACCGGATCACTAAGACCTACTTTCGTACCTGCTCGACGTGTCTGTCTCGCAGTTAAGCTGGCTTATGCCTTTGCACTAACCACATGATGTCCAACCATGTTTAGCCAACCTTCGTGCTCCTCCGTTACTCTTTGGGAGGAGACCGCCCCAGTCAAACTACCCACCAGACACTGTCCGCAACCCCGATAAGGGGCCTACGTTAGAACATCAAACGTACAAGGGTGGTATTTCAAGATAGACTCCACATCATCTAGCGACAATGTTTCACAGTCTCCCACCTATCCTACACATGTAGGTTCAATGTTCAGTGCCAAGCTATAGTAAAGGTTCACGGGGTCTTTCCGTCTAGCCGCGGGTACACTGCATCTTAACAGCGATTTCAATTTCACTGAGTCTCGGGTGGAGACAGCGTGGCCATCATTACGCCATTCGTGCAGGTCGGAACTTACCCGACAAGGAATTTCGCTACCTTAGGACCGTTATAGTTACGGCCGCCGTTTACCGGGGCTTCGATCATGAGCTTCGACCTAAGTCTAACCCAATCAATTAACCTTCCGGCACCGGGCAGGCGTCACACCGTATACGTCATCTTTCGATTTTGCACAGTGCTGTGTTTTTAATAAACAGTTGCAGCCACCATTTCTCTGCGACCAACAATAGCTTACGGAGCAAGTCCTTCACCATCATTGGCGTACCTTCTCCCGAAGTTACGGTACCATTTTGCCTAGTTCCTTCACCCGAGTTCTCTCAAGCGCCTTAGTATTCTCTACCTAACCACCTGTGTCGGTTTGGGGTACGATTCTCTTATATCTGAAGCTTAGAGGTTTTTCCTGGAAGCCGGGTATCAACTACTTCATCTCCGTAGAGACTCGTCATCAGTTCTCAGCCTTAATGTATTCCCGGATTTGCCTAAGAATACAGCCTACAACCTTAAACATGGACAACCATCGCCATGCTAGCCTAACCTTCTCCGTCACCCCATCGCAATATAAGTGAGTACTGGAATATTAACCAGTTTCCCATCGACTACGCCTTTCGGCCTCGCCTTAGGGGTCGACTCACCCTGCCCCGATTAACGTTGGACAGGAACCCTTGGTCTTTCGGCGTGGAGGTTTTTCACCCCCATTATCGTTACTCATGTCAACATTCGCACTTCTGATACCTCCAGCAAGCTTCTCAACTCACCTTCAACGGCTTACAGAACGCTCCTCTACCATGCAAGAACAAGTCTTGCATCCGTAGCTTCGGTGGTATGTTTAGCCCCGTTAAATCTTCCGCGCAGACCGACTCGACCAGTGAGCTATTACGCTTTCTTTAAAAGATGGCTGCTTCTAAGCCAACTTCCTGGCTGTCTGAGCCTTTCCACATCGTTTCCCACTTAACATACACTTTGGGACCTTAGCTGACGGTCTGGGTTGTTTCCCTTTCCACGACGGACGTTAGCACCCGCCGTGTGTCTCCCGCGATTGAACTTATTGGTATTCGGAGTTTGCAAAGGGTTGGTAAGTCGGGATGACCCCCTAGCCTTAACAGTGCTCTACCCCCAATAGTTAGACGCGAGGCGCTACCTAAATAGCTTTCGAGGAGAACCAGCTATCTCCCGGTTTGATTGGCCTTTCACCCCCAGCCACAAGTCATCCGCTAATTTTTCAACATTAGTCGGTTCGGTCCTCCAGTTGATGTTACTCAACCTTCAACCTGCCCATGGCTAGATCACCGGGTTTCGGGTCTAATCCCAGCAACTATTCGCGCAGTTAACACTCGGTTTCCCTACGGCTCCGCTATTCGCTTAACCTTGCTACTGAAATTAAGTCGTTGACCCATTATACAAAAGGTACGCAGTCACAGAACAAGTCTGCTCCCACTGCTTGTACGTATACGGTTTCAGGTTCTATTTCACTCCCCTCACAGGGGTTCTTTTCGCCTTTCCCTCACGGTACTGGTTCACTATCGGTCAGTCAGTAGTATTTAGCCTTGGAAGATGGTCCTCCCATATTCAAACAGCATATCACGTGTGCCGTCCTACTCGATTTCACAGTAAGGTCGTTTTCATGTACGGGACTATCACCCTGTATCGTGAAACTTTCCAGAATCTTCCATTAACTTCCAAACTGCTTAAGGGCTAGACCCCGTTCGCTCGCCGCTACTAAGGGTATCTCTATTGATTTCTTTTCCTCGGGGTACTTAGATGTTTCAGTTCTCCCGGTTCGCTTCGTAACGCTATGTATTCACGTTACGATACTCTACAAAGTAGAGTGGGTTCCCCCATTCGGAAATCTGTGGATTAACGCTTTTTATCAACTCCCCACAGCTTAACGCAGATTAACACGTCCTTCATCGCCTCTGACTGCCTAGGCATCCACCGTATACGCTTAGTCACTTAACCATACAATCTAAAGTCGACCGTACAATTGAAATAACTAGGTATTATCTAGTTTTTTTCGCCTCAAGAATACTCAAGAACACTATATTGTTACGAACTTAATCGTAACGTGTTTTAAGAACTTCTTTATTTATTCAGCTTTCCAAATTTTTAAAGAGCATATGCTAAAAGCATAGTTTTCGTCTCTAACTCTGAATTTCAGAGTTAAAAAAACCAAAGTTAAGTCGCTTGCTATTCTAAGCAGATTTAACTTTGGTCTCTTCCTGAGAACATGATGTGGTGGAGCTATGCGGGATCGAACCGCAGACCTCCTGCGTGCAAGGCAGGCGCTCTCCCAGCTGAGCTATAGCCCCACATCATTGTGGCTAGTAAAATTGGTAGGACTGAGTAGATTTGAACTACCGACCTCACCCTTATCAGGGGCGCGCTCTAACCAACTGAGCTACAGTCCTACTGACATTTTACTATGTCTTTAATTTCTCTATTCAAGCAATTTGTGTGGGCACTTACAAAAATTAACAACTTTACGTAAGGAGGTGATCCAGCCCCAGGTTCCCCTAGGGCTACCTTGTTACGACTTCACCCCAGTCATGAACCACACCGTGGTCATCGCCCTCCCGAAGGTTAAGCTAATGACTTCTGGTGCAGCCCACTCCCATGGTGTGACGGGCGGTGTGTACAAGGCCCGGGAACGTATTCACCGTGACATTCTGATTCACGATTACTAGCGATTCCGACTTCATGGGGTCGAGTTGCAGACCCCAATCCGGACTACGACGCACTTTATGGGATTCGCTTACCATCGCTGGTTTGCAGCCCTTTGTATGCGCCATTGTAGCACGTGTGTAGCCCTACTCGTAAGGGCCATGATGACTTGACGTCGTCCCCACCTTCCTCCGGTTTATCACCGGCAGTCTCCTTAGAGTTCCCACCATTACGTGCTGGCAAATAAGGATAAGGGTTGCGCTCGTTGCGGGACTTAACCCAACATTTCACAACACGAGCTGACGACAGCCATGCAGCACCTGTCTCATAGTTCCCGAAGGCACCAATTCATCTCTGAAAAGTTCTATGGATGTCAAGAGTAGGTAAGGTTCTTCGCGTTGCATCGAATTAAACCACATGCTCCACCGCTTGTGCGGGCCCCCGTCAATTCATTTGAGTTTTAACCTTGCGGCCGTACTCCCCAGGCGGTCTACTTAATGCGTTAGCTTAAGAGCCCAGTTCTCAAGGAACCAAACTCCGAGTAGACATCGTTTACGGCGTGGACTACCGGGGTATCTAATCCCGTTTGCTACCCACGCTTTCGCATCTGAGCGTCAGTTACTTGCCAGGTGGCCGCCTTCGCCACTGGTATTCCTTCAGATCTCTACGCATTTCACCGCTACACCTGAAATTCTACCACCCTCTCAAGAACTCTAGTTTGCCAGTTCGAAATGCAGTTCCCAGGTTGAGCCCGGGGCTTTCACATCTCGCTTAACAAACCGCCTGCATGCGCTTTACGCCCAGTAATTCCGATTAACGCTTGCACCCTCCGTATTACCGCGGCTGCTGGCACGGAGTTAGCCGGTGCTTCTTCTGCGAGTAACGTCACAGTAAGCAGTTATTAACTACTTACCTTTCCTCCTCGCTGAAAGTACTTTACAACCCGAAGGCCTTCTTCATACACGCGGTATGGCTGCATCAGAGTTTCCTCCATTGTGCAATATTCCCCACTGCTGCCTCCCGTAGGAGTCTGGACCGTGTCTCAGTTCCAGTGTGGCTGATCATCCTCTCAGACCAGCTAGGGATCGTCGCCTTGGTGAGCTCTTACCTCACCAACAAGCTAATCCCACTTGGGCTCATCTAGTCGCGAGAGCTTTCAAGAAGAGGCCCCCTTTCACCCGTAGGTCGTATGCGGTATTAGCAGTCGTTTCCAACTGTTGTCCCCCTCGACTAGGCAGATTCCCAAGCATTACTCACCCGTCCGCCGCTCGACGCCAGAATAGCAAGCTATTCTTCGTTTCCGCTCGACTTGCATGTGTTAAGCCTACCGCCAGCGTTCAATCTGAGCCATGATCAAACTCTTCAATTAAAAGTTTTTTGACTGATGCCTAAAATCATTACTGATAATAAGTATCAAGTCGGCTCAATGAATTCTGTACTTCAACAACAAACCGAGGTTTGTTGTTTATAAAACCAAATCTTTCGATTTAATTTAATGTTCATAATTACATTGATATAATTTTTGGTCATTATATCTCTGTAAGTACTCACACAGATTGCTTGAATAAATTGTTAAAGAACATCTACCTCAACGCTTTGCGTCGTAGTCAGGCTGCGTATTCTACACAAGCCAATTTCGAAGTCAAGCACATATTTGCACTTTATTTCAGGAAGTTTAACAAGTAACTTTCGATACTGATAATCACCTTTACTTAGCGGCTATTGCCGTGTCAGTGAGGTCGCATTATAGAGAGATGGCCGATGATGACAAGACTTTTCTACATAAAAAACGAAAGATTATATTAATAACAACTTATCACCAACTTACACACAGATTAGTCATTTATATTTTAATGAATGCAATATTTTTGTTTGTATTTCATACATTTTTTGACAAAATAAGACACAGCTATGATTTTTTGTAGCTTTTTATTGATACATTGAGACGGATTGTCGCTCTTCTAGATATTAGTTACTATTAGGGACAAGAGTAACAATTTATAATTTATTCTTTAATATTAATCACTTATGTGTTTTCAGAGGTTCTTTAAAACGATGGGCTTTTCAACTTTATCCAATGCAACTCGAGCATCCGTTATTTCGGTGGCGATTGCAGCAATTGGTTTTGCGGCGCTTTCCTTTATAGGAAATACAATACCAGCGCCTATTGCATTTGCTATTGGTGCAATTATTACTGGTATTACAATTAAACTCACGACTCCTTCATCTTCAAACAGCGCAGCTGTAGAAACAACGACATTATATGTAGGGAACTTACCTTACCGAGCAAATGAAACATCAGTACGTACATTATTTGCAGAACATGGGCAGGTATTATCTGTTCGCTTAATGAAAGATAAGCATACAGGTAAACGTCGTGGTTTTGGTTTTGTCGAAATGCCAGAGGCTGATGCGGTAGAAGCAATTCAATCGCTTAATGATGCAGAATATCAACAACGGACATTAAAAGTACGTGAGGCAAATGAACGTACTGTTCACTCTGCTGAATAATTTTCTTTACTGAATTATATCTCTATATATAAAGGCTGACTTAACCCTATTTCATTAAATAGGTGAGTCAGCTTTTTTTGTACCTGAATTTTAGTACAAAAAGCTTTTCCAGAGTTCTGTTCAGCGATAGGAAGATACTCATCGCCTAAAATAGACTTAACACGTGACGCAATAGCCATACCTGAATCAATAAATTTAATATGCTTACCGACACTCTCTTCTAACTCGGCTATTAATAGTGGGAAATGAGTGCAACCTAAAACGACTATATCTGGACTCGTTTCTGTAATCGTCCACGTTGATACAACTTTTTTTATTTCTTCTAGATCGACAGGGTTTCCATACAGTTTATTTTCAGCTTGTAACACCAAATTTGTTGTTCCGATCATTTCGATCGCACAATCTTGTGCATGTTCATTAACAAGTACCTGAGTATAATCTCGAGAAACAGTTCCAGGAGTGGCTAGCAAGCCAATTTTCTTCTTCTTACTTTGTAATGCAGCAGGTTTAATCGCAGGAACAACTCCGACAAAAGGAATAGGAAATCGTTTACGTAAAGCAGGTAAGACTAACGTACTGGCAGAGTTACACGCGATAACCACAAGGTCAGGGCTAAACGTCTTATACATATACCCAACTAACTGACAAACACGTTCAATCAGAAAATCCGGATCAAGTTCGCCATAAGGAAAATACTTATTATCAAACAAATAAAGGTAGTCTGCTTTTGGTAATTGCTCTTTGATTGCTTTATATATAGATATACCACCTACACCAGAATCAAAAATCAATATTTTACTCATGTACAAACCACTGGATTATTATAAATGCCATATGATAATCAAGGGTGGGCTGAATTGGAATAGCTTGATATAAAGAAGCCAGCATATCGCTGGCTTCTCATCATGATGTTTATGTGTAATTACAAATTAAAATTCATAACTTGCATTAATATAATAACCACGTTCAGGTGTAGGGTAACCATCTACAGTTTCGTATTCTTTATCTAATAAATTTTCTATACGACCCGATAACTTAAATTGAGATGTTATTTGATACTGAGCAGATAAATTCCAAAGACTATACGATGATAAAACTACATCGTTTATATCAAATCGCTCACCTTGATATAAATATTGCAGAGACCAATCAATATCATTAAAGCTCACAATACCTTGCCATTTAGCCTTATGCTTCGCACGTCTAACTAAGTCATTGCCATTCGCATCTTTTGCATCTAGATATTCAAGTGATACGGTATTTGAAACAATACTAGTATCAAAATCTAATGACAGTTCAGCGCCTTGTAAAACATTCTTACCTAAAGCATTGCTATAACCATAAGTAGCATAATTATATTCAATTAAATTATCGACTTCGTTTCTATAACCCTGTAAAGACACATTAACCAAGTCAGTAAAAACCTCAACTCCAGTTTCATACCCGATAGACTCTTCAGGTTTAAGCTCTGGATTGCCACTGTTAGGACTTAATTCATACAAACTAGGAGCTTTAAACGCAGTACCAGCATTAGCAGTTAAACGAACTATTGGATTAACAAACCATCCAGCACCAATATTCCAAGTTGTATTCGTACCATAATGCTCGTTATCGTCAGTTCTCACTGCTGTATTAATCGAAAGAGTATCAACGTTAGTCATTAAGTTTAATGATACCGCTTTATTATCCCTAGTATCTTCCCCTAAAGTTTGAGAAGCCCAATCTAACCCGCCAGATAAAGCAAAATGATCATTAAATACGTAGTTAGAAATCCAGTTTAATGTTTCTTGCTCATACTGGCTGCTATATGAAAAGGTAGGTGAAGAACCGACCAGACTAAAGTGTACATCGTCTTGCTCAGATTGAGAATATTGGATACTTGATTCAAGACTATTCAGCTTATATTTTAAACCTACTGTCGTTGATTTATTTTCAACTTGACCTTCGTTTTTCTTACCTAAATGAGGATTATTATTGTAAGTCGAAGTATCTACATACTCATACGTATTTTGATAATATCTTAATTGAGCAAAGCCTGAAATGTTCTGATTAAATTTATGATTTAACAAGAAAGAATAACTATCACTTTCAAATCCATGCTCATCGCCGTCATTCAAACCAGGATAAGGCTTTACATTGTAGCCATCTGTAGCTTCAAAATTTGCAGTAACCTTAGCTGACGTATTTTCAGTTATATTAGTAAATAGATATAAATTAGAGGTTTTATAATTATTACTTCCTAAACCAGCACTTACAGATACTGAATCTTGAAGCCCACCCTTAGTGATAATATTAATAACACCAGATACAGCTTCAGAGCCATAAATCGCAGCACGCGCACCTCGGATAAATTCTATTCTTTCAACCTGGTTAATTGGTATCTGATTAAAATCAATAAAACCAGAAACAGAGGTAACCAATCTAACACCATCAATAAGTACCAACGCATGATCAGACTCACCACCACGAACAAAGACACTTGCAGTTTGACCACGACCACCGTTAACTGCAACGTCGACACCTGGTAACATACGGAAAACATCAGTAAGAGATTGTGCTTGCGTTAATTCAATATCATCACGAGTGATAATAGAAATAGGCGCTATCACATCAGAAACAGCTTGTTCAACACGGTTGGCAGTAACAACTGTTACTTCGTCATTATTTATAGAAGATGGATCTTGGGCAAGAGCAGCAAACGGCAATAATGCAGTTGCTAGGAGTTTTTTAGACATTGTAAATTTTTCCTATTTACGCGTAGAAAAATAAGCCGAATCATTCAGCAAAATTGAGTATTTATTATTTTATTAATTACTCAGGTTCCATATTGGAGACCGGCCTTAAGTGCTAAGCACTATCACCGTTGCGCGACAGGTCCAGATTCTAACTGGATTCCCCCAATAAATATTCGATACTAAACTAGTGACTAAACCCTAGAATTAATAACGGCCGAAATTATAGAATTATGTGAGATAAATGTATATTTATAATTCGTACATTTATTTTTTGGGCATTTGGTATAAATGGAATTGAAAATGTACTGGACAAACAATATTTGAGTCTTACAATCCCTACTCTTTTGTTCAGTATCAACCACGGTGAGTCCACATGATCGAAATGCATCCCGATAACTACCAATCACAACTTGATGACAAAGCAACTCGTCAGCGTGAAATCTTTAAAAAATTCTCACCACCAGAATTGGAAGTGTTCGACTCTCCAGCAGAGAACTACCGTCTACGAGCTGAATTCCGCGTTTGGCATGATGGCGACGATCTTGACTACATCATGTTTGATCAAGAAACAAAGCAAAAAATCAAAATCGATTATTTCCTGCCTGGTAGCAAGTTGATTAACGAAATCATGCCAGCGCTAATCGTAGAATTAAAACAATCAAAATTATTACGCTTTAAACTTTTCCAAGTAGACTTTTTATCAACACTAAGCGGCGAACTGCTAGTAAGCTTACTTTACCATCGCCAACTAAGTGATGAATGGATCGCTGAAGCAAAAGCATTAAAAGAAAAGCTTAGCGAACGCTTTAATATCAATATCATTGGTCGAGCTAGAAAGCAAAAAGTGGTACTTGATCGCGAATTTGTTGTCGAAGAACTTGATGTTGCTGGTAAGAAATTAAAATACAAGCAAGTTGAAAACAGTTTCACGCAACCTAACGGTGTCGTGAACCAAAAAATGCTGGAATGGGCATTAGACGTAACAAAAGAGTGTAGTGGTGATCTGCTGGAACTTTATTGTGGTAACGGTAATTTTTCTATCGCACTTGCACCAAACTTCGAGAAAGTATTAGCAACTGAGATTTCTAAATCATCAGTACAATCGGCACAATATAATATCGCAGAGAATGGGTTAGATAATTTAACTATTTTACGCCTGTCAGCTGAAGAGTTTACGATTGCGATTAATGGTGAACGTGAATTTAATCGTCTTAAAGATGCAAAAGTTGATTTGACTACATTCAATTGCAACACAATTTTTGTCGATCCGCCGCGTGCAGGTCTAGATGCTGAAACTGTTAAAATGGTACAAGAATACGATAATATCGTTTATATCTCTTGTAGCCCTGAAACATTAAGCGATAATTTAGAGTCTCTAAGTCAAACTCATAATATCGAACGTTTTGCCTTATTCGACCAATTCCCTTATACGCATCATGTTGAATCAGGTGTCTATTTAACAAAAAAGAGCTAACGAAAAAAGTTAAATAAGAACATTAACTAAAAACTAGATAGATAAAAGCCCGTTAACAATATGCTAACGGGCTTTTTTATAAGTTCGATATTACGCTTGTGTTTTACGATCAAATACACCAACGGTTTTTGCAACCCAAGCAGATAAACCCAATACCAACATCAAGGGTAAGAAGTTACTGCCTAGTTCTGGATATTCCATCCGTACAAATGTTGTATACGTCAGTACACCTATTATAAATAGACCTAACGATGATTTACTTATATGACTCTCGATTGCGCTTGTCATATAAACTTGATACCAATTATAGGCCACCAGCACTAATGCTATAAGCGGAAAGATACTGAATGGAACAACGCTTATCATCAATGTTGCTAATGTTGCGTTACCACATAAGCCAGCTAAAAAGGAAAAATATAATGGTTTATAACCCGCTTGATTCTTTGTCGTCATTTAGATACCTCAATGTTCAGGGTTTACAGCGTAGTACCTCTTGTCATTTTTAATACCGCTGCGCCTTTTGCAATCATTCTTAACTGCATTATAGTACGTTCGGACAATGCTCGACGCTCTTCGTTCGATAAATCTAAAGATTCAGCGCCAGCATTAAAAACAATTGTGACCATTGCCGCAGATTGGACAGTTGCTTCATCACGACTTAACTTGCTAGAAACTTCGATGTAATCTGTCAGCTCGGCGCCAAAGTGGCGTAATTCTCTCGTTACTGCGGCGCGAAAAGCGGCTGATGTACCAGAGCGTTCACGTAACAACACGCGAAAAATATTTGGATTCTGTTCGACAAACTCCATAAATGTTTCTACGGAAGTTTTTATGACACTACCACCCGTTTCAATACGCTGTCGAGCTTGACGCATTAATTGCCTTAATGTCAAACCGCCTTCATCAACCATGGTTAAACCTAACTCTTCCATATCACAGAAATGGCGATAAAAAGATGTTGGCGCGATCCCAGCCTCACGTGCAACTTCACGTAAGCTTAAGTTTGAATAGCTGCGTTCAGCTGTCACCAGTCGAAACGACGCATTGATCAGTGAACGGCGGGTTTTTTCTTTTTGCTGAGCTCTAATTCCGGTCATAATTTAAATGTCATTAATTAAGGGGTTGTTAACACGGATATTATAATACTACTTTCGACATTAGCAGTAACTAACTTATTTCCCTCTCACCCTCACTCTACAAAAATAAACAATAACTAAGTTCTACAAAGCATACCGTAAAGAAAAGATGACACTCAACTTAAACAGCGTTAAAGACAGTCTTAATTGCCAATGAATAGCGATTAAGTCCACTTTTTAATAAATAAACAGCAGTAACAATTGACTATTACTGCTTTAAATAGGATATTAGCCGTAAACAATTAGTTACAAATAAAATCAAAAGTAAATAAAAGTTTACACGGAGAGTTATGTCGACCATCAGCACAACAATAGAGTCAACTAAACGCGGTCAGTTTAGTTCAAAATTCGGTTTCATTATGGCTGCAGCAGGTTCTGCAGTCGGTGTAGGTAACATTTGGGGGTTTCCAACTCAAGCAGCGAGTAATGGCGGTGGTGCTTTCTTACTTGTTTATCTTGTCCTCATTTTTATGCTTGGCTATCCAATGTTAATTGCTGAACTGATGATCGGTCGACATGGACAAACAAATCCAGCAAACGCATTAAGTAAGCTGGCTAAAAGTAAAAGCGTTAAGTTAATTGGTATTATTATTGGTCTGTCAGCAATTGTAACGTCAGCACTGATTTTCTCTTTCTACGGTATTTTATCGGGTTGGTTTATCAGTAATACCTTTGCTCCCGTAGCTGAGATCATAGGTGCAACAACGACTGCGAGTTGGTTAGTTGATATGTCATTATCACGTAATATTATATTTACGGTGATATTTGCGATGTTCACTATCGTCGTGATCCAGCAAGGTGTAGAAGACGGCATTGAAAAGTGGTCGAAACGTTTAATGCCACTCTTATTTTTAATGCTTATCGCTGCAATGGTTTATATTGTCACTCAGCCAGGTGCAGAGCTTGGTATACAAGCATTACTGATTCCAGACTTTAGTCGAATCATGGACCGAGACGTGTTAATTGGTGCTTTAGGTCAAACATTCTTCTCGCTCTCATTGGGCAGCGGTTGCATGATGGTATACGGTTCTTACTTAAACAAAAAAGACAACATTGCTAAGCTAGCGGCACAAGTAACATTAATGGATACAGCAGTCGCATTTGTTGCGGGTATGGTTATCTTACCTGCGATGTACGTTGCTGCGCACAACGGTGTTGAAATTTTTGCTGCTGATGGAAGTCTGCTTAGCTCAGATACGCTTGTATTCACGGTATTACCAGCATTATTTGAAACAATGGGCGCTGCACAATACCCTGTATCGATTCTATTCTTTGCGTTACTGTTTGTAGCCGCATTAACATCTGCTATTGGTATGATGGAGTCACCAACAAGCTATCTTGCAGAGCGCGCATCAATGACGCGTAAGAAAGCAGCTTATATCGTTGGTACTATCGTTACAGCATTAAGTTTAGTGATTGTCTTTAACTTCTCATCGCTATTTGGTTTTGTAATAACACTCACAACGCAATACGCACAACCACTGATTAGTTTAGGTGTTGCCGTCTTCGCTGGTTGGGTTTGGAGTCGTAAAGGCTTAATGGCAGAAATCAGAGAGCAAGAGGGTGTAACAGAGCATTCTATCTTCTGGAAGATCTGGCCTGTATACGTTAAGTTTGTTTGCCCTGTATTAGTACTTATTCTGGTAGTAACATCATTCCAGTAATACGTTATAACAGCTAAGTAAATAACAAAAAGGTCAGCTTATTGCTGACCTTTTTGTTTGTCTTATATCGATTTAGCTTATCTTGTTAAGATGTCTGACCATGCTAAATTACGATCTCCAAATACGATAAAATCTGGGTTTTTTAATGTCTCACGTTGGTTATAAGACAACGGATTTAAATTCAGGTCCAGAATCGCACCGCCCGCTTCTGCAACAATGCATTGTGTGCCAGCGGTATCCCACTCACCAGTAATACCTAAGCGTACATAGCAATCAGCTTTACCTTCAGCAACCAAACACCCTTTTAAGCTTGCAGAGCCTAAAGATTGCAGTTCTAAGTCAATTTCATCTGCTACTAATTGTCGGATGTTATCAGGGTTCTGAACTCGACTCACAACAACATTCAAACTCGTTAATGGTTGCTGGCATGTGTGACTAAATATACGTTCCTCACCTTCTGGTGTTTCTTTATATGCGCCTTCGCCATCAACAGCCCAATATAAAACATCATCTTTAGGACCGTAAATCATACCTAGAACAGGTTTGTTTTTATGTACTAATGCAATGATCGTTGCAAAGTCACCACTACGAGAAATAAATTCTTGTGTTCCATCAAGAGGATCTAATAACCAATAAGTATCCCAAGATTGACGCTCCGCAGTGTCTATGTCGCAGTCTTCTTCAGAGAGGATTGGAATATCAGGAGTTAGCAACGTCAACTGTGCTAATAAATATTGATGAGCTGCGATGTCAGCACTAGTGACCGGAGTGTGATCAAGCTTTATTTCTTGTTCGAACTCTCCCGACTTATAAATATCATAAATAACTGCACCAGTGCCGCGTGCAATTTTTTTTAACTCTGGAATTAAGGTCATTACTTGCATATCGCACTTCCTACTTTATTCTCGCCATAGCTTAATGATTTAGTATTACTTATCTAATTGTTTAAGGGCAAGTAATAATGCACAAATAGCACGTGATTCTGTGATTTCGTCGTTATCAAGAAGCTCATGAGCCTTCGATAATGGCCACTTTATAATTTCAAGTGGTTCCGGTTCATCACCTTCACAAGATTCAGGATACAATCCTTGAGCAAGATAGATTTGCATGCGAGCTGAAAAATAACTCGGTGCTAAATTAACTTCTTTAAGTAACGTTAACGTTTTAGCCCCAAATCCAATCTCTTCCATTAGCTCTCGGTTAGCCGCAATCAATGATGTTTCGCCTTTATCAATTGCACCTTTAGGAAAACCTAACTCATAACGCTCGGTACCAACTGCATACTCACGGATCAAGATAAGGTTATTCTCGGCATCTATAGGCACCATCATGACAGCACCATGACCACCACCTTTCATTCTCTCGTAGGTACGTTCAACCCCATTTGAAAAACGAAGGGCGACAGACTCAATTTTAAACAATCGACTTTCAGCGACGATACGCGTATTTAATATTTTTGGTTTCTGATGTGTCATTTTAATTCTGCATCCTTGTCATTACACTGGCTAGATATAAAAACATCTATATACGCCCAGCGTAATTAATCTTATATTCACCGTTGGCATTTTCTTTACCAACATAACGTAAATTACTGCGTATTGATTCTGGTAATTCATTACTTGGAACAAGTACGGCTGAAAGTGTGTACTTCCCTTTACCTTCTAACTTCGCTATACCAGATAATTTAAGTTGATTAGAGCTTTGTTTAATATTGGCAACAACCGCACCTTTATCACAACTCAACTTTGCTACCGCAGAGTCAATCATGATATTACCTAATAAAGATTCAACTTCTGCATTAGACCAACTCAACTGTCCGTCAAGCTGCTCACACCAAGGTTGGCCTTGCTGCATTTCGACGAGCGTTAACTTAACTAAACCTTTCGTTGTCACTGGTAATGGTACATTGCTCGCTGCAATTAACCACTCTGAACTTGCCGTAGCAGTAAAATCTTGCGCATAAACACCTGCACTTGAATAGCCAATTTCACCATTACCGCGTAAGCTATTTTTGCCACGACCAAATTCAACATCAACTTGTACATTGCCTGTTAACAACGCGATAAACGATGTATTCCAGCGAATATCGTCAACATTAATATTATCAAACGATACACGTTTTGCTTCCCCTTCCCACACTGTACCTTCAACTTGGCTTATCGTTAAATTAGCGGGTAACGGTACATATGACAATGCTAACGTAGCTGGTAATGTGCCGATAAGGAAAGAAGCGTAAGCAAACACGATAAAGCATAGGCCTAGGATTTTATTTCTCATGCTCTTTTTCCTAATTGTAGTCGACGTACCTTAACCATACCTTTGGTATCCGATACACTCAGGTCAATATTCTGTATCTCGATACCATATTGTTTGTTTAACTTTTCTAACCAAGCCGTTAATTTGTTAAAATTTACATCATCAATCCATACTTGTAGATTGTCTGTTTTAGCTTGTATACGTGTGATTACAATTTTGTCACGTGCAGCACTGCGGCTGACCAACTGATTCAGATCACCAGTCTCAGAACGCGCAGCTTGCCCGCCCTGTAAATCCATTATCTTTTGTCCAATGACTTTAACATCTGCCAGTGTTTGCGTTTGCACGTTCACTTTTCGTTGAGTATTCACTATATCATTTTGTAACGGCTGCCAAAGTAACCAATAGCCACCAGCAAGTAACAAGGTGGCGATTAATATACTGATTAGCTGCTTTTCTTTTTGTTCTAATTGTTGCCAATGTGACTTCATTTTTTATCCTTAATATCAAGCGTACCTTGGACTCGGCCATCTCGTTGGCTTAACGTCCCTTGTGCAACATTAAACTGTGTTGATAACGATGCTTTAAATGTATCAAACACTTGAAAATCAACTGCACTTGCTTGTAATCGTAATGATGCTTGTTTCGAATCATATCGGACTGAAATAGGTTGAATACCTGGCAACTGTTTAAAAGTAGGCGTGAGTTTGCTCAACATAACTAAAAAGCCTGAACTATCACCGCCACCACGTAAGTCATTCAATCGACTTTGCATCTGTTTTTTGACTAAACGTGTATTAAGGCGCATTTTTTTCGGTTTAAATACCGTTTTATAAACTTGCTTAATATCATTTTCTAACGCGGCTTGCTGCTGCTCTAGTTTATTTAACATTACAAACTGATTAGCAAACAACACAATAAGTACTAAGCCTGCGGCAATTGCCGTACCACGCCATAATTTCAATGCGACGTTTTCTTCACGTACAATTTGGTATTGCCCTTGCAATAAGTTATAACGACTTGTAACAGCTCCTTCAGCACAAAGCTTCATTGGCAGCTCAATATCACCTTGTTGCCAGTGAGCTAACGTAAGAGGCTCGATAGCAGAATAGCTTATGACAGTTTGCACGGTACTATCGTCAGCGTCGGCATTATCAGATGCTGCGAATACAAAACCAAGCAGATCCGTTTCAATACACATACCTTGCGTACGAGTTTGTCTAATAAGCCACTGATTATCTAATTCAACCGCACTCCAACTTTCATCACTGTATGGTAGTGTCAACGTATCTGGGATAAATTGTTCACACACCAACTCCGCATCTTCTAGCCAAGTCAGCCATTGCTGCATTTTGTCATGTGCTATAACAGCAACAGAAACTGTATTTGCTACTTTATCTAAAACTGAAAAGTGTAATTTATCAATGTCACTGCTAAGCTCTTGCTCTAGCATGTAAGGAAGCGCATTGAGTAATTGTTTATTACTACGGCCAGGTAATTCAACATCTTTAAATGTCACATCACAACTTGGTACTAACGTAATAATCGGCCGGCCACCAGCACGTGACTTTAATTCACGCAGATCGGAGGCGTTAGCCAAAATACCCGATGCAATGATTTCACTTTCTACACTTGACCAAACCAACCAATGTATTGCTTGTCGACTTTCACTACCAAGCCTTACTACTAATTGCTCACTCATTGAGCTCCTCCGAATTGTCGACGAATAACATAAACGCTATCTTTACTTTCAGCTTTAAATACTGACTCTACTTTAATCGTTGCACTATCAAACTCAGCCTGTAGTAACGCAACAAAATAACTACTTTTCACATCAAATACACTTTTTTCTTCGGAACTCATTTTAATATTAACCAGCATAGGTAAAGCCCAAAAATCAGTTGTTTTCTCCCAACCACCACTTGGTCTTTCTTCTAAGATAGACTTAGCTAAATCTAACGATAACTTCCCTGAAAATAATCCAGCTAATATCTCAGCCTTATCAACTGCAATCGTATTAACGTTAACCTTTAATGTCGATGTCGGTAATGCACATAAGTAAGGGCGAACTTTACGATAAGTCACCTGATTAAACCCTTTTATTGCACGTAACTCTGTCGCACTCAGTAGTCGTTGATTACCAGCCTGATAAGGATAATTAAGTGATTCATAATACGCATCCTCAACACCATAGCTAGACACGACATTGGTATCAGCATCAATCCAATCACGTAGTGCATCACTGAGTTGTTCAGCTTCATACGCATCCAATTCCAATTGCTCTAACAAATTACGGAACTGACGTACGGCTAAAGGGGCTTGCGCGTCTTTATCTGGTCCGGTAACCGCATTAACATTAAAGCAGGCCTGTAGATCAAACACTTGGCCGCCAATTTGACCATTTTCAACCGGATAGATCATGCCCTCGGCTGCCCAATACTGATCTAGATTAATGGTGCTATCATCTTTCAATGCTTGCTTTAAACCTTTCTCTACTAATGCTTCAGCACCGTAGGCATACCATAACGCTTGCTGATGTGTCATTGCATTGCTGGTACGACGTAATTCAAGTTGTAAGCGTGAAGACATATTACTGGCAATAACCACCATCACTGCAAGAATGAGTAACACTGTCAGCAATGCAATACCGCGTTGTTTAGGAGCGTATATCATGAGCTAGACTCCTCTTCATTATCACTTCTATTACTGTCAACGGTTGCTTTAGGCAATAAGAATAAACGCTGAATTTCGCCAAAGCGTTTTAATGTCAGCGTCATTTTAACACCATCAGGTAGCGCCTTTTTATTCGCCCAAGTCTCATGCCACTTATTCTGGTCGTAAAACTCAAATGTCAGTGATTCAACATTATCTAAAATGCGTTGTCTCTTCGGCTCTTCACCCGTAGTAGGATCTAAATACACGTAACTTAAACGTTCTAAATATGAATCTTTAACGCGATACATCACTCGCTGCAATGATGAACGAGGTAACTGAGATAATGGATTACGCCAACCACTTCGCACAAATGCGATTCCATCTTCATCACTATCAAACATAAACTTTCCAGCTTGTAGTGGCATCGCCGTTAACTCATCATCACTGCGATTATTACGTGCATTCATTTGCTGGAAATCACGTTCTACAAAAACCATCGCGCGTTGTAACTGCTTTAGCGCATTACCGCGCTCTGCTGATATTTCATCACTGCGTAATACGCCTTGTAATACCTGATAAGCGCCCAGACTTAATATTGCGAAGATAGCGATTGCAATCATCATTTCGATTAACGTAAAGCCACTTTGATGTTTTTTATTTACTCGACTCATCTTAGCGCACCACGTAGGTAAGAATATGACTAACGGTTGATTCATACTTTTTGTCTGTCGCCACTTCGACAGTGATACCAACGAAGTCATTACTGTCTGTGCCTTCCGCTTTATAACGCCAAAACCAGGTTCTACCCCCCAATTCAGATTCACCTTTACGCCATGATTTTCCGGGGATTGTTTTTGCTAGTTTTAATTCTGTCAGTGTATTTGAGGCAACCCAATTGGCGAGTGTTTTTTCTTCCAAATAGGCTAAGCTACTGAGGTTTTCAGTGGCGACTTTCATCACTGCAAGACCAGCAGTTGCAAACACCGACATCGCCACCATCACTTCAAGTAATGTCATACCGACTTGTTTTCGCAAGCTTGATTTACCTACTCGAGATTTCATTAAAACCCATCCGTAGTCGTATTAATCATTAATTTACCATACTCATCAAATGAGACTTCGACACTACTATCACCAAGGTCTGCGTCCATATAGGTAAACGTCACAGTAAAGTCCGTTATTTCACCACTTGAATAGATAAAGACATCGGGTTCAATACGTGTTTCTTTGTTATCGCCCTCAAATAACCCACCATCATCTTCAAATAAACCGTCATCATCAGCAAACAACTTTCGGTCACCTAACAAACTGCCCTCGGCTTTTAATCCAGCCAATTCGAGCGAGATAAGCATATCTTCTCCAAGTTCTTTTTTTGTAAAGAATTTAGAGTTTTCAAAGACTGTCCATCTGTCATTATCATCTAAATACACAAATTGATATTGCTGCTCTTCAATCACTAAACCCATTTCAATACTACTGAGTAACGCTTCTTCTTCGGCAAGTTCTAACACACCGATAAAACGCGCGGCTTCTTTTTTCAGCTGTCGGTCCGGCCCTGCTGTATTCATAGTCATGACAACACCAGTGACTACCATGCCCATTAAGAATATAACTAACATTATTTCTAATAGTGTAAAGCCAGATTCTTGATGGGTACGATCTTGCATTATATGCCTTTGATTGTTCTTGATGCGCATAAGAATAAAATAGGGATTAACATCGAATGCGTTCAGATGGATATAAAAAGGCACAGAAAATGCTCTGTGCCTGAATGAAATACTTATTTACTTCTCGTGCATGTTCCAGTTACCGATGTCGTCATCAGAACCTTCTTCACCATCTAAACCGATAGAATAAATATCAACTTGACCATTTTCACCTGGGCTAACTAAAAGATATTCATTACCCCATGGGTCTTGAGGTAAACGCTTGATATAACCACCAGTACGATAATCTCTTGGCTCTGGATCTACATCCGGCATTTCAACTAATGCGTCTAGACCTTGCTCTGTCGTTGGATAGCGGCTGTTGTCCAACTTGTACATATCAAGTGCATTCTCTAATGCCACAATATCTGATACTACTTTTTGGCGATCTGCTTTTTCTTTGTTACCTAATAAATTAGGGATAACCATTGATGCAAGTACACCTAAAATCACGATTACAACCATGATCTCTAACAGGGTAAAACCTGACATATTCCGTTTTTTATTATTCATAACATCCTCTACTTAAAATAAATTTTTAACCTGCAACCATCTGGTTTAAAGACAAAATAGGTTGAAGAATCGCCATCACGATAAATAATACAACAAACGACATACTCACCACCAGCAAGGGTTGAAAAATGCCCAATGCCATGGTCACTTGTGATTCAAATTGTGAATCTTGGTTATCTGCCGCACGTTCTAACATTGGGCCTAATTCACCACTTTGCTCACCACTTGCAATCATATGCAGCATCATTGGCGGAAATAATTTTGTTTCCGTTAATGCTGCTCTTAAGCTCGTACCCTCTCGAACCCGAGCGGTCGCAACCTCAACCAATCGACGAGCGTGCATGTTCGTTAATACTTGCCCTGCAATCGACATACTTTCCAATAGCGGTACAGCACTGGCGTTCAAGATACTTAACGTTCGTGCAAAACGAGCGGTATTGACGCCACGACTTACCTTACCAATGACAGGTACTTTTAATAATCGTTCATCAAATACCAATCGATTAGCAGGTTTTAATAGCATCCGCTTCGTGACAATAATCATCAATACAATAGCCGCAACGAGATAAAGACCATAGTTACTGACAAAATCAGAAAGCCCGATCAGTATTTGCGTTATTTGTGGTAATTCTTGTCCCATGTGCTGAAATTGACCGACCACTTTAGGAACAACACTGGTTAATAATAATGACACAACACCAATAGCCACCAGCGTTAACATCACAGGATAAATCATGGCCTGCGTTAGCTGACTCGTCATTTTTTGACGCTGCTCAGTATAATCAGCCAATCGATTTAATACTTTATCTAGATGTCCCGACTTTTCACCCGAAGCCACCATGGCACAATATAAATTATCAAAAGCATGTGGAAATTCAGCAAAGCTTTCCGCTAAAGTATGCCCTTCAACAACACGGCTTCGAACCGCTAAGATCATATTCTGGATACGAGGCAGTTCACTTTGCTCTGCTACCGCTTTTAATGACTCTTCCAAAGGTAACGATGCTGCAATCAGGGTAGATAGCTGACGCGTTAATAACGCCATGTCCGCCGTACTAATACCGCGCTTAAACGTAAATAAACCCGATGCTTTTTTCTTTTCAGCATCCGCTGACATTTCCACTTCAAGCGGCGTTAAGCCTTTTTCACGTAATAAATTACGTGCTTGCTTTGGACCATCAGCTTCCAGTACCCCTTTTTTCTTTTTACCTTTTTGATCTATCGCTAAATATGCAAATGCAGGCATGCTTATCCCTCTCTTGTCACACGAAGTACTTCTTCTAAGGTTGTCGCACCTTCAAGTACTTTAGCGATACCATCTTGACGGATACTCGGAGTGAAAGGACGAATATGGCGTTCAACAACCTGTTCACCCGCACCACTATGAATCATGTCACGTACATCTTCATCAACGATTAATAACTCGTGAATACCTGTTCGGCCTCGATAGCCTGTGTGATTACATTTTTCACAGCCTTTAGGGTGATAAATAACGGTTGCATCAACAACTCGATTAGACGCTAACTGCTCAAGCTCTCGCTCCGTTGGTGGCGCACTCTCTCGACAGTCAGAACAAAGCGTTCGAACTAAACGCTGCGCTAATACACCTAGTACACTCGATGATAATAAGAACGGCTCTAATCCCATATCACGTAGACGAGTAACAGCACCGACGGCAGTATTAGTATGTAACGTTGATAATACTAAGTGACCAGTCAAACTGGCTTGAACCGCTATTTGTGCAGTTTCTAAGTCACGAACCTCACCGATCATCACAACATCGGGATCTTGACGTAAAATAGCACGTAAACCACGAGAGAAAGTCATATCAACTTTTGGGTTAACCTGCGTTTGGCCTATACCGTCAAGTTGATATTCAATTGGATCTTCAACCGTTAAGATATTACGGTCTTTACTGTTAATATCGGATAGTGCGGCATACAAGGTGGTACTCTTACCCGAGCCCGTAGGACCAGTCACTAAAATAATACCATGGGGCTTATGAATCAGTTCAGACATTTTATTACGATTGTCTAATGTCATGCCTAAATGTGCTAATTCCAACTTCGCATTATTTTTATCTAATAAACGCATTACAACACGCTCACCAAAACTCGATGGTAAAGTGGATACACGAACATCCACACCACGACCACCGATTCGCAACGAGATACGGCCATCTTGAGGAACTCGTTTTTCTGCAATATCCATTTTTGACATCACTTTAATACGAGATATCAATAATGATGCTAATTGGCGATTAGGCTTCAAAATTTCTCTTAATACACCATCAATACGGAAACGGATAACAAGCGCACGCTCAAAAGTTTCAACATGAATATCTGAAGCACCTTCTTTAATCGCTTCACTCAACATTGCATTAATTAGTTTAATAATCGGCGCGTCATCATCAGACTCCAACAGATCTTCTTCTGTTGGTAATTCTTCTGCTAACGTAAAAAAGTCGACTTCATTACCAATATCTTGCATTAACTGTCGTGCTTCTGACGAATCGCGCTGAAAGACTTGCGTCAATTTTAATTCAAACGCGTCATCATCTAACAAGGCTAATTTAAACGCTTGGCCTAAATTACGGCGCACTTCAAGTACCGTTGCAGGTGCAACATCCGCTTTATGATATAAGACCCAAGCATCATCAATTTCACTTAAGACGACACCAAACTTTTTAGCGAAAGAAAAGGGTAAGCGTTCGCTCTCCCCTATATCATCATACTCCTGAGTATCCATCTACTCAGCCTCACTGTTTGACGTATCTTCATCAGGTACTGATGGCTTTGTTGTCACATCAAATTCAATAGTTTGGTTATCTTGTTCTTCAAGATATTGACGAAGGGCTGGAGAAATAACACGTTCTTCATTAAATTTAGGCAACACAGGTACATCGGTATATGGCATTAATGCTACACCGTCTTCCTGCTGTAATAACTGATGTGCTCGCATTAAGCTATATTTACGATTACTCAGACCTCGAATAGAAGAGTTATCGCGAATAATCGTTGGTTTAATGAATACCATCAGATTACGCTTTTTCGTGCTTGATGATGTTGATTTAAATAAATTACCAATCCAAGGGATATCACCTAGCCAAGGCACCTTAGAAATACTCTCTGTGACTTGTTCATCAAGTAAACCACCAATCACAATCGTTTGACCACTATCAGCCAAAATAGTCGTATTCACTTGGCGTTTTGCAAAGGTCACATCCACAGATGTTGAACCTAACACTTGTGATACCTCTTGTTCGATCGTCAATTGAACTGCATCACCTTCGTTAATTTGAGGTGTCACTTTTAATTTAATACCCACTTCCTGACGTTCAACCGTCTGGAATGGATTATCATTACCCGAACTTGCTGATGAGCCAGTGATAACAGGTACTTCCTCACCAACAATGAATGATGCTTCTTGGTTATCGAGCGTCATAATGCTTGGCGTTGCAAGAATGTTCGATTGAGTGTCATTCGCTGCTGCTTGAATAATTGCGCCAAAGCTACCCGAACTATTCATCACGCCCATTGCCAGACCATTAATACCACTTAATGCTGATGCTAATGTAGACACATCACCCGAGGTCGTAGACTCCGTTGTCACTGGAGTTGCGACACCATTAACAATCGTTGTTGTTGTCGTCGTCGTTGTTTTATCTTGAGCATCGATCAGACCAGCGCCAATCGTTGTTAACGGCACCTGAGTACCATTGTTATATTGGGTACCACCCGCTTCAGTGATCCACTGAATACCAAAGTTAACACCGTCACCTTCAGACAGTTCAACGATAATAGCTTCAACCAATACTTGCGCTCGACGAATATCAAGTTGATTAATCACTTGCTCTAACGTACGCATTACATCAGGTTGTGCAGTAATAACTAAAGAGTTCGTATCTTCATGTGGTTCGATACTAAGATTTGATTTTGATGAACTCGATTTTGACTTTGACGATGAACTTGATTTACCACCTTCAATAGAACTACTCACACCCTTTAATACTTCAGACACTTCTTTCGCATTAGCGTATTTCAAATAAATAACACGGGTATTACCGGTACTTTCTAATTCACTATCAAGCTGCTGAATTAATGTGGCTACACGTTGACGCGCTTTTGGATCACCACTAATAACAACTGCATTTGTACGATCGTCAGCAACAATTTTAGGCTGTAAGATACTTGGTATTTTTGACTTCCCATCGCCTTTTGTTAGCGTGTCAATAATACGAACCATCTCACTTGCAGATGCATACTTAAGGTGGATGATATCAACCTCTTGATCACCCGCTTTATCGACACGACGAACAATTTCAACCAAACGATTTACAACCGCAGCGCGACCAGTCAGCATTAATACGTTCGATGGTTCATAATGCACAACATTACCACCGCCAGCATTATCATTTAATTGACGTAATAGCGGAGATAACTCACGTACCGATACATTACGTACAGGTACAACACGAGTGACCATTTCATCACCCTGTCCCGGGTTTTTATCGTCAACAACTGGGATGCTTGATGTTTTAGCTACCTTGCTCTTAATAACTTTAAGTACACCGTTGTCCATCTTAACAACAGCATAACCATACACATCGAGTACATTAAGGAAAAATTGATAGTACTGTTCTTCATTTAACAGATCATAACTACGAACATTGACCTTCCCGCGTACGCTGGGATCGACGATTACTGTTTTATTTAAGTTTTTTCCCACGACATTAATAAATTCATTAATATCAGTGCCTTTAAAACTTGCAGAATAGTCTGCTGCCGTTGCCATACTGCTAATACCGAGCAATATCCCTGACGCTAATCCAGTTAATTTTTTTCCAACATTATTAAGGTTCATCTTTATCCTTAGCTACCTAAAATTTGTACTGCTCAAATGGCTACTCTGGCATACTTAAATAAATACTATGTAATTGTCCATCACGCTCAACGGTTAGCGACATTTCAGTCAAATCTTTAAGCTGTTTGGCAACTTCCATTGCTTGGCGTGTATCTGTTAAATCATATCCATTTAACGACACAGCGAGATCATTAGGCTGTAGGCCTACTTCTTTAAATAATTCACGATTCTTACCCGGATTAACGCGATAACCCGCAAGTTTACCGTTCGAACGAACAGGTGAAATACGCACATAATCGGTAATACTGGCAGGGTTAGCTAATAAGCTCTTTCTCAGATTTGATAAGTCTTTAGGAGATTCCCTTGAATCTGAACTCCGAGTTTGTTGTTGACTTGTCTCACGCGTAAATTCTTCACCATCAAGCATCAAGGTTTCTAAATTTCCTTGGTATTCAATCAGTACGCGATCAGAAAAAACCTGATTCAATGTCGCATTTGTCGAACCAATTTCTTCATCAATCGCATATGTCTCTTGTTTACCTTTATGCTCAATAATTGCTAATGCTAAACTCGGTTCACTGCTAGCAACGAGACCAGCAAGGGTTAAACGTAGTCGAGTTTTTGGTGCATCTATATTTTGTACCACAACAGCAGCCTGCTTTTCAGTTTGCGGCTTGCCAAACACGTGCAGATTACGAAGTGTGTTTAATTCATAATTTTTAACTTGATTGCTATCACGACTAAAAATAGGTTGCCATGACGTTGCAGAGTCTGATTTTTTCGGCCACACTTGCCAAGTTAATAACGCTGATTGATAACAAAAAACAGTCAGTAATGAATAACAGCAAAAAGTCGCTATTTGTTTTTGCGGAAGTTTAATTACAAGCTGCTTAAGCGCATCTAAATTATCCATTTTTTTTATTACCTTAATACAGCATGACTTTCAAAATAAAGTACTTTACCAGCGTTAATTATAACCTGAATAAAAGTCTAAAATTTAACTGACCAATAGTAGCCCTCTGATTTTACCCCTACAAGTCTTAACTCCACAAAATGAACAAAATCAGTCCAATAATGACAAGAGCATAATACTTTTAGAGATTGTTGGCATATATAAGCACTAACCTTTAAAAGAATATATGAATTCTGATTATTCGCCACACTATTATTACAACACTTACAAATGAAACAATGATGAAGGAAATGTGAAATCTACCACACACTTTAGTTAATGAAATGTGTATACCAAAGTAATAAAAGACTCTCTTAGTCGTTTACTTATCTGTTATAATCAGCCTTATAAAAACGTTTATTTGGAATATGGTTACATTAAATATGTCAAAAAATACCAAACCAGATAGTGATGTACGTTTAGATAAATGGCTATGGGCCTCACGGTTTTATAAAACCCGTGCTATTGCCAGAGAAATGGTTCAAAGTGGTAAAATCCGCTACAATGACCAACGTGCAAAACCCAGTAAAACGGTTGAGTTGGGTGCAACAATAAAAATAAAACAAGGCTTTGATGAAAAGGAAGTGATCGTAAAGCAGCTTTCCGCGCAAAGGAGAGGGGCACCAGAAGCGGCTACTCTGTATGAAGAAACACCAAGTAGTGTTGAAAAGCGTGCACAAAATGATGTCGCGCGTAAACTGAATACATTGTATAACCCTAGCCCCGATAAACGTCCCGACAAAAAACAACGTCGAGAACTATTGCGGATAAAAAATCATTAACTTTAACATCGAGAATAATATGAGCCAGAAAGACTTATTACACCGTTACCTATTTGAAGATCATCAAGTACGTGGTGAAATCGTACAACTTGAACAAAGCTTTATTGATATTTTAGAAAACCTAAATTATCCAAGACCCGTTCAACGCCTACTCGGCGAGTTACAAGTTGCAACAAGTCTATTAACAGCAACGCTAAAGTTTAAAGGCTCTATCACTGTACAGTTACAAGGTGACGGACCGGTGACACTTGCTGTTATCAATGGTAACGAAGATCTTGAATTACGTGGCGTTGCTCGCTGGAATGGTTCAGTACCAGATACAAATAATGTAAAAGAACTTATTGGTAAAGGTGTAATGGTTATTACTATCTCACCAGACAAAGGCGAGCGTTACCAAGGTATCGTTGATCTTGGTGGCGAAACATTACAAGAATGTTTAGAACAATACTTCGAACAATCTGAGCAATTAACAACACGTTTATGGTTCCGTACAGGTAAAGTTGGCTATAGAAAACAAGCAGCCGGCATGATGTTACAAAAATTACCAGCATCAGATGACAAGAAAAGTTCGCATGAAGATTTTGAACATCTAGCAGCATTAACAGAAACGATTAAAGATGATGAATTATTTAATCTCGATGCTGAAGATGTATTAGTACGACTTTACCACCAAGAAAAAGTACGCTTATTCGATCCACAAACCGTATCATTTAAATGTGGTTGCTCACACGAACGTAGTGCAGCTGCATTACTTAATGTAGCAAAAGAAGAGCTACTTGATATTATTGCTGAAAAAGGACAAATCGAGATGCACTGCGATTATTGCGGTTCTCTTTATGCCTTCAACGCAGGTGATGTAGAAGATATTCATACACCACAAGTTGGCAACCCAGTACATTAAACGACATGTAAATAAGAGTGTATTAAATACACCGAAATACACCGAAATACACCGTTTAATAATACTAGATTTAATAATAAGGGTGCCGTAAGTGCACCCATTAAATTTAATAATTTGAAACCAAGCTTAATTTAATCTGAAACACTAAATTAAACTCTATACCCCCAGGAGATACCAATGACAGAAGTAAAAAATAAAAATACAGTTATTGGCGCCAATATCGATCTATCGGTATATGGCATCAAGGATGTTGAAGAAATCGTATATAACCCTTCTTACGATCTACTTTTTGAAGAAGAAACAAAAGCGGGCCTAGAAGGCTACGAAAAAGGTATCGTAACTGAATCTGGTGCAGTTGCTGTTGATACAGGTATCTTTACTGGTCGTTCGCCAAAAGATAAATACATTGTTCGTGATGACACAACACGCGATACTGTATGGTGGTCAGATCAAGGTAAAAATGATAACAAGGCAATCACTCAAGAAGTATGGGGTGACCTTAAAACACTCGTAACACAACAGCTATCAACTAAACGTTTATTCGTAGTAGATACTTACTGTGGCGCAAATGCGAATACACGTCTAAAAGTACGTTTCATTACAGAAGTTGCATGGCAAGCTCATTTCGTTAAGAACATGTTCATCCGCCCGAGCGAAGAAGAATTAGCAACTTATGAACCTGACTTCGTTGTAATGAATGGTGCTAAATGCACTAACCCTAATTGGGAAAAGCACGGCTTAAACTCTGAAAATTTTGTTGCCTTCAATTTAACAGAGAAAATTCAACTTATCGGTGGTACTTGGTACGGCGGCGAAATGAAAAAAGGTATGTTCTCTTACATGAACTACTTATTACCGCTGCAAGGTATCGCATCAATGCACTGCTCAGCAAATGTAAGTGCTGAAGGTGAAACAGCGATCTTCTTTGGTCTGTCTGGTACAGGTAAAACAACATTATCAACTGATCCAAAACGCCAGTTAATCGGTGATGATGAACACGGTTGGGATGACGATGGCGTATTCAACTTTGAAGGCGGCTGTTACGCAAAAACAATTAAATTAAGCGCTGAAGCTGAACCAGAAATTTTCGGTGCAATCCGTCGCGACGCTCTACTTGAAAACGTGACCGTTCTTGACGGCGGCACAGTTGATTATGACGATGGTTCAAAAACAGAAAATACACGTGTTTCATATCCAATCGAGCATATCGAAAATATTGTTAAGCCGATCTCAAAAGGTGGCCACGCAAATAAAGTTATTTTCTTAAGTGCGGATGCATTTGGTGTTTTACCGCCAGTATCTAAACTAACGCCAGAACAAACTAAATACCATTTCCTATCAGGATTCACCGCTAAATTAGCTGGTACTGAACGTGGTATTACAGAACCAACACCTACGTTCTCTGCATGTTTCGGTGCAGCATTCTTATCGCTTCACCCAACAAAATACGGTCAAGAGTTAGTGAAACGTATGGAAGCATCAGGTGCGCAAGCTTACTTGGTGAATACGGGTTGGAACGGCACTGGTAAACGAATCTCAATTAAAGATACGCGTGCAATTATCGATGCGATCCTTGATGGTTCAATTGAAAAAGCAGAAACTAAAAATATTCCTTATTTCAATCTAGAAGTGCCAACAGCACTACCTGGCTGTGATACGAATATCCTTGACCCACGTGATACGTATGAAGATACAAACGTATGGGAAGAGAAAGCGGTAGACCTTGCTAAACGTTTCGTGAATAACTTCGAAAAATTCACAGATAACGAAGAAGGCAAAGCACTACTTGCTGCAGGCCCTCAACTTTAAGGCTCACATTTAAATAAACAATTAACGTCAATTTAAATAACCAAATAAATGCCAGTATCGAATTATCGAGCTGGCATTTTTTATATCTCCGATAACGAAAATGAGCTATTGAGCTGTGCTATTGCTATAATTTCCCATCATCATAATTGAAGAAGGTCATCGCATTGGCTATATCAAACTTAATCACGCGAGCCGGTTGGGAAACATTAGATAAACGCCTTAAGTTTCTCTGGAAAGAAGAACGCCCGAGAGTCACAAAAGTTGTATCTTGGGCAGCCTCTCTTGGCGACCGTAGTGAAAATGCCGACTACAAAGAAAATAAACACTTATTGCGAACTATCGACCGCGAAATACGCTTTTTAGTTAAACGTCTTGAAGTACTTGAGATTATCGATTATCGCCCACAGCAAGATGGTACCGTTTATTTTGGTGCCTATGTCGAATTAGAAGATGATGATGGAACTGTGATTCAATGCCGAATTGTTGGTCGTGACGAATTAGACCCGCAACGTAATTTCGTCACCGTTGACTCCCCAATGGCAAAAGCACTTATCGGTAAACAAGTGGATGATGACGCGGAAGTACATACCCCCGCAGGTAAAAAAGTTTGGTACATCAACAAAATCCAATACGTACCATTTATAGAATCATAATCTGCATTCATGTAAGAACGACCATTTAAGGATATAAAGTGTCTAAATTAGCTACTCTTATCGCACAAGAGATCAATGCACATGTACGCCAAGTTAACGCGGCCATTACCCTGTTAGATGACGGGTCGACAGTCCCTTTTATCGCCAGATACCGTAAAGAAGTCACTGAAGGTTTAGATGACGGCCAGTTAAGAACCCTAGAGCAGCGCCTTACTTATTTACGTGAACTAGAAGTTCGTCGTGACACTATTTTAAAAAATATCACAGAACAAGGTAAACTAACCCCGCAGTTAACAGCTGCAATCAATGCTGCAGAGACAAAAACACGTTTGGAAGATCTGTACCTGCCTTTTAAAACAAAACGCCGTACTAAAGGCCAAATAGCGATTGAAGCAGGACTAGTCCCTCTTGCAGAATCGCTAATTCAAAATCCACAACAGCAACCGCTGCAACTTGCAAAACAATTTATTACATCAGAAAGTCATTTTTCTGAACCAGAGCAAGTATTAGAAGGCGCTAAATTTATTCTAATGGAAAAAGCGAGTGTCGATGCAGAGCTGATCGCTAAAGTACGTAAACAATTACTTTCTCATGCCACGCTTGAATCAAAAGAAAACAAAAAAATAGCAACAGAAGACAGTAAATTCAAAGACTACTTTACTCACAGTGAAGGTATTAGCAAGGTACCATCACACCGTATGTTAGCCATGCTACGCGGTAAAAATGAAGGTGAGCTACAAATCGGTTTAAATGCGGATCCTGAATTTACCGAGAAAAATGCAACCAGCTATTGTGAAGTGATTATCGCAAAGCACCTGGGTATTCATTATCAAAATAAACCCGCTGACGAATGGCTAAAATCAGTTGTTCACAGTAGTTGGAAACAAAAATTACTCAACCAATTAGAAACTGAACTCATCGGTAAAATGAAAGAGTCAGCGGAAGTTGAAGCCATCAAGGTATTTGCAGCCAACCTAACAGCATTACTCATGGCATCACCTGCAGGACCAAAAGTAACGCTTGGACTTGATCCCGGCTTACGTACAGGTTCCAAAATTGCCATCGTTGATGCAACGGGTAAGTTACTCGATCACACAACTATCTATCCTCATGTACCACAAAAGCAATGGCAACAATCGCTGTCGACATTAGCAACTTTATGTCAGCGCCATAAGGTTGAATTAGTCAGCATTGGTAACGGTACCGCATCCCGAGAAACAGACAAGTTAGTTGCAGAATTAATCAAAGTAAAGCCAGAACTTAAGTTACAGAAAATAATGGTCAGTGAAGCGGGCGCATCGGTATATTCAGCATCAGAATTGGCTGCGAATGAATTCCCACAACTTGATGTGTCAATTCGAGGTGCTGTATCCATTGCCCGTCGTTTACAAGATCCACTTGCAGAGTTAGTAAAAATTGACCCGAAAGCGATTGGTGTTGGTCAGTATCAACATGATGTAAACCAAACTTTATTATCAAAACAACTCGATATCGTCATTGAAGATTGCGTAAATAAAGTCGGTGTTGATGTTAACTTAGCATCTGCAGCCCTACTCTCTCGCGTTGCAGGGTTGAATAAAACTATCGCAGAAAATATTGTTAATTATCGTAATGATAATGGTCCATTTAGCAAACGTAGTGAACTGAAGAAAGTCGCACGCTTAGGCCCTAAAGCATTTGAACAATGCGCAGGGTTCTTACGTATATTAAATGGTAAAGACCCACTAGATAGCTCTTCGGTTCACCCCGAGTCATATCCCGTCGTCAAAGATATCACTCAAAAGACAGGTAAAAAAATTACCGATATTATTGGCAATAGCGAAATACTAAAATCTCTCGATCCACAAGATTACACAAGTGCTAAAGTCGGTATACCTACAGTCATTGATATTCTGCAAGAATTAGAAAAACCAGGCCGCGACCCAAGACCCGAATTCAAAACTGCTACATTTAAAGACGGTATTGAAAAGATCACAGATTTAGAACCTGGGATGCAACTTGAAGGAATCATTAGTAATGTGACTAACTTTGGTGCCTTCGTTGATATCGGTGTTCATCAAGACGGTTTAGTACATATTTCTGCGTTAACAAATCGCTTTGTCAAAGACCCACATGAGGTAGTTAAAGCTGGGCAAATAGTGAAGGTCAAAGTGACAGAAATTGATATTGCGAGAAAAAGAATCGCACTAACAATGCGACTAGATGATGAGGTAACACAAAGCCAATCCAACTCAGGAAATCAGCCTTCTTTAGGAAATCGACCTAAAACAAATAAAGTTGCCGAACCGAAAAAACAGCATAAAATTGAGAATAAAAGTAACTCGTTTGGTAATAGTGCATTTGCAGACGCCTTTGCTAATGCAAAGAAACGCTGATAGTTAAATAACTCTTAAGTAAATAGTGTGGCGAACCGAGTTCGTCACAATCCCTTTTCTTCTTTCCCTAACGTTCCCCGTCATTCTTATTTGAAACGTCAAATTCTCTTAATTCTTAATTCTTAATTCTTAATAAATTGTAGATGAAAAAAAAGGCCGCCTAAGCGACCTTTCTATATATTGTTTAAACTAATCGAAATTAAGCGATTACTTTAGAAACAACACCAGCACCAACTGTACGGCCACCTTCACGGATAGCGAAGCGTAGACCTTCTTCCATCGCGATTGGGTTGATTAGCTCAACAACAAACTTAAGGTTGTCACCAGGCATAACCATTTCAACACCTTCTGGAAGCTCTACAGCACCAGTGATGTCAGTTGTACGGAAGTAGAACTGTGGACGGTAACCTTTAAAGAAAGGAGTGTGACGACCACCCTCTTCTTTAGAAAGTACGTATACTTCAGATTCAAACTTAGTATGTGGAGTGATTGAACCAGGCTTAGCTAGTACTTGACCACGTTCAACGTCTTCACGTTTAGTACCACGTAGAAGTGCACCAATGTTCTCACCAGCACGACCTTCGTCAAGCAGTTTACGGAACATTTCAACACCAGTACATGTAGTAGTAACAGTTTCGCGGATACCAACGATTTCTACTGAATCACCAACGTTAACGATACCTTGCTCAACACGACCAGTTACAACAGTACCACGGCCAGAGATTGAGAACACGTCTTCGATAGGCATAATGAAAGGCATATCGATAGCACGTTCTGGATCAGGGATGTATGAATCTAGCGCTTCAGCTAGTTCAATGATCTTGTCTTCCCACTCTTTTTCGCCTTCAAGAGCTTTAAGAGCAGAACCTTGGATAACTGGTAGGTCATCACCTGGGAAGTCATATTCAGAAAGAAGTTCACGAACTTCCATTTCTACTAGTTCAAGTAGTTCTTCATCATCAACCATATCACATTTGTTCATGAATACGATGATGTAAGGAACGCCAACCTGACGAGAAAGTAGGATGTGCTCACGTGTTTGTGGCATAGGGCCATCAGTAGAAGCAACAACTAGGATTGCGCCGTCCATTTGAGCAGCACCAGTGATCATGTTTTTAACATAATCCGCGTGTCCTGGGCAATCTACGTGTGCGTAGTGACGGTTAGGCGTATCGTATTCAACGTGTGAAGTGTTGATCGTGATACCACGTTCTCTTTCTTCAGGAGCGTTATCGATTGCTGCGAAATCTTTAGCTTCACCACCGTATACTTTTGCAAGTACGTTTGTGATTGCTGCTGTTAGAGTTGTTTTACCATGGTCAACGTGACCAATTGTACCTACGTTTACGTGGGTATTACTACGTACAAATTTTTCTTTAGACACGACGTGTACCTTCTTATTATCAGTTAAGCCTTTATCTTATGATAAAGACTACCAAAGTTAAACTTTATTTCGCTTCAATAATTGCGTCAGCGATGTTTTTAGGTGCTTCATTGTATTCAAGGAATTCCATTGAATACGAAGCGCGGCCCTGTGTAGCTGAACGGAGTGCAGTTGCATAACCGAACATTGCAGACAAAGGAACCTTAGCATGAATAATTTTAAGACCTGAGTGGCCATCATCCATACCTTCGATCATGCCGCGACGACGGCTTACGTCACCAACAACATCACCCATCCACTCCTCTGGAGTGGTTATTTCAACTTTCATCATTGGTTCAAGCAAGGCTGGATTCGCATCCAATGCGCCCTGTCTGCAACCAAATGACGCCGCGACTTTGAATGCCATTTCATTGGAATCAACGTCGTGGAATGAACCACCGTGGAGTGTAACACGAACATCCATGATAGGATATCCTGCTAACACACCTTGATCCATCTGTTCTTTACAACCTTTTTCTACCGCTGGGATGAATTCACGAGGAACTTCACCGTCAACAATAGCATCCACAAATTCAAAACCAGCACCCGCTTCAAGCGGCTCCAGTTTCAGCAGAACATGGCCATATTGACCTTTTCCGCCTAACTCGCGAATGAATTTACCTTCTGCTTCAACTGAATCACGAATTGATTCACGATATGCAACTTGAGGCTTACCAACGTTGCATTCAACGTTAAACTCACGACGCATACGATCGACAATAATATCCAGGTGAAGTTCACCCATACCAGATATCAGTGTTTGCGCTGACTCTTCGTCAGTTTCAACACGGAACGATGGATCTTCAGCAGCTAATTTACTTAGCGCGATAGCCATCTTATCTTGATCGGCTACTGTTTTAGGTTCTACAGCAATCTGGATAACCGGTTCCGGAAATTCCATACGCTCAAGGATTACTCTATGATTATTATCACAAAGTGTATCACCAGTAGTGACATCCTTAAGACCAATTGCTGCAGCGATATCGCCTGCACGTATCTCTTTCAATTCTTGACGATCATTCGCATGCATTTGCACAATTCGACCTAAACGTTCACGCTTCTGCTTAACAGAATTATAAACGCTATCGCCAGTATTGACTACACCTGAGTATACTCGCATAAATGTGAGCGTACCAACAAATGGGTCAGTGGCAATCTTAAAGGCTAATGCAGCAAACGGAGCATCGTCACTTGATGGACAAGTAACTTCGTTCTCGTTCTCATCAATACCATTGATATCTTTCACTTCCGTTGGGCTAGGAAGAAATTCAACCACTGCGTCAAGTACCGCTTGTACACCTTTATTTTTAAAGGCAGAACCACAAGTCGCTAGTACGATCTCGTTGTTCAGCGTGCGTTGACGTAAACCAGCTTTAATTTCTTCTTCAGATAACTCACCTTCTTCAAGGTATTTATCCATAAGCTCATCGTTAGCTTCGGCGGCAGCATCAACCAATTCTTCATGTAGTTCTTCTGCACGCTCAAGTAGATCAGCAGGAATTTCGCCATAACTAAATGACATACCTTGATCTGCTTCATTCCAGCTAATTGATTTCATCTTAATTAAATCAATTACGCCTTCAAACTCTTCTTCCGCACCAATATTTAACTGGATTGGAACACAAGTTGCGCCCAAACGATTACGAATTTGGTCAATTACAGCTTCAAAATCCGCACCTGTGCGATCCATCTTATTAACGAATACAACACGTGGTACTTGATATTTATCAGCTTGACGCCAAACCGTTTCAGATTGTGGTTCAACACCTGATGCACCACAAAATACGACAACTGCGCCATCAAGAACTCGTAGAGAACGCTCTACTTCAATAGTGAAGTCAACGTGTCCCGGAGTATCAATGATATTGATACGATGCTGTTTAAATTTAGCATCCATACCTTTCCACATTGTTGTTGTCGCTGCAGAAGTAATGGTAATACCACGCTCCTGCTCCTGTTCCATCCAATCCATAGTGGCTGCGCCATCATGAACTTCACCAATCTTATGTGAAAGACCAGTATAGAATAAAACACGTTCTGTAGTTGTAGTTTTACCCGCATCAACGTGAGCACAAATACCAATATTACGGTAGAGCTCGATCGGAGTTGTACGTGCCACAATAAATCCCTTACTAGGAAACCTAGACAGAAAGTAGTTGACGCAGATTTAAAATCTGCGTCAAAAAATTACCAGCGATAGTGAGCAAATGCTTTATTCGCGTCAGCCATACGGTGAACGTCTTCACGTTTCTTAACCGCAGAACCTTTGTTTTCAGCAGCGTCGAATAGCTCTCCAGCTAGACGAGCAGCCATTGATTTTTCACCACGTTTACGTGCTGCTTCAACTAACCAACGCATAGCTAGTGCATTACGACGAGAAGGACGAACTTCTACTGGCACTTGGTAAGTTGAACCACCAACACGGCGAGATTTAACCTCAACCGATGGACGAACGTTGTCTAGAGCGATTTCGAAAAGCTCTAGGTGTGTTTTGTCTTCGCTTTTAGTAGCGATAGTTTCTAGCGCACCATATACAATCGCTTCAGAAGTAGATTTTTTACCGTCTACCATTACGATGTTGATGAATTTTGCTAGGATTTCTGATCCGAATTTTGGATCTGCTAAAATTTCTCTTTTAGCTACGACGCGACGTCTTGGCATCTTATATTCCTCGTTGTGCTTCAGGTATTACCCAAAACTAATAAATAGTTAACAGTTTGCTTGGCCTTACTTAACGAAGAACCATTAATTTTTAGGGCGTTTAGCACCGTATTTAGAACGACCTTTACGACGGTCGCTAACACCAGCTGTATCTAACGCACCACGAACTGTATGGTAACGAACACCCGGTAAATCTTTAACACGACCACCGCGGATTAAGATCACGCTATGCTCTTGAAGGTTATGGCCTTCACCACCGATGTATGAAGTAACTTCATAACCGTTAGTTAGACGAACACGAGCTACTTTACGTAGAGCCGAGTTAGGTTTTTTAGGAGTAGTAGTGTATACGCGAGTACAAACACCACGACGTTGTGGACAAGCTTCTAGAGCAGGAACGTTAGTTTTTGTAACGTTTCTTACGCGAGGCTTGCGTACTAATTGGTTAGTAGTTGCCATTTAAAATAGCTCCGTTGAGTTTTTTACGTGTGAAAAATCATCCCTAATATAGGGACGCAGAATTTTAGTCATTGCGCCTTTAGCTGTCAAGCATAACAACGGTATTATTGAAAATAAATTAGTTTATTTGCCAATAAATCGTAAATAAAGCGCTTTTACAACACTACAAGATAAAAACTTACCCGAAGTTTATAGCGCAACAATTAAAAATTCGTATAAATCAGGCTTATTTAGTTCCAAGTCTGAATTTGTGAATTCGACACAGTAAGGTTAACAAATTCAGGATAGCTAACCTGCTGACCTAAAATAGATTTTAACCCTCTTGCATCGAGATCTTCTGTTAAAGTATAAAATGTCACTTTTGGCATTAAATCTTGAAGTATTTTAGCATATTTATGGTGTGATGCTGTAATCACGACGGCATCTTGAATAAAGAGCACCACATCACCATCATCAAGATAGGCTAAACTATCAATAAACGTATTGCGTGAGAAAGGTGACGATTTAAAAATATGAAGCATAGTTATATCACCAATCAAAAATTCAAAATAATAGCATGCTGACGTATACGCTGATTAATTTCAGACTGTGGCAAGCGCTCTGCGTCAATAATCAACTCGACGTCGCTTATACCACGCTCTAGGAGCGAATCAGCACATACATAAACATTTTCGATATCATATAGCTCAAACATACCAAATGTTGGCGCAAAGTCGCGACACGCGATCCCCTGAGGCTTTTGTTTACTCACCAATTGATAAACACCATCACCAATAAAAAAGACGCTTAAATCTTCAGTAAGGGCGGATGTTGCCAGGATAGCATCTTGTGTTTCTCTCGCGAGGCTCGTCCCATGAGGAACTTGACGAGTAATAAATGCGGCTCTCAACATATATTAGACCAAATAGTATAGTTAAAACTGGATCACTCGGTCAGCAGTAACAATCGACGCTGCTAATTGACCTAGTCCCGTTAATTGAAATGGTAATTCAAGATTAAAGTGGCTCTTTCCAGCCTTACCAGCTTCACTTTGATCAATAACACCACGCCTTAGCGCAGCACCCGAGCATATATCTAAATCAAATCGATGTTCACGGGCTAATATTAACCAAGCATTATACAGATCAAATTCATCTGCAGCAGGAGATGTCAGGGTAGAGCCATTAAGCACCCCGTCATTATAAAAAAATACACGTTGAATTGTATGACCCAATTCAATTGCAGATTTAACATAATGATAGGCGCTTAAAGCGTCTTGGCTACCATATGCTGGACCAGTAACAAGTACAGCAATAGTGACAGGTTGAGACATAAATAGACCTAATTAAAGAGTATAAGCGATTGCTTCAACTTCAACTAACACGTCTTTCGGTAAACGAGCAACTTCAACACAAGAACGTGCTGGCGCATTTTCTGGGAAATAACGTGCGTATACTTCATTGAAAGTAACAAAGTCATTCATATCACTTAAAAAACATGTCGTTTTGATTACTGTATCAGCGCTAGCATTTGCCGCTTTAAGTACAGCCATCAAATTTTCCATTACAAGTTCGGCTTGCTCTTTAACGCCGCCCTCAACAATTTCCATCGTTTCAGGTACTAATGGGATCTGTCCTGAAGTAAAAACCATATTTCCAAGTTGATTAGCTTGTGAGTATGGACCAATTGCAGCAGGTGCATTCGTTGTAGAAATGATTTTTTTACTCATTGTAAGTTCCATAATTTTATCAATGCTCCCATAATTAGAGCGAGTATATTGTAATATCTGTCGCCATTATATTTAATAATACGAGCAATAAGCAAACATAGAGCAACGATTATTTTAAACTTTATATATTTTTTTACATGAAATTAATTTGAATAGTGCTTTCTGTGGATTTTGTTTTGAGCTAAAATTGCCAATTGTGTTTAGTGAATGAGGGAGTTAGGACATGTTTAACAAAATAGAACGTAACGCTCCCACTCTAATCATCCAAACTTGTAAGGCCTCATAACTTTTAATATGAGGCTTTTTTTTAAGCTAATTCCGATAATCAGGGCACAAACATGGTCAATCCGTTATTTAGAAAACATATCGTCTCTATTAATGATATCTCGCGCAGTGAATTAGAACTTATTGTTAAAACAGCCGCACAATTAAAGAAAAATCCTCAGCCCGAACTATTAAAAAACAAAGTAATTGCGAGTTGCTTTTTTGAAGCATCAACTCGTACAAGGCTTTCATTTGAGACTGCTATTCAGCGCTTAGGTGGCACCGTGATTGGGTTTGATAATGCAGGGAATACATCGCTCGCTAAAAAAGGTGAGACACTTGCAGATTCGATCAGTGTTATTTCAAGTTACGCAGATGCCTTTGTTATGCGTCATCCTCAAGAAGGTGCTGCAAGATTAGCATCTGAATTTTCTAATGTGCCTGTTATCAATGGCGGTGATGGTTCTAACCAACACCCTACTCAAACACTGTTGGATTTGTTTTCAATCTACGAAACACAGGGCCGTTTAGATAATTTAAATATCGCATTTGTAGGTGACCTAAAGTATGGCCGAACAGTACATTCTTTAGCGCAAGCGCTTGCTAAATTTACTGGTTGTAAATTCCATTTCATTTCTCCAAGCGCGTTAGCAATGCCTGAATATATCTGCGACGAACTTGATGAGCATAATGTAAGTTATGCTTGCTATGACTCTATTGAAGAAGTTGTACCTGAAATTGACGTGCTATATATGACCCGAGTACAAAAAGAGCGTTTTGATGAGACTGAATATCAGCACATGAAAGCTGGCTTCATTTTATCTGCAAGTACATTAAAAAATGCGAAAGATAATTTAAAAGTACTTCACCCATTACCGCGTGTTGATGAGATCACTGTTGATGTAGATAAGACGCCTTATGCTTATTATTTCCAACAAGCTGAAAATGGTGTCTATGCACGAGAAGCATTACTTGCACTTGTACTAAACGAAACAATCGAAGGATAAGATAATGAAAAATATTCATATGCAAGTTGAAGCTATCTGTAATGGTTACGTTATCGATCACATTCCATCTGGACAAGGTGTTAAGATATTACGATTGTTTAGTCTTACAAACACGAAACAGCGCGTTACCGTAGGTTTCAATTTACCAACACATAACGGTGAAACGAAAGATTTAATTAAAGTCGAAAATACAGAAATAACAAAATCACAAGCCAATCAATTAGCGTTGCTAGCACCTAATGCAACGATTAATATTATTGAAAATTTCAAAGTGACTGACAAGCATGCATTAGCATTGCCTAAAGAAGTAGAAAACGTTTTCCCATGTCCTAATTCAAATTGTATTACCCATGGTGAACCAGTTACGTCATCATTTTCGATTAAAACAATCAAAAATAATATCGGCCTGAAGTGTAAGTATTGTGAAAAAACATTCTCAAAAGAAATTGTAACGGCACAAACTTAATTTAAATAATGTCAGAGCGCCTCTCATTGAGGCGACTCTATCAAAATAATCTATTCGATTACTTCCCTTCAACATTAAAACACGCTTCTAGTTCAGCTTTAATTTCCTGAAAACCTTTTTTTCTTAATAATTCAATATTACGCTCAGGGATCTCTTCAGGGTTTGGAAATACTCTTAGTACTTTAGCCATCTCATCTTCTCGAATAATATGAATCATTGGATAAGGTGAACGATTAGTAAAATTAGCGGCATCCAACATCGTAGTATCGTCAAAACAATACTTAGGGTGCATATGTGCTAATTGATAAATGCCCTCATAATCCTGCATTTCGAGTAAGTCATTTGCATAATCAATAAGATCAAGGAAGTCATCAAATTTATGGCTTAACTTAGGAATCACAACTAACGTAGTTGCAATATCATCATTCGTATCTAGGCGAATGAACTCTGCATTTATTTGCTCTAATAATTCAGTTAAATCAGTACTATCAAACACCGCACAATGAATTGTTTTTCGCTCTAACTCTTTTTTCGCAAAAGGACAGATATTGTATTTAACAATAATATCTTTCACCCATTTTAATGTTTGTAATTTAATGATTTCGTGATTATCAGTCATATAAGGATCCTAAACATATGTATTTAATTAGTTAATCACCAAAATGTCATTAACTATGAGGGGTGAAAGTATATTTGAATAGATTTTAGCTTAACGCTTTATAAATTACAGGTATAAAAAAAGCCGATATCAATGATATCGGCTTTTTTCGTTCAAGACAGCGTCTTGAATCGTTCTTTACCCAAGGTAATACCTTGAATTAAAAGTGGCGTTTGGCGATGCCCTACTCTCACATGGGGAAGCCCCACACTACCATCGGCGTTATTACGTTTCACTACTGAGTTCGGAATGGGATCAGGTGGTACCGTAACACTATGGTCACCAAACAAATTTTTCGAGTCTTACGAATCATCTGCTCTTGTTTAAAACAACGTTTTAAACATTATTCTCTACCCAAGGCTTTGCCTTGAATTAAAAGTGGCGCTTGGCGATGCCCTACTCTCACATGGGGAAACCCCACACTACCATCGGCGTTATTACGTTTCACTACTGAGTTCGGAATGGGATCAGGTGGTACCGTAACACTATGGTCACCAAGCAAATCTAGTTTGCTTTCAAAATGTATCTTTAAAATCTGAAAAGCTATAAATAAAGAAGTCTTTAAAACATAAAGTGTTCAATCTATTCTTAAGTCGATATTTCAATTAATCATACTTTAATTTGTATGGTTAAGCCTCACGGGTAATTAGTACAAGTTAGCTCAATGCCTCACAGCACTTACACACCTTGCCTATCAACGTTGTAGTCTCCAACGGCCCTTCAGGGGACTTAAAGTCCCAGTGAGAACTCATCTCGAGGCCTGCTTCCCGCTTAGATGCTTTCAGCGGTTATCAGTTCCGAACTTAGCTACCGGGCAATGCTATTGGCATAACAACCCGAACACCAGTGGTTCGTCCACTCCGGTCCTCTCGTACTAGGAGCAGCTCCTCTCAATTCTCAAACGCCCACGGCAGATAGGGACCGAACTGTCTCACGACGTTCTAAACCCAGCTCGCGTACCACTTTAAATGGCGAACAGCCATACCCTTGGGACCAACTTCAGCCCCAGGATGTGATGAGCCGACATCGAGGTGCCAAACACCGCCGTCGATATGAACTCTTGGGCGGTATCAGCCTGTTATCCCCGGAGTACCTTTTATCCGTTGAGCGATGGCCCTTCCATTCAGAACCACCGGATCACTAAGACCTACTTTCGTACCTGCTCGACGTGTCTGTCTCGCAGTTAAGCTGGCTTATGCCTTTGCACTAACCACATGATGTCCAACCATGTTTAGCCAACCTTCGTGCTCCTCCGTTACTCTTTGGGAGGAGACCGCCCCAGTCAAACTACCCACCAGACACTGTCCGCAACCCCGATAAGGGGCCTACGTTAGAACATCAAACGTACAAGGGTGGTATTTCAAGATAGACTCCACATCATCTAGCGACAATGTTTCACAGTCTCCCACCTATCCTACACATGTAGGTTCAATGTTCAGTGCCAAGCTATAGTAAAGGTTCACGGGGTCTTTCCGTCTAGCCGCGGGTACACTGCATCTTAACAGCGATTTCAATTTCACTGAGTCTCGGGTGGAGACAGCGTGGCCATCATTACGCCATTCGTGCAGGTCGGAACTTACCCGACAAGGAATTTCGCTACCTTAGGACCGTTATAGTTACGGCCGCCGTTTACCGGGGCTTCGATCATGAGCTTCGACCTAAGTCTAACCCAATCAATTAACCTTCCGGCACCGGGCAGGCGTCACACCGTATACGTCATCTTTCGATTTTGCACAGTGCTGTGTTTTTAATAAACAGTTGCAGCCACCATTTCTCTGCGACCAACAATAGCTTACGGAGCAAGTCCTTCACCATCATTGGCGTACCTTCTCCCGAAGTTACGGTACCATTTTGCCTAGTTCCTTCACCCGAGTTCTCTCAAGCGCCTTAGTATTCTCTACCTAACCACCTGTGTCGGTTTGGGGTACGATTCTCTTATATCTGAAGCTTAGAGGTTTTTCCTGGAAGCCGGGTATCAACTACTTCATCTCCGTAGAGACTCGTCATCAGTTCTCAGCCTTAATGTATTCCCGGATTTGCCTAAGAATACAGCCTACAACCTTAAACATGGACAACCATCGCCATGCTAGCCTAACCTTCTCCGTCACCCCATCGCAATATAAGTGAGTACTGGAATATTAACCAGTTTCCCATCGACTACGCCTTTCGGCCTCGCCTTAGGGGTCGACTCACCCTGCCCCGATTAACGTTGGACAGGAACCCTTGGTCTTTCGGCGTGGAGGTTTTTCACCCCCATTATCGTTACTCATGTCAACATTCGCACTTCTGATACCTCCAGCAAGCTTCTCAACTCACCTTCAACGGCTTACAGAACGCTCCTCTACCATGCAAGAACAAGTCTTGCATCCGTAGCTTCGGTGGTATGTTTAGCCCCGTTAAATCTTCCGCGCAGACCGACTCGACCAGTGAGCTATTACGCTTTCTTTAAAAGATGGCTGCTTCTAAGCCAACTTCCTGGCTGTCTGAGCCTTTCCACATCGTTTCCCACTTAACATACACTTTGGGACCTTAGCTGACGGTCTGGGTTGTTTCCCTTTCCACGACGGACGTTAGCACCCGCCGTGTGTCTCCCGCGATTGAACTTATTGGTATTCGGAGTTTGCAAAGGGTTGGTAAGTCGGGATGACCCCCTAGCCTTAACAGTGCTCTACCCCCAATAGTTAGACGCGAGGCGCTACCTAAATAGCTTTCGAGGAGAACCAGCTATCTCCCGGTTTGATTGGCCTTTCACCCCCAGCCACAAGTCATCCGCTAATTTTTCAACATTAGTCGGTTCGGTCCTCCAGTTGATGTTACTCAACCTTCAACCTGCCCATGGCTAGATCACCGGGTTTCGGGTCTAATCCCAGCAACTATTCGCGCAGTTAACACTCGGTTTCCCTACGGCTCCGCTATTCGCTTAACCTTGCTACTGAAATTAAGTCGTTGACCCATTATACAAAAGGTACGCAGTCACAGAACAAGTCTGCTCCCACTGCTTGTACGTATACGGTTTCAGGTTCTATTTCACTCCCCTCACAGGGGTTCTTTTCGCCTTTCCCTCACGGTACTGGTTCACTATCGGTCAGTCAGTAGTATTTAGCCTTGGAAGATGGTCCTCCCATATTCAAACAGCATATCACGTGTGCCGTCCTACTCGATTTCACAGTAAGGTCGTTTTCATGTACGGGACTATCACCCTGTATCGTGAAACTTTCCAGAATCTTCCATTAACTTCCAAACTGCTTAAGGGCTAGACCCCGTTCGCTCGCCGCTACTAAGGGTATCTCTATTGATTTCTTTTCCTCGGGGTACTTAGATGTTTCAGTTCTCCCGGTTCGCTTCGCAACGCTATGTATTCACGTTACGATACTCTACAAAGTAGAGTGGGTTCCCCCATTCGGAAATCTGTGGATTAACGCTTTTTATCAACTCCCCACAGCTTAACGCAGATTAACACGTCCTTCATCGCCTCTGACTGCCTAGGCATCCACCGTATACGCTTAGTCACTTAACCATACAATCTAAAGTCGACCGTACAATTGAAATAACTAGGTATTATCTAGTTTTTTTCGCCTCAAGAATACTCAAGAACACTATATTGTTATTACCTAAGTAATAACGTGTTTTAAGAACTTCTTTATTTATTCAGCTTTCCAAATTTTTAAAGAGCAATTTGCTAAAAAGCAAAGATAAACATTGTTGCTTAGCTTTGATTTTTAATCAGAAAGAAAAGTGGTATCCCGTACGAGATTTGAACTCGTGTTACCGCCGTGAAAGGGCGGTGTCCTAGGCCTCTAGACGAACGGGACACAATTTACTTTCTACGACTGGATTTCATCCCAATCGTTATCTTATTTTCATAAGATTGTCTTTAACGTTTCTATTCAAGCAATTTGTGTGGGCACTTACAAAAATTAACAACTTTACGTAAGGAGGTGATCCAGCCCCAGGTTCCCCTAGGGCTACCTTGTTACGACTTCACCCCAGTCATGAACCACACCGTGGTCATCGCCCTCCCGAAGGTTAAGCTAATGACTTCTGGTGCAGCCCACTCCCATGGTGTGACGGGCGGTGTGTACAAGGCCCGGGAACGTATTCACCGTGACATTCTGATTCACGATTACTAGCGATTCCGACTTCATGGGGTCGAGTTGCAGACCCCAATCCGGACTACGACGCACTTTATGGGATTCGCTTACCATCGCTGGTTTGCAGCCCTTTGTATGCGCCATTGTAGCACGTGTGTAGCCCTACTCGTAAGGGCCATGATGACTTGACGTCGTCCCCACCTTCCTCCGGTTTATCACCGGCAGTCTCCTTAGAGTTCCCACCATTACGTGCTGGCAAATAAGGATAAGGGTTGCGCTCGTTGCGGGACTTAACCCAACATTTCACAACACGAGCTGACGACAGCCATGCAGCACCTGTCTCATAGTTCCCGAAGGCACCAATTCATCTCTGAAAAGTTCTATGGATGTCAAGAGTAGGTAAGGTTCTTCGCGTTGCATCGAATTAAACCACATGCTCCACCGCTTGTGCGGGCCCCCGTCAATTCATTTGAGTTTTAACCTTGCGGCCGTACTCCCCAGGCGGTCTACTTAATGCGTTAGCTTAAGAGCCCAGTTCTCAAGGAACCAAACTCCGAGTAGACATCGTTTACGGCGTGGACTACCGGGGTATCTAATCCCGTTTGCTACCCACGCTTTCGCATCTGAGCGTCAGTTACTTGCCAGGTGGCCGCCTTCGCCACTGGTATTCCTTCAGATCTCTACGCATTTCACCGCTACACCTGAAATTCTACCACCCTCTCAAGAACTCTAGTTTGCCAGTTCGAAATGCAGTTCCCAGGTTGAGCCCGGGGCTTTCACATCTCGCTTAACAAACCGCCTGCATGCGCTTTACGCCCAGTAATTCCGATTAACGCTTGCACCCTCCGTATTACCGCGGCTGCTGGCACGGAGTTAGCCGGTGCTTCTTCTGCGAGTAACGTCACAGTAAGCAGTTATTAACTACTTACCTTTCCTCCTCGCTGAAAGTACTTTACAACCCGAAGGCCTTCTTCATACACGCGGTATGGCTGCATCAGAGTTTCCTCCATTGTGCAATATTCCCCACTGCTGCCTCCCGTAGGAGTCTGGACCGTGTCTCAGTTCCAGTGTGGCTGATCATCCTCTCAGACCAGCTAGGGATCGTCGCCTTGGTGAGCTCTTACCTCACCAACAAGCTAATCCCACTTGGGCTCATCTAGTCGCGAGAGCTTTCAAGAAGAGGCCCCCTTTCACCCGTAGGTCGTATGCGGTATTAGCAGTCGTTTCCAACTGTTGTCCCCCTCGACTAGGCAGATTCCCAAGCATTACTCACCCGTCCGCCGCTCGACGCCAGAATAGCAAGCTATTCTTCGTTTCCGCTCGACTTGCATGTGTTAAGCCTACCGCCAGCGTTCAATCTGAGCCATGATCAAACTCTTCAATTAAAAGTTTTTTTGACTGACACCTAAAATCATTACTGATGATGAGTATCAAGTCGGCTCAATGAATTCTGTACTTCAACAACAAACCAAGGTTTGTTGTTTATAAAACCAAATCTTTCGATTTAATTTAATGTTCACAATTACATTGATATAATATTTGGTCATTATATCTCTGCAAGTGCTCACACAGATTGCTTGAATAAATTGTTAAAGAGCATACTGAGCGGCTGTTGCCGTGTCAGTGAGGCGCCATTATAGGGATCTTTGATTTCTTAGCAAGCCCTTTCTGAAATTAAATAAACGCCCTTTATTTTTGATTACTTAATGAACAATTAAAGCTCGATAACTTCGTCCATTAAGACAACCCAGCCTTCAACAGTTCCCCCATAACCACGTTATTTAAAATCGATAACACAATCAAAGTCTTTATCAATACATAGTTACTCCATTCAATCCGCTACAACACCATATTGTACGATTGATTTAAATCAAAATTTAACGGAATAATCACTACGAAGCTAAAGCATATTAAATTGCATAAAGCCCATATTAGTCGCCAGTAAAGTCACACCACAATGAATATTTACGCATCTAAATCAAATAATAAATTAATACTGTTTTAACTCACCTCTCTTCCCGCCTTATTACTATGAGCTTAATCGAACAACTGACTAAGTTTGCCTCGGTTATACGCATTTTTAATTAATTGAATAATTTTGCACTTATTTAAACAAAATATCCTAAACCTGTAAAAATCAGCATAATCATAAACTTAAGTATGATCAGTATTTATTAAATATGTGATCATTTAGTAATTAAATAAAGGTAATCATCATTACAATCCTCATCAAATCAGTCTTATTTTTAATTTAGGTTAAGGCAATGAAAATACACTACTTTATTTATGCTCACAGATTATCTCCCACACCATAATTGCTCACATTTTTATATGTAACACCATATTAATATGACACATAGCAAGGATAAAAAATGACAACTTCACAGGTAACTAATACGGATAAAAGTAATTTTTTTGCTAATTTAAAATTCCCTTCAGCCTACACCATCTTATTTGCACTTATTGCTGTTGTAGCCTTAATGACTTGGATCGTACCAGCAGGCCAATACGATCGAGTAATGAATGATGACATCGGTAAAGAAGTACCAATAACAGGTACATACCACGCTGTTGAAAATAACCCTCAAGGTTTTGTTGATGTAGTTCTCGCTCCTATCGATGGCTTTTATGATCACAATACCTATGCTGCAGCGGCAATTGATGTTTCCCTTTTCATTCTTATTATTGGTGGCTTTCTTGGGCTTGTAACAAAAACGGGCGCAATTGATGCGGGTATTGAGCGTGTAACGACTCGCTTAAATGGTCGGGAAGAATTGATGATCCCAATTCTAATGGCGCTTTTTGCTGCTGGCGGTACTATTTACGGTATGGCAGAAGAGTCATTACCATTTTATTCACTCATCGTCCCCGTCATGCTTGCAGCTCGCTTTGATTCAGTGGTAGGCGCAGCAACCGTACTATTAGGCGCTGGTATTGGTGTAATCGGTTCGACCATTAACCCATTTGCAACAGTGATTGCATCTAATACTGCTGGTATCCCGTTTACTGATGGCATGTTCTTACGTATCGCGACCTTAGCTATCGGTTGGTTAATCTGCGTAATCTACGTAATGCGTTACGCTAAGAAAATCAAAGCGGACCCGTCAAAATCGATTATGTTTGATAAACATCAAGAGCATATGGATCATTTCTTAGGAAATAAATCAGATGAGAAATTAGAATTTACAACAACGCGTAAACTCATCCTCTCTATCTTCGTCGCTTCTTTTGCAATCATGATTTATGGTGTTGCAGTAGCAGGTTGGTGGATGGCTGAAATTTCAGGTCTATTCTTAGTATCAGCCATTATCACAGGCCTCGTCGCTAGAATGAGTGAAGAAGAACTAACATCAAGTTTCATTGATGGAGCTCGCGATCTACTTGGCGTTGCACTTATTGTTGGTATTGCTCGTGGTATTGTCGTGATCATGGACCGAGGTATGATCACTGATACTATTCTCAACTCAGCTGAAATAGCGATCTCTGGTTTATCTGGTATTGTCTTTATCAATGTCATGTATTGGATTGAAGTATTACTTTCATTCTTAGTGCCATCGACATCTGGATTAGCTGTTTTAACTATGCCTATTATGTCTCCATTAGCTGATTTTGCTTCTGTTAGTCGAGATTTAGTTGTAACAGCATTCCAATCTGCTTCAGGTATTGTGAACTTAATAACCCCAACTTCAGCAGTGGTTATGGGTGGTCTTGCGATTGCCAAAGTACCTTATGTTCGTTGGTTAAAATGGGTAGCACCACTCATCGCAACACTCACTATTTTAGTGATGGCGATGCTCAGTATTGGCGTCATCCTATCTTAATTTAAAGTTAACATAATTAGTTTCATTGATAACTAAATACCTTTCCTATCTCAAGGAAGGGTATTTTTTTACCTATATTTCTTTGCTCTATAGCCTCCCTCAGTTCTTTGCAATTCATTTATAACGACTGTAGCTCTTACCATTAATAGCCTCATACCTCGTATTTAGCGTCACAACACCCACTATAAATTTAAGAACTAATATTGGCTCTATTAATCTTAAGTAATCCCACAAAAATGCATGTTAAAATACAGAATAAGACTCATTTCATACTTCAAATTACACGCCACAATCGACCTCAATATCGCGAAGCTAACAGAGAATATCGCCTTATTATAAAAACAATAAAAACAACAAGATATAAAGCAATAATAAGTCTAAATAAAAACATGATCTAACTAGCAAATTACCAACGAAAAAACACCTACCCATTTAGATATATAATCACTACAACTGCATAAATTTTAACGATTAAAATAATTATTTAAAATCACCTAAAAACAAAGATTAGCAAACACTTAAAAATCAAAAGCTTAATTTGAAAAATAAGCAGAACAAGCCATGGACAATCATAATCGCCACAATGACCAGGCATAATAAATAGATTCAAATCAATAAGTTACATACCATTAACAATATAAAAACGTGACCAAGATCGAAGCTTGGCAGAACCTATATCGTATACTGCACACATCAACTTAAAGCACTAAATAGCAACAATAAAATTTAAACTTTCACATAATTAATAGTATTTCATAAACGCTTTAGCGAAGGATAAGATTATGAGTAAATTATATGTAGGTTCTGAAGTCGGTCAATTACGTCGCGTTCTAGTTCACCGCCCAAGACGCTCACTAAGCCACTTAACACCATCTAACTGCCACGACTTATTATTTGATGACGTGCTAGCTGTGGAACGTGCAGGTAAAGAGCATGATGTGTTTACAAAAACATTACGTGATCAAGGCGTAGAAGTGTTACTGCTAACTGACCTTCTTGCTGATACGTTAGCCATTCCAGAAGCTAAAGAATGGTTGTTAACGAGTCAAGTATCTAATTACCGCTTAGGTGCGACATTTGCTAACGACGTACGCTGCTACCTAGGTGATTTACCAAACATCGACCTTGCTAAAATTTTAACTGGTGGCTTGTCCTATGCTGAAATGCCAATGAAATCATCTTCTATGATGCAAGGCATGCACGCTCCAACAGACTTCATCATTGAACCACTACCAAATCACTTATTTACTCGTGATACGTCTTGCTGGGTATATGGTGGCGTATCTATTAACCCAATGGCTAAAATGGCTCGCCAACGTGAAACCAACCACGTTCGTGCTATCTACCGCTGGCACCCAATATTCGCAGGTGCCGATTTCGTTAAGTACTACGGCCATGAAGAAAAAATGTATGACAACTCAACAATCGAAGGCGGCGACGTTCTCGTTATTGGTAAAGGTTCAGTCCTTATTGGTATGTCTGAGCGTACAACCCCACAAGGTGTTGAACAACTAGCATCAGGCCTATTCAAAAGCGGTCAAGCTAAACAAATTATTGCAATGCAACTTCCTAAACACCGTTCTTGTATGCACTTAGATACAGTAATGACACACCTACGTGAAGATACATTCTCAGTTTACCCTGAGGTTGTAAGCAAAGACGTACAGTGCTGGAACCTAACAGGTGATGAGTCAGGCGCCGTTAACGTAAAAGAAGAAGGTTACTTCGTGACAGCTATCGAGAAAGCACTCGGGGTCGGTCAACTAAACCTAATCACAACTGGCGGTGATAGCTTCACTGCAGAACGTGAACAATGGAATGATGCAAACAACGTACTAACGGTGAAACCTGGTGTCGTCATTGGTTACGAAGGTAACTCTCACACTAACGAAAAATACGATAAAGCAGGTATCACTGTTCTGCCTATTCCAGGCGATGAACTTGGCCGTGGCCGCGGTGGCGCTCGCTGCATGAGCTGCCCAATTGAACGTGACGGTATCTAATAATTTAATTCACTGAGATAAATCATTATGACTAAAAAAACTGTTGTTGTGGCACTAGGTGGGAACGCTCTATTACGTCGTGGCGAACCACTAGAAGCTCAGATTCAACGTCAAAACATCGCAACGGCAGCCCAAGCCATTGCTGAAATAGCTAAAGAATATAATGTTGTACTCGTGCATGGTAACGGCCCTCAAGTTGGTTTACTGGCACTACAAGGGTTGGAATACAAAGCTGTAAGCCCTTATCCACTTGATGTTTTAGGCTCTGAAACACAAGGTATGATTGGTTACATTTTAATGCAGGAACTTAAAAATATACTGCCTAAACAGAATGTATCTTGCTTACTAACGCAGATGAGTGTTGATCCCAATGATCCTGCATTTGCAGACCCAACAAAACCGATTGGTCCAGTTTATGCGGAAAAAGAAGCGCGTGAATTAGCAGAAAAACATAACTGGATTATCAAGCCTGACGGAGAATATTTCCGTCGTGTAGTACCGAGTCCACAACCGACAGGCATTATTGAAAATGATGCAATTACGGCTTTAATTCAACAACAACACTTGGTCATCTGTACTGGCGGTGGCGGCATTCCAGTAAGAAGTGAAAATGGCAAATTGGTCGGTGTAGAAGCCGTTATCGATAAAGATATGTCAGCTGCTTATCTCGCCAGACAACTCAAAGCAGACGCGTTATTAATTCTAACAGATGCGGACGCTGTATTTATTGATTGGGGTAAACCAACTCAAACAGCACTACGTTCAACGACCCCCTTTGAGCTAGCACAACATAGCTTCGATGCAGGCTCTATGGGACCAAAAATTGAGGCTTCTTGTGAGTTCATTAAACAAGGTGGCAAGTTTGTCGGAATCGGCGCTTTAGATGCAGGATTACGCATCTTGAAAGGCCAAGCTGGTACCAACATAACAGCAGATTAATTCGTTTCAATATATCAAGAATATTCGCGGCTACATAGCCTATGCAGTAGCCGCCAACCTAATTATAAAAAGGATAACATTATGTCTTTCAATCTACGTAACCGTAACTTCTTAAAATTACTTGATTTCACTCCACGCGAAATCCAGCACATGCTTGAATTATCTGCAGAATTAAAAAAAGCAAAATATAACGGTTATGAACAACCTCTTTTAACAGGTAAAAATATTGCGCTTATTTTTGAAAAAAGCTCTACCCGTACTCGCTGTGCATTTGAAGTCGCAGCTCATGATCAAGGCGCAAACGTATCATATTTAGGCCCATCAGGATCTCAGATTGGTCATAAAGAATCGATGAAAGACACAGCTCGAGTATTAGGCCGTATGTATGATGGCATCGAATACCGCGGATTTGGACAAGAAATCGTTGAAGAGCTTGGTGCTCACGCAGGTGTTCCAGTATGGAATGGCTTAACAACTGAATTCCATCCAACACAAATTCTTGCTGACTTCTTAACAATGCAAGAGCATGCACTGGGTAAACAGTTACACGAAATCTCTTTTGCTTACCTTGGTGATGCACAAAATAACATGGGTAACTCGCTACTAGTTGGCGCAGCTAAAATGGGTATGGATATTCGCCTTGTTGCTCCAGAAGCTTTCTGGCCAGATGCTGAACTTGTTGCACAATGTCGTGAAATTGCAATGGAAACAGGCGCAAAAATCACACTAACTGAAGATGTCCAAGAAGGTGTGCAAGGCTGTGATTTCCTTTATACCGATGTTTGGGTGTCTATGGGTGAATCAAAAGATGCATGGGATGAGCGCGTACGTATGATGACGCCATACCAAGTAAATATGGATATGATCAAAAAAACCGGCAATCCACACGTTAAATTCATGCACTGCTTACCAGCATTCCACAATGATGAAACAACAGTTGGTGCTGAAGTTGCTGAAAAATATGACATGAAAGGACTTGAAGTTACGGAAGAAGTTTTTGAATCAAAACACTCTATTGTTTTTGACGAAGCAGAAAACCGTATGCACACAATTAAGGCTGTAATGGTAGCAACACTAGGTCAATAAGTTTGACTAAATAATAAAATAAACATGCGTAGCTAATTATTAGGTACGCATGTTTAACATCCGCTGATTAGCACTGTATTTTACCCATTAAGGAAGGATTATGAGCAGACAACCCCAATATAGCGACCCATTAAATCAATTAGAGCTCATGCTATTAGTTAATTATTAAAAGTTTTCTTTAAACAAGAAAACTTTTTTTTGTCTGTTTTTTACCGAATAAGATTAAACCCTTGTTTTTATAATCGTATCTAAAGGAAGAAGAAGCATGAATAATACGTTATTTAAAAAGCATATCATTTCCATTCCAGAACTTGATCGAAACGACCTAGAACTGATTGTCTCTACAGCAGGTGAATTGAAAGAGACACCAAATCCAACGTTGCTAAAAGATAAAGTTATTGCAAGTTGTTTCTTTGAACCATCAACACGTACCCGCTTATCTTTTGAGACTGCAGTACAACGCTTGGGTGGCACCGTGATTGGTTTTGATAATGCAGGGAACACGTCATTAACCAAAAAAGGTGAAACACTCTCCGATTCTGTACAAGTTATTTCTTCTTATGTTGATGCATTTATTATGCGTCATCCAAAAGAAGGGGCAGCCCGTCTCGCTTCAGAGTTTTCTCATAACGCCCCCGTTATCAATGGTGGTGATGGTTCAAATCAGCATCCTACGCAAACATTATTAGACTTATTTAGTATTTATGAAACGCAAGGAAGTTTAGATAATCTAAACATCGCATTAGTCGGCGACTTAAAATATGGCCGTACCGTACACTCTCTTACTCAAGCATTAGCCAAATTTAATAACACCAATTTCTTCTTCATCTCACCAGATATTCTCGCAATGCCTGACTATATATTGCAAGAATTAGACAGCGCAGGTATTAATTACAGCTTACATAACGATATAGAAAGCGTGATCAATGATTTAGATATCTTATACATGACTCGAGTACAAAAAGAGCGATTTGATGAGTCTGAATATGCGCACATGAAAGCTACATTTATTTTAACAGCAAACATGCTTGCCAATGCGCGTGACAACCTTAAAGTACTTCATCCTTTACCTCGTATTGACGAAATCACAATAGATGTGGATAAAACTAAGTATGCTTACTACTTCCAACAAGCAGAGAATGGCGTTTATGCCCGCGAAGCATTACTTTCACTTGTACTGAATGAACAATTTTAACCGGAGAATGTCTGATGCTAAATAAATATAAATTACAAGTTGAAGCCATTGAGAATGGATGTGTCATTGACCATATTCCGGCTAATGTTGGTATCAAAATACTAAAGTTATTTAATTTTGATAACAATAATCAACGAATTACAATTGGTTTAAACTTACCGTCACCCGCTTTAGGACACAAAGATTTAATTAAAATTGAAAATGTTTTTCTCAGTGAGTTACAAGCAAATCAACTGGCGCTATATGCACCCGATGCCACTGTAAATAAAATTGAGGATTACGTCGTATCAGGAAAGCTGAAACTCTCATTGCCAAATATTATTACGGCTGTTTTTTCTTGCCCAAACAGTAACTGTATTACGCATAATGAACCTGTTGAAAGTAGTTTCAATGTTATTGCTAATAGTAACCCGCTACAGCTTAAGTGTAAGTATTGTGAAAAGGCATTTTCACGGAAAATCATGAGTGAGTGTAATTAAGATAACAGATCAGTAAAATATCTATTGTTAGATAATATGGTCAACAACATATAATAAGCCCCTTTTCAGTATAGCCAGCTAAGCTATCTGGATATGGGGCTAATTTAAAGTACTAATAACCCTATATTTAGCGTTAAAGAATTTTAATTATCGCTACACAACTCTTACTAATCTGATTAATATCACAAAACAATACTACCTATGAGGTACAATATTATTTCAGTTAATAGCTAAAACTCAAATAGTGAATGAAACTATGAATAACTTAACACACGATTCCTCTTGCGAAGACATGGTAGCAGAGTGTAAACGCCTTCTACGTATTGAACGTTTATCAACGCAAAGTGAAATTCGAAATAAGCTAATTGAGCGAGGCTATAACAACATCAATCAGTCTACGATATCACGTATGTTAACGCGCTTAGATATTGTTAAAGTCACAGATGCTTATGGTAAGAAAATATACCAATTACCGATTCAAGATCAGAATTCGTATACTGATACATCGACAAAAATTATATTCATCACGCATAACACTGACGTCGTCGTGATTAAAACTCAGCCCGGATGTGCACAATTAATTGCTCGTTTACTTGACCTTGATCTCAACCCTAATCCTGAAGTTTTAGGCATTATTGCTGGTAACGATATGGTTTTAGTCGCCCCAAAAAGTATTCATAATATTGAAGAATGCGAATGTATTATTAAACATAGCCTTAACTACATCGTAAATTGAGATTTATCAGATCAGTAATAAAGTAATAGAGTAATAGAGTAATAGAGTAATAGAGTAATAGAGTAATAGAGTAATAGAGCAATATGAAAACATTGAGGTAAATAAAAACCAGCCGCAAGCTGGTTTTTTATTGTCTTACTTATCGTCGTAATCAGTTCTATCACGTGATTCCACTGAATTTTAGACACAAAAAAGCCGATACCATTTCTGGTATCGGCTCTCTCTAATTTGGCGCTTGGCGATGCCCTACTCTCACATGGGGAAGCCCCACACTACCATCGGCGTTATTACGTTTCACTACTGAGTTCGGAATGGGATCAGGTGGTACCGTAACACTATGGTCACCAAGCAAATCTAGTTTGCTTTCAAGTTGTATCTCTAAAATCTGAAAAGCTATAAATAAAGAAGTCTTTAAAACCTATCTTTCGATAAATAGTAGTGTTCAATCTATTCTTAAGTCGATTATTTCAATTAATCATACTTTAATTTGTATGGTTAAGCCTCACGGGTAATTAGTACAAGTTAGCTCAATGCCTCACAGCACTTACACACCTTGCCTATCAACGTTGTAGTCTCCAACGGCCCTTCAGGGGACTTAAAGTCCCAGTGAGAACTCATCTCGAGGCCTGCTTCCCGCTTAGATGCTTTCAGCGGTTATCAGTTCCGAACTTAGCTACCGGGCAATGCTATTGGCATAACAACCCGAACACCAGTGGTTCGTCCACTCCGGTCCTCTCGTACTAGGAGCAGCTCCTCTCAATTCTCAAACGCCCACGGCAGATAGGGACCGAACTGTCTCACGACGTTCTAAACCCAGCTCGCGTACCACTTTAAATGGCGAACAGCCATACCCTTGGGACCAACTTCAGCCCCAGGATGTGATGAGCCGACATCGAGGTGCCAAACACCGCCGTCGATATGAACTCTTGGGCGGTATCAGCCTGTTATCCCCGGAGTACCTTTTATCCGTTGAGCGATGGCCCTTCCATTCAGAACCACCGGATCACTAAGACCTACTTTCGTACCTGCTCGACGTGTCTGTCTCGCAGTTAAGCTGGCTTATGCCTTTGCACTAACCACATGATGTCCAACCATGTTTAGCCAACCTTCGTGCTCCTCCGTTACTCTTTGGGAGGAGACCGCCCCAGTCAAACTACCCACCAGACACTGTCCGCAACCCCGATAAGGGGCCTACGTTAGAACATCAAACGTACAAGGGTGGTATTTCAAGATAGACTCCACATCATCTAGCGACAATGTTTCACAGTCTCCCACCTATCCTACACATGTAGGTTCAATGTTCAGTGCCAAGCTATAGTAAAGGTTCACGGGGTCTTTCCGTCTAGCCGCGGGTACACTGCATCTTAACAGCGATTTCAATTTCACTGAGTCTCGGGTGGAGACAGCGTGGCCATCATTACGCCATTCGTGCAGGTCGGAACTTACCCGACAAGGAATTTCGCTACCTTAGGACCGTTATAGTTACGGCCGCCGTTTACCGGGGCTTCGATCATGAGCTTCGACCTAAGTCTAACCCAATCAATTAACCTTCCGGCACCGGGCAGGCGTCACACCGTATACGTCATCTTTCGATTTTGCACAGTGCTGTGTTTTTAATAAACAGTTGCAGCCACCATTTCTCTGCGACCAACAATAGCTTACGGAGCAAGTCCTTCACCATCATTGGCGTACCTTCTCCCGAAGTTACGGTACCATTTTGCCTAGTTCCTTCACCCGAGTTCTCTCAAGCGCCTTAGTATTCTCTACCTAACCACCTGTGTCGGTTTGGGGTACGATTCTCTTATATCTGAAGCTTAGAGGTTTTTCCTGGAAGCCGGGTATCAACTACTTCATCTCCGTAGAGACTCGTCATCAGTTCTCAGCCTTAATGTATTCCCGGATTTGCCTAAGAATACAGCCTACAACCTTAAACATGGACAACCATCGCCATGCTAGCCTAACCTTCTCCGTCACCCCATCGCAATATAAGTGAGTACTGGAATATTAACCAGTTTCCCATCGACTACGCCTTTCGGCCTCGCCTTAGGGGTCGACTCACCCTGCCCCGATTAACGTTGGACAGGAACCCTTGGTCTTTCGGCGTGGAGGTTTTTCACCCCCATTATCGTTACTCATGTCAACATTCGCACTTCTGATACCTCCAGCAAGCTTCTCAACTCACCTTCAACGGCTTACAGAACGCTCCTCTACCATGCAAGAACAAGTCTTGCATCCGTAGCTTCGGTGGTATGTTTAGCCCCGTTAAATCTTCCGCGCAGACCGACTCGACCAGTGAGCTATTACGCTTTCTTTAAAAGATGGCTGCTTCTAAGCCAACTTCCTGGCTGTCTGAGCCTTTCCACATCGTTTCCCACTTAACATACACTTTGGGACCTTAGCTGACGGTCTGGGTTGTTTCCCTTTCCACGACGGACGTTAGCACCCGCCGTGTGTCTCCCGCGATTGAACTTATTGGTATTCGGAGTTTGCAAAGGGTTGGTAAGTCGGGATGACCCCCTAGCCTTAACAGTGCTCTACCCCCAATAGTTAGACGCGAGGCGCTACCTAAATAGCTTTCGAGGAGAACCAGCTATCTCCCGGTTTGATTGGCCTTTCACCCCCAGCCACAAGTCATCCGCTAATTTTTCAACATTAGTCGGTTCGGTCCTCCAGTTGATGTTACTCAACCTTCAACCTGCCCATGGCTAGATCACCGGGTTTCGGGTCTAATCCCAGCAACTATTCGCGCAGTTAACACTCGGTTTCCCTACGGCTCCGCTATTCGCTTAACCTTGCTACTGAAATTAAGTCGTTGACCCATTATACAAAAGGTACGCAGTCACAGAACAAGTCTGCTCCCACTGCTTGTACGTATACGGTTTCAGGTTCTATTTCACTCCCCTCACAGGGGTTCTTTTCGCCTTTCCCTCACGGTACTGGTTCACTATCGGTCAGTCAGTAGTATTTAGCCTTGGAAGATGGTCCTCCCATATTCAAACAGCATATCACGTGTGCCGTCCTACTCGATTTCACAGTAAGGTCGTTTTCATGTACGGGACTATCACCCTGTATCGTGAAACTTTCCAGAATCTTCCACTAACTTCCAAACTGCTTAAGGGCTAGACCCCGTTCGCTCGCCGCTACTAAGGGTATCTCTATTGATTTCTTTTCCTCGGGGTACTTAGATGTTTCAGTTCTCCCGGTTCGCTTCGTAACGCTATGTATTCACGTTACGATACTCTACAAAGTAGAGTGGGTTCCCCCATTCGGAAATCTGTGGATTAACGCTTTTTATCAACTCCCCACAGCTTAACGCAGATTAACACGTCCTTCATCGCCTCTGACTGCCTAGGCATCCACCGTATACGCTTAGTCACTTAACCATACAATCTAAAGTCGACCGTACAATTGAAATAACTAGGTATTATCTAGTTTTTTTCGCCTCAAGAATACTCAAGAACACTATATTGTTATTACCTAAGTAATAACGTGTTTTAAGAACTTCTTTATTTATTCAGCTTTCCAAATTTTTAAAGAGCAATTTGCTAAAAAGCAAAGATAAGCGTTGCTTATCTTTACTCTCTAACGTCTTTAACGTTTTCTATTCAAGCAATTTGTGTGGGCACTTACAAAAATTAACAACTTTACGTAAGGAGGTGATCCAGCCCCAGGTTCCCCTAGGGCTACCTTGTTACGACTTCACCCCAGTCATGAACCACACCGTGGTCATCGCCCTCCCGAAGGTTAAGCTAATGACTTCTGGTGCAGCCCACTCCCATGGTGTGACGGGCGGTGTGTACAAGGCCCGGGAACGTATTCACCGTGACATTCTGATTCACGATTACTAGCGATTCCGACTTCATGGGGTCGAGTTGCAGACCCCAATCCGGACTACGACGCACTTTATGGGATTCGCTTACCATCGCTGGTTTGCAGCCCTTTGTATGCGCCATTGTAGCACGTGTGTAGCCCTACTCGTAAGGGCCATGATGACTTGACGTCGTCCCCACCTTCCTCCGGTTTATCACCGGCAGTCTCCTTAGAGTTCCCACCATTACGTGCTGGCAAATAAGGATAAGGGTTGCGCTCGTTGCGGGACTTAACCCAACATTTCACAACACGAGCTGACGACAGCCATGCAGCACCTGTCTCATAGTTCCCGAAGGCACCAATTCATCTCTGAAAAGTTCTATGGATGTCAAGAGTAGGTAAGGTTCTTCGCGTTGCATCGAATTAAACCACATGCTCCACCGCTTGTGCGGGCCCCCGTCAATTCATTTGAGTTTTAACCTTGCGGCCGTACTCCCCAGGCGGTCTACTTAATGCGTTAGCTTAAGAGCCCAGTTCTCAAGGAACCAAACTCCGAGTAGACATCGTTTACGGCGTGGACTACCGGGGTATCTAATCCCGTTTGCTACCCACGCTTTCGCATCTGAGCGTCAGTTACTTGCCAGGTGGCCGCCTTCGCCACTGGTATTCCTTCAGATCTCTACGCATTTCACCGCTACACCTGAAATTCTACCACCCTCTCAAGAACTCTAGTTTGCCAGTTCGAAATGCAGTTCCCAGGTTGAGCCCGGGGCTTTCACATCTCGCTTAACAAACCGCCTGCATGCGCTTTACGCCCAGTAATTCCGATTAACGCTTGCACCCTCCGTATTACCGCGGCTGCTGGCACGGAGTTAGCCGGTGCTTCTTCTGCGAGTAACGTCACAGTAAGCAGTTATTAACTACTTACCTTTCCTCCTCGCTGAAAGTACTTTACAACCCGAAGGCCTTCTTCATACACGCGGTATGGCTGCATCAGAGTTTCCTCCATTGTGCAATATTCCCCACTGCTGCCTCCCGTAGGAGTCTGGACCGTGTCTCAGTTCCAGTGTGGCTGATCATCCTCTCAGACCAGCTAGGGATCGTCGCCTTGGTGAGCTCTTACCTCACCAACAAGCTAATCCCACTTGGGCTCATCTAGTCGCGAGAGCTTTCAAGAAGAGGCCCCCTTTCACCCGTAGGTCGTATGCGGTATTAGCAGTCGTTTCCAACTGTTGTCCCCCTCGACTAGGCAGATTCCCAAGCATTACTCACCCGTCCGCCGCTCGACGCCAGAATAGCAAGCTATTCTTCGTTTCCGCTCGACTTGCATGTGTTAAGCCTACCGCCAGCGTTCAATCTGAGCCATGATCAAACTCTTCAATTAAAGTTTTTTGACTGACTGCCTAAGCAGTCAAGTCGGCTCAATGAATTCTGTACTTCAACAACAAACCGAGGTTTGTTGTTTATAAAACCAAACCTTTCGATTTAATTTAATGTTCATAATTACATTGATATAATTTTTGGTCATTATATCTCTGTAAGTACTCACACAGATTGCTTGAATAAATTGTTAAAGAGCGTTGACCTTGACGTCTTGCGTCGTAGTCAGGCTGCGTATAATACGCAAACCAATTTTGAAGTCAAGCACATATTATGCTTTATTCCGGAAGCTTAAAAAGTAACCTAAGTCGTTTTTAAACACCTTAACTTAGCGGCTGTTGCCGTGTCAGTGAGCTCGCATTATAGAGATAAGGATAAACTTGGCAAGTTTTATATGAAGTAATTAATAGCACCGATGAAAACGTATGATAATCAAACATACTATGCGTATTTAATGTGAAGAAGTCCTGATAGAAAGAAATAGAGGTGATTATTTAGACAATAATCACCTCTATATACATACAAACTCAATTAAAAAGATGCACAGCTAAAATAAGGCTGCTTATTTATAGCTCAGCTTCATCAGATTTAATCTGACGTATATAAAGATATACGGTATGTTTTGAAATATTAAGCTTATCTGCAACCATATTGATCGCATCTTTAATGTCAAAGATACCCTGCTGGTGCAGAGAAATTACAATATGCTTATTTTTTGCATTATTCGCAATGTCTGTACGATTATTAATATCAGTAATCGTCTCTTCTACAGAACGGTCAACAAGCTCTTCAACTGTTGTTGCAAAATTCTCTGAAGACAGTTCAGTTTCCCTTGTTTCAGGTGTAGGTAATAACTCCTGAACAAAATCAATAAACGACGCACCAATATTTATATTGATACAGATTAAACCAATCGTTCTTTCAGAACGGTTTTTGATCGCGATCGTCATAGAACGCATCATCTGTCCGTCTTTTGTCTGTGTAAAGTACGCTTTAGAACATTGCTTATTCTGTGCCGATATATCTTGCAACATCTTTAATGCTAGATCGGTAATCGGTGAACCTTCAACTCGACCTGTATTAAAACCATTTTCAATTTTAATAACAGAACGGTCTACACTATCCAATGAGTGCAGGATCACTTCACATTGCTTACCAAATAAAGTTGCAATACCTTCAATAACACCATCATAAGATCTTAAAAGACGGTGGTCTTCTTCCGTAAACGTGTATGAACTTGTCAATTCATTCTCAATATTATCTAATTCAAGTAGCACAACTATCCCTCGTCTATAGTTAGGCCCATTTGGGTCGCAAAGTTAGCATGTCTAAACATTAAAAACCTTGAGCCTGATTCCATATATTATATTAAAATAAAATATCCACTCGATATTAATAACTATTTAGATAAATAGACTAAATTACTTCATCGCCTGTTTCACATAGACATCAAAACGATTTTTCTTGGTTTCAATTGCCATACTTGGCTTCGCATCAGCAATATATTCAGCATAATCGGGACGTTTAACAACAACACGCTTTGTCGCAACACGCATCGCAGGTTCAAATAAACCATCAGCATCTAAATCGGCGCCGACTAAAGATTGAAAAACACGCATTTCTTTTTTCACTAACGCAGATTTCTTCTTGTGTGGATACATAGGGTCAAGGTAAACGACGTCAGGAGTAATCCCTAAACCTTCTAATTTAGATAAACTCGATGCAAATACCAACTTTAGCCTTGTACTAATCCAATCACCAATCTCTGGATCTTCAGCTGCTCTTTTTAAACCATCTTCCAGTAGTGCGGCAACAATTGGCGAGCGTTCTAACATAGTGACATTACAACCTAATGAAGCTAATACAAAGGCGTCACGCCCTAAACCTGCCGTGCCATCGACCACAGATGGTGTTACACCAGACTTTAAGCCAACCGCTTTTGCAATAGCTTGGCCTTTACCACCGCCGAATTTGCGTCGATGACTCACTGCTCCACCCGCAAAATCAACATATACAGCGCCTAATTTTGGCTCATCAAGTTTAAATAACTCAAGGCCTTTATCCGAATAAACCAATTGAAATTGAGAATCTGCAACAGGCTCAAGAGAAAAACCCCATTGCTCGGCAAGGTCTGCGATATGATTAGAAAATAATGGATCTGTCGTGATTATTTGTATGCTGTTCATGTAAGCCTGATAAGGTTAGATTTAATTATTCGAGGTCAGTGGCTATATTAGCAAAAAATATGAATACAGCCTAAATTCAGTTGATCATTAAATAGAAGATTAAAAATACAATTTAAAAAACACGATCATTTTTAGAGATAAACTCTAACAGCTCATGAAGAGGGATTGGTCGGCATAACAAGAATCCTTGTGAGTAATCACATTCTTTCTCTTTCAAGTAATTCAATTGAGCTTCTGTTTCAACACCTTCAGTAACCACTTTCATACCTAAGTTATGAACAATGGTAATAATACCGTCGAGCAGTAAATTATCTTGTTGGTTATCTGGAATATTAATGATAAAGCTACGATCAATTTTAACAATATCGGCTGGTAAACTGCGCAGATAATTTAATGATGAGTAACCCGTACCAAAATCGTCAATCGCAATTTTTACGCCAGCATGCTTCAATGCATTAATACGTTGCATATACTGACCATCCATATCCATCAATAAGCTTTCTGTTATTTCCATTGTCACAGACTCATAAGGCAAGTTGTGTGAAGAAATAACTTTTAACCATTCGCTAGCCTGCATATCAACAGTCTTAAACTCTAGACTCGAACGGTTAACGCTCATTTCCATAAAAGGGTAACCAGCTTCATGTAATATTTTTAAATCGCAACACGCTTGATCTAATACATACTCGCCCAAGCTCTGAATCAACCCGCCTTCTTCAGCTAGCGGAATAAATTCAGCTGGAGAGATAAAACCTCGATCCTGATGATTCCAACGTACTAGCGCTTCGAGTTTATCTATTTTTCCAGAGCTATTATCAACAATAGGCTGATAATAAACATCAAGACCTCCGCGTTTTATCGCTTCGGCTAACTCAACAACAGTCTGATGTTTAAGAATCGCGGCATCGCTTAACTCTTGGGTAAAAGTAACGCATTGATTACGTCCCTTACGCTTAGCTTCAAATATAGCCTGTTCTGCACTTTGCATTAACGCTTCAACCGATACACCATCTTCTGGATACATGGTAATACCGACAGATGCCGTAACATAACGTTGTTGGGTTGAAAGTTTATAAGCTTGTGCAAATACGCCTTGTAATTGCTTTGCATAGACTTCAGCTTGACGTTTATTGACCATTTCGGGAATAATAAATGCAAACTCATCGCCATCAATACGAGCAAGAAAATCACTTTCTCTACAGCGATACTTCAATCGCTCAGTGGTCTCTTTTAATAAGCGGTCACCCGCCATAAAATCTTCTGAATTATTAACTGATTTGAAATCATCGATATCAATATAGAGGATGGCAAATTTTTGTCCGTTCTTCGCTGACTTATCGATAACGAGATGCATTTCAGAACTAAAGTACTGACGATTAGGTAAGCCTGTAAGTGTATCAAAGTTAGACTGAGTAATAATTTGCTGTTCTGTTTTTTTCTCTTCCGTCACATCAGTAAAAACAGCAAAGAAATACTTTAACTTACCGCGCTCTTTAATACTTGAAAGTGTCACTTGTTGGGCAAATATATCGCCGCCTCGGTTACGGCTCCAAATCACGCCTTTCCATTCATCATGGCGTAATAATGCTTCGCTAATATCTGTATAGAATTGCTCATCATGGACACCTGAACGAAGTAAATCATGTGTACGTCCAATCGCATCATCGGCGCTATAGCCTGTGATGCTTTCGAAAGCAGGATTAACATCAATAATTTTTTCGTTAGCATCACACAGCATGATGCCTTCAGCACTGTGTTTATAAACGCTTTCAATAATCGATAAACGTTGTCGATTATCTTGTTCTTCAGTGAGATCTTGAATTGTATTAATGAAGTACTGCACATCATTAATTGCATTTCTTACCGCTGTAACAGTTAACTTCGTCCATAAGGTGCTGCCATCACGATGACGATAACGTGTATTAAGGGTGAAGTTATTACGTTTATTGGCGTATATCTCTTGATAGTATTCTTCAAATTGCTCTGCATCTTCATCAAAATATAAGTTCAGGATACTGGTATTCAGTACACCTTGCTCACGCAATCGATAAAAATCATCCACTTTATAACCAAACATTTTACATGCCTGCTTATTCACCCACTTAATTTCACGATTAGCATTTAACTTCACTAAACCAACAGGTGTTGTGGCCAAAACAGTCTCAAGAATACGCTCTTGTGCTGACGCTCTTTTTTTTGTTAACTCTTCAGCAGTGACATCCTTGCTAATACAATCTAAACGGTATACTCGCCCAAATTTATCAACAATAGGATAAATATCACTTTGAATTCGTTTTGTATTACCTTGTAAAGTCGTAATATTAAAAATGCTACGTACTGATGTTGCTGAATTAGATTCCATCGCATTCTTAAAATCAGCCAATACAGATGATTTATCTACTTTATGTACCAATGCTAATAATGCTTCCAGTTTATTAAAATCTTTTACATTATCAGTTTCAATAATACTCGCGGCAGAGTCAGAGCACTCTAATCTATCTTTTTCTAGGAAATAGCTCCAACTACTTAAACGCCCTTTCGCTATATTATCTTCTAGCCATAAGGTATAAGCGCTTAACTCTGTTGGAATATCAGAAGTAGTTTCGACAGCAGGTTCTGTCGCTATTTTTTTTGTTTGGATCTCTTTTTCTAAAAAGCCAGAAACTAGTCGAATTAAATTTAATTCAAGTTTATGTTTAGAAAGTTGACGAGGGAAGAATGCAGATAATACACCTATTGGCTCCCCAGATGCATCATTTAAACGAATACCTAAATAGGATTCAGTTTGCCATTCTTGTAATAGTATTTGTTCTGGAAATCGAGATGCCAATCCTTGATCATATTCTGCATAGCCGCGTTGGTAAGCAGCAAAGCAAGGCATTGATTTGAAATCGATAGCAAGATTGGTATCTAACACACCCTGCTGCAAGCAAGATAAGATAGATAATTCTGAAGACTGGGGACAAACGGTCGCGACATAGATAGTATCAACACGCAATAATGTCGCTAAATTAGTAAGAAATGAATCGAGGTGATTTACTTCAGATAATGGCTTCGTATTAATGTTTATGTCACTAAGCGTGATTGTATCAACCATACATCCTTGTCCAGAAATTCGATTAGTTTAGCAGTAGTAAATTGATATCCTTTCAACTATTACCACAGTGCATCTAGAACTATGGTAATACTTTAGCACTAAAAATAAAGGGGTGAATATCACGTCAAGATAATACACAATTTACTACTATTTTAAAATCAAAACTAAACGATAACCGCTACAACGTATCAGTTATAGCAAGTTATCCATTACATTAGTTAATTCCTGAATGATTTAATAATGCATAAGTGCTTGGTTTACGTCCTCTAAACTTAACAAATAACGACATTGGTGTGTCACTGCCGCCACGTTCAAGTACACATTCCATAAAATCACGCCCTGTCTCGGCATTAAAAATACCTTCATCTTCAAAACGAGAAAATGCGTCCGCAGATAATACTTCAGCCCATTTATAGCTGTAATAACCCGCTGCATAGCCACCAGCAAAAATATGCGAGAAACCATTTTGGAAACGGTTAAACTCTGGTGCAGGTAACACAGATACTTTTTCTCTTACCGAGTTTAATACCGATTGAATGTTCGAGCCTTGTGCTGGGTTATATTCCATGTGCATACGGAAATCGAATAAACCAAATTCAATTTGACGTAACATCCCCATCGCCGAATTAAAGTTTTTGGCAGCAAGCAGTTTATCTAACATTGCTTGCGGTAATGGCTCATCCGTTTCATGATGACCTGAAATAAAGGCTAACGCCTCTTCTTGCCAACACCAATTTTCCATAAACTGACTTGGTAGCTCAACAGCATCCCAAGGCACACCATTAATTCCAGATACAGCCGCAGGGATTACTTTAGTTAACATATGGTGTAAACCATGACCGAATTCGTGGAATAAAGTTGTCACTTCGTTGTGCGTGAATAACGCAGGTTTATCACCCACTGGTTTATTAAAGTTACACGTTAAGTAAGCCACTGGTTTTTGTAATTCGCCATCTGCTTTAATACGATGCGTTAAACAATCATTCATCCAAGCACCACCACGCTTATGTTCACGTGCATACAGGTCAAGGTAGAAGCTCCCACGTAACTCGCCTTCTTCATCAAATATCTCGAAGAAACGCACATCATCATGCCAAGATTCAGCACCCAATTCTTCAATAATGTTAAGCCCAAATAAACGCTTAACAACTTCGAACATGCCTTTTACTACACGATCTTCAGGGAAGTATGGACGTAGTTCTTCATCAGAAATAGTGTACTTCGCTTGCTTCAACTTCTCAGCATAAAACGTCAGATCCCACGCTTCTAATTTTTGTGCCATAAAGTTATCTTTCGCGAATGCTTGAATTTCAGCTAATTCAACTTCCGCTTGAGAAACCGATTTATCAGCAAGGTCTGTCAAAAATTCAATGACTTGATCTGGCGTTTCAGCCATTTTTGTCGCTAATGATTTTTCTGCGAAATGAGCAAAACCAAGTAATTCTGCAAGTTCGTGGCGCAGAGAGATAATTTCGTCCATAACTGCCGAGTTATCCCACTTACCAGCATTAGGACCTACATCTGATGCACGTGTACAGAATGCTTCATACACTTCACGACGTAATTCTCTATTCTCAGAATACATCATCACAGGTAAGTAGCTTGGGAAGTCTAAAGTAAACAGGTAACCCGTTAATGACTTACTTTCTGCAGTGGCCTTCGCTGCCGCTTTTGCTGACTCAGGTAAACCAATTAATAATGCTTCATCGGTGATTTCTTTTTGCCAACCTAATGTTGCGTCCATTACATTATTGCTGAATGTTGATGTCAGCTTTGACATGCGTTTCGATATTTCACCATAACGCAGCTTATCGTCATTAACTAAATCAATACCTGATAACCTAAAGTCGCGCAGTGCATTTGTGATCACTTTTTGCTGCGCAGTTGATAGCGTTGCAAACTCACTACTGTCATGTAAGCGCTGATACGCTAAAAACAGTTGTTGATTCTGCCCCACTTTAGTTTGGTATTCTGATAGCAAAGGTAAGCAAGCATCATGTGCTTCGCGCAATTCATCACTGCTCACTACCGCATTCAAGTGACCTATAGGCGACCAAATACGTCCTAACCGATCATCACTTTCTTCTAAAGGCGCAACTAAATTAGCCCAAGTTACAGTCTCTGTATTTGCCAATACACGCTCAATAGCAGCTTCACAGTCTTGGATGCCCTGAGTTACTGCCGGAACAATGTGCTCAGGTTTAATGCTAGAAAACGGAGGTAAGCCAGTCATAGTCAAAAGTGGGTTAGTCATAGAGTCATCCTATTTATAATGATATTAATTAGTTAATGCGGCTATAAAATGATAATTTCAAGTATAGCGAGTAAATATCAAGAAACGTCCACGCAGTAAAATTTAGGATTGATAGGTAAAAGTTATGACAGTGAGTGGCTTTATCTACTAATAATATCAGTCAATTCAGTTTAAACTGTAAAATTAACTTTATTAAAAAACAAGGCGATGAACTTAGTCATATAATAAGTTTATCTTCTCATTTAAGGACTATAAAAATATGTCACAGCATTTTGATTACATTGCAATTGGTGGTGGTAGCGGCGGTATTGCATCAGCAAACAGAGCGTCAATGTACGGTAAAAAAGTTGCTATTATTGAAGCCAATGCACTAGGTGGCACTTGTGTTAATGTTGGTTGCGTTCCTAAGAAAGTGATGTGGCATGGCGCTCAAATCGCAGAAGCAATGCACCTATATGCAAAAGACTATGGCTTTGATGTAGAAAATAAAGGCCTTGATTGGGGTAAATTAGTTGCAGCACGCGAAGCTTACATTGGTCGTATTCATACGTCTTATGACAATGTATTAGGCAATAACAAGGTTACTGTTATCAAAGGCTTTGCTACATTTGTAGATAAAAACACAGTAAGCGTTAATGGCGAAACTTACACTGCAGATCATATTCTGATCGCAACAGGTGGCGCGCCAACGATTCCAAATGTACCGGGTGCAGAGCACGGCATTGATTCGAATGGTTTCTTTGAATTAACAGAACAACCAAAACGTGTTGCTGTTATCGGTGCGGGTTACATTGCCGTTGAACTTGCAGGTGTATTACACGGTTTAGGCAGCGAAACACATCTATTTGTTCGTAAAGAATCACCACTACGTAGTTTTGATCCTATGGTGATTGATACGCTTGTTGATGTAATGAATACCGAAGGCCCTACACTACATACTAACTCAGTACCAAAAGAAGTAGTGAAAGAAGCTGATGGTTCTATCACTCTTCACCTTGAAAATGGCGAATTACAAAATGTTGATACGCTAATCTGGGCGATTGGTCGTCATCCTTCGACAGACAAGATTAATCTTGCAGCAACGGGCGTTGAAACCAATGACCGTGGTTACATCAAGGTAGATGAATACCAGAACACAAATATAGATGGTATCTACTGTGTAGGTGACATCATGGAAGGTGGTGTTGAATTAACACCAGTAGCAGTTAAAGCAGGCCGTCAATTATCTGAACGTCTATTTAACGGTAAAACAACGGCGAAAATGGATTACAACCTGATCCCAACCGTTGTATTTAGCCATCCACCAATTGGTACTATCGGTTTAACAGAACCAGAAGCAATTGCACAATATGGTGAAGAAAACGTAAAAGTGTATCAATCTGGTTTTACCGCTATGTATACTGCAATCACATCAAACCGCCAACCTTGTAAAATGAAACTGGTTTGTGCTGGTGAAGAAGAAACAGTTGTTGGTCTACACGGTATTGGTTTTGCTGTTGACGAAATGATCCAAGGCTTTGGTGTTGCAATGAAGATGGGGGCAACAAAAGCTGATTTTGATAGCGTTGTCGCAATCCATCCTACAGGCTCTGAAGAATTCGTAACAATGCGTTAATTTTATTTCGCATCTGATGTGCATATACTTGATATGCACATCTATTTTCTACCCACTATGTCAGTAATATTCCCCAGTCTCGCCATAGAGATCACGAAACAACGTCTTACTTGTTAAATGCGCACACAAAATACTTAACATTTATTCAACAACTGGATATATTAATCATGCGTTGGCATGAGCCGTCTAATCATACTCCTAAGCCAAAACTCCCCTACCATATTGATAAGGATATTTTTATGGGCAAATTACTGCAACCCGTCACTTACCTGATTAGTCGATTATCATTTCAAAAAAAATTTGGCCTTGTGATCTTATTGCTCGCGTCTCCAATTGTGTTTTTTTCCTCTACTATTATTTCGCAAACACAAAAAGATATTACCTTTGCAGAATCTGAACTACAGGGTTATAAACTTTTAACAACCTTGCCTGAAGTCGCAAACAAACTGATTGATTACCGTCACTTACTAAGCTTAGAAGTAGCAGAGCTAGAGCCAGGTGATGACAACATACAGCAAGCACAAGAACTGGCAGAAAACACATTTAATCAATACTACCGAGCGTATACAGCCGCAACAGGTTCACAACTGTCTGCATTTGATAAAATTACCGCTGACTGGCAAAAACTAAAAGCCGATAGTGACTTTTTATTACCTGAAGAAATTTTTTATGCTATTGATTTAATGCTAGAAAATCTTCGTATCGGCACACGTGAGATCAATAGCGAAAGTAAATTACTCTTTGATTCTCACTTAAGCAGCTATTACCTCATTAATTTAACTCAAAGTCAGTTACCACGATTAACTGATTTTTCTTATCAGGTCACAGACAAAGCAGCCGAGACAGCAGCATTTGCTGAATTTACCGCCACCAGCTTTAATGATTTAAGTCGCCGCATCGATCAACTCAGAATTATCTCATCTGCAACAAATGACGATGTCCAAGCCCTACTCGCGGTAAATCCTGCATACGGAAATACCCTTGTAGCACCTCTAGAACAAATCAAAGCAACGATGGCAACCTTGGAAGATTTACTTGACCGCCAATTAATTAATACTGTATCTGCCGAAATTAAAATTGATCCAAATACCCTGTATCTTCTAGGCGAAGAGCTGCGAATTAAAACCAATACTTTATATCAAACCGCCTTCGATACACTCGGCAATGAAATAACCATCAGACTCAGTGATAAAAATAATGAGCTTAATATCTTTTACACCATGCTTATTATTTTATTCATCGTTTGTGTGATCATCCTATTGAGTATTTATATCTCACTCACCGAGACAATTCGCAGCATTAGTCAAGTGGCGCTGAATGTATCAAATGGTGACCTCTCTCAAAATGTCGATATTGTCAGTAATGACGAACTAGCCATTATTGCTCAGCATTTTAATAGCACCATTGATGGTATGCGCACATTAGTCAAACAACTCAATAGTAGTGCTGTGGATGTGCATAGTTCAGTGCGTGATATTACTGACAAGACCAACTCAGCAGAAACAACGATTACCGCGCAGCAAACAGAAACCCATCAAATTGCCGCATCAATAAAGCTGATGGCTGCAACATCCGCAGATATGGCCATCAATGCCAATGATGCAACAAGTGCAACCCATGATGCTGAACGCGCGGTATTGGAAGGTAAACAAGTCGTAGACCAAACCATCATCGCAATCAACGCAATTGCATCTGAGGTTGAGACGTCGAGTGACACGATTCAAAAACTAGAAAGTCACTGCGCTGATATTGGTGGTGTCGTTGAAGTGATTAAAAGTATTGCAGAACAAACCAATCTATTAGCATTAAATGCAGCGATTGAGGCAGCCAGAGCCGGTGAACAAGGCCGTGGTTTTGCCGTGGTCGCAGATGAAGTTAGAACATTAGCGAGTCGAACCCAGCAATCAACCAATGAAATTCAAGTTATGATTGAGCGTGTACAATCTGGAGCCAAAGAATCAGTTAAAGTTATGGCAACAGGGAGAGAGCAAGCAAACATGGGCGTCATGCAGGCCAAAGAAGCCTCAAACACATTTGAAGCCATTACTCTGTCAGTCGATAAGATCGTCTCACTCAATAACCAAATCGCCAGCGCAATTGAAGAACAAAGCCTCGCCGCAGAGGAAGTGGAACGTAATGTCAGTAATGTTTCTGCGGGTGCGGACTCTGCACGTTCAGTTGCAACAGGCGCAACACAATCAGCACATAACTTATTAACGGTTGCAGATAAGCTCTCTGAAGTTGCCGAGGAATATGCGTTTTAAATTCACAACTTAACAAACCAATCTAAAATCTATCTTAATTCTATGTGGCTTAGAGACATTCCCCCCTTTAAGTCACCATTTCATTGTTTGAATATCAGTAATCCAGCATGAAATACTAGATTTGAATAAACTTGCCGATTACACTGCCTGCACGCCTTAATCCACCCTCGAAATTGGTACTAATGAAAAATCAAAAAAAAGCCATGCTGTTCGGCTTGATAACAGTATTACTCTGGTCCACTGTTGCATCTGCATTTAAAATAACACTTAGCCATTTTGCACCGATTCAAATGGTGTTGATTGCTTCATTAACCAGTATCGTTTTATTGTTGGGGATTACTTACCAACAAAAAAAATTACATCTACTCAAACAGTATTTTGTAAAACAGCCGCTATTTTATCTTACCCTTGGCGTCATTAACCCATTTCTGTATTACTTAGTGCTCTTTAAGGCTTATGATTTATTACCCGCCTCACAAGCACAGGCCTTAAATTACACCTGGGCAATTACCCTCACATTACTGTCTGTGCCTTTTTTAGGACAACAGATCCGTAAAAAAGATTGGGTAGCAATACTGTTCAGTTATACAGGAGCCTTAATAATCGCAACTAAAGGTGACTTATTGGGGCTTAATTTTGAAAGCCCACTCGGCGTTGCCTTTGCATTATTGAGCACATTAATTTGGGCAAGTTATTGGATCATCAATGCCAAAAATAACAATGATCCCATTGTTAGCTTGCTACTCGGATTTTTATTAAGCTTACCTTTTACTTTTATCGCGACCGCGTTACTAGCCGATTTTAACTTTAATTCTGTCGAAGGCATTTTAGGGGCGGTTTATATTGGTTTGTTTGAAATGGGTATTTCATTTGTTCTTTGGTTAATGGCAATTAAACTAGCGACGAACACCGCGCAGGTCAGTAACCTTATTTTTATCTCACCCTTTATTTCATTATTTTTATTAAGCGCGATTGTCGGTGAGGAAGTTCATCCGTCAACGTTTATTGGCTTAATAACAATTATTATCGGGCTTGTTATCCAACAAATTAACTGGCGTAGAAAGCGTCAGGTGGTGGCAACAAAATAATAGCCACCAGCAAAGACGATATAAAACATATCTCAGCACGAAAAGTTAAGCAGTGAATAATTGATTTTATCACTGCTTAATTTACTAAAAACATCACAATCCTCACTACCTCCTCTTGCATATCTAAAGCCGAACAGGTTAATGTTTCAATATTATCTCTTTCTATAACCAAAACATGTACCCGCTCAACGCAACTTATCGCGTCGGTAACATGATAAATCGGACAGCAAAATGCCTCAAACAATAGAACAGAAATTAGCGGCAATACGCTCACATATGAATGCAGCAAACTTAGACGCATTCATCGTACCCCGTGCAGATGAATACCTTGGTGAATATGTGCCTGCACATAACGAACGTTTATTATGGTGCAGCGATTTTACCGGTTCAGCAGGTACGGTTGTCATTTTAAAAGATCGTGCAGCTATCTTTACTGACGGTCGCTATACCATTCAGGTAAAGCAACAAGTTAATGGCGATTGCTTTGAGTTTTATCATCTTCATGAAACACCTCATGTTGCTTGGTTAAGCGAGCAATTACCTGCTAATGCGAACGTGGGTTATGACGCTAAAGTACATAATCTAAATTGGCATAACGCGAGTGAAAAAACCTTAACAGAAAAAAATATCAACTTAGTTGCCGTTGATGCAAATCCAGTTGATTTAAGCTGGTCAGACAGACCTACACCAACAGAAAACGTCGGTCTACTGCTCGACGAAAAATACACGGGTCAATCAAGCTTAGAAAAACGCCAACAGATCGGTGCCGATATTGCGAAACAAGGTGCTGATGCCGTTATTATTAGTGCACTAGACTCGATCGCTTGGTTATTGAATATTCGTGGTAAAGATATTCATTGTTTCTGCGTTATTCTTGGTAGTGCGGTACTACGTAAAGATGGTTCAATGACCTTTTTCACGAACCCAGCGAAGATCCCAGCAGGCTTCCACGACCACGTAGGCGAAGGTGTTGAGATTGTCGATGAAAAACAAGCAACAGCCACTTACCAAGCACTCGGTGAACAACAGCTAAATGTATTAGCCGATCCTGAAGCATCAAATGCGTTTAGTCAGTTAACAGCGCTACGAGCAGGCGCAACATTAATTACAGGTGATGATCCAGTTGCACTACCAAAAGCGTGTAAAAACGCAGTCGAGTTATCAGGCATGCAAGCATCACATATTCGTGATGGCGCGTCTGAAGTGCGTTTTCTGAATTGGTTAGAAAAAGAAGTAGCAGCGGGTAACTTACATGATGAAGCATACCTTTCTGACAAACTGACAAGTTTCCGAGCGTCGAACGAGCACTTCGTTGAATTAAGTTTTGATACGATTTCAGCAGCCGGTGGGAATGCCGCTATGTGTCATTACAATCATAATAATGGCGTACCAGCACAGCTGCCAATGGACAGTATTTACCTGTTCGATTCAGGTGCTCAGTACCTTGATGGAACAACTGATATTACGCGTACTGTAGCCATTGGTACACCAAGCGCAGAACATAAGAAAATGTTTACCCTAGTATTAAAGGGCCATATCGCACTTGCTCAAATGAAATTTCCAGCTGGCACCTGTGGTGGTCAATTAGATTCACTCGCACGCCAGTTCTTATGGCAGCAAGGCTATGATTACGACCACGGAACTGGTCATGGTGTTGGTTGCTTTCTTAACGTACACGAAGGTCCACACCGTATTGGTAAAAACTCAAACGGGGTTCCTTTACTACCAGGTATGGTTGTATCGAATGAGCCGGGCTACTACAAACAAGATGAATACGGTATCCGCTGTGAGAACCTAATCTATGTTGTCGCTAAAGACAGCGGTCACGATGGTAAGACATTCTATGAATTTGAAACCCTTACCTTGGTTCCTTTTGATTTGCATCTAATAGATCAACAACTACTATCACAGAACGAAGTAAACTGGATCAATGCCTATCATGCACAAGTAAATAAAGCATTATCGCCATTGTTAACAGGTTCTGACTTACAGTGGCTATCTCAGGCTACACACGCTATTTAATTACATATTAACTAACCAATCTAAGCGATTAGATTGGTTATGCATTAAAGGAGTTGGCATGACCCAACCACAAATCGCCATTTTTAATGAACAAAGCCAAAGCTACCATCACTTAGAATATACCTTTAAAGAAGATGTTTACTTAGCAAATATTCAACGCGCATTACAAGCTGCGTTATGCAAACAAACAGATGATATTCACATTGTTGTGGCTTTTGGTCGTAATGCGACGAATACCCTATTACCTGATTTAGAGCTAAGCGCATTTGATGACTTTACCGAAATCGCTAGCCCACACGGTAAAAAAGCAATCGCGACTCAAGGTGATGTCATGTTCTGGATCCACAGTGACAATGCCAGCCATACTTTAGAGCAAGCATTTCATATTCAAAAAGCACTGACTAAAATCGCTGATACGCAGCTAGATATCTCAGGATTCCAATATCACAAAAATCGTGACTTAATTGGTTTTGTGGATGGTACAGCCAATCCGAAAGAAGATGCACGCCAGTTAGCATCATTGATTCCAGAAGGGCAATCAGGTGCAGGCGGTAGCTTTGTACTATCACAAAAATGGGTTCATGATCTAAATAGTTTCAATGCGATGCCAGTACCAGAGCAAGAGGCCGTTGTAGGGCGAACAAAAGAAGACGATATTGAGTTATCAGGCGATGCGATGCCAGCGAATTCACACGTTAGCCGTACCGATGTATCGGGGATGAAAATTTATCGCCGTAGCTCTCCTTATGGTAACGCATCCGAACACGGACTATACTTTTTAGCATTCGCATGTGAACAATTACGCTTTACGACTCAACTTCAACGTATGTATGGAGTGCCAGATGGCGTAACTGATAGACTCATTGATTATTCAGATGCGGTAACAGGATCATACTGGTTTGCCCCTTCTCAAACAGAATTAGATACATTGATGAATTAACCGCATTCAATCGGGAGCGATGATTATGTCTAACGTTATTTTGTATATAGCTACTAGCCTTGATGGCTACATAGCCAAAATGGACCATGACTTATCATGGCTCTCGCAAGTTGAAGTCAAAGGCGAAGACTACGGCTATCAAGATTTTTTGGACAGCGTCAGCGCTGTTGTCATGGGTAATACGTCATTTCAGGTAATTAAAGATTTTGGCAATTGGCCATATAAAAATAAACAATGCTTTGTTGCCTCTCACTCTCCCGATATAACACCAGATAATAACGTCACATTTATTACCGACCCAGCAACGACGATTAGAGAGTTAAAAGCCAATTCAGAAGGTAATATTTGGCTACTTGGTGGCGCGAATTTGGCTGATTCTTTATTACGTCTTGATCTTATTGATGAGCTAATACTATCAACAATCCCCATCTTGCTGGGTAATGGTATTCGCTTATTTAATGCTCCTCAGCCAGAGCTTGGCGTAACCGTAGTTTCTTCTCATTGCTATCCATCGGGACTTATCCAAACTCATTATAAAATAATAAAAAATAACCATAATTCATGATTAATACCGATAAGTAGACATTATTAGTGAATAGTACTTTTTTATTGTAGTTATTAATCACCCCACATTTTTTATTATTCATAACCAGTACAGTGATAAAACATAATCTATCAACATCTTATTTAATCCGCTGTAGATGCTACATAGGTTGAGTCTTGATTTAATATGAGGAGTTAGTGGCATGGCAAATGATATGAAATTAAAAGCAATTGTGGTGGTTACAATCATGGTGTTAGCAGCTTGGGCAAGCATTGCTATCAACTAATGGCTTATCAATATGAGCGATGCCGAATCAAATTAATACTGCGGCATCATCTTACTCTTATCGACTTCACTCCCCTTCCTTTTAAGTAATCTCGAAATAAGAGTTAACCTAGGTTTTCCTATATTTACAGTTTAACTACATTAGAAATTAAAGTAATATTCTGTTATTCATCGTTTTATTATAAAACAAATATTCTTTTCATGATTCAATGCTAAGTATAAGAGCCCTGCCCATGTCTAAATGGTTAACAATCGGTGTGAGTATTATTTCTGTCGCCGCAGTCGGTTATTTCAATTTTTTCTATCAACCTCAGCAAGCTCTCGATCTCATTCAGCTGCCACTACAAGAAACATGTCGTATTAACCAACAAGCGTGTCAGGTTCAGCTTAATTCAGAACAAACAATCTCACTATCGCTAACGCCATTTAATGCAAAGCCGATGACACCATTATCCGTTAATCTAAACGGCTCTGAAATTAACAGTGCCAGTATTATCATTAACGGGGTCAATATGAGTATGCAGGGATTTCCAGTTACATTGGCAGCCGTAAACGATGAGCAATATTATGCAGAAACAGCGCTCGCAATCTGCATATTAGGTGAGATGCAATGGCAGGCAGACTTAACCATCACGGTTGCAGGTCAATCTTATTTAGTACCATTTCAATTTAACACGACGACCAATTAATTCAGGATGAACAAATGCAAAAATCAATAATAACAACGCTAATCGCGACTGCTATTTTTTCAACAGCACCAACTTTCGCTGCCGAAACAACGAATATCATGATCATGGATTCTTGGGTTCGTGCTGCGCCACCATCAGCAAAAGTACAAGCTGCTTTTTTCACTGTAATGAACCACAGCAATAAGCCAATTGTGATTACGGATGTAAAAGCACAAGGGTTTGGTCGTAGTGAACTGCATTTATCCGGTAAGAAAGATGGCATGATGACAATGCAAAAGCAGCAACAAGTAACAATACCTGCAAATACTGTTTTCCAATTTAAGCCGGGTAGCTACCATGTCATGCTATTAGAACCAAACAAGATTGCAGCACCTGGAGAACTGGTCAATGTTTCGTTCACTCTGCTAAACGGCGAAACGATCAGCACCAAAATGCCGGTGAAACGCGATAACAACAAAGCAAAAATGGATCACGGAAAGATGGACCATAGCAAAATGGACCACTCGAACATGAAACATAACTAGTTTCAACAAGGATTTAAGTATGAAAAAATCTAAGGTTATTATCGCGGCGGGCATTATTGGCCTTAGTGCAATTGGCGCAATGGTTGCCAATCATATACAGCAACCGAGTTTACCGACATTTTCGACCGCTTACGTGCAACCTAAACAAACAGCATTGCCCGAGTTTACACTTGGAGACAATCAAGAATACACCAAAGCATTATTTCAAGATAAATGGTCATTGGTATTTTTTGGGTATGCAAGCTGCCCCGATGTTTGCCCTACTGAACTTTATAATCTCAACAACGTTGCGAAGATAATGACAGATGCTGGTAAGACGATGCCTCAAGTTGTATTCATCTCTGTCGACCCACAGCGTGATAATAATGAGATGCTAACAAGTTATGCGCATTTTTATAATGACAACTTTCTAGGGATGACAGGAGCCAGTAGCGAAATAGATAAATTAGTTGCCAGCTTTGGTGTTATTTATCAAAAAACATTTTTAGCCACTAATGGGAAATATGTTTCGGTCCCTTACACAAGTCCAATACCTGAAGACCAACGAGAGAGTTATTTAATTAACCACTCTTCTCGGTTGTATTTAGTTAATCCTCAAGGACAATATGTTGCGGCTTTTGCACCGCCACACAGTGCGAATAAAATTGCGGAAGACTTACTCAAACTATAAGTCCGCCCAAGTATTAAGCTATTGGTAATTGCGTAGTATTTTTTAACCTTTCCATCGCAAATGAAGAGGTGACATCCGTCAGTCCATCTACGCAATTAACTAATCGTTTATAAAACACATCAAAGGCAGCCATGTCTTTCACTAACACCTTCATCATGTAATCGTATTCACCGGCCATACGATAAAATTCAATCACCTCTGCAAAGTCATCAACACTCACCACAAATTTTTTAAACCAACTATCACTGTGGTTCTGCGTTTTAATATTCACAAATGCGGTCAGTGCTAATCCCAGTTTTTGCTCATTTAATAATGCGACGCGACGTAAAATATACCCATTATCTTCTAGGCGTTTTAATCTTTTCCAACATGGCGAAACCGTTAAGCTCACTTTGTCTGCTAACTCAGCAACAGACAACGATGCATCGCGCTGAAGCAAGTCCAGAATCAATTTATCCTTCGAATCAAGCATAGTGAAGTAAATCCTTTCTTTAAAATCCAATAATAGCAATATATATGAAATCATATTCCTGCTTAAAAACAATATAATTATTGTATTAAATATCCCAGCACTTATATAGAGATACCTTATGAATACAAAACTTGTCGCCACATTATTATTTGCCTCTGTATGTTTGATCTGGGGCACTACCTGGATGGCTATGGAAATGGCTGTACATTCAATTCCACCAATCACAGCTACAGGTCTACGTTTTGCACTAGCAGCGCCACTATTAATTCTAGCCGCTCGCAAATTAAATATTCCGCTGATGTTTCCTAAAGGCAAGAAACTTGAATTTGGGCTAATCAGCGTATTTTATTTTGCTGCTCCATTTACCTTAATGATTTTTGGTGAGCAGTATATTTCATCTGGCTTAGCTTCTATTATCTTCGCCACAATGCCAGTTGTTGTATTAGCGTTCGCGGTATTAGTACATCGTCAAAAAGTACATGCGCACCAATTATTGGGTCTTGCAGTTGCGCTATTTAGCTTAATCACCATTATTAGCAATGAGATGGGTGTGAGCGCAAATGGCAGTCTTATCGGTGTTGGAGCCTTGGTATTAGCGGTATTAATGCACGCGACTATTTATACCAGTGTACAAACTCGCTGTCAGGGTATTCACGTATTAACGTATAACGCATTACCTTGCCTTGTTGCTTCAGTACTCTTACTCGCAGTTGGTGCATTCGTAGAACAACCTGACTTTGCTACATTCACATTAACATCTTGGTTATCGGTTATTTACCTTGGTGCTATCGCTGGTATTGGTGGCATTATGGCTTACTTCCAGCTGAATAAAGTCGCAAGCCCGTTCCAAGCATCAATCTGTTTCTTAGTATTTCCAGTAATCGCTCTTGGTTTAGACAGTGCAATCAACGGCAGAACGATTAGCCACGAATCATTAGTGATGATGCTAATGCTAACAGCGGGTGTTTTATTGTGTAAATTACCGATTCAATTTATCACTAAGTACGTAACTAAAACAGCGGCTAAAGTAGAGAAAACATCATAAAGGTTCATACAAAATAAATTTATACCACCATTTACTAAACCAGTTTATACCTGTGTAAATAGAGAGAAAACTAAAATGAAAAAAGTACTATTATCAATGATGACAGGCTCTGTCATGATGGTTGTTCCATTCGCTAATGCGGATAGTAATTTTACTTATGTTTCCACAGGCTTACAGTTTGGTAAAGCTGATAATGCACTATTTAGAGATAATCAAACGGAAAGCGCACTCGGCGCCTTCTTTGATGCATCATGGAACTTTTATGATAATGTCTTTGCCAGTTATAGTATTAGTTACAGTTCTTTTGATGGTAAAGAATGGTCACACTCTTGGTATAACGGGGGCAACTACGGTTCAGAATCAGGTCAAGATTATTTCTCTACAACAAGACAATATTATTCGTTAAGTTATTTTATTCCGATGAATAAATTTACCCCCTACATATCGTTAGGCTATGTTGATTACAAACTATCAGGTTCAACGTATGAATCATCTGGACAAGCCTCACCTGGAACCATCGATGATTATAGCGATACAGTAGGTGGTGCAGCGGGTGAAATAGGGACCTATTTTCAAGTAACCGCACATTATAAAATGAAATTTTCATATAATTATGCGGCACTAGAAGATGATGGCGCTAAAGTTAATATTAATGAGTTTTATTTTGGTAATGACTATGCGTTTTCTGATAATTGGTCTGCTGTCGCAAATATCAGCTACCGAGATATAGCCACTATCAATACCAATGAAATATCGACACAATTTGGTGTGAAATATAACTTTTAAAATGACCAAGTCCGCATAGTAAAATAGAGGCTGCTTCACTTTATGTGATCGCAGCCTGCCGTATTATTTTAATGCCGTTAATGACCTATCCCAGTCTTTCCAAACGACTTCCAAGCCCATATTCTTAACTAAATCAGCCATCTCAGCAGGTGAACGGTCATCATCAATTTCAAACTGTTCTAACGCCTTGTCAGTATCATCAGAGTAACCACCCGGTTGGGTTTTCGAACCTGCACTAATACTCGTTATGCCCAACGGGATGACATTGTCACGAAAATGCTCAGATTCACGGGTCGATAATGATAATTCGACATCAGGATTAAACAATCGATATGCACAAATCAATTGCACTAACTGGCGATCATTCATAATCGACTTAGGCTGAAACGCACCCTCACACGGTCTTAAGCGCGGAAAAGAAATGGAATACTTTGTTTGCCAATAACGCTTCTGTAAATAATCCAAATGCGCTGCGACATGAAAACAATCAGTGCGCCATTCGTCTAAACCAATTAACGCACCAAGTCCCATTTTATGAATACCCGCTTTGCCTAATCTATCTGGTGTTTCAATCCGATATTTAAAATCAGATTTTTTACCCTTAATATGATGTTCTGCATACGTGCGCGGATTATAAGTTTCTTGATACACTAATACCGAATCAAGACCGAGTTCTTTTAACTCTTCATATTCAATTTGTTCTAATGGCTGCACTTCTAACGACAAGTGAGAAAACTGCGATTTCAATTCATTAAATACTTGGCGAAAATATGGCATGCCCACTTTACGCTCTGACTCACCAGCCACTAATAACAAATGATCAAAACCCATCTGTTTAATGGCTTTCGCTTCACTGTTTAATTGCGTCATATCCAACGTCGTTCGACGGATCTTGTTGTGCATCGAAAAACCGCAATACGTGCAAATGTTAGAACACATGTTCGACAAATATAACGGCACATAAAATTGGATAGTATTACCAAAACGCTGTCGAGTTAACTCAACACTACGCTGTGCCATTTGTTCTAAAAACGGTTCTGCCGCAGGTGAGATCAAGGCTTGAAAATCATCAAGATCGAGCCTTGATTTCGTTAATGCGCGCTCAACATCCACCGCTGTTTTAGCATAAATAGATAAACGGATATCATCCCAATCTAATTTTTGTAATTGCTCATAAAAGCTCATTTCAATACCTTAGGTTGGCGTGATTATAAATCTAAAAATGCAGTCAATGGACTTGAGGCAACAGCCGTTCTTGCCTGAGAACCTAATCCCGCTAAATAAGCCTGACGACCCGCTTGCACGGCTAACGCAAATGCTTTACTCATTGCAACAGGATCTTTAGCTACTGCTATCGCAGTATTAACCAATACGGCATCCGCCCCCATTTCCATGGCTAATGCAGCATGTGATGGCGCACCAATTCCAGCATCAACAATGACCGGCACTGTAGACTGCTCGATAATAATTTCCAAAAACTCTGCAGTACGAATACCTTTATTTGAACCAATAGGCGCTCCTAATGGCATAACAGCGGCAGTACCAACCGCTTCCAAACGCTTACATAATACCGGGTCTGCATGTATGTAAGGTAATACATGGAAACCATCACGAGCCAGTTGCTCTGTGGCTTTTAATGTTTCAATTGGATCTGGTAGTAAGTATTTAGGATCTGGGTGTATTTCCAGTTTGACCCAGTTAGTTTGCAACGCTTCTCGCGCGAGCTGTGCTGCATATACCGCTTCTTTAGCATCACGGGCACCCGATGTATTGGGTAATAAGTTCATGCCAGCTGCAATCAAGGGCTTCAAAATATCATCATCTTGATTAGCTAAATCAATACGTTTTAATGCCATTGTTACAAGTTGTGATTGAGATGCGATCAAGGCCTCAGCCATTATTTTTTGATCACTAAATTTACCCGTGCCAGTAAATAAGCGTGATGAAAATGTTTTATCAGCAATAATAAGTTCATCGCTTGGTAATGATAATGTTGAATTTACGTTGAGTATTGACATTTAACCCCCTGCAATAGCTTGAAATAAGGTAACTTGATCATTTTCTGACAATTGAAAATCATCCCAATTCTTGCGACTAATAATGGCTTGATTAACCGCGATCGCGATACCTTTATCTGGTTGTTCTAATACAGTCAGTAATGACGATACGGTCGTCACTGCTAAGGTTTTAATTTCATCATTAATGATTAATTTCATCTTATATTCCTATCCTCATCGCACAGTTGATTCGGCGATAAGATTATTTAATTCTTATTAATTAGCCGAACACACCGAACACTCAGGATCTTTTATTACCGAGAAATGTTGCCATTGCAGCGTTTTTCCATCAAAGCGCATTAATCGATTAAACGAAGAGACGGGCATCCCAGTTAAGCACTTGATTGCTTCCAACGCTTGTAATGATCCAATGACGCCAACAAGCGGACCAAGTACGCCTGAAGTACCGCAATTGTTCACATCCGTCGTGTCATTAAAAGGATATAAACAGTGGTAACACGCTGAATCGGATTCTTGGGCATTAAACGAGATCAACTGCCCTTCCATCCGAATACCAGCACCGACAATTAGCGGTATTTTATGCATAACGCAGAGCTTATTTATTGTTTGTCTTGTCTGCATGTTATCCGTGCAATCAATGACTAAATCAACTTGTTCAAACACCTCAAGCATTTCGTTATTCGCACTTTCAGGTGTTAACCGCTGCGCGAATGCCGTTACTTCAATATGTGGATTAAGCTGTGCTAACGATGCTTTCGCTGCGCTTACCTTTTCTTGCTTCAGCTGCCGTTGACTGAAAATAATTTGACGTTGTAGATTACTCAACTCAACATGATCATCATCTGCCAGATACAAATGACCAACACCCGCCGACGCTAAATATAGAGCCACGGGTGCACCAAGACCACCAACACCCACTATCAATACCTTGGCATTACGTAATGCTAACTGCCCCTGTTCACCCACATCTTCAAGCAGTAAGTGCGAGCTGTAACGCATGTATTCTTGATCACTTAATTTTTCCATAATCGTCCGCTCATATTAGCTTCCAATACTGACTAAATTCGGTTGCTGTTCGACAATGCTTAACAACTCTGCAATGGCTTTTTTATAGTCATCCGCTCGTGTTATTGCCGTCACAACCGCCACACTACCAACACCAGTCGCTGCAACTTTAGGTGCTCGTTCAATGCTAATACCACCGATAGCCACTAACGGATAGTCTTGCATTAGGTCAGCATAGCGCTGCAAACGAACTAACCCTTGCGGCTTTGATGGCATGTCTTTTGTTACTGTTGGATAGATATGGCCAAGGGCGATATAACTCGGTTTTATTTGATGAGCACGTAAAATTTCATAATAACCATGGGTACTCAGACCTAGTTTTAAGCCCGCTTGTTTAATGGCTACAAAATCTGCAATCAGCATATCTTCTTGCCCAAGGTGAACACCATAAGCACCGTGCTCAATGGCCAGTTGCCAGTAGTCATTGATGAACAGACGGGCTTGATACTGACGGCCTAAAGCGACTGCCGCTTTAACATCTTCAACGACTTCCGCTGGTGTTTTATCCTTGATACGTAATTGCAGGGTTTTTACTCCCTGTTGCAATACTTTTTCTAGCCATTGCACCGTATCAACAACCGGATACAAACCGAGTTGATTAGTATCACAAGGGGCAAAGTCATACGCTAATTGCATTTGTTGTGCGAGGCCAAGTTGATCACCTAGAGGAGTATTCGGTAATACCACCTGCGGGAAATAACAACGATTGCTCGGCCATATTTCAGAAGGTTGATTTAAATAAGCTCTCGCGACAACTAATGCATCATCAATAGGATAATCCTGCGCAACCACAGTAGCCAGTACGGTAGAGAATATCCCTGAATGACTTGCCTTTATAGCTACCGCGCTCGATGACGAAAGTAATACCTCGCGCTGTGCATCAACATAAATATCTAAAACAATGTCCTGCAGCCCATTTTTATTAATATCAAAAACGACAGCTTTAACACAAACACCCTTCACTCCTAAAACAAATAATGAATTCATTACTTGTTTTGTAGTACTAAACAGCTCAGCCGCAGATGATGCCAATGAATATTGTTCTACAATCAATACATCGATAAGTGGCAATAGACGTGCTTTTATCACCTTAACCAACTCAGTATCTGTCGTTATGTCCGTTAAAGAAATTGATAACGGCTCATAAATAATACTCACCGCTGGATGCTGCTGTTTATATTCTTTTAAGAAACTAGCGAGCACCGTAATATGTGAGGCTATCGCTATCTCTCCGATTTTAATTGCCGATGCGACTGGAGCAGCGTGTAATATGGCTAACTCCGCAGCAAATTCTCCATCAGATAATTGAGCTGTAGAGACATGATAGCCACGTCCATCTAGTGCATTAATCGTATTAATATCAACTTGAGTCGTAGCATTATCACGGGCAATAGTGCCCGTGATAGTCCAAATAATGGCTTGAGTCATTAAATAATTATTCCACTTTATCGGTGTTAGGTTCAGGCACACGACCATTAACGGCATCATGTGTGGGTGGCAGGTATAATTCCGCTCCGTGTTTTTTAAATTCTTCTGACATTTGCTGCATGCCCGTTGCTGCATCAACGACAACAACCTCATCAAGTAATTGAATACTGATTTTTTCTTGTTCAGCTGTGTAATCACGAACATCTTGCGAGATCTTCATTGAACAGAATTTCGGTCCGCACATAGAACAAAAATGCGCTACTTTACCGGACTCTTGTGGGATATTTTCATCGTGATAAGCCCGTGCAGTCTCAGGGTCCAGAGCAAGGTTAAATTGATCATTCCAACGGAATTCAAAACGCGCTTTCGACATCGCATTATCACGGATTTGCGAACCCGGGAAACCTTTCGCTAAATCAGCCGCATGTGCAGATATCTTATAGGTGATCATGCCTTGCTTAACGTCTTCTTTATTCGGTAAGCCTAAGTGTTCTTTTGGTGTTACGTAACACAGCATTGCACAACCGTACCAACCGATTTGTGCAGCACCAATACCCGAAGTAAAGTGATCATAGCCCGGTGAAATATCAGTAGTCAGTGGACCTAACGTATAGAAAGGCGCTTCATGACAAATATCGAGCTGCTTTTCAACATTCTCTTTAATCATGTGCATTGGGATATGACCAGGGCCTTCGATAATAACTTGTACATCTTGTTCCCAAGCAACTTTTGTTAACTCGCCTAAAGTTTGTAATTCTGCAAATTGTGCTTCATCGTTTGCATCTGCAGCAGAGCCAGGACGCATGCCATCACCTAAAGACAGTGATACGTCGTAAGCTTTACAAATCACACAAATTTCTTCGAAATGGTCATAAGCAAAATTTTCTTTATGATGTGTTAAGCACCATTTTGCCATGATCGAACCGCCTCGAGACACGATCCCTGTAAGACGTTTTGCCGTCATTGGTACATAACGGAGTAAGACACCCGCATGGATCGTGAAGTAATCAACACCCTGCTCGGCTTGTTCGATCAACGTATCACGGAATACTTCCCAAGTAAGATCCTCAGCGATCCCATTTACCTTCTCTAAGGCTTGATAGATCGGAACTGTGCCGATCGGAACTGGTGAATTACGCAGGATCCACTCACGTGTTTCATGAATATTACGGCCTGTGGATAAGTCCATCACCGTGTCTGCACCCCAGCGCGTAGCCCATACGAGCTTCTCTACCTCTTCTTCGATCGATGATGTCACCGATGAATTACCAATATTGGCATTCACTTTCACTAAAAAATTACGACCGATGATCATCGGCTCAGATTCAGGGTGATTAATATTGGCAGGGATGATCGCGCGACCACGAGCCACTTCATCACGAACAAATTCAGGGGTAATAAGATCCGGAATACTGGCTCCAAAATCGTTACCAGCATGTTGTTTTAATAACAGCTCATTTCGGATCAATTCACGCCCTTGATTTTCACGGATCGCGATGTATTCCATTTCTGGCGTTATGATCCCTTTACGTGCGTAATGCATCTGAGTGACGTTCTGGCCATCGATAGCTTTAAGCGGCTTTGGTAGGTGTTCAAAGCGAATATGGTCGATACCGTCGTCCGCAAGGCGCTGTTGAGCAAAATGCGACGTTACAATCTCTAACGCTTCAATATCGTTACGCTCTTCGATCCATTGTTGTCTTAACTTAGGTAATCCTTGATGAACGTTGATTTCAATTGCCGGATCGGTATAAGGACCCGATGTATCATAAACAGGAATCGATTCATTCTGTTCATAAACAGGTTCGTCTTTACTGCCTGCAACTAGCGTCTCATCAAGATTGATTTTTCGCATCGCGACTTGAATATCTTCACGGCTGCCTGTGAGGTGAATTTTCTCTGAATTAGGAAACGGTTCACAACTGAGGTTGTTAATGAATTCTTGGGCATTTTCACGGTTTTCACGACGTGTCGGCTTTTTCGTATTGTTGGTATTGTTGGTATTGTTGGTTTTATTGGTATTGGTATTGGTATTCGCAGTAGACATAGCACTCATTCCTTTCTAATAAGATGATTGCTTGTCGTTGAGTATGGAGAGTGGTGATTCAGATATATTGATCGTTTACGTCAGGTAAGTAAGCCTATTTATCCTTATGGCTAACTAACGATGACACCAATAATATTCGTATTAATCACTCTTGTTTCCTTACGCAGGTATTAGCCTGATCAGGTTCCACGGATCCCATATTAAAATGGTCTCAGCCCTAAAGCACTCCGACAAGATGTGGCAAATTATAGACTGGTATGGCGTTAAAAAACAAGCAAAAAAAAGGCGCCCTATAAAAGGGCGCCTTTACTATCTAATAACTATAAACAAGTGAATCAGTGGGTCTGTCATCACTTGCATACAACTTTAATTGCCTTCAGCAAATCAATTAAAGGTTATTTAATAGGTTAGCTAAGTTCTGTTCAGCTTCATCAGTTGTGATTTCTGGCATAACTTCTTCTACCTTACCAGCACGCATTTTAGCGCGATCTTGGTGGTAAGAGAAACCAGTACCTGCAGGAATCAGACGACCAACGATAACGTTTTCTTTCAGACCGCGAAGGTCATCAATCTTACCATGAACAGCTGCGTCTGTTAGAACACGAGTTGTTTCTTGGAAAGATGCAGCTGAGATGAATGACTCAGTTGCAAGAGACGCTTTAGTAATACCCATAAGGATATGCTGGAACACGGCTGGTTGCTTGCCTTCAGCTTCTAGCTGACGGTTAGCGATTTTCAGACGTGATACTTCAGCTTGTTCACCTTGTAGGAAGTTACTGTCACCAGCAGAGATAACGTTAGCTTTACGTAGCATTTGACGAACGATAGTTTCAATGTGCTTATCGTTAATCTTAACACCTTGCAGACGGTATACTTCTTGAACTTCGTTTGCGATATAGTTCGCAACATGGCTAATGCCACGTAGACGTAGAATATCGTGAGCTGATTCAGGGCCATCGGCGATAACTTCACCAATTGCAACTTTCTCACCTTCAAACACGTTCAAGTGACGCCATTTAGGGATCATCTCTTCGTAAGCTTCAGCACCATCAGTAGGTGTGATAACTAGACGACGTTTACCTTTAGTTTCTTTACCGAAACTAATAGTACCCGAGATTTCCGCTAAGATAGCAGCATCTTTAGGCTGACGCGCTTCAAACAGATCCGCTACGCGTGGTAGACCACCCGTAATATCACGTGTTTTCGAGCTTTCTTGAGGAATACGCGCTAACGCTTCACCAATAGTAACCAACGCACCATCTTCTAAGTTAACAATTGCGTTTGCAGGTAAGAAGTATTGTGCAACAACTTCTGTACCAGGAATGAATAAATCATTACCTGCTGCATCAACAAGTTTAACCATTGGACGCATATCTTTACCAGCTGCAACACGTGCTGCTGCATCGATAATTACAGTGCTAGATAGACCTGTTAGATCATCAGTTTGCTTAGTAACCGTAATACCTTCAATTAAGTCAACAAACTTAATTTGACCAGCCACCTCTGTGATGATTGGGTGAGTATGCGGGTCCCAGTTAGCAAGGATGCTACCAGACTCGATAGCTGCGCCATCTTTAAAGTCAACAACAGAACCGTAAGGAAGCTTATGGCTTTCTTTAGTACGGCCGTTTTCATCAATAATCGTAATTTCTGATGAACGTGAAGTAATTACCAGTTTGCCTTCTGCGTTCTCAACGAATTTCTCGTTGTGGAACTTAATAGTACCCGTGTTTTTCACTTGGATATTATTTTCTGCAGATGCTCTCGATGCCGCACCACCAATGTGGAATGTACGCATCGTTAACTGTGTACCAGGTTCACCAATTGATTGTGCTGCAACAACACCAACTGCTTCACCTTGGCCAACCATTTCGCCACGTGCTAAGTCACGACCGTAACAGCTTGCACAAACACCGAAGTCATTGTCACAAGTAATTACAGAACGAACTTTCATTTGATCAACTGAGTGCTCTTCTAAGAAATCACAAAGTTTTTCATCTAGTAGCGTGTTACGTGGAAGAATTACTTCGCCCGATACAGGGTTTAGTACATCTTCAGCAACAACACGACCTAGAACACGATCACGTAATGGTTCAACAACATCGCCACCTTCAATATGAGGAGTGATGATTAGACCATTTTCAGTACCACAATCAATCTCGTTAATTACAAGATCTTGTGCAACGTCAACAAGACGACGAGTTAGGTAACCCGAGTTTGCTGTTTTAAGTGCTGTATCGGCTAGACCTTTACGCGCACCATGCGTTGAGATGAAGTACTGAAGTACGTTTAGACCTTCACGGAAGTTAGCCGTAATTGGCGTTTCGATAATCGAACCATCTGGTTTCGCCATCAGACCACGCATACCAGCTAGCTGACGAATCTGTGCCGCACTACCACGTGCACCAGAATCGGCCATCATAAAGATGCTGTTGAAAGATTTCTGTGTTTCAGAATCACCTAACGAGTTAGGTTTAGTTTCTGTAGACAAGTTATCCATCATCGCTTTTGAGATTAGCTCATTCGCACGAGCCCAAATATCAATAACTTTATTGTAACGCTCACCCGCAGTAACAAGACCTGATTGGAATTGCTCTTGGATTTGAGTTACTTCTGTTTCAGCATCTTCAAGTAGCGTTTTCTTCGCTGCAGGAATAACCATGTCATCGATACCAACAGATGCACCAGAAAGCGCAGCGTAGTGGAAACCGGTGTACATTAGTTGATCAGCAAAAACAACTGTATCTTTTAGACCTAATAGACGGTAACAGTCATTTAGTAGCTTAGAAATCTGCTTTTTACCTAACGCTTCGTTAGATACTTTCAGGATCCAGTTAGCTGGATTCGCTTCAAGCTTAGCTTCTTCTTCAGCAGATAATGTTTTAGCCGGATCGATTAGTTCATATGGTAGACCCTTAGGTGCTACTAAAGAAAGAATCGCACGACCAACTGTTGTGTTTTTCAGTTCAGTGCGAACTGTAACTTCACCAGTCTCTTCATTACGAAGATTTTCTGTAATACGTACTTTAACACGAGCATGTAGTTCAACATGGCCACTGCGATATAGCTTTTCAGCTTCTTCAGGGCTGCCTAGTACCATGCCTTCACCCTTAGCAGCAATGCCAGAACGAGTCATGTAGTAAAGACCTAATACAACGTCTTGAGAAGGTACGATAACCGGTTCACCATTCGCTGGTGAAAGGATGTTATTCGTAGACATCATCAGTGTACGCGCTTCCAATTGAGCTTCAATTGTTAACGGTACGTGTACAGCCATCTGATCGCCATCGAAATCGGCGTTGTATGCAGAACATACTAGAGGGTGTAACTGAATCGCTTTACCTTCAATTAGAACAGGTTCGAATGCTTGAATACCAAGTCTGTGAAGAGTTGGTGCACGGTTAAGCATTACTGGATGTTCACGAATCACGCCGTCTAGGATATCCCAAACTTCAGCGCCTTCACGTTCAACCATTTTCTTAGCTGCTTTAATCGTTGTAGCAAAACCAAGTGATTCTAATTTACCGTAGATGAATGGCTTGAATAGCTCAAGTGCCATTTTCTTAGGTAGACCACATTGGTGTAAGCGTAACGTTGGTCCAACTGTAATTACAGAACGACCAGAGTAATCCACACGTTTACCTAGTAGATTCTGACGGAAACGACCTTGTTTACCCTTGATCATATCAGCAAGAGATTTAAGAGGACGTTTGTTAGAACCAGTAATCGCACGACCACGACGACCATTATCTAATAGCGCATCAACAGATTCTTGTAACATACGCTTTTCGTTACGTACGATAATATCTGGAGCAGCTAAGTCTAATAGACGTTTTAGACGGTTGTTACGGTTGATCACACGACGGTAAAGGTCGTTCAGATCAGAAGTCGCAAAACGGCCACCATCTAGTGGTACTAATGGACGAAGATCTGGCGGTAATACCGGTAGAACGTTCATGATCATCCACTCTGGCTTGTTACCAGATACAGCGAATGCTTCCATTAATTTAAGACGTTTAGTGATCTTCTTACGTTTAGTTTCAGAGTTTGTAGTCTCTAATTCTTCACGCATTTCTTCGATGTCTTGGTTTAGGTTAAGATCTTGTAACAAAGAAAGTACAGCTTCTGCACCCATCTTCGCGTCAAATTCATCACCCCATTCTTCTAGGTTGTCAAGATACTGCTCTTCAGTCAGCATCATGCCACGCTCTAGCGAAGTCATACCAGGTTCGATAACAACATATGATTCGAAGTAAAGAATACGTTCGATATCACGTAGCGTCATGTCTAATAATAGACCGATGCGAGACGGTAATGATTTCAAGAACCAAATGTGTGCAACAGGAGACGCTAATTCGATGTGGCCCATACGGTCACGACGAACTTTAGTTTGCGTTACTTCTACGCCACATTTTTCACAGATAACACCACGGTGCTTCAGACGCTTATATTTTCCGCAAAGACATTCGTAATCTTTTACTGGGCCGAAAATACGCGCACAGAATAAACCGTCACGTTCTGGTTTGAAGGTACGGTAGTTGATGGTTTCTGGCTTTTTAACTTCACCAAAAGACCAAGAACGGATCTGTTCCGGAGAAGCTAGACCAATCTTGATACCATCGAACTCTTCGGTCTTACCTTGCTGTTTTAGAAACTTTAATAAGTCTTTCACGTTTTTCTCCACTGGGAGTGAAAACTACGCAGCCTCAACTCACATAATGAGTCGAGGCGCAATGCTAATTCAAAAGTTAGAATAATCTCTTAATAGAGCTTATTTCTTACCTTTGTTTTCATCTAGTTCGATGTTGATACCCAATGAGCGGATCTCTTTCAACAATACGTTGAATGATTCAGGCATACCTGGGTCCATACGATGATCGCCGTCTACGATGTTTTTATACATCTTAGTACGACCGTTCACGTCATCAGACTTAACAGTTAGCATCTCTTGTAGAGTATATGCTGCACCGTATGCTTCCAGAGCCCATACTTCCATCTCACCGAAACGCTGACCACCGAACTGTGCTTTACCACCCAGCGGCTGCTGAGTAACAAGGCTGTAAGAACCGGTAGAACGTGCATGCATCTTGTCATCAACCAAGTGATTCAGTTTCAGCATGTACATGTAACCAACAGTTACAGGGCGTTCGAATGTATCACCAGTACGACCATCGAATAACTCTAATTGACCTGATGCAGGAAGATCAGCCAATACAAGCATTTCTTTGATTTCAGCTTCAGCTGCACCATCAAACGCAGGTGTTGCCATTGGCAGACCTTTACGTAAGTTTTGTGCAAGAACACGAACTTGATCATCAGAGTATGTTGATAAATCAACTTTCTGATGCGAGTTGCCGATGTCGTAAGCTTTTTGAATAAACTCACGGATCTTAGCAAGATCTTGTTGTTCTTTGATCATGTCATCGATTTTATTACCGATACCACGAGCAGCAAGACCCAAGTGAACTTCAAGTACCTGACCGATGTTCATACGCGATGGTACACCCAGCGGGTTAAGTACGATATCAACTGGCTCACCAAACTTATCGTGCGGCATGTCTTCAATAGGAACGATTGTTGAAATCACACCTTTGTTACCATGACGACCGGCCATTTTATCACCCGGTTGGATACGACGTTTAACAGCTAGGTATACTTTAACAATCTTAAGTACACCCGGTGCTAGGTCATCACCTTGAGTAATTTTACGGCGTTTGATATCAAACTTAGAATCAAATTCAGCACGTAGCTCATCATGTTGCTTAGCTAGGCCTTCTAGTTGAGTCTGTTGTTCTTCATCAGAAAGAACGATCTCTAACCATTGCGTGCGAGAAACAGCATTAAGTTGCTCTTCCGTTTTGCCAGCAGCTAGTAATAGAGATTTAACGCGACCGAATAAGCTTTCTTCGAAGATAGATAATTCTTCAGTTAAATCTTTTTTCGCTTCACGCAGTTGCATCTGCTCGATGTCTTGTGCACGTTTATCTTTATCTACGCCATCACGGGTAAATACTTGCACGTCAATTACAGTACCGTAAACAGAGTTAGGTACACGTAAAGAACTGTCTTTTACATCAGATGCTTTTTCACCGAAGATAGCTCGTAGAAGCTTTTCTTCAGGCGTTAATTGTGTTTCACCTTTAGGGGTTACTTTACCTACCAGGATATCACCCGGCTTAACTTCAGCACCAACGTAAACGATACCAGACTCATCTAGCTTAGATAATGCGCTTTCACCCACGTTAGGGATGTCTGCAGTAATCTCTTCGCTACCAAGTTTAGTATCACGAGCAATCGATGATAATTCTTGAATGTGGATAGTCGTTAGACGATCTTCTTTTACAACGCGTTCTGATACAAGGATTGAATCCTCGAAGTTGTAACCATTCCAAGGCATGAATGCAATACGCATGTTTTGGCCAAGTGCTAATTCACCTAGATCCGTTGAAGGACCATCAGCAAGCACGTCGCCTTTAACCACTGCTTCACCAGTTAATACTGTTGGGCGTTGGTTAATACATGTGTTTTGATTCGAACGTGTGTACTTAGTTAGCGTGTAGATATCAATACCCGCTTCACCTGGTACTAGTTCATCTTCGTTAACTTTAACGATGATACGACTTGCATCAGCATAGTCGATTGAACCGCCACGTTTCGCAACAACAGTTACACCAGAATCGATTGCTACCGCGCGTTCAATACCAGTACCTACTAATGGCTTATCAGCATTTAGTGTTGGTACTGCTTGACGTTGCATGTTCGCACCCATCAATGCACGGTTAGCATCATCGTGTTCTAGGAACGGAATTAACGATGCAGCCACAGAAATAATCTGTTGTGGTGATACGTCCATATACTGAATGTTATCAGCAGACATAAAGGTAGTTTCACCTTTATGACGACATGGGATAAATTCGTCTTGAAGTACACCATTTGTATCTACTGTCGCGTTAGCCTGTGCTACTGCATACAGACCTTCTTCGATAGCAGAAAGGTATTGAACGTCATTAGTTACTTGACCGTTGATTACTTTACGGAATGGTGTTTCTAAGAAACCATAATCGTTAGTACGGGCAAATACAGCTAGTGAGTTAATTAGACCAATGTTTGGTCCCTCTGGTGTCTCAATCGGACATAAACGACCGTAGTGAGTTGGATGTACGTCACGTACTTCAAAGCCAGCACGTTCACGTGTTAGACCACCAGGACCTAATGCAGAAATACGACGTTTGTGCGTCACTTCTGACAATGGGTTATTTTGATCCATAAACTGAGACAGTTGTGATGAACCAAAGAATTCTTTAATCGCAGCTGAGATAGGTTTAGCATTGATTAAATCTTGTGGCATTACTGCATCAAGATCACCAAGACTTAGACGCTCACGAACAGCACGTTCTACACGAACTAAACCAACACGGAATTGGTTTTCTGCCATTTCGCCAACTGAACGAATACGACGGTTACCAAGGTGATCGATATCATCAACCTCGCCTTTACCGTTACGGATATCAATCAAAGTTTTCATTACTTCAACGATATCTGATTTGTTCAGGATGCCTGCACCAGTATCTTCTTCACGGCCAATACGGCGGTTGAACTTCATACGACCTACAGTAGATAGGTCATAACGTTCTTCTGCAAAGAATAGGTTTTGGAATAAAGCTTCTGCCGCTTCACGCGTTGGTGGTTCACCAGGACGCATCATACGGTAGATTTCAACTAATGCTTCAAGCTTGTTAGTGCTAGAGTCAACACGTAATGTGTCAGACATGTAGCTACCTTCATCAAGATCGTTCGTATAAAGAACGTCAATTACCTTGATGCCAGCTTGAGACAATTCAGCAACAGCTTCTAGTGTTAGTTCAGCATTCGCTGCAACAATCACTTCGCCTGTTTCTTCATTGATGTAGTCTTTAGAGGCTACTTTACCAGCGATATACTCTAATGGTACTTCGATTTCTTTTACGCCGTCTTTCTCAAATTTCTTGATATGACGAGCAGTAATACGACGGCCATTTTCAACATATGTTTCGCCATTAGCGATGATGTCAAATACAGCAGTTTCGCCACGTAGACGATCTGGCATTAGTTCCATCAACAGCTTGCCATCTTTAACTTCGAAACGAGTTGTATCAAAGAAGATTGCTAAGATTTCTTCTGTCGTGAACTCAAGTGCACGAAGAATAATTGATGATGGTAATTTTCGACGACGGTCAATACGAACGAATAAGCTATCTTTCGGATCGAATTCAAAGTCTAACCATGAACCACGGTAAGGAATAACGCGTGCGTTATATAATACTTTACCTGATGAATGAGTTTTACCTTTGTCATGATCGAAGAAAACACCAGGACTACGGTGTAACTGAGATACGATAACACGTTCAGTACCATTGATAACGAAAGTACCAGTGTCAGTCATTAATGGGATTTCACCCATGTAGACTTCCTGTTCTTTGATATCTTTAATAGTACCTGCAGGTGCATCACGATCGTATAATACAAGGCGTAATTTAACACGTAGCGGTGCAGAATAAGTAACACCACGGATTTGACATTCTTTAACGTCAAATACAGGTTCACCTAGACGGTACGATACATATTGAAGTTCTGAAGTTCCAGAGTAACTTTTAATAGGGAATACGCTACGGAATGCTGCTTCCAGGCCGTATTCGCCTGTGTGATCCATTTCTAAAAACTTTTTAAAAGAGCTAGTTTGAATAGCCAACATTTGCGGCTTAGCCACAACTGGTGCACTTTTACCAAAGTCTTTACGGATACGTTTTTTTTCGGTATTAGAGTAAACCATTTGGTTCCTCAGCTCGCTGATAAGTGACCCACTCTGCCCTGAAAAAGGACAGCTCTAACAACATCATTATATGTTTTTTATCCTGTCTCGACCAAATGAATTGGGCTAAACAGTGCGCAGAATTTTGGTTGAAATGATGTGAAATTTCCAAACATCCTATAGCGCAAAAAGGCCGGCGATTAAAAAATCACCAGCCAATGCCTTATGAGGGCAATAATCTATTTAAGAATAGACTATTTGATCTCAACAGTACAACCAGCTTCTTCTAGAGTAGCTTTAAGTGCTTCTGCTTCAGCTTTTTCTACGCCTTCTTTAAGAGCTACTGGTGCAGATTCAACAACACCTTTAGCTTCTTTAAGACCTAGACCTGTAGCGCCACGAACAGCTTTAATAGCTTTAACTTTGTTTTCGCCGAAAGAAGCAAGAATTACGTCGAATTCTGTTTGCTCTTCAACAGCAGCGCCTTCAGCACCACCAGAAACAACTGCAGCTGCAGCTGATACGCCGAATTTTTCTTCCATTGCTTCGATTAATTCAACAACTTCCATAACAGAAAGTTCAGCAATTGCGTCGATGATTTGGTCTTTAGTGATAGACATGTGTCATTCCTAATATATTAAAATTTATTTTAGACAAAGCGGCTAAATTAAGCAGCTTCTTGCTCTTTTTGATCGCGTAAAGCAGCCAATGTACGTACAAGTTTGCCAGCAGATGCTTCTTTCATAGTCATCATTAACTGAGCAATAGCTTCGTCGTATGTTGGTAGTTTAGCTAGTTTATCAATGTTTTCTGCACCGATAAGTTCGCCTTCAAATGCTAACGCTTTAACTTCGAACGATTCTTCTTGTTTAGCGAAATCTTTTAAAAGACGCGCTGCAGCACCTGGGTGCTCGTTAGAGAATGCGATCAGAGTTGGACCGGTAAATGCTTCGCTAAGACACTGAAAATCAGTACCTTCAACAGCGCGCTTCATAAGAGTGTTACGTACTACACGGATGTAGACGCCATTCTCACGAGCAAGCTTACGAAGACCAGTCATTGCACCTACAGTAACGCCACGTGAATCAGCAACTACTGCAGAAAGCGCAGCCTTGGCAGCTTCGTTGACTTCAGCAACAATTGCTTTTTTGTCGTCGAGACCTAATGCCATGGTCTATACTCCTGGATAAAACCGATAAAATCGGTATTTAAAATTTCCGACAAATACGAAGCTTATCGCTAAGTGCCTGTCGAACCATTACGGCTTGGATTCCAGAAAAAAATAAATTCTTCAGAGGTCCTGCACCATCTACGTAGGAAAGATCAAGTATTAACTAAAATAGCCGATCATTATTAAGTCATTCTTACAGAATAAGAGCAACTCCTACGGTCTTGGACGGAAGTAAATAACTTAAGTATTAAACTCAACTTACTCACTTCAACCCACATTTTTTGTAAATCCGTTAATACTAATAAATTAGAATTAACCAACCTACTAATTTTAAGGAAGCAAATTATACTAAATAAATTGCTTCCTGTAAATTATTTAGTCTCTACAGTTGCAACATCAACAGTTAGACCAGCACCCATCGTAGTAGATAGGCTGATCTTCTTGATGAATTGACCTTTAGCAGAAGCAGGTTTTGACTTGCTTAGTGCTTTAAGTAGAGCTTCAAGGTTTTCCTTGATTTGCGCTGCTTCAAAATCCACTTTACCGATAGTAGTGTGGATGATACCAGCTTTGTCGTTACGGTAACGAACTTGACCAGACTTAGCATTTTTAACTGCAGTCGCAACGTCAGGAGTTACTGTACCAACTTTAGGGTTTGGCATTAAACCACGTGGACCTAGGATTTGACCTAGTTGACCAACTACACGCATAGCGTCTGGAGATGCGATAACAACATCAAAGTTAAGCTCACCGGCTTTAACTTGTGCAGCTAGATCGTCCATACCTACGATGTCAGCGCCAGCAGCTTTAGCAGCTTCAGCGTTAGCACCTTGTGTAAATACTGCAACACGTACTTCACGACCAGTACCGTGTGGTAGCACAGTAGCGCCACGAACGTTTTGGTCAGATTTACGTGAATCAATACCTAGGTTTACAGAAACGTCGATGCTTTCTTTGAATTTAGCAGATGCTAATTCTTTAAGAAGTTCAACAGCTTCGTTGATTTCGTAAGCTTTTGTAGATTCCACTTTTTCGCGGATCGTACGCATACGTTTAGAAAGTTTAGCCATGTTCAGAATTATCCTTCTACGTTCAAGCCCATTGAGCGAGCTGTGCCAGCAATAGTACGAACCATTGCATCTAGATCAGCGCCCGTAAGGTCTGGTTGTTTAGTGTTAGAGATCTCTTCCAACTGAGCGCGAGTAACAGTACCCACTTTTTCAGTGTTCGGACGACCAGAACCAGACTTGATACCAGCTGCTTTCTTAAGTAAGAAAGATGCAGGAGAAGTCTTTGTTTCGAACGTGAATGAACGATCAGAATAAACTGTGATAACAACAGGAGTAGGAGAACCCTTCTCTACAGAATCTGTTTTTGCGTTAAACGCTTTACAGAATTCCATGATGTTAACACCGTGTTGACCTAGTGCAGGACCAACCGGTGGACTAGGATTCGCCATACCAGCTGAAACTTGCAGCTTAATATATGCAGTAACTTTTTTAGCCATTTTAATTTACCTTAAATATGGGTGCGAACGCTGTATCCAACATAGATACGAGCTTCCCGAAAAACAAGGGCAGCGAATTATAGATATAATCGCTGCCCTTGCCAAGCATTTTGTTGAAATTTCATTCAATAAAATGCAAATATTATTGTTTTGAACTTTATCTTCAACCTAAACGGTTAATGATATTAGCCTTTTTCTACTTGACCGAAATCTAATTCAACCGGAGTAGAACGACCGAAGATCAAAACAGAAACTTTTAAGCGACTCTTTTCGTAGTCAACTTCTTCAACAACACCATTGAAATCTGCAAATGGGCCGTCAGATACACGAACCACTTCACCCACTTCAAATAATGTCTTAGGACGCGGCTTATCAGCTGCATCTTGAAGACGATTAAGAATGCGGTCAGCTTCTTTTTGAGTGATTGGAGCCGGACGCTCTTTAGTACCACCAATGAAACCAAGTACACGTGGTAAGCTACTTACCAAATGCCATGATTCGTCGTTCATTTTCATTTGAACTAAAACGTAGCCAGGGAAGAACTTGCGTTCACTCTTGCGACGTTGACCGGCACGCATTTCAACTACTTCTTCCGTAGGAACAAGTATTTCACCGAAGTGCTCTTCCATTTCGTGGATCTTAATATGTTCAAGTAATGTTTTTTGAACTCGACCTTCAAAACCCGAAAAGGCTTGAACTACGTACCATCTCATTTTCTGTTCAGACATGAACTTATACCTTTACATCTGTGATAAATGCAACTACACGAACTAGAATACCATCTAGACCCCATAGCACTAACGCCATAATAGCGGTAACAACTAATACGATAAGTGTAGTTTGGATTGCCTCTTGGCGTGTAGGCCAAACTACTTTACGTACTTCTGTTCTTGATTCAGATGCAAATTCAAGCGCATCGCGCCCTTTACTTGTCTGTAATGCAATGCCACCAGCAATAACAGCGGCAATAATTACAGCAACTGCGCGGATTAACACTGATTCTTCACTAAAAATATTGTTACCAATAACTGTGCCAATTAGAATTATTGCAACTAGTACCCATTTTACTGTTTCTAGTGCTTTTCCTTGGTTTTCAGTATTTGAAGTCATACTACTAACCTGTACCTTAAGACAAAAAAATCCGCTGTTACACGGTGATGACAGTGGCAGGAGGGAGATAATCGAACTCACAAACATCAGTTTGGAGACCGCCTTTCTACCAATTGGAACTACCCCTACAAACGGAGCACCTAATTATAGGGGCTTTCGTTTTTCATGCAAGTTATTCGTAAATAATTATGAATAATATTTGAATTACAAATAGCTTAAATTAGTTTTGATAAAATTTATTTTTGATTTAATGCAAGATTATTTTTAAGGTGAAGTTATTTGGTATGAAGAATAAAACAGAAGAAGAAATAATTGACCTGAAAAATGGTGCTGATACCCAGAATCGAACTGGGGACCTCATCCTTACCAAGGATGCGCTCTACCGACTGAGCCATATCAGCGAATTTGGAGCGGGCGGCGGGAATCGAACCCGCATTATCAGCTTGGAAGGCTGGAGTAATAGCCATTATACGACGCCCGCATGCGTCATGAATACAAAGTGGTGGAGGGAGAAGGATTCGAACCTTCGAAGGCTGAGCCGTCAGATTTACAGTCTGATCCCTTTGGCCACTCGGGAACCCCTCCACATATTGTACTTCAGTAACGAGTTAAATGGTGCCGACTGCCGGAGTCGAACTGGCGACCTACTGATTACAAGTCAGTTGCTCTACCTACTGAGCTAAGTCGGCGGCGTCACTTAACGAGGAGAGATTCTAGAGTAACCCCCTACCTCTTGCAACCATAATTGTAAAAAAGCAGTTTTTTTTTATTTACATGGCGAATTATTAGCCACTTCGACTAAGCTTCGACTTACATTCATGAATAAAAGTGATTTTAGATTAGATCTCGGCGCGTCGTAATGACATTTCACCACCGACTTGCGGACTAACGATGCCATTAATTTCTAACAGTAGCGCACCTGTTTGATCAATCCCCTTAGCAATGCCCTGTTTTTGCTTATTTCCTAAGGTTAATACCACGGGAGAATCTTTAAATGCATCGCAGCTATTCCATTCATCAACAAAATGTCCAAAGCCAAACTGTTCAAAATCAGTAAGCACTTTAATTAAATGAGTTAAATAACACGTTGCTAACTCATTACGATCAAGAGTGTGCTGTAACTGTTGACTAATATCAGTCCAAGCTTGATCTATTTCTAATCCCGCTTGTAATGGCATATTTACATTAAGTCCTAACCCGATAACTAAATGGCACTCACCACCCGCCGTCGCGATGATCTCAACGAGTACACCTGCAATTTTCTTTCCCTCAACATAAACATCATTTGGCCATTTCAATTGAGTATTCGCAATACCTAGATCAGTTAATGTACGTGCAACTGCGATACCAATGACGAGACTCAATCCAGATGCAGCGTGGATCCCAGCATCTAAATTCCAGTAGGTGCTGGTATAAAGATGAGAACCGTAAGGCGATACCCACTTTTTCCCACGACGACCACGCCCTGCTGTTTGGTATTCAGCGAAACAGCTATGACCTTTCTGCAATAACGCCGCTTTATCTAGTAAATGTTGGTTGGTAGATCCTAATACTTGATGACTTTCGACCCTAACACTGCTGCCAGCGGCTATCTTTTCGGCATCAAGCAATTGCAAAGGAGAAGATAATTTATATCCTTTTCCTGTCACCTTAAAAACATCCAGTCCAATGCTCTCTAATACCTTGATCTGCTTGCTCACTGCCATCCTACTCACACCTAGGACATCACCTAGTGCTTCTCCGGAATGAAACTCACCATCCGCCAGTAAACGAATTAATTGCTGTCTTGACGCCGTCATATTAACCACAAGATACCTCCGCAAGATTTGTCTCACCGTCACGCCCCATGAAACGTACTTCATGATGTAACTCCACACCAAAACGTGCCAGCACTGTTGTTTGAATATGCTTGGCTAACACAATAATGTCAGTCGCAGTTGCAGAACCTGTATTAACAATCACTAATGCTTGCTCGGTATGCACTTGCGCACCTCCCTGCTGGTAACCTTTTAGCTCACACTGATCAATCAACCAACCCGCCGCTAATTTTATATCATCGCCCGCAGGGTAATGAGGCATATGAGGATGTAGAGCAGCTATTGCACTAAATTGTATCTTATTGATAATCGGATTTTTAAAGAAACTACCAGCATTTCCAAGCTTATTTGGGTCGGGTAATTTTTGTTGGCGAGTCAAACAAACCTGTTTGAAAATAGCGACAGCCGATGCATCAGCGCCTAAACTCGCGAGTGGCCCATAGTTAATTTTAGCTACCCAAGGTTTCGCTAATTTAATACCAACAGCAATAATCACTGCGCGATCTTTAAGTTCGCGTTTGAAGATACTGTCACGATAACCGAACTGACATTCCTCAGGTGTATAACGACGTACTGCTAATGTTTCAATATTAAGCACATCAACATAATCACAAACATCACCTAATTCAACACCATAGGCACCGATATTCTGTACAGGAGCTGCACCGACAACGCCAGGGATCAACGCTAAATTCTCTAAACCGTCATAACCTTGTGCCAGCGTCCACTGTACAAACTCATGCCAATTTTCACCTGCCGATACATGTAAGCTAACGACATCACTCGCCGATTCATTGACTGTGATACCCGTTAAGCAAATACGGATCACGAGTCCATCAAAGTCATCACAAAATAATAAATTACTCCCACCACCAAGAATGAGTCGTTGGGGTGTAGGGAGCGCTAATGCTGATTTAAGCTCAGTTAGCGTCGTCACAGTGACAAATTGTGCAGCATAAGCATCAACACCAAAGCTGGTGTAAGGTTTTAAATTATGATTTTTTAGTATTTGCATGAAATAATTAACACTCGTAAAGCATGATCCCATGCAGATAGTACCGTATCTGTATGCAAAACCGAATAATAAAAGGTAACGAGATGCAGTTTCAATGGCTAAAGAAAATAGAGAACCCACTAGTTAAGCCTTTTTATAAACAATACTTACCCTACTCTCGGCCAAATAAGGCTGAGCACATAGCGGTATTGAAGGATAACAGTGGCATTATCGCATGTGCACGATTACGCCCTATTGGTGAATACGCTCTATTAACCGGTATGCTAGTCTCTCCAGATCACCGAGGTCAGCGACTCGGTCATCATATTTTACAGCAGATGCAGCCTCAATTTAAGAATAATAAGACCTTTACCTTTGCTTTACCCCACCTTGAAAGTTTTTATCGTCAGCATGGGTTCCATCAAACAGAGTTGGCTCCGAATGATATTCAACAACGTTTTTTAGCTTATCAAAAGCAAGGCAAATCACTGCTGTTATTAGGCTTTAATGATTCTAATCAAGCTGACATCTGATTATCTTTATAATAAAGTAAAATTACGTTAAGCTGATCACAGCCCATATTTAGACTAATAGACATCATGACAATTAAAACAGACGAACTTAGAACTACCTATATCGACCAGGTGATCACTCCAAGTCAACTGGTTAAAGAGTTTCCATTATCTGATAACGCCGCACAACAACTCATAAAGAGTCGCCGTGAAATAGAGGCTATTATAGAAGGCAAAGATAAACGCCTTTTAGTTATCATTGGCCCTTGCTCAATTCATGATACTAGCGCCGCTTTAGATTACGCACGCCGTCTAAAACCATTGCAAGCGCAATATAAAGACAGCTTAGTGATTGCAATGCGAGTGTACTTTGAAAAACCGCGTACTATTGTGGGCTGGAAAGGGTTAATTAGTGATCCTGATTTAAATGGTCAATATCAAGCGAATAAAGGCTTACGTTTAGCACGTAAATTATTAGTTGATATCACTGAAATCGGTTTACCTATCGCCACTGAATTCTTAGATATGGTTAACGGCCAATATATTGCTGACTTGATTAGTTGGGGCGCAATCGGTGCACGAACAACAGAAAGTCAAGTTCACCGTGAAATGGCATCAGCCTTGTCTTGCCCTGTCGGTTTCAAAAATGGTACCGATGGTAATACCAAAATTGCCATTGATGCCGTACGTGCCGCGCAAGTACCACATATCTTCTATTCGCCAGATAAAGATGGCTTAATGACGGTATACCAAACTCATGGTAATCCATTTGGCCATGTGATTTTACGTGGTGGTAAAACACCTAACTACGAAAAATCACATATCGATGTAGCAACTAAAGCATTAACTGATGCGGGCTTAGCACCATCAGTTGTTGTTGATTTTAGTCATGGCAATAGTCAGAAAGTACATACTAATCAGTTGAATGTAGCTGAAGATGTGATGGCTCAAATGCGCACAGGTAGTATGCAGATTTCAGGCATTATGGCAGAAAGCTTTATTGAAGAAGGTAATCAAGCCGTTGTTGCTGGTGAGCCACTTGTTTATGGTAAGAGTATTACTGATGCTTGTATCCACTGGCAGGATACTGAAAAGCTATTAGCAGACCTTGCTCACGCAGCAAGTGACCGTATCGAAATAACAAAATAACGTTATTGAATGACGAATACCAAAAAGCCGCGTTACTTCATTATTTGAATTAGCGCGGCTTTTTATTATCTTCAATTTATCTAACTACCTAACTACCTAACTACCTAACTACCTACTTAGCAAGTGTATGTCGAATAACTTAACAGATGATGCTTTGCAGATCAGCGTCGAAACGATTAAGCATATGCGTAGACTGAATACGACGAATAGTACCCGACTTACCACGAATAACTAAGGTTTCAGTGGTCACTTGGTTGCCTTTACGCTGTATACCTTCGACCAAATCGCCTTTGGTAATGCCCGTTGCAGCAAAAATCACATTATCGTTTTTAGCTAATTTATCTAAAGGTAAAATGTCACCCACAACTAAACCAAGCGCTTCACATCGTGCGATTTCAATCTCACCAGCCTCGCGGTTCTCAGGCGTATCACCTTTAACATCATGGCGCGCTAATAATCGCGCTTGCATATTACCGTCCATCGCGCGTATTGCCGCGGCAGATATCACGCCTTCAGGCGCGCCACCAACACAATACATCATATCAACTTCACTCTCTGGCATGCAGCACAAAATCGACGCAGCAACATCACCATCAGGTAATGCAAATACACGCACTCCCATCGCATGCAGTGCTTTGATTTTATCGTCATGACGCGGCTTTGCTAAGGTTACTACCGTTAGTTCATTGATTTCTTTATTTAACGCTTTTGCGACGTTACGAACATTGTCTTCAAGAGAAAGTTGTAAATCAATGGCATCTTTTGCATCCGGACCTACAACTAATTTCTCCATATACATATCAGGCGCTTTAAGAAACGCACCTTTCTCGCCCACAGCTAATACAGCAACAGCATTTGACTGACCCATCGCAGTCATTCGTGTACCTTCGATCGGGTCAACAGCAATATCAACCGCATCTGCACCCGGTATTTTAGTACCGACTTTCTCACCGATATACAGCATAGGAGCTTCATCGATCTCACCTTCACCAATAACGATTTCACCATCGATATCGATTTTATTTAGCATCACACGCATCGCTTCAACAGCAGCACCATCAGCAATATTCTTATCACCACGCCCAAGCCATTTATAACCAGCAAGGGCAGCAGCTTCAACAACGCGCGAAAATTCAATGGCAAGTGTACGTTTCATTTCTTAACTCCGATATAAGCAGGTACATACTTAATCTACCTACTGAATAATAATTTGGGACAGCCCCATTGTTAATACTCACGATTATCTCACCGAACCCGTAAGCTCGGTGATGACTTAACGCAATTAGTTCGCACTTATGACAACATCTGTTTGCGGAATGCAGCTACAAGCTAATACTTTTTTCGCTTTCCTACCATCATCAGTTAACGCATGATCAGCAAGTACACGTACCTCACCCGACTCTAAGGTCACGCGGCATACGCCACAATAACCAGCACGGCAGTTATAAGGGATGTTTACACCGTTTCTTTCAGCTTGCTCTAGCAATGTGGTTTTGTTATCTCCAACAAAGCTCGTATCCCAACTATCTAATAAGACATTAACTGGCTTACCTGGGGTATCAGAATGTTTATGATCACCAAAGCTTTCTTGGAATTGCTGGTCAGCAGGTACATGCAATGCAGTGAGGGCAGTTTCCATTGTCGTCATAAAGGCTTCCGGACCACAGATGTAAGATGATCGGTCACTGATGTCCCGAACCACATCCGCAAGCATCAGCTGATCTATTCGCCCTCTTAATCCAGTCCAATCGCTTTGAGTACTTTCTCCTGTAAGGGTAAGTACCAAGCGCATATTGGTATGTTGACGCGTCAATAATTGTAATTCATCAAGGGCGATCAAATCTGCGGCTGTTTTAGCGCTATAAAAGAAGACAATATCTTTATCACATTCTGTATCAGCATAATAACGCGCCATGGATAACATCGGTGTGATGCCACTACCAGCCGACAACAATAATAGCTTCTGTGTAGTTGCGGTAAAAGCATGGAAAGGACCGCGTGGTGATGAGGCGCCTAAACGAGCACCGACCGCTAAATTATCATTCAACCAATTCGATGCTTTTCCTCCCTCTACACGCTTTACCGTAATCGCTAATAAGTCAGGACGGCTTGGCGAAGATGATAAGGTATAATTACGCATGACCAAGTCTTGCCCAATTTTTAAATTAAGCGTAATAAACTGGCCCGGTTTGTAATTTAATAAAGCCGCAGGCTCAACGCGGAAACGAAACGTTTTAGTATCTGGCGTTTCGTTAATAACCCCAACACAACATAATTGGCGTGTCTCACTTTTACCCCATAAGGTTTTTTCCTGTGCCTTAGGCATGACAGCCTTACGTGCTTTTGGTATGACGGCAGCTGGCTTCGGACGGTTATCAGCATAATGTTTAGGGTCATGGTATTCGAGTACTTCAACCATATCGCCTACTTGTATTTTAGCGTCATTATGACTTATTAAATTTTGGCCAAAATCAATCTTGCCATCATCGCTTTTACGGAATTGACTCAATGTTTTAAGTGGTTCGCCATCTTCAGCAAAAGATGTACTACCAGGAGGCAATGTCGTAAAAATACAACGTTCACAAGCTTTTACTAACTCAAATTCAGCATCCCCTATTTTGATTCGTTTCCAATTATCCTCAGCAAACGGTTCACAGCCAGTGACCACTAAATTAGTGCGAAATTGGCTCATATCGATTGGTCGCGAAGTACGACGATTTAACTCATCTAATGATGCTTGCGAGATTAATAAAATAGGGTAGCCATCAGCAAAACTTAATTGTTTATCTAAGTTCGCAACTTGGCGTGAAGACTTCTCACCAAAATAAAGTAACTGGCAATCAATCTGCAAATACAGACTTAACCACTGATTAAGCTCTTTACTACAATGCTGACCTTGAATAACCGCCCCCCAAACCGTTACATCGCTATAGTCCTGTTGTAGCTCTTTAAATTTAAACGCGATGGGTGGCATTTTAGGGGCTGAAAGCATAATACCTTGCGTTACAACCTCAACCTTAATTAAGGCAATCTTAGGTTGTGTTCGCCCTGTAATAAATTGTCCTTTCATGTCACTGATGACAAACCTACGATCATTTTCTAGTCCCATCTCACTCACATCACAATGCGTAAGATTAACGGCTTTTGCTGATTTTAATGGATAAATAGAAAGTGCAGAGAGATTTATTTTAGTCATCAAAAAGCTCCTTTATTGTGACTAATTTAGCGTACTCAGCTCACTGATAACGCTATAAAGTATTGGGCAAGATAGTAACTTACAATAATAACCGCGTAAGCACTATGAAACTGTTGCTTAAATCTGTCAAACGCCAATGTCGCATCAGAAAATAGAAAAATAATGGCGCCTATAAAAGCATACAAACTCGCGCTATCACTCAAACTAAAGTAACGCTCACCACTAATCCACGCCATTACAACGATAATACTCATATAAACAAAAACGGGGATTTTCATTTCAGCTAAAGATGGCCATAGCATCTTAAGATAAATAATAGCGATGACACTTAATGGCAAGATCAATGACCACGTATAAGTCAGGTCGATACGCATCGAAAAAGCAATAATATAAACGACATGAGCGAGTAAGAAACTCAACAGCCCTGGAATAAACCTATCTTTGGGTAACATTAAAAAAATATCGCCCAACGTAGAAAGTAATAAACCGAGTAAAATAAGCCAAACATAATCGTCAATCGTTGGTGCAAGGCTCCAGCACAAAACTACGATAGAAAGTGTAGTCACTGGCTTAAATAAATAAAATAACCACTTTCTATCTTGGTAAGCACCATATAAATGCAAAAATCCACTCACCGAAATAATGATTGTGCCCATCATAATTGCTGCTGTAAATTCCATTTTCACTGCTCCATAACATCGAATAAAAACTCAAGTTTGAACCATTTAAATATCTGGGATCAAGTATTAAAGAGGCATAAGTGTGCGTCGGTTAACATTTACAGACATAACAACCTGTAAGCTTCACGAAACAGTAGACAGAAATCGGCTAATTATACTAATTTATAATTATAAACACTTAGGAGGTATTATCATGGAACAGCAACAAGTATTACAAAACCATCTCATCGCAATTGAAATGTACATATGCCATTTAGGTAAAACATTTGAAGAAGCTTGTGACGAACTAAACCTTGATATTACGGTTCAGTTAGCACTAAAAAATATAATGGAAGCTTAAGTAACCAGTAAAGAATAAAGTGTCATTTTTATTCTTCCAGCGCCACTTTACATGCTTTATTAATCGGTAAAACTACATCTGCTATAGGTATTTCAAAACCGAGTACGCGTACGGTTTCGTCAATTAAACCTTGTTTAGAGATGGGTTTATTAATATAGCCTTCTATATTGGTATGCTGGCAAGTAACCAAATCAAACTTAAATGCATCCTCTATTAATCCTATAATAGCAGTATGGCTGTTATCGCTACTGCCTGCCCGAATCATCTTCGTCGTCGCTATACCATCCGTTCCTGGAATCTGCATATAAATAATGTCGAACCTATATTTTTGTATCAAATCGAGGCCTTCTAAACCCGTATTCGCAGTAAACACCTGCATTTGTAGCTGCGTTAATGTTTGCTGAAAAACAATTTGATTCATTTTATTATCTTCAATCAACAGAACTTTTAGTCCTGCTAACTTGGCTAATGCTAAATCATTACTACCGACAATATGTTGAGTTCGTAATTGATGAGCACGTTGTAGCCTTAAGTTTATTTTAAATTGAGCGCCTTCACCCAACGTACTCTCTACTTGTAAATGACCTTGCATTAAATTAATCAGGCGAGAGCAAATAGCTAAACTCAATCCACCACTGGATAAATCATTTGATTTGTGATTGTAAGATAATTGGTCGCTATCAAATAAATGTGCCAGCTTCGTTACAGGAATACCAATACCTGTATCACTGATAGTAAAAATAAGGTCGGCAACATTATTGCTCGCGTCATCAACGTTCGCACAACTCACTTTAAGTTCAACAAATCCCCTATCGGTAAACTTCAGAGCATTCGCAACTAAGTTAACTAATACTTGCTGTAATCTGGCAGGGTCTCCCATATAGAAGCGATGGAGATCTTTATCATAATTAAGGTTAAAACGTACACGTAGATTATGATTCACAAACGGGCGTAGTGAAGTGTAAACCTGATCAAGTATTTCTAATAAATCAAAACGTACTTTTACTAACTCAAGATTCCCCGATTCTATTCTCGAATAATCAGCCACGTCATTAAGCACCATCTGCATATGATTAGCGGAATGCTTCATTAATTTCAAATATTCCGCCGATTTAATATTTTGTGGCATTTCGCAAAGCAGCTCTGCGGTGCCTAGAATACTATTCATCGGAGTGCGAATGTCATTCGTTAAACTTTCAACAAATTGCTGCTTAGATTGTGCTAATAGTATTTTATTTGCTCTTGGCTCGGTGAGTGTTTCTATATGTTGATTAAGTAAATCAATGAGGCCATCCAATTCAACATACGGTGAACTAAATGATTCATTATGGTGAGTCTTATCCTTCACCGCAGCACGACACTTTTGTTCTAATGTGGCGAATGGCTGAGTGACTATTTTTTGTAATATTATTTTTGTAAGAATCAGAGCGACTAATAGCAGGGGTAATGTGACTAACAGCAGGTTCATTTTAAGGGTTGTAAAGGTATCAATGAATGAAGAGCCAACTTGCCGACTTGTTACCTCAACCGCAATAAATATTCCAACAACAACCAATGCCAACATGACAAGTAATAACGTATTTATCCTGTTATTTAATGAATGCTGAAAAATGACTTTATTTGAATCAACCTTGATTGCTCGCATGCTAATACGTCCTTCTATATGCCTATTTAATAAATTTAGCCAATTTTGTCAAAATTGCTTAAATATCTACTCTTTTTTCATTCATACCAAAACAACAATGCGCTTTTAAAAAGGATAATAGTTTTTTTCTGCGAGCATGCTCCCTTTATGCTGTACAATAGTAATCAGTGACTAGAAAATAGGGTTGGAATTTGAGCCATGCTCATATATAGTTCCTGCCCCATAAATAATTTCTAGCAATTATTTTAATTCTATTTAAGAGGTAGCTTCTTTGCGCTTTCAAGATTTCGGTATCGATCCACGTTTAATCAGTTCAATCCAACATTTAGGATTTGAACAAGCAACAGAGGTGCAGGAAGCAGCTATTCCACTTATTTTAGGTGGCTGTGACATCATGGCTACATCGCAGACAGGTAGTGGTAAAACTATTGCTTACGGTCTGCCAATATTACAACGTATGTTAAAGCAACGTCGTTTCGAGCACCGTGCTGTACGCGCAGTGATCTTAGCGCCAACACGTGAGCTTGCGATCCAAGTACACGCAAACATGAAACACTTGGGCATGAGCCTCGATTATCAAATCCAATTGATTATTGGTCGTGAATCATTTCAGCACCAAGAAAAACTACTGCGTAAAAACCCAGAAGTATTAATTGCGACACCGGGTCGTCTGCTTGATCATATCCGTGAAAAATCAATCTCACTTGAGCACTTAGAATTCTTAGTGCTGGATGAAGCTGACCGTATGTTAGACATGGGTTTCCGTGATGACGTATCTGCTATTTCAAACAGCGCGCCAAACGTAAAACGTCAAACAATGCTGTTCTCTGCAACACTAGAGCACGTTGATGTAGCAAATATTTGTAATCAAGTATTACGCGCACCAGAACGTATTGAGATTAACCGCTCGAACGATCAACATGAAAAAATTGAACAGCGTCTGCATTTCTCTGACAACCTAACGCATAAAGAAGAACAATTAGTTCATCTTGCAAAAACGGAAGATTACCGCCAACTGTTAATCTTTACAGCAACGAAGTCAGATACAGAACGCCTAGCAAAATTATTAGTTGATAACGATATCAATGCCACTTCTATTAACGGTGACATGTTACAAAATCAACGTAAACGTACCTTGGAAGATTTCCGTCGTGGACGTGTTGAAGTATTAGTAGCGACAGACGTTGCTGCACGTGGTCTTGATATTCGTACTCTAAGCCATGTTATCAACTTCGATTTACCAATTAATCCAGAAGACTTCATTCACCGTACTGGCCGTACTGGTCGTGCTGGCGCAAGCGGTACTGCAATCTCACTAGTAAGCCCGAAAGATTGGACGTCATTTGGTAAGATCGAAAGCTACTTAAAAGTAAAACTAACTTGCACAATGTTAGAAGGTTTTGAAGCTAAATTTAAAGGCTTGAAACCAAAACCTGCTAAGAAACGTTTACCAGCAAGCAATAAAGGTCGTCCAACTAAGCTTGCACGTAAAGGTGATAAAAATGCACCTAAACACAAGCAGAACACGGCACCTAAGCAAGATAAGAAACAGTCTATGCGCGATTCAATGGCAAGTGCCGTGGATGGCGGTTTCGCTCCGATGAAAAGAAAGCCTAGAGCTGAAATCATCGACGATGGTCGCGAAGAAGATTAATCCTAAAAACCTGCTCCCGAGCAGGTTTTTTTATTTATACTGGTTGACTCTTTTTGTTTATATTGTGTTATAAAAAATGATAAAACAATTTAGCTCAAAGGAGAGCAGCTATGGCAGGATTAAGTTTAATCGCCCTACTCGATGATATTGCATCGGTACTGGATGATGTAGCATTAATGACGAAAGTCGCCGCTAAGAAGACAGCAGGTGTATTAGGCGATGATCTCGCCCTTAACGCTCAGCAAGTATCTGGCGTGAGTGCTGACCGCGAACTACCTGTGGTTTGGAAAGTAGCCAAAGGTTCTTTTAAGAATAAAGCAATCTTAGTACCCGCAGCCCTACTTATTAGCGCAGTTGCACCTTGGTTGATTACCCCATTATTACTTATCGGTGGTTTATTTTTATGTTTTGAAGGTGCCGAGAAACTGCATCACGCTAAATCTGCATCCGAGAATGAAGGTAGTAGTGATGATGACGCATTAGCTCACTTATCCGTTGAAGATTTTGAAAATCAAAAAGTCAAAGGCGCAATTAGAACCGATTTCATCCTATCAGCAGAAATTATTGTGATCGCCTTAGGCACAGTACAAATTGAATCATTAACAACGCAGTTAACGGTGGTCAGTTTAATTGCTTTACTCATGACTGTAGGTGTTTATGGACTCGTTGCAGGGATCGTGAAAATGGATGATGTCGGTTTATATCTCGTCAATAATAGCCAAACGAAAACAATCAAACATTACCTCGGCAGCGGGTTACTTACTTTTGCGCCAAAGCTGATGCGTTCATTAGCAGTAATAGGTACCGTTGCGATGTTTCTTGTTGGCGGCAGTATAGTGCTACATAGTATGCCAGGGTCTCACGATGTCGTTCACGCATTACTGACTATGTTACCTGATATGTTAGCGCAGAATGCCATTGTGGCAGGAGTGACACCAATATTGATTGATGGCTTAGTTGGATTGCTGGCGGGTTTTATTGTCTTGATGCTTGTGACAGGTATACAAAAACTAAGAAGCTAATAACTGCATAAAAATATGAGTAACGATAATAAAGACACTTTCATACATCAGTGTCACATTCGTTACTCATCAATCATTATTCGTATTAAGCGCTAAAATTTAACACCAAACTTCAGGTTTAATCGCAATACTAGTCTCGCCTGATAACACTTGAATATCGCCATCTTGGATCATCAATTGTAGTTCCATATTACGGCTATATAGCTTTTCCATTTGCTCTGCAGTTTCATCACTAATAAATTGAATCGACAAATTATCAGCACTGTATTTAATCTTCTTAAACCATAATGCCGCACTGCGATCACCATAGGTATAAATCGTTGCTTTCTGTGCTTGGTTACTGGCTTTCTTTAGACGCTTGTCCGATGGCTGACCTAAATCAATCCATTGCTCAATCACACCGATATCCGACTTAAACCAAATATCAGGTTCTTCATCTTCACCTAGGCCTTTAGTGAAGCTTAAACGCGCGTCTGCATCCACGTTTAGCATCCACGCTAGCAAACGTAACATCAGACGGTTATCGTTCTCTGAAGGATGTTGAGCAAGGGTAAGCGGGATATCATTCAAGTAAACATGATTGTCGAGATCAACTATAGATACTTTTGCTTTTAAAATCGTTGCCGTTAAAGCCATGGGAGTCACTAATAAAGGGATAATGGTAGGCATAATACACCAGTCTTTCACGCAAGAAAGCTCAGGCTAAAAAAAAAGCCTAATAATCGCATATTGCTTTCACAACATGCGGCTATTAGGCTTAATCAACAAGTGTTAATTAATGTATTACCACATAATTAAACGACTTCGATTGGACCACCAAATGAGTTAACAGCGGGTGCTTTGCCTTTGAATTTCTCAAATTCAACCTGACACGTATTCGCTGATGTTGCTTGCGCAAGTTCAGAAGAACCGATATCGATTGTTAGGTTATTTGGATCGCCATAAGTACAAAGTGAACCGATGCTTTCGTCTTCAGGACCATACCAAGCACCCTCTTCAATACGAATAACATTCACAGGGTAGTTATCATCAACTACAGCACCCGCTAACAACTGACCACGGTCATTGAATACACGTACGATGTCGCCATCTTTAATACCACGTTTTTTCGCGTCTGCAGAGTTCATGTAAACTGGCTCACGACCTTGAACGGTGTAAGTAGCACGGAACTTTTCTGATTCACACATTTGTGAATGCAGGCGTTTATTCGGGTGACAAGACTGCATCCAGACTGGGAATTCAGCTGATTTTGGACCACCGTGTGAACGTTCTGTTTTCTCGAACCACATTGGGTGACCTTTACAGTGCTCATAACCAAAACGCGCAATCTTACGGCTGTAGATTTCAATGAAACCAGAAGGTGTACCTAAAGCGTTAACTTCAGGATCTTCACGGAAATCAGCATGGCGAGTCCAGTTTTCACCGTCACCAAAGTGGAAGTAACCTTCTTTCCAGAATTCATGGAAATCAGGCATATCCCATTTACCAGCATTCGCCGTTTTAGATTCGTTATAAAGCTGCTCTAACCACTGCACTTCACTCTTACCTTGAGTATAGTCTTTGCTCTTTCCCCAACGTTTCGTTAGTTCAGTAAAGATCTCAAAGTCAGTTTTAGATTGGAATAGTGGGTCAACTAGCTTCTTCATACCCAATAAACCTTTCGCGCGGTATGAACCATAAATATCTAAATCGTTACGCTCGTACTGCGTACAAGCAGGTAGCACGATATCAGAGAAACGACACGTTGCTGTCCAGTTGTAATCAATTGCGATAACAGTTTCCAGTTTTTGGAATGCTGCTTTCATGTTGTTACGATCTTGATGACGATGCCAAGGGTTACAACCCGTGAATACCATCATTTTGATATCAGGGAAGGTGATTTTTGAGCCATTAGCATCAATCACTTTACCTGGGTTTTGTAGTGCATCAACAAAACGCGCTACAGGGATCGTTGAGCTTGCGCCTTTAAAGTCTTTGCTTGTATGACGAATTGGCTTGCCTGAATCAGGGTTACGTGGGAATGCACCCGCGCCAACTGCACCTGAAGTAGGTACACCAATTGAGCTATAGTGATGACCATAACTAATACCGCCACCAGGTAGACCAATTTGACCTATCATTGCAGCTAATACCGCGCCCATCCAATATGGTTGTTCACCATGTTGCTGACGTTGAATTGACCAACCAAATAAGAATTGCGTACGGCCATTGGTAATTAAGCGTGCAAAATCACGAATTTCATCAGCAGGTACACCACAGATTTCACTCGCCCATTCAGGTGTTTTCTCTACTTTATCTTCAGTTTCACCTTGCACGTATTTCAGGAATTCTTCAAAACCAAGTGCATAAGTATTTAAGAACTCTTTATCATGCAGATCTTCTTTTACCATAGTATGTGCTACAGCAAGCATGAACGGTACATCAGTATGTGGATTGATGTAGCGATGTTCATTACCTAAGAAGTTTTGCGTTTTGTTCTTAACCGGATCAACACTGATTACACGAATTTTCTTCTGCGCAACTTTATCTTTTAGCGCTTCCAGATATTCAAAACTATCATGTGTTTCACAGTTCCAACCTACTTGTAGGTTTTTCACTGGATCCGTTGCCCATAAGATAATCGTTTTACTGTTATCTAGGATTAACGGCCATGATGTACCTGGTGCATATACTTCTGTCGAACCAAGTACGTAAGGCAGAATTGTTTGACCAGCACCCGTTGAGTAATCACCTACATCTTTTACTGACGCACCATGCATTGCGATCGCACGTGCCATGTGGCTACCACAGCTGTGTAGTTGACCTGTTGCACGCCAGCCATTTGCGCCAGTATGTAGACCTGATGGACCATACGTATTCTGAACACGTTCTAGCTCTTCATAGAACATGTCTAGTGCTTGATCCCAAGTCACACGAATGAAGCGGTTATCACCACGTTGTGCTGTATTACTCTTCTCACGGTTTAGATACCAATCTAAACGTACCATAGGGTAACGAACACGAGATGGGCTATAGATAATACCTTCAATGCCTTGCAGCATATCAGTTGGATATTTATCTAATTCAAAGGCTTTAACTTCTGTAACTTTACCGCCATGGATTTTTGCACGGAACGCACCCCAGTGCGAACCTGTTAGTTTCCATTCAGCACGCTCAGCCATCGTCGCCGCGCTTGCTGTTTTTGGTGCTAGTAAGCTAGGACCAATCACAGCAACAGCAGATGTCGCCATCACACCTTTTAGGAAGGAGCGACGACTTACTGATACATTTTCATTTTTAGACTTTTTGTCTTTATTAAACATAGTCATACTTCTCTTTGAATTAGTGAGCATCTTTGCTGTAATCAGATGAATGGTTTTGTAGATACTTCAAGATTACATCATGTGTATCACCATCTAAGTTCACAAAACCTTGCATGCCGGCAAACATACCAACCCAAGTATTTGCGTCGAAGTGAGCTTCTGCTGGTTGTGTATGACAAACACTACATGTTGTTTGGTAAGCGTCTTTCGCATAATCCCAAATGTTTTGTAGGTTCTCTTCATAGCCTTTCTTATCTACCCATAGTGTGAACGTTACTTGTTCCCAAGGTAAACCAGTTAGATCATCTTCTTTCTTATCACCACGTACGAATAGAGATTCATCTTGTGATGCTTCTTTTGACAGTGTCGCTTGAACAATGTTTTTAGCAAAATCGAAGTAAAGTACGCGACCATAACCTTTCGCTTTATGCCAAGTAACAAGTTCAACTTGCAGACGTTTACCTGATTCACCAATCACTTTAAACTTAGTCGCAGGCGTTAATACACCTAGGTACTCAGTTTCTTTATCATCTTTATAAAGTGGTGTTTGTACTAGTGAGTAGTACTCTTTACCAACTTCAAATGAGTGACCTTCAAGGTTTTTAGCCATTTTACCTAGTTCACTAATGGCAGTTGTGTCCATTTCAGGTAAGTTATGCGCAATACCTTTATGGCAATCTAGACAAGATTGATCACGTTCTGCTGCTTTACGCATTTGTACTTGCGCTTTTTCAGACATCTTAGTGAAATCCATGCTCTTATAGTCATGGCAGTTACGGCATTCTAAAGAACCATTGGCTTTAAATCGTGCCCACTCGTTTTGCGCTAAATGCAAACGTTTAGATTCGAATTTCTCTTTAGTATTTACTGTACCTAATAACCAACCGAACACGTCTTTACTTGCACGCGCTTTAGCAGCCATTTTATCAGACCATTTATGTGGTACGTGACAATCTGGGCAAGTAGCACGAACACCACTACGGTTCGACCAATGAATAGTACTTTGAATTTCTTGATAGTTGTTTTCTTTCATACTATGGCAAGAGATACAAAATGCTTCCGTATTTGTTGCTTCCAGTGCGGTATTAAAACCACCCCAAAAAATAATACCAGCAAGGAAAGCACCACAAGTAACGATACCTAAAGAGATATGCTTACTTGGCTTATTGAATACACCCCAAAAGCGAGCGATCATAGAAAATAATTTTTTCATTATTGTAATACCTAGATAATGAGTAGTTGATTAGGGTGATTAATGTGTAGGTAGACCAAAAAGTATGTTGCTCATCCACATAATAAAGCCATAGCCAAATACACTAACAGTTGCGAGAATTGGGAATAAGAACACTGTTAAGAAGATAAATAACTTCCACTCGCCCTTTTTCTCGACTTTCTCGACCTCTACATTACTTGTTTGTTGTTTCATCTAAAATTCCTGCAGAAATGATGATATAAATTTAGAGTTTAGAATAGTGTAAAGTAAGGTCAAGGAAGGTTTATTGCAACAGATCAAAGAAATGTAACTTTATAAAATATTTATAAAGTTAGAGGTATATCTTAGTGCTAAATATCGACTAAATACAACAGTTCACTATTTACGTCTGCTTGATAGCAGAACAATGATCAAAATGGCATATATAATAGGCTCAACCCAGCCAGATTTAACTGAAAGGTAATAATGGATAGGGATTAAAACTGCAGCTAGGTAAATGAAATTGTGCACTTTTTGCCAATTTCGCTTCATTTTTCGACGAACCCACATTGGCGAGGTTAACGCTAATATAAGCAAGATTATAAATGCGATCATGCCAAGCCAAATATATGGTCGCTTTACTAATTCTTGGAGTAATAACGCAATATCCCAACCCAAATCGAGCCAAGCAAATGCCATTAAATGTAATGCGGCATAGAAAAAACAATATAAACCGATCAAGCGGCGTGTTGAAATTAACAAGCCTTCTTTATAGCGTTTTGCGAGAGGAGAGATAACGAGCGTTAACAATAATAAATTTAATGCCCCTTTACCTAGAAAATGGATAACGGCTTGCACTGGATCACCACCCAATGCATCAGCATCAATCGCCAACCCTAAATATACAAGCGGCATAATGGCAAGTACATGAATATAAGCCTTGAGATAAGGCATTCGTTTATAGGTTAGCACTGGCATATTAGACGTACCTCTTCAGATCCATACCTTGGTATAAACTTGCAACTTCTTCAGCGTAACCGTTGAAGGGCAATGTTTTTATACGTTTAGATGTAAAAATACTACCATTACCAATACGACGTTCCGACGCTTGGCTCCAACGAGGGTGGTCAACCGCAGGGTTAACATTGGCATAAAAACCATACTCACGAGAAGCAAGACGGTTCCACGTTGTTGGCGGCTCTTTTTCTAACAGGTGAATTTTAACAATTGATTTAATGCCTTTAAAACCATACTTCCATGGCACGACTAAGCGTATTGGCGCACCATTTTGCGGCGCTAACGTTTTACCAAATGTACCAACAGATAACATAGTTAATGGGTGCATAGCCTCATCCATACGTAACCCTTCGACATAAGGCCAGTCAAGGCTGCCACCAAGATAAGAAGAGGCTTGCCCTGGCATTTGCTTCGGATCGTATAGTGTTTCAAACGCGACGTATTTTGCTTTTGATGTCGGGTTGGCTTTTTTAATAATTTCAGATAACGAGAATCCAGTCCACGGGATCACCATCGACCACGCTTCTACACAACGCATCCGATAAATACGCTCTTCTAAATCTGCGATCTTAAATAAATCGTCATAACCCAACGTCATTTCTTTTTCTACAGCGCCCGTGATCGTCAGTGTCCACGGTTCAACTTTAAAATTTTGGGCATTTTTTTTCGGGTCAGTTTTTGCAGTACCGAACTCATAAAAATTATTGTGTGATAGCACCTTTTTTTCAGGCGTCCAAATCTCACCATTGGCATAATCTTTCGTACTGCTTAAATTCAACGGCGATTGGGAAAAAGCCTTACTACTGGCTTTTTTCTTATCGTCAAAAATATCAAAAATGCCAGCCTGTGCAGGACTTGCCGCAGCTAAGCCTACACCAGCAAGGCCGAGTTGTTTGAGGAACTGCCGACGTTGCTGATAAACCGGTTCCGCAACGACATCATTTTCACTTGCTTGAGATTTACTTTTCGACTTAATAATCATTCCGTTACCTGCTTGGTTAACTACCCATGTAGTAATCATGGTCTATTTAAGCAAATTGTTCATCACAGAATTATCACAATACCGGCACAATTATCTCTAAATGCAACAAAGCCTTATATAAATACCATATAAGCTGTCTTTCTTTCGCGCTATGATTTCTTATAAGTCCGTTTTTTAGCTGGCTTTTTCTTAAATCGCCCACCAGCAGGTTTACCACTTGAAAGGCCGCGTAAACCATCCGGCAGTGTCGCTTTGGCTTGATCAATCATGCCAGAGAGTTGCTGTAAGAGACCACCCATAAAATGCTGATAGCTTGCTTCCTTTTTGCTGATCCCATCAAGTACTGATTCCCATTGCGCCGTCATATCAGGTAAGGTCGCAGATTCTGGCAAGGCATTAATTAATCCTTTTCCTGCATCTGTCGCTAAAATCATTTTGCCATTCCGTACTAAAAAGTTACGTCTAAATAACAGCTCTATAATCCCAGCGCGCGTTGCCTCCGTACCTAACCCATCCGTGTCTTTTAAAATTTTACGAATATCACTGTCTTTTACATAACGAGAGATCCCCGTCATTGCAGCGAGTAAGGTTGCATCACTAAAATGCTTTGGTGGCTGAGTTTGCTTTTCAATGCATTCCGCTTGCTGACACAATACCTGCTCCCTTTTTTTAATGGTGGGCAATTGCGCCGCTAACTCTTTTTCTGCTTCCGTTTGTTTATTATTGCTCGCTGCAGATTTTGGGAATAATATTTTCCACCCTTGCTTTAACGTCATTTTCGCTTTGGCAATAAACAATCCACCAGCAATAGTAATTTCAGCCACTGTATCAGCATATTCATAGGCAGGATAAAACTGACATAGATATTGTCTCGCGACCAGCTCATAAATGTTTTTCTCACTGCTATTAAGTCGATCGACACTGCTACTTTTTTCGGTCGGAATAATGGCATGATGGGCTTCAACCTTACCATCGTTCCACGCTTTACTGCGTAAACTCTGATCGGCATTTAACGCGGCTTGGTTTAATGATGAACTGGTTTTTGCGATTGCACTAATCACACCACCACGATGACCATAGTGCTCTTTTGGTAAATAGCGGCTATCTGAACGTGGATAGGTAATGAGTTTATGGCGTTCATATAATGCTTGGCAGGTATCTAAAACTTGCTGTGCACTCATGCCAAAGCGTTTCGCTGCATCAATTTGTAATGATGATAAGTTATACGGTAAAGGGGCTGCTTGTTGCTTGTTTTTCTTTTCTAGCTTAGTGACTTCGCCCATTTGATCTTGAACACGGCTCACTACATTTTCAGCTAATTTTTTTACTAATACGCGGCCATCTTCATCCATATACGGACGACACGCTTCGCTGGGTTTCCACTTTGCAGTAAACGTTTCTTGCTGCTGGGTTTGCAAATGCACCAATACTTCATAAAAAGGTTTACTGACAAAGTTGGCAATCTCGATATCTCGTCGCACCACTAAACCCAAAATGGGGGTTTGTACGCGACCCACAGACAAGACACCTTGATAACCTACTTTTTGCCCTTGTAACGTATAAGCGCGGGTCATGTTCATGCCATATAACCAATCAGCACGTGAGCGTGCTAAAGCGGATACAGATAAAGGAATATAATCACTATTAGGCTGTAGACTATTAAGGGCATTTTTAACGGCTGCAGGATTAAGATCGCTAATAAGTAGTCGTTGCGCGGTATTTTTCTTTTTCGCCGGTGTTTTAAGAAACTCGATGACTTCATCGACCAGCAATTGCCCTTCTCTATCCGGATCACCTGCATGCACAAGACTGGTGGCTTTTTTTACAAGTCCTCTTAATACAGTCAATTGCTTACTGGTATTCGGTTTTTTCTTTAATTGCCATGTTTCAGGTACGATAGGAAGATGTTCTAAACGCCATTTTTTATACGCGTCATCATACGCATCCGGCTCAGCTTGTTCGAGTAAATGGCCAATACACCATGACACTACATCACCATTACCCACTTCAATGTAACCTTGTTGCTTCTTGTGAGGTTTAGGTAAGACATCGGCAATAGCACGACCTAGGCTGGGTTTTTCGGCAATATAAAGTTTCATGATGCTAACAATTATGGACTGTATGAATAAACAGTTAATGTAGCTAATATTGCAGGGTAAGTCTATAACTTCTAAAACGGGTGAATAAGATTAACGCATAACGTGGTGCTGATACGTTAATCTATTATCACGAGGCTGTGGATGCCTCGTTTATTTGAACTATACGATTGCGCGGCTTAAATATTCAACCAAGGCTTCTGATAAGTTAAGCCATTCGTCTTCCGGTACATATGCACTTGGATCGTTTTCGTCATATTCACCGAACTCTTCCCAATACACTTCACGTACAGCACATGCAAAATCATTATGCAGTTCAGCCATGTCTGCCATGCTACCAAACCAAACAATATGGCGTAAATCGATGGTTAATTCATTTATGTGTTCGATCCACTCTTCATCTGAATGAGTTTGCGCTTGTAACACTTTAAAGCGTTGCTTCGCTGCATACACTAGCTCTCCATCCATTTCGCCAGTATCAGCCAAAATAGCAAGATACTCGTCATAAATAAAATCGATAGCTTCTTCACGGCCATTACACCAGTGTAACTTAGTACCTCTGCTACCTAATACTGATGCATTGTAAGAATCATCAATATGCACGATAGCCCAGCTATCTATAAATCTACTCATGGTTTTCTCTTTAGTTTAGTAACGACAGATTATCAATCGCTATTATAACCAAAAATCGTTACGCTTGTATCTAACTTGATAATACAGGCAACTGATATGAGCACAGATCAACATCCAGAAATTGCAATTATAGGAGCCGGATGGTTAGGAAAGCCATTAGCGCGACAATTACTATCGCAAGGTTATCCGCTAACGGTCAGTTGCAGCCACCAAGAAAAAGCAGATCAATTAGCCGCTCAAGGTTTATCGGCAGTCAGTGCGACATTAAATAATGCACCTGAGGGTGATTGGGAACGTTTACTCAGTAATAAAGACATTGCGATCTGCTTGCTTCCCGCCAGTTACGGTAATCATGCCGATACGCCCTTGACTGAACAGATAAAACAATTACTGCTTATGTTGAAACTGTATAAGGTCGGTAAATTTATTTTTATTAGTTCTACCAGTATCTATCAAAAATCCGATAGTAAACTCACTGAAACATCACCGTTAAATTCCAACAGTGTACTATATGATGCCGAACACATCATTCAGCAACAAGCAGATGTTGAATACACGATTATTCGCTTTTCAGGATTAATTAGCGCCGATAGAAATCCGACACGCAGTTTATCGAAAAAGAGCCAGAGCGGTCATATCTTTGACGCAGGTGAATCGCGTGTAAATTTAATCCACCAACAAGATGCGATTGATATTATTCAGCAGATAATTGAGCAACAATGTTGGGGGGAAATATTCAATGCCTGCTGTGATCAACATCCGAGCAGACAAGTATTTTACCAACAGAATGCAAAGCAACTTGGCATCACACTACCAACATTTATCGTTGATAACAGTAAACCAAATTGCATCATTGCGAATGATAAATTGAAGCAGCGATTAAACTACCAATTTAAACATAACTCATCTACAGATTTAGTAGTTTAGGTTTTGGCATTTGGCTTGGCTTGATACTATCAGCAAGATAGAAAGACATCAGAATAGGATGACGTAACCAGATACGTTTGTGCCCCCAACGATAAATTGTCTTAATTTGTTTTGATACGATAGGCGTATAGCACACCGCAGTGCAAGTCGCACAGGTTGGTTTTTCTGAACCACTTTCACAAAAAGCGAGCTTGCGGGCGGTCATTTCTTGTAACCGTTCGCAGTCGCGACACACTTTGCCTTGGTAAACATGATGCTGTTTACAATACATGGTGATCATTGCATTTTGCAGGCGCATTTCGCGGTTTAAACGTGGGTGCGCTAAAATTTCAGTGACTGTTTTCATCGTATATCTATTTTATTTATTCAGCCATCTAACGGTTTAATAAGTCCGCTAATCACTTGGTTAAATAATAAAATTAATCTTGTATAAATTCAGAAGAGCGCAATTAAAGCAGTAAAATAATCGAACTGCAAGACAAAAAACGCGACGTTTAGTTTCCATTCGTTTTTGCCTTGCTACATTTATTCATTAATCACAGCACTAAATAATACCGTTATTATTGACCCGCTTGCGTTAAACTAAGCGCTACCGCGTCCTTGGTCAACAACTCAGGTAATAACTTTCCATTCGGTAATGCAGGGCCAAACACCTGATTAAATGGAATAGCATAACGGCCATAACGTTTTAAATATGCTTCAATACTTGCATCAGGCTTGGTCCAATCCCCCTTCATTGCGACGACGTTATCTGCATTTAATCCCAAGATAATATCACTACGTTGTAATACAGCACGTTCATTCACGACACAGGTAATACACCAATCGGCAGTAATATCGATAAACACGGTTTTACCTTCCGCAACATAGCCCGCTATCTTTCCTGGTTCAAACGCTTGCCAATGGATTTCTGATATAGACTCAGCATCAGCCCCCCGTAACAGTCGTGCTGACTCTGGTGACCAAATGATCGTATTCGCTAATAGCAGGTATATCGCGAATACCGACACTAATGATCGAGGGCCAGGTTTAACGATTAAGAATATCACCATGATACAAATAACAATGCTAAAAATGCTCCATAGCATCATACTTAGATGCGCCTGTAGCAACCAAATTAGCCACACCAAGGTCGCGCAAAGTAAGCTTGCTAAGAACTGGCGGAAACGCACCATCCACATACCAGGTTTCGGCATGATGCTCACGCTATTAGGCCAAATCGCAATCAGTAAATAGGGTAACGATAAGCCAAGTGCAAGACCACTGAATATCACTAAAATTTGCCAACTCGAACCTGCCAATGCAAATGCGACAGCAGTACCTAAAAATGGCGCAGAGCAAGGCGTCGCCAATAGCACAGCAAATATGCCTTGGTAAAAATGTCCTTTACTGGAACCAGATAATTTATCCATCAAACTTTGTGGTAATTGCACATCAAATTTATCAAGTAAATTAAGCGCAAATAACACCAGTACCGGGATCATAATTAATAAAAATGCAGCTGATTGGAACTGTACGCCCCAACCAAAACCAATACCAAAATACTTCAGTGCAATAAACAGTAATGCTAATAACCAAAATGCGACAAAAATACCGGCGGCACTAAGTAAAAAATTAATACGACGCTGAGCACTGGATTCACTCGCTGATTCCACAACACTCAATAGTTTGATAGATAAAACAGGCAACACACACGGCATCAAATTAAGAATAAAACCACCGACAATCGCCAGCAACAACATGTATATCCAGTTTGGTAATGTCTGCTCAACCACAGTTGGAGTGATAACGTCTGTAAAAGTAATACCACCTTGCTGATAAGTAAGCGTTACTTTTAGTTGCTGCTGAGGGTCTAACCGTGCAGGAGTGCCCGCCATATCTTCAACGTGCATAATTAATCGGGTAACGCCATCTTCCTGGCTAATTTGTGGTTTGCTAAATAAGGTAAAATCAACACCTTCAACAAAACCATCAATCACAGGTGTCGTTAACCCTTTCACTTCGATTAATAATTGTGATGATGCACTATCCCACCCTAGTTTTTGTAGGGATGCAGATGTTGCACTGATATCTACGGGGACATCGGCTACATACGGCTGAATCTGCGTACTTGAGGCTTTATCTATATCACTTGCTGTCGCAGGAAGGTTTAATGCCAGATTAACCTGTGCACGTATACATACTTCACTGCACACTAACATCGTCGTCTTCGCATGCAATGATAGTGCTTTTGTAGGGTCGGTGACTGTTACTTGCAATGGATAAATAATCTCATGCTTGTAACCGTACGTTTCAATGTCATATACCATCATCCGCTGAGGCACTGGCCATAACCATTTTACACTGCCTAGATTACTCGACCCCTGCCAATCAATACTCGGAGGTGCACCCGCCAACCCCGGAGAGCTCCAATAGGTCTTCCAATCATCATCTAAGGTTATCTTTAATCCCATTGATAATATGGTTGCACCATTAACACCATTCGCTGTTGATAATAATTGTGCCGTCGCCACCTTTGCTGCAGGGTCAAACGCGCTTGCACTTTGTTCTGCATGGGCGAAAGAAGAAAGTAATAAGCAAACCAAAATATAAAATCGCATTCAATAAATTCCCAATTTTCACTATGTTCATATACTAAGTCAGTCACCTCAATATATGAAATTAAAAATGTACCCTATGTTTAGAGTCATTCATTACCTAACCCCGTCATAATTAGATATACTTCTTAACAAAATAGCATTAACACATAGGTTAAGACGGGTCTGAAAAGGCAGTTTTAATTAACAACAACACTTTACCGCAGGCAATTAAAATGGATTACGCACTTGTTAAACACATGCACATGGGCATGGCTTACCTTAGTATCACTTTCTTTATTTTTCGTTCAATCTTATCGGTCACAGAATCTGGATTATTGCAGAATAAGTTAATCAAAATATTACCGCACATCATTGATACCTTCCTTTTATTGTTTGCCGGTCATTTAATGATGACAATCCAGCAATATCCGTTTGCTGATGCGTGGTTAACAGCTAAATTAGTGGCGCTAATTGCTTATGTTATCGTGGGTACGATCGCCATTAAACGTGGTAAAACAACCGTGATACGCTTATGGGCAAGTATCATTGCAGTGGCAATTTTTGCTTATATTCTTGGTGTCGCTAAAACGCATGATGTGATGTCATGGTTAGCAATCGCTTAAAGGAGTAAGCATGTCTGCATCGGCATTATTACAACAGTACAGTTCGTTATTCCAGCCATCAGGTAAAGCCGTATTGGATTTAGCCTGTGGATCAGGTCGCAATGGTTTATATCTACATCAACAAAAAATACCGACTATTTTTGCTGATCAAAATCAAACAGCATTAACGAGTATAGCTAGCGTAGAAGGTGTCAGTGCCGAACAATGCTGGCAAGTTGATTTTGAAAATGGTGAGCAACAGTTACAAGCTAACCATTATCAAGGCGTGATGGTATTTCGATATTTACATCGCCCATTAATTGACGATATCAAGCAAGCAGTATGTTCTGGTGGTATTGTTATTTATGAAACGTTCACCATCGAAAATAGACAGTTTGGTCGACCTAACCGTGATGCATTTTTATTACAGTTGGGAGAGTTAAAAGAAATGTTTAGTGATTGGGAATGTTTACATTATTTTGAAGGGATAGAGCGAAATCCAGATCGTGCGATTGCACAGATAGTTTGTAAAAAACCATAAAAAAGCGCCATGTTGAATCATCAACATGGCGCCCTTATCACAATTATAACAATCCGATATTAAGCGCGGATGAAATCAATGTGTTGTAATTTTGGCTTGAACGCGTGGCGTTGCATAGCTTTAACAGTAACAGCCATCTCAGTACCATCAACAACAAGCGTGATAACTGAAGAGAAGAACTCTTCGTTACGTTGTGCGTTGTTAACAACATCGTGATCTAATTCAATAGAGATAGCTTCTTCGCCTTTACCGTAGATTACAGCAGGGAATTTGTTAGCGTGACGTAGGCGGCGGCTCGCACCTTTCCCTAGGTCTGAACGTACTTGTGCTTCAAAAGTGAAAGACATAATCTTTTCCTAATATAAGTAGTAATAATTGGATCTGAACTGAAGTTCAGATAATAAGCGCAATGTAACTGCTGCCTGCGACCGGGCAACAACAGTAATATTAACGGGTCGGGATAATACCATGCAAACTACAGGACAACAAGTGAATGGGGATAACTAACAGGCGTAAAGGGAAATTGAATTTGAAGCAAGATCACATCCATAAGAGAAACTATTATCAAACTGTATTTTAAGGTCTATTTTATTAAGTAAATGAATCACCAAAATTACCGAAAAAATCAAAACATAGTGAATTCACAAAGTAAAATAAAGAATAATGTACTTCAATAAGCTTCAACTATACGGCTAATACCGCATATTATAATAAACTGGAAAGTCATCTTTAGAGCCGTTAGAATCAGCATGATTCATCAACAAACATCCGATGAGCGACACAATAAATAGGTAAATAATTAAAGTCAGTTAAAGATCACTAAAGCGGACATTTCAACAAGTTAATACTACTTTAGATAAAGTTTATGCTGCTATACTGAAAATACTAACTACCCTAATACCAACAATAATTTTTAGGATCATCTATGCAGGACTCAGAATTAATTAGGCTAAGCGATGATAACAACCAAGCCGAAGTCCGCCTGATCCCAAATAAACACGCACCGTTAACAGTGCCCAACTTACTTAGCTTACTGAAGGTTGAACCTTTCAATCAATTATCTCCAATTCTTGCGAATATTGAAGATGCTATCAGCCAAATAAATAAGCTCAGTGGCAAACGTGCGGGCGATGAAGAGTTTCTCTTTATTTTAGCTGAACGAAGTAATACCAAAATTGAAATCATACTCAGTAAAGATAATATGAAAGCAGAAGTGAATTTGACTGCTGGCTGGGGTGATAATCAAGTACCGATTAGTGCTATTTTAGCTGAACTCAATAATAGTAATATTCATATTGGTATTGATAATACAAAAATTCGAGAACAACTTTCACAACTGTCAGCGCTTTCTGCAGGTCAAGAAATTAAAATCATTGTTGCCGAGGGCTTACTACCCGTTCATGGTAAAGACGCTGAATTAGAACGTAAAGTATCATTAGCTAGAGAACGTTTATTACAACCGCAATTAAAAGCCGACGGTAATGTAGATATGCGTAATCTTGGTGAAATTAACATGGTACAGACAGATGATGTATTAATCGAAAAAATACCCGCTGACAATGGCACAAAAGGCTTTGATTTACTGGGTAAAGAACTTTTACCAAAATCAGGCAAAGACACAAAATTACAAGCGGGTCCAGGTACCCGTATAAACCCAAGTAATCCACTACAATTACTCGCTACGATGACTGGACAAGTCGTTGAAGTAAGAGGTGTATTGCAAGTTGATGACATGCTGACAATTAAAAGTGTTGATGTCAGCACTGGTCACATTAAATTTAAAGGCAGTATCTTAATCACGGGTGATGTCGACGCTGAAATGATTGTGAAGAGCACTGGTGATATCACCGTCATGGGATTTGTTGACTCAGCGACATTAGAAGCCGAAGGGGATGTTATCGTCAACAAAGGTATTCTAGGCCGTAAATTAACAAGTAGCGATAGTAATCAGCAGCTTGCAACCACTGTCAAAGCACAAGGGCAAATACGAGCTCAGTTTGTACAATATTCAGAATTAACCGCAATAGGTGATATCACCATTACAAAACAGCTATTGCACAGCATTACGAATACCAAAGGCAAGCTTACCGTTAATGATGGCTTTAACCGTCGTGGTGATATTGTCGGTGGTAGTGTAAATGCAAATAATGGTATTAACGTCGTAACGATTGGCGCTACATCAGGCACTAAAACTGAAATTTTTTGTGCCATGCAAGAAGATGATATTCGAGACCAACTTGAAGACCGTAGCCAAGACTTAAAAACATTAGTGGAAGAAGACAACACCCTCTGGATTAAAATTAATAACCTACCGCCAAAAGAAAAATGGAAACATGATCACGGTATCGTCACTGAAATTAAAGAGATGTTGTATAAGAAAAATAGATTTAATCAGCAGCGAGTTAATGAAGAAGTTGAATTACAACAACTACAGCTTGAATTAGAACAGTATTTTCAGGTGCATAACATTGATGTTGGCAAATGTATTTTTGATAATGTTGCACTGCATATCGGTTCAGCTTCAACAGTGACTCAGCGTGAACATGGCCCGTGCAGAGTACAACATAAAGACAAAAAAATTGATTTTAATTATGCTGAACATGCCTAACGCCATTTGAGTCACCCGCTCATATTTTCTATTTACCAATAAAAAAGCCTAAGTGATCTGAAGTGACCCCCAATAGTTGGACAACCAATTATTGGGGGTCTTTTTTTATGTCCAAATATAGTCGTGAGTTAAAACTCATTATCGCGAAAGAGTGTCTAGGTGGTAAATCATCTTATACATTAGCAAATGAACTATCGATATCATCTCGACAGATTCGATATTGGACTCAAGTCTTTGCTATTCATAGCACAAATTCATTCCTACCAAATTCACATGCAAATAGTGCCAAAACAAAGCTGCAATCATTAAAATTAATGTGGACAAATGGTTGGTCGCTCACTCACACTAGTGCCGTATTAAACCTGTCTTCTCCCGGTTCGCTTTCTGTATGGCTAAAAACATATAACGAATCTGGCTTCAGAGGGCTTCAACACACCTCGATAAATAGGCCTAAAATGACACAATCTAATACAACTCAAAAACCAGATAGTGAAATGACAACAGCAGAGTTAAAGGAAGAGTTAGCCTATCTACGAGCCGAGAATGCTGTATTAAAAAAGTTGGAAGAGCTAGACCAAGCAAAGCGCCGAAAAACAAAGAAAAAGCGATAACGGTTTTAGCTCTTAAAAATAAACATGCACTAAAGCACCTTCTTCAAGCCTCAGAGTTGGCTAAAAGTGTGTTTTATTATCAAATTAAAGTAAATGAAAAACCGGATACCTATGAACGTGAACTGGCGCTTATAAGAGATATTTATCACGAACATAAAGGGCGCTACGGCTACCGTAGGATCCAGCTAACACTGAAAAGACAAGGTATTACGCTAAACCATAAAACGGTGCAAAGGTTGATGGCTCAACTGGATCTAAAGTCGACCGTTCGACCTAAAAAATACAGCTCTTATAAAGGCGGAGCTGGAACTACGGCACCGAATGTACTTGAGCGAAATTTTAATGCTACAAAGCCAGATGAAAAGTGGGCAACTGATGTAACTGAATTTAAGGTGAGAGATCAAAGAGTTTATTTATCACCAGTTATAGCTCTATTTACCAAAGAAATAGTCGCTTATAAGATAGCTAAAGATGCTCGCTTACCATTAGTTACAGATATGCTAAAAGATGCCATTAATAGCTTAGATAAGCATTCGAAGCCAATAGTGCATAGCGATCAAGGGTGGCACTATCGCCACAGGGGATATCAAAAACAACTAGCTGCTCATGGGCTAACGCAGAGCATGTCCAGAAAAGGGAACTGTTTAGACAATGCAGTAGCTGAAAACTTCTTTGGCTTATTAAAAACAGAAATGTATCATAGGCAAAAATTCAACGATGCCGATGAATTAATAAAAAAGCTCGACGAGTACATCGAGTATTACAATACGAAACGGATCAAGGTCAAATTAAAAGGCCTGACTCCGATAGAATATCGAAACCAGGCCTTACAAGCCGCTTAACTAAAATGTCCAACTTAACGGGGTCACTTCACATCACTTAGGCTTTTTATATTCGCAGTACGAAACAATTAAAGGCTTGCTAATGCCAGTGTAAAGTCAGCAAGTAAATCATCAGTATCTTCAATACCAATAGAAAAACGGATCATGTTTTCACTAATACCTGATTCTTGTCGTGCAGCCAAACCAATTTCATAGAAAATAGTTGGCGCAACAGGTAGTGCTAAACTACGGTTGTCACCTAAGTGTGTAGCACCAATCACCAACTTCAATTCATTTAAGAATTGGCAGCAATCTAAGCCTTCTTCCAAATCTAAACTGAACATCGCACCAGATGCAGTAAACAATGATTTAGAACGCGCATATTGAGGGTGTGATTCAAGACCTGGATAATAAACACGCGCTACTTTCGGGTGATTCTCTAACATTAATGCAAGAGCCAATGCCGAACTTGACGATTGTTTTAGACGTAGTGCCATTGTTTCTGAACCGAGAGCTAATTGACCAGCCGCTTCAGAAGTAAGGCAAGCGCCCATATCACGTAGACCTTTCTTCTTCATTTGTAGATAACCCCACATAGCAGGATCACCTTTACGATACGCTTCGAAAATATTCGGATACTGTGACCAATCAAACAAGCCCGTATCAGTAACTGAACCACCAATCACATTACCATGACCACCAAAATATTTTGATAGAGAGGTAACGATAAGGTGACACTTCACTGTTTTAGGCTGGAATAGGTATGCTGATGTTAGCGTGTTATCAACAACATAAAGTAAACCTTTAGCATCACACAGCTCACCAATTTCAGCTAAATCACATACTTGAGTTGCTGGATTTGCGATAGTTTCCACAAACACCATTTTAGTGTTTGTTTGGCAAGCTTTCGCAACGTTAGCAACATCAGTCGCATCGACCAAAGTAACTTCGATACCAAAATCTCTTAGGGTGCCGAATACACTTGAGGTATTACCAAATAAGAAGCGACTAGCAACAATATGATCGCCACTTTTTAATAACGTCAAAAATACCGCGGCAATCGCCGCCATACCCGAGCTGAAACAAAGCGATGCTTTACCCTGCTCCATTTCGCAGATCATGTTTTGTAACATATCAATCGTTGGCGTAGCTTGACGAGCATAGGCTTGGCCTGCTTGGCGGCCTTGGAAGATATCGATAAGATCTTGAATGTCATCATAACCATAAGTTGCTGAGTTATATACTGGCGCGTGAATAGCACCAAACTCTAGCTTTTGATTGTGATCATGATGAACTAAATGAGTAGTGAATCCCTGCTCTTTCATTGTTATTCCTTCATACAACAAATTGATGTTAACCTCATTATTGATCAGGATGAGGTTAACTTATAGCATTTATATCATTTATAATTAGGGGCGAACGTTACGGATGAACATCACGGCTAATAGGGTTTTGTAACGAGATCAATGTTTCAGTCGACTGAACTTCTTCAATCTGCTGAATTTTATCAATTAGAACTTTTTGTAATTCATCAATAGAACGTGTCATTAACTTAACAAAAATATTGTAATTACCGGTCGTGTAATACGCTTCCACGACTTCATCTAACGCTTTTAATTGCGCTAACGCAGAAGGATAATCTTTCGCGCTCTTTAGATTAATACCAATAAAACAACAAACATCATAACCAAGTTTCTTCGGACACACTTCTACTTTAGTGCCCAGAATGACACCTGTTGATTTCATTTTTTCGACACGTACATGAATAGTACCCGCACTTACGTTAAACTTTTTAGCCAGTTCAGCATAAGGTACACGCGCATTAACCATGAGTGCATTAAGAATTTTTTTGTCTAATTCATCGAGATTAGTATTAAGCGGCATTACAACTTTCCGATCATAAGTAACAATACAAGAAGTCGATTATAACGCTAAAACCATAATCATCTAGCGTATAATTTGAATAATCTTGATAAAATACCTCTTTTTTGACTGCATAACTGCGATTTCACCATTATTTCATTAATTAACGACTCAGTTTTCTCAAAATAGAATTAGTTTTATAACAAAGTTAAAAAGACAGTTGGTGACATAGCAAGCTTGAGTTACCATTTCGACTAGCACAAGCGCTATTATTTATTCAGGTAATCTAATGTCTCAACAACAATATAATCTTATCGTCGTACTCGGTGCGACAGCATCAGGGAAAACACGTTTAGGTGTCGATCTTGCGAAACAATTAAACGGCGAAATAATCTCTGGTGACTCTAGACAGGTATATACCGGTTTAGATATTGGTTCAGGCAAAGATTTAGCTGAGTATGGTGATGTGCCTTACCATTTAATTGATATTATCGAACCCGGTAAAGAATATAATGCCTTTCGATTTCAGCGTGATTTTTTCTGCGCATTTAAAGACATTAACCAACGCGGTAAATTACCTTTACTCGTTGGCGGAACAGGCTTGTACATTGATGCTGTCGTTGCTGGTTATGAGTTTGTTCAAGTAGACAAAAACACAGCACAACGTGAACAATTTGCAGAAATGGCGTTGGAAGACGTACAACAAATTTTGCTTTCCCTCGATAGTGAATCTTATCAAGCAACGGATATTACCGCACGTCCACGTTTATATCGTGCTATCGAAATTGCACAGCACGCAACATCAGCAAGCACGCCACTAAAAACACCATTACCAGATGTTAAGCCGCTTTATTTCGGAATCAAATGGGATAGAAGCGTATTACGCCAGCGTATCACCTTACGCTTAAAAGAACGTTTAGAAAACGGGATGATTGAAGAAGTCGAAGGTTTACTAGCACAGGGTATAACCCATGAAAAGTTAGAGTACCTTGGACTTGAGTACCGTTTTGTAAGCCAGTATATCGAAGGTAAGATAAGCTATGATGAAATGTTTGATATATTAAATATTGCCATCCATAAATATGCTAAACGCCAAGATACTTGGTTTAGAAGAATGGAACGCCAAGGCGCAAAAATTCATTGGTTAGAAGGCACTGGCGATATCAATCAACAAGCGCAATTAGTACTAAGTCAATTCCAAAAAAGTTAACTTTTAGTCTCGAATAATAAATCTAGGATATAACTTCCGAAAATAAAAAAGCCACACCGAATGGGCGTGGCTTATTAACTTACCTATTTGTTATTTAGCTACTTGATGTTCAGGATTATATTTATCCATTACCACAGCACAAACAGCATCACCGGTAATGTTCAATGCAGTACGCACCATATCAAAAATACGATCTAACGCGAATAATAGTGGTAAACCTTCGATTGGAATGCCAGCCGCTAATAATACCGCAACAACAAGGAAAGACGGTCCAGGAACACCCGCTTGGCCAATTGCACCTAATGTCGATGTAAAGATGATCGCAGCATAAGCAGCCATACCTAATTCAACATTAAACATTTGTGCAAAGAACACGGCTACTAGACCATAATAAATAGCATTACCACTCATGTTGATCGTCGCACCTAACGGTAATACAAACGCAGCAGTTGAGTTAGCAAGTTTTAATTCTTTTTCACATACTTCCAGTGTCACAGGCAATGTTGCCATTGATGACGCTGTCGATAATGCTAATGCTTGAGGTTTCTTCATCGCAGACATAAATTTCAGTACTGGCGTATCAGAGAAAAACTTCACTACAAGTGGATAGAAAATGAAACCGTAGATAATAATCGCTGCAATATAAACAACAAACAATTTCATTACCACAGCTAGTGCGCTAAAACCAAACGTACCAACAGATTCAGCCATCAGACCAAAGACACCAATTGGGGCAATAATCATTACACAATTGATCATCCAAACAAATGCATCAATGATGGTATTTAAACCGTCCATGATTGGCTTAGCACGTTTGCGTTCAACCTTCGTTAATGCAATGCCAAAGAAGATACTGAATACTAGAATTTGTAAAATATTACCGCTCGTTAACGCACTGAATACATTCGTTGGGATCATGCCAATAATGGTATCAAATACACCCGGTAATGCGCCTTGCTCAGCAGTTACGACAGCTAAACCTGTCGCATGTTTAGAGAAATCAACACCAACCCCAGGTTCAAATACATTACCCATCACAAGCGCAAGTGCGACAGCAATCGCAGATGTCAGCATAAAGAAGACAAATGTACCAACACCAATCTTACCTGCTGAAGGACTGTCACCAAGATTAGCGGCACCAGCAATAATCGATACAGCAACAAGTGGAATCACTAACATTTTTATTAAATTAATAAACAGCGCGCCCAATGGTGCAAATATGGCAGCGCCTTCGCCCATGAAAGCACCGACTGCAGCACCAATGATCATAGCGACTACAACTTGAAAACCAATATTTTTAACTAGACTTTTTTTATCCTTAAGCAAAACACTCTCCCAACAAGGCTTTAAACAATACATTATACGTTAACGGAAAATCGCGGCGAAGATAACACAGCAAGTAAGGCATAAATGTGATCAAACGCCAACTTTTTAAGTATATCCTTGCAAAATCGATAACAAAGCATTGCCTTTTTAGGATAAATGATAATTAAGGGTCTAAATCTACGATTCATCAATTCTGGCTTAATAATGCCATTAGTCCACTCACCCGTTCCGTACGTAATTTAATCGCCTTTTTCATTACTGTTACGTTAGTAAATATATCTAATTTCTCTTTTGCACGAGTAATACCGGTATATACCAACTCTCTTGTTAGCACTGGGTTAAAGCGGTTTGGTAAAATCATTACCGTGTGTCTAAACTCAGATCCTTGCGACTTATGAATCGTCATCGCGAAAACAGTTTGATGAGGTGGTAATCGACTAGGTAGAAAAGACTGCACATTACCGTCAGCCATTTCAAAGTAAACTCGCATGCGGTGATCTTCATCTTGCATACAAATACCTATATCACCATTATATAAACCGAGGCCATGATCATTATTCGTGATCATAATAGGTCTACCTGCATACCATTCGGATTGGTCTTTACGAATCTTACGTGCCGCGAGCAATGCTTTTTCGATTCGCTGATTTAAACCTTCAACACCAAAGTCACCTTCTCTGATCGCAGTTAGAATTTGAAAATCATTAAAACAACGTAATATTGATTTTGCTTCATCATCACTCGGTGATACAACCACTTTAGCTAGATAATCTTGATAGCCTTGCTTCGCCATTGTGATAAGTGCGTCATAGGTTTCTGTCGATAACGGATGTAGGTTAATATCATCATGCTGATTTTCCCATACACTATCAAACTCTTTTAAGTCGCCTCTATTTACCGCTCCAGCCAAACAGCCAATACCTGATTCAGCATCAAAACGATAACTTTTACGCAGTAAACATAAGCTGTCATATATCGCTGTCGCATCTGCCGCCTGATATTGGCTTAACTCATAATCCGTGATTTTAGATAACCAGTTTGCTTGCCCAGCAGAATAGCCAAAATCGGCATAAGCACAAATATCAGCTAATACAGAGCCAGCCTCTACCGACGCAAGCTGATCTTTATCACCTAATAATATCAATCTAGCATGAGGTGGTAACGCTGCTAACAATTTCGCCATCAGTGGTAAATCCACCATAGAGGCTTCATCAACAACCAGAACATCAAGATGTAATGGGTTATCTTTATTATGACGGAATGCTTGTCGATTCGGTATCACGCCTAATAACCTGTGTATTGTACCCGCTTGCTCAGGGATTAATTCAGCGACCTCAACTTGTAAGTCTAATTTACCTTTCGCACCCGAAATTGATTCCGTTAAACGTGCAGCAGCCTTACCCGTCGGTGCAACAAGCTTAATCGTTAACGTTTGTTGTGCTAATAAACCTTGCTCAATTAACAAGGCTAATAACTTCGTTACCGTGGTCGTTTTTCCTGTGCCCGGTCCACCCGATATCACTGAAAAATGACGCGTAGCCGCAACCGCAACAGATAGCTTTTGCCAATTAAGACAATAAGCATCTGGGATCAAACTATCTAAAGCATGTAGTTCTTGGGCATTCTTAGCCGTGAGTAGTACTTGCTCTACATCACTCCAACTAATACGTCCTTTCTTTACAACGTCTAAGTACTTCGCTACAAATGATTGCGCACTAAAATGTGTTTCACGCTCTTTCGCTAAAATAGGAAATAAGAAACCATAATCACGTTTAAATAAACGATTAAGACTCGCACTTAAGTCTGGCTGCTGACTTTGCTTTGCTAAGCTTTTCAACTGCTGCGCTACTTGTAACTCGTAAGCCCAGTAGCGCTGCAAATATAATTTACCGGCATCAGCAACAAACTGCAGTGGTGCAGATTCCCCTACAACCGCTGAGTTTGCTAATAAATTTGGCCAAGCTTCACTATGGCTAGAAACTTCTGCTAATAACATGCGCGAACGATTTAAATTAAGGTCAAATAATGCATTATAATCGGTGTGTTTCAAGTCAATGCAAACATGACCTTTACCCAACTGATAACTGGTTAAACAGGCCAGTAAGATGATTGCAGGATCCGATTCATAATTACCAATAAAACGTGCGAATTGATAATCTAACTGACGAATTTGATTCTCGTTCGCCAATTCTTTTAAGCTCTGAAGTATGCTCATTATGCAAGTTCTCCTAAAAATAAGTCATCTAACTGCATAACAAAATCGAGTGATGGTTTAGTGAAAAATACACCATATTCATTACCCGTCTCAACTCTCATTCCACGTAAGAACAAGTAATAGACACCACCAAAATGCTGTTCGTAATCATAATCTGGAATACGTGAACGTAGAAAACGATGCAATGCCAAGGTATATAACTGATACTGCAGCTCATATCGATGTTCAATCATGACATGATCAATTGCATCTACAGTGTAATCAACTTGGCTCTCACCTAAGTGATTAGATTTATAATCAAGCACGTAATAACGGCCTTCATAAACAAACACCAAATCGATAAAACCTTTTAACATACCACTGACTTGTTGAAAGTCTAGTTCACCCGCTTGTTGAGATAATCCATCATGCTGCTTTATCAATACATTTAAATCAGCACAGTTAAGCGATGAAATAGGCATAAAGAATTCCATCTCGACTTTCTTTTTCGAGGGGGTTAATTGACGTAAACTAAAGCCATCCTGCAATGGACAATCCAAAACTTGATTAACCAGTTCCAGTAACACAGGTAACCAATCAATATCGTAACCTTCACGCTCTAATAATTGTAATATCTGCTCAGTTAATGCGTCTTCATCTACATTGGAAAAATCAATATGCTCAAATACAGTATGTAATAAAGTACCTGCCGCAGCGCCACGTGGAAAACTAAAGATATCCCAACTCATTTCCTGATCTTCATCTTTTTCGGTATTCACTTCAGCATCAAATCCCGGTAACTCCAGAGATGCATCATAACTAGAATGACGGTTCCCATGACTATGTCGTGATAATGCAGAATAACTTGTAACCCACCAGTTCTTACTGATCGGGTTAGTCATCCTTTTAGCTTGATAGGTAACAGCAGGTTCAACAATCGGTTGATAAGCAGGTACAGCAGCTAACGGTGGTTCAACAATAGCAACGCACGCTTGCTGCTCAGCTAATTTTTCAACACTGACTTTAAACTCTGTATCTTTGCACTCTTCACCTTGCTGTAATAAATAGCCCATCGCATTAAGGTGCATTTTATTATGAGAGTTCCCCATTTTAATCGCGCCTAGCCCTAACCATGTTGCATAAACACCACGGGTTAATGCAACATAGAGTAAACGTAAATCTTCCGCTAAACGCTCTTCATCCGCTTGATCTTTCGCTATTTCGAGTGCGTCAGAATCATCTAAATCGAGATGCACATAAGTATGACCATTTTTATGATAAAGCGGTGTTGATGCTTGCCTTGTAGCACAAATGAACGGCAGGAATACTAAGTTATATTCCAGACCTTTAGATTTATGGATAGTAACAACTTGCACTAAGTCAGCTTCACTTTCTAAACGCACTAATTGCTCTTGCGCATCGCCATTAGGGTTTTCAATTTTTTCACCAAACCAACGAAACAAGCTGTATTCACCATCAAGCTCTAAACTCGCTTCTTGCAATAGTTCACCTAAATGCAGTACATCAGTTAAACGTCGATCACCACCTTGTGCTGAAAGCATGATTGCGGCGATATTTTGTTTATTCAGTAACAATCTTAATGCCGGTAAGAAACCTTGCCACTGTAAGGTTTTTTGGTAGAGCTTAAATTCAGCAACCGTTTGCTCCCACACTTTTTCATCATTACTGAGTTGGTCTAGTTCGATTGCAGGTTTTTCAAAAATTGATGTGGCTAGTGCCGCACGTAATAATCCTTCATCTTCAGGATTCAATATTGCTGCGAAAATATGATATAACTCGCGCGCTTCACGACTGGCGAATACACTTTCACGATTCGACATATACACACTAGGAATGGATAAAGCATCAAGCTGATCACGCACTAATTTAGCTTCAGCACCAGTTCGCACAAGAACAGCAATATCACCAGCTTTTATCGGACGCCCCGATAGCATTGCATTACCTTGCTGTGCATCAGTCAATAAGGTCGCAATTTGGTTCGCTGTCGCCTTTGCATAAACTTGTTGATATCGACCCTTTGTGATATTTTTCTGGTCTTCTTCTTCATGTAGCCACAGTTGTAGCGCCGCCGGTTCATTACCATTTAATAATAACGGTTTGCTTTTACCATGTGAATCAACAGGCTGGAAACTAATGCTGTCTTCATAAATAAACGGCTTGTTCGCATGTTCAAATACACGGTTAACCGCACTCACCATTGAACTCGAAGAACGCCAGTTTTTAGCTAACGTATAATGAGCTTCTACATTTTCACGGGCTTGCATGTAAGTAAAAATATCTGCGCCACGAAAACTATAAATCGCTTGTTTCGGATCACCAATCATGAATAAGCCAGCACCATCTTGCTTGCCATAAATGGTATTAAAAATATCGTATTGTTGTTGATCGGTATCTTGGAATTCATCAATCATGGCGATTGGATATTGGCTTCGGATACATTCAGCTAAACTAACGGCTTGCTCACCTGTTAACGCCTCTGATAATCCAGACAATAAATCATCAAACGATAGCAGCTGTGACTGATTTTTGGTTTTCATTACGCGCGCACGCACATATTCAACAGCTTTAACGATGAAACAATCTTTAAGGGATAATGGTTTTTCTAATAAACGCTCAATATCATCAAATACTTGATGTTCAGGTGATACTTTACCCTTTTTAGTTTTAGTCGTTAACGCATGTTGAGAAAACTTAACCAGACAATCAGGCAAATCATTTTGTGTGGTTTCTGATTGCGACCATGTCAGCATTTCATTCAACCATTTCGACACACTCGCTGGACGATAACTATTACCGTTCAAATTACCTGCTTGAATCAATTCACAAAGATCACCGACATTTTTAAACCATAACTCTTTAACCTGCTGAATCGATGCCACTAACTTGTCGTAATCTTCAGTAATATCATCGCTACTTGTTTTAGCAATAAACTCAATATCGGTATTAGATAGGTACCCTGCAATGTCTCGTAATAGTGCTTGAGGTGATGACCAAAAACTATGTACCATATCGACCATTCCATCGTTATAACGATAAAAATGGCTACGCCAGAAATCAGCAACTGCATTAAATTTTAACTGTGATTCATCAGTAATGAATTCACTTTCAAATAATGCACCAGATTCAAATGCATTTTGCTTAAGCATGCGCTGACAAAAACCATGAATAGTATAAATAGCCGCTTCATCCATCTGCCTTTCAGCCGCTAATAATAATTTTGCACAACGTCCATAATCTTGCTTATGAGTATCTGCAAGTAGCAAACTTATTACGGGGTCATTACTATGACTAATACTAAATGCGATACGCGCTTGATGAATACGCGCGCGAATACGATCGCGTAACTCTGCCGTTGCAGCCTCCGTAAAGGTTACAACTAATATTTGCTCAACCGTGAGTAGTTGGCTTTCACCTTCTTTGTTATAAGCATTCTCACCGCCATGCCCTAAAAGTAAGCGCAGATATAAACTGGCGATGGTGAATGTTTTACCTGTACCAGCAGATGCTTCAATCAGACGTTCACCATATAGTGGAAACGTCATTGCATTTAGAATATTTACATCAGCCATTATTCAACATCCTCTAGGTAATCAAATATCGGAAATAGTGTGGTTTCAGAGGATGCTTTCATCAAGTCATAAACGTCATCATTTAAACGTGGAAAACTGCGCTGTAAGTAATCATCCGCATTTTCACCCATACGGTTATAACCACCTTCGAAATTTAACAATGCTTCAGCACGTAATTTATATTCATCAGGTTCAGAACTTGAACACATTGTTTTTGCCCAAACCCAGCCCGTTTTTGGAAATAGAGCAAAAGGCTGACAACAACCATCGTTATAAACTTCAAGTAATTGAAATAATAATTCTCGCGCACGAGATGACTCAACCACTTTAAGACTCTGTACGATGGGTTTACCCGCAGTTAAGTGAACCAAAGTCGTCGGCATCGGATTTTTAACGCTAATACAGAAGCACAAGTGCTCTAACCAAACTTGTAAATAGTCCTTACCATTGAACCCGCTTGGCTTATGTCGCACCAGACCACCGTTATATACTTGTTTTAGCCAACCAACCAATCGGCCTGATACCAGTGGAATATCAACTTCAATATCATCATTATTGTTTGTTAAGAGAGGAATGAGCACCTGAGCAAGTTGGCTCACCGTCGCCACTTCTTTGTTTAATGATATTTGTCCGAATCGACCAAGAGGAAGACTGCCAGAGGCAACTAACCGATCCGTCACTTGCTCAACATCGCCCCCCGCTAATTCAGTTTCTAGCAATTGTGCTTTAAGATGGTATTTTTCTAAATTATCGACATCAAAAGGCTCATCATCCAATACATCAAGACTTGCTTGGTTAAAGTAAACTTTCAAACGACGGTTAAAGAAATATTTGGTTGGGTGACGATAAAAGCGCAATAACTCCGCTAACTCAATTTCTTGAGTATCATCATTAACAATTAATGCGGGTAAGGGTTCACTTAAGAACTCTCTTAACTCAACGTCGGGCGCTAATGCGGGTAACCATTCTTTAGCAAAAGAAGTTGGCGACTCAGGATTGAAATAACGCGCATCAAAAGGTTGTAATGCATGATGAATAATTAAATGGTTAAGTAAACGCTCTGCAGATTCATCAGGTGAAAGATTTTCATCTCCCGTCATACAAAAACTTTGCTGACAATATTGTAATAACTCAGTAATCAATACCGACGGTAAACGTTCACTTTTATCACGAATACTGTTACCAATGTAGCTAATATATAGTTTACTTTGAGCCGAAATCAGTGCTTCTAAAAACAGATAACGGTCATCATCACGACGACTACGATCACCTTGTTTATGATCGTTGGCCATTAAATCAAATCCCATTGGAGGTATTGAACGAGGATAAACACCATCATTCATACCAAGTAAGCAAATAACTTTAAAGGGAATTGAACGCATTGGCATAAGCGTACAAAAGTTAACTTGCCCTGCGAGGAATTTTTGGCTTGAACCCACTTGTGATAATGAATTATTTAAATAATCACGTAAAACGAGCGGTGTGATCAACTTTTCGTAACTGGCACTTTTTAGCTGTTCATCAAGGTGAGAAAAGGCATCACGAATAATTTTTATCGATTGTTCATCATCGACATCAATTTTGTAAAAACTATCGATGAGTGTATTGGCTAACTTAATCCAATCAACAATCGACTTAGGGTCTTGCAATGCCGTAATGCTATCTAATAACGCTTCAATAAATTGAGCCAATTTACCCAGCAATTCGGCTTCAATACCCTGCACTTCTTGATACGGTAAAATACCTTGGTAAATGTCATCACCGCCATATGCATAACCTAACAGCATTCGATGTAAGCCAAACAACCAGGTATTTTGCTTCATACCTGGTAAATCAAAGCGTGTTGCATCATCCTCATCTAACCCCCAACGAATACCCGACTCATCAATCCACTGACGTAAGCGGTTAAATTCATCAGGTGTAATAGCAAAGCGAGCCAGCACTGCAGGTACTTCTAATAACGAAAGTAATTCAGAAACATTACAGCGTGATAAAGGTAGAGCTAGTAACTGTAAAAAGCTAAGTAGGATAGGGTTATCATATTGTGCACCACTATCAGAAACTGAAAATGGAATATAACGTTCATCATAACGGTCAATTGCGCCAAACACAGCTTGAATATAAGGACTGTAGCCATTCACATCTGGCATCATAATAACCACGTCACGTGGGTTTAAATCTGGGTTTTCCGCAAACATAGTAAGTAGATTATTATGTAGAACTTCCACTTCTCTCATCGGGCTGTGGCAGCTATGCAGCTCAAGTGAAGTATCGGAAATATTAACAGGCACTTTATAACTACTGTCACGCTCATTAGTATCATTTAGCGATATATTAAATTCAGCCATACTGCGATCGGACAAATCTAAAATATCACGCTGGATACTAGCCAATAAGCCTTCACTTTCCGGTTCAACAAATACATCTAATTCCTGACAGCCAAATCCAGTTAATAAAGCTAAGTTATCCCGGCCCAGTTTACCCATAGATGCTAATAATGGATTACCAACTTTAAACGCATCATCTTCATCAAATAATGCGCGAACTGTATCTTCATCATTCGCGCTAATTTTATTACTCATCCCCAATTTTTCATTATTGTGATTAAGCATCGTGCGTTGTTTTAGCAACCACTTAGGGTCAATAAGATCCCCCCAATATAACCGACACGGGTTCGATAACATGAAATGAACATCAGTATGTTTACCAAGCGTTTGCAGTGCATCTAAATAGCGCGGAGGCAGTGCTGAAACACCGAAAACAAATATGCGAGCAGGTAAAAGCGTCGCATCAAAATTCGGGTGATTAAGACGCGCAATAAATTGATCGTATAAGTTTGCACGATGATAATGAGATTGACCAAGCTCTTCTGTTTTTGTAACTAATGCGCGCCATAATAGCGGTTGCCAAGGATGTGTATCCGCATGAACATTTTCACCAGACTCCCAAGCAGCAACCCATACCGGTCTATACACTAAATATTGGTCAAAGGTATCCGATATTTTTTTACATAGTTGAAATAGGCGATAGTCATCGGAGTCGTCCGCTAAGTAATGCTTTAAAGATTCGAATTCAATTTGTTCCAATAAATCAGGCAGTATCAGCATTAACTTCCACGACATCGCTTCTTTATTAAAAGCACTTTTATCGGGAATATTAGGTAATACTTTCTGAAACATTTTCCAAATAAAAGAAGCAGGTAATGGAAAAGTAATATTTGCCGATATGCCCATCGACTTAGCTAATTCCATTTTCACCCATTGCGCCATACCCGGGCTTTGCACTAGAACTTGCTCTTCGACAAAAGGATCCGCAAGTGGGTCTTTAGCAATAAAGTGAGCCATAAGCTCTTTTAAAATATCTAACTGATTCGAATGATAAAGATTAAACACGGTAACTCCAGACTGATAACCTACTGGAATTGTGGAGCATACCAACTAACTATGCAATATAGAAAAAACAACATGTTGGTTTTTGCGACAGAAATAGATAAACACCTGCAGATACAAAGATCTTAGATTGTTAAGGCCTGCCATTATACGGCTCCAAATAAAAAACCAGCCGAAGGCTGATTTTTATTGTGTTACTTATCATCGAAATCAGTTCTATCACGTGATTTCACTGCATTTTAGACACAAAAAAGCCGATACCATCACTGATATCGGCTCTCTCTAATTTGGCGCTTGGCGATGCCCTACTCTCACATGGGGAAGCCCCACACTACCATCGGCGTTATTACGTTTCACTACTGAGTTCGGAATGGGATCAGGTGGTACCGTAACACTATGGTCACCAAGCAAATTCTATTTGCTTTCAACTTGAAACACATGGTTTCAATCTTTAAAATTTGAAAAGCTATAAATAAAGAAGTCTTTAAAACATAAAGTGTTCAATCTATTCTTAAGTCGATATTTCAATTAATCATACTTTAATTTGTATGGTTAAGCCTCACGGGTAATTAGTACAAGTTAGCTCAATGCCTCACAGCACTTACACACCTTGCCTATCAACGTTGTAGTCTCCAACGGCCCTTCAGGGGACTTAAAGTCCCAGTGAGAACTCATCTCGAGGCCTGCTTCCCGCTTAGATGCTTTCAGCGGTTATCAGTTCCGAACTTAGCTACCGGGCAATGCTATTGGCATAACAACCCGAACACCAGTGGTTCGTCCACTCCGGTCCTCTCGTACTAGGAGCAGCTCCTCTCAATTCTCAAACGCCCACGGCAGATAGGGACCGAACTGTCTCACGACGTTCTAAACCCAGCTCGCGTACCACTTTAAATGGCGAACAGCCATACCCTTGGGACCAACTTCAGCCCCAGGATGTGATGAGCCGACATCGAGGTGCCAAACACCGCCGTCGATATGAACTCTTGGGCGGTATCAGCCTGTTATCCCCGGAGTACCTTTTATCCGTTGAGCGATGGCCCTTCCATTCAGAACCACCGGATCACTAAGACCTACTTTCGTACCTGCTCGACGTGTCTGTCTCGCAGTTAAGCTGGCTTATGCCTTTGCACTAACCACATGATGTCCAACCATGTTTAGCCAACCTTCGTGCTCCTCCGTTACTCTTTGGGAGGAGACCGCCCCAGTCAAACTACCCACCAGACACTGTCCGCAACCCCGATAAGGGGCCTACGTTAGAACATCAAACGTACAAGGGTGGTATTTCAAGATAGACTCCACATCATCTAGCGACAATGTTTCACAGTCTCCCACCTATCCTACACATGTAGGTTCAATGTTCAGTGCCAAGCTATAGTAAAGGTTCACGGGGTCTTTCCGTCTAGCCGCGGGTACACTGCATCTTAACAGCGATTTCAATTTCACTGAGTCTCGGGTGGAGACAGCGTGGCCATCATTACGCCATTCGTGCAGGTCGGAACTTACCCGACAAGGAATTTCGCTACCTTAGGACCGTTATAGTTACGGCCGCCGTTTACCGGGGCTTCGATCATGAGCTTCGACCTAAGTCTAACCCAATCAATTAACCTTCCGGCACCGGGCAGGCGTCACACCGTATACGTCATCTTTCGATTTTGCACAGTGCTGTGTTTTTAATAAACAGTTGCAGCCACCATTTCTCTGCGACCAACAATAGCTTACGGAGCAAGTCCTTCACCATCATTGGCGTACCTTCTCCCGAAGTTACGGTACCATTTTGCCTAGTTCCTTCACCCGAGTTCTCTCAAGCGCCTTAGTATTCTCTACCTAACCACCTGTGTCGGTTTGGGGTACGATTCTCTTATATCTGAAGCTTAGAGGTTTTTCCTGGAAGCCGGGTATCAACTACTTCATCTCCGTAGAGACTCGTCATCAGTTCTCAGCCTTAATGTATTCCCGGATTTGCCTAAGAATACAGCCTACAACCTTAAACATGGACAACCATCGCCATGCTAGCCTAACCTTCTCCGTCACCCCATCGCAATATAAGTGAGTACTGGAATATTAACCAGTTTCCCATCGACTACGCCTTTCGGCCTCGCCTTAGGGGTCGACTCACCCTGCCCCGATTAACGTTGGACAGGAACCCTTGGTCTTTCGGCGTGGAGGTTTTTCACCCCCATTATCGTTACTCATGTCAACATTCGCACTTCTGATACCTCCAGCAAGCTTCTCAACTCACCTTCAACGGCTTACAGAACGCTCCTCTACCATGCAAGAACAAGTCTTGCATCCGTAGCTTCGGTGGTATGTTTAGCCCCGTTAAATCTTCCGCGCAGACCGACTCGACCAGTGAGCTATTACGCTTTCTTTAAAAGATGGCTGCTTCTAAGCCAACTTCCTGGCTGTCTGAGCCTTTCCACATCGTTTCCCACTTAACATACACTTTGGGACCTTAGCTGACGGTCTGGGTTGTTTCCCTTTCCACGACGGACGTTAGCACCCGCCGTGTGTCTCCCGCGATTGAACTTATTGGTATTCGGAGTTTGCAAAGGGTTGGTAAGTCGGGATGACCCCCTAGCCTTAACAGTGCTCTACCCCCAATAGTTAGACGCGAGGCGCTACCTAAATAGCTTTCGAGGAGAACCAGCTATCTCCCGGTTTGATTGGCCTTTCACCCCCAGCCACAAGTCATCCGCTAATTTTTCAACATTAGTCGGTTCGGTCCTCCAGTTGATGTTACTCAACCTTCAACCTGCCCATGGCTAGATCACCGGGTTTCGGGTCTAATCCCAGCAACTATTCGCGCAGTTAACACTCGGTTTCCCTACGGCTCCGCTATTCGCTTAACCTTGCTACTGAAATTAAGTCGTTGACCCATTATACAAAAGGTACGCAGTCACAGAACAAGTCTGCTCCCACTGCTTGTACGTATACGGTTTCAGGTTCTATTTCACTCCCCTCACAGGGGTTCTTTTCGCCTTTCCCTCACGGTACTGGTTCACTATCGGTCAGTCAGTAGTATTTAGCCTTGGAAGATGGTCCTCCCATATTCAAACAGCATATCACGTGTGCCGTCCTACTCGATTTCACAGTAAGGTCGTTTTCATGTACGGGACTATCACCCTGTATCGTGAAACTTTCCAGAATCTTCCACTAACTTCCAAACTGCTTAAGGGCTAGACCCCGTTCGCTCGCCGCTACTAAGGGTATCTCTATTGATTTCTTTTCCTCGGGGTACTTAGATGTTTCAGTTCTCCCGGTTCGCTTCGTAACGCTATGTATTCACGTTACGATACTCTACAAAGTAGAGTGGGTTCCCCCATTCGGAAATCTGTGGATTAACGCTTTTTATCAACTCCCCACAGCTTAACGCAGATTAACACGTCCTTCATCGCCTCTGACTGCCTAGGCATCCACCGTATACGCTTAGTCACTTAACCATACAATCTAAAGTCGACCGTACAATTGAAATAACTAGGTATTATCTAGTTTTTTTCGCCTCAAGAATACTCAAGAACACTATATTGTTATTGCCGAAGCAATAACGTGTTTTAAGAACTTCTTTATTTATTCAGCTTTCCAAATTTTTAAAGAGCAATTTGCTAAAAAGCAAAGATAAGTAGTAATACTTAGCTTTGATTTTTAATCAGAAAGAAAAGTGGTATCCCGTACGAGATTTGAACTCGTGTTACCGCCGTGAAAGGGCGGTGTCCTAGGCCTCTAGACGAACGGGACACAATTTACTTTCGACGTTTGGATTTCATCCCAAACGTTGTCTTTAACGTTTCTATTCAAGCAATTTGTGTGGGCACTTACAAAAATTAACAACTTTACGTAAGGAGGTGATCCAGCCCCAGGTTCCCCTAGGGCTACCTTGTTACGACTTCACCCCAGTCATGAACCACACCGTGGTCATCGCCCTCCCGAAGGTTAAGCTAATGACTTCTGGTGCAGCCCACTCCCATGGTGTGACGGGCGGTGTGTACAAGGCCCGGGAACGTATTCACCGTGACATTCTGATTCACGATTACTAGCGATTCCGACTTCATGGGGTCGAGTTGCAGACCCCAATCCGGACTACGACGCACTTTATGGGATTCGCTTACCATCGCTGGTTTGCAGCCCTTTGTATGCGCCATTGTAGCACGTGTGTAGCCCTACTCGTAAGGGCCATGATGACTTGACGTCGTCCCCACCTTCCTCCGGTTTATCACCGGCAGTCTCCTTAGAGTTCCCACCATTACGTGCTGGCAAATAAGGATAAGGGTTGCGCTCGTTGCGGGACTTAACCCAACATTTCACAACACGAGCTGACGACAGCCATGCAGCACCTGTCTCATAGTTCCCGAAGGCACCAATTCATCTCTGAAAAGTTCTATGGATGTCAAGAGTAGGTAAGGTTCTTCGCGTTGCATCGAATTAAACCACATGCTCCACCGCTTGTGCGGGCCCCCGTCAATTCATTTGAGTTTTAACCTTGCGGCCGTACTCCCCAGGCGGTCTACTTAATGCGTTAGCTTAAGAGCCCAGTTCTCAAGGAACCAAACTCCGAGTAGACATCGTTTACGGCGTGGACTACCGGGGTATCTAATCCCGTTTGCTACCCACGCTTTCGCATCTGAGCGTCAGTTACTTGCCAGGTGGCCGCCTTCGCCACTGGTATTCCTTCAGATCTCTACGCATTTCACCGCTACACCTGAAATTCTACCACCCTCTCAAGAACTCTAGTTTGCCAGTTCGAAATGCAGTTCCCAGGTTGAGCCCGGGGCTTTCACATCTCGCTTAACAAACCGCCTGCATGCGCTTTACGCCCAGTAATTCCGATTAACGCTTGCACCCTCCGTATTACCGCGGCTGCTGGCACGGAGTTAGCCGGTGCTTCTTCTGCGAGTAACGTCACAGTAAGCAGTTATTAACTACTTACCTTTCCTCCTCGCTGAAAGTACTTTACAACCCGAAGGCCTTCTTCATACACGCGGTATGGCTGCATCAGAGTTTCCTCCATTGTGCAATATTCCCCACTGCTGCCTCCCGTAGGAGTCTGGACCGTGTCTCAGTTCCAGTGTGGCTGATCATCCTCTCAGACCAGCTAGGGATCGTCGCCTTGGTGAGCTCTTACCTCACCAACAAGCTAATCCCACTTGGGCTCATCTAGTCGCGAGAGCTTTCAAGAAGAGGCCCCCTTTCACCCGTAGGTCGTATGCGGTATTAGCAGTCGTTTCCAACTGTTGTCCCCCTCGACTAGGCAGATTCCCAAGCATTACTCACCCGTCCGCCGCTCGACGCCAGAATAGCAAGCTATTCTTCGTTTCCGCTCGACTTGCATGTGTTAAGCCTACCGCCAGCGTTCAATCTGAGCCATGATCAAACTCTTCAATTAAAGTTTTTTGACTGATGCCTAAAATCATTACTGATAATAAGTATAAAGTCGGCTCAATGAATTCTGTACTTCAACAACAAACCGAAGTTTGTTGTTTATAAAACCAAATCTTTCGATTTAATTTAATGTTCATAATTACATTGATATAATTTTTGGTCATTATATCTCTGTAAGTACTCACACAGATTGCTTGAATAAATTGTTAAAGAGCATTGACCTTACGGTCTGATTGTGTGCATTTAGGCACTACAATTTTAAAATAACACTCATTGAATGTTATTTAAGAATTGTTGGCGGAGCGGACGGGACTCGAACCCGCGACCCCCGGCGTGACAGGCCGGTATTCTAACCAACTGAACTACCGCTCCGCACAATCTGTGCTGATAAATATCAGTCTTAATTTGGCGCTTGGCGATGCCCTACTCTCACATGGGGAAGCCCCACACTACCATCGGCGTTATTACGTTTCACTACTGAGTTCGGAATGGGATCAGGTGGTACCGTAACACTATGGTCACCAAGCAAATCTAGTTTGCTTTCAAGTTATATCTCTAAAATCTGAAAAGCTATAAATAAAGAAGTCTTTAAAACATAAAGTGTTCAATCTATTCTTAAGTCGATATTTCAATTAATCATACTTTAATTTGTATGGTTAAGCCTCACGGGTAATTAGTACAAGTTAGCTCAATGCCTCACAGCACTTACACACCTTGCCTATCAACGTTGTAGTCTCCAACGGCCCTTCAGGGGACTTAAAGTCCCAGTGAGAACTCATCTCGAGGCCTGCTTCCCGCTTAGATGCTTTCAGCGGTTATCAGTTCCGAACTTAGCTACCGGGCAATGCTATTGGCATAACAACCCGAACACCAGTGGTTCGTCCACTCCGGTCCTCTCGTACTAGGAGCAGCTCCTCTCAATTCTCAAACGCCCACGGCAGATAGGGACCGAACTGTCTCACGACGTTCTAAACCCAGCTCGCGTACCACTTTAAATGGCGAACAGCCATACCCTTGGGACCAACTTCAGCCCCAGGATGTGATGAGCCGACATCGAGGTGCCAAACACCGCCGTCGATATGAACTCTTGGGCGGTATCAGCCTGTTATCCCCGGAGTACCTTTTATCCGTTGAGCGATGGCCCTTCCATTCAGAACCACCGGATCACTAAGACCTACTTTCGTACCTGCTCGACGTGTCTGTCTCGCAGTTAAGCTGGCTTATGCCTTTGCACTAACCACATGATGTCCAACCATGTTTAGCCAACCTTCGTGCTCCTCCGTTACTCTTTGGGAGGAGACCGCCCCAGTCAAACTACCCACCAGACACTGTCCGCAATCCCGATAAGGGACCTACGTTAGAACATCAAACGTACAAGGGTGGTATTTCAAGATAGACTCCACATCATCTAGCGACAATGTTTCATAGTCTCCCACCTATCCTACACATGTAGGTTCAATGTTCAGTGCCAAGCTATAGTAAAGGTTCACGGGGTCTTTCCGTCTAGCCGCGGGTACACTGCATCTTAACAGCGATTTCAATTTCACTGAGTCTCGGGTGGAGACAGCGTGGCCATCATTACGCCATTCGTGCAGGTCGGAACTTACCCGACAAGGAATTTCGCTACCTTAGGACCGTTATAGTTACGGCCGCCGTTTACCGGGGCTTCGATCATGAGCTTCGACCTAAGTCTAACCCAATCAATTAACCTTCCGGCACCGGGCAGGCGTCACACCGTATACGTCATCTTTCGATTTTGCACAGTGCTGTGTTTTTAATAAACAGTTGCAGCCACCATTTCTCTGCGACCAACAATAGCTTACGGAGCAAGTCCTTCACCATCATTGGCGTACCTTCTCCCGAAGTTACGGTACCATTTTGCCTAGTTCCTTCACCCGAGTTCTCTCAAGCGCCTTAGTATTCTCTACCTAACCACCTGTGTCGGTTTGGGGTACGATTCTCTTATATCTGAAGCTTAGAGGTTTTTCCTGGAAGCCGGGTATCAACTACTTCATCTCCGTAGAGACTCGTCATCAGTTCTCAGCCTTAATGTATTCCCGGATTTGCCTAAGAATACAGCCTACAACCTTAAACATGGACAACCATCGCCATGCTAGCCTAACCTTCTCCGTCACCCCATCGCAATATAAGTGAGTACTGGAATATTAACCAGTTTCCCATCGACTACGCCTTTCGGCCTCGCCTTAGGGGTCGACTCACCCTGCCCCGATTAACGTTGGACAGGAACCCTTGGTCTTTCGGCGTGGAGGTTTTTCACCCCCATTATCGTTACTCATGTCAACATTCGCACTTCTGATACCTCCAGCAAGCTTCTCAACTCACCTTCAACGGCTTACAGAACGCTCCTCTACCATGCAAGAACAAGTCTTGCATCCGTAGCTTCGGTGGTATGTTTAGCCCCGTTAAATCTTCCGCGCAGACCGACTCGACCAGTGAGCTATTACGCTTTCTTTAAAAGATGGCTGCTTCTAAGCCAACTTCCTGGCTGTCTGAGCCTTTCCACATCGTTTCCCACTTAACATACACTTTGGGACCTTAGCTGACGGTCTGGGTTGTTTCCCTTTCCACGACGGACGTTAGCACCCGCCGTGTGTCTCCCGCGATTGAACTTATTGGTATTCGGAGTTTGCAAAGGGTTGGTAAGTCGGGATGACCCCCTAGCCTTAACAGTGCTCTACCCCCAATAGTTAGACGCGAGGCGCTACCTAAATAGCTTTCGAGGAGAACCAGCTATCTCCCGGTTTGATTGGCCTTTCACCCCCAGCCACAAGTCATCCGCTAATTTTTCAACATTAGTCGGTTCGGTCCTCCAGTTGATGTTACTCAACCTTCAACCTGCCCATGGCTAGATCACCGGGTTTCGGGTCTAATCCCAGCAACTATTCGCGCAGTTAACACTCGGTTTCCCTACGGCTCCGCTATTCGCTTAACCTTGCTACTGAAATTAAGTCGTTGACCCATTATACAAAAGGTACGCAGTCACAGAACAAGTCTGCTCCCACTGCTTGTACGTATACGGTTTCAGGTTCTATTTCACTCCCCTCACAGGGGTTCTTTTCGCCTTTCCCTCACGGTACTGGTTCACTATCGGTCAGTCAGTAGTATTTAGCCTTGGAAGATGGTCCTCCCATATTCAAACAGCATATCACGTGTGCCGTCCTACTCGATTTCACAGTAAGGTCGTTTTCATGTACGGGACTATCACCCTGTATCGTGAAACTTTCCAGAATCTTCCATTAACTTCCAAACTGCTTAAGGGCTAGACCCCGTTCGCTCGCCGCTACTAAGGGTATCTCTATTGATTTCTTTTCCTCGGGGTACTTAGATGTTTCAGTTCTCCCGGTTCGCTTCGTAACGCTATGTATTCACGTTACGATACTCTACAAAGTAGAGTGGGTTCCCCCATTCGGAAATCTGTGGATTAACGCTTTTTATCAACTCCCCACAGCTTAACGCAGATTAACACGTCCTTCATCGCCTCTGACTGCCTAGGCATCCACCGTATACGCTTAGTCACTTAACCATACAATCTAAAGTCGACCGTACAATTGAAATAACTAGGTATTATCTAGTTTTTTTCGCCTCAAGAATACTCAAGAACACTATATTGTTACGAACTTAATCGTAACGTGTTTTAAGAACTTCTTTATTTATTCAGCTTTCCAAATTTTTAAAGAGCATATGCTAAAAGCATAGTTTTCGTCTCTAACTCTGAATTTCAGAGTTAAAAAAACCAAAGTTAAGTCGCTTGCTATTCTAAGCAGATTTAACTTTGGTCTCTTCCTGAGAACATGATGTGGTGGAGCTATGCGGGATCGAACCGCAGACCTCCTGCGTGCAAGGCAGGCGCTCTCCCAGCTGAGCTATAGCCCCACATCATTGTGGCTAGTAAAATTGGTAGGACTGAGTAGATTTGAACTACCGACCTCACCCTTATCAGGGGCGCGCTCTAACCAACTGAGCTACAGTCCTACTGACATTTTACTATGTCTTTAATTTCTCTATTCAAGCAATTTGTGTGGGCACTTACAAAAATTAACAACTTTACGTAAGGAGGTGATCCAGCCCCAGGTTCCCCTAGGGCTACCTTGTTACGACTTCACCCCAGTCATGAACCACACCGTGGTCATCGCCCTCCCGAAGGTTAAGCTAATGACTTCTGGTGCAGCCCACTCCCATGGTGTGACGGGCGGTGTGTACAAGGCCCGGGAACGTATTCACCGTGACATTCTGATTCACGATTACTAGCGATTCCGACTTCATGGGGTCGAGTTGCAGACCCCAATCCGGACTACGACGCACTTTATGGGATTCGCTTACCATCGCTGGTTTGCAGCCCTTTGTATGCGCCATTGTAGCACGTGTGTAGCCCTACTCGTAAGGGCCATGATGACTTGACGTCGTCCCCACCTTCCTCCGGTTTATCACCGGCAGTCTCCTTAGAGTTCCCACCATTACGTGCTGGCAAATAAGGATAAGGGTTGCGCTCGTTGCGGGACTTAACCCAACATTTCACAACACGAGCTGACGACAGCCATGCAGCACCTGTCTCATAGTTCCCGAAGGCACCAATTCATCTCTGAAAAGTTCTATGGATGTCAAGAGTAGGTAAGGTTCTTCGCGTTGCATCGAATTAAACCACATGCTCCACCGCTTGTGCGGGCCCCCGTCAATTCATTTGAGTTTTAACCTTGCGGCCGTACTCCCCAGGCGGTCTACTTAATGCGTTAGCTTAAGAGCCCAGTTCTCAAGGAACCAAACTCCGAGTAGACATCGTTTACGGCGTGGACTACCGGGGTATCTAATCCCGTTTGCTACCCACGCTTTCGCATCTGAGCGTCAGTTACTTGCCAGGTGGCCGCCTTCGCCACTGGTATTCCTTCAGATCTCTACGCATTTCACCGCTACACCTGAAATTCTACCACCCTCTCAAGAACTCTAGTTTGCCAGTTCGAAATGCAGTTCCCAGGTTGAGCCCGGGGCTTTCACATCTCGCTTAACAAACCGCCTGCATGCGCTTTACGCCCAGTAATTCCGATTAACGCTTGCACCCTCCGTATTACCGCGGCTGCTGGCACGGAGTTAGCCGGTGCTTCTTCTGCGAGTAACGTCACAGTAAGCAGTTATTAACTACTTACCTTTCCTCCTCGCTGAAAGTACTTTACAACCCGAAGGCCTTCTTCATACACGCGGTATGGCTGCATCAGAGTTTCCTCCATTGTGCAATATTCCCCACTGCTGCCTCCCGTAGGAGTCTGGACCGTGTCTCAGTTCCAGTGTGGCTGATCATCCTCTCAGACCAGCTAGGGATCGTCGCCTTGGTGAGCTCTTACCTCACCAACAAGCTAATCCCACTTGGGCTCATCTAGTCGCGAGAGCTTTCAAGAAGAGGCCCCCTTTCACCCGTAGGTCGTATGCGGTATTAGCAGTCGTTTCCAACTGTTGTCCCCCTCGACTAGGCAGATTCCCAAGCATTACTCACCCGTCCGCCGCTCGACGCCAGAATAGCAAGCTATTCTTCGTTTCCGCTCGACTTGCATGTGTTAAGCCTACCGCCAGCGTTCAATCTGAGCCATGATCAAACTCTTCAATTAAAAGTTTTTTGACTGATGCCTAAAATCATTACTGATAATAAGTATCAAGTCGGCTCAATGAATTCTGTACTTCAACAACAAACTAAGTTTGTTGTTTATAAAACCAAATCTTTCGATTTAATTTAATGTTCATAATTACATTGATATAATTTTTGGTCATTATATCTCTGTAAGTACTCACACAGATTGCTTGAATAAATTGTTAAAGAACATTGACCTCAACGCTTTGCGTCGTAGTCAGGCTGCGTATTTTACACAAGCCAATTTTGAAGTCAAGCACATATTTGCACTTTATTTCAGGAAGTTTAATAAGTAACTTTCGATACTGATAAACACCTTTACTTAGCGGCTATTGCCGTGTCAGTGAGGTCGCATTATAGAGAACTAATCACTTCAAGCAAGGATTTTAATCTATTAACAACTAAAACCCCAAAAAAACCAGTTAAAAGTAGTAAAACACATCTTAATGTACGAAAAACAACCTACTTCGTATTATATTCATTATAAACGTACTGCATGCCAGCTTTATTAAACGCAACGACTTGATATGTATCTGTTGCGCCAGGGACATCCATACCAGGAGCACTCTGCGGCATACCGGGAGTTGCAATACCTTTCATTCTTTTGTTTTGAGCTAGGAGCTTTTTAATATCAGCAGCGGGAACATGCCCTTCAACGACAAAGCCATTAATTATAGCAGTATGACAAGAACGCAAATTCGTTGGAACTCCATACTGGTTTTTCACATCATTCATATATTCACTATTAATAACGTTCAATGTAAAACCTGCATCTTCCATTTGATCTACCCACTCAGTACAACAACCGCAGTATTGAGATTTATACACCGTCATCTCTTCTGCTATTGCAGCACTACCAACTAAAGTGAAAGTAATTAACGCCGGCTTGAGAAGTTTAGTTAAAAGTGTCATAAGAAATTCCTTACCTAAATAATGTGATGATAAACATTACAGTTAAGGTAAGGTCAATTGTGTTCCTGCTGATGTTGTGTAAGTAGGTTTTTATATTCACTTAAATATTGTCGACTCATATGAAGATAATTGAACTCATGCATAACACGATCATAAGCAAACGCTGTTTTTATTTGACTTCGGCTATGGATGAGGCTTTTAGCTATTGCTGACTGTAAGGCTGATGGATCTTTAGGTGGTACAATCCAGCCTCCATTATCATGCGATAGCATATGCGGCATGCCGCCAACATTAGTAACAACACAAGGCACTCTTGCTTGCATTGCTTCAAGTAAAGCAATTGGCGTTCCCTCTGTAATAGAAGGCATGATGAAAACATCAAAATGGCTAAAGTATCCAACGAGTGATTCAACAAAACCAAATAGTAAAACATGATTAGCCAAACCTAATTGAGTTATCTTCTCACGTAAACGATGTTCTTCACTTCCAGCTCCAAAGATAACAAGCACTGTATTCTGATCATTCTCAATTAATTTAGGTAAGGCATCTATAAGCGTATCAAAACTTTTTTCCACTGCAAGTCGGCCAACAGCCATCAATCTTGTTGTTTTATTTTGAAGAAATACCATTAAACGCTTTTCGATAGTACAACGAGGGGTATAGCCACCGATACCATTCTCAATGACAGTATATTTATCAGATGCTAATTCTTGGATACTTGATAGCCTTTCCATATTCTTGCTAACAAGAAAGATTTTATTTAACTTCTTTAATGATTGCTTATCTAGATATTGATACAGTGCCATCTTGCTAAATTTAGGTGCTGAAACATATCCATGCACAGTTGCACAATAGCATTTAAAACGATTCCGTTTGGACATTAAACCAAATAGTATATTGAACTTATAACCATGTGAATGAACAACATCAAAATCGTGTTTCTCTGCAAAATATTTTGTGTAACGACTAATACCAAGAGACTCCATTTTCTTCAACCGAATAGCATTAACCGTTATGCCATGCTGGCGACAAATAACTTCAAACTCTTTATCTCCTTGGCCTTTATAACCAAAGCTAAGTAATGCAGCTTCATGACCAAGCACTCTTAATCCAAGTATCAGCTCAATTAAAACTCTTTCAGCGCCATAAAAACCTCCACTTTCGATTACATGTAGAATTTTCATTGTAATTTCCCTATGTTAACTAACGCAGCGTCCCTTCCTGTTTTTAAAACTATTTAACTGTAATATTTTATGTAGATATATATCGCTAATTTTTTGCCAACCATATTCAGAAAATAACTGGTGTAAGATAAGAGGGGCTTCTTTTGTTCGATAACGATGAAGCCATTCATTTAATAAACTGTCGCCTCTAATATTCGGCTGTAAATTATCCATCAACCAAGTGGATATGTTACCTAATACAGGTGTTTTCGTATCTTCTATATGACGGCTAACTAACTTACGTGTTGATTCATATCTTCTAGTTCGAATACTGTATGTATTAATAATGTCGACAGGTCTCGTTAACACTTGGTGAGTTGAAATATGTATATGCTGAAAGTTATCATCAAGACTCGGTATTAATACTTTAGGAGCTTTCATTTTTTTTGCATGATTTTCACAGCTGTATTCATAGCCAGCTAAGATTAATTCATCCGATAACCAATCTGAGGTTAAATCGCATAACTCAGAACTGCACCGGAAACCCGTGACTCGTTGGCCACCGATTTGAGCGAGTAGATCTTTATATCGCTTAATATCATCGATAATTTTATATTGATTAAAGTGTAGGGATTCAGGGGGATTATAGTGTCGATAAGCAAGTTCATGCCCTTGCTCAACAATCTTTTTTAACATTGAAGGAAATTGGGTGACAGTCCAGCCGTAAACAAAAAATGTGGCCGTCACATGATGATCACTTAATAACAATAATAACTTATCTACTGCATATTCAATACGAGGAGAAAGCAAACCCCAATCACTTTCTTTGATGCTACGTTGAAATGCTGGGGCTTGAAAATAATCTTCCACATTAATTGTTAGCGCATTAATAATTGTCATCACGACCCCCTATCCGATTATCTATTCTATTATCATAAAGAATAGACCATCACATCGTTCTATCAGGGATTTGCTAAACATCTACGTAGATTTTTATGTTACGAGCCAAATTTTGATTTATCTAATGATAATAAAGGCTTAATTTATACGCTAACAGTGCTATGATTTATTGCTAATGACCTAATTCTCTTCACTAAAAGGTGCTGCTCATGGAATACAATACTTCTGAACTATGCGACATTTATGCTGATATGATTGATGTTGTTGAACCGATGTTTATGAATTTCGGTGGAAAGTCATCATTCGGTGGTCAAATAACTACAATTAAATGCTTCGAAAGTTTAGGACTGATTACTGAAACAGTTCAACAAGCCGGACTAGGCAGAGTTCTACTGATCGATGGTGGTGGTTCATTAAGAAGAGCATTGATTGATTCTGATATCGCCCAACTGGCATTCGAGAATGAATGGGAAGGTATTATTGTATACGGTAGTATTAGAGAAGTAGATCAGTTGGATAATATAAATATCGGTATTCAAAGCCTTGCTTCTATTCCAGTCGGTGCCGACGATAATAGAGCGGGAGAGTTAGATGTAGCGGTTAATTTCGGCGGTGTCACATTCTTGCCAGACGATCATGTTTATGCTGATAGCACTGGTATTATTCTATCTGCAGACGCGCTAGATATTGAATAAACCAACAAAACAAGAAACAGAGGTATAAATTAATCATACCTCTGTATCAAATTATGCTTCTTCTTCTAACTCTTCCAGTTCTTGTACTTCGTCCATTCTACCTAACAAAGAACGTAAACGGTCTTGCCATACATCTTGCTGGCTTTTAAGTTCTGAATTGTTTGCTAATAGTTGGTTGTTTTCTTCTTTTAGCTCTTCTAATTCCATTTGTAAAAGGGAAATGGTATCAACTGCTGTTTGAACTTTACTTTCTAATTTATCTAATACGTCAAAATTCATTTTTTCACCCATAATTTAAAAATTCAATATCGTGCTGAGAGGGCTTATCCCTTAGCTAGAAGAATACAACGCTAGTCAATCCACAACAAGTCTTATTAGTCAATTTATGATGCGCTCAGGCAGAATTAACTTTTTGTTTGTGAGCACTGACATTTATACATCAAATTGTTTGATTCATCGCTAGTGAAGGCATCTCAGAATCCGGCCTTCCAACAACTTTAGCAGGAACTCCCGCAACTGTCGTATGTGGAGGTACTGGATCGAGCACAACACTACCCGCTCCGACTTTTGCACCTTTACCAACTTCGATATTACCGAGTACTTTAGCACCAGCACCAATCATCACACCCGCTCTAATTTTTGGATGACGATCACCGCCTTCTTTACCCGTACCACCTAACGTAACACTTTGTAAAATAGAAACATCATCTTCTATAACAGCCGTTTCGCCAATGACGATGCCCGTTGCATGATCAAGCATAATGCCTTGACCAATTCTTGCCGCAGGGTGAATATCTACAGAAAACACGACCGATATTTGATTTTGTAAATAAATTGCTAATGCTTCACGTTTTTGATTCCACAGCCAGTGTGCAATTCGATACGACTGTAATGCGAGAAAACCTTTTAGATACAATAATGGTGTCGAAAAATATTCAACAGCAGGATCTCGCTCTTGTACAGCACATAAATCGGCAGCTACAGTATGTAAAATTGAAGGTTCGGATTTTAACGCTTCTTCAATCACTTCTCGTAATAAGATCGCAGGCATTGTCGCACTATCAAGCTTATTCGCTAATTGAAAACTCAATGAGCACTTTAAACTGTCGTGATTTAATATCGTTGAATGAAAAAAACTAGCTAGCATTGGTTCTTGCTCGACTAATAATTTAGCTTCATCCCTAATCCTAAGCCAAGACATTGAGAGTTTGTCTTCCATGTTCATTCCTTTACAACATTCAGATTTCACGTTTATATTCGTCATTTTTAGTCTTTACAATTGAGATTGGGTCTTGGTGAATAAGCACTTCCGTATTTGCAAATTCACGGAGTAAATTAGTTTCAACACTGTCGGCAATAGCATGAGCTTGAAATAAAGTTAGATGATCATCCAGTTCTATATGCAATTGAATAAAACGCATATAACCTGATTGCCGTGTTCTTAACTCATGCAACCCTAATACATTGTCGGTATTCGTCACAAGCGTTATTATTTTATCGATATCTTCTGCCGGTAACTCATGATCCAGTAATGTCTGAATCGATTCCATACCAATTTCATACGCACTGTATAATATGTAGCAGGATATCAATATTGTCGCTAATCCATCAACCCAATAAAACCCATAAGCAGATAAAGTCAGAGCAATAAGCACTGCAGCATTAAGCCATAAATCTGACTTATAATGTAATGAGTCTGCTTTAATAGCAACACTACCCGTTTTGCTCACGACATATGTTTGATAGCGAATTAAAATAAAAGTAACCAAGAGTGCAAAAATAGAGACTGCGATACCGAGCTCTGAACGCACAATTGGTTCTGGCTCTAATAATGCGCTAATACCATGTAACATTAGCAGGATAGATGAGCCAACAATTAACGCCGACTGAACCAACCCAGCCAAAGATTCTGCTTTACCGTGGCCAAAACGGTGTGAATCATCCGCTGGCTCTAAAGCATATCTAATAGCAAATAAATTGATAATAGATGCACCAATATCTAGAAATGAATCAGTTAATGATGCCAATATCGATGATGATCCAGTTGCAAACCAAACGAATAATTTACTGCATAATAAAATGACAGCTGTCGCAACTGAAGCATAACTGGCTCGTTTAACTAATTGTTCATGATCGGAATCTATCACTAAGGTTACCTTTTGCATTATCTTAAGTTTATTATAAACAGGCGATGTAGAAAAACAACGTGTAGTTATCTATATCTATCATGTGTAATTTAACGAAAATTAACACGATAAATAGATTCTGTTGTTCTTTGGGTATTACAGCTCTTATAGACGTGGATTATATTTTTACATTAGAGATTAAAACTATGTAAACAGCCATAAACACTAAGCTTAATACTGTTATATTATCATTATATTCATTCCGTATTATCATTTACTTATAAACAGATAAATGACGAAATATGATCGCTATCTTTTATTTATCATAGCCAATATATTCTATTATATTGCATAACCTTAGTTAAACGAATTGAACTAAGGGGTATAAGTTGAAGTTAATAAGCAGAAAATGTAAAACAAGGTAAATCTTCAAATTATTTACTGCTTAACCCAGTATCCTAATACGATAATAACAATTAACAGAGTACCTAATATGACTAAATTATTATTAATTGATGACGATAAAGAGTTGGCCGAATTACTCGCAGAGTTTTTGAGTCTCGAAGATTTCGATGTAGATATGGTACATGACGGTGAAGCTGGTTTAGCCGCAATCAGAAACAATCAATACGATATGGTCCTATTAGATGTCATGATGCCAAAATTAAATGGCTTTGAAGTACTTAAAAAGCTCAGAGTTGATAACAGTACGCCAGTGTTAATGCTAACAGCAAAAGGCGATGAAATTGATCGTGTACTCGGTCTAGAAATGGGTGCAGATGATTATTTGCCTAAACCATTTAGTGACCGTGAATTACTCGCGAGAATTAAAGCTGTATTACGCCGTATTGAGCCTGCTGTATCGACTAAAAACACAGAACTACTGACACACTTAGATATTGAAATAAACAGTAGAACCCAAGAAGCATGGTGTCAAAGCCTTCTTCTTGATTTAACCAGTACCGAACTTATGTTGCTAGAAGCGCTGATTTCATCGCCAGGTATTATATTAACCAAAGCAGATTTGAGTGAACAGGTTCTAGGTAAAAAATTGACGCCGTTCGACCGCAGTATTGATATGCATTTAAGTAATTTACGTAAGAAGCTACCAGAAAGAAAAGATGAAAAAATGCGAATTCGCACACTACGTGGTCGTGGATATATGTGGTTAGATACTTAATCCATTTTTCACTTTCTTATTATTCGTAAAATGAGGTTATTAACACGTGCTTAGTAGTAAATTAAGTCATCTGTTCGTTAAAATTTTCGTCTGGTTTTGGTGTATGTTATTACTCGTTGTTGCGGTGGTGATAGCCTTACCAACGCTCGACAGCCGAATAATGAAACAACTAGACCCACGTTCCGTCAATATCTTAAACAGTATTGCCCATAATATTGCGACCTCTGCGGAACGCTATCCTAATATTCCATTACAGGTGTTGATAACCCCTAAAGAAGCACAAACAAAACATTTTTATTTGGTGCGCGCTAACGGAGAGATAATCTCAAGTACAAAAGCGTCTAAAGCTATTCGTCGCTTTATCTTACAAAGCGAAGAATCATTGTCTCCAAAAGTAAAACAATATAAAAATTGGTTAATGACAGGGCCAATACCAGTCAATTTACGAGGAGAACCATTTCAGTTTTATGCTGCGCAGCAATTACCCGCAGAACATAACATTTGGTTAATTAACGTCTTAGACAGGCCGTTTTTATTATTATTTATTACTATGTTTGTCAGCATGCCACTATGTGCATCATTGGCATGGCATATTTCTAAGCCACTGCAAAATTTACAAAAAACCGCATCAGATATTACAGATGGTAATTTAGATGCCGTTGTTCCTGCGACAGAAAGACAAGATGAGATCGGTGAATTGGCGCGGAGTTTACGAACAATGATGTTTTCTATTCGTGAGCATATTTCGCTACAGCATCGTCTATTAAGTGATATATCTCATGAGTTAAGGTCGCCTTTAACACGTTTAAAAATGTCAGTGGCATTATCAAAACGTCGCTATGGGGAAACCAAAGAGATCGTTCGTATTGATAATGAATCAGAGCGCTTAGAAGAAATGATCGCCGCGCTGTTAAATTTATCTAAAACACAATTAAATGCGACAACTAAAGAATCTTTTAATCTTGATTCTCTATTACAGCCGATTTGTGATGATGCGATTTTTGAAGCTGAGCAATTAGAAAAAAACTTTAGTCATCAAGCTATTCCAGATTTGAATATTAAAGGTTTTCCTGCACTGTTTGGTAGTGCAATTGAAAATGTTATTCGCAACGCATTACGCTATGCAAGTAATCAGGTTAACCTTGCCGTAATCAGCGATATGGATAAGATTACATTTGTCATCACAGATGATGGACCAGGTGTTCCGGAAGATGAGATTGAACAAATATTTAAACCTTTTTATCGTGTATCACAAGCGCGAGACAGAGAATCAGGTGGTGCGGGATTAGGGCTAGCGATTACTGAAAATGCAATTCGCCAACATCATGGTGTAATAGTAGCAAGTAATAGAGAAGTACAGGGTTTGCAAATCGCTATTACTATACCGATGAGCTAAATACTAAATTTAATAGCATCAGCAAACAGAAGATAAGTCGTTTATTGTTTATCTTCTGTTTTATTTTCAATAACAACCTGTGGACGTAATGGATCTGTCGTATCTAATTCTGGAAACATCTTTTCTATTTGTCGACGCTGCTCAACCCGCGCTTTTTTCTTCTCATATATTTCTGTATCAAGATCATCAAAGAACATATTAATCAAAATATTTAAGCTAAAAGGTATCGCGCTTAATATAATCAAGCCTGTCACGATCAAAGTACTACGCTTTTTCATCACTTTTACCATTAGGTTGTTAAATTTGCTATTCTACGCAAAGTACCTACGTTATATAACCCTGAACTGAGACTTTATTATGTTACAAGTAGCACTATTTGAACCTGAGATCCCACCAAATACAGGTAATATCATTCGCCTTTGTGCCAACTCTGGTTTCAAATTACATTTAATCGAACCGCTTGGGTTTGAGTGGGATGATAAAAGGGTAAAACGTGCGGGACTGGATTACCATGAATTTGCAGACGTGAAACGTCATGCGAATTACCAAGCATTTTTAGACTGTGTTGGCGATGCACGTATTTTTGCATGCACAACAAAAGGCACTAAATATCATCACGAAGCAGAATACCAAGAAGGTGATGTCTTATTATTTGGTCCTGAAACACGTGGTCTACCGCCAGAAGTACTTGATACATTACCACAAGATCAAAAGGTAAGAATTCCAATGCTACCTGATAGTCGTAGTATGAATTTATCAAATGCCGTATCAGTATTCATCTATGAAAGCTGGCGTCAATTGGACTTTGCTGGTTCAAAGTAACATAAAAAAATCATAAAAAAGGGCAATAGAACTGTGTTCTATTGCCCTTTTATTGTCTTATTCAGACCCGTTATTTATAATCACTACTTAGCTAAATTAGCCGCATGAAAACGCATATGTTTTTCAATAAATGTAGCAATAAAATAGTAACTATGATCATAACCATCATGCATTTCTAGCGTGAGAGGATAACCTTTCTTTTCTGCAGCGGCTGTTAGCATATTAGGTTTAAGTTGTTCATCCAAAAATGAATCATCTTTCCCTTGTTCAACCATTGCTGGTACAAACGTTTCTGCTTTAGCCATAAGTAAACTTGCATCGTATTCTTGCCACGTTGCTTTATCTTTACCTAAATAGTTTTGCAGCGCTTTTTGTCCCCAAGGGCAATTGATCGGATTACTAATCGGGCTAAATGCCGTTACTGAGCGATAACGTTCAGGATTACGTAATGCCATCACTAATGCACCGTGACCACCCATTGAGTGGCCACTGATTACACGCTCTTGTGTAACAGGAAAGTTAGCTTCTATTAATGCAGGTAATTCATTAACCACATAGTCATACATTTGATAATGCGTGTTCCATGGCGCTTGTGTTGCATTCACATAGAATCCAGCACCGAGACCAAAGTCATACGCTTGGTTAACATCATCAGGTACACCTTCGCCACGCGGACTAGTATCAGGTGCCACGATAGCAATGCCTAGTTCTGCAGCAATACGCTGAGCACCGGCTTTTTGCATAAAGTTTTCATCAGTACATGTTAGGCCAGACAACCAATACATCACAGGTACTTTACGCATATTCGATGCTTGCGGTGGTAAATACACAGCAAAACGCATCTGACAGTTTAGTACACTCGACGCATGATTATATTGATGCTGCCAACCGCCAAACATTTTATTACTACTAACAACTTCTATAGACATGACAAACCTTTACTAGTCATCCCGTTACCGACTTTATTAAAAGTAAAATAACGGGATATATTTTAATTACTTATCGAAATGGATTACAGTACGGATACTTTCACCGCGGTGCATTAGATCAAATGATTCATTGATATCTTCTAAGCCCATAGTGTGTGTGATGAAATCGTTTAATGCGAATTCACCTTGTAAGTAACGTTCTACGTAATCAGGTAGCTCTGTGCGGCCTTTAACACCACCGAATGCACTGCCACGCCATACACGACCAGTTACTAATTGGAATGGACGTGTTGAGATCTCTTGACCTGCACCAGCAACACCAATTACAACTGATTCACCCCAACCTTTATGACAACATTCTAATGCAGAGCGCATTAAGTTAACGTTACCAATACATTCGAATGAGTAATCTACACCACCGTCAGTTAGTTCAACGATAACGTCTTGAATTGGCTTATCATAATCTTTTGGATTGATGAAGTCTGTTGCGCCAAGTTTTTTAGCAAGTTCGAATTTACTTTCGTTAATATCGATAGCAATGATACGACCAGCTTTAGCCATTGTTGCGCCGATAACAGCAGAAAGACCAATACCACCTAGACCGAAGATAGCAACAGTTGCGCCTTCTTCAACTTTAGCCGTATTCATTACAGCGCCCATACCCGTTGTTACACCACAACCAAGTAGACATACTTCTTCAAGCGGTGCTTCTTTGTTTACTTTTGCTAACGAGATTTCTGGTAATACAGTGTATTCAGAGAACGTTGAGCAACCCATGTAATGGAAGATTGGCTGACCGTCTTTATAGAAACGTGTAGTGCCATCTGGCATAAGGCCTTGACCTTGAGTCTCACGAATCTGTTGGCAAAGGTTTGTTTTACCAGACTTACAGAATTTACACTCACCACATTCTGGCGTGTATAAAGGAATAACGTGATCACCAACTTGAACACTTGTAACGCCTTCGCCGATTTGCTCAACGATACCGCCACCTTCGTGACCAAGAATCACAGGGAAGATACCTTCTGGATCATCACCCGATAATGTGAATGCATCGGTATGGCATACGCCAGAAGCGATAACCTTAACCAACACTTCACCTTTTCTCGGTAACATCACATCCACTTCTTCAACTGATAGTGGTTGGTTTGGACCCCAAGCAATAGCTGCTTTAGATTTAATAAATTTGTCAGTCATGTTCATCTCCATTGGGATAAAATTAATATGCCGTAATACCTATCTATGTATCCGACCAGTCATACTGTATGGCGCTCATTATATTCAATTGCTATACAATGATAATACCCTTAAAATACAAATTACTTTTACTCAGGTGTAACAATGAGGTTAAAAACAAAATATATTATGATAATTCCAGCTTTATTCCCTAACTATTCCTTTTTAAACTAACAAAGATATTATGAATAATAGCTAAATCTCTTCAGTATAGTTGATGACTCTTATTACGCAGATTTCCCCTTAAGAGAAGGTAATAAGAGCCAAGCAAGTGACAGACCACGGGCTAGCATGAAAGTATTCATCGCTAACCATAAAGCATGGTTCCCTAATCCACTGCTGATAAAATACGTAGGTAAAAATACGCAAATCACACAAAACAACATACTATTACGCATATCTTTTGCACGTGTAGCACCAATAAATACACCATCAAATACGAAACACCACACAGCAGTAAACGGTAATAGCACTAACCAAGGTAAATACTCAACAGCAATAGTGTTAACGGTATCAATATCTGTGATCATCAGCACCATTTTCTCGCCGAATATAAAAAAACCAGTTGAAAACACTACAGAAAATAAACCAGCCCAAATCAATGATGCAATAACAGATTGACGATAAATAATTGTATTTTTCGCACCTATTGCTTTACCGACCATCGCCTCTACCGCATAGGCAACACCATCTAACGCAAAAGAAATAAACATTAAAAAATTGAGTAATACTGCATTTGCTGCAATATATTCATCACCAAGACTTGCTCCTTTGAAGGTCATAAAAGCAAAAGTCAGTTGTAAGCACAACGAACGAATGAAGATGTCGCGATTTAATGATAACAAACCGAATAACTTACTCGATTCAAATAGGTGGCGACGAATGTCAGATTTTTTCGGTAACTCAAATTGATTGAATTGCTTAAATACGAGTAATAATCCAAATAATAATGCGGCATATTCAGCAATAACGGATGCAGCGGCTGCGCCTTCCACGCCCCATTCAAAATACACCACAAACAATACATCTAAACAAATATTAAACACGTTGGCGATAATCAGTAACAGCATCGGCGCTTTCATATTTTGTAATCCGATTAGCCAACCTAATATCGCAAAATTAAATAGCGCTGCAGGGATCCCCCACATTCGAATAGATAAGTATGCCTGCGCATTAAGCTGAACATTGTCACTCGCATTCGTCAGCATAAACGCGAGTTCGACAATATATTCCTTCGCTAATAGCAGGACAACCGACAAGCCAAAAGCGATTAATAACGCATGAGCAAGTGTCATTAAAATAGCAAGGCTGTCTTTCTTACCAAAGGCCTGCGCAGTTAACCCTGTCGTCGACATCCGTAAAAAGTTACACATCGACACAATAAACATCACAACCGTTGAGCCGAGGGCTACACCACCGAGGTACCATGCTTGTTCAAGATGTCCAATGACGATACTGTCAACTAGCCCCAATAGCGGGATACTAATATTTGACAAAATCATTGGTAATGCCAATGCAATTATTTTTCGGTGTACAGAGGCGGGAATAGATAACCACATAGACTCATTCAACTTTATTAAGGAGGGGATAAAAGTGTTTGAGTCTATCTAACTTCAATTATGAAGACAAAATATTATCGACTGAATAATCAAAACAATTCGATTTCGCCTTCATCCATAGAACCACTACTTATCGTCTTATTTTGAGCCTTCAGTGATTGCTGCTTTAGTTGGTCGGTCGCCACTTTCAGCTTATCTATAAACGAGTGCTGCACCTCATTATTTTCTTCTAATAACAGCTCACTACACGCAAGTAATACTTGTTTCAAGTTTTCAGCTTGATGTAAATTATGCTCTGATAACTGGTTAATAATATCTTCAACTTGTAAATTCCTTACTGAATCGTTAACACACGCTTTAGTATCAACAGATAGACTCATGAGATTATCTAGGTTTATTTCTAAGCTTTGTTCTAATTGCGAAAATTTAACGAGTTCTTGATGTAAGCGTGATTGAGTTTCAGCTGATTTTTCAGCATTACCTGTCGCTAACAGCTCGACCATTGATTTAGCTTCCACAAATGTGGCCATCGCTTGTGTGACTTGGCCTCTGATCTCATCATTAAATTTATTAGAGGTATCAGATAACAGCCTAATTTCTTGTGCAACCACCGCAAATCCACGCCCCATATTACCAGCTCGAGCAGCTTCAATTGCCGCATTTAGTGACAATAAGTTCGTCTGGCTTGCTATCTTTTTCGCATTATCAACGAGATCATTAATATTGACCATCTGACTTTCCATCACTGCAATTTTGTTTACGGCGTCATTACTTTGCGCCGTTATTTCTAACATTAAATCAGAGCAATTATTTAAAAATTGATGCGTTGATTTAATAAATATTTTTAAATCAATCGCATCTGGATCATCGTGCTCAATGCCTGTTAGTTCTGCGGCTTTATCTTTAGAAATACTTAATAATACGTTATATAACGATTCAGATTGTTCTGAAGACATTCTTAATAACTGATAAAAAGCGCTATTGAGCGTTGTAAATGATTCACTATTTATTTGCTGCGTTTTATTTAAATCATCTTTAATCTCATCGATATGTGGAGGGAGTTCTTGCTGGAGCATATTTATCAGCATCACTTTAGTGTGATTAAAATCGACAGGTTCGGGGGTATCATCAACCTTTTTCTCTATCGCTCGCGTTGCTGTCATGAACGAAATAAACATGATAATAAATGTCACCGCTGCAGCAACAGCAGCGACCCACTCCTGGGATATCAACATGAATATAAATGGAACAACCGCTACCCCTTGGAAAAAGCTAAATCGGATCATAAGATTTCCTCTTAATTTTATTAACTTTCTTCTGTACTAACGTCGCTAATTTCGGCGCTATCAACGGTAGACTTAAGATATCGATGGCTGCACCTAATTTGACAGCGGCACCCGGCATTCCCCAAACGACTGATGATGCTTCATCTTGAGCGATTGTTAATGCCCCGGTTTTACGCATCGTTAATAAACCTTCAGCTCCATCTTTACCCATTCCTGTCAGCATGACTCCAATGGCTTTATCACCATAAACTGCAGCAACAGATTCTAATAACACATCAACAGAAGGTTTATGTCGGTTAACGGCAGGGCCATCACACAATTGGCAAATAAAGCGAGTTCCCAATTTATGCACTTTTAAATGCTTATCTCCAGGTGCTATATATACATGATTCAGCTCAATAACTTGCTCGGAATTCACTTCAATAACAGTTAAACGACAATTGTCATTTAGCCTCTTCGCAAATGCACCACTAAAATGTTTAGGGATATGCTGAGTCACTACAATTGGAGGAAAAGGAGGGGTTAACGGTGTTAATAATTCTCTTAGCGCTTCAGTACCTCCTGTTGATGCTCCAATCGCAATTAATTTATCTTCTTGTACAGGTCGGCTGATGAGCTGAGGAAGTACAGGCTCACGTATACTTCGCAAATTTGCATTACTGGCGGACTTAACTTTAGCGCAAAGATCTTCCCCAAAATAACTCAATGACTGTGAACTGTTATCAGTGGGCTTAGCAATAAAATCAAATGCACCTAATTCTAACGCTTTTAATGTCACAGGCGCACCTTGCGACGTAAGGGTTGATACCATAACAACGGGCATTGGACGCAGTCGCATTAAATTATCCAAAAAGGAGAGCCCATTCATCCCTGGCATTTCAACATCAAGTGTTAATACGTCCGGCTGTAACTTTTTTATTTTTTCACGTGCCTCAAAGGGATCTATAGCACTACCAACAACATCAATTAACGGGTCTAAACTCAATAATGTCTCTAGTATTTTTCGCATTAATGCAGAGTCATCGACAACAAGCACTTTTATTTTCTGCATACAATAATTCCTATTACACCGTTAAATAACTAAGAGATAATAAGCTAACGTTGATAAACGGTCTGACCAACAAGCGTAAAATGCGTATTAAAACCTTGCAGACTTTCGGAATGGCCAATAAAAAGGTAACCACCCGGTTTTAGTAATGAGTAAAACCGTTTCACTAACGCCCTCTTCGTTTCATCATTAAAATAAATCAAAACATTACGACAAAATATCGCATCAAAACGTCCTGTCATTGGCCATACTGCAAGTAAATTAAGTTGTTTGAAGGCAATAAGCTGCCTTATTTTTGTATCCATCATGTACTGATGATATTTATCAATATCAGAACAATATTGAGAACGATAGGCCACAGGAATACCGGATAGATCATCATAAATGCCATGATGAGCGAGAGATAACACATCGCTATCTAAATCTGTCGCTAATATCTTTGCATCCCAATTCTGTAGTTTTCTTTCTATACTCATTGCTATGGAGTAAGGCTCTTGTCCAGTTGAACACCCTGCTGACCATATTCTCAATTTTTTATCTACGTTATGACGTTTAAAATGCGGCAAAGCCACTTTCTGTAAAAAATCAAAATGATGGTCCTCACGAAAAAAAGCGGTCAAATTAGTGGTGATGGCATTAATGAATTCACTCACTTCGCCACTGTAACTATCCTGTAATAACTGACAGTACGATACAAACCCGTTTAATCTGAGATGCCGTATTCTTTTCATGACTCGGCCATAAAGCATATCTCGCTTAGCCTCACTAATAACAATCCCAGATTGCTTAAAAGCAAGGTGCGTTAAATACTCAAATTCAGCATCTTTCATCCTCATGCTATTTAATTTATAGCCTTGAGTATTGCCAAAAATAAGGGGCACTGCGGCCTTAGTCATTAACGGCTATTGCATGTTCAGCTCTCTGTGTATTAATTTGTTCCATATTCTTGAACTGTTCCAAGTCTAATAATAAACTTGAGCTTAATAACACAACCATTTTATTGTTAATTGATACCAGACCTCTAATCACACTCGGCCCATCGCTTTGCCCTAACTGCGGAGGTAAATTGATATCGTGATGTGAGATCGTATGAACATCAGAAACAGCATCAACAACAAGTCCCATTACTTTTGATTTTCCTTCAACCAAGACCATTACGACGATCACCACGGTTGTCGCACTATATTCGATGTTGTTTAAACCAAACTTTTGCCGCAAATCAACAATTGGAACGATAGTGCCGCGTAAATTAATAACACCTTTAACATATTCCGGCATATTTGGAATTTCGGTACAAGGTTCCCAACCTCGAATTTCTTGCACGTCTAATATTTCCACGCCATATTCTTCGTCAGCCATAATGAAGGTCAAAAATTGAGTCGATTTTTCGCCTGTATCAATATCTGTTAATGTTCGATTATCCATACCTATTTCCTTCTATTAAGCTGCTACAGGTGATCGCTGACTTTGCTGTAGATATTGTTTACTGGTTATTCTCTTTATAATATCTGTAATATCTAGAATTAAAGCGACCGTTCCATTACCTAGGATTGTGGCTCCAGAAACACAGCCCACCTTCATAAAATTATCTTCTAGATTCTTGATTACGACTTGCTGTTGCGCAGCTAAATCATCCACTAATAAACCATATTTATTAGCGCCACTTTCGACCACAACTAATAGTCCATCACTGATTCGTTCAAGACTCGTTTCATGATTTAGCACTTGGTAAAGTCGAATAATTGGAATAAATTCATCTCGCAATTTAAATACTTCAGTTTGGTCTGCTAGTTTCGTCACCATGCCATCTTTTAACTGTAGGGATTCAATTATCGACATGATAGGTAAGACATACGTTTTATTGCCAATCTTAATTAATTGTCCATCCATAATAGAAAGTGTGAGCGGTAATCGGATCGAAAAGCAACTGCCCTCACCATCATTAGACTCAACCTGAATATCACCACCAAGCGACTCAATATTATTTTTTACTACATCCATTCCGACACCACGACCTGAGATATCACTGACAGTTTCAACGGTTGAAAATCCCGGAGCAAAAATAAGCTCATCGATTTGGCTATGATTGTAATGCTGGCCTTCTTTCGCTATGCCTTTTTCAATTGCTTTTGCATGGATTTTAGCGCGATTTAATCCTCGGCCATCATCTCGGATCTCGACAATTATTTCACCGCCTTGATGAAAAGCACTAATATCAAGACAAGCAACATCACTTTTACCTGTCAGCTTTCTTTCTTCAATTGTTTCAATACCATGATCTAAAGCGTTACGGACAAGATGCACAATCGGGTCAGAGAGTTTTTCCAGCATGATTTTATCCAATTCCGTTTCTTCCCCGTGCATACGAAGCAATACATTTTTACCTAATTGTTCACTTAGATCTCTGACCATTCGAGGTATCCGGTTAAAAGCAAATTGAATTGGTAGCATCCGAATTTTCATCACGCTATCTTGCATTTCACGGGTATGTTGAGATAACTGAATAAGACCCTTCTTTAAGGCTGGAAGTTTATCTGCAGAAAAGTCCTGCCCAAGTTCACCCAGCATCGCTTGAGTGATAACCAGCTCGCCGACCATATTAATTAAGGCATCAACTTTATCGATAGAGACTCGAATGGAACTTGTTTCTGTTGATTTGTTATTCGTTATTTTCTGGGGGGAAACTTGAGTACTTAGCACTGCTAAAGTAGATTCTTTATTATCTGCAGTAGGTACAATGTTCTGACATGATGCTGGGATTACAGCTTGTATTGCACTAGAGTGTGTAATAGTAATAGTAGAGTCATCCTCAACCCACTCAAATGCTTCTTTTATTTGTAATTCACTCACTTGACTAATTAATTCAAGATCCCAACTAACATAAATATCTTCGGGTAATACATCACTCCATCGTGGAATAGCCGTGAGTTTAGGCGTGACCTTAAGCTCTCCCATGTCTTGTAATTCAGCAAACATTAAACGCGGTTCGTTGCCTTGTTTCAGAATATCCTTGCCAGGGATAAAATTAATTAACCAATAACCGCCCTCTAAATGATTAATTATTGGTAACACGACTTCAGGCGTTATTTCTTCATTACTTGCTAATATTTGTTGCTGATATTCATCGACCTGTAAAAACGAATTGTATTGCAGCTTAAGTGCTTCAGCCTCCTCAGGTATCGACTCTGAATCACTCGCTAATCGTAATATCCACTCTCTTAAACAATCAACCGTTTTGAAAAAAAGGCGAATATGTCCATCGATAAGCGTTAATTTTCCTGCACGTAGATCATCTAATAATGCTTCAGCAACATGCGTAAATTCGGTTAACTGATTAAAACCAAACGTCCCTGCACCACCTTTAATTGAGTGAGCGACTCGAAAAATGGTGTTAATAACTTCACTATCAACAGCACCTGGATTTAATTTTAGAAGCTCAGTCTCCATCACCTCTAATCCTTCTACGCACTCTTCAATAAATACATGATGGAACTGTTTAAGATCGATATCCATGACTACCTCAACACTTTTTGAACGGTAGCAATAAGTTTTTCTGGATTAAAAGGTTTCACTATCCAGCCAGTCGCACCCGCAGATTTACCCGTCATTTTTATATCACTACCTGATTCAGTCGTTAACATTAAAATGGGGGTAAATTTATAAGTACTTTCATTACGTAAGTGGCGAATTAAACTAATGCCGTCCATGCGTGGCATATTAATATCAGAGATAATAAGGTCAAACTGCCCAGTTTTAGCTTTGGCTAATCCATCCACACCATCAACAGCCGCATCAACATGATAGCCAGCCTGCTTTAACGTGAATTGAACCATTTCGCGGATAGATAGCGAGTCATCTACAGCTAATATTCTCTTCATTAGAACACCTCATATTTATGCGTAATTAAAATAAGATTCGAATCCTAACGCTTTCACTACAGCCATAAATTTATCTGATGGTGATAAAAAAACGAGACTCGAATTATGTATCATTAGATGTTGAGCATAAGCATGAAATAGCTGACAAGACGCACTATCGATATGAGTAACACGATGCGCATCAAAAACTTGAGAATGAGAGTTAATAGGGAGTGTATCAAGCGTTACTTTAAGCAGCGCGATAGAGGTAATATCAATTTTCTCACCTAATTCCATGGCGATAGAGCGCTGTTCCATAATCGCTAATCCTACATTGTCTAAAACATACCATCACAAAAACTTAATTATTTTTCTAACTAATGTTGAGTATAGGAAAGGATTAAATAAAGAAGTAAAAGATGATCAAAACTGTGACGTTAGAGCAAAATTAGAAAATGATTTTTAGATTTGGGGGAACGAAAAAGAAGGAAATAAGGAAGATAAGAGAGATAAGAGAGATAAGAGAGATAATGAATAATCAGATTATTTATTATCTCTCCTCAGAAGTATGGACGAAAAATGTGATTACATCCAATCAGTATTACGGATAATACCAACAGCAACACCTTCTATATCAAAATGTTGAAAGTTTAGATCAACACGAATAGTGCTCATTTCATCGTTCTCTGGATGCAGCAAAATTTCACAGCCTTGTTGTTCAAAACGTTTCACTGTTACTTCATCATCTACACGTGCAACAACAACTTGGCCTTTACTAATATTCTTCGTTTTATGTACCGCTAATAAATCGCCATCCATAATACCAATATTACGCATACTCTCACCGCGTACACGCAGTAAAAAATCAGCTGTCGGTGTAAACATTGAAGGATCGACATTGTAGTGCGCTTCAATGTGTTCTTGCGCTAAAATTGGCTCGCCGGCTGCAACCTGCCCGATTAAAGGTAAACCGCTATCATTGCTCGCGTCTTCGGCATCAACCAACAAACGAATACCTCGAGAAGTGCCCGCTAAAATTTCAATATGGCCTTTTCGTGCTAATGCTTTTAAATGTTCTTCTGCTGCATTAGGAGAACGAAAACCAAGCTCTTTCGCGATTTCAGCTCGAGTAGGTGGCATACCTGTATTTTTAATATGTTGCTTAACTAATGCAAATACTTCTGCTTGTCTTTGTGTTAATGCTTTCATCATGAACCCTAACTGGTTTTATATACAGTTTCTTGTAATTATATACAGTAATAATCAGTTTGCAATATCAGCAGTGATGATATCCGCATAATAATGAATTAATCGTTTGCAGGTGCTTAAACACAGATTTATGCCTACACATCTGATATTATTGGAGTAAGCACTCTCGCATTTTTAACAACAGAATGATAACTCCTATGCAACAAACACCGTCAATGTTAAGTCGAAGTTTCGTTAATGGCTTAGTTAAATCTCAATATGTTCCAGATAATCCAGTTAATGCGCTGAATTTAGATTTAACACGTCCTATCGTGTATGCATTAAAAACTAAATCAATGACCGATCTGGTTGCATTGCAACGCGCCTGTAAAGAACTAGGCTTACCGGATCCACTCACACCAATAAAAGTTAACGGGGTTATAATTCCCAGTTATGTTTGTCTAGATAACCCTGCGCCACTCTTTGGCCAAGTGAAAGATACCGATGTGTTTTTCAATGAGTTTCAGCAATTATTACGCTTGCATAAAGACGACAAAGCACTTGATATACAGTTAATGCCAGTCGCTCTTTTTTGGGGCCGCGCACCAGGTAAAGAAGGTCAGGTACCGTTACTGTCATTAGCGAATAGTATTTCTCCAAGCCGTTTACGTAAAACGTTCATTGTTGGTCTTAACCGTAAAGATAATTTAGTTCGTTTTAACAAACCCGTATCATTGCGTTTCATGGCAGATCAACACGGTACTGATGAAAAAATTGTTCAAAAATTAATTCGTGTTGCAAAAATTCATTTCAGCCGTCAAAAACTAGCGGCATCGGGACCAAAACTACCTAATCGCTACCAACTTTTTGAGCAATTACTGCGTAACCCTGAAGTGAAAAAAGCGATTCAAGTAGAGATCGCAGAGCAAAATATTTCCGCACAAAAAGCTGAAAAACGCGCCAATGATTATATTGATGAAATCGCGAGTGATTTCTCATATAAGCTAGTTAAAAATACAAGTAACTTCATGACATGGCTATGGAACAAAATCTATAGCGGTATCAAGGTTAACAACGCAGAACAAGTACGTAAACTTGCTGCCGACGGTCATGAAATTGTATTCATGCCTTGCCATCGTAGCCACATGGATTACTTACTTATTTCTTACGTTATTTATAACGAAGGCTTGATACCGCCACATATCGCAGCTGGTATTAACCTTAACTTCTTCCCTGCGGGCCCCATGTTCCGTCGCGGTGGTGCGTTCTTCTTACGCCGTACATTTAAAGGCAATAAACTTTACGCGACCATTTTTAGAGAATACCTCAGCTTATTATTCTCTAAAGGTTATTCGGTAGAATTCTTTACTGAAGGTGGTCGAAGCCGAACAGGTCGTTTATTACCACCAAAAACAGGTATGCTTAATATGACGTTACAGGCAATGCTAAGAGAGCAAAGCCGACCAATAACCTTGGTTCCTGTATACCTCGGTTACGATCATGTAATGGAAGTAAGCACTTACGTAAAAGAATTGTCTGGTGCGAATAAGAAAAAAGAAAGCATGTTCCAAGTATTTGGGATCGCTAAAAAATTAAAAAACTACGGCCAGGCATTTGTGAACTTTGGCGAGCCAATTAACCTTAACCAATATTTAAATAAACACGTTGAAAATTGGCGTGATGATATGAATATGCCGGTTGAAGAGCAGCCTCAATGGTTACACCAAACGACACGCGATCTTGCTAATCAGGTAATGGTGAAAATTAATAATGCGGCGGCTGTAAATGCATTAACGATTTGTGCATTAATTTTACACGCGGCACCACACAAGGCGTTAAGCCGAGAAATTTTAGTGAAGCAAATTGATAGCTACCTAAAATTACTGCGTAATAACCCTTATAGTGAATTCAGTACTTTGCCAGAAAACAGTGCCGAAGAAATTCTGGACCAAGCAATCTCACTGAAAAAGTTCACAGTGCGTGAAGATAGTTTAGGCCAGATGCTGTCGATGTCATACGAACAAGCAGTACTGTTAACCTTCTATCGTAATAATATTTTACACCTGTTTGCAGTACCTTCATTAATCGCGGCTATCGCGTCAGAAAGACCACAAATTAATGTGCAAGAAATTAACGCGAAAGTACGTCAACTTTATCCTTTAATTCAAGCTGAACTGTTCTTAAAATATTCAGATGATGAATTGGATGATTGCGTTACTGACACGTTAAGTGAAATGCAGCAACAAGGTCTAATTGAAAATAATAATGATGTGATCACGCCAGTAGCTGAACGTTTAATGTCACTGAAATTACTTGCTGCAAGTATCCAAGAAACATTACAACGTTACTCTATTGTACTGACTGTATTAGAGCATGACCAAGTTATTGAGAAGAAGAAACTTGAAGACCGTAGCCAGCTCATTGCTGAACGTTTATCGTCACTCAATGGTGTTAGTGCACCAGAATTCTTTGATAAGAAAGTGTTTGCTATCTTTATTGAAAAGCTACAAGAGTTGGATTACTTATCTGATACAGGTACAGCTAAAGCGGATAAGATCGCTAAATTATCAAATACAGTAAGAAGCCTAACGACTCTAGAAGTTAAGCAAACGATATCTGATGTAATGCTTAGCCAACAGACTAATGATGCCTAAACTAACATAATAAAATCTCATTATTGTACGTAATAAAAAAGGAGCCTCGGCTCCTTTTTTATTTATCTACTTTTCATTAAGCTAAAAACTTAAACATAACTTAAAAAAATACCTGCAAAAATAGCCATTCCAACATAGTTATTATGTAAGAAAGCTTTAAAACAAGATTCTCTATCACGATTCACAATCAAACTTTGTTGATATACAAACAAGCCAGCTACAACTGTTAACCCAACAAAATACACCGTCGGCAATACTAATAACCAACCAAGAATACCAAGGCATAATAATGATGATAATTGCAGTAAACCAACAATCAACTTATCTTTATCACCAAACAAAATAGCTGTAGATTTGATGCCAATTTTTAAATCATCATCTCGATCTACCATCGCATACAAGGTGTCATAAGCGACTGTCCATAAAATATTGGCTACAAACAATAACCATGCATAGCTCGGTACTGTGTCTAACTGCGCAGCAAACCCCATCGGAATAGCCCAACCAAATGCCATCCCTAATACAACTTGAGGAAGATGAGTATAGCGCTTCATGAAGGGGTAGCTCGCAGCCAGCACAACTGCGACAAACGATAACATTATCGTCAGCGTATTCATGGTTAACACAAGTAGAAATGCTAATAGCGTGAGAGCAAAGAAAAATATCAATGCTGCACGACTTGAGATCCGCCCTGCTGCAAGTGGTCTATTTTCAGTGCGTTTTACATGTCCATCAACACGGCGGTCTGCAAAATCATTAATGACACAACCTGCTGCACGCATAAAAATAACGCCCAATGTAAATACAAGTAGAACATCTAATTTAGGCATTCCTTCAGCTGCAATCCATAATGCCCAAAGTGTTGGCCACATTAACAGTAAAGTACCAATCGGTTTATCCATACGAGTAAGCTGTATGTAATCTTTCATCTTTGATGTCATAATCGACATGTAGTTAACATCCTTCTATTATTTATATGCCAAAGCATCAGGTAAAAAAACTTCAGCAACAAGCAATGATTTTCCGCCTAATAAAAAACATGAACGACGACCAAATAAAGATGCTTTAGGCTCTGAAGAAAATAAATGAGACAGGGAATATATCTTACTCTGAGAATCAAACTCAGCAATTTCAATTTCACTACGCTGCATGTCTGGCGCGTTAAATAATACGCTACCGAGTGAACGATTACCCAATTTATCGAGTTCAGCGCCTGGTGCAGTCAGTGTATTTGACGGCATAACACTACGTGCAAAGACCCAAGCCGTACCATCAAGTTTCAGTAAAACTTCGCGTACAAAACCGATATTATCCGTTAGATTTAATTTTATTTTTTCGTCGTCGGACAGTGGATAATGACCCTCCGTTAATACTTCAACTGTAAACGTCTGGCAATATTGCTTCAACCTTGTCGTTAATGAACCAGTATCAACTAACCAATCATAAAGCCGCGTAGATAGAGTTTCTTCTAATATGGTTGGCCATCGCCATTTTGAATCGCACCCAATAGGGCCGCTTGATAATGTAGGTTCACACATCTGAGTATTATTTATATTATCTGACATATTATAAATTGCTTTTTTACAACGAAATCTGGCGTAATTATCTGCTATTCAGACCAAGATTGTAAGCAGGGACACAACTTGTTGACTGATTTATTTAATTAATCATTTGAAAGTGAGTATACTGACCATCAATCTAACTTCTTTCACGCCTCATTTAACTAAGGATACGGTCAATGAAAAAATTACTCTGGCTCTTATGCATGATAACAGCATCGCTCTCATCCGCAGCCGTATCAGCCAACGATAGTAATAAGCCCGTGTATATTTATTTTGGCTTAGAGCCTGATATTATTACGAACTATATCAGTGAAACGAACAAGATTGGTTTTATCAGTGTATCAATAGAATTTATGCTCGCAGATAATAAAAGCTTAGATGTAATAGAAAAACATGAACCGTTAATCAGAGATAAAATAATTTCATTATTAGGCCAACAATCACCACAGCATTTACGCTCTCTGACTGGTAGAGAAGAGGTCCGAAAGATGATTCAAAATGAAGTTAATAGTTTATTAAAGCAAGAAAGCGGTGAAGCGGTTATCGAGAATTTATTATTTACCAAATATTTATTAATGTAGTTATTACAATAAACAGTAACTGAACCAATACCACACTCATAAAAAAGGAGTTAGCCATTTAGCCAACTCCTTTATCAATTTAATTTGTTAACAACCCAGGTAAATGGCTAATTAACTTTTGATTGCGTTAATGATCGCAGTCGTTGAACAACCATCTTCAAACTGTAAAATATTAACTTTACCGCCATTCGCAAGCACTTGCTTATGACCAGCAATCTCTTCAACTTTATAATCGCCACCTTTCACTAATACATCAGGTAACAACTCTGTAATTAAACGCTCCGGAGTTTCTTCCGTAAATTCAACAACCCAATCAACAGCACCTAACGCTGCAAGTACTGTCATGCGACGGTCACAAGTATTAACCGGACGACCAGCACCTTTTAGGCCACGAACTGATGCATCAGAGTTAACAGCAAGGATTAAACGTTGTCCCAATTTACGTGCTGAGTTTAGATAAGAAACATGACCAGCATGAAGAATATCAAAACAGCCATTTGTCATGACAATATTCTCGCCACGTAATTTAGCTGATTTAACCGCGATCTTTAGTTGCTCTTCAGTCAGCACACCAAAGCCGCTTTCATGAGAGCCATACACTGAATTAGCTAATTCAATAGGGCTAACTGTCGAAGTACCAATTTTAGCAACAACAACACTTGCTCCTGCGTTTGCTAATGCACATGCTTGTTCCAATGAAGAACCTGCAGATACTGCAGCGGCTAACACAGAAATAACCGTATCACCGGCACCAGTTACATCATATACTTCTTGCGCTAGTGCAGGCAGATGGAATTCATCTTGCCCAGCTCGAATTAACGTCATGCCCTTTTCACTACGTGTAACCAATAACGCTTCGAAGTCGTGTTCAGCAATTAATTTTCGGCCTTTCTCAACCAAATCCTCTTCACTTTTACAATGACCAACGACCGCTTCAAATTCAGATAGATTTGGCGTTAATAATGTTGCACCACGGTACTTCTCAAAGTCACACCCTTTTGGATCAACAAAAACTTTCACACCCTGCTGTTTTGCAGCTTGGATCATCTGCTGAACTTCAACCAATGCGCCTTTATTGTAGTCTGACACGATCATGACTTTATGCGTCTGTAAACCAGTTGCAACTTTAGCTAATAATGGTTGATGATCGATACCTTCAAAACCATTTTCAAAATCTAAGCGAATAAGTTGCTGATTACGACTTAAAACACGTAATTTAGTAATCGTCGGATAATTATCAAGTTGCTGAAAATCACAACGAACATTAACAGCATCCATTTGATTCGTTAATGCCTGTGCAGCTTCATCCTTACCCGTTAAGCCTAGTAATGTTGAATTCGCACCAAGAGCCGCAATATTAAGCGCAACGTTTGCCGCCCCACCCGGACGCTCTTCAATATGTTCAACCTTAACCACCGGGACAGGTGCTTCAGGTGATATACGACTAGCATCACCATTCCAATAGCGATCTAACATTACATCGCCAACGACCAAAATACTTGCTTGAGTAAAATCAGGTAAAATGACTTCCATTATTCTCTCGATAATTTCTAATTAAAAGATTTAAATTTATGATCTAAAAATGCTTGGCCACACCCAACAACTAAACCAAGTACATGCGCCGCATTCGCCACATTAAGACCAAATAGTGGGAAAAACCCGAGTACTAACCACACCAACATAAAACCAATATACGGTTTTGGTAAACTAATACCTTGCTCTGGCGCTAACCAGCCAGTCCACCAAATATAACCGACTAAGGCATAAACTACACCCGATAAACCACCAAAATTGGGCCCAGATAATAAAAACTGACCAATATTAGGGATTAACGCAGCAACTAAAAACAACAGCAATAATTTCTTACTGCCCATTTTATTTTCAATCAAGCCACCAAGGTACCACCACCATAATAAATTAAATACTAGGTGTAAGACTGAAAAATGCATGATAGCAGGCGTAAACAAACGCCAAAATTCAGCCAGTGACGTAAAGCTCAAATCAAAAGGAAAGTGTAACGCCGCATAAATAAATTCATTTTGGGTCAGCATGCTAAAATACATGGCAGCAAATACAAGTAGGCTCAATGTAAAAATAACTAAAGTAACCTTACCCGCATGCATTAGAAAATTGGCAGCCATATTACCCGAAGTATAATTAAAATTTGCCGTACGCGTATCTGCAACATCCCAAGATGCTGCTTGGTACTTATCTTGATACGGGTTAGCTAAAAACAAATCTAATTCTTCTGATGCCATCTCAACATGTGTCATTGCAGGCAAACAAATAGCAAAACCTTCTTCAGTTTGAGCTACTTTTGCATCTATTTTTTTTACTGCTAAATAATCCACAAACGCTTGAGCCATACGCGGATTATTAATTACGCCTATTTCTATCATGCTATTACCTATTTTGTTACAAACGCATATTCTCTGCGCCACGCTTCAAAACCGCCATCCATGCTATATACATTTTCAAAACCTTGTTCCACGAGGTATTGTGCCGCGCCTTGGCTACTACGGCCATGATAGCAAACCACAACAACTGGCGTCTCAAAATCAGTTTCCTGCATAAACAGCCCTAAAGTTGAATCCGTTAAATGTAATGAATCTTCTATATGGGCATCTGTGAATGATTGTGGATCACGGATATCGACAATTTTAGCGCCAGTGCTATCACTGACTAATTGTTGAACTTCGTTAATTGAAATATGTCTAAATTGCATTGTTGAATTATCCTTACATATTCATAAAATATTGCATTATCTCTGAGCATAGTTAAAGCATAAAACTACTTTAACCCTTAGTGAGCCATACAGAAACTTATGATAAGATAATAACATATTAATCACTTAAGTACTCCGCCTCACAAAGAGCGTAAATAAAGAGAGAATTGAACATGATAGTAGTCACTGGTGGTGCAGGTTTTATTGGTAGTAACATAGTTAAATCACTTAATGAGAAAGGTAGAACAGATATCCTTGTTGTTGATGATCTTTCTGATGGCACTAAATTCGTTAATATTGTTGATCTCGATATTGCCGACTATTTAGATAAAGATGAATTCCGCTCACGTATTAACGCTGGTGATGATTTCGCTCTTTTAGGTGGTATTGATGCAATTTTCCATGAAGGCGCTATCTCTGCAACAACAGAGTGGGATGGTAAATTGATGATGGAAAATAATTATGAGTACTCTAAAGACCTTTTACATTATTGCTTAAAACGTAAGATCCCTTTCCTATATGCATCATCTGCTGCAACTTATGGCGGCCGTAATGCTAACTTCATTGAAAACCCTGAATTTGAAAAGCCATTAAACGTATATGGTTACTCAAAACTACAATTTGATAACTACGTTCGTCGTTTACTACCACAAGCACAATCACAAATTGTTGGTTTCCGTTATTTCAATGTATACGGTCCAAGAGAGCAACATAAAGGCTCTATGGCAAGTGTTGCATTCCACCTAAATACACAAATGAACAAAGGTGAAAATCCAAAATTATTTGCTGGTTGTGATGGCTATGGTGATGGCGGACAGATGCGTGATTTTGTTTATGTTGGTGATGTTTGTAAAGTTAACCTATGGTTCTTAGACAATCCGAATATATCAGGTATCTTTAATCTAGGTACAGGTCGCTCAGAACCTTTCCAAGCTGTAGCAGATGCTGCAATTAAGCATCACGGTAAAGGGACTTCTGAATATATTCCGTTCCCTGAACATTTGAAAGGTCGCTACCAGAGTTTCACTCAAGCTGATTTAACTAACTTACGCAAAGCTGGTTACAGCGATGAATTTAAAACTGTTGCTGAAGGTACTGCCGAATATTTAGAATGGTTAAATAATTAGTATGAAAATATTAGTGATCGGCCCGTCATGGGTCGGTGACATGGTAATGTCACAAAGTTTATACATATCTTTAAAACAGCAGTATCCAGACGCTATTATTGATGTAATGGCGCCAGACTGGTGCCGACCGCTATTATCTCGTATGCCAGAGGTAAATAAGGCAATAAAAATGCCGCTAGGTCACGGTGACTTTGAATTTTTCAAGCGTCGTGCGATAGGCAAGTCACTCGCGGCTGAGAATTATGATTGGGCAATTATTCAACCTAATTCTTATAAATCAGCGCTTATTCCTTGGTTTGCAGGTATTCCTAAACGCACCGCGTGGAAAGGAGAAAGTCGTTACGGGATTATCAATGATATCCGCACGAATAAAAAAGACTTTCCATTAATGGTAGAGCGTTACGACGCACTCGCTTATGCAAAGGAATTAATGTCTGATCACAAACAAATTCCTAATTTACCTAACCCTGTATTTAAAATAAACGTGAGTGATCAAGTTGACGCATTACAAAAAATGCAGCTGAATACCGAACGTAAAGTGCTAGCTTTGTCACCAGGCGCTGAATTTGGACCAACAAAAAAATGGCCAGCAGCATCCTATGCACAAGTCACAGAGCATATGATTCAATTGGGGTGGCAAGTCTGGATATTTGGTTCTAATAAAGATACTGCGGTTGGTGATGACATCATCGCTAAACTGTCTACTGAGAAAAAACAACATTGTCATAATTTAGCAGGCACAACATCGCTATCTGAAGCGATTGACTTAATGGCTTATGCAGAGAAAACAATTAGTAATGATTCAGGTCTAATGCACGTTGCAGCAGCTCTAGGTAATGAAGTAATTGGTGTTTATACCTCAACATCACCACTTTATACGCCACCGTTAACGGATAAAGCCACAGCGTTACAGGCAGACATAGAGTGTAGTCCTTGTTTCCAAAAACAATGTAAATATGGTCACTTGAACTGTTTAGAGAAAATTACTGCGGATATGGTTATTGATATTATAGATAACAGTAATAATTAAACTCATTTATACAAATAAAAAGCATTAGAACATAATGAAAAAACTACACTTTAAAAAAAATAATAAGCTTACATTTTATATAAAAAGCTTAGTTAGCACGGCAGTTCCTCGCGCTTTACATATTATTCGTAGAAATAAATCAATAAAAAATATCAATGCGAAGCAGGAAAATTATCTACATAGCCGAGTTGATTATTATTTAAAACACAAAACTGCTTTTTCTCTTTCAGAAAATGCAGTCCAAATTAAAGACTATAAACTCAAAGGTAATAGCGCTTATTTTTTTGACCTACAAAGAGTTCTGAATTCCTTCTCTTTAACGTTAAAGTTTAGCTATTTATTTGGCGATGTAATCACCATCGAAGATACTGCGACAATAGTAAAATCTAGGCCTATTGCGGATAATAATGAAAACTCAGTAATAATGAAGCTAGATAGTGTCAGACACTTTAACTTTATTAACGATAAGCTGTCTTTTTCAGAAAAATCAAATACCGCAGTATGGCGAGGTAAAGTGCATGAAAAGCATCAACTACACCGCGTTACTATGTTTAACGAACTTTACGAAAATAAATTTTGTGACATAGGAAAAACAAATAAAACAGGCTCTATTTCAAAGTGGGAAAAAAATGAGCTATCTATTGTAGAACAATTACAGCATAAATTTTTATTATGCGTAGAAGGTAATGATGTTGCAACTAACTTAAAATGGGCTATGTCATCAAACTCACTATGTATGATGTGTAAACCTGTTTATGAAACCTGGTTTATGGAAGGTAAATTAGAAGCTGGTGTACACTATGTTGAATTAAAAGATGATTATTCCAATTTTAACGAAAAGGTCGAATACTACATCGCACATCCAGATCAAGCTCAAAAAATTATAGATAATGCACATCAGCATGTCATGCAATTTAAAGATGAAAAACAAGAATTATTAATATCACAGTTAGTATTAGAAAAATATTTTAAATTATCGGGCCAATGTTAGAACGCCTATACCATATAACCAAGTATAGTTTACAATTATACTGAGCTAAAAAAGACGAGACGATGCTAAGCCGAACTCTTTACACCACATTACTTTATGCAACATCACCGTTAATATTTTCTTTATTATTAAAGACAAAGAAAGGTAAACCGCCCGTTGGTAATCGCTGGAAAGAGTTCGTTGGCATCTGTCCTGAATTAACTAATTCAAAAAAACCTATCTGGGTCCATGCTGTATCGGTAGGGGAAGTTATTGCTGCAACGCCCATTATTAACGCCTTACAGCAACACTACCCAGAGCTACCATTACTCATAACCACCACTACAAGTACGGGTGCAGAGCGTGTTGAAGCTTTATCTGGCAATATAGAACACAGATACTTCCCCGCCGATTATCCCTGTGCAATAAAACAATTCATTGCTCGTATGCAACCCTCGCTTTGTTTGATCATGGAAACAGAGCTATGGCCAAATATGCTGACGATTTGTGAGAATAAAAATATTCCTACAATTGTGGTTAATGCACGATTATCTGAAAAGTCACAACAAAAATATCAACGTTTTCAATCTTTGTTCTCAGCACCATTACAAAAAATAAACCATATATTATGCCAGGACGAAGACGATCAGCACCGTTTTAAAACATTGGGTTTAAACCCTGATAAGTTGTCTGTAACAGGCACAGTTAAATTTGATATTCAATTCTCTGATGACATCATTAATCAAGGATTATTGCTACGTCAACAACTTGGGCAACAACGCGCAGTCATAATAGCCTCAAGTACACATAAAGGTGAAGATGAAATCGTATTAGCTGCATTTGAAAAAGTAAAACTGCAACATGCTAACGCGCTATTAATACTCGTACCTCGCCACCCAGAGCGTTTTGACGATGTTACTGCTCTTTGCTCAGAGAAGTTCCCTTGCACCCTACGACGTAGTCACACACGCCTTACAGATGACCTAAGCAACACCGATATTTATGTCGGGGATAGTATGGGTGAAATGCCAATATTACTCGCCGCTAGTGATATTTGTTTTATGGGAGGAAGTTTAATTGGTGATAAAGTCGGTGGACATAATTTATTAGAACCAGCAGCATTATCTAAGCCGTGCATCACGGGACCCAGTTATTATAATTTCGCAGATGTAACAGCACAACTACTCAACAGTAATGGTGCCGCAGTTATAAATAATGAGATTGAATTAGCGAACAAGATAAATGAGTTAATATCACAACCTGACACTGCGATAGAAATGGGATTACAAGCCAAGCATGTTGTTGATAAAAATAAAGGCGCTTTAACAAGGATAATGCAAAAATTAACCGACTTAATTGATCAAATAATTGCGCCTACACAGTCTAAATAATCCAATGTATTTCAATAATCAATATGGTTTCTGCTCTCACTTTGTCGATAACAGAAATCATATTAAGGTTATTTACCGTTATTTAAAAACTTAACTATTTATTTCAGGCGTCACTGTATCCACATTTGCTAAACGTAAATAGTAATCACGCATATGCTGATAATCGACTAATGCTTTTTCTGTAAAATACGGTTTCATCATAAAGATTGACTTCAAAATACCGCGATAAATATCCGTCTTATATACTTTTGCATCTTTACTGATTGTTGTGCGATAACTAACCCAAGAAACAAGCACAACTTTAATTGAATTAGCTAATTCATCTAAATCTTCTATCGGTACGTTTACCACGTTATTTTTCTGTAAAGAGAATAATAAATCCACTTCTCGTTGTGCAGAAACCTCTTGAAACTTTAAATATTTTTTATGTAAGTTAGGATCACGAGATAACAAAATAGGCAGGCTGTAATAAAAAAATCGGAACCGCCACATCGTTTCAAACATAGAATCTAAATAACGCATCATCACTTCTAACGTCACCTCACCTTCTCGATGAGGCTGAAAGTTTTCAGCTAGATAATTCACATACTGCTCAAAAATAGAGTCAATAATGTCTTCTTTATTACGAAAATGATAATAAAGATTACCGGGGCTTATGCCTAAATGCGCGGCAATATGATTAGTGGTAATGTTACGTTCACCACATTCATTAAACAGCTCGAGTGCAGAATGAATGATCTTATCTCTAGTTTTCATTAAAACGACCGCTTTGATTTATACAATTGATTATTCCATACTCGCACACTTATGACTAAATGACACAGTGTAATGTCTAATTATTAGAATGTTAGCTCAATTATCATAACCCGCAAGCAACAAATCCCAATCAGATGACTGCCATTTAAATGCAGAGTCCTTATTTTTCTCTTTTACAAAGGAACGCTGTAAGCGTGCCAGATTCGCTTTTTTCCATGAGTCTGCCGCAGACTTAAATTTACAGCGGTCAAAGTCAATCAGCCACCACTTCCCATCACCATCTAAAATAATATTATGGGTATTCAAATCAGCATGCCATAACTCAACATCATGAAATCGTCTAATCATAGCGCCAATTTGCTTGTAATCATCGTTCGCTAAAGCGCGATCTTTAAGTACGGCAACTAAATCGTTTGCGCCCTCAATTTTTTGAGTAATTAAATCCGCTTGATAAAAAAGCCCTTTTTTAATAACCTGACCTGCAATCGGTTTTGGCGCAGGCAAACCTTTATCGATTAATTTTTGAGTGACAACAAATTCTTGATAAGCCCGTGTACTTTCAAGGCCTGTATAGAAATATGCATCTTTAATTAATTTACCAATCAAACCACCGCGGTGGTAATGTCTTAATACAAATTCATCATGATTTATTTTAAAAAACCATGTAATACCACGACCAAATGCCGAACCAATAATGGCATTATTACGTTGCCAATATGCACCGTCAAAGTATTCAGGCGTGATCTCGTCTTTTAATTCATCCTGAAAAAATAGAACCCGCGTGTCTTGTGTTTCTATTAACATGTATTCTCCAAAAAAAACTTCGCCGATAAATTTTACATTACCTCAAACGATTTGCATAATAGCCTTTTACATTCAACAACTAGAAATGATGAATATGACCCCTCCACAGAGTATCTGTATTTTACGTTTTTCCGCTATTGGCGATGTTTGCCATGCTGTCGCAGCAGTCCAAGCAATTCAACGTCACTACCCTTTAGCAAAGATAACCTGGATTATAGGTAAAGTAGAAGCCATGCTAGTCGGGGATATCCCAAATGTTGAATTCATTATTCTTGATAAAAAAGCAGGATTTAACGGCTACCTATCATTATATAAGCAATTAAATCATCGAAAATTTGATGTATTACTTAATATGCAAGTGTCACTAAGAGCTAATATTAGTAGCTTATGTATCAGAGCAAAACAACGTTGGGGCTTTGATAAATACAGAGCAAGAGAAGGCCAATGGTTAGTGAGTAATCGACAAATACCAGCTCAAGATAAACCTCATGTACTAGATGGCTTTATGGCATTTGCCGAAGCGATTGGCGTTCCAAAGCAAGAGCCGACATGGAATATACCAATTAGTAGAGAAGATAGCTTATGGGCGTTATCACAGATAAGCCATACTCAGAAAAATTTTATTATTTGCCCAGCAGCAAGTAAGGCAAGTAAAAACTGGACAGCCATAGGTTATGCAGAAGTAGCAGATTATATGGAAAAACAAAATTTCCAAGTCAGTATTTGCGGAGGACACTCAGATATAGAAAAAGAGCTCACCGCTGAAATTATAAAATTAAGTAATGCGAATATTAATAATTTAGTGGCAAAGACAACACTAAAACAACTGCTAGCTATCATAAAAAATGCAGATTTAGTACTTGCTCCTGATACAGGTCCTACTCATATGAGCACAACGGTAGGGACGCCGGTTGTTGGACTTTATGCTTTGCATAATCCAGGGAGAACAGGTCCTTATAATAACCTTGATGATGTCGTTGAGGTATATACTAAACATATGCCAAACGCTAACTGGGGAACTAAATCAAAAGATAAAGAACTAATGCTAAAAATAACGGTAGAACAGGTAAAAAACAAATTAAACCCACTTATAGATAGAATCACAAAATGCTGAATTTAAAAAAAGAACAATTATTAAATTATTGTGCCTTTATAGTCCCAATTACAATGATGATGACAAGTGCCACAATTTCATTAAGTATTGCGATAATGTTTTTCATGTCCTTATATTTATGGAAAACACAAGACGATAATACGTTCAAGTCAAACGATCTAAAATATTTATGTTTTCTTTATATCGCTGTTTTTATATTAACAATACCGCACGTCATTATGGATGATTTCAAGGCTAATGCTCTCGATACACCATCTCGCTATCTCTTAGCGGCTGGTGTTGTATATGGTTTCAGACATTATCAAGTTAAATTTGAGACATTTCTAAAGGGTTGTATTGTTGGTTCCTTTATAGGCTTTTTAATCTATATAGTTTATGGCGATATGTATCTTCATAGCTATAGGTTAGATTTTAAAGGCGGTATGGGGATATTGCATATCGCTTATATTTCATTAGCTATATTTTCTATTACACTTGTTGGTAGTAAATATTTTTTCAATAAGAAAATGTACACTTTATCTTTACTAAGTATAGTGGGTGCTATTTTCACTAGTTATATAATATTACGAACTGGTACTCGAGGAGCATTTGTCGGTTTAATTATATTACCTCTGCTGTTCGTAGTATTAGCAACAGAATTTAAAAAAATAAAAAAAAGCCATATGATAATTACTTTCATCTTATTATTTTCCTCTATCTTTATTATATTTAAGCAACTCCAAAATACTGATTCAGCAATGTCTAAGTCTTATATGGTGAAAAGAATGCTCGGTGAAAAAGATATTCTCAACTATACACCGGGTACAGGTGAAACGTCATTAACCATTCGCTTCGAAATTTGGAGAAGTTCAGTCTATCAATTTATGGACAGTCCTATTTTTGGTCTTGGCTATAAAGAAAGAAAAGTATTTCATAATAACTTAATAAAAGAAGGCATAATTGAAGACTGGGTGTGGTCGCGTAATGGCGAAATATCAGGTCACAATGAAATTTTCAATATTATAGGCACTAAAGGCTTGGTAGGTCTTTCATTTATCCTAGCCTTATATCTATTACCTTTAAGATTTTTTTATCGTCGATTAAAAAATACTAATGAGCAACAATTTATAGCTATGGCAGGTATCATGCTAATCGTCAGTTTCATGATTACAGGGTTAACAGAAGCACCTCTAATGAAACATAAAACCGCCGTATTATATAGCTTATTTATATTCATACTCTACCGAGCTTGTCTAACTCTAGATACAAACAGAAAGGATATATCAGAAAATGCATAGTGTAAGCGTAGTCTTAACCAGTTGTGATCGATTTGATTTACTTGAACTCACACTTGAAAGTTTCTTTGAGTTTAATACTTATGCGATTAAACAGTTCATTATCATCGAAGATAGTCCTTACATTGATAAGTTAAAAGACTGTCTAAATAAGTTTGATTATGATTTCACTGTAATTTGGAACAACCCAAGGTTAGGTCAACTAAAATCGATTGATAAGGCTTATTCTGAAGTCACTTCTGACTATATTTTCCATTGTGAAGATGACTGGAAATTTCATAAAAAAGGGTTTATAGAGGCTTGCTTAACCCCTCTTATCAGTAATGATAAAATACTTAACGTATGGCTAAGACATCGAAGTGAACTTAAAGATTCATTATTTGGTGAAAGTGAAGTAACTGTATCAGATACTTCTTATTATCTTGTTAACGATGAGATATTTAGTTTTAATCCGACCATTATCAGAATGAGTGATTATAAAAAAGTAATGCCTTATTTTAACTTTACTAAAACTATGGAGCCAGGTTTGTCTAACTTCTTCATGGAACAAGGATACTTTTCCATTCTAGTAAAAGATGGGTTTGTTGAACACGAAGGTTGGCATCGACATGTACTGAACGAAGAAAAAAAGCATCGTTCTAACATGTCTCATAAATTTCATAATATAAGTAAGAAATATAAATCAAAAGTATATAAATTTTTTAAACTAAAACATTTTAAAAAATAGATACTTCTTTTAATCCATCTTTGCATTCTATTAACTTTAGTTCACTTGCTTCCTGTAAAAGTAAATCATTTTCAGGAAGCATCGTCCGTTCATTTTCTGGATGGTAAAGATGGAAAGCACACCCTCCTAGTTTTAAATTTTTTCGCTTAATACCTAAATTATAGAGTCTGCAAACAAGTTCGCTATCTTCTCTTCCCCAACCTATAAATTTATTATTAAAGCCATTAACCTTTTCTAGGTCAGTTTTCCAAAACGCTATATTACAAGTTTTAATACCCCGCATAGAAAAAGACTGACTACGATACAGAGGAGTCAATAAAGGTAAATGTATTGCATTAAATCTATTTTTTATTCCTTTCGAAAAAAAACTAATTTTTTTATTTCTTAAAACTTTTTTACTCTCTTCTTTATCCAATATTACTCTAGAACCTTGTACAAAAAAACCATCTTCAGCGAATTTATGATGAGATAATAAAAACCCCTGATGTAAAACCATATCACCATCAATCATTACGATATAATCACTACTCGCTTTAGATATAGCTAAGTTCCGACTTCTAGCTGCACGAAAACCATCATCTTCCTGCCAGCTATGAAGTAAAGTTACTGGTAGTTTCTTCTGCCACTCTTCAATTAATAAACGAGTCTCATCTGTAGAACCATCATCAGCAATAATAACCTCATGAGGTAACTCAGTTTGTTTAGAAACACTGTCTAAGACTCTACCCAAAGCTTCAGGCCAATTATATGTCGTAATTATTAGTGATATTTTCATTATGAGCTCAACTTCAAAGTCCAGTGATAAGTTTATAATTCTTGAAAAAAATACATAAAGTAGGTAGTTTAAATTTAATATAAACTTTAAGCAAACTGGTACTTCGAACATGACAGTAAAAGTAATTTATCCAGGCACATTTGATCCAATCACAAATGGTCATACAGATTTAATTGAACGCGCAGCAAAATTATTTGATCACGTTATTGTTGGCGTGGCATTTAACGCAACAAAAAAACCCTTCTTCAGCCTTGAAGAGCGAGTACAACTCGCAAAAGAGGTGACGGCACATTTGGATAATGTCGAAGTGGTTGGGTTTAGCGGCTTATTGGTTGATTTCGCGAAGGAATATGATGCATCAGTGCTCGTTCGTGGCTTACGTGCTGTATCTGATTTTGAGTACGAATTTCAACTAGCAAATATGAATCGTCGATTAAGCCCAGATCTCGAAAGCGTATTTCTAACCCCATCAGAAGAGAACTCATTTATCTCTTCTACGCTGGTTAAAGAAGTCGCAATTCACAACGGTGACGTTGCTCAGTTTGTTGCCCCTATTGTATGCCAGGCTATTTTAGCTAAAATCGCAGAAAAATAACCTACCACATACATCAAGATCGAGTTAGCGTTGACATTGATTACAATAAATCGTGTTGCGCTGACCAATCTTAACCGCTTGTAATTCTTCACCACATTTGGGACATGGCTTTCCACCTTTTCCGTACACCTGTAATTCCTGCACAAAATAACCCGGCTTACCATCTGTCTGTGTAAAATCTTTCAGCGTCGTTCCACCTTGCTCAATTGCTTTCGCTAATACCGCTTTCACTTCTTCCACGAGTATTTTGTATCGCTGTAAAGACACATTACCCGCAGCACGTTTTGGGCTTATCCCTGCAGAAAACAATGCCTCATTGGCATAAATATTCCCAACACCAACCACATTATGGTTATCCATCAGAAATGATTTCACAGGCATTTTTCGTGAACGAGAACGATCAAACAAACGCTTTGCCGTAAAATCATCCGTTAATGGTTCTGGTCCTAAGCTGGCCAGTAACTTATGCTCAAGCACATTACCGGACTCCCACAATACCGAACCAAAGCGCCTAGGATCGTTTAAGCGAAGACATTTACCCGAATCCAACACTATGTCTACATGATCATGCTTTTCAACGGCTACGCTTGAATCAAGTACTCTTAAGCTACCAGACATACCAAGATGAATGATAATCGTGCCCTTTTCAGTTTCTAATAGTAAATATTTAGCACGGCGACGCACGCTAATGACTGTACAACCTAAAGCGTCCTGTAGAGACATAGGCACAGGCCAGCGCAACTGCGCATTACGAACGATTATCTTGGTGATCTTCGCATTCTCAAGATAAGGCGCGATGCCTTGACGGCTGACTTCAACTTCGGGTAATTCAGGCATGCTTAAATCCAGTAGAAATATAAATTAATTGAAAATAAATAAGAATCGTCGACAGACAACTAGCGAACAAACTATCGAGGTAGTAATACCTGCAGTTCTGACTCATCGATTTGCAACAATTGATCCTGCCAATTCTGCAACAGGTAACCATTTTCAATTTGGTATAAAATCAATGTGATAGGTTCAGCTAGGTTAGCTAATTCAAAAGAAATATTAATGCCATAAGCTAAGTTAGCAATCACAATATCGCGAGGTACAGGTTTAAAGGTCGCGCTTTCCCACGCTTTAATAATTTGCTTCAACTGAGGCTGTGATAGCCCCAACTCTGGTACAGAGGCAAGTTGGCTACCGACTCGCTGAATTTGAATATTATCAAACAGCATTGATAGCACGACTGCATTAGCAGGTAATGCAGATTGGTATTGGCTAGCGGAATCATCACCCTCTAACTTTTTACCTGAATATTGAAACACCAGCATCATTGCCAGCACTGCAAATATCAATACATTATTCCAACCTCGTCGCGATAACTGCACGCTATAACCCTTCTAATTTAGTCATTGATTTAACAATAAGTATATGCAAATTACGTGAAAACGCCGAATTGGGCAAGTGTCGTGGAGAAGAATTTTAGGCAAAAAAAAACCCAGCAAAGCTGAGTTTTCAATATTTGAACATAAAATCAAGAATTACTTGATTTTACCTTCTTTGTACATAACGTGCTTACGAACAACTGGATCAAATTTTTTGATTTCCATTTTTTCAGGCATGTTTTTTTTGTTTTTGTCTGTGGTATAGAAGTGACCTGTACCAGCAGATGAATTCAAACGAATTTTATCGCGCATAATATAGTTCCTTAAACCTTCTCACCACGGGCACGCATTTCAGCTAAAACTGAATCAATACCCTTTTTATCGATAATACGCATACCTTTACAAGTAAGACGTAATTTAACAAAGCGGTTTTCGCTCTCAACCCAAAAACGGTGTGAATGTAGGTTTGGCAAAAAACGGCGACGTGTGCGGTTTTTTGCGTGAGAAACGTTATTACCAACAGCTGGTTTTTTACCAGTGACTTGGCATACTTTAGACATGTCGTCTTCTCCAAATATTTTTCTTGCTCGAGCAAATATACAGCGTCTTGTTGGCCGTCGCCCAAGACGCGTGCTAAAGGCCGCATTTTATACAGTAAATAGAAACATAGAGCAAGCTTTTTATATTTTAAAGATGGATTGAAATAGCAATTTCACACCCACCCTCGCTCTGCAAAGCTTGCTATATCACTGTCGCCTATAACAAAATGATCGAGTACTTTAACATCAATTAATTGTAAGGCTGAGATAAGTTTATCTGTGATCATACGATCTGCACGGCTGGGTTCAGCAATGCCAGAGGGATGATTATGGGCAAAAATTACTGCCGCAGCATTTCTTTCTAACGCTTTTTTAACCACCACTCTCGGATAAACACTAGCACTGTCTATTGTGCCATAAAACAACTCCTCAAAGCGAATAACTCGGTGCTTATTGTCTAAAAATAATACCGCGAATACTTCATGAGGCTGATCACGTAATTTTGCTCGGATATAATCTCGACTTTCTTGGGGGTTAGTTAACGCATTACTACGTTCTAATTTCTCGGCTAAAAAACGTCGAGACATTTCGACAGTGGCTTGCAATTGCACGTATTTCGCCACTCCTAATCCTTTCGTTTGGCAAAACTCATTTTCACTTGCGGCAAGCAAGGACCTTAACGTGCCGAATTCAGTTAAAATATGTCGAGCTAGCATGACAACATTCGTCCCCTTAATTCCCGTTCGTAGAAAAATAGCCAATAACTCAGCATCTGATAATGATTGCGGGCCGAATTTAACCAGTTTTTCTCGCGGCATTTCATCTGTTGGTAATGCTTTCAATTTCATCTCATTCACACCATTTAACATAACATCTTGTTAGCTTAGTAATGCGGTGAATAAAAGAACACGATAATGATAAAACAGTGACTGAGTTCAAAAATCTGAATTTGATAATTTCGTGTATAAAATTAATAACAAACCTTAGCATCTGATAATTTAATTATGGTATTGTTATTGCGTTATTAGAATATCCTTTCAGATTTTAACGTGGAATACACAATGACTGCTATTGCCAACAAACGAATTTTGCTCGGTATCACAGGCGGCATAGCCGCTTACAAATGTGCGGAATTAACCCGTCGATTAACGGAACAGGGCGCAGAAGTTCGCGTCGTGATGACCCAGTCAGCACAAGAGTTTATTACCCCGCTTACCATGCAAGCAGTCTCTGGATTTCACGTTGCACACAGTTTATTAGATCCTGCAGCCGAAGCTGGTATGGGTCATATAGAACTCGCTAAGTGGGCCGATTTAGTCTTAATCGCACCTGCAACAGCCAACTTTATTGCCAAGTTCACCGCTGGGATTGCAGATGATTTACTATCAACATTATGTTTAGCAACACCATCACCAATTGCCATTGCTCCCGCAATGAATCAAGTCATGTATCAAGCCCAAGCAACGCAAGCTAACTTAGCAACACTTAAGCAACGTGATATTACGCTTTGGGGCCCAGCTGCAGGTGTACAAGCGTGTGGCGATGTTGGACTAGGTCGAATGGTCAATCCAGATGAACTTGTGGCGGCTGTTGTTGATTACTTTAGTGAGAAAACACAACCGCAATTGTTAGCGGGAAAAAATATCATGATCACAGCTGGACCAACTCGTGAAGCGATTGATCCAGTTCGTTACATCAGTAATCACAGCTCAGGTAAGATGGGTTACGCCCTTGCCCAAGCTGCGCGCTCATTAGGCGCAAATGTCACTGTTGTCAGCGGCCCTGTTGCATTATCAGCACCTGAACAATGCCACCTCGTAAAAGTGGTCAGCGCGCTTGATATGCATGATGCTGTTATGTCTGATATTAATAAACAAGACATTTTCATTGCCTGTGCAGCTGTTGCAGATTACCGCCCAGAAACGATTGCAGAACAAAAAATCAAAAAGACCAATAGTGATGAAATGGTCGTTCACATGATCAAAAACCCCGATATTGTTGCCAGTGTAGCTGCGCTCGAAAATTCTCCTTTTACTGTCGGTTTTGCTGCAGAAACACAAGATGTTGAGCATTATGCGCGCGACAAAATGCAACGTAAAAATCTTGCTATGATCGCCGCAAATGACGTGGCACAATCCGGCCAAGGCTTTAACGCAGAAGATAATGCTTTAACCGTATTTTGGCCACAGGGTACAGCCCAAATTGCATTAGCTAGTAAGCAAGATGTTGCAACACAACTACTGCAATTAATTGCGACTCAGTTCAACGCAAATACATAACCATAAGTAAAAATTATATTCGACATTTTACCTTGTCTTGCGCTAACGCAATGCACGGTTAAGTCATCCATTGATATAGTCAGCGAAATAAATAATGAAGCAAATAGAAGTTAAAATTTTAAATCCACTGGTAGGCACTCAATTCCCTTTACCAAGTTATGCAACACCCGGTTCTGCTGGTTTAGATCTGCGCGCTTGCCTTGAACAACCATTGACGGTTAATCCAGGTGAAACGCATTTGATTCCAACCGGTATCGCTATTCACATTGCAGATCCAACAATGGCAGCAACCATTTTACCGCGCTCAGGCCTAGGTCATAAACACGGTATTGTATTGGGTAATTTAGTGGGTTTAATTGATTCTGATTATCAAGGAGAGTTAATGATCTCATGTTGGAACCGAGGTCAAGATAGCTTCAGTATTCAACCGGGTGATCGTATCGCTCAAATGATGATAGTGCCAGTAATTCAAGCACAATTAACCATCGTTGAAGAGTTTGATAGTAGTGAACGTGGCGAAGGTGGCTTTGGCCATTCGGGTAAGCAATAACGGTTAACACCATTCTAGGATGAAAAAGATGTCAACAAGTACTAAAAAGAATCGTCGAGAACAAATTTTACAAGCGTTAGCACATATGTTGGAAACCAGTCCTGGTCAGCGTATTACTACCGCGAAACTTGCCAAGGAAGTCGGTGTTTCTGAAGCTGCGCTCTATCGCCACTTCCCAAGTAAAGCACGTATGTTTGAAGGGCTAATTACCTTTATCGAGGATTCAATCTTAGCGGGTATTAATCAAATCTTAAATGAAGAGAAAGATACCATAACCCGTTGTCATCACATCCTGCATTTATTGCTCGTATTTACCGAGCGTAACCCAGGTATCACTCGAATTATGACGGGCGATGCACTGCAAGGTGAACACGAACGTTTAGGTGAGCAAATCAGCGCGCTATACGCAAAAATTGAAACGCACTTAAAACAGTTACTACGTGAAAAGAAAATGCGTGACGGTATTGGCTTTACCTTAGATGAAGGTATGTTAGCAAACTTATTGCTGGCGTATGCAGAAGGCCGTATTAATCAATATGTACGTACTCGTTTTGCATTAAAACCAACAGCAGATTTTGATCAACAGTGGGCATTTTTAAATAAGCAGCTACTGCAGAGCTAGCAATAGCAAAGCTAATAATTGTAAAGTTAATCGCTTGCTTACTCACAACAAAATATAAAAACAAAAAAAGGCTACCTCGGTAGCCTTTTTATTATTCAATTTAGAACGAGACTCGCGCTAATTGTTAAGCCTATAAATTAGATACCGTAATTTTCACGGTATGTTTTTACAGTCTCAAGGTGCTGTTGCATTTCTGGCTTATCCGCTAAGAAAGTTACAAGATCACCTAACGTCACGATTGATAATACGTTACAGCCATAATCACGTTCAATTTCTTGGATTGCAGACAATTCGCCCTTGCCTTTTTCTTGGCGGTCTAGCGCGATTAAAACACCAGAAAGTTCAGCGTTGTGTGCTTGAATGATATCCATTGATTCACGGATTGCAGTACCCGCAGTGATCACGTCATCAACTAATACGATACGACCTTCAAGTGCAGAACCCACTAATGAACCACCTTCACCGTGGTCTTTTTTCTCTTTGCGGTTAAAGCAGTAAGGTGCATCAATATCATGATGATCGTTCAGTGCAACAACTGTCGTAGTCGCGATTGGGATACCTTTGTAGGCAGGACCAAATACCACATCGTATTCGATACCAGAATCAACTAAAGCAGCCGCATAAAAACGACCAAGACGTGATAAATCACGACCTGTGTTAAACAGACCTGCGTTGAAGAAATAAGGGCTAGTACGACCAGACTTTAGTGTGAATTCACCAAATTTAAGCACTTCTTTTTCTAAAGCAAACTCAATAAACTCGCGTTGGTAATCTTTCATCGTTTTCCCCTATTATGATTAATTAGATAGTATAGGCTAAAAGCCACTTCACCTAAAAAGCCTAATAATATGGGGCATATTATTAGGCAATTAATATTGTTAGTGCTTGGCGACTAACGATAAGCGCCGCTATTCTAACAAGCTTTACGCTTTAATCAAGCTATCACCGAGTGCTTTCTTTTGTTCAACAATGATCATTTCGATGCCATCTTTCGCTAATGCCAGCATGTCTAACATCTCTTCATGACTAAACGGAACACCTTCAGCTGTCCCTTGAATTTCGATGAACTTACCAGTTTCAGTCATCACCACGTTCATGTCTGTTTCAGCGTCTGAATCTTCTGCGTAATCTAAATCGCAAACAGCTTCACCTTTATAGATACCAACAGATACAGCAGCGATCATAAATTTGATTGGGCTAATTTTTAATTTACCTTGGCGGATCAGAAATTCAACCGCATCAGCCAATGCCACACAAGCACCTGTAATAGCAGCGGTACGCGTGCCACCATCAGCTTGAATTACATCACAATCAATTAAAATTGTGTGTTCGCCTAATGATTCAAGATCGATACAAGCACGTAGTGAGCGCGCGATCAAACGTTGAATTTCCATTGTACGTCCAGTTTGTCCACCACGCGCGGATTCACGATGCATACGCTTATGCGTAGAGCGCGGTAACATGCCATATTCAGCGGTTACCCAACCTTGGCCTTTACCTTTTAAGAAGCGTGGAACCCCTCTTTCTACAGTCGCAGTACACAATACTTTCGTACCTCCGAATTCAACTAATACAGAACCTTCTGCATTAGCGGTGAAGTTACGGGTAATTGTTACAGGTCGAACTTGACCTAGTGTTCTTTGACTTGGACGCATTATTTTAACTCTTCAATGATGATTGCCCAATATTATATGAGCTAAGCTAAACTATCGCTATAGCAAGTTGTAATAACCTACAGGTATAATTGGCTTAATTTACTTTAATTAACGGATTCAACATGATTCATAGTATGACGGCATATGCCCGTAAAGAGTTTAAAGGCGATTGGGGTACAGCAGTATGGGAGATCCGTTCGGTTAACCAGCGTTACCTTGAAACTTACATCCGATTACCAGAACAATTTCGCGGTTTAGAAGCAGTATTACGTGAACGTTTCCGTAAAAAATTACAACGCGGTAAAGTAGAATGTAACCTGCGTTTTGAAGCCAATGCTGCCAACCGCGGTGAATTACAGTTAAACGAAGTGTTAGCTGAAAAATTAATTGAAAGCGCAAACTGGGTATCTAAAAAAGCCGGTAAAGCGAAATTAAACCCAGTTGATATTCTACGCTGGCCTGGTGTTATGGAAGCGGCAGAAAAAGACATGGGTGAGTTATCAACTGACTTATTAAGCTTCTTTGATGAAACCCTCACTGAATTTTTAGAGTCTCGCGCATCTGAAGGTGAAAAACTGCAAGCGATGTTAGAACAACGCTTAACAGGTATCTCTGAACAAGCTGATTTCGTGCAAAGCAAAATGCCAGAAATCATCGGATGGCAACGTGAGCGCATTCAAAAGAAATTTACCGATGCGAAAATCGAATTAGACGAAACTCGCGTAGAGCAAGAACTGATCTTAATGGCACAGAAATTAGATGTGGCAGAAGAAATTGATCGTTTAAATGCGCACGTAACTGAAACACGTAGCATTTTAACTAAAGGTGGTGCTTGTGGCCGTCGTCTTGATTTCATGATGCAAGAATTCAATCGTGAATCAAATACCCTAGGTTCAAAATCGATTAGCACAGACATCACCAAGTCTGCAGTAGAACTTAAAGTATTGATTGAACAAATGCGTGAGCAGTTACAAAACATTGAGTAATTTTTTAAATCATTATCACTAAGAAAAAACACTGAAAAGCCTCGTGATAACGGGGTTTTTTTCTTCCTAGCATCATGTATATTTAATAATGTAAGTAAGGAAGTTGGAATATATCCGATGGTATAGAAGACTCGATCTTTCCCTCGCATTTAAACACGTAGCCAAGCAAAATCACCATAAATCATCCATACTACCTCTAGGTTCCTTTTAAATTTGTAGACTGGTATCCACCTCCAATGTCTACAAAGGAGGTCAACATGGGTCATGCGTATGATTATACTAAACAGCAGTTTAGCAATCCTGCGGGTACCGAAGGCTTCGAGTTTGTCGAATTCTCCTCTCCCGATCCAAAGCAACTCACAGCACTTTTTAAACAATTGGGTTTCCATCCTTTTGCCCAACATCAAACACGTCCTTTAACTTGGTTTAAACAAGGTAAAATTCACTTTTTGGTTAGTACTGAAGGTCGTGGTTTTGCGTCAAAATTCTCTAAACAACATGGTCCTTCCGCCTGTGCGATGGGTTTTAAAGTCACTGATGCTGAAAAAGCCTATCAACATGCATTAAGCCGAGAAGCTCAACCTTGTAAGCGTAAAATTCTAGAGTTCGGTGTGCCAGCAATCTACGGTATTGGCGAAAGTCTGCTTTATTTGGTCGACGATGATGTGAGAAAACGACTTTATCAGGAACAATTTGAGTTAACAGGCGAAACGGAAGACCCGTCTAAATCAGCAGGACTCACTTATATCGACCACCTCACACATAATGTGCATTGTGGCCATATGGATCCGTGGGCTGAATTCTATGAGCGTATTTTTAACTTTCGTGAGATACGTTATTTTGATATCAAAGGTGCGATGACCGGGTTACGTAGCCGAGCGATGACCAGTCCTTGCGGTAATCTGCGCATCCCCATTAATGAAAGCAGCGATAATAAATCACAAATAGAAGAGTTCTTACAGGAATACCACGGCGAAGGGATCCAGCATATTGCTTTAGGCACAGATAATATTTATCAAACTGTCTCGGCGTTAAGAGCTAACGGTATCGAGTTTATGGATATACCCGACACTTATTACGACATGATCTCAGCGCGCTTACCCGGTCATCATGAAGCAATTGAACAACTAAGAAAAAATCGCATCCTCATTGATGGTCATATGGAATCAGGTAAATTAGTTCTACTGCTGCAAATTTTCACTAAAACAGTCATCGGCCCTATCTTCTTCGAAATTATCCAACGTAAAGGAGATGAAGGGTTTGGCGAAGGTAATTTCCAAGCCTTGTTCGAATCCATTGAAAGAGACCAACTCGCACGTGGTGTACTTTCGTCGAAAGATAAATAAAAACAGTGCTCCAGAGGAAAAGATATGATCCGTAGAATCAGTTTCCCACTACGTAAAGGCACGTATTCTCGGCAGGCGCATGCCGATCTACCCGAACAAGGTGTGTTTGAGCGAGAAGTCAGTCGCGAAGGTTTCTACGGGCCTGCCACACAACTACATCATAAACACCCTCCCACAGGATGGAGTGATTGGTCAGGCGAACTACGACCAAGAGCCTATAATTTATTAAAACTGCCTTACACACAATTATCGCCGTGGGATGCTCCGCTATTGTTAAGTAATGCCCATTGCCAAATACGTTTCTGGCAGTGCAACGAAAACATGCAAACCTTGGTCAGAAATGCCGATGGTGATGACCTCATTTTCATTCACCAAGGACATGGCGATTTGTTTTGTGACTACGGACATTTGAGTGTAAAAAAAGGTGACTACCTGCTTCTTCCACGTTCCTGTTTATGGCGATTAGAGCCGACTATCCCGATGACATTACTCATGATCGAAGCTACCAATGATTATTATGGTTTACCGGATAAAGCCGTGGTGGGACAACATGCTATATTCGATCAAACCGTATTAGATACCCCCGAAATAAACGATATTTATCTACAGCAACAAGATGAAAAACCGTGGCAAGTAGTGATTAAACGCAGCAATAAACAATCTATTATCACCTATCCATTTAACCCCCTTGATGTCGTGGGTTGGCATGGCGATGTCTCAGTAGTCCGGCTTAATTGGCAAGATATCCGCCCTTTAATGAGTCACCGAGTACACCTCCCCCCCTCTGCACACACAACGTTTGTGACTCGACGTTTTGTAGTTTGTACCTTCGTGCCAAGGCCGATAGAAAGCGATCCTGGTGCACTTAAAGTTCCTTTTTATCATAGCAATGATGATTTTGATGAAGTTATCTTTTATCACCTTGGCGAGTTCTTTAGTCGTGATAATATTGAACCCGGTATGCTGACCTTTCATCCTTGTGGGTTTACACACGGTCCTCATCCCAAAGCCTATCGTGCCAGTTGTAATTCAGTAAAAAAAGAAATCGATGAAGTAGCGGTGATGATTGATACTCGAGATGGATTAAATATTGGTACATTGATGCAAGGCGTTGAATGGGACGGCTATGTCGACAGCTGGAAAGCGAAATGAAACTAGCAACATTACGAGATGGCACAAGAGATGGCAGCCTACATCTCGTCAGTAAAAACTTACAATCTGCATATTGTGTGGCATCGATAGCCCCAACATTACAGTATGCCGTAGAGCATTGGGCCACCGTCGAACCCCAGCTAAAAAAATGCTATAACCTATTAAATAGTGGTGCGCTAAGCAACATTATTGCATTTACCAATTGCCAACTGGAGTCTCCGTTACCTCGAACATACCAATGGGCAGACGGTAGTGCTTACGTTAATCATATCGAGTTAGTACGTAAGGCAAGAGGCGCAGAAATGCCTAACTCATTTTGGTCTGAACCATTAATGTATCAAGGCGGCGGAGATAGCTTTTTAGGTCCCAACGATAATATCCCCCTACGAGACTCGACTTGGGGATTAGATTTTGAGGCCGAAGTTGCGGTGATCACCAACGATATAGACATGAACATAAAAATATCTGCCGCTAGTGAATCTATTTTATTAATCACATTGGTTAATGATGTATCGCTGCGAAATTTAATCCCCGCAGAATTAGCAAAAGGCTTTGGTTTTTTTCACAGTAAACCCTCGACCGCATTTTCTCCTGTTGCAGTGACTCCCGATGAACTCGGTGATGCTTGGGATGGTGCTAAGTTGCACCTCCCTTTATACAGTTATCTCAATGGCCAGTTATTTGGAAAGCCCAATGCGGGAACCGACATGACATTTGATTTCACCCAATTGATAACCCACGCAGCGAAAACCAGAATATTAACCGCAGGAACAATTATTGGCTCAGGAACAGTCTCTAATTGCGATCGCTCAGTTGGTTCATCCTGCATTGCCGAACAAAGAATGTTAGAAAAAATAGCGAAAGGCACGATCACCACGCCTTTTTTACAAGTGGGTGATCGGGTCAAAATTGAAATGTTAGATCATGAAGGAAAATCTATTTTCGGCGCTATCGAGCAATCGGTGATATGCCATATCTAAGTGCCAATCCAAGCCAAGAAAATCATATTAATAAATACGTTTTCTTTCTTCATCAAGGCCTTGCCAAAACGCATAAACGCCATCAAGCATTTCGTTACCACTCTGAATAAAGTGCGCTTCATCCACCTCATTATTAAAATAATAAGCCTCAAGCTCTTCTTGAGTATGATTGGCGTGATTAGCTTCGAGCTTTGCATGCCAAGTAAAAAAGGTCAGTGGTAGCCCTTTCAAATCCCGTGTTTGACGATAATTGTTAAAGCCCGCGACCAGTTCATCCCAGAACCCTGCTGCAGCCCAGTTCTCAACCGCATAAGAGGCTGCTGTTGATGTTGCATAACTTGCCGAACCATAAAGTCGTACTAACTCATCACAAAAGAATAAAGTCTTGGCAGAGCCAAACTGACGGCGACCTATTTGATTAAAAGCGATACCAAAATAATCCGCTAACTGACTTAATAGTTCAAAATGTGCCGCTTTAAAATGAAAAGACCCGCCATCAATACTGCCTTCGATATCACCAAAGTCACGTTCATCTTGTGTTAATTGAGAATCTCGATTTCTCTTCGGATTTTTATAAACGACACCAATTTCATTCGCTAAAATTTCTTTCGACGCACGCATCTCTTCAATCGATTCTGCATTAAGCATTTTCTCTAATTGCGCGACAAGAAATTGATTTGAAAAAACGGAGAATTGCACGATTAACTGTTTAATTTGAGCATCATTCAGTGACGATTCGCTAAACCACTTAGTGTAAGGGTTTGCAGTAATCACTTTATGATTCAGTAATTCGTTATTGATGCGGGCTTGAAAGGCTATAAAAGCCTGTGCTTTATCTAAGTCAAAGTGTCCAGATTGAATCTCTTCAACCGTGTGATAAGTGAGTTTTTCCAATCCATTATTTTTACGATAGGTTTCAACGGCAGAATTATCTCTCATACTAACCCTCCTCCCGAATGTGTAACGCTAAGCTGTTAATTTCATCTTGCGCATATATACACCTCAGGAACGATAAAATGGTGATCGTATTTATACCCTAGTTGCTAATAGTTTAGTTGCTAATCTCTCTTGTGTCAGTTTGAGGTAGTTCGCTTCTTATAACAGAAAGCATCATTATTTCCGTCATCTATACGAAAAACTATCGCTGCATATATAGATAAAAGAATAACGAATCTACGCCTTAGCTTCATTTGAAATAAGCGCTATTTATATTTGAAGTGACCACTTATTTATTATATTACTATTTATCAGAGTTACCCCTTACAGGACGATAATCGCTTCGTAATCGGTATCGAACAAGGCCAACATATAGAGGTACGTTATGAAAGTAGTTGTGGAATTTATGGAAACAGGTCGATACAAAGATAGAGCTTGGGAACCGTCGTTCCACACAGGAAAAGGTAGCTTACGCTCAATCTCACCTTCTTATGCCGCGCAATTAATAAAACAATGTAAAGCCAAACTTCACATTAATGAAGACGGTTCAGCAGCGCTTGAACATTAAATAAAATTCTACAATTTAAACATTTAGACATGTGTGGGGCTAAGCTGTATATACAACTTAGCCTCTTTTATTACGTTGCTATTTTCAATCGGCAAGCGCGGCGAAGATGACGCACACGACGTGTCGCAGCTACATCACGAGGTGCCGAGCTGCACAGTGGACGTCCATCTGCATTCAAACCGATGTCTTTTAGCAGGTAAGTATTACCCAGTGGGATTTCATTTTTTGCACGACGGACTTTTGCTAACCACACGCGCTCTTCACGACGAATATCGGCACGAACAAATAAAACCGCAAGGTGTAAATAGATTGAATGACGCATAATAATTCTCCAGTGTATAAATTTAAGTATTAAAAAATATACTGGGAAAAATGGCGTGAAACATTTCGGATTTTCAAGAGATCTAAATGAAGTAATCTCCCTATCAAGCTGCCATTTTTCCGCAGCCTTTAAGGGTACGGATTAGTTAGTTATTGGTTGCCGGTTTTCGATCGGAACAGGTCATAAAGGCGTAGTGCAAGGCCATCATGGGACTCGTATGATCAAAGGATACACAGACGAATTGAACAAGATTTAAATTTTTCATATGTACCTCCAGTTAACTAATTAATCCAAAAATTAAATGTGATCTAAATGTTAAATCACATAAAGGAGTCTAAGCTAAATAAGCTATTCCGCAACCGTAAATTACCACTTAAGAGTAAAACAACTTTTTATTCTAACAATGCGTTTAATTATGTATTTTGACAAAATATCCAACTAGCTAACGTCAATTACATATTCTGCAGTCAACATACCAATTCAAAGCATAACCCTTTCAAAATTAGAGCTTAAACACTAATAGATCTCATCGTACCACTTTCTTGAATCATAAGGCTCCTATATTGAAACAAGGAAAACCATAACATTTATTATGAATACAACCCGCCTTATATAATTCTAAAAAGAACTAAATTTGCAATCTAATATAGAAAATATCTTGCTTGATAGCAGTACTTTAAACCGCATAATACGGCCAGAAATAATATTTAATGTCATCAATAACACATATTTCAGGCATTAATAGTATTTAATCCACTTGGTAATGAGGTTGAAAAAGTAATGACTAAAAAAATGGTGTTAACAACACTTGCAATAAGCTGTGCACTAGCGACGACATCTCACTCTGTATCAGCGGCAGGTTTTCAAATTTCAGAACACTCAGCTTCTGGATTAGGACGCGCCTTTGCAGGTGAAGCAGCCATTGCCGATAACGCCGCTACATTAGCGCGTAATCCAGCCTCATTAAGCATGTTAGAAGGTACTCAAGTATCAAACGGTATTACTTATATCGATCCAAATGTACAAGTTGAGTTTAGTAAAGGCCAGTTTGTCGATGCAGTTGAAGACTCAGCAGCACCCTATGCTCTAGTGCCAAGTGCATTTATGAGTCACCAACTAAATGACAAATTTACAATTGGTTTTGGTTCGTATGCTGATTTTGGTTTAGCGTCTGATTATAGCGATGAAGTAAACGAAGAATTTGGTGCTATCGCAGGTGATACTGCGATCACAGTAGTTAACTTAAATACAAGTTTGGCCTATCAAATTAATGAACACTTCGCTATTGGCGCTAGTGGTAGCATCTTATTGGCTAAGGCGGAGCTTAACCGTTATTCCAACATGGCAAAATTAGTCAGCGACAGTAACGTACTAGCAAGTATGGAAGGTCAAGGTATCGGCTTTGGTTATAAAGTCGGTGGCTTATACAAACTAAATGAAAACCATCGTTGGGGTATTGCTTATACAGGCGCATCCGATATCGATATGGAAGGTGAATTTACTGGTGTTCAAGCAAACACAGATAATGGCCTACTAGATTATGTCGAAGGTATTGACGGTGAATTAACCCTAAACCTACCTTCTATTTTAGAAATTTCAGGTTACCACCAACTAACCGATCAGTTTGCGATGCATTACAGCTGGGTACGCACAGGTTGGAGTTCGTTTGAAGAAATCTTAGCTACCTCTGTTAATGGTGAATGCAGCACCAAAGGTCAAGATGATAATGTTTGCTTACAAAAAACTGAAGATTGGAAAGACTCAAACCGTTACGCAGTTGGTGCAACTTATCAAGTAAATGATAACTGGGCGGTACGCTCTGGTGTTGCTTATGATGAGACCCCTACCGATGAACACCTAACAGCAAGTATCCCTGATTCAAATCGTATCTGGTATTCAGCAGGTATGTCTTATTACACAGGTCAACACGCCTTTGATCTTGGTGTCACTTACCTTGTAGGTGAAGACGGTACAGTTTCTGAAGAAGAAGGTCAGTACTTCAAAGTAACTAAAAGTACAGCCATGCTTTACGCGGTTCAATACTCTTATACTTTCGAATAATACTTTGCTCTGCTAGTCGAGCAGAGTATTAACAGAGATAATAAAAATGAAACTTAATTTAATTTCTAAAGCACTACTGGTTGCCCTATCTGCAACAAGTTTAGTTGCATGTAATTCAGATAGTAGTAATGATAATACAGGCCAGCAACCCGTAGCAGATCTGCAATTTTCATTTGGTTTAGAAAATACGAAAGAGATTGCTAATAATAATAATATTCCTATGCCAAATGATCTGTATTTTATTGGTGAAGATGGTTCAACCAGAAACAGTAATATTATTATTTTTGGCTGTGGTAGTGCTGAAAGTGGCCCTAATAATGATGGTAATGAAGATCCAGAAAATATTGAGAATGCCACTAAGTGTTCTTTAGAAGATTTAGATGGTTGGTCAACAACAGCACCATTTACTCTACCGATGTCTGGTGATGTAGACCAATTAGATATTTCTACATTTGCAAAAAGCATCCATATTTTTGAAAAACGTTCTGTGCCTATTCCTGGATATAGCGAACTGAAATATGACGAAGACTTTACAGTTCGAGTTACTAAATTTAATCATTTACAAATATTACCATTAAAACCATTATCTCCTAACACTCAGCATATTCTAGCTATAACAAAAGATTTAGCGTCTACATCTGGTGATATAGTCAAACCAGCAGATAGTTTTAATATATTATTGCAAGATGACACACCAGAAAGCCCTTACAAAGAAGCAGTAAACTCTTTATTTACTAAATTAGATAATGAAAAAATCACAACCAAAACCGTGTTGTATATTGCAGGTATTAAAACCCAAAGCATTGGCGAAATATTAACAAACTTAGCCCAAAACCCTGATGCTGACGTAGCTGGAATTAAATCTAGTGATATTCCAGAGGAGCACTTAGTTGGCGCTGGTTTACCTCCGGCAGTTTTAGATGGTATCGTAGGCGGTATTGTCGGCGGCATTATAGGCGTACCAGATGTAGATCCTAACTTCTGTGAAAGTAGTATCGGCGATGGTCTCTTTGTGGAGTGTGTGCGAAAACTACAAGCAGCGGTGACTCTGCCTTATTACCTGGATGATTCAACAGCCATTACATCGGCAAACTGTAAGGCAGATACAAATAATCAAGATAATGCTAAATTTTGGTTCAACATAGACGGTATCAATGTTGCAAACAATGAGAGCTATTTTGAAAGCTACCGTTATACAAATACCGCTGAAGGTTGTCCCTCGCTACACAGTTCATGGACATTAACAAGCGGCCGTACGCCTAAACCAGATAATCAAGGTGTTACACAAGAACTAGCAGTACAAGTCGTATTACCAAATCCAGATCGCACTCCAATGCCAACAAATGGTTGGCCTGTCGTGATCTTCTCACACGGTATTACAGCTGCAAAAGAGTTTGGTAATGGTGGTATGTTATTACTTGATAACTTCGTCCAGGCTGAATTAGCTAATCAAGGTTATGCAGTACTTGCGATAGATCACCCGCTACATAATTCTCGCGCTGTAGATTTAAATGATGATGGCATTTATGACATTAACGTTAGCCAGTCGTTACGAGGATTATTCCCAGGGCACGATGAAGCCGATGTGAAAAATTTCTTGAAAGCAGACTCACTATTAACATCACGTGATAATTTACGCCAAAGTATCGCGGACTTAATTAACTTACGAGCATCTATAACCAATGGATTCACATTAACAAATCCAGCAATACCATCTTTTGATCAACTAGATAACGACAATGTGTATGTAATGGGACACTCTATGGGTTCAATTGCAGCAGCGTCTTTCAGTGGTATCGTTGAGAAAACACCGACAGAAATTAAAGGTGCTATTTTAGCAAACCCAGGTGCTGGTATCGCCGGTATTCTAATGAATTCAGTGTGGTTAGGTTACAGTGAAGTACCTCCCGCGATTAAAGCTCTGCCTGAATTTCGTTTACGAATGGCAAAAGAGCTTGGGTTGGCTACTGATGATTCAGATGAAACGCTAGCAGCTGTTCGTGCATACGCAGAGCAAAATCCTTCAGAGTACAAGCAAACATCAGATAAAATTTCACCAGAATATTTCAGTGAATTCCAGTATCTAATGCAAGCTGTTGTCGATACTGTAGACCCATTAAACTACACAGAAGCATTACAAGATAAACCAATTTTATCTTTAACAGTAGCTGGTAGTGTTTCAGAACAACCAGCTCTAAAAGATATTCAAGGAGGCTTCCTAACGACCGCCGATCAAACAGTGCCAATTAAAGTGGAGCTAGATGGTCAAACAACGTATGAAGTTTGTAATAAAATGTCTGCAGGTGCAGTAGCAAGCCAAGATATGGGCTGCTTTAACGGTTCAAGTGCGAAACCTTACTACTCACTTGATAATACTGAGTTTCCACTCTCTGGAGCGGAGCCACTAGAAACACAGCTTGGCTTACGTAATGTATTGAACAGTACAGACCGTTCTTACACTCGCTTCCTAACTGGTACACATAATATTGGTGCTGGTACGCTTACAGGTTCAGAAACAGAAGGTAATGCTGATTACGCTTCTGTGGATAGCGCAGCAACAGAGTTAACAATTCAAGCGGCATCGTTTGTTGAATACTCACTAGGTAGTGATGGTGAATATGTACAAGGTTCTAACCGCGTAGCACCTGAAAATCTAACTATTATTGAAATTGAAAAACAATAATTAGAGATCAGATAGCAAAGCCCAAGTCATCATGACTTGGGCTTTTTATTTTCATTCCATCGCCCCTTCAACATTTTGGCAAATCATATCTCTTACCCACTTATGCCCCGGTTCATCATTATTACGTTTGTGCCACAGCAATACATAAACTAATGAAGAAAAATTGATCGGTAACGTTAACTCAACGAGATCATATAATTTCTGCGCATGTGGGACAAAGCTAGACGGTAAAGTAAAAACTAAATCACTGTGTGCACAAACACTCGCAGCCCCATAAAAGTCCGGTAATGTGGCACAGATATGACGATGTTGACCTGATTCTGCTAACTGATAATCCAATAACCACCAATCATTACCTTCGCAACGCACCTGTACATGCGACATATTTAAGTAAGCTTCAACATCCCAATTCCCAGCATGAATACTCGCTAACATCGGATGTCCACTACGGACAAGGCATACTTGGTTGTCAGTAAATAAACGTTGATGAGCAATACCATCGGGTAAATTATTCAGACGGAAATCAGCCGTAGGATGCAGTTCTCTTGCGGTGATACCGAAATCAATTTGCCCTTGCTGCAAGCCGAGCAAGGATTTTTCATCCCAGCCATAAATGCTTAAATTAAGCTTAGGTGCTTGTGACAAAATAGGGCCGATATAATAAGGCAGCAATGTTTCATACGCACTTTCAAGCATCGCAAACGAGAACTGTCGATAACTTTTTTCGGGAATAAAACTCGGTGGTAAGCTGATCTGATACAGGCCCTGCAGTATGGTTGGCAGTTGCGCTTTTAACTGCAACGCATGCGCAGTTGGTTTGAGTCCGTGTGCTGTACGTAAAAATAATGGGTCATCTAAGGTATCACGTAATCGGGTGAGACTCTTACTGAGTGCAGACTGGCTGAGGTGCAAGCGATTTGCAGCACGAGTGACGCTTTCTTCTTCAAGCAAGATCTGCAAGATAACTAATAGGTTTAAATCTATTTTGGCAAGATTATCTAAATTCACAAGATATTCCTCAATGGAAATTCAATACTGAAATTATACCACTTCCATTCATATCATGCTTTACGTAAACTGCCCCGCATTAAACTAGCCTTTATTCGAGAATAACAATGCGCCGAAATATATTACCTATTTTGATGGCAATGGTGGTGCTCAGCCCCCTCGCTATCGATATTTATCTTCCTTCAATGCCTGCAATGGCTGCAGAATTTCAGGTCTCATCAAGTGACGTACAATCAACATTAGTATTGTTCTTATTTGCTATGGGTGTTGGCCAGATATTAATAGGACCACTAGCAGACCGATTTGGTCGCCGTCCAGTCGCTATTGGCGGTGTTATGCTGTATTGCTTAAGCAGTATTCTTGCTGCTGGTGCAATTGAATTTCACTGGTTACAAATAGCCAGAGTACTACAAGGTATCGCAGCATGCGCAACATCTATCGTAGTATTTAGTGCGGTACGCGATAGCTTTGACTCTAAAAAAGGCGCGCATTATTACAGTTATTTAAATGGCGTCATCTGTGTTATTCCAGCGCTTGCACCAACTTTAGGCGGTCTATTAGCCCTGCAGTTTGGCTGGCGTTCGACTTTTATTTTTATGACGTTATACGGATTAATCATATTAGCGCTAATCATCAATAAACTACCAGAAACACGCCCAGAAAATACAGATACATCGGGGTCGCTATACCACTGGTCACGCTTCAAGCCCGTATTATACGATGCACATTTCATGTTTTACGCTATCGCTTGTATGGTAGGTATGGCATCAATTCTAGCCTATGTGTCGTATGCACCAGACTGGTTAATCAGCCATTTAGGCATCGCAGAATTAGAATTTAGTGGCTTGTTTGGCCTTAATGCCATCGTCAATATTGCCGCTTGTTTTGCTGCACCAACAGTAATTAAACGCTTTGGTAATCGCCCTACAGTTATCATTGCCTTTACCGCATTACTATCATCCGCAGCACTGCAATTAGCGGTACAACAATGGGGTCCAACAGCAGGAATGGCAGCAGCCTTTGCCTTCATGCTACCAATGATGCTGTTATGTGTTGGCTTTGCATTATTACTGGGTCCAGCAACAAGTATGGCACTCGCTGCATTTGGTGAACGCGCTGGCACAGCCGCAGCAATGTTAGGCTGTATTCAAATGAGTGGCGCCGCACTGCTTGTTGGTTTAATACAACAAACGAACTTAACAGCCCCTTACGCGGTTATCATATTAATGGGTGGTTTATCTGCAATATTATTAGCAATGATGCTAATGCCACGTCTTAATCATTGGCACCAAGAACAAGTTTCACATTAAATGACGCAATGAACGGGTTCGACTACACTCAATGAACCCGTTCATCACTAAGGTCATCATAATGCAGAATGAAAAACACCCGATCACGCATGAATTTCCCGAACACGCTATCGACATCGCTAAATTAAAAAGTGATGATCCAGAATTTGCCGATCTTGCCAAAGAATACCACAAACTCGATCACCATATTTACGTCCTTGAAGCCAGTAATATTCCAACCACAGACAGCCATTTTGTCGAATTAAAAAACCGTCGATTAACCTTAAAAGATCAACTTTATCAAAAACTAATTAATGGTGATTTTTAATTTATCCACTTCCATTTAGCCATAAAAGCCTTACACTGAAGTCTATAACACTAGGTATTAAAGGAATGCGTAATGACGGAAGAAAACAGTCAAGATAAGCATCAACAGAAGATGCAAAAAATCCAAGAAACAGTCACCAAACGCGTGAATAAAGCCACTGAAGAACGTGGTATTCTGATCGTAATGACAGGTAACGGTAAAGGTAAAACCTGTGCTGGTTTTGGTAATGTGATTCGCTGTATTGGCCATGGTTTTAACGCAGGTGTTGTACAGTTTATTAAAGGGACATGGGAAGCTGGAGAAGTAAAATTTATCCAACAAGTGCGCCCCGACATGCCTTATCACGCAATGAAAACAGGTTTTACTTGGGACACACAAGATAAAGCCGCTGATATTGCAGCAGCAGAACAAGCATGGGAACATGCTAAAGCGATGCTCGCTAATCCCGATCTAAAAATGGTGTTATTAGATGAACTGACTTATATGCTCAGTTACCAATACTTAGATCTGGAAGAGGTATTAAGCGCTATTCGTCATCGTCCTGTCGATCAAACCGTGATTGTCACAGGCCGAAGTGCACACAAAGATTTAGTCGCAATCGCAGACACCGTAAGTGAAGTGAGAGAAGAAAAACACGCATTTCGCTCAGGCATTAAAGCTCAAATAGGAATTGACTGGTAATGGATGAACTATCACTACATGAAACCCGCGTATTAGGTGCGTTAATTGAAAAAGAACACACCACACCCGACAATTACCCGCTATCACTAAATTCGTTAACATCAGCCTGCAATCAAAAAAGCAGTCGAGAGCCCGTACTCTCACTTAGCCAAGACGAAGTACAAAACATTGTTGATGATCTAGTGAAGAAGCACTTGGTTATCAATGATGAAAACGGCGGTAAGCGCAGTGCTAAAATTCGTCATCGTTTTGGTAATACTGAGTTCAGTAAACTACGTTTTACCCCACAACAATTAGCTATATTAACATTGCTATTTTTACGTGGCCCACAAACACCCGGTGAATTACGAACTCGCTCAGCACGTCAATGTCAGTTTAATGATGTCCACGAAGTTGAAACGGCATTAGATCAGCTACTCAACCATGAGCAGGGGCCATTTATCGTTAAACTTGCACGTGAGCCGGGGCAAAGTGCTTGCCGTTATGCCCACTTATTTAGCGGTGAGGTAACCTCAACAGCAGGAACAGGAGCTGAAGAAAAGAGTGCAGCACAAACGATAAATCAGCGTTCCGATGAAAATGACGCATTATCGAGTCGAGTAAATGAACTTGAACAGGAAGTCGCTACGCTTAAAGCCCAGCTAGCTGAATTGCAAGAAACCGTTAGCGCATTAATCGACTAACACTATAAGCATTGAATGATGACAATAGGGAACCGCTAACTATCGGTTCCCTATTTCACTCATATAAGAAAGTAATATCCGTGTTTTACAAACTAACTTATCGCGAGTTCTTTCGCTAAATAGTCCACTAACATACGTACTTTCGGCGACAGATGGCGATTTTGCGGGTATAAAGCCCACACAGCATCATCCGGCTCTCGATAGTTAGGTAACACTTCAATAAGCTGGCCCTGATTAATATATTCCTGCACATAATAATCGGGAAGTTGCACAATACCGACACCTTTCAATGCCGCATCTACTAATACTGGACCACTGTTACAACTAAAATTACCCTTCACACGAATATTACGCGCCTTGCCTTTTTCTTGAAAGCGCCAATAATCCAACGTGCCAGATAAACAGTTATGACGATCTAGTTCTGACAAGGTATGTGGCGCACCAAACGCACTTAAATATTCAGGTGCTGCACACACATATTGTTTACGGGTAGCCAGTCGCTTACCAATCATTGATGAATCACCTAACTGTCCTAAGCGGATCGCTAAATCGAATCCTTCATCAATTAAATCAATTTGTTGGTTTGATAATACTAACTGTACTTCGAGTTCAGGATATTGCGTCACAAAGTCATTGACTAAGGGTGCAACACTTCTTTCACCATAAGTAATAGGGGCTGTTATTTTCAGCTTACCTTTAGGTGTACTTTGCAAATTACTGATCGCACGTTCGGCATCCGCTAAACCATCCATCACCTGACGGCAATGCTGATAATAAATACCCCCAACCTCAGTTACCGATACTTTACGTGTTGTACGATAAAACAATTTTGCCGATAACCGTTCTTCAAGGGCAGAAATCTGTCGACTCACTTGTGCTGTAGAGATGCCTAAGCGTTTTGCCGCTGCGGTAAAACTTTCTGTTTCTGCAACAGCAACAAACTCACTGACGCCGGACCAATCACTCATCAATACACTCTCTTATTCTACAGTTAGGTAACAATTATAAGTTATTCCGTACAATAAACCTAAATTATTACTAACCAGTAAAAGTGATTTGCTTATCAGGCTAATTATCATCATCGAATAACTCCAATATAATCGCCCCTCATTTTAGCCTAAGCCTCCTAACGAGAAATATGATGTTATCAACTATCAAGCGTTCATTGCCGTTGCAATTACTCACCGCCGCTATCTTAGCTTGGGTTTTTGCCACCATCATACCTGCAGTCGCCAATATTACAGAACCAGTGACAGAACAAACTTGGTATCAATTAATCTTGTTAGGAAAGACCACGTATATCGGCTTACTCAAAATGGTCATCGGATTCGTGGTAATGCTGTCGTTAATGCAAGGCATTACCAATATTGGTTCAACATTAAAATTAAAAACACTGGGTGTAAGCACGCTAATTTTTTATAGCCTAACATCCATTATTGCAATCAGCTTAGGACTGGGTGCTGCGTTATTAATGCCAGAATGGCAACCACTTGTGGAGCCAGTGACGGTCAGTGATAACATCAAACTTATCGAACAAGGTGCAGTAACCGGTTCAACCATCACGACAAAACTACTTGCGATGGCATTAGTTAATCCTTTCTCAGCATTAGTAAACGGTAACCTATTAGCGATTGTATTATTTTCGCTGTTATTTTCAGTGTCGTTATTACTCTCATTACCTCAAAAACACGTGGTATTTGATGTTATCGCGGGCTTGAATACAGGCATGAATAAATTAGTTCAGGGCATTATTCGTCTCGCACCCATTGCTGTATTTGCGATCGTGTTTGAGTTTACAGTCACAGGCAACACAGGGTTATTTGGTCAATTAGCATTATTCGCCCTACTGGTCTTTGTACTCACGCTTATCCACGGTGTCATTGTATTACCCACCTTAGCCAAGATTTTTACTGGCATTAAATTCAGCACCTTATTTAAAGCGATATCCGCACCGCTAGCAATGGCATTTGCAACATCGTCAAGCTCTGCAACACTGCCCCTTTCAATGCAAGCCGCAGAAAAAGATCTCGGTGTATCGCAAAGCACCAGTAGTTTTGTGCTGCCCCTTGGCGCAGTGATGAACATGGACGGTACCGCTTTATTTGAAGGTGTTGCTGCTATCTTCCTTGCACAATTATTTGGTATAGATTTAAGTACTACTGGCATCATTATGATTTTCATTATGGCGATGGTTTCATCTGTCGGCGCACCAGGTATGCCATCAGGCTCGATGTCTGGTATGCAGTTAGTGATGTTAGCGGCTGGTATTCCATTAGAAGGGATCGCAATCTTACTTATTATCGAACGTCCACTCGACACATTCCGTACCGCAGTGAACGTCGAAGGTGACCTTATTGCAGCACTGGTTGTTGATAAATGGCAGCAGAATAAAGGTTAAACAGAATTGAAGACGCTGAAGGAACTATTTCTTCAGCGCGTCATGATTTATAGGACTTAACAAACACGGATGATTTAATAATTGAGGTTACAATGAATATAGAAATCACTCCAAATTTGTCTCACGATGCATATCAAATTGACACAGCCAAGCAAAATAATTCAGCCATTTTAAAAACAGTACAAAACATAATGATAACGACGTTATTGTGCTTAGTCGTTATTGCAGTACAAAGACTCGATTATTTCTGGTTAGAAAATTCACTGGGTGAAGAGTCCGTTACTGAATTATTGCAGGCCGTATTATTATTATTTTCAGTTGTCTGTTTTTATCAGCTAAAACATCTTAATGTCCTACCAAAAGCAGCAATGTTGGTCGGTGGTTTTTTTAGTGTTTTATTTATTAGAGAACTTGATGGCTATTTTGATCTCATTTTCCATGGCTTTTGGGTTTACCCTGCTTTAACCGTCGCTTTTGGAGCTATCGTATACGCAGCACAAGGTGGTCAATTACACACACAAATGTCGACATTATTAGAGAATAAGTACATGCAGACACTGATTACGTTTATTGTTCTATTGTTCGTATTTTCAAGACTTTATGGTATGGGTGATTTCTGGGAAGGCGTGATGGGGAATCAATACGTTCGTGATGTAAAAAATATTTCAGAAGAAACAATGGAATTACTTTTTTATACTTTCATTGCCTTTTACGCACATAAAACCAAAACCTCTCTAACTCAAAAACAGGCGTAAACATAACGGCCGTCGTCTTAATTGCAATCCTTATAATAATTGCATTTCAAGACGATCGGTCATAGAATGAGCAAATGCCAAGACCTAAACAAAACGAACATACACGCGAAGCCCTGATTGAAGTTGGTATCAAACATATCTCTCAACACGGCTATCACGGTACTGGGATAAAACAGATCCTAGATGAGCTGAAAGTACCTAAAGGGTCCTTTTATAATTATTTTAATAGCAAAGAAGCTTTTGTTGCCGAGCTTATCGAAGCCGATATGCACGCTAATGCAAAGGAAATTCAACCGCTATTGGATGACGCAAACCTGAACCCAATAGAAAAATTGCGTGCTCTTTTCGAAAAAGGTCGTCAAAAATATACCGAAAATCAAGGTAAGCAAGGTTGTTTAGTCGCAAGTGTCGCTAACGATATTGGTGACTCGAGTGCATTATGCCAACAAGCAATGCAGCGTTCGGTTAAGGCCCTCAACCAATTATTATCTGGATTAGTTAGCGATGCGCAAGCACAGCAATTAATTCGTACTGACTTACCCGCGAAACAGCTTGCTACATTAATGTGGACAGCATGGGAAGGCAGTTTAATCGAAATGAAGATTGCTGGTAATACCGATAACCTTACTCAGATCACTGATTTCATTTTTGATGACATTTTAAAAGCAAACTAACTTAACAAGCTGACCGCGATATTATGACTCTCATTGTAATATCGTTTTTTTCGAACTGAAGTTAAGACGACCGGTCTAATGATTTTATAAGCAAGGATTAATAATGACAACAATTACATTACAACAAGGTTTTACCTTAAAAAATGGCACTCATATTAAAAACCGTTTATTTAAATCGGCTATGAGTGAACAGTTAAGCGATATTAACCATAATCCATTACCTGGGCTAGCAACGCTTTATCACGCTTGGGCTTTGGGTGGTTTAGGACTATCAATCACTGGTAATCTCATGGTTGACCGCAAAGCACTTGGCGAGCCAAAGCAAGTCGTACTCGATGAACAGAGTGACCTTACAGAATTCAAACACTGGGCACAGCAAGGCAGTGTTAATGGAACTCAACTGTGGGCGCAGTTAAATCACCCGGGTAAACAAACCCCGAATTTTATTAATGCAGAACCTGTCGCGCCATCCGCTATCGCATTAACCAATGGCTTAGAAAAAGGGTTTAATACTCCTCGTGCACTAAGCGAAACAGAGATATTAAACATTATTGGCCAATTCCAAACCAGTGCAAAACTCGCTAAGCAAGTTGGTTTTACAGGGGTTCAAATTCATGGTGCCCACGGTTATTTAGTCAATCAGTTTCTCTCTCCACGTCATAATCAACGTGACGATCAATGGGGCGGTTCGATCGAGAATCGCATGCGTTTTGTATTATCAATCTATCAGGCAATACGTGCCGAAGTGGGTGATGAATTCCCTATTGGCATTAAACTTAACTCAGCAGACTTTATGCGTGGTGGCTTTACCGAAGAAGAGTCAATGCAGGTAGTAAAAACATTATCTAATGCAGGCATCGACCAAATCGAGATCAGTGGTGGTACTTATGAAAGCCCGACGATGACCGGTCATAAAGTGAAGAAGTCAACGTTAGAACGTGAAGCTTACTTCCTTGCTTATGCAGAAAAAGTACGTGCAATTACTGACACGCCGCTAGTTGTAACAGGTGGTTTCCGTTCAAGTAAAGCCATGCTATCAGCACTACAAAGTAACGCGACAGACTTTATTGGCATAGCACGTCCTATGTCGTTAGATACCCAGCTACCAAATAAATTAATGGCATCGGATGACCATAAAATCAGTTTACCAAAACTAACTACGGGCGTTCGCGCGATTGATAAAATCGCGATGCTAGACATTACTTGGTACGAAGCACAGCTCGCGCGTATTGCTAAACGACAGCAACCAAAAGCAAACTTAGGTACTTGGCCAGTATTCTTCAAAACCATCTATGGTGCAGGCATTTACGCATTCAGAAAACGCCGTGCTTAACCGCAACGAATACACTATTTATAAACCTGATTATAAAGAATAACTAATCAGGTCTGTGCATCGCCTCTTAGCTATTCTGTATCGGGGTAGCGCTGGGCGTCGCTTAACGGGCTATAAATGTGATAGCATACCGAAAAACTAACCCTATTTTCACAAGGTACTTATTCATGAAAGTTGTTCGCTGGCTACTAGGCCGTCTTATTTTAACGCTTAACTTTATCTTCACGCCAAAAAGCATGAAACGCCCAGCTGATGCACAAGCAAAAGTTGATAGCGAGATCAATAACATGTCTCTTTACCAATTTGAGGCTTGCCCATTTTGTGTAAAAGTACGTCGTAGCATGAAGCGTTTAAACTTAGATATCACCGTACGCGACGCGAAAAACGATGCAACGTTTGGTAACGAACTTGAGCAACAAGGCGGCAAACGCAAAGTACCTTGCCTACGTATTGAAGAAAATGGTCAAGTACAATGGATGTATGAATCAAGCGACATCATTGCTCATTTAGAAAAGAAATTTGCTTAATTTAGTCTGCTTTAACTAAATAAGTCTCTTTTTTAACTAAATAAGTGATCAACCAATTGCAATAAACCAGCGGATGACTGTTTGTTGCAATTGGTACAATAGATATAATTTAAACACTCGCTAAACAAGGATTGTGATAGCAATGTTTTATAAATTCCTGATCTCATTAATGCTCGGTGCCGTCATTTCGCTATTTTTTATTAGCAAGCCCGATGGTCAAAAAATACTAACGACCACAGTTATACAGCAAGATGTTATCCACGCCTTTGAACAAATTAAAAGTCATATTACACATCTCAGTTTAGATACCATCTCCAACATATCTGCTTTTACAAAAACAAGTGACAACACAGAATCTGTCACGCTTTATCAATGGCAAGATAAACAAGGTCAATGGCACTTTTCGAATAATGAAGGCAATCCCTCACAAACTGATAATAAGATAAATCGACAAACAATCACGATTATCCCAAATACCACCCTTATCGCGCCCCGAAAACCCGCCATCACGACACCAGCGCGTAATGTAGAAAAAGCACAGCAGTTAGAAGAAAAACCGTCTCCTACATTACCAATAGCAAACACTTTAAATACCTTACAAAACGCACAAAATATTCAAGCCTTGATGGATAACCACAGCCAAAAACTCGATAGCACCATTAAAAATATCGGAAAATAACACCTCCCTAACCAACATTCAGCGCCTATTAAACCCAAATCAGCACTTACCAGCCCATATTGTTACTACACAGTAAAAGTAATTTGTAATTTAATGGGATTATCAATATCACAGAAATAACTATAATGGCTCCAACAAAACGAGGGGACCTCAGTGTTACCTCCCAAATGACAATATAAATTAGAGAGAACAACATGACTGACAAATTTATTAAATCAAAAGCGGCTATTGCCTGGGGCCCTAACCAACCACTTTCTATTGAAGAAGTAGATGTGATGTTACCCCGCGCTGGTGAAGTATTAGTTCGCATCATCGCAACTGGCGTATGTCACACAGACGCATTTACAATGTCAGGTGATGATCCAGAAGGTATCTTCCCTGTGATTCTTGGTCATGAAGGTGGTGGTATCGTTGAACAAATCGGCGAAGGCGTAACAAGCGTTGAAGTTGGCGACCATGTTATCCCGCTTTACACGCCAGAATGTGGCGAATGTAAGTACTGTAAATCAGGTAAAACTAACCTTTGCCAAAAAATTCGTGAAACGCAAGGCCAAGGCCTAATGCCAGATGGCACAACTCGTTTTTACAAAGACGGTCAGCCAATCTTCCATTACATGGGTTGCTCAACATTCTCTGAATACACTGTATTACCAGAAATTTCGTTAGCAAAAGTAAATAAAGAAGCCCCATTAGAAGAAGTTTGTTTATTAGGTTGTGGCGTAACAACGGGTATGGGTGCAGTACTTAATACAGCTAAAGTTCAAGAAGGCGACACTGTTGCTGTATTTGGTCTAGGTGGTATCGGTCTTTCTGCAATCATCGGCGCACAAATGGCAAAAGCAGGTCGTATCATTGCTATAGACATTAACGAAAGCAAATTCGAACTAGCACGTCAATTAGGCGCAACCGACTGCATTAATCCAAAAGACTATGACAAACCAATTCAAGACGTCATCGTTGAATTAACTGACGGTGGTGTTGATTACTCATTCGAATGTATCGGTAACGTTGACGTAATGCGCTCTGCATTAGAATGCTGCCATAAAGGTTGGGGTGAATCAGTTGTTATTGGTGTAGCCGGTGCAGGTCAAGAAATCTCAACGCGTCCGTTCCAACTAGTAACGGGTCGAGTATGGCGTGGCAGTGCATTCGGTGGTGTTAAAGGTCGTTCAGAATTGCCAGAAATTGTAGAACGTTACATGGCTGGTGACTTCAAACTAAACGATTTCATCACTCACACAATGGGCTTAGAAGACATTAACGAGTCATTTGAATTGATGCACAAAGGCGAAAGTATTCGTACTGTTATTCATTTCGATAAATAACCTTTATTAAAATACTTTCAACAAGAATACTGTCGATGCAATTCTCTATAACGAATCGTATCGACAGCTTTAAATTATAAAATTTCTATATTAATCGTGAGCAGGTATCGTTATGGGTTGGTTATTTCTTTTATTAGGCGTATTAGCAGAAGCAACATCGCATGTGGCTCTAAAAGCGACCAATGGATTTAGCAACTTTTGGCCAAGTGCAATTGTTGTATTTGGTCACCTACTCGCGTTTCTATTTTTAGGCCAAGCCGTTAAAAACTTACCAGTCGGTATTGTTCATGCTTCATGGGCAGGATTGGCTATTATTTTAGTAACTTACATGTCTAGCTTAGTTTACAAACAGCACCTTGATACAAAAGTTTGGATCGGCATGTTATTCATTGCTGTTGGTATTGCGCTAATCAACCTTTCGTCAACACCACATACCCACTAAACCGATCAACTAATCAGTTTACAGCTCTTTTTTGTGGCTGTTATTGAGTAAAATATTAAAGCTGTTTAATTTCCCCGCTTATTTATGCTATCTTGGGCCGCTTTTAAATCTCATCAAAGGCTCACCATGGCACGTAAAGGCACTCTATTCATTGTATCCGCTCCAAGTGGCGCAGGTAAATCAAGTCTTATCAAAGCACTTTTAGATGCAAACCCAAGCAGCGATATGAAAGTGTCTGTATCTCACACGACTCGCGCAATTCGCCCTGGTGAAGTTGACGGCATTCATTATCACTACATTCCAGTAGCAGACTTTAAGCAACAAATCGAAAACGATGAGTTTTTTGAATGGGCTGAAGTATTCGGTAATTACTACGGTACATCACGCGTAATGATTGAAAAAACGCTGGAACGTGGCATTGATATTTTCTTAGATATCGACTGGCAAGGTGCGCGTCAAATCAAAGAACAAATCGCAGGCGCGCGTGGTATTTTTATTCTGCCACCAAGCCGTGAAGAACTAGAACGTCGTCTAAACAGTCGCGGACAAGACAGTGAAGAAATAATTGCAAGTCGAATGGCTGAAGCAGAAGCTGAAATGTCACACTATAATGAGTATGATTACCTTATTATTAATGACGATTTTTCGACTGCATTAGAAGATTTACACGCGATAGTTCGTGCAGAAAGACTTGGCTCAGCAAAGCAAGCCGCAAAAAACAGTGTAATAATGAAAGATTTGCTGGTTAAATAGACTAAAATAAAGTATAGTTTCTCGTCATTTTTTAGACTTAATTCACTGGGAGTTCCTGCATGGCACGCGTAACCGTAGAAGATGCTGTACAACAGGTTGGTAATCGTTTCGACCTAATATTAATGGCGGCACGTCGCGCTCGTCAATTACAGATTAATGGTAAAGAACCTCTAGTTGCACCAGAGAATGATAAACCGACTGTAATCGCCCTTCGTGAAATTGAAGCAGGTCTAATGAGCAACGAATTAATGGATGCTGGCGACCGCCAAGAACAGCAAGAACACGAAGCACAGCAAATTGCAGCAGTTGCAGCAATTGCTGAAGGTCGTGGCTAATACCGAATCATCTTTCTTGATGATTTTATAAAAAAGGTGCTTATTGCGCCTTTTTTAATATCTAGAATTCGCTATATAAGCATTTTTATAGAATCTTAGATTCAAAATTCCCAAATTGCTAATTCACCATAGAGTTGGCATAAATATGACGAAGATGTAAATTTAAAGGTGCAATTAGTTCCACTTTTGATTATCTTGCTAATATTATCATCTTATTTATATCTACTTTTTAGTGACGAGGCAGTACTTGCATATATTCGCAAATTTAAAAGCAACGACATCAACCTACCTGTCGGTTGAACAAGTCGAACTCATTGAACATGCTTATTTAGTCGCGCGGGAAGCGCACCTACCTCAAAAAAGAAGTACGGGCGAACCTTATATTATTCACCCGGTTGCCGTCGCTGAAATTCTTGCCGATATGCGTCTTGACCATAAAACAATTATGGCGGCGCTGCTTCATGATGTGATTGAAGACACGCCAACTACGCAAGAAGATCTCGCGTCATTATTTGGTAATACCGTTGCCGAACTCGTTGAAGGTGTCTCTAAGCTTGATAAGCTCAAATTCCGCGATCGTAAAGAAGCACAAGCTGAAAACTTCCGTAAAATGTTCATGGCAATGGTACAAGACATTCGTGTTATCTTAATCAAATTAGCCGACCGTACACATAACATGCGTACCCTCGGTGCATTAAGACCAGATAAACGCCGCCGTATTGCCCGTGAAACGTTAGATATTTTTGCCCCAATTGCTAACCGTCTTGGTATTCATAATATTAAAAATGAATTAGAAGAACTGGGTTTAGAAGCAATGTACCCAATGCGTTATCGTATTCTAAGTGAATCAGTAAAAGCAGCACGCGGTAATCGTAAAGAAGTGATGTCTAACATCCGTCAAGAAATTGAAGGGCGTTTAGAAGAAGCGGGTGTACCAGCAGAAACCCATGGCCGTGAAAAATTGATTTTTAGCATCTACAACAAGATGCAGAAAAAACGTGTTCAGTTCCATGAAGTTGTTGATATTTATGCATTTAGAATTATCGTTGAAGACCTTGATACTTGTTACCGTGTACTTGGTCAAATGCACAGCTTGTACAAACCAAAGATAACTCGCTTTAAAGATTATATCGCCATTCCAAAAACCAATGGTTATCAATCTTTGCATACTTCATTAGTCGGTCCACACGGTGTACCACTAGAGATTCAAATTCGTACTAAAGATATGGATCTGATGGCTGACCGTGGTGTTGCCGCGCATTGGTCATATAAACAAGGTGCAGACAAGATTAATACCAATGCACAACTGCGTGCTCAGAAGTGGATGCAAAGTCTACTTGAGCTACAGCAAAGTGCGGGGTCATCGTTTGAATTTATTGAAAGTGTGAAAACCGATCTGTTCCCAGATGAAATTTATGTGTTCACGCCAAAAGGTAAAATCATCGAATTACCACGTGGTGCAACACCGGTAGATGTCGCTTATTCAATCCATACCGATGTGGGTCATACTTGTGTTGGTGCACGTGTGAATCGTCAACCTCATGCGCTGAGTCAACCATTGAAAAATGGTCAAACGGTTGAAATTATTACCGCACCGGGTGCACGTCCAAATGCCGCATGGTTAAACTTCATAGTGACAGGCAGAGCCCGTGGCCGCGTTCGTCAACAACTGAAAAACATGCGTACCGAAGATTCCATCATTCTTGGTCGTCGTCTATTAAATCATGCTCTAAACGGTGTGAAAATTGATGACATTGCTGCAGATAATCTAGCGCAAGTACTTGAAGATACAAAATCTGAAAACCTCGATGCTTTGCTTATCGAAATTGGTTTAGGCAACATCATGAGTATTCTTGTTGCGCGTCGTTTACAAGGCCGAGTTGATGAACTAACCGATCTTGCGCCACGCTCAGAAAACCAAGATAAAATGCCAATTAAAGGGGCCGAAGGCATGCTGGTTAGTTTTGCTAACTGCTGTCACCCAATTCCAGGTGACCCGATTGTTGCGCATTTAAGTCCGGGTAAAGGTTTGGTCGTTCATATTGAAACTTGTCGTAATATTCATGGTTATCAAAATGAACCTGACCGTTATATCCCAGTTGAATGGGATGACCACATCGATCCAAGCCAAGAGTTTAAAACAGAAATTCGTATTCAAGTTGTTAATCACCAAGGTGTATTAGCAAAATTAACCAATACGGTAGCCGCAACAGGTGCCAATATTCACAATATTGTAACTGATGAGAAAGATGCGCGTGTTTATAATGTTGATATTCTCATTACCGCTAAAAACCGTAAACATGTCGCGGATGTAATGAAAAAAATACGTACCTTACAAGACGTATTAAAAATATCACGCAGCTATAACTAAACCACGAGTAGCGAGACACAATTACTCGCTATTACGTTGATAGCCAAGGCATTGCCCATAATGCCTTGGCTATATATTTATCATTCAATTATCCCAGACCCATTTAAGCTAACTCCAGATACTCGCATTAGCCGGTTATTTGGGTATAATACCTCGCCAATTAAATCTTATAGAGTAAGACCATGACCCCAGAACGTTTAGAACGCATTACTAAAATGCTACAACACCGCCAACCAGACCTAACTGTTTGTATGGAATCAGTGCATAAACCACATAACCTTGCTGCTGTAGTGAGAACTTGTGATGCTGTCGGTGTCAACAATGTTCACGCGGTATGGTCAGTACGTCCAACAAAAGTATCTGGTGGCACTGCAACTGGCAGCCAAAACTGGGTAAAAGTACACTCTCACGACAACATTGCAGAAGCAATTAAAGAGTTGAAAGCACAAGGCATGCAAGTACTTGCAACAAACCTGTCTGATACTGCTGTTGATTTCCGCGAGATTGATTACACGAAACCAACTGCAATCTTAATGGGTCAAGAAAAAACAGGTATCAGTGCTGAAGCATTGGCACTTGCCGATCAAGATATCATCATCCCGATGGTTGGTATGGTGCAATCATTAAACGTATCAGTAGCGACTGCAACGATTTTATATGAAGCACAACGTCAACGTGATAATGCAGGCATGTATCAAGGCGAAAGCAAATTATCAGCAGAAGAACAGCATAAAACTTACTTTGAAGGCGGTCACCCTATCTTCGCTAAAGCATGTAAGCGTAAAGGTTTAGCTTACCCAGCATTAGATGAAGAAGGTCAAATCGTTGCTGACGAAACTTGGTGGGATGCTCTGCGTAGCGCCAACTAGACAAGTTGAATTAGGCTTTGCATTTAATCAAAAAATGCAAAGCTAGCACAATCTATATCGTAGTAGCTTGAGTATAAATCTTCTGATAATATATGTTTATATGTACAGTGATTCTTGAGTAATTATGCGATTAGATAAAATCCCGGTTATCGAATTAAAGGGTGTAGGGGCCAAAATGGCCGAGAAGTTAGCCAAGCTGAACTTAGTTACCGTTCAGGATTTGCTATTTCACCTGCCAAGTCGATACCAGGACCGCACCACTATCTATCCTATTCAGGATCTATTACCTGGCTTGCACGGTACTATCGAAGGCGAGATCGTTAGTTGCGATGTCACATTTGGTAAACGTAAAATCATGTCTTGTAAAGTAAACGACGGTACAGGGATTATCACCTTACTGTTTTTCCACTTTAACGCCGGACAAAAAAACAGTTTCAGCGTAGGTAAAACAATCACCGCATTTGGTGAGTTTCGCCGTGGTCGCTTTGGCTATGAGATCGTTCATCCAGAATATAAAATCGCAAATACAGCCAACTCTGAAATGAGTGAAGAAACACTGACGCCCGTGTACCCTTCAACTGATGGATTAAAACAGCTCACCTTACGTAACCTAACAGACCAAGCCCTGCAACACCTCACACAAACCACATTACAAGAACTGCTCCCCAAAGGTTTATACACCGGACAGATTGAATTAAACCACGCGATTCAATTATTACATCGCCCTACACCCGATGTTTCGCTGGAATTATTAGAGCAAGGTCAACACCCCGCTCAACAACGCTTAATTATTGAAGAACTGCTCGCGCAAAATATCAGCATGCTGCAGTTACGTCAGAAAATGCAGCTACATCCCGCGGTTAAGTTACAACCGAGCAAAGTGATGACCGATAAGTTTTTAGCGCAATTGCCCTTTACGCCAACGAATGCACAACAGCGTGTTGTAGCAGAGATCCAACAGGACCTCCAGAAAGCCTACCCTATGATGCGCTTGGTGCAAGGTGACGTTGGGTCAGGTAAAACCCTTGTTGCAGCCTTAGCGGCGCTTCAGGCTATCGGTAATGGCTATCAAGTGGCATTAATGGCTCCGACTGAAATATTAGCAGAACAACACGCGATAAACTTTAAAGGTTGGTTCAATCAACTTGGAATTAAAGTGGGCTGGTTGTCCGGCAAGCAAAAAGGTAAAGCCCGAGAAGCGGAACTCGAATCTATTGCCAGCGGTGAGACGCAAATGATTGTCGGCACTCATGCTATTTTTCAAGATGCGGTTAAATTCTTAAATCTAACCTTAGTCATTATTGATGAGCAACATCGATTTGGTGTCGAACAACGCCTTGCACTGCGTGAGAAAGGAGCCGTGAGTGGTTTATATCCGCACCAACTATTTATGACGGCAACTCCGATCCCACGAACGTTAGCCATGACCGCTTATGCCGATTTGAATACCTCAGTAATTGACGAACTACCGCCAGGTCGAACCCCGATTACCACGGTCGTGATGCCCGATAGCAAACGCAGTAAAATCATCGAACGAGTTGAACTGTCCGTTAAAAATGAAGGCCGTCAAGTATATTGGGTATGTACACTAATCGAAGAATCAGAAGTACTAGAAGCGCAAGCCGCTGAAGATACTGTCAATGATTTACAAAAACAATTACCCGACTTACGTATTGGTTTAGTGCATGGACGTATGAAAGCCATTGAAAAACAATACGTAATGGATGCCTTCAAAAATAAACAATTAGACTTATTAGTGGCAACAACCGTGATTGAAGTGGGTGTTGATGTACCTAATGCTAGCTTGATGATAATCGAAAACCCAGAACGTTTGGGTCTTGCGCAATTACACCAATTACGTGGTCGTGTAGGTCGTGGTAAAGTGGCCAGTCACTGCGTATTACTTTATCACGCCCCTCTTTCTGATACCGGAAGTAAGCGTCTATCAGTATTACGTGAAACAACGGATGGCTTTCGAATTGCACAACGTGATTTAGAGATCCGCGGACCGGGTGAAATGCTGGGAAGTAAACAGACAGGGATTGCAGATTTAAAAGTCGCGGACTTAGTACGAGACCAACAGCTTATACCATTGGTGCAAAATATTGCCCGTCACTTACTACAGCAGCATCCAGATAATGCCAATGCCATCACTCGACGTTGGATGGCAGACAAAGATATTTATTCGAACGCATAATAGCGATGAATAAAAGTCCTAAATTCGGGATATCCCCCTACATAATACCTTATGCACCAACGGGGATAACAACAAAGGTCGCGCTAAAAATGGCGGCCAACTTCGGACCACTATAAACATCAACTTCAATATCTAGCTTCGCATTACGCCCTTCTAACAATTCCAGTAAACTTCCTTTCACTCGATATTTATGAGCAACCGCAAAAGGCTCTAGATTGATAGGTCGTTTATAATTAATACTGCCTTTAGATAATACAATATTACCCAGTAACCCCTGCTCTTTGAGCATTAGCCACACGAGTCCCCAACCAGTCAATGTTGCCTGACTATAAATACTACCCGCAAACATTGTATCGTGCACATTCACGTTCGCATTCAAGGGCGCGACAGTTTCAAAACGCCAACCACTATACTGACGAATCGTAATACCCATATGATGACTAATCGGGATCTTACTCTGCCACTCTTGCTGTAACTCAGCACACCAATCAGGATGTCGTAAAATCTTATCCATGGCGTTCACTTCTTTGATCATCTGACGATGACGAACACCTTCAGATATCTGTCCGCTACCAACCAAAGAAAAACCACATTTTTCATAGAAAGGCACAGCTTCAACACGCGCATTCATGACAATACGTTCACTACCCGCTTTATATGCTTCATCTTCCAATGCAGAGATCAGCAGACTCCCCAAACCTTGTTTCCGATGCTTCGGGTCGACAGCCATATAATGAATTTGAGATTCATCAGCGCCAGCAGTATAAATTCGACCACAGGCAATCGGGTTACCTGTATTATCGAGAATCATACGATGCTCACTGTGCTCATCATATATATCCTTTTCAGTACCACGCGGGCGCTGTAATGGCGCTCTTAATAGCGACCAACGCAAATGATAATAATCTTCTAACTCTTGTTCCGTCTCAGGTATATACACGTGAAACATATTCCCTCCTTGTCTATTATTATCACCCTAACTACAAATACGATTTATACTTGCAGCCAAAAAGTAACTGGTCCATCATTAACTAATGACACTTGCATATCTGCAGCAAAGCGTCCTGTTTCTGTCGTTATTTCTTTGTGACGACATTGACCAACAAAATACTCATATAAATGATTTGCATCTGCAGGAGCAGCGGCCGTTGAAAAGCTTGGTCGAGTTCCAGAATTCGTATCCGCAGCTAAGGTAAACTGCGACACAACTAATAGCTCACCGTTCACTTGCTGCACATTTAAATTCATTTTATCGTCAGCATCGCCAAACACACGATACGCTAATAGCTTCTCGCATAAACGTTTTGCTTTCGCTTCTGTATCCCCTTTTTCAACACCTAGTAGTACAACTAAGCCTTGATCTATTTTACCAATTATTTCATTTTCAACGCTGACATCCGCTTTGCGCACACGTTGGATCAATGCAATCATGCTTTTCCTCAATAATCATTATTAAACTTTAATGTTATTGATAATACCCAAAGTGCTTAAATTAATCACTGACAAACTCAAAGTCGATAATTTCAGCCATTAACTCTGTCGATTTTCGTAGCGCATCAATCATGCCCGGCTCACAATCAAAATGGCCAGCGTAAGGGACAATGAATAGTTGCGCTAACGGTAAGCGTTCACATAACTCATAAGCAGGACCTAACGGATTCGAAATATCAAAGCGTCCATGCACCATGATCATTGGCACAGGCACTAACGCATCTGAACACTTTAAAATATAATTATCACTAATAAAGCAATTATTCGAAAAATAGTGACACTGTAATGTCGACATACTCAATGCCACATCAGCATCAATCAAATCAACCTTACTACGAAATTCAGGATGTGGATTACCAATTTGCGCCTGCCATTCCACCCACGCTTTTGCTGCTGCCATTTTCTCAATATCATTGTCACTGACTAATAACTGGCTATATGAGGATAGCAGTGCAGCATAGTCCGTGCCATTAGCACGACTTATCAAATGGTTAAAATGCTCAGGAAATAATTGTGCGGCACCGCCAGAAGCTGAAAACTGCCAAGTGAGATCTTGATTACGCGCGAGAAATAAACTGTGTAATATGAGCCCCTGCACCTTATCTCGATGAATCAAACTGTACAGTAATGCTAAAGTCGCGCCCCACCCTTCGCCAAACAATACGCAACGATGAATATCGAGTAAGGTTAAGATAGCACTAATATCCTGCAATAAATCTTCGGTGGTATTATTTTCAATGCAGGCATACGGTTGAGAGCGCCCACAACCTCGTTGGTCAAACAAAACTATCCGGTATACCTTAGGGTCAAATAGGCGTCTATCATCTTCTAGAACCCCTTTACCGGGACCGTCATGAAGAAATAATAAAGGTATGCCATCAGGATTACCCACTTCTTCAATATAAAGATTGTGCTGGGGACTTACAGATAAATGATGTTCAGCATAATGCTGGATGGCGGGGTACAGTCCAATCATAACAATATCAACCTCCTCTTTTGCAACAAAGTACACGAGAGGCTGATAGGTAAACCCTAGATAAGCAGACACAAAGTCAACACTTTAACGTGCTGACCTTAAGTCACTTAGTTAGGCTGTCATCCATAAAACTGTGTGCTTTTGCTAATCTTGTGGCTGTTTTTGTAATTCCAACTGTGCTTTTTTTGCTTTCAATTGCTCATCAAATTCTGTTAATGCAGCCGTCACTTCAGCCCCTAACAAAACAATCAGCCAACACAGATAAATCCAAACCAATAAGATAGGTATAGTTGCTAATGCGCCATAAATCACTTCATAAGATGGAAATTGTACTAAATACCAAGTGAAGAGACGTTTAATACTTTCAAACATTAAAGCACTAAAACAAGCACCAACAAATGCATAACGCAATGGTACGCTTCGATGTGGAATAACCACATACATAACAAATAAGCCCAACGTACCTAATACTGCAGGGACCAGTTTTAATAAGCTAACAGCTCCCGTAACCTCAGTGACATCAGACACAAATGACAGTGATAATAGGTAAGAAGAAACACCTAAGCTAATGCCAATAAATAGTGGGCCAAACGTTAATATCAACCAATAAACGGCAAAAGAGAGAAAGAACCCTCGCTCAATTTTACAACGCCAAATATGATTAATGTGCTTATCGATGGTGTTAATCAGCAGCAGTGCCACCATAAATAACGCCCCAGAACCAATAGAGGTCATCTTACCGGTATTAGCAATAAAACCTTCGATATGCCCCTGTACAGCACCCGTCGCATTCGGTACTAAATTGGTATATAAAAAAGACTCTACGCTTTGCTGCCATGTATCAAAAACAGGAAACGCAGACATGACAGAAAATAAAACAGTAATTAAAGGTACGAGTGACAGCAGCGTTGTATAGGCCAAGGAACTCGCGTTAACCGTGATCCGATCATCACTCACACGTTTACCCAGATACCGTAGAAAGGAAAAGCAATTTAATAGAAATAAACGTACGCTGTTTTTTACTCGTTCAAATAATTCCAACGATTGATGATAGCGAGATGTAACCACAGGTTCCTTCCTTGGTAATTTTAGGATAAAAAAAAGGTGATACCTAAGTATCACCTTTTTTCGTAATAGCGCCAAGATTATTAAATAATAACCTGGTTAACTATTATTATTTAGCTGGACGGCCAGCACGTTTACGTTCGTTTTCAGTAAGGAAACGCTTACGGATACGAATGCTTTGTGGTGTAACTTCAACTAATTCGTCATCATCGATGAATTCTAGAGCTTGCTCTAGTGTCATTTTGATTGGCGTAGTTAGTGTTTGAGCTTCATCAGTACCAGAAGAACGTACGTTAGTTAGCTGCTTACCTTTCAAGCAGTTAACTGTAAGATCGTTAGAACGAGAGTGAATACCCACGATTTGACCTTCGTAAACTTCTTGAGCGTGTTCGATGAATAGACGACCACGTTCTTGTAAACCGAACAGAGAGTAAGTTAGTGCTTTACCCATTGCGTTAGATACTAATACACCATTTTGACGTAGTGCAAAAGAACCGCCTTTATGTGGGCCATACTGTAGGAATGTATGGTACATAAGACCAGAACCAGACGTGATAGTCATGAATTCAGTTTGGAAACCGATTAGACCACGGCTAGGAACGATGAAGTCCATACGGATACGGCCTTTACCATCTGGTGCCATATCTGTAAGTTCAGCTTTACGAACACCCATTTTTTCCATTACTGGACCTTGATGCGCTTCTTCAACATCAATAGTAACAGTTTCATACGGTTCTTGAGTTTCGCCATCTTTTTGAATCATGATCACTTCAGGACGAGATACAGCTAGCTCGAAACCTTCACGACGCATGTTTTCAATTAAGATACCTAGGTGAAGTTCACCACGGCCAGATACTTTAAATTTATCTGGATCGTCAGTTTGTTCAACACGTAATGCAACGTTGTGAACAAGTTCAGCTTCAAGACGTTCAAGGATGTTACGTGAAGTAACAAACTTACCTTCTTTACCACAGAATGGAGAGTTGTTCACTTGGAACGTCATTGTTACTGTTGGTTCATCAACAGACAATGCAGGTAGTGCTTCAACAGCAGAAGGCGCACAGATAGTGTCAGAAATCTTAAGTTGACCTAGACCTGTGATTGCGATGATATCGCCAGCTTGCGCTTCTTCAGTTTCATGACGATCAAGACCCATGTAACCAAGTACAGTACCTACTTTACCGTTACGGATATGACCATCAGCACAAACAACGCTAACTTGTTGGTTTGGTTTAACAGAACCACGTGTTACACGACCAACACCGATCACGCCAACATATGAGTTGTGATCAAGTTGAGAGATTTGCATTTGGAATGTACCGTCACGATCGCCTTCTGGTGCAGCAACACCATCAACGATAGCTTGGAATAACGGTTCCATGTTTTCAGTTTCTTCTTCTGATTCAGCGTTAGCCCAACCATTAAGTGCAGATGCGTAAACAACTTTAAAGTCTAGCTGTTCATCAGTTGCGCCTAGGTTGTCAAACAGATCGAAGATTTGATCCATTACCCATTCAGGGCGAGAACCAGGCTTATCGATTTTGTTGATAACAACAATTGGCTTAAGACCATGTGCAAATGCTTTTTGCGTTACGAAACGCGTTTGTGGCATAGGACCATCAACAGCATCAACGATTAAGCAAACACTATCAACCATAGACATAATACGCTCAACTTCACCACCGAAATCGGCGTGTCCTGGAGTATCTACGATGTTGATACGGTAATCTTTCCATGTAATAGCAGTATTCTTAGCAAGAATTGTAATACCACGTTCTTTTTCAAGATCGTTAGAATCCATTACACGTTCTTCATTACCACCACGTTTCTCTAAAGTACCTGACTGTTCTAATAACTTGTCAACTAAAGTAGTTTTACCGTGGTCAACGTGAGCGATAATCGCAATGTTGCGTAGTTTATCTAGCACTGTGATGCCTCTATATATTTTATATGGGTAAAAATTAGGCGGTATTGTAACCGCCTCCTTGTGATCTACCTAGCAAAATTTTGGCACAGAGTAAAATGATTGCAATTTATTTTATTAAAAAACCGTGCGATAGGCAGGATATGGGGGTTTAGCAGCCAAAAAATAAATGAATTAAAACCCCATTTATTGAGCCTTTATTCAGTTTATAGATGTTGTATTTTATCAATTATATTTGAATACGATTTTGCTGGTAATCACTGAAAATAAACCATAATATCGATATTAGTAATACCAAATGTATGAGTTTACCCATTGCACCAAAAAAGTGCACTTAGCGCACTAAGTTCGTGCACACTAGAATTGCAATGACGAATAACAAGTACATTAAAACTTTAAAATCAACAACTTAAATAGTTGGCACATATATGGCATTATTTAAATTATGATTGTTTACAGTCAACAACTTTAAATGAAGCCATCATATTGATGACACCGGAGGTTATTTTATTATGTCAGCAGAAAGCGTATTAGCTCTAATTAAAGAACAAGACGTTAAATTTGTAGATTTACGTTTTACGGATACTAAAGGTAAAGAGCAGCACGTTTCTCTACCACATCATCAAGTTAATGCCGGCTTCTTTGAAGAAGGTAAAATGTTTGATGGTTCTTCAATTCAAGGTTGGAAAGGCATCAACGAATCTGACATGATTTTAATGCCAGATCCTGCAACAGCCGTACTTGACCCGTTCACAGAAGCAACAACACTGAACCTTCGTTGTGACGTACTAGAGCCTGCAACAATGCAAGGTTATAGCCGTGACCCACGTTCAGTAGCAAAACGCGCACTTGAGTACTTGCGTTCAACAGGTATCGCTGATGATGTATTCTTCGGTCCTGAACCAGAATTTTTCCTATTTGATGACGTTAAGTACAAAACAGACATGTCAGGTAGTATGTACAAAATTGACGCTGAAGAAGCTTCTTGGAACTCTGATAAAGAGTACGAAGGCGGCAACATGGGTCACCGTCCAGGCGTTAAAGGTGGTTACTTCCCAGTATCACCAGTTGACTCTGCACAAGACATCCGTAGCGCAATGTGCTTAGTAATGGAAGAAATGGGCTTAACAGTTGAAGCACATCACCATGAAGTAGCAACAGCGGGTCAAAACGAAATCGCAGCACTATTCAACTCTATCGTTGAAAAAGCAGATGAAGTTCAAATCACTAAATACGTTATCCATAATGTTGCACACGCTTACGGCAAAACAGCAACATTTATGCCTAAGCCACTTGTAGGCGATAACGGTTCAGGTATGCATTGTCACCAATCTCTACAGAAAAATGGCGAAAACATTTTTGCTGGTGATCAATATGGCGGTCTATCTGAAACTGCACTTTATTACATTGGCGGTATCATCAAGCACGCAAAAGCAATTAACGCATTTGCTAACCCAGCAACTAACTCGTACAAACGTTTAGTTCCAGGTTTTGAAGCACCAGTAATGTTAGCTTACTCTGCACGTAACCGTTCAGCATCAATCCGTATCCCAATCGTACCATCGCCAAAAGCGACACGTATTGAAGTACGTTTCCCAGATCCAGCGGCAAACCCATACCTAGCATTCTCTGCTATGTTAATGGCAGGTATCGACGGTATTAAAAACCGTATCCACCCTGGTGATGCAATGGATAAAGATTTATACGACCTTCCAGCGGAAGAAGCAGCAGAAATTCCACAAGTTGCATCTTCATTACAAGAAGCTCTATCAGCACTAGACGCTGACCGTGACTTCTTAACAGCTGGCGATGTTATGGCGAACGATACTATCGACGCTTACATCGAACTTAAAGAAGAAGAAGTTGAGAGACTGAACATGACAACTCACCCAGTTGAGTTTGAAATGTACTACAGCGTATAAATTAGCAAATACAGAACTGTCATTATGATGAAATCATGATACTGCTCTGATTGTTAAATCTTATATAAAAAAACCCGCTATTTAGCGGGTTTTTTATTTGTTAAATAAATGTAATTAGGTGAAAATAACTATACAAATTAAGTAACCATAGACAGGATGTCGCCATGAAACACATAATGCTATTAGCCTTATTAATAACAAGCTTTGCCAGTGTTGCCGCTATTTATCAATGGACTGATGAACAAGGCATTACCCACTTTTCAGATGATGAAAGTAAACCAGCTTCAGCAAAAAAGATTGACGTTAAACTCACCCCGCCTTCTATTAGTTCACTCACTCAATCATTGCCTCAAGAAGCCAGTGTAGCCTTGCCAACAGTTAACGATACATCTTTACCGCTGAGCATATCGATCAAAGCACCAATCGATCAGCAAACATTACGCAGTAACAACGGCGAAATTATCGTATCCGCAACACTGAGTTCAACGCTGCAATATGGCTCTAATATTCGTTTACTGATTGATGGGGTTATTCACAGTGAGCAAATTGAAAGTCAATTTAATGTACTTAACATTCCCATCGGCACACACCAACTACAGTTACAAATAGTTAACAATTCAGGCAAGGTAATTGCATCATCAGAGCTAATTACTATTTATTTACACCGTTTTAAGGCCAACTAAGCATTACTGCTTTAATTTCAACACGCTGTGCAGTAATATTTTAGAGTTAGCACCTATTTGGTGCATTTGGTCAGAGGATATTTATCCAACAAAGGAAGTGCCATGATAATGATCCCAGAGCCTCAGCAATCATTAATGAATAACCTCGTGTCTTCAGTATTCGTGCTCAATAATGATCTGCATATAAAATATGTCAATCCGGCAGGTGAACAACTGCTAGGCTTTAGTGCAAGTCGTATCTTGGACGCTAAAATAACGGATATTATCGAACACACCACACTCGACCTCTCATTATTGACGAGTACAATAAAAACGGGACAAGGGTTTACAGATAATGAAGTGTCATTAATCATTGATGATCGCCAATTGTTAGTCGAAATATCAGCGACTCTAACTAACTTTGGTTCTGAGACCTGCATTCTAATTGAAGCAAGACAGATCGATTTACAAAAAAAGATCAGCCAAGAGCTTTATCAACACGTACAGCAACAAGCGGCACAAGAATTAGTTCGAGGGCTCGCCCACGAAATCAAAAATCCATTAGGCGGGCTACGTGGTGCAGCGCAATTACTGGAAAAAGAACTACCAAGTGCTGAATTAAAAGAATTCACCGGTATTATCATCGAACAAGCCGACCGATTACGCGCATTAGTCGACCGCTTACTCGGTCCGCAAAAACCCGGTAAGCAAACCATTTTAAATATTCACTCTGTGATTGAAAAGGTAAAACAGTTAGTCGAATTTGATTTACCACCAGGTATTATCATCGAGCGAGATTACGACCCATCAATTCCTGACTTTGAAATGGAACCCGACTTATTACAACAAGCACTGCTGAATATAATTAGCAATGCCATTCAAATACTCAAAGAACATGGCACAATTAAAATAATTACTCGAACAGCGCATCAAGTGAATATTCAAGGACAGAAATATCGCTTATGTGCTGAAATAAAAATCATCGATAACGGACCCGGTATCCCTGAACATATTAAGGATACCCTGTTCTACCCGATGGTCACCGCACGTGAAGGTGGCACCGGACTTGGCCTCTCTATTGCTCAAAACCTAGTGAAGCAACACAAAGGTAAAATTGAGTGTCATAGTTGGCCAGGGCATACCGAATTTGCCATCTATCTGCCACTAAGAAAATAAAGGATTAGACTATGACAACAGCTACAATTTGGATTGTCGACGACGATAGTTCAATCCGCTGGGTTCTCGACAAGGCGCTAAAATCACAAGATTTTGAAACATCTGCATTTAGTGATGCGCGTACTTTATTGACAAAATTAGAGTTTGAGCAGCCTGACATTATCATTTCAGATATTCGAATGCCTGAAATGACAGGGTTAGAGTTAATGGATAAGGTCCATACCGCTCACCCCGATTTACCGATAATCATCATGACTGCACATTCAGATTTAGACAGCGCAGTGAATGCTTATCAGTCTGGTGCATTCGAATATTTACCAAAGCCATTCGATATCGATGAAGCAGTTTCTCTCGCGACACGCGCAGTGACTCATGCTAAAGAACAAAGCAAAAATCGTCGTAAGAATAATAAAGTCGAGCCTGTGACTGAAATCATTGGTGAAGCCCCTGCTATGCAGGAAGTTTTTCGCGCGATTGGTCGATTATCTCGCTCATCGATCAGCGTACTCATCAATGGTGAATCAGGTACAGGTAAAGAGTTAGTCGCACAAGCGTTACATAAACACAGTCCGCGTGTGAATAACGAATTCATTGCATTAAACATGGCCGCTATTCCTAAAGACTTGATTGAATCGGAATTATTCGGTCATGAAAAAGGCGCGTTCACGGGCGCAGCAGGCGTACGTAATGGCCGCTTTGAACAAGCAAATGGCGGTACGTTATTTTTAGATGAAATTGGTGATATGCCAATTGATATCCAAACTCGATTATTACGGGTGCTTTCTGACGGCCAGTTTTATCGTGTTGGTGGCCACTCACCTGTGAGTGTTGATGTGCGTATCATTGCAGCAACACATCAAAATTTAGAAAAGAAAGTAGCCGATGGTAGTTTCCGCGAAGATTTATTTCACCGCTTAAATGTGATTCGGATTCATATCCCATCATTAAACGAACGCCGAGAAGACATCCCGAAATTAGCGAATCACTTTTTAATTAGAGCGGGTAAAGAGCTCGGTGTCGAAACCAAAATTCTCAGTAAGGAAGCGCAAACTTATTTAGCAAACCATCATTGGTCGGGTAACGTTCGCCAACTCGAAAATATATGTCGCTGGCTAACTGTAATGGCCAGTGGCCAAGAGGTGTTTATTGCTGATCTGCCTTCAGAGATCACCGAAGAACAGTCTAGTTTAGTCTCTAATGATGTAAGTCAAAATGGAGATTGGCGCAGTCACCTTAAAACCTGGACAGCCCAACAACTTGCATCAGGGCAAAGTGATATCTTGGCAGAAGCGATGCCTGATTTTGAACGTATCATGCTACAGACGGCATTAGAATATACTCAGGGTCACAAGCAAGATGCCGCTAAATTACTGGGCTGGGGTCGTAATACCCTCACCCGCAAGCTAAAAGAACTCGATATTAGCTAATCACGTTCGCGACCATCGTCAGCACGTTCAATCATTGAATTGATTGCTGATGATGGCGTTAATCCAAAATCAATTTCAGCGTGAAACTCACTACCGCTATCAGTGATATTAATTTGCCAATTCATGCGCTCACAAATCCGCTCCACAATAATCAAGCCGCAACCATAGCCCGCATTAATGCCGATCTGACTATCATAAGGGTTGCTCACAGTGAGCGTTTGATTAATAAGACGAATAGAGATCTCACCGGTACTATAGTCCAACGCATTCTTCATTAAGTTGTTAATGATAACCACTAAGAAACTTTCAGGTGCCAGAATCAGCAACGTATTATCAATCATCAACTCATAATGAATAAGTTGCTTGTTAAATATCAATTCCATCTCATTCAGTTGCCGTCTTAGTAACAGTTCCAATTGACAAGATTGTAGATGATGACTAGAAAGTACTTTACGTCCAAGTAATAAAAATGTGTCTGTTAATATAGTCAAATCATCACAGGCAAAATCGAGACGAGTAAGTGCTTTCCTAGCCACTTTAGACTCATTTGGCATTTTTTTTAGCAATTCGGTCGAGCCCTTAATGACCATAATAGCCGTACGCATTTCATGTGACGAAAAACGAGTGAACTCCTGCTCTCGCTGAAAATACTTAGCAATATCCATTTTACTTTGTAGTAATGCAAATTCTATTTCACGACTTTCTGAATAGGCGCTATCAATTGAAAATAATGCATTCCCCGGTGGCATGAGACTAATTTTACGCTGAATCTCATCAAGCGGTTTAGAAATAGCGCGGGTCAAATAAAACCCATATAACAGCATAAGCAAGGTCGTGATAACCCCGACAGATATCATAAATAAGTGCAGTTGTTTTTCATAATGATCTAAATAATCATCTGCATCGTCTTTAAATACAATGTAAAAAAAACCTTGCCCAGAAGGATGAGGAACGATTTTAAAATGTTTATCCTCACTGCCTAATAGATGTTCATAGAACCCAGGTTGTTGGTAAGCTTGTAGCCATGTAGGCAAGCCTTGCAGGTCCCAATAGCTAATAAATTCATTAGAATCTGGTAATGCAGCATCGCTCCCGAAAACCTCATAATCACGCTGATATTTCGTTGCGATCGTATCTAACCAATGGTGTAAACTGATCACCTCTAATTGCTCTTCAGCAATGTAAATTACCGACCAATACAACACAAATATCGCAAATGTCAGTAAGCCAAAGCTCCAACAGATCCGCTTATATAAACTAGGAAAAAGATTAATTTTTAATTCGGTAACCTTGGCCATGAACAGTCTCTAGTCTGGAATCAGTAAAACCGCGATTTAACGCATTACGTAAGCTATAAATATGGCTTCGAAGTGCATCACTCGAAGGTGGCTGGTCCCCCCAAATAGAGCTAATCACTTCTTCTCTGGTTACAATTTGCGGGGCTTTTTTTACTAATAAATGTAGTATTTTAAATTGAATACGACTTAATTTAACCACATAACCCGCTCGAGTCACACGCTCAGATTTACTATCAACAGTAATATCCGCAAAGGTTAATTCAGCAATATCTTGACGAGCCCCACGGCTAGATAATGCCTGAACTCGCAGCAATAGCTCTTCCATCGCAAAGGGTTTTAATAAGTAATCGTCACCACCGGCTTTGAAAGCTGCAACTTTATCAGCAAGACTATCTTTCGCAGTCAAAAATAAAATAGGCGTATCGCATCGAAGTTCATCACGTAATTTCGTTACCGTCGCAATACCATCAAATTTAGGCATCATAATATCCATGATGATGACATCAAACCGTTCACTCTCAAGTAACTTAATTGCCGCTAATCCGTTATAGGCAAAATCAACAGTAATGTCTGTAAGAGAAAGGTAATCAGCAATCGTCTCTGCAATATTGTAATTATCGTCAACAATTAAAACTTTCATATTGTTCCTTCACGAATGCTTCACATGCTTGCCTATATTATGCGCTCAAATCTTAAAGCCAACTTATTTGAATCAGGACAACCATGAAAAAATTATTTTTAGCGACCGTAATCTCAGCATCATTAATGGCATGTAATAGTGATGATAGCAGTCCATCAATTACTGAGCCAACACAGCAAGGTGTAGAAGGGACAATTGAACTGGTTGATCTCAATACTAATCAAATCACTGTAAACGGCCACAACTACAGCGCTAACAACATTGTTTATAACGGCACACAACTAGACATTGTCGACTTGAAAAAAGACATGACTGTAACAATTTCGACAGCAGATCAAGACGGAACCCAAGTTAGATTAAATCCAACTATCGCAGGTGCAGTAACAAAGATTAACCACACGAATAAAACATTTACAATTAATGGTGTTGACCTTCAGTTTGCCAATTTATCTGATGATATTGATGTTGGTGACTGGGTAATGGTGTCTTCTCTACCAGCTGCAGATGGCGGTTACACTGTACTTTCTGTTGTTGAGTTTGATGATGTAGATTTAATTGGCCAATCAGAAATAGAAGGATTAATTTCTAATCTGAATTCTAATACATTCGAATTGACTAACATTACAGTGAACTACAGTAGTGCTGAGATTGACGATAATGAAACACTCTTAAATGGCCAATGGGTTGAAGTAAAGGGTGAATTTACGAATGGTACGTTCAACGCAACAGAGATTGATGTTGAAGATTATGATGACCTAGGTGATAACAATGAAGTTGAAGGTGTAATCACTTGGGTTGCGAACGATAAAACGAGCTTTGAATTAAACTCACGCGTTCGCTTCTTAGTAAACAATCAAACAGAGTTTGATGACGGTAGCCGTAATAACTTAATTGCAGGTCAAATGGTCGAAGTGAGTTCAGTGCGACAAGGTGATAATCGATTAGCAACAGATATCGAGTTTGATGAAAAAGATAATGATGAATGGGATAAATTTGAGTTTGAACTAGATGGTACAGTGAATAACGTAGTCAAAACACCAACAGGCAAGGTGACTTCATTTAGTATCAATGGCCAAACGGTATTAACGGATGCTAAAACAACATATGACGACGGTTTAAATCAGGTTAACTTTATCGACGGCATCAATGTTGAAGTTGAAGGCGTGAAAATTGATGGTAACCGTGTTGCTCGTGAAATAGAGCTAAACGATTAATCATGACTTAAGCAGTTAACTTATATTTAAGTTAGCTGCTACTTTCATCATTCAATGAATCATGTTTTTCAATAATATAGTTATGTAATATCAACGCTAACTCATTATTAATATCAAAATTTAACGCCAGTCCTTTCGCATGATTATTTTCATTTTCAATACGTACAACGTTAGCGTTAACTAAATGAAAACCACGTTGTGGGATCTTTAAATAAAAATGCAGACTATCCCCTTTCTTAAGGTTCAAATCGATAGACAAGAGTTGCTCTGCACTGCAGTGCATAAACAAACCCGATGTCGATATATTCATTACCACACCTAATACAATTTCACCTTGATGGTCAAATACCTTTAAACCTTTGGGATCAGATAAACGCCAATAACGTCCTTCCCCCCCCTTATGATCAATAATATCAGGCGGACCAAGTTCTTTTAATTCATCGCTATAACCATCACTAAGCAAGTAAAGCGGAAAGCGAAACTCCTCTTTCTCATTCTGCGCAACTAAAACAATATCATCTGATTGGGCTAATACATTAAGCATCTGTTTGGAAATATGTGAAATAGACACATCCTGACTCGTATCATCAGCCTGACTATCGATTACTTCCTGTAATAAATTAAGTTCATCTTCGGTCAAAATATCTGTCATTTTATTGGGCATGAAATAACCTTTATTACTCTGTTTATAAACATCCTGTTTACGATAGAAGAGTAAGTTTAATTTGAGCTACATTTTCATCTAGTTATACTAATCTTAGTAAACCAGAACAGGTTTAACCTTGCAAATATAAAAATAATCAGCAGAGAGTTAAACTATGAAATCAATGATTAACGAGTCGTTGTTTCAATATAACAACAAGTGAGTGAAGCATGGAAGCAAACATAGAACAAATAAATAAAGACACAGAGGTAATAGAAACTATTGAAGTAGAGGGAGAGTTTATTATGGAACAACGTCATCGCCATGAGCGGCGACAACGTCAGCTAAATCATTGCTCTCGCTACGAGCGTCGTTCAACTAGTCGACGCAACGCTCGTAAAAACAAGATTGATATTACAATTTAATGGTGATGATGATGTGGTTTCGCATTTCTAAAGCTATGCGGTAATAACTCCAACATGAAACTACGAGCGCCACGACGTAAAATACTTATCGAGAATAATACGGTGACCACAATCAAGCTCAAGTAACGCCACCAATCATCTTGCCAATGCGGTGCTACTGTTAACCAAGGCTTCGGTAATTCAGGTACCCAATACATAATACCAAGACCTAGAAGTAGCGCCACCGTGACAATCGCCATCACTACAGCCATTGCAATATGCTTACCTTGATTGTCTTTAATAAAACGATACAAGTCTAAGTTAAGCGTTGGTCCAACCAAACTAAACGCAACAACGGCACCTGGAGATACACCAGCTATCAGCATAATAGCTAATATAGGGGTGATACCAGTTGCACAGAAATGGAACGGCAAGGCAATCAAAATTGCGAGCACGACCTGCAACCAAGGTTCTTGCTGTAAGAACTCCCAACCAATTGTCGGTGTAAATGTCGCAGCCGCAATCAAACCAAACAATACCCAAGGTGCTGTATGATCGATTAGATGTGAAAAGCCATGTTCAAATGCACGTTTAAGGCGCGATGTAGATTGCTCTAATGCCTCAGTTGTCACACTCGTATCGCTATTCAAATCATGCTTTTTAAACAATAAGCCAATAAGTAATCCTAATGTCACCGCTAATATAACAGCCATCACTAGACGTATACCAACCCATTCAGCACCCAATAACGGCAATGAAATAAGTAGCGCATCAAAACCGATAACAGGTGATGCAACTAAAAATGACACCGCCAACGCAGACCCACAGCCAGCTTTGATTAATTGCTTATACATCCCCGACGCATCAGGAATACAAATAGGTAATGGTAAACCAATCAGTGTACCTTTTAGTGCACCAGCAACCGGGCCAGAACTGCGTAACTGTCCAACCATGTTGAATGCTGGTTTAACAATGTTAATGAGCCAAGTTAAAATATAGGCGAATAACAATGCAGGAGCAGCATGCAAAGATAAACTCACAAATCGTAATAATGTTTCTGCCGTTTCACTTCCATGAGCGTGTCCAGCATGATCATCATTTCCGGCATGGTCATCATGTCCTGCATGGTCATCGTGCCCTGCATGGTCATCATGTCCTACATGGTCATCGTGCCCTGCATGGTCATCATGTCCTGCATGGTCGTCATGTCCTGCGTGGTCATCGTGCCCTGCATGGTCATCATGTCCTGCATGGTCGTCATGTCCTGCGTGGTCATCATGTTCTACATGGTCATCGTGCCCTGCATGGTCATCGTGCCCTACATGGTCATCGTGTCCTACATGGTCATCGTGCCCTGCATGGTTGTCATGTCCCGCGTGGCCATCATGTCCTACATGGTCATCGTGCCCTGCATGGTCAGCGTGTCCGGCGTGGTCGTCATGTCCAGTGTTGTCGTCATGTCCTGCATGTCCTGCATGTCCTGCATGTCCTGCATGTCCTGCATGTCCTGCATGTCCTGCATGTTCTTCATGTTCTTCGTGATCATTTGTCAGTTCAGTTGAAGTCACAACTTGCGGTACAACTTGCGATACAACAGCCGTTTCTTCCGGACCGTGATTATGCGGTGCATAGCCCAACCAATGCGGTAGTAATACAGCAAGCAAACAGATAGCACCAATTAGGCTACCAGTTCCTGCTGCAAATTTATCACGTTGCGTTTCTTTACCATGTTCTTGTTTATACGGTTGGTGAAAGACCACATGTAAAATAGAGCCCATCACTAACGCTTGGAACCAAATTAACCAGCTTCCGCTATCATGGGCAATTAATTCGCCACCGAGCCAAGTACCAGCCACGGTTGCAAGCGACATCGCAGTTAACACTGCTAACGGTAACGCTCGGCCATAATGTGGACGTAATAACCACCATACAGTTAAGCCAACAGGAAAACGGTGTAACACAACGCCTATCGCTAACAGGTAAGCGGTTTGATCATCTTCAATTGCCAGTGCGCCACCATCAGTGATCGCGTGTAAAACAAGACCTAAAACACCTAATATTAAGGTAACAGAATGGGTTTGTTTAGCGACTTTATGAAATACTTTTTCCACCATACCTGGGCCAAATAAGCCCACAAGCATCAGTCCTAAAACGGCAATACCACCACTTTCCAATAATTCAGGCAGGATATGGAATAGCACCAAACCACCGATGGAAACAAAAATGAAGCTATCGAAGAAAGCAAAACGATCGGATTTAGAGCCAACAAATTTACATAAATAAGGGCCAAGGAAGAGAGTCGCAATGCTCAAAAATAAAAGTAAGGACATGATATAAATAAGTGGTCAGAGAACAGTTGTTATAATATAACATAACAGTCGCCTCAGATACTAGTTAGAATTGTTATAACATAACACTTCTAACTAGTAGGTACCGCCAGAATGGCAGTTCTGATGTGTAACGTATTATTTTATTACTTTAATATTATGCTTTTCTAACAAGCTTACATATTCTAATGACGCATCTTCATCAGTAATAACCATATCAACTTGTTCGAACTGGTATAGCGGTGTGTTATGCACTTGACCAAATTTAGACGAGTCTGTGATGACAATATTCTGAGCACCCTTTTCTAAAATTGCCACGCCAACATCAGCACGCATCATGTTGCGGCTTGTAAAACCAGTATTCGGGTGTAGACCATCGATACCTAAAAACGCTTTAGTAAAATGAGTATGTTTGATGCAAAGGCGCGTCAACGTACCGACCATACTTTCACTTTCATGCTGATAAAGACCACCCAGCACAATTATTTTAACATCCGTTTCTTTCATTAAATGCGCGATATAGCTGCTTGGTGTAATGATAGTAACATCACTACGTTTACCCAGTTCTTTCGCTAATAATGCGTTAGCACTGCCGCCTTCGATCATCACAGTTTCGCCATGCTCAACCAGACTTGCAGCGCACATTGCCATTTTACGTTTGTGCTCATAATTTACAGTAATACGATGAGACACATTATCGGTATTATGTGGTGTAGCACCACCATGAACACGACGAATAAATCCTTCTTTTTCTAACTTGTTTAGGTCATGACGGATTGTGACCTCTGAAACACCCAGCTTATTCGACATTTCGCCAACTGAAGCACGCCCTTTTTCATTTACAAGATTAATAATATCAGTATGTCGTTGCTGCATGATTTCTCATATCCCACACAATTTAAGTTACCTATTAAGTAGATAGTACCACTTTCATCTGAAAGTCATAAGTACTAATTAAAGCTACAAATTGAAAAACTCAGATACATATCATATCTGAGAACTTAGTCGCTAATATTAAGTCTAGCTTATTGTACCGACCACGTTTTTTGGTGCCATGTTTGAATAATATGTGAAATTTCATACCAATCATGTGCACAAGTTACTTCATCTCTAAACACCTTGTTATGCGGCTGTTTTATCATAATACAGTGCTCGATTCCCGCATTTTTCGCGTCGACCAAGTTGTCATATTTATCATCAACAAATGCATGAATATCGTGTGTTTGTTTAATTTTATTTAAATAAGTCGCTTTTGACTCACCAAACTCCACAAAAAAGATATCTTGAAAAATATTACCGAAGCAATGATACATGTTCGCTCGACGCAATGCTTCCACTTGTGGGTCGCGACTACAGGCTGTAATACAAAAAATATCATAACCTTCTTGCGTTAACTTAGTGAGGATACGTGAAGCGCCTGGCAACGCATCCAATGCGCCAAACTGCCAGCTAGATGCAAATTCTTTTAATATCTTAACATCCTGACCTTCTTTAATGCCTAACCATTCACATAAGTCCCATGCTAAAGGTTTACCCGTCACTTGTTTATCATATTGATGATTTACAAACTCGCGTAACCGAGAACCAAAATCCAATACTGTATCATCAATATCAATGACAATCGCTTTCATAGGCGTACTTCCATTTTGAGTGATCATTGCAATCATTAGTCGTTATATAAAATAAGATAATGCTAATCGAAGCACAATACTACATAGGAACCAAGCTATGTATATTAATCTTCTATTAAATCAGGTAACAAATACTAACTTAATAGTCAGAAAATCGAGAATACTATTTTATTAAAAACGTAATAACAATTTATAGGCATAAAAAAGGCACCCTCAGGTGCCTTAATATTCGCGCATGCCTATCTACATGATTAGATCACACGAGAAAATTGCTGCTGGCGTGCTCGCTGACGTAAATACACATCGAAACACATACAAATATTACGGATCAACAATTTACCTTTCGGTGCAACCTGTAACATATTACCTTCGATAATAACGAGTTCATCATTAATGAAAGTTTGTAATAATTCCATGTCTTCCGCAAAGTAGCTCGCAAAATCAAGTTCAAATGTATCTGCAATTTTTTGCATATCTAGCTCAAAATTACACATTAATTGCTTAATCACAGCACGGCGAATCGAGTCATCATCATTCAACCCAACACCACGCCATTGCGCATGACCAAGTTCTTCAACTTGCTTGTAGTAAGTTTTAAGCTCTTTTTGGTTTTGCGAGTACGCATTACCAATTTGGCTAATCGATGACACACCCAGTCCCAACAAATCACTTTCACCCTGAGTTGTATAACCCTGGAAATTACGGTGTAAGATGCCTTCTCGCTGTGCAACGGCTAATTCATCATCCGGTTTAGCAAAGTGGTCCATGCCAATAAATTGGTAACCGTTGTCAGTTAAAAATGAAATCGCATCTTCTAAAATCGCTAGACGATCTGAAGGTGACGGCATATCTTCTTCTTTCATTTTACGCTGACCAGCAAACAAGCTCGGTATATGCGCATAGTTAAATACGGTTAAACGAGCAGGATCTAAATCAAGCACACGTTCTAATGTATTATGAAATGTCTCTTTAGTTTGGTGTGGTAAGCCGTAAATTAAATCAATGTTAGTCGATTTAAAACCAAGTTCATGTGCGCGTTTGATAATAGCAAAAATGAAATCTTCATCTTGATCTCGATTAATCGCAGCTTGTACTTTTTTATCAAAATCTTGAACACCAAGACTTAGGCGGTTAAAACCAACTTTAGATAATAAATCGATAGTACTGAGTTCAATTTCACGCGGGTCAACTTCAATCGAAATTTCAGCATCGTCAGCAAAAGTAAAACTGTCTTTTAACACATCAATCAAACGTTGAATTTGCGGCTGTGTTAAGAACGTTGGCGTACCACCACCCCAATGTAGTTGCGATACATTACGGTCTTTAAAAAATGGCGCTTGTAGTTTAATTTCAGCTTCGAGTACATCAAGGTACTTATCCGCTTTATGCAGATGGCGAGTAATAACCTTATTACAACCACAGTAGTAACAAAGCTTATGGCAGAAAGGAATATGCACATACAATGACAACGGCTTATCAGGCGTTTCCTCGCAAGCAAAGCGAAAATCTTGATAACCAAAAGATTCATCAAACTCCAATGCTGTTGGATAAGATGTATATCTTGGACCACTGTAATTATATTTTTCGATCATAGCCTGATCCCAGACTAATTTTTGATTTAGCATATTCATCCCCTAAGACAACTCACGGCAGTATGCCGAAAATAAACATCCTGCCGTTTGTCTTACATCATAATATTAACGATTAATACCGTAATTTATTAACACTCAAACGTCGTTAAGCGTGCAACATCTTTCTGCACACGTTCTGCATATTCGCCTTCAAAACGAAAACGGTTTAAATCGAATTGCATACGTGCTTTTTTTGATAGTTCACTACGTGCATCCATGATTGGCATGTGTTTTATTTTGTCATAAAACGCATGTAGTTCAGGATACTGAACAGCCCAATCAACGGGCTCTGCCGCTGGAATAGCAGCCAATAATTTACTGATACGAATGGTTCCTTCTGACAGGTCACACTCTTCACTTTTCATCGCTTTCGCAATAATCTGTACACTTTCAGTAATACGGACTTTTCGTGCAGCAATCGCTTCATTTTGTTGATTCAGTTGCTGCACTTGTTGTGCTTTCACACGATACAGTAAACGCCCTGCATACACTGCTAATGCCAGAATGATCAGGCATCCTATGCCCATTAATATCATCCAACTAGCTTGCATGATTATCCCTCAGCGTCGTTATTCTTTAACTTCTTCTCGGTAGCTAAGAAGCGTTCGTATAATTCATCTTCAGATAATTGCTCAGAATTAGTCTGTAGTGATTTAGCATCAAGTTCTGCCATCATCTCTTCATCCCACTCATCTTCGTCGTAATCATCTTCAAATTCTTCGTCATCTGCATAACCAAGTTCTTCAAGTAAGAACTCATGACGTTCTACACGTTCATCTACGTATGCTTGGTCATCGCCGTTTAATACTTCGTTGTTATCTAGACGTAGTAATAAACCATTTAGACGAGCATCACTTTCTAACTTATCTAGTTCTTGTTCGAACGTTAATACAGGTGCAACAGGTTTAACTTCTGCTTTTGGCTGTTTAACTTTAATAATTGCTGGTTGTGCTACTGGTGTTGGCGCAGCAACTAATTGAATAGGCGCTTTACTACCTACACGTGGGTCACTTGATTTACGTGGACCGCCCGTGCGTTTTTTGCCTTTTTCAGCTTCAGTTGTTTTATTTCCTGATACTAAACCTTTACGTTTTTTTAGACGTTTTTGCTTACGCGCTTCTACTGCTTGAGTATTCGTTTCACGTTTAGCGCGGTCTGATTTAGCAATCGCTAACGGGCCGCCTGAGCGTTCTTTTCTTTTACGAGTCATAGTATTCTCTGTTTTAAATCTGTCTAACAATAATGTCTGGCATGATCGTATTAATGACATTAACTATTAGCGGGTATCGTATTTCGCCTTATTTAAAGATAGTCAATTTACTACTCTTTATTAAGGGCATAATTCGGCAATTCTTTAAGTGAGCGCAGACTATCAAAAAAGCGGGGAAGAAAAAAGATAATTTAGTTCTGATGAAAATAAAAAACTCAGCCGAAGCTGAGTTTTTTACGATATTAAAATGAACTCACCAACCAAAAACGATTAGTGTAAACCACCAAGATATTTAGAAATAATTTCCATATCTGCCGGTTTCATTTTATATGCAATATCATGCATCATACCATTTTGATCGTTTGCACGTTCTTGGCTACTAAATTTCTCTAGTTGCGCTTTAATATAATCTGCATGTTGACCTGAGATTTTCGGGAATTTAGCTGTTTCGCTACCATTACCACGCGGGCCATGACATGCAGCACAACCAGCGATACCACGTTCGATATCACCACCACGATATAATTGCTGGCCAGCAGCAACAACTTCTTCTGGTGTTTCTTCAGGTTTCATCGTTTGTGCTGAATAAAATGCAGCAAGGTCCTGCATATTTTCTTCAGTTAACATTGCAGACATACCCATCATGGTTGGATCATTACGACCCTTTTCACCACCCGTTTGCATCGCAAGTTGAAAATCTTTCAACTGCTTAACAATATACGAAGCATTCTGCCCCGCTAGTTTAGGGTAGATACTTGCTGGGCTATTACCATCAGCGCCATGACACGCAGCACACGTACCAGAAATAGCTTCACCTGCAGCAGCATCCCCTGCTGCTTGGGCGGTACTCATTAATCCAATTAACATTGCAAAAGATAAGACAAGACTTTTCATAGCATTCCACTTGTTATTTTCAGCTTCCGATCCCATGTCACGGCGTGACATGTTACACTTATTATTATTCTTTTTGACTATTTTACACATTTTCAAAAAAAAGTAATCATTTAACACAATTTCAATGAGAGATATTAAATTGGATAACAAAAAGATACACTTCGAAAACGCTGCATTTAGGATTAGTGCGCCAGACATTAGTCACCTAACAGATGATTCGGGCATTGAAATTGCTTTCGCTGGGCGATCTAATGCAGGTAAATCAAGTGCATTGAACACTTTGACTCGTCAAAAAAGTTTAGCGAGAACCAGTAAAACACCCGGTCGTACGCAACTTATCAACGTATTTGAAATTGAAGAAGGCAAACGCCTAATTGATTTACCCGGTTATGGTTTTGCTAAAGTACCTTTTGAAGTAAAAAAGAAATGGCAAAAAGCCTTAGGTGAATACCTACAAAAACGCGATTCGTTAAAAGGTATCGTGGTATTAATGGATATTCGTCACCCGCTAAAAGATTTAGATAAACAATTAATTCTTTGGGCTATTGATTCTGACATTCCAGTAATGGCGTTATTAACGAAAGCAGATAAATTAAAACAAGGCGTTCGTAGTAAAACCGTGAAAGAAGTAAAAGAAGCGGTTAAAGAGTTTGGTGGTGACGTTACAGTAGCACCATTTTCATCATTGAAACACACAGGTATCGATGTACTGAAAAACAAACTATGTGAATGGTATGCACTAGAACCAGCAACTGGTATTCCAAGTGAAGACGACGAAGAGTTTGACGATAGCGACTTTGAGTACATTGACGAAGACTAATTCAAACACTGAATTTTAGGCAAAAAAAACGCCTCGTCAAAAAGTGACGTGGCGATGAATAATAAATTCAATTTGAAACAAAAGGTTTGAAATATAATTTCGAACCTCCATACCCTACCCCGCTAATATACTTCAAACTCATTTCATACGAAAGTAAAATACGTTATTTTGTTACATTTTTTGTGACAAAGCGCACTTAGCCAAACAATTTATGTATAAAAACAACAAAACCAGCCTTAAGACTGGTTTTATTTTTCATATAGCCTATAAGAATATAGTGGTATTAACGCTTAATTTAATATTAGTGCGCTTCATCCCAGTTATTACCAATACCAGCTTCTGCTAATAATGGTACATCTAGCGTCATTGCTGCTGCCATTAATTCTTTAATTTTAGCTACGTAATCATCAACATGTTCTTCTTTAATTTCGAATACTAATTCATCGTGAACCTGCATTAACATGTGAATAGAATCCACTTCAACAGTATCAATCCAGTGGGCAACATTAATCATCGCCTTTTTAATAATATCTGATGCTGTGCCTTGCATTGGCGCATTAATCGCAGCACGCTCAGCAGCCATTTGGCGCATTTTATTACGCGCATTAATTTCAGGTAGATATAAACGACGTCCTAATAACGTTTCCACATAACCTTTATCTTTGGCAGTTTTACGCGTGTCATCCATGTACGTCAATACACCAGGATAACGTTCGAAATAACGCGCCATGTATTGCTTCGCTTCTTTTTGCGGAATATTTAGCTGACGGCCTAAACCGAATGCACTCATACCATAAATAAGACCGAAGTTAATTGCTTTCGCACTACGACGTTGATCAGTCGTTACGTCATCAAGTTCAACGGCGAATACTTCAGCAGCCGTTGCTTTGTGAATATCTTTACCTTCAGAGAACGCTGTAAGTAACCCTTTATCTTGCGATAAATGCGCCATAATACGTAATTCAATTTGGCTGTAATCCACTGCGACATATTTGTAACCTGCTGGCGGTATAAACGCCTGGCGGATACGTCGACCTTCTCCAGCACGTACTGGAATATTTTGTAAGTTTGGATCGCTTGAAGATAAACGACCGGTAGCAGTAACAGCTTGATGGTAAGAAGTATGTACACGACCTGTTTTCTCTTCGATCAAGGTTGGCAGCTTATCCGTATACGTTGATTTTAGTTTACTTAAACTACGGTATTCTAAAATCAATTTTGGTAATGGGTAATTAAGCGCTAATTCTTGCAGTACTTCTTCAGCTGTCGAAGGTGCACCTTTTGGTGTTTTCTTAATGACAGGCAATTCCATTTTCACAAATAGAATTTCTTGCAATTGTTTTGGCGAACTCAAATTAAATGGCTGTTCTGCAATTTCATGTGCTTTAGCTTCAAGCTCCAGCATACGAGAACCAAGTTCAACACTCTGCGCATCAAGTTTTGATTTTTCAATCAATACACCTTGGCGTTCAACACCAGATAGAATACTAACGAGTGGTAGTTCAACCTCATTAAATAACGTAACGAGCGTTGGCTCTGCTTCAATTTTTTGCCACAGTACATTGTGTAAACGTAACGTAACATCCGCATCTTCAGCCGCATAAGGTGATGCTTGTTCTAATTCAATCTGGTTAAAGGTTAGTTGCTTTTTACCTTTACCCGCGATCTCTTCAAAACTGATCGTTGTATGATTTAAATATTTACTCGCTAAGCTGTCCATGTCATGACGTGTCGCGATACTGTTATAAACATATGATTCAATCATGGTGTCATACGCAATACCCGCTAACTTAATACCGTAATTTGCGAGCACTGATGCATCATATTTTAAGTTCTGGCCCACTTTCTTCGCGTTGCTATCTTCCAATAGTGCTTTTAACGACGCGAGAACATGGTCACGATCTAATTGCTCGGGAGCATCAATGTAATCATGTGCAACAGGTAAATAAGCCGCTTCGCCTTCAGCAACCGCAAATGATAGGCCGACTAATTCAGCCTGCATATAATTAAGGCTGGTTGTTTCCGTATCGAGTGCAAACAGATCCGCTTTTTGTAATTTTTCTAACCAGCGATCAAAATCGGCTTGGGTTAAAATTGTTTCATACTTGCTGCGATCTATCGTGCATGCCGCAACTGTATTATCGCTGTCAGATCCATTATCTGAACTCGATTTTGTTGCTTTACCAGCATGCGCATGTTTTGTTGCATCGGCACCACCAAGTAGCGCTGCTAACCAACGTTTAAAGCCCATTTGCTTATATAGTTCAGCCAATGCATCTACATCAGTTTCTGCGATCGCAAGATCATCCAAGGTAACGCCAGTATCAACATCCAATTTGATCGTCGCTAATGCATAAGACATTTCAGCATTGTCTTTATGTTCGATCATTTTCTTAGCTAGTGTTTTAGAACCACGGAAACCTAATGGTGCAATATCATCTAAGTTATTGTAAATGTCTTTAATACTGCCTAATCCTTGTAACAGGCCTAGCGCAGTTTTTTCGCCTACACCTGGTACACCAGGAATATTATCGGCAGCATCACCCATGAGTGCTAACAGATCAATGATCAGCTCTGGCGGTACACCAAATTTATCTTGAACGCCTTGCGGATCTAATACGACATCAGTCATGGTGTTGATCAGTGTGACATTTTCGTCCACTAACTGCGCCATATCCTTATCACCCGTACTGATCAATACCGCACGACCTTCTGCACTTGCTTGTTGTGCGATCGTACCGATCACATCATCAGCCTCTACACCTGAAATACAGATCAGCGGTAAACCCAGTGCTTTAACTGCGTTATGCACAGGTTCGATCTGACAGCGGAGATCATCAGGCATAGGTGGACGATGCGCTTTATAATCTGGATACATTTCATTTCGGAATGTCGGGCCTTTTGCATCAAAGACAACGGCAATATGACTTGGACTAAACTGTGTTAATAAGCTCTTTAACATGTTAACGACACCATACACAGCGCCTGTCGCCATGCCTTCAGCATTAGTCAAATGCGGGGGTGAATGATAAGCACGAAACAGATACGAAGAGCCATCGACAAGCACGAGGGGATTGCTAGGGATCGTAGACATAAAAATAAAACTCAATGAAATAAATGATGAATAGACTAAGCATGCCACAAGCCGTGAATTCTCGCTATGTTGATGATAAAAATATATCTCAAGATCAGATCTTAACCACCAGATCGTAGATCTTGATCCAACTGTGGATAACTCTGTTGACAATGACGATCAAAAAAACGAATAACATGTGAAGATCATTAACATAAGAACATAAAGACGAGTTATAACATGCACTTACACCGTTTAAAGGTAAGATCTAAAATTATCTTATACTTTTAGCATATGTGGAAAAGAATCTTAAACCGATGAATGATATGTGTAAAAAGGAAGCATGGTGATTAAAAATAATACATTACTTAGGAAGTAAAATGTTTGATTTATGTTAATAAAAGAGGAATGTAGCAGAAAATAAAAAGCCGGTAATAATCAAACTTCCCTATAATCGAGGGATAAGAAGTTTGATCTACCGGCCCGAAAAAATTCGGTTTACCCTGCAAGGAGTAATGGATTAAAATTAACCCGGAAGCAATGTGAGCAATGTCTTGTCCATCCGAAATAAATAATGACTTCCTGAAGAACAAGGTAATAATAATCATTCTCATTTAGGTTTGCAAGTGTTTATTATGAATATTATTAAAATAATCGTATTTACGGTCAGACAAAAAGTGAAAAGCCCAGTCATACTGGGCTTTCGCTAACAAATAAATATCAAGAATATGATTAGCTAATTGTTTTTATTTTCTTCTCAACTGATTTTGCATAACCTGACAATACCGCTTTATGTAACGTTGCAGGTATTGATTGCAAATGTGCAGCGAACTTAGCACGCTGCTCTACTGTTACCGAACTTGCAGCTTGCTTATATTCAGCTGTTTCGTGTAATTGTTCTGCAGCTAATAAGTTCGTTGCATGTAGGTGATAGTTATTATCTATCGTTTGGTCAATACGCAACGCTAATTCATTTGCATCTACAAAGTCATCAACAATCACATCACCAAAGGTGATATTTACATGGCCTTTAAAGCCGATAATCCCCTGAACAATACTATCAAGGTCTTCAAACTCTGCTTTATTGTACTCACCCGTTGTTGCTAATTGCGAAAGCTCATTGGCTTTTGCTGCATCATTTGGATCGTATTCATAAGAAATCGTCACAGGCACGATATTTAATGATTTCATATATTCAGGAAAACTAATTTTCTGTCCCTTACCATTCATATACATCATTTTTAAAATAGCGGGATCAGTTTGGTCATTACCGTCTTTTGCACGCCCTTCTTTTTGCGCAATCCAGATCGACTGTTGTTCCGTTTTAATAGAATGAGAAATATAACCAGACAATGATTTAAATGCCGCCATCATTTCACGCACGCCTTTCGCAGAACGTTTCACAATGAAGCTTTTATTTAATCGCATCAAATCTGATACGAATGGTTTTTTCAATAAATTATCACCAATCGCAATACGGACAGTATCGAGACCATTCTGATGTAAACCCCAATTCACAAATGCTGGGTCCATCGCGATATCACGGTGATTGGAAATAAACAGATAATTTTTATCCTGATCTAACTTCTCAATACCATTAAAGGTTATTTGAGTTGTTGTCGTTGCGATCATTTTTTCCATATATGAAATCACTTTGTGCTGAATTTCTTTCACACTGGTGACTTTGCGGCATTGACGACGTAATACCATACGGATCATTGGGAATAGCACCCAACTAAAATGCTTGCTCAAGCGCGGAAATTGGAAATGCGCAATCGCCGTAATAAATTCCTTATCATTAACTAAGCGTTCAACAACACTTGTTATTTCGTCATCATTAAAAGGACGAATATCATCGTATAAACCCACGTCTGTTGCCATTCGGCACCTCAATTGCGTGTAAATTAAAAGCGTAAAATCTCAAACGTCGCGATTATACCTTAAACTGCTCGAACAATTACTGTAATAAAACAAAAAGGCGCTAAACAATGAAGTTTAGCGCCTTTATCCCCCTCAAAAATATAAGTTAAATTAACTCAATTTTGGCGAAGTTTTATTTATTTTATGACTTGATTCGAAGGTGATAACACCTGCAAGCTTCGTTAATAACACACCGTATAGTGGTAGGAAGATAGCTAAACTAATCAATAATTTAAATCCATAATCTACCGTTGCGATTTCTACCCAGTTAGCAGCCATAAATGGATCTACACTTTGATAAAACGCCACAAAGAAGAAAATGATAGTATCGAGTAAGTTACCGAACACGGTTGATGATACAGGTGCAACCCACCACGTTTTTAATTGTCTTAAACGATTAAAAACAATGATATCGAGTGCTTGTCCAAATAAGTAAGCCAAGAAGCTTGCTAGCGCGATACGGCCGACAAAAGTATTAAACTCACTTAATCCACCCACACCTTGATAGCTACCTTCAAAAAACACCACCGATAGTGCATATGAGATCAATAAGGCCGGTAACATCACTTGCGCAATAATACGTTTCGCCATGCCAGCACCAAATACACGAATCGTCAGATCTGTTGCCAGAAAAATAAACGGAAACGTAAATGCGCCCCACGTAGTATGGAAGCCAAAAATATTAATAGGAAGTTGGACTAAATAGTTGCTCGCTGTGATCACTAAAATATGAAAACAAGAGAGACAGATCAACGCTTGACGCGTCTGCATTGCAGTTAATTCACGCATAATAAACCTTTTTAGTTAAATTCATGGGGTGAGGGAACCCATGCAAATTGTTTTCGACCTAAGTCGGACGCGCATTATACCCAAGCCAGATAGGAATGCAAAAACAAGTCGTTATCACACTTTAAAAATAACATAACAGTAACAAAAGCATTCCTGATCTGGATCAGTTTATCAAACGAGAATATCCGTACTATTACCTATAAATAAGTAAGCCATGTTAACTCAATATAACCACACTGACTTGCTGATATCATCAAGAATAAGAGGACTAATACAATGGAAATTTGGACTAAACTTTTAAGCGATCTTTTTTCTGATACTGTTGGCATTGCCTCGTTTAGTGTTATCGCCCTCACCCTTATTATTGTCAGCGTGCTGATCAGTATGTTTATTGTGAAAAGTCGATAATCGCGATAAGTTAACCGCGCAAGATTAATAACTATCAGTAAAAGCGACTATAATTAATGCATCATCATGAATGTTAGCCGCTTTGCGCCCCTTAATTAACGTCTTTACGCTAAATGAAGGACATTCAGCCACTCGGAGATGTCCATGATCACAATCATTAATCTATCTGAAGCCAACCTCTTTATTAATCTTTCCAAAACGATCACACACAGTGATTATGAGAATGTATTAGAACCCGTTATCAGTGATATTCTAAAACAACATAGCCAACTGAATGTCTGCGTTATATTTGCAGATGATTTTACCGGATTCGAACTGCATGCTTTAGTCGATGATGCCATGATGGGAATAAAATATTGGCAATACTGGCATAAAATTGCGCTGATTTCTGAGCCTAAATGGCTACACTCGGTTGCAGCAGCCATTGACGCGATTAACCCTATCACTGTCGAAAGTTTCGCAACTACTCTACAGGCGGAGTTATGGTTTAATGAAGAAGAATATTTCTAATTTCTACCCGTTAGCAGCTAAGACCGCTCACCTCTAAGCAAGTATGTCAGCTATTTCGGCTAAGATGCCTTTTTCTTCTTCGCGTGCAACAGCAAGCCATGCACAACAAGTGTAATCTTCAAATTCAAATAGCAAATTAATATCTTTGTATTCAAGAACCCAAGCGTGGCGATCTGCGCCCCAATTTTTATCGCATAAGCGCGCATCCAATACGCTAACTAATTTAGGCGCAAGAGAGGTGAAATTCTCAAAATCTAATCCATCATGCTCTAACATTAAAATATTATCAGTCGCTTGTTGCTTTGCGAGAGTCCAGCTCATTATTTTCCCTTAATACGATGAATCGTAAGATGCTATTTTAGTTAAAAATTGACGACCAAAACGCTCTAATTTAACGTGACCAACACCGTTAATATCCAGCATTTCAGCTTCACTCTGTGGTTTGATTTCTGCCATTTCAGCTAACGAAGCATCATTAAAAACAACGTAAGGCGGTATATTTTCACTGTCCGCAATGTCTTTACGTAGCTTACGCAGTGCAGCAAACAGTTTACGGTCATAATTAAAGTTAGCAATACGACTACTGCGTTTTGGTGCTTTGTCTACATTCGTCATTGGCTGCAAGCGTGGTTCCGCTAATTCAAGTTCTTGTTCGCCACGTAATACCGGACGCGCCGCTTCCGTTAATTGTAATACCGAACTACGGGTAATATTTTGTAATAATAATCCGCTATGAACTAATTGACGCAATACACTTAACCAATGTTCTTGTGACTTATGTTTACCAATACCAAACGTTGTTAATTTATCGTGACCACGTTCTTTCACCCGCTGATTCTGTGAACCTCTTAATACGTCAACAACGTACGCCATACCAAATGCCTGACCAACACGATACACACACGATAATGCCATTTGTGCATCTTTTGCGCCGTCATAGCGTTTTGGCGGGTCTAAACAAATATCGCAGTTACCACATGAACCATCATTAAATTCACCAAAGTAATTGAGCAGTACCTGACGGCGACAAGTCTGCGCTTCAGCAAAAGCGACCATGGTATTGAGTTTATGCATTTCCACACGCTGCTGCTGCTCATTCTCGGTTTGCTCAACCATGTAACGAACGCGCATAATATCTGCGGGATCAAACATGAGTAAGGCCTCTGCGGGCAAACCATCACGTCCTGCTCGGCCGGTTTCTTGATAATAAGATTCGATATTTTTTGGTAAATCATAATGCACAACAAAACGTACATTCGGTTTATTGATGCCCATACCAAATGCCACAGTTGCAACCACGATATCCAGTTCATCACGAATAAATGTTTCTTGGGTATCTTGGCGTTCTTGCTGCGATAAACCAGCATGATACGGTTTCGCATCAAACCCAGCACGAGCTAAACCTTCAGCAACTTCTTCAACTCGTTTACGACTAGTGCAATAAACAATACCACTAACGCCATCTTGCTGTTTTACATAACGCTTTAATTGATCTAAGGCTTTAAATTTTTCTACCAATGAATAACGAATGTTAGGGCGATCAAAGCTCGACATGCTGACTTTAGGGTCATTCATTTGTAACTGATTTAAAATATCACAGCGCGTAGCGTCATCAGCAGTGGCCGTTAATGCCATAACAGGAACATGTGGAAAAAGTTGTTTAAGCTTACCTAACTCGTTGTACTCCGGTCTAAAATCATGACCCCAAGAGGAAATGCAATGGGCTTCATCAATGGCAAACAAACTGATTGGTAATTGTTGAAGCGACTGCAAAAAATCCCCCAACATCAAGCGTTCTGGCGATAAATACAAAACTTGAAGTCGATTGTTGTGCATGTCATTAAAGATTTGAGCAGATTCTTGACGCCCCAATGTCGAATTCATATAAGCGGCTGAAACACCACTCGCACGCAATGCATCCACCTGATCTTTCATTAATGAAATGAGTGGGCTAAGCACGATTGTTAAACCACCGCGTACCAATGCAGGTACTTGATAGCACAATGATTTACCGCCACCAGTGGGCATGATAACCAGACTATCTAGACCAGCAACAGTGTGTGCGATGACATCTTCCTGACCCATACGAAATTGTTGATAACCAAAAACAGTCTCAAGCACATTTTGAGCTGAGGGTAAGGTAGATACAGGTGCAGTCATGATAATTCGATCTCAGGTTAAATAAGTCGCTATAGCAATTATGTGAATAACGCAGTCAGTAATTTTAACAGTATACCAGTGTAGTAAACAAACTCTAACAGAAACAAAATTATCGCAAATAATATCAACGACCCCTCAATCTACAAAATATTGCCTACACTGGATTATAACAGCATAGAAATTAGTTATATATTTCTGAATACCCACATTCAAGGAGAGTTTATTGTGGAACAAATTAGCCCAGCCGTAGCCGCATTTCTACCAAATGAAGTCCAGGACATGTTCTTCCCTTTTGCCAGTGTCATGCTAGCGCCATTGTTACTCAACCTCATCATAGGTTTTATATTATCTTGGGTTATTGGCGCCCATTTCCGGTATTTTGCCTCTTCATTTTGTAACCGACAAGATTTCTCGCGCTTGTTTCCTCTTCTAATGCTGACGGTAATCTTAATTATTTCCATCGTAAAAGCCTCTCTCGCATTGGCATTAGGCTTAGTTGGTGCACTCTCAATCGTCCGTTTCCGTACGCCGATTAAAGAACCAGAAGAACTATTATATTTATTTTTAAATATTGGTATCGCTGTCGCACTCGGTGCAGGACAAACAGTTGCCGCGATCACCGCCTGTATTACAACATTGATATTAGTGAGTTTTATCAAACACTCAAAAACAGAACATCATGGTGAGAAAGGGATTTTCTTATCGTTACGCCACCAACATGAAGGCGAAGCTGAAATTAGTATTAGCGAACTGCAGGACATTTTTACCACCCACACAACACGGAGCGATTTACGACGCTACGATCATGAACAGCAGCTCATTGAGGCCACGTTCTTTATTTCTTTTGCCAATAGCGAGCATCTCGATAATCTATTTGAAGCGTTAAAACAACGTTATCCAGGGGTGGCGTTATCATTACTCGAACAACATAATATTGCAGGAGTATAATTATGCTCCTATCGGAAAACAGATCGCGGTTTGCAAAACGCGATCGTTGGTACACAATTGGTGGGGTATTATTGGTATTAGTACTTCTAATTCCGTCACCACAAACCGTAAAGCAAATGCTTATTCAGCATGGTTTTGTTGCACACAGTACTGATAGCAGCGCTAAAAATACGCAACTATTAAATGCTGTCATTGATGCACCATTGAAATACCTCAACGCTGATACAAATATCCCTAATTTACAACTCGATATTAAGTATCAAGATTGGATGCGTTTGGTGGCCGACCGTAAACAAGCATTGCAAGAAGGTCAGATTCCTGACAAACGTGCCGAAGTTAAAGCTAATGTGAGCTATCTAGAAGATAAGTATGTCGCAAAAGTACGCTTACAAGGGGACTTGCTTGATCACGTGGAAGCGCCACAACGCTGGTCATTACGCGTTGAGCTAAAAGGTAAAAGTAGCTTATTAAAAGTGAAACGTTTCGCCTTACTCAGCCCAAATGTACGCGGTAATCATGCACCGTTATTATTTAGTAAAACCTTAGATATTGCTGGTTTTGATATCATCTCACCACAGCATATCCCAGTTAATTTAACCGTTAATGGGACGCCTTGGGGACTGATGCTATTAGAAGAAGTATTTGCCAAAGAGTTACTCGCGAATAATAACCGCACCGAAGGGCTCATCTTAAAATTAGAACAAGCCGTACAGAATGAAGATAATAATCTATTACATAAAGTGTTTCGCCCTAAAGTATTTCAACAAAGCGACGCAATTAGTAACCCTGGCTTAAATCAACAACGTAAGATCGCATTAACTCTGTTGAGTGACTTTCTCAATCAACGCCGCAGTGCATCCGATGTATTTGATAGCCGTAAACTTGGACAGTATCTAGCAACTGTCGATCTTTGGTCTGCATGGCATGCGTTTAGTTGGAATAATTTACGTTTTTACTATAACCCGCATACAGCTAAACTTGAACCAATCCAAAGTGATGAAGCATTATCGCCAGTACCTGATAAGATTTTATTACAACCTGTTAGTACACAATTTCCTTTGATTCAAGCAATGCTTGCTGATAACAAAGTGAAAGACCAATACGACCAATCGTTAAACCATTTAATCACCTTAGTTAAAAATAAGCAGTTACCCGAACAACTAGAATCTTTACAGCAGCAGGTTCTAAAGAAAATGCAGCATGGCTCGCCACTACTGCAGGGTTATAAATTTGATAGTTTAATTGCACATGCACAATGTTTAGCAGACGGTTGTCGTTCATTACCTACAATGCCCACAGACTGGCATCGTCATGTGAATACATTTAGTGCTGAATTACCGTGGGATCTCGCGAGTGAATTCCGCTATAGCAATAATGAAAAACAACTACAATTACGTAATAACAATCAAGTTCCAGTATCCATTATTGATTTAATTGTTAGTGATAAATGGGGTAGTGAAATCAGTTTAACTGATAGTCCTGAGTTGCCGTTCACCCTCACGAGTAATCAAGCTGATGACAGTTTAATCATTGATAATGCTGAAGCCTACAACATTCAATTACTCAGCCGCCAAGGAGATAAAAAGCTCCAGACGTATCGCTTTAACCTCGGAGAATCAGCAACCAGCTTTTTACCTCGACCTTTGCCGATGCAAGACGAAGCCGATGTACTTGCTAAATACGATTTTATTCAAGCTCAACAAGATGGTTGGTATTTTAAACCAGGTAATTGGCAAATAAATGACTACCTCATTACCCCAGCAGACACACGTGTTTATATGCCTGCGGATACAAAACTAAAATTTAGTAAACAAGGCGGCATGCTTATTTTTGGTCAACTTGATATTGAAGGTAGCGCTCAATACCCTGTTACATTAGCCGGAAATAGTAACAATACGTGGCAAGGTATTGCGGTATTTGGGTCAGGTAGTAAGTCCAGTATCCACCATTTAAATATGACGGCAAGCGCGAGCCCGAAACAAGGTAACTGGCAACCAAGAGGCGCCTTGTATATGCATGATGTCGACCTTGAAGCCAGCGATATGACGTTACGCGATAATCGTTCTGAAGATGCTTTGAACATGATAAACAGCACGTTTAATTTGACTAAGCTAGTCATTGAAAATGCGTATTCTGACGGCTTTGACTGTGATTTCTGTAAAGGTAGAATTAGTGACAGTCAATTCAATACTGTCGGTGTGAGATCCGGTGGTGATGCTATTGATATTAGCGGTTCTGACATTATCGTCCGTAACAGTCAATTCAGTCAAATTCGCGACAAAGCCATATCTGCAGGTGAGCATAGCAGCGTTGATGCAGCCCAAATTCAACTTAATAGTGCAGCATTCGGTATTGTGGCTAAAGATGGCTCGCAGGTTATCGCCGCAGATATTAACGCCGTAGATATTAAACATTACCTCTTCATGTCTTATATGAAAAAGCCCTTTTTTGGTGGCGCAAGCTTACAAGCGTCAAGCTTTAACTGTGATAACTGCAGTGATATTAGCATGCTCCAAAAAAACAACTTTCTTTCATTAGATGGGCAAAAACAAACCGCTAAAAAATTAAACGTGAAGAAACTTTACACTAGCTCCATGCGCTCGGACAAACCAAAATGACCCAAGACTATCGCTTTGAAATTAAAATACCAATTCCGCTTAATCGCTTAGAATATATGTTGTCTTGGTTACGCTTATCATCGATGGGGTTTCGCCAACATCATCCAGACCAATATGTGAATAGCGTTTATTTTGACAGCCATCAAATGGCGTGCTTTTCCGAGAACCTTACCGGTATTAGCAATCGTAATAAAATGCGTATTCGCTGGTATCACGATATTACGAACGCAGGTAAAGCGCAGCTCGAATTTAAACAACGCCGAAGTGGTAAAGGCTGTAAGGTCATTTATCCTTTGCAATTAAACTTCGATGATCCTGATATTAGCTGGTCTGAACATATTAAACATTGTCAGTCTCAATTATCTTTGCAGGCTCTATCAGAGTGGGATAGCCAGACTTACCCTATATTATTGGGACGCTATAAACGCCAATACTTGGTGAGTTTCTGTGGGCGAATACGGGCAACACTTGATTCTAATATGGAAGTATATGATCAGCGCTATTGGAGTAGACCAAACACCACTCGATCACGAAAAGTGGGTGACTATGTACTTTTAGAATTAAAATGCCAAGACCAACATGAGCGACTACTTAGCGAACTTGTTAGTCATTGTCCACTCAACCCATCACGGCACTCAAAATACGTAAATGGCGTGAGACACATGATTTATGTATAAATATATTCTCGACTACTGCTTTGGACTCGTTATTTTTATTCTATCAACATCCACTGCAGTCAGTCAGGTATACCCTTCAGCAGGAACGGCATGGGTTATTAACGGCCAACAACAAGCCGCTACATCACCTGATTGGCAGCAGCAATTCAGTTCAGCCCATGCAGTATCACAATGGGAAGATAATCATGCTGATATTAGTATTGGTGGTAGTTATGACCAATACGAAGCCGAAAAGACAACTCAACTCGGTTATATGTATAGCCAGAAACTAGATTGGAAAATGGGTAATAAAGAACAATACCTACGCCACTTAATGACACTTGCACAACAAGATTACGAAACGTTATTTCTGCATTTTCAACACGATACAAAAATTGAAATACCCGATAATAGCCATGGCCATAATACCCCACTCTACGGTATCCCTGAGTTAGTTGCGATTCAGCAGCCTTCGACACTGACTCGACAGGGCAGCATCAAACGTCTGAATCTACCAATGGAACAGCCGTTAACATTCATTAAAAACCAAACCTTATATTTGTTTTCATCAGAAAAATTAACGGGTCTCGATATAGGGTTTAATGGTCATAAGCTAAATGACAGCAATATTACAATCTCCTACGCAACACGGGACATCACCCAAAATACACTTCAGTACGCTTGGCAACCATTGATAACTCAACCCTTATCATCAACATTAAATAGTCGCTGGGTCCCGCCCCAGCACTGGCCGAGGGTAAGTATTTCATCACAACTCAGTTCGCAATTAGGCGCACAATTACAAATTAAAAATGCACGATTTTTTGTATTGAAAATAACCATAGATAATCCCATAAAAGGGTTAACGATTAACAACCTAAATTTACCACGTTGGTATCAATTTACCGAAGAATCGGGCAAGCATTACGTTACAATTCCAGGATGGGATCCGGTGAACGATACGAATAAAGACGGTTATATCGATGCCCATGAATATCAACAACGACCAAATACCGAAGCCAGTGCTCGACTTCCCTATCAAGCTCGCTTAATACCGCTTGGTAGAATGTGGAATGAACAGTCAGCAATGTGCTACGTTAACTTGTTTAGCGCAGGTAACCGCACCTTGTTAAGTGATTACCTTTATCAACATTGGCTAGGGCAAGGCCATCAAGGCGCTTATAATGATTCTCTTTACCATATTCCCAATGCTTCACAGTTCCAAACCGTGAGTGGTGGGCAAATTCTCGAATTACAACTGCCCGTTCGCCAAGCAGGAAAATTCTACTGGCAAAGTCTCAGCGCCTTTAATGAGCACCTACAACAAACTAACCCACGAACGTGGATTGGTGCCAACATCTCTGACTTAAATCTATTTAGTGAATCCGGCTTGCAACCTTTGGTAACAGGGTTTAATTTCTTTGTTCGTGAAGACTATATCCACCCGAGTTTAGGGCTTTCACAACAGCGAGGTTTATTACAGCGTTGGGAGCATTTCCTATTAAGCGCACAGAATAAGCGCAGTGTACTAATGGCTCACATGCGTAAGGGCGGAAAAGTACACTGGCAAGGACATAGCAAAGCAAACTGGCAACACGATCAAACAACTAATCTTGCTATATTCTATTTGCTTAATAATCCACAATTAGATTTTTATCAGCAGTGGAATAACAGTTTTTATTACTCCAGTAAAAATACAACCGAAAATAATTATTACCAATCAGGCGTACCGCTAAATGTCGCCTACCAACCCACTGCGATGCTGAAACATGACATTGGTAAACCGATCCCCGCTCCTACTGATTATCCAGCAGTGCACTATGTCGATGCTCGTAATAATATGATTGCGAGTAGCACTGACACCCAATTAACCATCAATAACCAAGCATTACCTATCACGCCGAGCCATTGGTTTTACCTTCATAGCCAAACCGCTAACACCCTTCCTTGGCAACAATCAAAGCCACCAAAGGTCGCTGTTATAGCTCGACAATACCAACAAGGGTTAATTCTTTACTACACCGACCATAGTGGTAAAAATAAAACATTTGGTGAGCAATCCACTGCAACCTTTGATTTACCGGGTCAATACCGACGCCTTAATACCGACGGAAACCTAAGCCAGATAATGAATAAAATCACATTAACCGGTTATCAAGGTGTCATCCTGATCCCAGAAAACAAATCAATATAAAATAAAATCCGTTGAATAAGCAATTTCAGGTGTATTTACCTCGAAACTGAGTTACCTTAACGTAACTCAGTTAATAACAGCAACGAAAAGCTTAAGCAGGATGCATGCGAACAATGACCGAACAAGATGTAATTGACCAAGAACTTACAGAGCAACAAATGTTAGATTTCATTAGCGATATGTTTATGAATCAGATGCCATTTAACGATCTCCTCGGCATGCGCATTACGAACTACACGACTGATAGCATTGAATTACGTATCAATATGGATGATAAATTAATTGGTAACCCAATTCGAAAAATACTGCATGGAGGTGTAACTGCAAGTCTGCTTGATGTTGCTGGCGGTATGTTAGTAGCGGCGGCCGCAATTCCACAGATGAAAGTGAAAAACTCCGAGAGCTTTCACAAAAATCTAAAGTCACTAGGCACGATTGATTTACGCGTCGATTATTTACGTCCTGGTTGGGGTGATGAATTTACCGCAACCGCACATGTTATTCGTTCAGGTAATAAAGTCGCGGTCACTCGCATGGAATTACATAATCAAGAAGGGGTGCATATTGCCTTTGGTACAGGCACCTATCTGGTCGGCTAAACGAGCATTAAAGATTATTAATATCACTGTCCCTGTTTACACATCATTGTTATGCTAGCCAATCAATTTTTTTCTATCCAAATAACTGGCCTAAGCAATGACAACCAACAATGATACTAAGCACGGGGTGATATTCGCCATTCTTGCTTATGTAATGTGGGGGCTCGCTCCTCTTTATTTTAAACAATTACATGAAGTACCAGCCTATGAAATCTTAGCCCATCGAGCACTGTGGTCTTGCATTTTTGTTGCTGTATTAGTCAGCCTATTTAAATTTTGGCCGATGGTTAAGTCCGTGCTATCAACGCCTAAGAATATCTTCTTACTGCTTTGTACTTCATTACTCATCAGTATCAATTGGCTAACTTATATTTGGGCCGTAAATAATGGCCATCTACTCGATGCGAGCTTAGGCTACTTCATTAACCCTATTATTAACGTATTACTTGGCATGGTATTTCTGTCTGAAAAACTGCGTAAATTACAATGGGTCGCCATTTTACTGGCTATCGTTGGTATCTTAATTCAAGTTATCTCGTTAGGTTATTTACCTTGGGTTGCCTTGGTATTAAGTTGTAGTTTTGGGTTTTATGGTTTGATGCGTAAGAAGTTAAAACTCAATCCACTTGTTGGATTATTTATTGAAACGATGATTATGCTACCAGTCGCTGCCATCTATTTATTCTTGATTGCAGACTCTGCGACAGCTGACTTAGCCTCAAATAGCATGAGCTTAAACCTATTATTAATCAGTGCTGCCTTTGTCACGACCATACCATTATTGTGTTTTAATCATGCAGCGGTACGCCTGCCACTATCAACGCTTGGCTTCTTCCAATATATTGGTCCAACATTACTCTTTATTATGGGTGTGACGCTCTTTGATGAAGCGATAAATACTGAAACATTAATGACATTTGCGTTTATTTGGGCGGGATTAGTATTGTTCAGTGTGGATGGTATTAAACATAACCGTTATCAGCGTGCACTCTTAAAAACGTCATCGTAATAACACAGAGTAATGACATTACGTAATATCATAATAAGCATCCTAAAATATATCAACTAAGCAGGATGCTTATTACTTTCTCTACTCACTCAGCTTATAATCTTCAAGCTTTAGAAAAGTAACGGGTATATCAAGTCTGCCTGGAACAAGATTTCCAAACTTATCATAACCGCCATCTAAGAATGAAATATTCGCTTCCGACACGGCAAAAAATGTCGTGATTAGCGATGAAGAATGACTCGTAGTAATACATGAGTTAGAGTCTGTTTCACCCACAAATGTATTTGTTATTTTCAGCTCAATTAATAGCTCACAGTTATTACTAATACTAAGTTGAGATTGCGTTAAGCTCATCAATACCTTCGGTGTATAATAAGCACCAGCAAAGTCAGAAGCACGTGGAATTGAATAACTGTATAGACGGATAAGACCGTTTGGTGTCGCCACTAATTGCAAAATACGTTGGCGAAATGGTTTGTTCGGCGAGCCAACAATACGGCTCTCCATATATAACCATTCACCATCAAAACGATCTTGCCAAATAGGAAAAATGCGTAGATCGATGTTAACGTCTCGTCCTTGAATAACATCATTCGTCGATCTATGTACGCCTGATAGCCACTGCGTTAATAACTGCGTATTGTCTGATTTGAATATAGCAGAATAAGCAAATGAGCTAAATAAGCACATCAGCGCGATGATAAACCGTGATATCAAAATAACTCCCTGTAACCACATGAGTAGCGCTAACATCCAAGTTAGCGTTGAGTATGCAGTGATACTATCCTAAAAAATCGCGCAACTATACTATAAAAAGTTAAGCCTTACTATAGAGCCTGTAATCTAGCGTAAGAAACGACAAGCCATTTACTGCCAAGTTGATCAAACTCAATTTGAATACGACATTGTGGACCACTACCTTCATAGTTCATCACGATGCCTTCACCAAATTTTGCATGCAATACACGCTGACCTAATTGATAGCCCGTCGACTCAAATGACATTTTTTCAGCACCCGCACTAAAACGACCAAATTGTGTTGGTTGGCGGATTTGTGTTTTTAAACGGATCTCTTCAATGTATTTTTCAGGTACTTCGCGAATGAAACGTGATGGACGATGATTCATTTCTTTACCGTATAAACGGCGTGATTCAGCATAACTGATATACAGTTTCTTCATTGCGCGCGTAATACCGACATAACAAAGGCGGCGCTCTTCTTCCATGCGTCCAGCTTCTTCAGTCGATTGCTGACTTGGGAACATGCCCTCTTCCACACCGACCATAAAGACGACTGGGAATTCCAGACCTTTTGCCGAGTGTAGCGTCATCAACTGTACCGCATCTTCAAACTCATCCGCTTGGCCTTCAGCTGATTCCAATACAGCAAATGCTAAGAAGGCTGATAGCTCAGTCATCTCTTCACTGTCATCTGGAATTTTAAAACCACGTGCAGCAGAAACCAGTTCCTCTAAGTTTTCAATACGTGATTGGGCTTTTTCGCCTTTCTCAAGTTGATACATAGATTTCAGACCAGAGTATAAAACCACATGATCGATTTGTTCATGCAAGGCTAACTCAGCAACATCATTATCTAGCTCTGTGATGAGTTCAACGAACTTACGGATTGAACTCGCAGCACGTCCAGCAATCAAATTATTATCCAATAAATAGATCGCGGCTTGCCACAATGTCGAACCTTGTTCACGACTCGCATCACGCAATAATGATAAAGCACGCTCACCAATACCACGAGTGGGTTTATTCACAATACGTTCAAATGCGGCATCATCGTCACGGTTGTTCTTCAGACGCATATACGCCATTGCATCTTTAACCTCAAGACGATCGAAGAAACGTAAACCACCATAAATACGATACGCGAGTTGTTCTTGTAATAACGCATCCTCGAGTACACGCGATTGAGCATTACTACGGTATAAGATCGCACAGTCACTCAGAGAGCCACCTTGATCTTGCCATTCTTTAATACGGCCTATTACAAAACGCGCTTCATCCACTTCATTGAATGACGCATATAATGAAATCGGCTCACCTTCGCTATCTTCAGTCCAGAGTTCTTTACCCATACGCTCACTGTTATTCACAATAAGGGCATTGGCAGCATTCAAAATATTACTGCTCGAACGGTAGTTTTGTTCTAGTTTAATCGTTTTAGCGCCATTAAAATCCGTCAAGAAGCGTTGAATATTTGCCACTTGCGCACCACGCCAGCCGTAAATAGACTGATCATCATCACCAACGATCATCAAGTTTCCGCGATCACCCGTGAGCATACGTAACCACGCATATTGGATGTTATTGGTATCTTGGAATTCGTCCACAAGGATATTAGAAAAACGATCTTGGTAATGCGATAAAATATGCGGTTTGTTCAACCACAGTTCATGAGATCGTAATAGCAGCTCACCAAAATCAACAAGACCAGCACGATCACAAGACTCTTGGTAAGCTTGATAGATCTTGATCCAGTTACGTTCAATCGGGTCATATGCTTGCAAATGTTCAGGGCGTAGACCTTCATCTTTTTTACCGCCGATGTACCACATTGCTTGTTTTGCTGGCCATTGCTTCTCATCAAGATTCATGGCTTTGATCAAACGCTTTAATAAACGTAATTGATCATCACTGTCGATAATTTGGAACTCAGCAGGTAAGCCCGCATCCAAATGGTGTGCGCGTAATAGACGGTGAGCGATGCCGTGGAAAGTACCTATCCACATGCCTTGTTGGCGCCCTTCTAATAGCTTATCAACACGCCCACGCATTTCTGCAGCCGCTTTATTGGTAAAGGTAACAGCCAATAATGAATAAGGTGAACATTGTTCAACTTGCATTAACCATGCTAAGCGATGTACCAATACTCTGGTTTTACCACTACCAGCACCCGCTAAAACCAGCATACTCGATGGTGGAGCCGCGACAGCGTCACGCTGTTTATCGTTGAGGCCGTCCAGTAAGAGAGATACATCCATAATTTAGTCACCTTAGACTGTATATTTAATCAGTAGAATAGAGGGATTATAACAGGCTTGTTAATTCATCCAAGTGAGTTATTTCAATATCAGGTAAATGAGTTGCCTTGTTACTCGTCATGAGTGACTTTTGCTGGTCATTAAACCACGCAGCCATGAATCCATTCGTCACAGCACCCGCGACATCCGATTTAAGATGATCTCCCACATGGAGAATATTTTGTGGTGATACATCCAACTGCTTCGCGGCCAGTGAAAACAGATCCGGGTAAGGTTTCATTCTCAAACCATTACCGGGTTTTATCACTGCACTAAAATACGGTGTTAACCCTATTTTATCGGTATCGACATTACCATTTGTGACTGCAATCAAAGGGATCTTGTCTGCTAACCTTGATAGTACTGCGAACGTATTTTCAGGTACGATAAAATCACTACGTACCGCAAGTACCTGCGTAAAAATACGATGAGCAACAGACTTAGCATCTTGTTCACTGTAGCCGTGACGTAAGAACAGTGCCGTTAAACAAGCAACACGGATAGCACTCACATCATGGATCAAACTGGGTTGTTGATGAATGACATGACGCTTCAACTGCAACCAGCCACTCTCATCTAAATGTGTAATATGTGGATATTGACTGCGCAAATGCATATGCATCCATGCTTCGGCTCGACGAACCACAGGATAGTTATCATATAAGGTATCGTCGAGATCGAAACTCATGGCTTTAATTGACTTTAATCGTCGATAGAATTTCATCAGTCTTCTCTTTTCTTTTTTGCACGAGGATGAGCAGCATCATACACTTTCGCTAAATGTTGAAAGTCTAAGCTGGTGTAGATCTGAGTTGTACTGATATTAGCATGCCCTAATAATTCCTGAACGGCACGTAAGTCGCCACTCGATTCAAGCATATGAGTGGCAAATGAATGGCGTAATTTATGTGGGTGAACATGGCTCGTTAATGTTTGTTGTTGTCCCCACTTAGCCATACGACTTTGTACACTTCGATGTGAAATTCGACGTCTAAGTTGACTGACAAATAACGCAGGTTGCGCACTATCAGCATATTCATCACGTACAGCTAACCACTCTTTTAAGGCAGCAATCGCAACGCTACCAATAGGCAATTGGCGTTGCTTATCACCTTTACCAATCACGCGCATGGTTTTTTCACGTAACTTAACGTCTTTTAAGTCGAGATTCACTAATTCATCTAATCGTAATCCCGCAGAGTACATTAGCTCCATCATCGCTTTATCACGTAATACGAGAAACGGATCGTCAGCCTCTTCACTATTACTTACCGCCAATAGTTGATGTATTTCATCAACATCTAAGTTCTTCGGTAACGGTTTACTTTGGCGTGGTGCAGAAACCCCTTTTGCAGGATTTGCAGTTAAGTCACCTTGTAATACTAAGTAATCACAGAAGCTACGTAGCGCGGAAAGTTTCGTCGCAAGACTGCGTGGCGACAAACCTTGTTTATGGTTTAACGTGGCGAGTTTTCGCACTTGGGCAGCATCAAGCAAGCGCCATTCGGTTATGGGGAACGTGAGCATTTGCTCGGCAAATAACGTCAAATGACGGCGATAATTACGAGCAGTATGCAGACTTAGTTGTCGTTCACTGGTGATATAACGTAAAAATAGGTCAATAGGTTTCAGTAATTTAGCAGGTAATTCTTCACTACCTGCAGCAGTATTATTTTTTGATAGCGTTGTCACGTGAAGGCATCAGTTGCGGTAACAGGGTAGAGATAATGCGACAAAGCTGACCTAACAGCAAGTTATCCATGCCAGCTTGGTAATGTTCCGCGTTTGCACTGCCAATAGCGAGTAAACCGTATTCACCTCGCTCACCCAACGCCATTAGCGCAACAGAGTTAACGAGAGCATCCTGTCCAAACAATAACGCTTTATCAACACCAGACACGGGACCAAAATAATGATCACCGCCAGCGAACTGTTTTTGACGAATTCGGACCAGTTGTCCCGCAGATATTGCCAGCGGTGCATATTGAGATTTAAGGTGAAAATATGCTTCGTTTAAATGTAATTTAACTGCGGCGAGAGGTAATTGAGATTGAATTTGAGTCACTAAAATACGTTGCATTTGCATGACTGACGTACAATTAAAGAGTGCCGTATAAATATCTGCATAAATACGAAATAGCTTATCGTTATCAGCAGCAATCGCGACTAATTGCTTTAATTGTAGTTCTAATTCAGCGATACGCTGGCGTTGGCGCTCTAGACGTAAAGTAACTAAAGACACACTGCCTTGAGAGCCGTGAGAAATAGGTAAAGAATCAACCAAGCTATTATTACGGACAAAAAAATCCGGATCCGCCTGTAAAAAAGCAATGACATCTTGCTCTGAAATAGCAGGCGTTTCCACATTTTGGCTCAATGGTTCGATGCCCGTCATATATTAATTTGGCCATCGTAAACATGTGTCGCAGGGCCAGTCATAAATACAGGTTTACCTGGACCTTGCCATGATATTTGCAATTTACCACCCGGTAATTCTATGCACACATCTTGGCCTAGTTTACCTTGTAATTGACCAACAACAGCGGCAGCACAAGCGCCTGTACCACATGCTTGCGTTTCACCAACACCACGTTCATAAACACGTAACTTAGCGTGGTCGGGCGATAATACTTGCATGAAACCAGCGTTAACACGATTAGGAAATCGTTCATGATGCGCAATCGCATGACCAAGATCTTCTAATGGCGCAGTCTCAATATCATCCACTAATGTCACACAATGAGGATTACCCATCGATACAGCGCCACAGAAAACAGTACTGTCTAATGCACGTAAAATATAGGTTTTTTCTTGCTTCGTTGCACGAAACGGAATTTTATCCGGCGCCAATTCTGGCACGCCCATATTTACCGTTATCTGACCATCATATTCAACTTGTAAGGTGATCTTGCCAGAACTGGTACTTACCGCAATTTTGTTCTTATTCGTTAGCCCTTTATGGCGAACGAAACTGGCAAAACAGCGAGCGCCATTACCACACTGTTCAACTTCACTTCCGTCCGAATTAAAGATACGGTAATGAAAATCAAGGTCAGGGTCATAAGGAGCTTCAACGACTAATAGTTGATCAAAACCAATACCGGTATTTCTATCCGCCAAACGACGAATATTGTCATTATTAAAAAATACATTTTGAGTAACACAATCTACGACCATGAAATCATTACCCAGACCGTGCATCTTTGAGAACTGTATAAACATATGAACCTGTAACCCCCCTATTTCATTCAGTAGGTAAAATATTATTCTGCAGGTAAAATTGCTTCATCTTTCCATATTTCTGCAAGCTCTTCTCGGCGACGAATTAAATGCGCCACATCACCATCAACCATCACTTCTGCAGGTCGACTACGAGAATTATAATTAGAACTCATGGTTGAACCATAAGCACCCGCAGAGCGTACAACAATATAATCATTCATCGCGATCGCTAAATCACGATTTTTACCTAAGAAATCACCAGTCTCACAAATTGGACCAACAACGTCATAGTTTAAGCACTCGCGCTCTAATGATTTATTCACCGGCGCGATAGCTTGCCACGCGCTATATAGTGCAGGGCGAATAAGGTCATTCATTGCAGCATCAACGATAGCAAAGTTTTTATGCTCAGTAAGTTTAATATACTCAACTTTACTCACTAAAATACCGGCATTCGCCATAATCGCACGACCAGGCTCAAAAATAAGCGCCAATTTACGACCCGCTAATTTATCTTTTAATGCCTGTGCATATTCGGCGGGTTGTGGTGGTGTTTCACCATCATAAGGAACGCCTAAACCACCACCAACATCAAGATGTGCAAGCACAATACCTTGCGATGATAATTTATCAATTAGTAGTAATAGCTTATCAACAGCATCTAAGAAAGGTGATAATTCTGTCAATTGTGAACCAATATGACAATCAACACCTTTTAATTTAATACCCGGCATTTTACTCGCGGTTTGATAAACACCTTCCGCTAAATCAATATCAATACCGAATTTATTTTCTTTTAGACCCGTAGAAATATAAGGGTGCGTACCCGCGTCAATATTTGGGTTAACACGAATAGAAACAGGGGCCTGTTCGCCACGACTCGTCGCAATGTCATTAATGCGTTCAAGTTCTGATATAGACTCAACATTAAAACAATGGATATGATGATCAAGCGCGAGATTAATTTCTTCAACCGTTTTACCAACGCCAGAAAATACAACTTTACTTGGATCACCACCGGCAGCAATAACACGCAATAACTCACCACCTGAAACGATATCAAAACCAGAGCCTAAGCGTGCCATGACATTTAGAACAGCGATATTTGAATTAGCTTTTACGGCATAACAAACCAGATGTGGATGCTCACCAGCGGCGTCATTAAATGCATGCCAATGACGTTCAATTGTCGCTCGACTATATACATACGTTGGTGTGCCAAATTTCTCTGCTACTTCGGCAACCGCACATTGTTCCGCAAATAACTGGCCATCATCCTGATAATTAAAGTAATCCAATGCTCTATTCCTTTTCTTTTAATTCGTAAACTAACTCATTCACTGCACATCATGTGTCAATGTTATGTTTATTTCTCGTCACTACTTGGCATCTTGCTCGCCACACCATTATCTGCGCTTTCGGTTGTTTGTGTTGGCGCTGGGGTTTGCTGTACTTCTTTAGCATCAGGTCCCGTTCCAGGTGCATATAAAGGCCCTGAAATACCACAACCACTGAGTAAACCAGCGCTAAGCACAAATGCTAATGTAATAAATGTTGTTTTTCTTACTTGGCTCATAACCGACTCAATGATAAATTAATTCTATCCCTTATAATCGCACTGACAAAATTAAAAGCAATAGGATTAATAAAAAATGACTGATTCAGAATTCCATCAACAGGTTGATGAACTATTAATAAGCTTTGAAGAGCTCATTGACGACAGTGATGTTGAGCTTGATTATGAAAACAGTAACAGTATCCTGACTTTATACTGCCGTGATGGCTCACAAATCATTTTGAACAAACAAGCACCATTACATCAGCTATGGGTAGCAACAAAGGCCAATGGCCATCATTTTGAATTTATAAATGATGTGTGGATTGATAACCGAACTCAACAATCTCTATCAGCAGTACTGACAGAAGCGGTTAAAAATCAAGGAAATGAAGTAGTTAACTTCTAAAGTAGAATTAATTTTAGGCAAAAGAAAAGGGCTGCACTAGAAACTAGTGCAGCCCTTTTACGTTGTCATAATAGCTCATATCCTTGAACTGATTGTGCTCCCTGCACTTAGACATTTTACCTAATCCATTAGGTGATTTACTTTTCCCCAATCCTTTGAGTTGTTCCTTTGGCAATCCTAGCCTAACAAGTCATCCTAACCTGTTTCTCATCTCCATCCTGGAGGTGTCCTTTATTCACTCTTAATCCGTGAGTGCTATCCTTGTAATCCACCACATCCTTGCAGTTTCATGTAGAGAGCCAAGTCATCATCCTGATGAACTTCCTGCGTCTCTGGAAACAAATATAACAAACCTAAAAACAATAAATAGCGAGAAAAAACAAATATAATTAGAGTTTAAACACTAACCCTTTAGCACAAATTACTACAAATACCGTGAGAATAGGCTTTAACAATTAAATGAATAGAAATACATTCATTTATCATCTAGGATCACACCTTAATATAAGTACTTTATCTACAATCAAGAATAGTCGATCTCTTACACGCTAAAAATAGCGATAAAATAAATAATAGTAATCGTGTACATAAGCATGAGTGCAACAGTAATAAATATGTGATCGTGATCATATCACCTGATTAATCACCACTGATTATTAATCCAAAGGGTTCTAATAGTTGTTCCTGCTGCCAAGTACAAATCGTTACGCCATTTAAATTAACCCGCCTTGGATCGAGACCTGTTAAATCAACATAACTTAAATTACAGTGCTGCAAATTAAACTGCGACCACATATCGGCAGAAAACTCACCTCGAGTCAGATCTGAACCTTGTAATGACGCACCCAGTAAATTACAGCCAGTCCAACGATTCTCATATAAATCGCACTTCTCAATACGCTGATCGGAAAAGTTCGCATAACTCAAATTACATTCCGTTATATAAGCAGAACAAAAAAACGTTTTTTGCGTAATATAATTAGCAAAACTTGCACGACTAAAATCAGCACCTTTTAAATTACAGCTGCGAAATTCAATACCAAAGCATTCCGCACCAATAAAGCTAGTCATGCTTAAATCACAATTTTTAAAACTCGCACCTTTTAAATCAGCGTAATCAAATCGACATCCAGTAATATTACCGCGCTCAATAAACTGACAATCAATAAATTCTACATCGCTTAATTGGGCATGATTAAAATCACAACGATAAAAATAGCAGCGTGTAAATTTCATCGACTCTAAGTCTAAATCAGAAAAATCTTCTTCAATGAATGTATTATCAGTCGTCTTCATAATCTTGTTCTCCTGCTCGAATTAGCATCAGATTACTACCAATACGCTCATCAAACCTAGCACTATTTCAGTCTATTTATTAAATAAAAAGAGGTCGTTATAACGCGCGTTTAAAGGGGTCTAAAGTTGTAAATGAGTAGATAAAATAAAGATAATTCAATGGCAGCAAGATATGAGTGAAGAGAGAGCAGACGTAAGATACGGCGCTTTTATTGACGGTGGTAATAAATGAACGACAACAGGTTCGGGTAGTATAATAAATGAGCGATACAAGCACTGTATTTAAAGAATAAAAGTGACGGGTGGATAAACTGCAGATAAAAGAAAAGGACGGCATAAATGCCGTCCTTAAGTAGTCATGTAGCCCTATCCTTGAACTAATTTTGCTCCCTGCAAATTGACTAACCTAATTTCCTTTAGGTTTAACTCCCAATCCATCGGGTTTTTTTTATTACCATCCTGGTACAATAAATCATTCCGATTTATTTCCTCTCCATCCTAGAGGTGTCCTTTAACCCAAATCCTTTGAGTGTCCATCGCATCTTCATCCTGAAGACTTTTCCTTGCGACCACATCCTGTGGTAAATCCTATTCGATAATCCATCATCAAGTTAGTAATCCTTACCAACTACTTCGTGCGTCCTTTCGAATACACACTATAAAGTAATCCCATTTCGCCGCAATACAGAAATCTTACTTTTTCCAATTTAATAACGAGATCTAGATCACGCGAAAATATAATCCATATAAAATCAATAACTTAAAAACAGCGACAACGTGTATCACATAGACGAAAACGAATACACCCACAATGATAGAACAGCATATTCCCACATAGCTAATAGTCGATCTCTTACGCGCTAAAAATGAAATTAAAAAATAATAGTAGCAATTTAGATAAAATCGACTAAGAAATGTGGATTATTAAAAAATAAGGTAGGTTATTTAGCGGATACGTAAGGAATTACTTCTAATTCTTTACTTTCTGAATACACGATGTCGTAAAATTGCGGTAAATTAAAGTTTGCAAACGCACCTTCACTTCGCGATTCTTCTTGGGAGTTAGTATAAAAACGGTGTACACCTTTAATCAGCTCATCTTTATTACCACTAAGATGTTGATAAGTTTCCACACGGTTAGCTTCATCGACTATATAGACATTGAAACCATTTTTATAATTTTCAAAAAAGAATTGTACTAACCCTTCTGATGAATGTGACTCTACAGCTAACGGCGTACCTTCAGCCGTCGTCGTTTTATCAATTCGTAGCGGCATTTGTTCCAGCTTACGCTCTGAAATATGATGATACAGATCGAGTGATGTTTCGAGTTTACGGATAGATACACCGCGACGCTCAAAATAAATGCCAAAACGGTCATCACTAATAGTAAGAACTTTAACAACCTGATCTTTATCGCGCTGTAATCGAGTACTAATACAATCTCGAACTAAACGCTCGAAACTATGACGGATCAAGCCACGGAAATGTAAGCTATAGCAAAATACCTTTATAGAATCGGGTTCTGTGGCATCTTGATGCATCTTGCCCATGATCGTCGTTAACGCATCAACAATACGCTCTTCGCCTGAAAAATGCAGTGTTCTCACTTCATTCCAAGAGTTACGATAAATCAGATCAATACTACCAACTAAGCAAGCTTTACAATCACCAAACGAGAATACATCACTGGTATTAGTATCAAATTCAATAATTCGACCTCCCCAGTGGTTAGTCGGATCATATTCTAAATTCAGAAAAATAGATAAATCGCGGATCTCACAAGGTCGACTAAGCGCCTGGTTTGATGCAGGCTTCGCTCGAAGTGGGAATTTATTCTTTAGATCTTTACAGAACGAATCCAACACATCGATATTCATATCTGAATCTTGATTAAATATATCGACTTGCGTCTTATTAACCATCAATCCATTAAAATAGCTCCAAGCGACTAACTTGCTCAAATAACCATTATGTTCCAATGGCTTACGACCAACTATTTCAATCGGTTCTAAAGACGAATTATATAAATACCAGCCAGAGTTATTAAAACGACCATCTGGTACTTGTACAAAACTTAATTGTTGTTCAGATAAATCGGGAGAAATTTGTGGATTAATCGATGTGACTTTACCTGGTAATGACTCAAATGCCGCATATAGCTTACGTGACAAAATACCGATATCAGCGGGATTAATTGATTCACTGATATTATTCCGACGAGCAAAACCGATCAGATTTCGATAGCCTTTCATCATTGCATCAAGTAGTTCTGGATGTGCTTCTTGTACTTGCTCGATCTTCCAGTTATCACGGTTATCTAAATGAGCAATGCGATCTGGATGCCAACCCCACTCACTGATAATCTCAGCCACTGACGTGCGATGCCATTCTGGACGAGCCAGTTTTTCATTAGCACCATTACCACTGAACATTTTTAAATAAAAACAACGGCGCAATAAATCAACACGCGCATTATCACCCATCTTTTCGAGATAACCCGTTACCTTAACTAGAATCTGATAGTAGGTATCGTGCGATAACTCCAATTGTTGTGAAGACCCCAATTGAAAGTTTTCTTTCATGATTTGTGACAACAAACGGTTATGCGGGTACTCAGCTGAGTAAGCTTCCATTAATAAGGTTTTCAATACAGCCTTATAAGGTGAATCAATCCCTTTATAGAGCTGCCACAATGCCGAGCCAAAATATTCTTCAGCTGGAATACAAGGAAAACCACCTAAATCAACCCATTCTTTACGGTCAATAATGCCGCCAGCAACCAATTCATCAACATAATCATCATAATTATTATCAAATTCAACCGGTAAAATATGCCATAAGCTTGGTTTACCTGCGATCCGCAAGGCACTGCGATAAAATTCATCGAGCAATAAGAAATGTTGAGCACTACCACAACTTTCTTTCGTCATTACCGCATTATTAACTTTTCTAAACTTATCTTCAGCAATAAGGAAAAAATTAACTTCAACATTATAGGTTTCTGCCCATGCCGTTATTAGTGTGCACTTTTGCTCTAATAACGCAGCATCCGTTTCACTCATTGCCGGATCATGACAAACCCAAATATCTAAATCACTACGCCAGTTTTGACCAATCGAGCCCGTACTTCCCATTGCGTATAAACTGTATATAGGCGAACAAGTCGTGCATTTTTCATCATCTAATGACACGTTTAGTGAGGTCAAATAATCTTGTTGTTGCTCGTCCGGTGTAAATAAACAGATGCCATATGGCACTGCACTATCTAGATAAACAGGTAGGTTTGGATGATTACAGTGCAGTAAAAGAGGTAAAATAGCTGTCACTTCGCGCCCATGATCATCCATTAAGGATAAGGCACGATCAAGTCTAAGCTGATTGAACCGCTTAGCTTTATGTTTCAGTTCAACAATCTTATCCTGCAAAATAAAACCTTAAATGGGAGAAACCATGCTTAAATTTTATTGATTTTTTACAATAAAAGTTGGCCGATATGGCAGGCATAGAAGTGTGATGATGCTAACAGTTTTCTAGATAATGGTAAACTTATAGCGCCGAAATAGTCACATTATTAATATTGATAAACAGGGTCTGTCACTAAAATCGAGTAGCCATTCATAAATTTGTTCTCTACTATTAGTTATTCTGAAGAAAATAAATCAATTGCGAACACTTTATAGACAATAAGTAGCAAAAAAGATCGCAACCAAACAATTTAAATAAAATAATTGAATTAGGGGTTGCATAAACATTAGGTTCTGGATAATATCTGCCACCTCGATTAGGGGCGCTGCTTCAAAACAACGTTTCCAACATTAATCGAAAGTATGGGGTCCTTAGCTCAGTTGGGAGAGCATCGCCCTTACAAGGCGAGGGTCACTGGTTCAAGCCCAGTAGGACCCACCATATATTAAGTCTGGTTATATCTTTATAAGATTATTAACGGGATTTACTATAAAGAAAGAATTTGGGGCTGTTAGCTCAGTTGGTAGAGCAGTTGACTTTTAATCAATTGGTCGAAGGTTCAAATCCTTCACAGCCCACCACTTTCTTTATAACACAGCATTGTCGCGGGATGGAGCAGTTTGGTAGCTCGTCGGGCTCATAACCCGAAGGTCGTTGGTTCAAATCCGGCTCCCGCAACCAGTTATAACGATAGACACAACTATCGATAAAAAAATAATGTGGGTCCTTAGCTCAGTTGGGAGAGCATCGCCCTTACAAGGCGAGGGTCACTGGTTCAAGCCCAGTAGGACCCACCACTATTATTGTGGTGATAATGTCATTAGACATACACAACAAAGTTTCTTGTAAAAGAAACAATAAAGTAAAGGGCTGTTAGCTCAGTTGGTAGAGCAGTTGACTTTTAATCAATTGGTCGAAGGTTCAAATCCTTCACAGCCCACCACTTTACTTTTTATAAGTAATATGGACTTTATATTATACAGAATTGTCGCGGGATGGAGCAGTTTGGTAGCTCGTCGGGCTCATAACCCGAAGGTCGTTGGTTCAAATCCGGCTCCCGCAACCAGTTAAAACGATAGACACAACTATCGCTAAAAAATAATGTGGGTCCTTAGCTCAGTTGGGAGAGCATCGCCCTTACAAGGCGAGGGTCACTGGTTCAAGCCCAGTAGGACCCACCACTATTGTGGTGTTATGTCATAAGACATAAACTATAAAAAGAAAGAATACGGGGGCTGTTAGCTCAGTTGGTAGAGCAGTTGACTTTTAATCAATTGGTCGAAGGTTCAAATCCTTCACAGCCCACCACTTTCTTACAAAGAATAAATAAAGAAACCTCGTTTATCGAGGTTTTTTTATACCTAAAATTTACCACCTTAAGTTCCCACTAATACTTGACCTTCCCCTAGTGGTAAAGCTTACTCTCTCAATCATCTTCATCATTTACTTTTCAAACGACTTTATGCGCATAGTACTATTCATTTTATTAGTATTAATAAATACATTCTCATTACCGCTTCAGGCAATGAGCATGCATACTATGCCAAGCAATATTCCTTGTGATATGAAAAAAATGTCACCAACTCAAAAACATGAGATGGTGAAAGTCACAGAAGCGAATCATTGCCTTAATCCCTCAGACTCCAATAACGAAAATAATAATCATGATTGCAATGGTCCCAAAGCCTGTAATGACTGTAATACCACCTGCGTAATTTCATTTATCAATACGCATAAATTGATTATAGATACATATAAACAAGCAAGTGCCGTACATGACGAATCCAACTTCCTCTTAATAAAATATCAAGATAGCCTCTATCGCCCTCCTCTAATTAGCTGATTTAAATAATTTTAAAATCAACTAATTAAGGAAATATAATGCCATCCAAAATTTATTTGGGGCTATTCGCATTGATCACATTAAATGCGAATGCTCAGCAATTAACGCTATCTGTTGCAGAAGATATTGCGCTACAACGCGATCCTTCCGCCAACTTATATCAAGCACAACAAACGAGCTTTAAAGCCCAAGCAATCAGTCAATCACAACTTGCAGATCCGATGATTAAATTAGGTTTAGCAAATGTGCCTGTTGATAGTTTTTCACTGTCAGATGACCCCATGACACAATTTAGTCTTGGCCTATCACAACAATTTTCACGTGGTGATACACTCGCGTTAAATGCAAAAAGTTTTACATTACAAGCGCAACAAAGCAGGGATCTAGCTGAAAACCGTCAATTAGAACTGAAACTTCAAATTAGAGAGTTATGGTTTGATATTCGCTTTGCCAATATAGCGCAAGTTATATTAAATAAAAATAAGCAGTTATTCAGTCAACACGTGAATAATCTATATCGTGAATTTGAATTAGGTTATCGCCAGAATCAAGACCTCATTAAAGCCGAATTAGAACTGGCTAAATTTGATGACAAAATTGCAGCCTTTGCTCAGCAAGAGCAAGCATTACGTGGACAGCTCGTTACTTGGGTTGGCGCACAAGCATTTGATGATTTAGATCAGCAGCTACCAACATGGCCACAAAGTCTTGAGTATTCAAAACAAAAAAGCATCGCGCATTATGCTTTACTCGCTAATCACCCACAAGTATTGGCAGCCCAGCAAGCTATTGATGTGGCGCAAAACAAGATTGCCACCGCGAATGAATCTTATAAACCTGCTTTCAAAGTAGATATTGGTTACGGCCATCGCGAGTCAATCGATATGAATAGCGGAGCAAGTCGCAGTGATTTAATCAGTGGTTCTGTCACGCTTAATATTCCCTTATTTACACATAATCGCCAAGACCAAGTCGTCATAGCAGCTACCCAAGGTAAAGGAATAAAACAAGCTGAAAAAGATCTGCTACTCATAAAGTTCAATGGCATATTAAATGGTGCTATCGCTAACGTCAGTAATACAACTTCCAGAATGCAGCGCTATCAAGACACCCTACTTGTCCAAGCCAAATCGAATAGCGATGCTGCAATGCAAGGTTATCAATCTAACACCAATGATTTTGAACAGGTCATTAAGGCCTTGATGGACGAACAAGCCCTTACGCTTGAATACCAACAATTACGCTTTCAAAATTTGAAAACCTTAGCCCGCATTCGTTATTTCCAAGCATTATAGAGGTCTATATGAAAACATTACTTACCAGTTCAATTACACTAGCACTGGGTATTGCCGCTGGTGCTTGGTTCACAACACAAGCAGCAAACGATGTCACTAGCGCAGAGCCTGAAATACTTTACTGGGTTGCGCCAATGGATGCTAATTACCGCCGAGACACTCCAGGTCAATCACCAATGGGTATGGATTTAGTCCCTGTTTATGCTGAAGAAGCACGCAGTACCGCTACCCAAGAACCGCTATATTGGGTAGCACCAATGGATGCGAACTACCGCCGTGATAAACCAGGTCAATCACCGATGGGCATGGACTTAGTCCCTGTATATGAAGACGCTGCCACCGAAAGTGACGCGGGGTTAGTCACCATCTCTCCACGGGTCGAAAATAACTTGGGGGTACGAACACAAGCTGTCCAGTACCGCCCTTTTTCAAACGAAATAAATACAGTCGGCATGTTAGAGTTTAATCAAGATTCACTCTGGCAAATTAACAGCCGCGTATCAGGTTGGGTAGATGAACTTTATATCAATAATACAGGTGAGTTCGTTCAGCAAGGACAAGCACTATTAACCCTTTATTCACCCGAGTTGATTAAAGCACAAGAAGAACTGCTTAATAGCTTACGTATCGGTAATAAAACTTTAATTAGTTCAGCAGCCCAGCGTTTATCTGCATTAGGCATTAACCAAACTCAAATTGATCAAATCATTAAACGTAAAAAAACAATCCAAAATGTCACGATATCAGCACCCGAATCGGGCTATATCACTAAGCTGGCAATTCAAGAAGGCGCTTATATTACGCCTGCAACTCAAATTGTAGAAGCTGGACTGCTCTCCGAAATATGGTTACAAGCTGAGATATTTGAATCTCAAGCTGGTTTAGTGGCCGTTGGTGACAATGCACAGATACAAATAGCCAGTTTCCCCGGTCAAACTTGGGTAGGAAATATTGATTACATTTATCCAGAACTCAACGCAACAACACGTACGCTAAAAGTCAGAGTCAAAATAGCCAATGCAGATGAAAAATTAAAACCTAATATGTTTGCAACGGTTACATTCAGTAACCAGCAACAACATGATTCGATACAAATCCCACGTGAAGCAGTCATTCGTTCAGGTACATTCGATCGCGTCGTACTCGCGAAAGGTAACGGTCAATACCAGTCCATAAAAATAACATTAGGCAAAGAATCTGCTGGCTATGTTGAAATACTCGTCGGACTTAATGAGGGTGATAACGTCGTAACCAGCGCACAATTTTTGCTGGATTCAGAATCAAGTCTAACCGCTGATTTTAGCCGTATTGGCGCGCCTGATTCAAACTCACAAACAAGTATGAAGATGGATCATAGCAGTATGAACCATGCGTCAATGGACCACAGTAAAATGGACATGGGAAACATGAACGCAGATACGATGCAGCAATCAAACAAGCCTAAATCAGAAGATGATTTATCTTGGTTAGATTTTGATGATGAAGGAGCGCTGTAATGATGATAAAAAAAATAATCTCGTGGTCGATTAACAATCGTATCATGGTGCTACTCGCCACCTTAGTCGTACTCATCTACGGCAGCTTCGTACTCAAAAATACGCCCATTGATGCGATCCCCGATCTATCTGATGTACAAGTTATTATCAAAACGAGCTATCCAGGACAAGCGCCACAAGTAGTCGAAGATCAAGTCACCTACCCGCTAACAACAGCAATGCTCTCTGTGCCGGGAGCCAAAACCGTACGAGGTTATTCATTCTTCGGCGATTCCTATGTTTACGTTATCTTTGCTGATGGCACTGATATGTACTGGGCTCGTTCACGGGTGTTGGAATACCTTTCACAAGTAACGCCAAATTTACCAAACTCAGCAAAACCTGCACTGGGTCCAGATGCAACGGGTGTAGGTTGGGTGTATTCTTACGCATTAACAGATACCAGTGGTAATCATGACTTAAGCCAATTGCGGAGCATTCAAGATTGGTTTTTAAAATATGAATTACAAACAGTGGCAGGCGTATCTGAAGTTGCTACCGTCGGCGGTATGGTTAAGCAATATCAGATAAGCGTTGATCCAAACAAATTACGCAGTTATCAAATTCCCCTGTCATTAATTACGCAAGCTATTAAAGCAGGTAATCAAGAAGCGGGTGCCAGCGTTATTGAGATGGCCGAAGCTGAATATATGGTACGTGCTAATGGTTATATAAGTTCGATTGATGATTTGAAGACTATCCCTCTAAAGCTCAATGAATCAGGTACACCATTATTACTCGGTGACGTAGCAGATATTGTACTTGGCCCACAAATGCGTCGTGGCGTATCAGAACTCGATGGTGAAGGCGAAGTCGTTGGTGGCATTATCGTCATGCGTTATAGCGAAAACGCACGTGAAGTAATCGCGGCCGTCAAAGACAAACTACAAACCCTACAAGCTTCGTTACCCGAAGGTGTCGAGATAGTCCCTACTTATGATCGTTCAGCATTAATCGACAATGCTGTCGAAAACCTTTACTTAAAATTATTAGAAGAGTTTCTTGTTGTTATTGTTGTCTGTGCTTTATTTTTATTTCACATTCGCAGTTCTTTAGTTGTGCTAGTCAGTTTACCTATCGGTATTCTGGTCGCCTTTATTGTGATGTCATGGCAAGGAATTAATGCCAACATTATGTCATTAGGTGGAATTGCGATTGCCATTGGCGCCATGGTCGACGGTGCAATTGTAATGGTCGAAAATGTGCATAAACACATGGAGAAAACACCTCTAACGAATGAAAACCGTTGGCAAGTCATCGGCACAGCCGCCGCAGAGGTGGGACCAGCCTTATTTTTCTCTCTGCTTATTATTACCTTTAGCTTTGTACCTGTGTTCGTATTAGAGGGGCAGGAAGGCAAAATGTTTGCTCCTCTTGCTTTCACTAAAACCTATTCGATGGCTGCAGCTGCTGGGCTTGCGGTTACGTTAGTACCAATCTTAATGGGTTATTTCATTCGCGGTAATGTATTACCTGAACATAAAAATCCAATCAATCGTGGGCTTATTGCTTTATACCGTCCCGTATTAGCATTGAGCCTCAAAGCCCCCGTGCTACTGCTTTGTATTGTGATGGGATTTGTTGCAGTTGGGTTTTACCCCGTCAATAAGATAGGTAGTGAATTTATTCCACCGCTTGATGAGGGCGACCTCATGTATATGCCAACCACCTACCCCGGTATCAGCATAGGTAAAGCACGAGAACTATTACAACAGACCAACAAGTTGATTAAAACAGTTCCCGAAGTAGAGCGCGTATGGGGGAAAGCGGGCCGTGCAGAGACTGCCACCGATGCAGCACCACTAACCATGATCGAAACTTTCATCACTTTAAAGCCAAAAGCACAATGGCGTGAAGGATTGACCTCTGAAGGCTTACGCCAAGAACTTGATCAGTTAGTGCAATTTCCTGGACTCACGAATGCTTGGGTTATGCCAATTAAGACACGCATAGATATGTTAGCTACTGGCATCAAAACACCGATTGGAATCAAAGTTGCTGGTGAGAAACTTGTCGAAATTGAAAAAATCGGTAAACAAATCGAAAAAATATTACAAAATGTGCCAGGTACCGCATCAGCTTATGCAGAACGTGTTGCAGGTGGTCGTTATGTGAAAGTTGATATTCAACGTGAAAAAGCAGCACGGTATGGACTTAATATTGCCGATGTTCAAGCCGTTATTTCCGCTGCAGTAGGTGGTGTAAATGTCACACAAACGATCGAAGGACTAGAACGTTATCCGGTCAATATCCGTTATCCACAATCCTACCGCGACAGTATCGAGAAAATGAAGTTATTGCCCCTGATTACTCCTCAAGGCGCGAGAATATCATTAAGTGATGTAGCAAGCGTATATGTCGAAGACGGCGCTCCGATGATTAAAACTGAAAATGCGCGTCCAAATGGTTGGATATACGTGGATATCGAAGGTCGAGATCTTGGCTCTTATGTGGCAGATGCTCAACAAGCCGTTGCCGAACAACTCCTATTACCTGCTGGTTACTCACTCACATGGTCAGGTCAGTATGAATACATGCAACGCGCTAAAGAGACATTGTCCGTGGTGATCCCAGCTACACTCGCAATTATCGTCTTACTGCTATACCTCGCCTTTAGACGCGTTGGTGAAGTACTGCTTATTTTAGCCACGCTTCCCTTAGCGATGATAGGTGGTATCTGGTTGCTATACCTGCTTAATTACAACTTCTCAATTGCCGTTGGTGTCGGCTTCATTGCCCTTGCAGGTGTTGCCGTCGAGATCGGAGTGATCATGCTGGTTTATTTAAATCAGTCATTAGAAGCAGCTCAAGCAACTGGTCGTTTAACTAAAGCCAAGTTACAGCAAGCAGTGATCGATGGTGCTGGATTACGCGTTCGTCCCGTTATGATGACTGTCGCGACAGTCATCATTGGCTTAATTCCAATCATGTATGGAGATGGTACAGGATCACAAGTCATGCAACGTATTGCAGCACCTATGATTGGCGGCATGGCGTCAGCAGTAATACTGACATTATTAGTATTACCGGCAACCTTCTATCTGTGGAAATCAATCAGCTTAAAATCTCAATTTGTCACTGAACCTGATACAACAAATATAAATAAAATAGAAATATAAAAGGAAGCAATACAATGTTTAAACAGATCACATTAGCAATCGCACTAAGCGCAGCACTCAGTTCACCAACCTTCGCCCACGGCGATGACCACTGCAAAGACACTCAACTTGGTGGTGTAATGAAAGAAATGAGTGATGACTTAAAATCTTATGTCGGTGCATTTAAACGCAATGACCAAGCCTTAATGCAAGCACAAGTCGCTAAATTGTTGAATAACACTAATAAAGCGAAAGATGAAATACCATTAAAACTACAGAAAGACATGTCGAATATGAAAGGCATGGACCACAGCAACATGGCCGATATGCCAAACATGAAAGGTATGGACCACAGCAACATGGTTAATATGGAAGGTATGGATCATGCTACACATATGCAGCATATGGCTTATCTAGAAAGCATGGATAAACTAACGCAATTGTTTAATCAATTACAAAACACCACATCAAAAAATGAAGTCAAAGCAATACTTGGAAACATCAAACAGCATATTAAAAAAAGCCATAAAACCTTCCGTCTGAATTGTGATTAATTCACGTTAACGAATAAATTAAGCTACAGCCAAGCAGTGCTGTAGCTTAATCATCAAATAAAATATTCTACGCTTAATCTTTCTATCCTTCTCGTTAGCCAAATTACACATAAATAATGGATTACTTTCAACATTATTTATTATGTTATACGGCGGTTAAATATCGTTTATTTTTCACAAATAACCCCATCTTAGATCAACCATTAATGGATGAAATCTGTTAATATTTAGTCAATCTCGTTAAATTTGGAAATAAAATGACTACTGAAACTCTAAGAATTGCGACTCGTAAAAGCCCATTAGCAATGTGGCAGGCTGAATTTGTAAAAGCCCGTCTAGAAGCGATCCATCAAAACCTGACTGTTGAATTAATTCCAATGGTAACAAAAGGTGACATCATTTTAGATACGCCTTTAGCAAAAGTGGGTGGTAAAGGTCTTTTTGTAAAAGAACTTGAAGTAGCAATGCTTGAAAACCGTGCTGATATTGCAGTCCATTCGATGAAAGATGTTCCAGTTGAGTTTCCTGAAGGTTTAGGCTTAGAAGTCATTTGTGAGCGTGAAGACCCACGTGACGCTTTTGTTTCAAATACTTACCGCCAAATAGAAGAACTACCACCAGGCGCAATCGTTGGTACATGTAGCTTACGCCGTGAATGCCAACTCAGTGAAGCGCGTCCAGATCTAAAGATCATGAACTTACGTGGTAACGTTAATACGCGTTTGAACAAACTTGATAACAAAGATTATGATGCGATTATTCTAGCTGCAGCTGGTCTAAAACGTCTCGATATGGAATACCGTATCGCGAGTTATATTGAACCAGAGCAAAGTTTACCAGCAGTAGGTCAAGGCGCTGTAGGTATTGAATGTCGCGTTGATGATGAACGTGTAAAAGCACTATTAGCCCCTTTGAATCACCCTTTAACCAGTGATCGTGTATGGGCAGAACGCGCAATGAACTTAGCACTTGAAGGTGGTTGTCAGGTACCAATCGGTAGCTACGCACTTATCGATGGTGATGAATTATGGTTACGTGGACTTGTTGGTAAGCCTGATGGCACTGAAGTTATTCGTGCAGAAATCCGCGGTGACCGCAAAAATGCGCGTCAATTAGGATTAGCACTTGCTGACGACTTACTTTCACAAGGTGCAAAAGAAATTTTAGCTGCAGTTTATAACCCAACTGACGCATGAAAATAAGGGCGTTAATCACTCGCCCACGCGCTAAAGGCGAGCAATTAGTTCGCCTGATTGAGGCAGCCAACGGGGCTGCCTTATGCTGCCCTTTTATCGAAATATCAGCAGGAGGACAGTTCGATAAAGTCAGTTCATTACTGGAAAAATTGCAACCAGATGACTATATTATTGCCATAAGTGATAATGCTGTAAATTATGCTAATACCAGTTTAATCAATGCAAATAAAGCTTGGCCACAGCAAGTTAACTATATTGCAGTGGGTCCAACAACAGCAAAATGCTGGCATAAATACGGTATAGACCACGCTAAAATACCCCGAACACACGACAGTGAAGGCGTATTAGCGCTCCTCACTAACACACAAGTAGAACACAAAAACATTGTTATTCTACGTGGTAATGGTGGTCGAGAAACGATGGCTGAAGATCTCACTAAACGTACCGCTAACGTGACATATTGTGAAGTTTATCAACGCACTGCTCCCTATTATGAACCAGAGCAACTGGTTAATAAGTGGCAACAATTCGCTATTAATAGTGTTATTATCACTAGTGGTGAAATCCTAGGTAACCTAATAAAAACGATACCCTACACAGCGTTACCTTGGATACTAAACTTACACTTTATTGTTCCTAGCCAACGAATAGCAGCTCTTGCTAATGAGTTAGGAATAGAACACGTCACCATTGCTAGTGGTGCATCAAATAATTCATTATTTAATGCTGTTAAGCAATTGGATATGCAGATAGGAATAAGCTAAATGACAGACAAAAAGAATAGCAGTCAAAGTGCCAACACTAAAACAACAAACAAAGGCACGACTGACACATCAAACACGATTACAACGGAAGGTAAATCAGCAAGTAAAGCTGGTGTTGTCACCGGGGCAATAGCAATTTTATTAACGCTAGGTCTTGGTGCTGGTCTTTATTATCATAGTCACCAACAAAATCAGCTGCAGCAACAAGTATTATCAAAGCTACAAGCCCAGCTTCAAGATCAAAAAGACACGCAGCAATCATTACGTTTAGAATTAAACGAAGATAAGCAGACCGTTGCAAGTCAATTAAAACAAACAACAGAACAGCTAAGTAAGATCCAAAATAGCGAAAAGCTAACAGCGGCTCAATTAGAAACCGTACAGCTCGCGATTGCGAATCTTAAAATGCGTAACCCCAATGAATGGATGCTGGCAGAGGCGGAATACTTAATCCGTATCGCTGGACGTAAAATAGCACTAGAACAGGACATTGATACGAGCCTAGCGTTATTATCTTCAGCAAGCCGTCGTCTGACACAACTCAATGATCCAAGCTTATTACCACTACGTAAAGTGATTGAGCAAGATATTACAACACTGAGTAAATTAGAGCGTATTGATCATGATGGCTTAGCCCTAAAACTGGCTGTTCAAGCAGAAGAAGTTGATAACTTAGTATTAGCAGGCTTCACTCGTCCTGAAGTCGTTAAGACTGACACCGCATTATCAAGTAATAGTGCTGACTGGAAAGCAAACTTAAGCAAGTCTTGGAAATCATTCAGTGATAACTTCATCACTATCCGTCGCCAAGATAACTCTGTCGATGCTTTACTATCACCACAAACAGCATGGTATTTAACTGAAAACTTAAAAACTCAGTTATTACAAGCTGAGCTAGCAATATACCGCCAAGACCAAGCCAAATTTAAGCACTCTCTGAAGACAGCTGAAACTTGGATTAAGCGCTACTACGATGTAAACCAGCCAACGACAAAAAGTATGCTAGCGAGCCTAGAAACATTAAGCAAAGCGACAATCACAACAGCATACCCAACCAAATTAAACAGTGCGGCACTGATTCAAACCACAATCAGAGATCGTAAAATCAAAGCATTAGCTGATAACACTGGTGCTGAATAAGCGGAGGCAGACAACAATGGTTAGATTTATAATATTACTCGCTCTGCTTCTTGCAGGTGCAATCGGTGCTCCTTATTTAATGGGCAATAAAGGTTATGTCATGATCGCTGCCGGTGACTATGTTATTGACGCAACAGTCAGTAGCGCAGTCGTCATGGTGATTGCTTTTTACTTTTCTTTATTAGGTTTAGAAGCGCTAATCAACAAGTTAACTCACAGCTTAGGTTGGTTTAATCGCTACCATCAAGCACGTGCGAAAATACAAACTGAAAAAGGTATTTTAGCGCTGGCAAGTGGCGACTTTAAAAAAGCAGAAACGTTAACAGTAAAAGCCGCAAAGAAAGCACAAGTACCAGTATTGAACTACCTTGCTGCAGCAGAATCTGCCCAAGGATTAGGTAACGAAGAAAAGCGTGATAAGTATTTATTATTAGCGCACGAAAATGCAGATAAAAACACATTCGCTGTTGAATTAACGCAGGTTAAATTACAAATTAAACAACAGCAATTTGAACAAGCTTTTGCATCTCTATCAACATTACATGAAAAACATCCAAAACATAAAGTCGTACTGGCGCTGTTTAAAGATGTATGTATTGAACGAAAAGAATGGGGTCAATTACTTGCTCTTGTTCCACAACTGCAAAAACAAAAATTACTTAACGCTGCAGAAGCAGATGAATTAAGTAAAAATAGTCACTTCCAACATTTAGGTGAAATAGCAAAACAACAAGGTAGTACAGGTTTACTTGATACTTGGAGCTCTCTACCTAAAGCCCTTAAACATGATGGTCGCTATTTAGCTGAAACAGCAAATCTATTGATGGGTCGTAATGATCATCAATCAGCTTACCTGCTGATGATGGATGCATTAAGTAATGAACTATATCCGGAATTAATTAGCTTAACGCCAAAATTAAATCTCAGTGATTACCATGCGTTAATCGAACGACTAAAACGTTTACAGAAAACACGTGAAGGTTCAGGTCTATTAGCTGTGTCTATCGGCCAGTTAATGGTGAAAGAAGGCCGCTGGAAGGAAGCTGTAGAAGAGTTAAAGCAAGGTATAAACCAATCGCCGTCTACCTCAGCTTATTGCGCTCTAGCACACGCTTACGAGAAACTTGGTCTTGTTAACGATGCGAACTCAACCTATAAGCAAAGCTTAAGTTACCATCAGCAAGCCTAATCCTGTTGATGATATTTAAATATAAAAAAAGCCGTAACATCAGTTACGGCTTTTTTATACGAGTCATTTATTATCGTTTAAATAAATTCAAATGCATCGCCGTATAAATGTTCTTTTACACCAAGAGGAGCAAAATCATTACGTGCAGCACCGGCCATTTCAAAACGACCTGCAATATAAATATCACATGCAGCTAAATCAGTAACATCATCCATTACAACTTTATGAACCTGACCGACTTTACCTGACCATTCTTCTGGTGCAATTTCCACAACAGGGATAAATGTCACCTGTGGGTTAGCATCAGCAAGTTCTTGTGCTAATGAAAATGCATATAGATGTGATGCTTCACGTGCACCCCAGTATAATGAAACTGGGCGTTTGCTCACTTCAACAGCGCGTTCTAAAATAGATTTTGTATAAGAAAAACCAGTACCGCCAGCAATAAGTACTAAAGGACGCTCTGATTCTTCTCTTAGCCCTGCATTACCACCTGGTAATTCAACTTCAATAGAACCTGTTTTTAGTCTTTCCACCACTTGCATTGCATATGAATTTTGTTCAGATGCACCAATGTGTAATTCTAAAATATCATCATTACTTGGGTTTGAAGCAATAGAAAATGGGCGCTTGTCGTCTTCAGCCATGACCACCATTAGATATTGTCCAGCTTGAAACTCAACCTTCTGCTCAGGTTTTAATTTCACATTAAATACAGTATCTGTATACGACTCTAATAACGTCACTTCACACTTAATTCTTAACATACATTCCCTTTAAATCTTAATCTCTGACAAGCACGAATTTTTATGATCTAGCTCATTTATATCACAAAATCGCTAATTCGTCCCATAAATCATCGACTCGCTGCTTAACCTTCTCATCCATCACAATTGGCTCACCCCATTCGCGATCTGTCTCACCAGGCCACTTATTAGTTGCATCCATGCCCATTTTAGAGCCTAGTCCAGAGACTGGTGACGCAAAATCGAGATAATCAATTGGTGTATGCTCAATCATAGTCGTATCACGTGCAGGGTCCATGCGTGTCGTAATCGCCCAAATAACATCATTCCAATCACGCGCATTAATGTCATCGTCACATACGATCACAAACTTGGTATACATGAATTGACGTAAGAACGACCACACACCCAACATCACGCGTTTCGCATGTCCTGGATACTGCTTCTTAATTGTCACAACAGCCATACGGTATGAACAACCTTCAGGCGGTAAATAAAAATCTACAATTTCAGGAAATTGCTTTTGCAAAATAGGCACGAACACTTCGTTTAACGCCACACCTAATACCGCAGGTTCATCAGCAGGACGACCAGTATAAGTTGAATGATAGATGGCATCTTTACGCATCGTTATATGCGTAACTGTAAATACAGGGAATGAATCCGTTTCATTATAATAACCAGTGTGGTCACCATACGGACCTTCTTCAGCCATCTCACCCGGTGCAATATACCCTTCTAAAATAATTTCTGCGCCAGCAGGCACTTCTAAATCATTTGAGATAGATTTAACCACTTCGGTACGACTGCCACGTAACAGTCCGGCAAAGGCATATTCAGATAACGTATCAGGCACAGGAGTTACCGCACCTAAAATAGTTGCAGGATCAGCTCCTAATGCCACAGACACTGGATAGTTTTCACCAGGATTTAGTTCTTGGAATTCTTTAAAGTCTAACGCACCACCACGATGTGATAACCAGCGCATAATAACTTTGTTTTTACTCAATACTTGCTGACGGTAAATACCTAAATTCTGGCGTTTTTTATAAGGCCCTTGGGTAATCGTTAAACCCCAAGTAATAAGCGGCGCAACATCACCAGGCCAGCAATGCTGTACAGGAATTTTAGATAAATCGACATCATCACCCGTTAATATAATCTCTTGGCAAGGTGCTTTACGCAATTTTTTGGTCGGCATATTCAGTACTTGTTTAAATACAGGTACCTTTTCCATTAATTCTTTAAAGCCTTTTGGCGGCTCAGGTTCTTTCAAATAAGATAACCACTGACCCACTTCACGTAACTCTGACACGCTTTCACGGCCCATCCCCATCGCAACACGATCTGGCGTACCAAAAAGGTTGCCTAACACAGGCATGGTATGACCCTTTGGATTTTCAAATAATAAAGCAGGACCGCCCGCTTTTAATGTCCGGTCACAGATTTCCGTCATCTCTAAATACGGGTCAATCTCTTGATGAATACGTTTTAGTTCACCTTTACTTTCAAGTAAGGCAATAAAGTCTCTCAGATCTTTATACTTCATAAACAGTTCCACGCTATTTTTTGAAAAAAAAACGCCACACACTTGTTATAAAAACAAAATGTATGGCGTTTATTTTAAATATTAATCACAGGCAGTTAGCTTAAGCGATTATGATTTTTGCTTCTTCATTGCTTCGAAGAATTGATCATTGGTTTTCGTCATTGCTAACTTATCAATTAGGAATTCCATCGCATCAATCTCACCCATTGGGTGCACGATTTTACGTAGGATCCACATTTTTTGTAGCTCTGCTTTATCTGTTAATAGTTCTTCACGACGTGTACCTGAACGAGTGAAATCAATCGCAGGATAAACACGACGCTCAGCAATTTTACGGTTAAGGTGTAACTCTTGGTTACCAGTACCTTTAAATTCTTCGTAAATTACTTCATCCATTTTCGAACCAGTATCAATCAATGCTGTTGCGATAATAGTTAAAGAACCACCTTCTTCTACATTACGCGCTGCACCGAAGAAACGCTTCGGACGGTGTAATGCATTAGCATCAACACCACCAGATAAAATCTTACCTGATGATGGCGTCACTGTATTGTAAGCACGTGCTAGACGCGTTACAGAATCAAGTAAGATGATCACGTCTTTCTTGTGTTCTACAAGTCGTTTCGCTTTTTCGATCATCATTTCCGCAACTTGCACGTGGCGGTTAGCTGGTTCATCAAATGTTGAAGCAATTACTTCACCACGAACCAAACGCTGCATCTCTGTTACTTCTTCCGGACGTTCATCGATAAGTAGAACCATCAATGTCGCATCAGGATGATTTAGTGCAATTGAAGAGGCAATGTTTTGTAATAACATTGTTTTACCAGCTTTCGGTGGTGCCACAATTAAACCACGTTGACCTTTACCGATCGGTGCACTTAAATCAAGAATACGTGCAGTGATATCTTCGGTACTACCATTACCACGTTCTAAACGAAGACGTTCATTCGGGTGGATTGGAGTAAGGTTTTCAAAGAGGATTTTATTACGAGAGTTTTCAGGGCGGTCAAAGTTAACTTGGTCAATCTTTAACAGGGCAAAATAGCGTTCGCCATCTTTAGGCGGGCGGATTTTACCACCTACCGTATCGCCCGTTCGCAAGTTAAAGCGACGAATCTGACTTGGTGATACATAGATATCGTCAGGGCCGGCGAGATAAGAGCTGTCTGCTGAACGCAAGAAACCAAAGCCATCTTGTAAAATTTCTAAAACACCATTACCAAAAATGTCTTCACCACTTTTAGCGTGAGCTTTTAGGATAGAAAAGATGATGTCTTGTTTTCTTAAGCGAGCCAGATTTTCTAGACCCATAGATTCGCCCAGTTTTACAAGTTCAGAAACTGGTGTGTTTTTTAATTCGGTTAAATTCATAATGATGAGTTCGAGCTTATGCAACCTTTGCGTAACGGGATGTCAACCAAGGACAATGTGTATTGAACGATGATTGAGTGATGAGCCATTAACTAGTAATGAGCCAATAAATTTGAATTATAGAATCAACGATTGGATCATTGATTATTATGCCTGATTCGGCACGTAGAACAATAAACGAACAGTAAAATTAGCATTTATAATTTTGTTCGTCCACTGAATAATAGCATACTGACGAGATTAAAAAACAAAATCTCGTCAGTATTTTACATGTTACAGGTTCTCTTCAAGAAAACTTTGTAATTGTGCTTTTGATAGTGCACCAACTTTTGTCGCTGCTACAGCGCCATTTTTAAATAACAATAAAGTCGGGATACCACGAATACCAAATTTAGGTGGTGTGCCTGAGTTTTGATCAATATTTAATTTACCGATTGTAACCTTACCCGCATACTCTTCAGCAACTTCGCTTAAGATTGGTGCGATCATTTTGCAAGGTCCACACCATTCAGCCCAGAAATCTACCAGTACTGGTAATTCTGAATTTAAAACGTCCATATCGAAAGCAGCATCAGTTAGCTGAATAATTTTGTCGCTCATTTCTCACTCCAATAAAAAATAATTTTGTTACTACATATATGTGGTGTTCATTGCTCTATTTCAATAGATTTAAGTTCTTAATGCAAGCTTAACCTGATATGCTAATTAAATGAGCAAAAAACATCTTACAGAACATAAGTTCTCCCAGTTTGGTCTTAATGCCAATGTACTTTCTGGGTTAGAAGCGTCAGGCTTCGAATATTGTACACCAATTCAAGCGCTTAGCTTGCCATTTGCCATCCAAGGTAAAGATGTAGCCGGTCAAGCACAGACAGGTACAGGCAAAACTATTGCATTTTTAGCCGCTATTTTTCATCATTTATTGAAAAAGCCGGCCGCCGAAGATAGTCCAAAAAATAAGCCTCGCGCTATTATCTTAGCGCCAACACGCGAACTTGCAATCCAAATTCATAAAGATGCGTTACCTATCGCTAAAGCAACTGGCCTAAAAATGGGTCTAGTCTACGGTGGTGAAAGCTACGATATTCAACGTGAAAACCTTCAAAATGGTGTTGATATCATTATCGGTACTGTTGGCCGAATCATTGACTTTGAAAAACAAAAAGCAATGGATTTATCAGGTGTTGAAGCATTAGTTCTCGATGAAGCTGATCGTATGTTAGATCAAGGCTTCATTAAAGACATTCGTTATTTAATGCGCAAAATGCCAGATCCAAAACAACGCCTAAACTTACTGTTTTCAGCAACCTTTACTTGGGATATTCGTGAGCTTGCTTATCAGCACATGAATGAACCTGAAGAAGTTACCGTTGAAGCAGAAAAAGTAACGGGCAGTTCAATTACTCAAGAGCTATTCCACCCATCGAACGATGATAAAATGGCTTTATTACAAACATTGATCGAAGAAGAATGGCCAGAACGTGCGATTGTATTTGCTAATACGAAGCACAAATGTGAAGACATTTGGGGCCATCTTGCTGCTGATAAGCACCGTGTTGGTTTATTAACAGGTGATATTCCGCAGAAAAAACGTAACAGTATTCTAGAACAGTTTACTCAGGGTAAATTAGATATTCTTGTTGCGACAGATGTTGCAGCGCGTGGTCTACATATTCCTGCCGTAAGTCATGTTTTTAACTACGACTTACCAGACAACTGTGGTGATTACGTTCACCGTATTGGCCGTACTGGTCGTGCTGGTGCAAAAGGTCATTCAATTAGTTTCGCTTGTGAAAAATATATCTATAATTTACCTGCGATTGAAGAATACATTGAACATACAATTCCTGTTTGTCATTACGATAAATCAGCATTATTAACTGACTTACCTCGACCAGTTCACACTAAACGTGCACGTCCGGGTAACTCAAGAACAATGAATGATCGTAATAACAAAACGCGTCGTACTGGCCAACGCCAGCATAATACGCATAATAAAACCCATTAATTAAATAGCTTGTTTATATAAAGTGGTCAGTGTGAGTAAAAAAAGTTCGTCAAATTTATATGCTGTTATTGACCTTGGTTCAAATAGCTTTCATATGCTGGTTGTTCGTGAAATTAACAACAGTCTACAAACTGTTGCTAAAGTGAAGCGTAAGGTAAGACTTGCCGCGGGCCTTGATGCAAACAATAATCTTAATCAAGCCGCATTGCAGCGAGGTTGGGATTGCTTAAGTTTGTTTGCAGAACAGTTACAGGATATTCCAACAGCGAATATTCGAATTGTAGGGACAGCGACATTACGCTTAGCCAAAAATGTCGCGGTATTTCTCGCAACAGCAGAAAAAATATTGGCTCATCCGGTGAATATCATTTCCGGTGAACAAGAAGCTGCGCTTATCTATAAAGGTGTTGCCTATACCAGCAGTGGTCAAGGTAATCGCCTAGTCGTAGATATAGGCGGAGCAAGCACTGAGCTCATTATTGGTGAACAAGCACAAGCAAAGTTACTTTATAGCTTTAAAATGGGTTGTGTGACGTGGTTAAATAATTACTTTGCAGACGGTAAGCTCAATCAACACAACTTTACGCAGGCCATTAATGCTGCAAAAGCGGTCTTGAACCCTCTGCAAGATAAATACTTAACCATTGGCTGGGAAACATGTATCGGAGCTTCCGGTACTATCCAGGCACTACAAGAAATCATGGTAGCACAGGGTGAGAATGAACAAATCACACTGACTAAGTTACACCGGATCCAACAACAAGCGATTGCCTGTGGTGATATTGAAAACCTCAATATTAAAGGTTTAGCTGCAGAGCGAAAACCTGTATTCACAAGTGGCTTAGCCATTTTAACCGCTTTATTTGAAAGCCTTTCAATCAACAACATGTTTTTAGCCGGTGGTGCATTAAGAGAAGGCGTCATTTATGAAATGACCGGACTTCGCGCCAGCAATAACGTACGCCAACAAACGGTTAATGGCTTGATGGTCAAACATCAGTTAGATCTAAAGCAAGCCGAGCGCGTTAAAAACACCGCATTGAAAGCTTTTGATCAAAGCAAAATGCTTATTTCAGAAGACGATGCACAAGCAGGGCCTTTACTTGCTTACGTTAGTAGCTTACATGAAATAGGCCTCTCGATTGATTATAAGAATGCACCACAACATGCCGCTTATATTATCGATCACACAGATATGCTTGGTTTTACCAAAGCACAAAAACAACTGCTTTCTGCATTATTGATTAATCAACGCGATGAATTAAATCTTTCTCTGTTAGAAAAACAATCCGCATTGAGTTATTCGGTTGCACTACAACTATGCCGTATTTTAAGAGTGTCATACTCATTAGCGTTACGTCGTACCGATGGTACAATTCCAGAGTTCTCACTTGCACTCGCTGACGATAACAGTATGTTAATCACGCTACCTAAACAGTGGTTAGCACAGCACCCATTACGTGCAGCAGCATTAGATAGTGAACAGAAATTACAGGCTAAACATAATTTAATCTTAGAAGTTGAAGAGCAATAGCAATATATAAAAATAAAAAAACCGAGCATAAAAGCTCGGTTTTTTATTACTCATTTTTCATCACAAACGTTTGTTACTAATCGTTTAACGACAAAAATTATTAAGCATTATTTTCTTTCAGCCAGATAGCGACACGTTTTGCAAAATACGTTAAGACACCGTCAGCACCCGCACGCTTAAAGCATAGTAACGACTCTAATACGCACTCTTTCTCTTTTAGCCAACCGTTTTGAATAGCAGCCATATGCATCGCATACTCACCACTCACTTGGTACGCAAACGTTGGTACACCAAATTCATCTTTAACACGACGAACGATATCCAGATAAGGCATACCCGGTTTTACCATCACCATATCTGCCCCCTCTTCAATATCCATCGCTACTTCATGTAACGCTTCATCAGAGTTTGCCGGATCCATTTGATAAGTAACCTTGCTGCCACCTTTCAAATTGCTTGCAGAACCAACCGCGTCGCGGAAAGGCCCGTAATAGTTCGATGCATACTTTGCAGAGTAAGCCATTATTTGTGTATTTACATGACCCGCTTCTTCTAAGGCAGCACGAATAGCGCCAATACGACCATCCATCATATCTGAAGGTGCAACAACATCAGCACCAGCAGCTGCATGAGAGAGTGCCTGTTTCACTAAAATATCAGTCGTAATATCATTAAGGATATAACCACTATCATCAATAATGCCATCTTGGCCATGAGTCGTGAACGGGTCTAATGCCACATCCGTCATCACACCTAATTCAGGGAATGACTCTTTTAACGCTCGAACCGCTTTCTGTGCTAATCCATCATGATTATACGCTTCTTCAGCAAGTAAGCTTTTTTGCTCTAATGGTGTTACAGGGAAGATAGCAATCATCGGAATACCCAACGCAACCAACTCTTTCGCTTCTTCTAATAGTAGATCTATCGATAAACGTTCAACACCAGGCATTGATGCGATCGTCTCACGACGGCCTGTACCTTCAAGTACAAACATAGGATAAATAAGGTCATTAACAGTTAATTGATGCTCTGCAACTAAACGGCGAGAAAAATCATTTTTACGATTACGACGAGGGCGACGGTTTGGGAAGCCACCTAGAATAGTTTTACTCACGATATCTCCTTGCGAGGTAGGAATGCGAATTAGGTGACCAAGTACAACAGCTTGTACTTGGTTATATGGTCATCTTACCGCGTGAGTAAGTGAATATCAGCACCTTGTACTGAAATAGCATCAACAATTACATTAATTGACGAATTAATCGCAGCCTTTTGATCTATCTCAGGTAGCGCATACACATAACTCGCCGTCGATAATAAAAAGCTTTCACATGTCGTTAATAGGTAAGGTATAGGTAACTCTTTAATCATTCCGTTACGTATACCCGTAGTCAGTAATTGTGTAAAGAAACCTAACACCTCCTCCCAAATAGCGAGTTGGATCTTTTTATCAAAGTACAACGAATGACTACAGAGAAGAATAAACGCCATCTTTTGTGGATGCGCAACCAACCAATGCACCCCGTTAACCCAAATATCAGTCAAGCGAGACTCTGCATTGCCTTCATTTGGCTGTAATAACGCCTGCGCAAACTCTTTTTTAACCTCAAGGTATAGGGCTTCGATTAATGCTTCTTTCGTGGCAAAATGATGAAATAAGGTACCCGTTGCGACTTTTGCTTCACGCGCAATAGCCGCAGTCGTCGTACCATGAAAACCATTGATCGTGAATAACGCTAATGCGGCATCCAAGATCAGTGTTTTTTTTGATTTAGTCATATTATCTCAAGAAAAATTTCAAAATGATTTTTTGTATCAAACTCCCATAAGGCGCATGAACAAAGCGCGTCGAATGGAATTTACCTTGTTTCAAAATAGTTTTTGATTTTGAAAAAGTACGGAAGCCTTCGATACCGTGGTAATGCCCCATACCTGCTGGACCAACACCACCAAACGGTGCATCTTCAGCTGCTACATGCATAATTGTATCATTGATAGCAACACCACCGGAAATAGTCTCATGTTGGATCTTTTTCTGAGTATTATTATCAAAACTCATGATATACAACGCTAATGGATGTGGGCGCGCCTTGATGTAACTGATTGCATCATCAATCGTATCATAAGGTAGGATTGGTAATAATGGGCCAAAAATTTCATCCTGCATTAGCTGCATGTCATCACTTACGTTTAACAATAAGTGCGGTAACATGCGGTGTCGTTGATCATCAAGACTACTGCCGTCTTGCATTGTTTCTACTTGTACGCCCTTTTGCTTCGCATCTTCTAGCCATGATTTAAGGCGCATATACTGACGGTCATCAACAATATTGGTGTAATCATCATTTTGCATTGCCGCAGGATAACGACGGTTAAACTCCTTGCGGTACTCTTTAACAAACTCTGCAACTTTTGCACGAGGGCAAAGAATATAGTCAGGGGCAACACAGATCTGTCCGGCATTAAGACTCTTACCTAACATAATACGATTAACCGCAGTCTTAATCTCAATATCTGGTGCAACGACAACGGGTGATTTACCACCAAGCTCAAGCGTTACTGGTGTTAGGTTGTCAGCTGCAGCACGCATAACATGCTTACCAACAACGGTAGAACCAGTAAATAACAAGTGGTCAAACGGCAATTTTGTAAATGCAGCGGACAAGGCTGTTTCACCTTCCACAATACAAACGTCTTTACTATCAAATACTGAGGTAATGATCTGCTTTAATACTTGATTAGTCTTTGGCGTGAATTCTGACATTTTAAGCATTGCACGGTTGCCAGCAGCAATGCAGGTGATTAGTGGCACGATAGCAAGATTAATTGGAAAGTTCCAAGGAACAACAATACCGACAACACCAACAGGCTGATAGTGAATAGTGACACTTGCAGGCGCAAGTAACAATCCAGGGCTGCGACGTGTCGACTTCATCCATTTACCCATACGCGATATGGTGTAACCAAATTGTGCAACTGTCGGTAAAATATCAGCAATTAAGGTGTCATGGCGAGCGCGGTGACCATAATCTTCAGAAACAGCTGTCACTAGCGCATCTTTGCTAGCAAGAAAAGCCGCTTTAAATTTAATTAAACGTTTTTTACGTTCTGCAAGGTCCCACTCAGGCTGAGTCAAATAGGCTTCTTTTTGCGTAGTAAAGATCTGCTCCATCGCAGCAATTTCATCAATACTATCACTATTACTCATTTTGGTTTCCGTTACGCTCATAATGCTCTCACCTCAATATAAAAACCGACTAGTTAGTCAATTAAAATAGACTGATTAGTCGGTTTTGTCTACAGTGAGGCAAGAATAAAATAAAAGCAGGTGATAGTGATCACAGCTTTGGCAGCTGAAAGAATTGCTCTGTCACTTTCAAACTACGATTTAATAAGGTCTCAACATCCTCACCACGTGCTCTGGCAATCGTTTCAGCAACATGAGGTAAATGACAAGGTTCATTACGACGAGACTTAGGCTTTGGTTTCAAATCCCGAGGCAATAAATAGGGCGCATCAGTTTCCAACATTAATCGGTCTGCAGGAATATCTCGCACTAACTTGTATAAATCAGCGCCACGGCGTTCGTCACAGATCCAGCCAGTAACACCAATATGCAAATCAAGATCGAGACAAGCAGCCAAATCACTCGCAGAACCAGTAAAACAATGTAATACAGCAGCAGGTAATGCCGAACGGTACTCTTTTAAAATCGCAATAAAACGTTCATTAGCATCGCGTTCATGCATAAATACAGGCATGTTTAATTCAGCTGCGATTTCTAACTGCTTTGCAAAAACAGCTTCTTGTATCGGTCTAGGTGAAAAATCACGATTAAAATCCAAGCCACATTCACCAATAGCAACGACGCTGTCATGTTGAGCTAACACTTTAATTTGCTGCCAGCTATCATCAGTTGCGTGACGAGAATCATGAGGGTGGATACCCGCTGTAGCATAGAGTTGTTGTGGATAATCTTGAGTAAGTTGATAGGCAAGTTGGCTTTCGGAGATATCCGTGCCAGTAACAATTAAACGACGCACCCCTTGGGCAGAGGCGCGTTCAATAACATCAGGTAAATCTTTGTGAAAAGCAGCGTTTGTTAAATTAACGCCAATATCAATCAGTTCCTGCTTCTTCATCTTCTATCTCGTCCTTTTTAACGTAAAAACGAGAAAATAATAAACCTAACTCAAACAATAGCAACATAGGTATTGCTAATAATGTCTGTGAAATAATATCAGGCGGTGTTAATAACATCCCCATGATAAATGCAGCAACGACAATATAAGGACGTTTTTGACGTAAGCTTTCAGGTGTTGTGGCACCAGTCCAACATAATACTAGCGTTGCAATAGGGATCTCAAATGCGAGGCCAAATGCAAAAAATATCTTCAACACAAAATCAAGATAGCTACTAATATCCGGCGCAAATGTCACCCCATCCGGAGCGACCCCAGCAAAGAATTCAAATGCTAAAGGGAACACAACAAAATAAGAAAAAGCGACACCGAGATAAAAAAGAAAAGCACTACTAATCACTAAAGGCGCAATTAATTTTTTCTCGTGTTTATATAAACCTGGCGCAATAAAGCCCCAAATTTGATACAAGACCCAAGGGATCGCAATAAATGAAGAAGCAACCAGTGTTAACTTTATCGGCGTAAAGAACGGGGTTGCAACGTCGGTTGCAATCATACTCGTGCCAGCAGGCAACTGTGCAATCAGCGGCGCTGATACCAACTGGTAAATATCATTAGCAAAATACACTAATGAGATAAAAACTAAGATAATTGCGGCACTAGCACGCAATAACCTATCCCTCAGTTCGATTAAATGTGCAATCAAAGGCTGAGTATTTGGATCTGCTGCCATTTATTTTTTGTCCTGTTCAATTACCTGTTCAGCTATTTTAGGTTCTTGGTCAACAGTCGGTTTTGAAGTTGATTTATCAGCTTCATAAGGACGTGTAACCGACGCAGCAGCATCACGTAAAGAATCGATAGAGTCTTGCAATTCAGGACTGATATTATTCATTCCTTGTTGCTCGGCTTTTTTCAAGTTGTCATGCATTTCTTGAATTTTCAATTCATGTGACAACTCATCTTTAACTGAGTTTGCAGCACCTTTAATCGTTTTTACCCAAGTACTTACCGTTCTGATAGCGACAGGTAAGCGCTCAGGGCCTAATACTAATAGGCCAAGAACTGAAATAACTACAATTTCCCAAAATCCGATATCAAACATAAATTATGCCTGTTCTTTATCTTTTTTTGTTTCTTTTGTTACTTCTGTTTTTGCTACGTTAGCTTCTTCTAACACTTTATTTTCTTCTTTAGTATCTTTAGGCTCATCACTCATGGCTTTTTTGAAGCCTTTAACTGCCGCACCTAAATCACCACCAACATTACGTAACTTCTTCGTTCCAAACAATAAAAGAATAATTACAGCAATGATAATTAACTGAGTAACACTAATTCCGCCCATGATATAACCTTAATTTAATATAATTGAATACGTTATTATTAACATCGATCAGTATACAGTATATAGACTACATATTTACTACACTCTGATCTATGATAAATTTACTTAGCTTAAACACGCTTGTTATTCCGGTTATTTAAGCTTAAACCAGCCAACCAATAAGAGCCCAGTTCCAAGACTTGCCAATGTAGTCGCTAGTGAAGTTGCATCAGGATTGTACACGATTGCAGCACAAAGCATAACTACACCACCACAACTCAGTAAATAACGAGCCTTATTTGATTTACCTTGTTGTTGGGTAAACTGTTCTGCTTGAGAAAAAAGCTTATCTAATTTTGCTTGTTGTTTCGTCGCTTTAGTCAGTGTATCAAACACTAATTCAGGTAACTCAGGAAGCTTTTCAGCCCAAAATGGCGCACGCTGTTTTACAGCCGAAAATACAGCTTGAGGTCCCATTTGCTCTTTAACCCAATGCTCAAGAAATGGCTTAGCCGTATCCCATAAGTCTAGTTGAGGATAGAGTTGACGACCTAATCCTTCAATGTACAACAACGTCTTTTGCAACAATACTAATTGCGGCTGCACTGTCATATCAAACTTACGAGCTGTCGCAAATAAATTAACTAATACATGACCAAAAGAAATTTCTGCCAGTGGTTTTTCAAAAATAGGATCGCATACCGTACGGATCGCAAACTCGAAATCATTCACATCGACATGAGATGGAACCCAACCAGAATCAACGTGTAATTCAGCTACTTTACGATAATCACGATGGAAAAAAGCAAGTAAGTTTTCAGCCAGATAACGCTTATCTTCACGATTTAAAGTACCGACAATACCACAATCAATACCAATCCAGCGTGGGTCTTCAGGTGTCTCATAAGAAACAAATACATTACCGGGATGCATATCAGCATGGAAAAAACTATCACGAAAAACTTGAGTGAAAAAAGTTTCCACACCACGTTCCGCCAATAATTTCATGTTGGTGCCCTGCGCTTCTAACGCGGCAATATCTGATACAGGAATACCATAAATACGTTCCATCACGATCATATTTTTATGGCTGAAGTCGGGATATATTTCAGGTACATATAGTTCTTTAGAATCGAGAAAATTACGACGCAGTTGTATCGCATTCGCCGCTTCACGTTCTAAATTTAATTCATCAAGAATGGTTTTCTCGTAATCAAGTACCACTTCAAGTGGTCTTAATCTTTCCGCTTCCGGCACAAGCGTCAGCAACACTTTCGACAGTCGCTTCATCAACTGGGTATCAGCACGAATAATCGGTTCGATATCTGGTCGAATAATTTTAATAACGACTTCATCACCATTACTTTTTAGCTTTGCAGTATGTACTTGTGCAATTGACGCAGACGCTAAAGGAACAACATCAAAGTCATCAAACACAGCAATAATAGGCTGACCGAGTGCAGATTCAATTTGTTGTATTGCTAATTGACTATCAAATGGGGGAACTTGATCTTGTAACATTGCCAATTGCTCAGCAAACTCTTGTGGTAACAGATCACGTCGTGTTGATAGCATTTGTCCAAATTTAATAAAAACAGGACCTAACTGTTGTAATGCTAACTTAATACGTTCAGCAGACGATTTATCTGTATGCTGATTTTTAAGCCAAAAAATTGATTTTCGAAATAAGCGAGCCGGTAGTGGCTGTAATTGTTCAGGCAGTAACTCATCAAGTCCATATTCTAAGATCACTTTCTGGATATGATAAAAGCGCTTTAGCTCAATCAATGTCATCTATGCATCTTCCTTACGTGACAATAAAGCCAAACGCATTTCAAATTGCTTACACTCCAGCTCTAATTCACTCACTTCATCACAAAAATTAGCTATCTCTAACGCGCCAGGTGCTAAGCGAATTTCTTCAATTAAATACTCGGCTATATTATGGCGCGCAATCGTCATGTTGTTTTGCAGCCAAGCTTGGCTCGACTTTGCACCTTGTAATAACTTATGCGCAGCGATGTCGCCAGTGTAACGAGATAAATGCTCTTCCCAATCAATATCTAATTCTTTTAAGATAATGCTAAACTTACTTGCTACCATAGGATCGCCGCTCATATCCAATTCACCCTCTTTAATCAGAGCTGTAAACTGTGAGCTATCTTGTAAGCGAGAAAGACTCGATAACTTAATATCCATGCAACAATCTGCATTACCATCATATTTAGCTAATACATCTATTTGTGATGAGAAGATAAAATAAAGTGGCTTTGGTAACTCTGCAATATTTACTTGCAGCACTTTACCTTTTAACGATGCGATCTTATCCACGGCATTTGTATCTGCTTTTAATAATTGATTTAATAATGTTTCAATTCCAGCAGTAACTAGCATTTCGATTGGCATAAGCATTCCTTAGAATTTGTAACCGCGATGCAGAGCAACAATACCACCCGTCAAATTATGATATTCAACACTTTCGAAACCAACAGTTTCCATCATACCTTTTAAAGTATCTTGGTTTGGATGCATACGAATTGATTCAGCTAGGTATTGATAGCTATCGCCATCATCAGCAATTAGCTCGCCCATCTTAGGTAAAATATTGAACGAATAGAAATCATAAACTTTATTTAATGCATCAGAATCAGGTTTTGAAAATTCTAAAACAAGTAAACGGCCACCCGGCTTTAATACACGGAACATAGATGCTAATGCTTTATCTTTATCTGTTACGTTACGTAAACCAAACGCGATAGTGATTAAGTCAAAATGATTATCAGGAAAAGGGAGTTCTTCGGCATTCGCTTGAACGTAAGTTACGTTACCAACAATGCCACGATCTCGTAGCTTCGCACGACCGACTTTTAGCATTGAATCATTAATATCAGCAAGCGTTACAGAACCGCTATCGCCAACGATACGTGAAAACTTAGCAGTTAAATCACCTGTACCACCGGCAAGATCTAAAACTTTATGGCCAGGTCTTACACCACTGCAATCAATCGTAAAACGTTTCCATAGACGATGAATACCCATAGACATAAGGTCATTCATTACATCGTATTTAGCCGCTACTGAATGAAACACACTCGCAACCATATCGACCTTTTGGTCTGACTCTACAGTTTTATAGCCAAAATGAGTGGTGTTATTTGATTTATCTGTCATCGAGCTGTCCTTAATATCAGTTTAAGCGGTTAGTTTACTGCAACTCAGTGCCAACTCAAACGAAACAAACCATTAAATTTATAAAAGGCAAAAAAATACCGCCTCGATGGGCGGTATTAGATTAGAACAAACAAATTAACGCTTAAAGTTAATCGTCTCTAATTCATTTAAATGTATTTGCGTCACACTCGGTTTTGTTTCAGCAAGTACTTTACCACCACGAATAACATAACGAGGTGCAGTTTGACGACGAATGGCATCATAACCAGAGTCAGCAGGTAAGATAACTAAGTTACCAGGTTTACCTTCTTCAATACCGTAACGGTCTTGGATATTTAATGTTTGCGCACTGTGATCAGTAATTAATTTTAATGACTGGTCAATTTGCTCATAACCCATGATCTGACAAACATGCAGACCCATATGTGTTACTTGCAACATGTTCGCAGTACCTAATGGGTACCAAGGATCAAAAATATCATCATGACCAAAACAAACATTGATATTTGCCGCTAACATTTCTTTTACGCGAGTGATGCCACGACGCTTAGGGTAAGAATCAAAGCGACCTTGTAAGTGAATATTAACTAATGGATTAGCAACGAAACTAATGCCTGACATTTTCAACAAGCGGAATAAACGAGAAGCGTAGGCGTCATTATAAGAATGCATTGCTGTTGTGTGACTCGCCGTTACACGATGACCCATTTTTTTCTCATGCGCCAACGTTGCAACAGTCTCAACAAAACGAGATTGCTCATCGTCAATTTCATCACAATGCACATCAATCAGACAGTCAAATTCTTGCGCCAAGTCGAAAATAAAATGAAGCGAATCAATTGCATATTCACGACTAAACTCGAAGTGAGGAATAGCACCAATAACATCAGCGCCCATTTCCACAGCTTTACGCATAATTGCTTTACCATTCGGGAAAGAATTAATGCCTTCTTGTGGGAATGCTACAATTTGAATTTCAACGAATTCTTTTAGTTCTTCACGTAATTCAATTAATGCTTTTAGTGCAATCAGATCTGGATCTGAAACATCTACGTGTGTACGAACATGTTGAATACCGTTAGCGATCTGCCATTTTAATGTAGTCGTTGCACGTTGCTTAACATCTTCATGTGTTAGCATCGCCTTACGCTCAGACCAACGTTCGATACCTTCAAATAAAGTACCAGACATATTCCAATTTGGTTCGCCTGCTGTTTGTGTTGTATCTAAATGTACATGTGGTTCAACAAATGGAGGTGTCGCTAGACCACCTTCACCATCAATAATATCGCAATCAGTACTATCTAACTCACCACAAGGCTTGATAGCAGCAAAGATGCCATTTTCAATGCGAATATCTACAAATTTATTGTTACGGTAAAGTTGAACATTTTTAATTAAAGTCGGCATTAAGCTTCACTCTCTTTAGTAGTCTTAATTAATTTATTACCCGTTGCTTTACAACTAATAAGATAAGCAACAGCGCCACCAATAACAGCATTAACAGGTACAACACCTGGTAATAACTGACCAGCAGCAACACCTGCAGCGACAGCAATAAGAGCTTGCCAGCGTACAGTTTGAAATTCAGCTTTAGCAAAATCTACATATTGGCCACGGTGAACCAAGAAGTAATCGGCAATCAGTACGCCACCAATTGGTGGAATCGCGGCACTCAAAAATGATAACCAACCAACGAAGTTGTTGTATAACCAAAGCGCAAACACAGTACCAATAACACCATTTAGCATCGCTAGCTTTTTACTATCAATACCAGTTACATTTGAGAAACCTAAGCCTGATGCATACAATGCATTATCATTTGTAGTCCAAATATTTAAGCCTAGTACGATAATCGCTGGAATTAATAATCCTTGCGTCATCATCACATCAGAAATATCAGCAAAGCCCGTAGCAGCCGCGCCTGCAGCGCCAAAGATAAACATTAACGAGTTACCAATGAAGAATGCAATTAACGTAATAGCAACCGCAGCTTTTGGTTTACGACCAAAACGAACGAAGTCAGCAGTCAGCGTACCAGCACTAATAAATGAACCGATAACAAGAGCAAGTGCTGTATTGAAATCAATTTGCTTATCAACAGCGGGAACAATTTTTTGCATTTCAGTAATGCCACCTAAATCATTTACCGCAAGATAGACTGAATAGCCACCTAGTATCGCAATCGCAGGCACAGCAACAAAGCTTAATACCATCAAAGCAGAAATACCAAAGTAGACGGTTACCGTCATTAATAATCCAGCAACAACGATGATTGTATTAACATCAAGTGTAATACCCATTTCACCGAATAATGCTTTCTGTACTGGTAGTGCAAACATCGCAACACCAACACCAAACCAACCCACTTGTGTACCACCAAGTAATAGAGATGGAACGTATGAGCCTTTAGTGCCAAATGAGTAACGTGCTAATAAATGCGTCGAAAGTCCGGTCTTAGTACCTATATAGCCAAGGAATGCTGTGTATACACCTAAAATTAAGTTACCAAGAAGCACTGCATAGAAAAAATCATCGTAAGAAAGTCCGGTACCTAACGTACCACCAGTCCACATGCTTGCAGAGAAAAAAGTTAATCCCAGCATAACCAATGATAATGCGATGAAACCTTTTCTTTCTGATTTAGGAACAGGTCCTAAAGAATAGTCATTTTGTGCAGCCACGAACTCTCCAATCTTCTTTTTTATTGACAAATTGCGCGGTATTCTAATGGCCAAAAAATTTAAGTCAATAGAAAAAAGTAGCACAAAAAAGACAGTTCGACACGAAATGACACCGCTAACAATATGTATCTTTATAGTTGAAATTAATAAAGATAAACTTCAATAGCTTAGTCGCTACATTGATTTTTAAATTTGGAATAAAGAGTAGGGATAAGCGCAGAAAAATAAATCTAATTTATGTATAACATTAATAATCACATATGTAATTACGTATACATTTCCAGCTATATAGTTTAACAGTGTCTGAATTTCAGGTATAAAAAAAGCCTGAATCGTAAGATTCAGGCTTTTTTTATTTGTTGGCGGAGCGGACGGGACTCGAACCCGCGACCCCCGGCGTGACAGGCCGGTATTCTAACCAACTGAACTACCGCTCCGCACAATCTGTGCTGATATTATCAGTCTAAATTATAGTCTTTCGACATTGTTTGGCGCTTGGCGATGCCCTACTCTCACATGGGGAAGCCCCACACTACCATCGGCGTTATTACGTTTCACTACTGAGTTCGGAATGGGATCAGGTGGTACCGTAACACTATGGTCACCAAGCAAATCTAGTTTGCTTTCAAGTTGTATCTCTAAAATCTGAAAAGCTATAAATAAAGAAGTCTTTAAAACATAAAGTGTTCAATCTATTCTTAAGTCGATATTTCAATTAATCATACTTTAATTTGTATGGTTAAGCCTCACGGGTAATTAGTACAAGTTAGCTCAATGCCTCACAGCACTTACACACCTTGCCTATCAACGTTGTAGTCTCCAACGGCCCTTCAGGGGACTTAAAGTCCCAGTGAGAACTCATCTCGAGGCCTGCTTCCCGCTTAGATGCTTTCAGCGGTTATCAGTTCCGAACTTAGCTACCGGGCAATGCTATTGGCATAACAACCCGAACACCAGTGGTTCGTCCACTCCGGTCCTCTCGTACTAGGAGCAGCTCCTCTCAATTCTCAAACGCCCACGGCAGATAGGGACCGAACTGTCTCACGACGTTCTAAACCCAGCTCGCGTACCACTTTAAATGGCGAACAGCCATACCCTTGGGACCAACTTCAGCCCCAGGATGTGATGAGCCGACATCGAGGTGCCAAACACCGCCGTCGATATGAACTCTTGGGCGGTATCAGCCTGTTATCCCCGGAGTACCTTTTATCCGTTGAGCGATGGCCCTTCCATTCAGAACCACCGGATCACTAAGACCTACTTTCGTACCTGCTCGACGTGTCTGTCTCGCAGTTAAGCTGGCTTATGCCTTTGCACTAACCACATGATGTCCAACCATGTTTAGCCAACCTTCGTGCTCCTCCGTTACTCTTTGGGAGGAGACCGCCCCAGTCAAACTACCCACCAGACACTGTCCGCAACCCCGATAAGGGGCCTACGTTAGAACATCAAACGTACAAGGGTGGTATTTCAAGATAGACTCCACATCATCTAGCGACAATGTTTCACAGTCTCCCACCTATCCTACACATGTAGGTTCAATGTTCAGTGCCAAGCTATAGTAAAGGTTCACGGGGTCTTTCCGTCTAGCCGCGGGTACACTGCATCTTAACAGCGATTTCAATTTCACTGAGTCTCGGGTGGAGACAGCGTGGCCATCATTACGCCATTCGTGCAGGTCGGAACTTACCCGACAAGGAATTTCGCTACCTTAGGACCGTTATAGTTACGGCCGCCGTTTACCGGGGCTTCGATCATGAGCTTCGACCTAAGTCTAACCCAATCAATTAACCTTCCGGCACCGGGCAGGCGTCACACCGTATACGTCATCTTTCGATTTTGCACAGTGCTGTGTTTTTAATAAACAGTTGCAGCCACCATTTCTCTGCGACCAACAATAGCTTACGGAGCAAGTCCTTCACCATCATTGGCGTACCTTCTCCCGAAGTTACGGTACCATTTTGCCTAGTTCCTTCACCCGAGTTCTCTCAAGCGCCTTAGTATTCTCTACCTAACCACCTGTGTCGGTTTGGGGTACGATTCTCTTATATCTGAAGCTTAGAGGTTTTTCCTGGAAGCCGGGTATCAACTACTTCATCTCCGTAGAGACTCGTCATCAGTTCTCAGCCTTAATGTATTCCCGGATTTGCCTAAGAATACAGCCTACAACCTTAAACATGGACAACCATCGCCATGCTAGCCTAACCTTCTCCGTCACCCCATCGCAATATAAGTGAGTACTGGAATATTAACCAGTTTCCCATCGACTACGCCTTTCGGCCTCGCCTTAGGGGTCGACTCACCCTGCCCCGATTAACGTTGGACAGGAACCCTTGGTCTTTCGGCGTGGAGGTTTTTCACCCCCATTATCGTTACTCATGTCAACATTCGCACTTCTGATACCTCCAGCAAGCTTCTCAACTCACCTTCAACGGCTTACAGAACGCTCCTCTACCATGCAAGAACAAGTCTTGCATCCGTAGCTTCGGTGGTATGTTTAGCCCCGTTAAATCTTCCGCGCAGACCGACTCGACCAGTGAGCTATTACGCTTTCTTTAAAAGATGGCTGCTTCTAAGCCAACTTCCTGGCTGTCTGAGCCTTTCCACATCGTTTCCCACTTAACATACACTTTGGGACCTTAGCTGACGGTCTGGGTTGTTTCCCTTTCCACGACGGACGTTAGCACCCGCCGTGTGTCTCCCGCGATTGAACTTATTGGTATTCGGAGTTTGCAAAGGGTTGGTAAGTCGGGATGACCCCCTAGCCTTAACAGTGCTCTACCCCCAATAGTTAGACGCGAGGCGCTACCTAAATAGCTTTCGAGGAGAACCAGCTATCTCCCGGTTTGATTGGCCTTTCACCCCCAGCCACAAGTCATCCGCTAATTTTTCAACATTAGTCGGTTCGGTCCTCCAGTTGATGTTACTCAACCTTCAACCTGCCCATGGCTAGATCACCGGGTTTCGGGTCTAATCCCAGCAACTATTCGCGCAGTTAACACTCGGTTTCCCTACGGCTCCGCTATTCGCTTAACCTTGCTACTGAAATTAAGTCGTTGACCCATTATACAAAAGGTACGCAGTCACAGAACAAGTCTGCTCCCACTGCTTGTACGTATACGGTTTCAGGTTCTATTTCACTCCCCTCACAGGGGTTCTTTTCGCCTTTCCCTCACGGTACTGGTTCACTATCGGTCAGTCAGTAGTATTTAGCCTTGGAAGATGGTCCTCCCATATTCAAACAGCATATCACGTGTGCCGTCCTACTCGATTTCACAGTAAGGTCGTTTTCATGTACGGGACTATCACCCTGTATCGTGAAACTTTCCAGAATCTTCCATTAACTTCCAAACTGCTTAAGGGCTAGACCCCGTTCGCTCGCCGCTACTAAGGGTATCTCTATTGATTTCTTTTCCTCGGGGTACTTAGATGTTTCAGTTCTCCCGGTTCGCTTCGTAACGCTATGTATTCACGTTACGATACTCTACAAAGTAGAGTGGGTTCCCCCATTCGGAAATCTGTGGATTAACGCTTTTTATCAACTCCCCACAGCTTAACGCAGATTAACACGTCCTTCATCGCCTCTGACTGCCTAGGCATCCACCGTATACGCTTAGTCACTTAACCATACAATCTAAAGTCGACCGTACAATTGAAATAACTAGGTATTATCTAGTTTTTTTCGCCTCAAGAATACTCAAGAACACTATATTGTTATTACCTAAGTAATAACGTGTTTTAAGAACTTCTTTATTTATTCAGCTTTCCAAATTTTTAAAGAGCAATTTGCTAAAAAGCAAAGGTAAGCATTAAGCTTGCTTAGCTTTGTATTTTAACAACTATGATGTGGTGGAGCTATGCGGGATCGAACCGCAGACCTCCTGCGTGCAAGGCAGGCGCTCTCCCAGCTGAGCTATAGCCCCACATCATAGAGTTCGTAAGAAGATTGGTAGGACTGAGTAGATTTGAACTACCGACCTCACCCTTATCAGGGGCGCGCTCTAACCAACTGAGCTACAGTCCTATCGCATTTCTTACATGCTTTTTACTTTTCTATTCAAGCAATTTGTGTGGGCACTTACAAAAATTAACAACTTTACGTAAGGAGGTGATCCAGCCCCAGGTTCCCCTAGGGCTACCTTGTTACGACTTCACCCCAGTCATGAACCACACCGTGGTCATCGCCCTCCCGAAGGTTAAGCTAATGACTTCTGGTGCAGCCCACTCCCATGGTGTGACGGGCGGTGTGTACAAGGCCCGGGAACGTATTCACCGTGACATTCTGATTCACGATTACTAGCGATTCCGACTTCATGGGGTCGAGTTGCAGACCCCAATCCGGACTACGACGCACTTTATGGGATTCGCTTACCATCGCTGGTTTGCAGCCCTTTGTATGCGCCATTGTAGCACGTGTGTAGCCCTACTCGTAAGGGCCATGATGACTTGACGTCGTCCCCACCTTCCTCCGGTTTATCACCGGCAGTCTCCTTAGAGTTCCCACCATTACGTGCTGGCAAATAAGGATAAGGGTTGCGCTCGTTGCGGGACTTAACCCAACATTTCACAACACGAGCTGACGACAGCCATGCAGCACCTGTCTCATAGTTCCCGAAGGCACCAATTCATCTCTGAAAAGTTCTATGGATGTCAAGAGTAGGTAAGGTTCTTCGCGTTGCATCGAATTAAACCACATGCTCCACCGCTTGTGCGGGCCCCCGTCAATTCATTTGAGTTTTAACCTTGCGGCCGTACTCCCCAGGCGGTCTACTTAATGCGTTAGCTTAAGAGCCCAGTTCTCAAGGAACCAAACTCCGAGTAGACATCGTTTACGGCGTGGACTACCGGGGTATCTAATCCCGTTTGCTACCCACGCTTTCGCATCTGAGCGTCAGTTACTTGCCAGGTGGCCGCCTTCGCCACTGGTATTCCTTCAGATCTCTACGCATTTCACCGCTACACCTGAAATTCTACCACCCTCTCAAGAACTCTAGTTTGCCAGTTCGAAATGCAGTTCCCAGGTTGAGCCCGGGGCTTTCACATCTCGCTTAACAAACCGCCTGCATGCGCTTTACGCCCAGTAATTCCGATTAACGCTTGCACCCTCCGTATTACCGCGGCTGCTGGCACGGAGTTAGCCGGTGCTTCTTCTGCGAGTAACGTCACAGTAAGCAGTTATTAACTACTTACCTTTCCTCCTCGCTGAAAGTACTTTACAACCCGAAGGCCTTCTTCATACACGCGGTATGGCTGCATCAGAGTTTCCTCCATTGTGCAATATTCCCCACTGCTGCCTCCCGTAGGAGTCTGGACCGTGTCTCAGTTCCAGTGTGGCTGATCATCCTCTCAGACCAGCTAGGGATCGTCGCCTTGGTGAGCTCTTACCTCACCAACAAGCTAATCCCACTTGGGCTCATCTAGTCGCGAGAGCTTTCAAGAAGAGGCCCCCTTTCACCCGTAGGTCGTATGCGGTATTAGCAGTCGTTTCCAACTGTTGTCCCCCTCGACTAGGCAGATTCCCAAGCATTACTCACCCGTCCGCCGCTCGACGCCAGAATAGCAAGCTATTCTTCGTTTCCGCTCGACTTGCATGTGTTAAGCCTACCGCCAGCGTTCAATCTGAGCCATGATCAAACTCTTCAATTAAAAGTTTTTTGACTGATGCCTAAAATCATTACTGATAATAAGTATCAAGTCGGCTCAATGAATTCTGTACTTCAACAACAAACCGAAGTTTGTTGTTTATAAAACCAAATCTTTCGATTTAATTTAATGTTCATAATTACATTGATATAATTTTTGGTCATTATATCTCTGTAAGTACTCACACAGATTGCTTGAATAAATTGTTAAAGAGCGTTGACCTTGACGCCTTTCGTCGTAGTCAGGCTGCGTATTCTACGCAAACCGAATTTGAAGTCAAGCACATATTTATGCTTTATTCAGGACGTTTAAAAAGTAACCTGAGTTGTTTTTAAACACCTTTACTTAGCGGCTGTTGCCGTGTCAGTGAGGTCGCATTATAGAGATCTACCTTTACTTGGCAAGTCTTTATTAACAAAAACCTTAACCAAATAAAACACTGTTCAGATTGCAATCAAACAGGCTGCAATAGGACCCATACAGTTTGATAAATAACATTCAACCTATACTCACAATAGCTATAACCTCCTATATCTATTATTTTAAGCCTACATTTTTATCTCATAGTGAAATTATCATGTCTTTACCTATTGAACATACCCGTTTAAACCTATCCGCGACTGAAAAAACGAAACGTCAACGTCAGTATAAAGCCCAGCTACTTATATTACGCCATGGTGATATCAATATTCGTTTGGGCAAAACACTTATCAGCCTTACTTCTTTATCTGCAATATGGCTGCCGCACGACTGTTTATATGCAATTGAATCGACGACAGATAGTCAAATCGATATATTATCTTTTTCAGCCCGTGTAACCACAGGACTACCGACAACAATAAAGCAAAGTAATATATCGCCGCTATTACCCACATTAATCGATGAGCTAATAACAATAGACAAAAATAGTCCCTCTGCTCAGCATTTATTTCAGGTATGCCTAGATCAAGTGCATAAATTTACAGTTCACAATTAACCGCATATTCTTTTATGGGTAAAATTGCGTATAATTAATTTTTCCATTATTTAAATTGATTATGTTTATTTTCAAATGCGAAGGCTTCAATAAAGAACAAGCAACAATACAAGTTGCATCATTATTATGGACAGAATCAGGTGAAGTCAGCTTCAGTGCGAATGATGATAGTTTTGCTTGCTTATTACTGACCCAGTGCAAAAGTGATAGTGGTGGCTTTTTCAACTTACTCGCAGGTTGTAAACCATTATTAATTGAACAATGGTTGGAATATTTAGAAGAAAAAAAATTAATTAAAAAGATTGTATTACAGCAAATCGATTATAAAGAATCAGAATACCCAACAAAGCTTGCTCTAGATGATGAAAGTGCCAGTACCTTGCTCAATATTCTATATAAAATAGGTAACTTCAATCGATTACAAGTATCTCGCTATCTGAAAAACAGAAATAATATCACCTACCTATCAACTAAATATGATAAAACTGATTTACAGCGCTATCTTCAACTTGGTAAAGCGATTAGTTTTATTTTAAAACTAAAAAAGTAATCTCAGATATTAAAGAAAGATACCGTATTACCCCAGCTCCTTAACGTCCGGCAGATCATCAAACTAAAATGTCTTATAATCTTTTCCGTATTAACATGTGATCATAGCGATCTGAAAACAATAGCCATCCACGTTAACAGAGTGTTAACATACGCAATTGTTAATAACAATAAAAATGACACAAGGAAGTGGTGTTTTATGAAAAGATTATTTGCATTTATCGTATTTAGTGCAGGGTTATACGGATGTCAGTCAACACAAAATTACAAATATCAACCAACAAAATTAGATAATATCACCATCGTACGCTACCAAGAGATGGCTGATAATTATCAACACCTTAAATTTGATCGCTATAATTCGATTTTAACTGTAATTTACCAATTACCTGCCAGTAATCTTGTTTGGCAGCCTGAGCAAATAGAAAAACAAACTCGTCATACTTTGTGCGTAAATAAAAAAGATACGATTTATCGATTAGCGCACGAAGATAATATTGGCGTTAAGTTTGTATATAAAGGTCAAGGGGGTGAGATCATAGGCCCTTGGGCTATTGATATTTGTGAGCCAAATTAATTATGGTAGAAACGGTGGGTATTAAATTAATCCCCACCATTTATATTATTTATGCAGCCATAATCTTTTTGATCGGCTCTAACTGACTCACCGCATTTAATAATGCTGTTAGTGATGCTGTCAAAATATCGTTATGGATCGCGACGCCAATAACCGATTGCGTTGCAGTCTTAACCTGTAAATAAGCGATAGCATCCGCATCTGCACCTTTACTTAATGCGTGCTCATTAAAATTAATAACATCAAACTCAATATCGAAATGCTGTTTCAATGCCTCGATAAAAGCAGTTAATGCACCACTTCCCTCACCACTAATACTTGTTACTGTATCACCATCCCTCAATTGCGCTTGAACTTTATCAATATTCCCATGGCTAACATTATAATCCGCTAATAAATATGACAGCCCATTATCACCATAGGTAGATTTAAACAACGACCATATTTGCGGTGTCATCAGTTCACTAGCAGTAGCTTCAGAGTGTTGCTGAACCACGCCAGAGAATTCAATTTGTAACCAACGCGGTAATTGGACTCCATATTCCTGTTCGAGTAAATAAGCGATCCCCCCCTTACCCGACTGGCTGTTAACTCGGATTACATGCTTTAGCGTTCGGTTTAAGTCGGTAGGATCAATAGGTAAATAAGCTACATTCCAACTACTTCCAGGCTCTCTACGATCGAGGCATTTCTTGATTGCATCCTGATGGCTTCCTGAAAAAGCAGTATAAACTAACTCGCCAACATAAGGGTGGCGTGGGTGAATAGGTAGCTGCGTACACTCAGTTATAGTCGCAATAATATTATCAATATCGCCTAAATTTAACTCAGGGTCGATACCTTGACTATAAAGATTCATAGCCATCGTAATGATATCCATATTACCAGTACGTTCACCATTTCCTAATAATGTGCCCTCAATACGGTCTGCACCAGCCATTACAGCAAGCTCAGCAGCTGCCACAGCACAACCTCGATCATTATGAGTATGGATACTCACCTTAATCGTATCTCTGTTTTTTACATGTTCACAAAACCATTCAACTTGATCTGCAAACACATTTGGCGTTGACATCTCTACCGTCGCAGGTAGATTAATAATAACAGGGGCCTCAATCGTAGGCTCCCAAACAGCATTGACGGCATCGCAAATATCAACAGCAAAATCCATCTCAGTTCCCGAAAAGCTTTCTGGGGAGTACTCAAACTGCCAACGAGGACCAGGGTTTGCATCTGCATGTTGCTTGACCCAAGTCGCACCTTGTACTGCTATATCTATAATACCTTGACGGTCTTTTTGAAAAACAAGTTCTCTTTGGACTGTTGATGTAGAGTTATAAACATGAATAATGGCTTGTTTAACCCCTTTCAACGCTGCAAACGTTTTTTCTATAAGACTTTCACGCGCCTGCGTGAGTACCTGAATTGTTACATCATCCGGTATTTTATTTTCTTCAATTAACCAACGAACAAAGTCAAAATCCATTGTCGATGCAGCAGGAAAACCAACTTCTATTTGTTTAAAGCCCATTTCTAACAATAATTCGTAGTAACGACGTTTTTGAGAAACAGTCATTGGCTCAATAAGCGCCTGATTGCCATCACGTAAATCAACGCTACACCATTCTGGCGCTTTAGTTATTGTATTATTTGGCCATTGGCGATTAGGCATATTTAGAACGGGGAAAGCTTGGTACTTACGGTGATTAAACGTTGTCATATTAAGATCCTTTTACGTATTTATAGTAACATCGTCATGATGAATACTTATCTTCGAACTGTGGCCGTATCAGCAAACTAAGCACCACATTCAAGGCTTAGCTGCTGTATCCAAGTCGCATACGTAATAAGAATTTATTTAACTGTTCCGTCATCACAGCACCTAATATCTATTTATATTAAAATGTTAATAGATAAAGTATACGTAAAAACGATCAGTTGATGATTGTTTTGTTGATGGTAATAACATCACAGACAGCAATATATCGCCACAATATTAAATAAATAAGCTAGATATCACCAACCTTACTTTTAATAGAGCAATATAGTTGAATTAATGCGTCTATTAATTCACAAATAAACTGTCACAAATAGCTTCTTCCAAACTCTGCCAAGGTAATTCAGACATACTAATAATTTCGATTTTACTTTCAGCAAGGTCTGTCACTGGCATAAAGTCACATTCACCATTAACGCTATTAATCGTAAAACAGCCTTGTTCGGTCTTAATCGCAGCTTTCAGTCTAATAACATCTAAGGGTTCTAATAAAGTCGCTAAAGTCATTAAGTTAAAAACTTGCTGTTGATTAAAAATCCAGCCATAACTAAATAATCCTTGCCCTTCACCATGATTACGCTCAAAGCGCGGGTCTATTTCTAGCTTAGAACCTGCAGCTTCATGATGATGGGTATGCTTTAGATGTGCAGATAAATGTAGGGAACGACGGTCATGATTTAGCGGGGTATCTAATGCTGCAATTGTTATCTCACCATAATTGGTCCACAAAACTGTCGCTTTGTGTGGTAATAACTCCGAACTAAAATGCATAAAGTCATCTTTATCTTCTTCATTTAATTCTTCAGTTCTATTTGCAACAAGTACATCCGCTAAACTAATTTGATCTTGAAAATGGTTGTTCTCAACATATTTACGATCATTAAGATGGCGAGGGTCAACTAAACAAACGGTTGCCTTAAGGTCTAAAACATCACAATAGAACTCACCCGATAAGTCAGTAATAACTTGTTGTAAATGCCCAAGTCCAGTTGGTTCGATCAGAATACGATCAGGCTTTGCTTTACTGATTAGCATGTTCAAGCCCATTTTCATCGGTAAACCAGCAACACAACACAAGCAACCACCAGGTACTTCTTTAATAACAATATTACTTTTTGGTTCAGCTAACGTCTCGGTAAATACAGATAATAAAGTACCATCAATACCGATTTGACCGAACTCATTAACTAATATTCCCCACACCTCACCCTCTGGTTTTTGTTTTAATAATTGTTGAATAGCAGTCGTTTTTCCGACACCGAGAAAACCAGTGATGATATTAGTTGGAATTTTATCTGCTTGTTTAGACATGAAACTTCCTATGTATGATTACAAAACTCAAAAATAACGTTAAAGCATCATAATGGATCAAGTGTTTTTATAACACAGGGGCAAGGAGATAAATGACAGGAAAAAGAGGGGGGACGTACAGAGGATATTGTTACACCGTGAACAATATGGCATGTTCACGGTTATTCAAATTAAAGATTAATCGATCAGTTCGTCATCGTTCCAATCGTCATCATCAAAGTTTCCGCTTGCCAGTGCCGCTTGCTCAATAACATCAGCATAGGCAACGATAAAGTCTGGCATCATATCAAAAACAGTTTCCGTAAATGTTTCCCATTCACTTTGTTGTAATTCTGCGATTTGCTGTGCAGTACCTGCGCACGAGAAATAGCTTAAACACAAATATGCCATTTGTAATGCTTGGCTCATTTCATTATTATCAGCAACAGAGTTAACTAGACTTTCATAATAAAAAGCAGCGCCAATTGCAAAGCCAATCGACCAATCATTTAAAGCTGCACCTGATTTAAAGTTATCAGCAAAGCTTGTAGTTGCAATACATTCAGCTGGTAATTTAGCGCCAGTTTCATATACCTGTTCACTGATTTCATTATAAACAGAGATTATCGCGAATAATTTATCATCAGAGATATTTTGAGGGGCTGCACCACCAAAAATCATGTCCATCCAATCTTCTGTTTCTACTGGTGCAGGAGCTGCTACTAAACCAAAAAAGAAACCTTTCATCGCAATTAATGATAATGTTTCTTTTGGTGTTTCATCACCTGATAACCAATCTGATAATAAAATTTCGTCTTCGCGTGATAATGCTGAATCAGTCATATAAAACCTTGTATGTCGCAATTATTTTGTCTTGTTATTTACCGCGTAGTTTACTGGAAAGTAAGCCACAGTGATAATTATTCAGTAGAAAGCTGATCTAAAATAGCGCAGTCTGAAGAGTTATCGCCCTTACAAGATGACGCTAATGATAATAAAGTACTGTGCATTCCTTGTAATATCGCGATACGAGCCTCGATATCAGTAATTTTTTCTAGCGTTAGTGCTTTCACTTGCGCAGCTGTACGCTCTTCACTTTTATAAAGGAGTACTAACTCTTTACACTCTTCAAGGTTAAAGCCAGCATCACGAGCTCGCTTAACAAAACAGAGCTCCGCTATAATTCGTTGATTGTAATAACGATAGCCATTATCGCCGCGGATCGGTTCAGACGTTAAGCCAATACTTTCATAATAGCGTACCGTTTTAGTCGATAATCCGACTTCTTTTGCAACTGCACTAATATTTTTCATCATATAACCTGTTTTTTAACTGATATAAAATAATTTAAACACTGTATTTCAGGATGCTTCTGCACTTAAGTCTCTTGAGTAAACTTAGGAACCCAACGCTTAATCAACAGTGAATTGGACAATACTGCAATACTACTAAACGCCATCGCTGCACCCGCTAATTCAGGACTAAGATAGCCCGTTGCAGCTAAAGGAATTCCGATAAGATTAAAAATAAATGCCCAAAATAAATTTTGCTGAATCTTGCGCCAAGTAAGCTTTGAGATATCCATAGCAGCAGAAACCAAACGAGGATCACTTCTTAATAAAGTAATATTAGCCGTTTCCATTGCAACGTCCGAACCAGATCCCATCGCAATACTAATGTCAGCTTGTGCTAATGCTGGAGCATCATTAATACCGTCTCCAACCATAGCAACGGTTTTTCCCAAGCTTTGTCTGTCCTGCACATAATGAGATTTATCTTCAGGTTTTACCTGTGCATAATAATGATCAATTTTTAATGTTTGCGCAATCTTTTCAACTACAAGCTCATTATCGCCACTAAGCATAGTAGTATTAATTCGAGCCTGTTTTAATAACGAGATCGCGGAACAACTTTCGACACGAAGCATATCAGCAATAATAAATAACCCAACAAGATTACCTGCAACTGATACCCACATTTCTGAACCTGAGTTCTCACTTAAGTCAGCAAGTAACGCATCTCCAACTTCAATAACAACCCCTTCCGCCAGCATCAATTGACGGTTACCAATTATAACCCTTGCCCCCTCAACAGTTCCTTTAATCCCATAACCAATGATAGTTTCAACATTAGAAGCAGATAATAATTTGAATTGTTTATCTTGCGCATAGGTAACAATTGATTTAGCTAGAGGATGATCACTCAACTGCTGTACAGCTGCCGCATTGTTAATTAGCTTAGTCTCATCATAATCAAAGCAATGGACAGCCGTAACCTTAGGCTTACCTTGGGTTAGAGTCCCAGTTTTATCTAGCATGACATCGGTAATTTTATGCGCTTTTTGCAGTGTATCAATATCTTTAATTAAAATACCTTGGCGAGCAGCAGCCCCGGTACCAGTCACTAATGCTGCAGGTGTCGCAAGCCCCAAAGCACAAGGACAAGCAATAACTAAGACTGCAACGGCGGAAATCAAACCACTTTCAAAATCACCAAATCCTAAATACCAGGTTAAAAACGTCAATGTCGCGATCACTAACACGACTGGTACAAAAATATTACTGATCCTATCAACCAGCTGTTGAAAAGGAGCTTTACCCATTTGCGCAGCTTCAACAAGCATAATAATTTTATTCAAGCTCGAATCTTTACCAACAGCATTAACTCGTAATAATAAAACCCCAGTGCCATTAATTGAACCGCCAATAATTGTTTCCCCAGGCTCTTTAAGCACGGGTAAGCTTTCCCCAGTAATCATCGATTCATCTAGTTCACTTTTCCCATCAACGACAACACCGTCAACCGGAACCTTTTCCCCAGCTAATACCCTAACTTCATCACCAACAATAACTTCTTCAATAGGTAACTTTAACCATTCATGACCACGTTTGACATTCGCAACCTCCGGTCTCAACATCATTAATTCATGAATAGCCGAAGCCGTATTTTGTTTCGCATTTTCTTCTAAATACTTACCTAGGCTAATTAACGTTATCACAACCGCGCTTGCTTCAAAATACAACAAGCCTTGTGCCATTTCGCCTAGGGTTAGAAATAAATATAAACTATAGAAATAAGCTGCACTTGTACCAGTAGCGACAAGTACATCCATATTGGCAGAACGATTCTTTAATGCCTGATAAGCACCTAAATAGTAACGACGTCCGATAATGAATTGAACTGGTGTCGATAATAATAACTGTAACCAAACCGGAACCACAAAATCAAAACCGGCAATAAACATAGTTAACATACCAATCACTAACGGTAATGTTAATAAGGCAGCAATAATAACGGATAACAGCTGCTTCTTATTTTTATTTTTTAATTCAGCTTTACGAGAAATTAAACTTTCAGTCTGATTCTCAACGCTACCACGATTAAGTGTCGGTTTATAACCCAGTATCGTAATCTCATTAATAATATCAACAGGAAATATCGCACCAGAAAAATATGTTAAGGTTATTTTTTCACTGGAAAAATTAGCATCGACAGTTAATATATGTTTATTTGCTAGTAATTTAGATACTGTTTTTGCAGCACAATTCGCACATGACCAACCACTAATAGACAGTGATAAAGACTCTGTTTTATAGTCATAGTTCTTACCATCTAAAACAGATTTAATACTATGGCTTGTTCCAAGGTCAGTTATATTTATCTGCGCGCTAGCAAGAGCAAAGTTAACCCTTGCTTCTATGCCATTCTCGGCATTCAAAGCAGACTCTAACTTCGATGCACAGCCCGCACATGACATACCATCGATACCTATTGAAAGTGTTTTAGACATAACAAAAAACCTTATTAATGATAATATAGGTAAAATATAACCTTTACCCTAAGTGTAAGGTCAAGTATCAAGTTATACGATTTTTATTAGATTTTTTGTAACAAGGTGTAACATCAAGTAAAAACGCGATAAGCCTAACAATAACGATAATTTTTTTATGAATAATACCTATTATGTAATAAAATTACTTATATAGTTAAGCTACATCCGAATCAATCACCTTTAAGTGGCTTTACCAGCTCAACATGTAGATTAATTACCACATTCCATTTAGTTAAAAGTGAAAAATAACATCATGAATCCAACAGAAACGAATGCTTGGCATGCTTTAACAGCACATTACTCAGACATGCAGAAAACCAATATTAGCGAGTTATTTGCTAATGATACAAATAGATTTGAGCAGTTTTCTAAGCAATTTGATAATAATATTTTATGTGACTTCTCTAAAAATATTATTACCCAATGCACACTAAAAAAACTGACAGCACTTGCTCATGAAGTTAATTTACCAACTGCTATTAAAGCAATGGTTACAGGTGAGCAAATTAACCAAACTGAAAAAAGAGCGGTGTTACACACAGCACTTAGAAATCGTAGTAACACTCCGATTTTGGTTGATGGTAAAGATGTGATGCCTGCTGTTAATGCAGTGTTAGCACAAATGAAAACATTCTGTCATGAAATTATTAGTGGTAACTGGAAAGGCTATACCGGTAAAGCGATTACAGATATTGTAAACATTGGCATAGGTGGTTCTGACTTAGGTCCTTACATGGTAACTGAAGCATTAAGACCTTACAAAAATCATTTGAACATGCATTTTGTTTCTAATGTTGACGGTACCCATATTGCGGAAACACTTAAAAACTTAGATCCAGAAACCACGCTTTTCCTAATTGCATCAAAAACCTTTACGACACAAGAAACAATGACTAACGCACACAGTGCAAGATCATGGTTCTTAGCAAGTGCAGAAAATGAAGCGCATGTAGCCTCTCACTTTGCCGCATTATCTACAAATGCAACCGCTGTTCAAGCATTTGGTATTGATACTAAAAACATGTTCGAATTTTGGGACTGGGTTGGTGGTCGTTACTCACTTTGGTCAGCAATTGGTTTATCTATCGCTTTAAGTGTTGGTTTCGACAATTTTGAGGAATTACTTAGCGGTGCTCATGAAATGGATAAGCATTTTGTTGAAACACCACTAGAAGATAACATTCCAGTGATCCTCGCATTAATCGGAGTTTGGTATAACAACTTCTTTGGTGCAGAAAGCGAAGCTATATTACCTTACGATCAATACATGCACCGCTTTGCCGCTTATTTCCAACAGGGCAACATGGAATCAAACGGTAAGAGTGTAGATCGTGATGGTAACGCTGTTGATTATCAAACTGGTCCTATTATTTGGGGTGAACCAGGTACAAATGGTCAACATGCTTTCTATCAATTGATTCACCAAGGTACTAAATTAATTCCATGTGATTTTATTGCTCCAGCGCAATCACATAATAAGATCTCTGATCATCATGTAAAACTAATGTCTAATTTCTTTGCGCAGACAGAAGCGCTCGCTTTTGGTAAATCAAAACAAACAGTTATTGATGAACTAACAAGCTCAGGTATGTCTGAAGCTGATATTGCAGCACTGGCTGAATTTAAAACCTTTACAGGTAACAACCCAACAAACTCTATTTTGTTCAAACAACTTACGCCAAAAACACTTGGCTCATTATTAGCTATGTATGAGCATAAGATTTTCGCGCAGGGAATTATCTGGAATATTTTCAGCTTTGATCAATGGGGTGTGGAATTAGGCAAGCAATTAGCAAATCAAATTCTACCAGAGTTAGCTGACGAGCAATCGGTTGATAGTCACGATAGCTCTACTAACGGCTTAATCAATACCTTCAAAGAATGGCGTTAAGCTATTAGATAAATATCTAGCGAAACGTAATGCTAAAGTAAAAAACCAGCCGACGGCTGGTTTTTTATTTTCTGATGTACAGCTACTGCTGCTTAATCGTATTACGTTACTTGTGCCTGTCATTTTACAAGCTGGAACGTCCTTTTTCCTTAAATTTTAGACACAAAAAAGCCGATACCATCACTGATATCGGCTCTCTCTAATTTGGCGCTTGGCGATGCCCTACTCTCACATGGGGAAGCCCCACACTACCATCGGCGTTATTACGTTTCACTACTGAGTTCGGAATGGGATCAGGTGGTACCGTAACACTATGGTCACCAAGCAAATCTAGTTTGCTTTCAAGTTGTATCTCTAAAATCTGAAAAGCTATAAATAAAGAAGTCTTTAAAACATAAAGTGTTCAATCTATTCTTAAGTCGATTATTTCAATTAATCATACTTTAATTTGTATGGTTAAGCCTCACGGGTAATTAGTACAAGTTAGCTCAATGCCTCACAGCACTTACACACCTTGCCTATCAACGTTGTAGTCTCCAACGGCCCTTCAGGGGACTTAAAGTCCCAGTGAGAACTCATCTCGAGGCCTGCTTCCCGCTTAGATGCTTTCAGCGGTTATCAGTTCCGAACTTAGCTACCGGGCAATGCTATTGGCATAACAACCCGAACACCAGTGGTTCGTCCACTCCGGTCCTCTCGTACTAGGAGCAGCTCCTCTCAATTCTCAAACGCCCACGGCAGATAGGGACCGAACTGTCTCACGACGTTCTAAACCCAGCTCGCGTACCACTTTAAATGGCGAACAGCCATACCCTTGGGACCAACTTCAGCCCCAGGATGTGATGAGCCGACATCGAGGTGCCAAACACCGCCGTCGATATGAACTCTTGGGCGGTATCAGCCTGTTATCCCCGGAGTACCTTTTATCCGTTGAGCGATGGCCCTTCCATTCAGAACCACCGGATCACTAAGACCTACTTTCGTACCTGCTCGACGTGTCTGTCTCGCAGTTAAGCTGGCTTATGCCTTTGCACTAACCACATGATGTCCAACCATGTTTAGCCAACCTTCGTGCTCCTCCGTTACTCTTTGGGAGGAGACCGCCCCAGTCAAACTACCCACCAGACACTGTCCGCAATCCCGATAAGGGACCTACGTTAGAACATCAAACGTACAAGGGTGGTATTTCAAGATAGACTCCACATCATCTAGCGACAATGTTTCACAGTCTCCCACCTATCCTACACATGTAGGTTCAATGTTCAGTGCCAAGCTATAGTAAAGGTTCACGGGGTCTTTCCGTCTAGCCGCGGGTACACTGCATCTTAACAGCGATTTCAATTTCACTGAGTCTCGGGTGGAGACAGCGTGGCCATCATTACGCCATTCGTGCAGGTCGGAACTTACCCGACAAGGAATTTCGCTACCTTAGGACCGTTATAGTTACGGCCGCCGTTTACCGGGGCTTCGATCATGAGCTTCGACCTAAGTCTAACCCAATCAATTAACCTTCCGGCACCGGGCAGGCGTCACACCGTATACGTCATCTTTCGATTTTGCACAGTGCTGTGTTTTTAATAAACAGTTGCAGCCACCATTTCTCTGCGACCAACAATAGCTTACGGAGCAAGTCCTTCACCATCATTGGCGTACCTTCTCCCGAAGTTACGGTACCATTTTGCCTAGTTCCTTCACCCGAGTTCTCTCAAGCGCCTTAGTATTCTCTACCTAACCACCTGTGTCGGTTTGGGGTACGATTCTCTTATATCTGAAGCTTAGAGGTTTTTCCTGGAAGCCGGGTATCAACTACTTCATCTCCGTAGAGACTCGTCATCAGTTCTCAGCCTTAATGTATTCCCGGATTTGCCTAAGAATACAGCCTACAACCTTAAACATGGACAACCATCGCCATGCTAGCCTAACCTTCTCCGTCACCCCATCGCAATATAAGTGAGTACTGGAATATTAACCAGTTTCCCATCGACTACGCCTTTCGGCCTCGCCTTAGGGGTCGACTCACCCTGCCCCGATTAACGTTGGACAGGAACCCTTGGTCTTTCGGCGTGGAGGTTTTTCACCCCCATTATCGTTACTCATGTCAACATTCGCACTTCTGATACCTCCAGCAAGCTTCTCAACTCACCTTCAACGGCTTACAGAACGCTCCTCTACCATGCAAGAACAAGTCTTGCATCCGTAGCTTCGGTGGTATGTTTAGCCCCGTTAAATCTTCCGCGCAGACCGACTCGACCAGTGAGCTATTACGCTTTCTTTAAAAGATGGCTGCTTCTAAGCCAACTTCCTGGCTGTCTGAGCCTTTCCACATCGTTTCCCACTTAACATACACTTTGGGACCTTAGCTGACGGTCTGGGTTGTTTCCCTTTCCACGACGGACGTTAGCACCCGCCGTGTGTCTCCCGCGATTGAACTTATTGGTATTCGGAGTTTGCAAAGGGTTGGTAAGTCGGGATGACCCCCTAGCCTTAACAGTGCTCTACCCCCAATAGTTAGACGCGAGGCGCTACCTAAATAGCTTTCGAGGAGAACCAGCTATCTCCCGGTTTGATTGGCCTTTCACCCCCAGCCACAAGTCATCCGCTAATTTTTCAACATTAGTCGGTTCGGTCCTCCAGTTGATGTTACTCAACCTTCAACCTGCCCATGGCTAGATCACCGGGTTTCGGGTCTAATCCCAGCAACTATTCGCGCAGTTAACACTCGGTTTCCCTACGGCTCCGCTATTCGCTTAACCTTGCTACTGAAATTAAGTCGTTGACCCATTATACAAAAGGTACGCAGTCACAGAACAAGTCTGCTCCCACTGCTTGTACGTATACGGTTTCAGGTTCTATTTCACTCCCCTCACAGGGGTTCTTTTCGCCTTTCCCTCACGGTACTGGTTCACTATCGGTCAGTCAGTAGTATTTAGCCTTGGAAGATGGTCCTCCCATATTCAAACAGCATATCACGTGTGCCGTCCTACTCGATTTCACAGTAAGGTCGTTTTCATGTACGGGACTATCACCCTGTATCGTGAAACTTTCCAGAATCTTCCACTAACTTCCAAACTGCTTAAGGGCTAGACCCCGTTCGCTCGCCGCTACTAAGGGTATCTCTATTGATTTCTTTTCCTCGGGGTACTTAGATGTTTCAGTTCTCCCGGTTCGCTTCGTAACGCTATGTATTCACGTTACGATACTCTACAAAGTAGAGTGGGTTCCCCCATTCGGAAATCTGTGGATTAACGCTTTTTATCAACTCCCCACAGCTTAACGCAGATTAACACGTCCTTCATCGCCTCTGACTGCCTAGGCATCCACCGTATACGCTTAGTCACTTAACCATACAATCTAAAGTCGACCGTACAATTGAAATAACTAGGTATTATCTAGTTTTTTTCGCCTCAAGAATACTCAAGAACACTATATTGTTATTACCTAAGTAATAACGTGTTTTAAGAACTTCTTTATTTATTCAGCTTTCCAAATTTTTAAAGAGCAATTTGCTAAAAAGCAAAGGTAAGCATTAAGCTTGCTTAGCTTTGTATTTTAACAACTATGATGTGGTGGAGCTATGCGGGATCGAACCGCAGACCTCCTGCGTGCAAGGCAGGCGCTCTCCCAGCTGAGCTATAGCCCCACATCATAGAGTTCGTAAGAAGATTGGTAGGACTGAGTAGATTTGAACTACCGACCTCACCCTTATCAGGGGCGCGCTCTAACCAACTGAGCTACAGTCCTATCGCATTTCTTACATGCTTTTTACTTTTCTATTCAAGCAATTTGTGTGGGCACTTACAAAAATTAACAACTTTACGTAAGGAGGTGATCCAGCCCCAGGTTCCCCTAGGGCTACCTTGTTACGACTTCACCCCAGTCATGAACCACACCGTGGTCATCGCCCTCCCGAAGGTTAAGCTAATGACTTCTGGTGCAGCCCACTCCCATGGTGTGACGGGCGGTGTGTACAAGGCCCGGGAACGTATTCACCGTGACATTCTGATTCACGATTACTAGCGATTCCGACTTCATGGGGTCGAGTTGCAGACCCCAATCCGGACTACGACGCACTTTATGGGATTCGCTTACCATCGCTGGTTTGCAGCCCTTTGTATGCGCCATTGTAGCACGTGTGTAGCCCTACTCGTAAGGGCCATGATGACTTGACGTCGTCCCCACCTTCCTCCGGTTTATCACCGGCAGTCTCCTTAGAGTTCCCACCATTACGTGCTGGCAAATAAGGATAAGGGTTGCGCTCGTTGCGGGACTTAACCCAACATTTCACAACACGAGCTGACGACAGCCATGCAGCACCTGTCTCATAGTTCCCGAAGGCACCAATTCATCTCTGAAAAGTTCTATGGATGTCAAGAGTAGGTAAGGTTCTTCGCGTTGCATCGAATTAAACCACATGCTCCACCGCTTGTGCGGGCCCCCGTCAATTCATTTGAGTTTTAACCTTGCGGCCGTACTCCCCAGGCGGTCTACTTAATGCGTTAGCTTAAGAGCCCAGTTCTCAAGGAACCAAACTCCGAGTAGACATCGTTTACGGCGTGGACTACCGGGGTATCTAATCCCGTTTGCTACCCACGCTTTCGCATCTGAGCGTCAGTTACTTGCCAGGTGGCCGCCTTCGCCACTGGTATTCCTTCAGATCTCTACGCATTTCACCGCTACACCTGAAATTCTACCACCCTCTCAAGAACTCTAGTTTGCCAGTTCGAAATGCAGTTCCCAGGTTGAGCCCGGGGCTTTCACATCTCGCTTAACAAACCGCCTGCATGCGCTTTACGCCCAGTAATTCCGATTAACGCTTGCACCCTCCGTATTACCGCGGCTGCTGGCACGGAGTTAGCCGGTGCTTCTTCTGCGAGTAACGTCACAGTAAGCAGTTATTAACTACTTACCTTTCCTCCTCGCTGAAAGTACTTTACAACCCGAAGGCCTTCTTCATACACGCGGTATGGCTGCATCAGAGTTTCCTCCATTGTGCAATATTCCCCACTGCTGCCTCCCGTAGGAGTCTGGACCGTGTCTCAGTTCCAGTGTGGCTGATCATCCTCTCAGACCAGCTAGGGATCGTCGCCTTGGTGAGCTCTTACCTCACCAACAAGCTAATCCCACTTGGGCTCATCTAGTCGCGAGAGCTTTCAAGAAGAGGCCCCCTTTCACCCGTAGGTCGTATGCGGTATTAGCAGTCGTTTCCAACTGTTGTCCCCCTCGACTAGGCAGATTCCCAAGCATTACTCACCCGTCCGCCGCTCGACGCCAGAATAGCAAGCTATTCTTCGTTTCCGCTCGACTTGCATGTGTTAAGCCTACCGCCAGCGTTCAATCTGAGCCATGATCAAACTCTTCAATTAAAGTTTTTTTGACTGATTACCTAAGTAATCAAGTCGGCTCAATGAATTCTGTACTTCAACAACAAACCGAGGTTTGTTGTTTATAAAACCAAATCTTTCGATTTAATTTAATGTTCATAATTACATTGATATAATTTTTGGTCATTATATCTCTGTAAGTACTCACACAGATTGCTTGAATAAATTGTTAAAGAGCGTTGACCTTGACGCCTTGCGTCGTAGTCAGGCTGCGTATTCTACGCAAACCAATTTTGAAGTCAAGCACATATTTACGCTTTATTCTGGAAGCTTAAAAAGTAACCTAAGTCATTTAAAACACCCTACTGAACGACGTTTGCCGTGTCAGTGGGCGCTATTATAGGGAAAACGAATTTATAGGCAAGCATTTCATTGAAAGGAACTAAAAACCATATTCCAAGGCCACTTTACACACGTAAAACGGTTAATTTAAACGCTAAACGTACATTAGAGTGCTATAAGTAAAGAATAAACTATAACTGTTTAGCAAATGCAGTGACTTTATCCCAGTCTGTAAACTCAATATCTTTCGTTTTGTCAGTACTACCACCCGTTATTTTCATAATTAGCTGGATAATGAGTGTTTGCCACCAATTATATTTCGAATATAACAATGCGCCTGCAAATACAGCTTGCTGCTTAGGTACCCAATTCGACTTTTCTAAAAACGCCTGCATATATGCATTTGTTTCAGGTGTATTCTTTTCTGCTTTTCTTGCCGTTAAGTTAACACAGAAAAAAGCATTATCTTTTGCTTCCAACTCTGCTTTATGTGCAGCAACAAATTTATATAGTTTTTTATTTAAATGACCATAACGAACAGAGGCTCCGATAATGACCTTATCAAATATCGCCATATCAATATGCTGACATTCTTCAATGCTCATCACTTCACAGTGGTAGTCGTTCGCGATAGTCTTTTCAATTGCGTTAATTATTTTTAACGTTTGACCATCTACCGTAGAATACAGTACTAACATTTTTTTCATTATAGGTTCCACTTAACTACGCCAAAAAGCTGGAGTAAATAAAATTAATAAGGTAAAGACTTCTAAACGACCAAATAACATAGCAACAACTAATATCCATTTTGCACTATCATTCACATCACCAAAATGAACAGCAACTTGACCAAGGCCTGGGCCTAAGTTGTTTAAAGTCGCGACCACTGCAGAAAATGCCGACAGTTCATCCATTCCTGTTGCGATCAATGCCAACATGCAAATAACAAAAACCAGTGCGTAAGCCGAAAAGAATCCCCAGACAGCATCGATAACACGATCGGGTAAGACTTTTTTACCTAGTTTAATTTTGTATACCGCACGTGGGTGAACCAATCGCTTCATCTCACGCATACCTTGTAAATACAGCAATAGAATACGAACGACTTTCATGCCGCCACCAGTCGAGCCAGCACAACCACCAATGAAACTTGAAAATACAAGTAATACGGGTAAGAACAATGGCCAATCTTGAAAGCTAGTCGTAGTGAAACCAGCGGTAGTTGAAATAGAGACGGCCTGAAACAGTGCTTTATCTAACGCCATTTCTGGAGAGTCGTAAACACCGTGTGCTAACAGTATAAAGAAACAAATAGCAACGAGTGCCAACTGCACAAACAAGAATGCGCGTAATTCCGGATCTCGTAAGTACGCACCGGGCTTAAAACCTTTAATAGAGAATGCAGCAAAATGTAATGAAAAGTTAATACCCGCGATAATTAAGAACACCACAGTGATCATATTAATAACTGAACTGTCAAAGTGCCCCATACTACTATCGTGAGTTGAGAACCCGCCAATCGCGATTGTTGAAAAACTATGTGAGATAGCATCAAAGATCGTCATACCTGCTAGCCAAAATGCCATAGCACAAACAACGGTAAGGCAAAGGTAAATATACCATAGCGCTTTTGCGGTCTCAGCTATTCGGGGAGTCATCTTAGAATCTTTAACCGGTCCAGGTGTTTCAGCACGATAGAGCTGCATACCACCAATACCTAAAACAGGTAACACCGCGACAGCAAGTACAATGATACCCATACCGCCTAGCCACTGTAGAAACTGACGATAAAATAAGAGCGCTTTGGGTAATTCATCAAGACCAACAATAACGGTTGCTCCCGTTGTTGTTAAACCCGAAAACGATTCAAAGAAGGCACCCGCGACGCTAAGGTCAGGCTTTTCGGAAAGGATAAAAGGTAATGCACCAATACTCCCCAGTACAGTCCAAAACAAAACTACAATCAGAAACCCGTCTTTTGCTTTTAATTCTTTTTTATAATTACGGTTTTTGTACCATAAAATACTGCCTAGCGTTACACAGAATGCAAAAGAATTAATGAAGACTAGACCACCACCATCCTTGTAAATTGCGGCGATCAGTGCAGGGAAAACCATTGTTACACTAAAAATAGTAACTAATATCCCAACAATTCTTAAAATTGCCCTGAATTGCATTATTGTTTTTATCCCTAAATATTAATCGACCACAGTGACATTAACTTGGCCATTTGTTTTATTTTTAACAGCTACAATAAACGCTTGTGTATGCCTTGCATCAACATCAAGCTGCATTATTACTTGCTCGCCATATTCAGCATGCTTTAATTTACCATTATATACTGAAAATAAACTCTCTATTGCGGCTATTTGAGCATAATTGCAAGTTAGATTAAGTTCTACATATATAAGACATTCAATAGGATCTATTAATTTTAAAACTTGTTGTACACCGCCAGCATAAGCACGAACGAGCCCACCTGTTCCTAATTTTATACCGCCATAATAACGTACAACAACTGCCGTCATTTCTCCGACATTACTTCCAACTAAGCAGTTTAGGATGGGTTTACCCGCTGTACCAGATGGTTCTCCGTCATCACTGAAGCCATATTGCTGACCATCACTTGGACGACCGGCGACAAATGCCCAACAATGATGACGCGCATCAGGGTGCTGAGCTTTAATATCCCGAACAAATTGTTCAGCTTTTTGGCGTCCTTTAGTTGGAGCAAGATAAGTAATAAATCGGCTTTTTTTAATTTCTTCGGTATAGTCATAAGCCTGCTCTAAAACAAAGTAAGGGCTATTTGCTGTCATTTATATCCTATCTATATTCTACTATCGAAATATTCATCGCTATTCTACTGCTATATGCCTGTTGATAATAGCAGGTTCAGGATCACAAATTTTAAAAGTTAAATGCTAGTTAACTTTTTATTATTAAAGATTCAACAACAAACACCTAACAATTAAAAACAGTTGTAAGCCGAATGTTTTACAGTTAATAAAACTAAAAGCCACAACAAAACAAGCGTGAAAAGCTATTAAACAGCCAAATCCAAGTCCCAGAGGCCAACACGAAACATAAATAACTTATTTTACCAAAATTACACCTTACTCTATTCAATATATAAACAATACTACTTAGTGAATAGTTTGTTGTCACCACTGCTACAAAAAGTTAAACAGTCGTTTAAAATAAGTGTTGAAATCTTGTTAGATTATCGACAGAATGAGATTAACCAGTACCCTACATCACTGGTAAATAGCAAACGGAGCTGATGATCACCATCGCTTTAGCAAGGAGAAACGTAATGATTTACCAAGCCGAACAACTCTCGGTCACTCTATTAGAAGATGGCATCGCAGAATTAAAATATGACGCGAAAGGCCCAGTTAATAAATTTGATCAAGCAACATTACAAGCATTAACTGAAGCTGTAAAAGTACTACAGACTAATTCAGACATTAAAGGACTAATTCAAACATCAGGAAAAGGTGCATTCATCGTTGGCGCTGATATCACTGAATTCCTTGAGCTGTTTAAACTACCTGAAGCTGAATTACTTGGTTGGTTGGAACAAGCAAATGCAGTATTCAACGCGATTGAAGACCTGCCTTATCCAACAATTTCAGCTGTTAACGGTCATGCTCTTGGCGGTGGTTGTGAAGCAATTCTTGCTACGGATTTCCGTGTAGCAGACACAACAGCACGTATCGGCTTACCTGAAACTAAATTAGGCATCATGCCTGGTTTTGGTGGCACAGTACGTTTACCACGTCTGATCGGCGCAGATAATGCAGTTGAATGGATCACAACAGGTAAAGATTATAAAGCACCTGCAGCCCTTAAGTTTGGCACTGTAGATGCAGTTGTAGCACCAGAAAAATTACGTGATGCTGCACTATCTATGATTAAAGATGCGATTGCAGGCAAACTTGACTGGCAATCACGTCGCGCTCAAAAACAAGCGCCACTAGGTTTAAACAAAATTGAAGCAACAATGAGCTTCTCTACTGCACTTGGTATGGTATACGCAAAAGCGGGTAAACATTATCCAGCACCAACAGCAGCAGTTAAAACAGTTGAAGCAGCAGCAAGAATGGACCGCACTGGTGCACTTGGTGTAGAAGCAGCAACATTCATTAAACTTGCTAAAACAGATGCAGCGCAAGCATTAGTTGGCTTATTCCTAAGTGACCAAGCATTAAAAGCTGGCGCGAAGAAAGCAGCAAAAGCAGGTAAAGCAACAAATAAAGCAGCCGTACTTGGCGCTGGTATCATGGGTGGCGGTATCGCTTACCAATCAGCAGTAAAAGGCACGCCTGTTATCATGAAAGATATCAACGATGCAGCACTTGATCTTGGTATGAGTACTGCGTCAGGTTTATTAACAACACAGCTAAAACGTGGCCGTATTGATGGAACTAAACTTGCGAAAGTTATTTCTTCAATCACACCGACGCTAAGCTATAACTCAGTTGATGAAGCTGACATTATCGTTGAAGCGGTTGTTGAAAATCCAAAAATTAAAGCAGCTGTACTGGCTGAGTTAGAAGATAACGTAAGTGAAGACACTGTAATCACTTCAAACACGTCAACGATTCCAATTAATGTACTTGCGAAGAGCTTAAAACGCCCAGAACAATTCTGTGGTATGCACTTCTTCAATCCTGTACACAAAATGCCACTTGTAGAAATCATCCGTGGTGAGAAATCATCTGATGAAACAATTGCTACAACAGTTGCTTACGCTGCGAAAATGGGCAAAACACCTATCGTTGTTAATGACTGCCCAGGTTTCTTCGTTAACCGCGTATTATTCCCTTACTTCTTCGGCTTCTCAAAATTAATCGCTGACGGCGCTGACTTTGTTGCTGTTGATAAAGTAATGGAGAAAGAATTCGGTTGGCCAATGGGTCCTGCATATCTGTTAGATGTTGTTGGTATTGATACTGGTCACCATGCTGCAGCAGTTATGGCAGATGGTTTCCCAGAACGTATGGCTAAAACAGGCAAAGATTCTATCGATGTTATGTTTGAAGCAACACGTTACGGTCAGAAAAATGGCATTGGTTTCTATTCTTACGCTAAAGATCGTCGTGGTCGCGTTCAGAAAACACCTGATGCGAAAAGCTATGAACTACTTGCTGAAGTAGCTAGCGAAAAAGCTGATTTCACTAAAGATGAGATCATTGCTCGTTGTATGATCCCAATGATTAACGAAGTTGTTCGTTGTCTTGAAGAAGGTATTGTTGCTACACCAGGTGATGCTGATATGGCACTTATCTATGGTATTGGCTTCCCTCCATTCCGTGGTGGTGTATTCCGTTACCTAGATACTATGGGTCTAGATAAATACATTGAATTAGCAGATTCACTTGCTGATTTAGGACCTCTTTACCAAGTAACTGATGGCTTGCGTCAACGCGCAGCTGACGGCAAAACTTTTTACTAAGACACGAACGAGGATAATAAAATGAGAGATGTAGTTGTAGTCGATTGTCTACGTACACCTATGGGTCGTTCTAAAGCCGGTGCATTCCGTAACGTTCGTGCTGAAGATCTATCTGCAAAATTAATGAAAGGCTTACTTGACCGTAACCCTGAAGTCGATCCAAATGACATCGAAGATGTTTATTGGGGTTGTGTTCAGCAAACGCTAGAGCAAGGTTTTAATATCGCCCGTAATGCTTCATTACTTGCTGGTATCCCAATCACAGCAGGCGCAACAACAGTGAACCGTCTATGTGGTTCATCAATGCAAGCTATCCATGATGCTACACGTGCGATCGCAATGGGCGACGGCGACGTGATGATCATTGGTGGTGTTGAACACATGGGTCACGTTCCAATGAATCATGGTGTTGATTTCCACGTTGGTCTTGCTAAATCAACAGCGAAAGCTGCTGGTATGATGGGCCTAACAGCTGAAATGCTAGGTAAATTACACGGCATTACACGTGAACAACAAGATGCATTTGCAGTACGTTCACACAAATTAGCGCAAGCCGCGACAGTTTCAGGTCGTTTCAAACGTGAGATTCTACCAATTGAAGGTCACGATGCTGATGGCATTTTAAAATTGTATGATTTCGATGAAGTAATTCGTCCAGAAACATCAATGGAAAGCCTAGGTGGTTTACGCCCAGTATTTGATCCAGTAAACGGTACAGTAACAGCGGGTACATCATCTGCATTATCAGATGGCGCTTCTGCAATGTTACTTATGTCTGCAGACAAAGCGAAAGAACTTGGTCTTAAGCCTCGTGCTAAAGTTGTTTCTATGGCTGTTGCAGGTTGTGATCCATCAATCATGGGTTACGGTCCAGTTCCAGCAACGAAGAAAGCACTTAAGCGTGCAGGTCTAACAATTGACGATATCGATGTATTCGAATTAAATGAAGCATTCGCAGCGCAATCTTTACCTTGTGTTAAAGATTTAGGCTTAGAAGATGTTGTTGATACTAAGATCAACCTTAACGGTGGTGCTATCTCACTAGGTCACCCTCTAGGCTGTTCTGGTTCACGTATCTCTACAACGCTAGTTAACGAACTTGAAGTTCAAGGCGGTAAATATGGTCTAGCGACTATGTGTATTGGTCTTGGTCAAGGTATCGCGACTATCTTTGAGCGTATCGAAGACTAATAACCGCATACAAAAAATACGGTTAGTTAATCTATATCAAGCCAACTATGACGATAGTTGGCTTTTTCTTATCTTCTTCTTGAAATTTCCCCCTCCAAGCTGTTCAATACGAGTTCGCAATGTAAATAACGGACTGGCACATGAGCACAAAAAAGCAAATATTAGTCGTTGATGACGATGTTGAGATTAAAGAACTACTCAGTGAATACCTTAATCAAGCAGGTTTTTCAGTGCTAACTGCCGGTGAAGGTAAAGAAATGCAACGCGTCTTAGCCACCAATACCCCCGATCTGATCGTATTAGATGTGATGATGCCAGGCGATGATGGGTTTACATTGTGTCAAAAAATTCGTCGAACCTCACAGGTTCCTATTATTATGCTGACAGCCAATTCAGATGAAGCAGATAGGATTGTTGGATTAGAAATTGGTGCTGATGATTACATGGCTAAACCGTTTAGTCCGCGTGAATTACTCGCAAGAATAAAAGCGCTATTACGCCGTTCCAGTTATACCAAGCCAACGCAAGGGCGTTATTTTGTCTTTGCTCACTGGAAATTGGATACCTTAACGCGCCAACTCATTAGCTTAACGGACAATAGTGCAACAGAGTTATCAGGCAGTGAATTTAATATGCTTAAACTATTTGTATTAAATCCGAATCAAGTTCTCAGCCGGGATGCCTTGTCTGATGCAACCCGAGGACGAGAAGCATTACCGCTAGAACGAGGCATTGATATTCAGCTTAGCCGCTTACGTCAAAAACTAGGTGATAGCAGTAAAAATCCGACGTTAATTAAAACGATTCGTGGGCGTGGCTATGTGTTGATCACTGAAGTCTCTTATGACGATTAAAGAATATATTTACCGACAATTACCCAGTTCTTTAGTTTCCAGAATGTTACTGCTGACGCTGTTATCAATCGCTACAGCGCAGCTCATCTCAACCAGTATTTGGTATAACTTCAGTAAAGACCAAGAACTTGAAGGATTAAAAAACACAGCTGAAAGCATGGCGCAAAATATTGCTTCAACAGCGACATTTTTTAATTCTTTACCACTCCAGTATCGTCACATTGTTTTAGAACAACTACGTGATTTTGGTGGTAGCCGTTATTTTGTATCATTAAATGAAGTCGAAATTGATATAGACCCTGTTCAAAACAGTGATATGAAACGCGTTGTTCTTGATGAATTCCAACGCGTGCTCAGTGATAAACTGGGGAATAATATCACCTTAAAAATGGAATTTTCGCACCCAAAAACACTACATGTTTTAAATAACGATACCTTATTATCAGAACTTCCTCGTTCTTGGGCACATTATTCATTAACGTTAGAACCTCTAAATCCACCGGTGTTAGTCATACAAATGATGCTTGCGCCTGATGAATGGCTATACATTGCAGCGTTATTACCTGCACCTTATGTGTCACTCAACGATAACATGGTGAACAATGAACAAATATTTTTCATCTTCTTAATCACCGCAAACTTAATGTGGATGATCTATGTGTTAGTTCGCTGGCAAACAAAGCCGCTTAAAAACCTTGCAGCCGCAGCGGCAACGTTAAGCCAAGATTTAGACCAGCCACCACTTGCGGAAACAGGCGCCTCTGAATTAGTCATCGCAACCAAAGCATTTAACCGTATGCATTTGCGTATCAAGCGTTATATCGACGATCGAGAGCGCTTATTTAGGTCCATATCACATGATTTAAAAACGCCAATAACACGATTACGGTTACGCGCAGAGTTACTCAATGATGATGCTAAAACAGCAAAGTTTAATAACGATCTAGATCAGTTAGAAATGATGGTAAAGGGTGCCTTACAATGCGTAAAAGATACTGATATTCATGAAAACAATGCTCTGATTGATATCCAAGAATTACTCTACGAAATAACTGAACACCATAATCATGATGAAGAAAAGGTGACCTTTGAGTTCCCTAATATTGCGGTTCATTATCGTGGAAAGCCACTGGCGATAAAACGCTGTTTAACAAATTTGGTTGAAAATGCGATTAAGTATGGTGACTTTTTACACCTCATTGTTGAACAACAGCAAGAGCACATTGTTATATGTCTAATTGATTCAGGTCCCGGTATTCCAGAAGCCATGCTAGAAGATATATTCACGCCTTATACACGAATAGCCCAAGATACCGAAGGCTCTGGGCTCGGACTCAGCATTGCACGTAATATTGCCAGTGCCCACGGCGGTACATTAACTTTACATAACAGACAAAATTCAGGGCTGAAAGTCATCTTACGACTTCCCCATAAACCTTCTTCACGAGCACACGCATGAACAACAAGTTCCAACATCTACTCGCACTACTCTGCCTATTATTAACAGCACCGGCAATGGCCAGCCAAGTTGAAGTATTACATTGGTGGACTTCTGGCGGCGAGCTCGATGCACTAAGTGAATTAAAAGAAAAAGTAGAAGAAACAGATAATACTTGGTTAGATTTTGCCATTGAAGGTGGTGGTGGTAATACAGCACTAACAGTATTACGCTCTCGAGCAGTATCGGGGAACCCACCGACAGCGGCCTTAATTAAAGGCCATAATATTCAAGAATGGGCAAAATTAGGATTCCTTACATCGCTAGATGATATCGCGACACGTGAAAAATGGGATGACAAACTACCCGAGTTCATTAAGCCAATAATGAAATATCAAGGTCATTATGTGGCGGTGCCAGTTAACATTCATCGAATTAACTGGTTATGGCTTAACGAAACTATATTTAACAAAGCCAAGATCGCTGTTCCAACAGACCTCAGCGAACTCATCGCTGTATTACCACAATTAGAAGCTGCTGGTTACTTACCAATAGCGCATACTTCAGAGCCTTGGGCTGATGCGATCTTGTTTGAATCAATTAGCTTATCTGTTTTAGGCGCAGAGCAATACAAGCAAGCATTTGTCGATCTTAATCCACAAATATTAGCCTCACCAGCAATGATCAATGCCTTTGCTCAATTACGGGCCATGTCTTTATATATTGATAAAAACGCCAAAAATCGAACTTGGGAACAATCGACTAAGCTACTTATCGACGACCAAGCTGCAATACAAATAATGGGTGATTGGGTCGCTGGTAAATTACTTCAAGAAAAGCAGCAGCTAAATACAAAGATCCGCTGTATTGAATTTCCTGGTAGTGAAGGTATATTTAGCTATAACGTTGATAGTTTTGCTTTTTTTAAATTAAAAAGTGTATCATCAGAAGTAAAAGAAGCACAGAAGACCCTGGCGAGTATTATTCTAACGCCTGAATTACAACGGGAGTTTAACGCTAAAAAAGGTTCGTTACCTATTATTAATACAGTGAATAGTAACAATTTTAACCCCTGTACACAGCAAGCATATACAGACTATCAACAAGCAATGCGTGATAACACATTAGTACCAACTTTTGCGCAGGCAATGGCAACCACAACCTATGTACAGTCAGCAATCGCGCGGGTTATTAGTAACTTTATTTATGATAAAAGCATCAGTAATGAAGCCGCAGTAGTACAACTAACCAATGCAATTAAAGCAGCACAGTAGATATAACTATCTACAATACTTTTTATACGGAGCGCAGTTCACATGCTAATGTCATGGCAAAAGTTGGCTTACTTAACAGCCAACAGTAATTTTTTTATTGCCTTAAAAGCATTTTTAGCCTCAATCACATTATTGGTACCAGGTTATTTTTTCGGTCTATCAGAACTATCAGTGACAGCGGTGCTCGGTATTGTTGCCGCAGTGATAGCTGAAGGTGATGACAGTATTAAACAACGAATTATAAATAGCCTATTAACGCTTGTCTGCTTTACTCTATCATCCTTGCTCGTCAGTCTATTATTTCCTTATCCGCTGTTCTTTTTACTCGGTAGTTGCTTATTTAGCTTTGCTATCATTATTTTAGGATCGCTAGGTAAGCGTTATGTCACCATCAGTTTTGCGACACTGATGATTGCTGTGTATACCATGCTGGGGCTTAGTCACGATGCCGAATCTGCAGCAATTCTAATCAGTGAGGTAGATTTTAATCCCGACTCATTATTACTGATTGCTGGCGCGGCTTGGTATTTTGTTATCTCGACAATATTGCTTAAAGTCACGTTATACAACCCAATCCGAGAACGGTTGGCTGACATTTATTTTTCATTAGGGTTATACCAACAAGAAAAAGCCAAATTTTTCTCACAAACAAAGCATGATCATAAAACCATTCGCCATACCTTATCGACACTAAATATTAATATCGTCAATGCCATGTCGGAATGTCGGACTAATATTGATTACCATGTCGATGAAAAAGATATTTCTCATGAACTGCAGCACTTGATTCACCTCTATCAAGAAGCCCAAGAATTACATGAAAAAATGACCTCAAGCCATTTTCACTACGACTCATTAAAACGTAATTTAAATAATGACTTAATTATTAACGGCTTCGAGCAAGTATTAAAACAACTCGCAGCAGCATGTACCCAACGTGGTAACGCGACTCTATATAAGCAAGCCTATTTACATGATCATGGTCTAACCTGGTCACTCGCGATTCTTAAACAAGAGTTACTAGCATTAGAAAAATCGCTAAAATCGCAACTATTTGGTCCATTAAAACTATTATTTAGAAATTTATGTAAAGCAGATGAGCTATTAATTAACAGCGAACCGCAAAACGATCAAGCGTACTTAGTGATGGCACCACGTGAACGCCTACCGATAAAACAACGTCTCGGTAATGCATTGCATTTATCTAGCCCTGTATTTCGCCATGCGATCCGTTTAACCATTGGTTTTGCATTCGGCATTGGTATTATTTTAGTCTCAGATCTACATGGCTACTGGGTAGTATTAACGACTCTTTTTGTATTGCAGCCTAGCTATAGTGCTACTCGCGTAAAGTTAAAACAACGAATTACAGGAACCTTGATAGGGATTATCATAGGTGCGAGCTTGCTATACCTGTTCCCAACAGAGCGTGGCCAATTATTTTTATTAGCCATATCAGCATTCCTATTCTTTTATTATTTACGTCAAAATTATAGCCGAGCGGTTACTTTTATTACCATCTTGGTTTTATCGGCATTCAATGTACTTTATCAGCAAGGTTATGTGGTTACCGTCCCACGTATCATAGATACATTAACCGGCTGTAGTATTGCCTTCTTACTCGCAAAGTTAGTACTTCCAAACTGGCAATATAAGCAATTTCCTAAGTATTTGGTTGAAGCGATCACTGCTAATCAAAATTATTTTCACGAGATCATCAAGCAATACGTTTCTGGGAAGAATAACGAATTACCGTACCGAGTCTCCCGCCGTAAAGCTTATGTCGCAGATAGTCACTTAATTGCGTCGTGGAAAGATATGCAAGTAGAACCCAACGATAAGCGCCATAAACTCAATCATGTTTACGATATTTCACGTCGAAATCATGCCATGTTATCGGCATTATCTGCATTAGGGGTACACAGAAATAAAATTATTGATGCACAATTACAGCAAGATTTAGCTTTGGTTGCGCAATTAATTAGCCACGCGTTAGAGCAAACACAAAGTACAATTTTATCGCCAGTGAGTGTCGATAAATCTTATATTAACGAGATAGAGACATTACTTAAGCGCTATGAAAATGATAACCATAAACATACGTTATTATTAATTCAAAAGCTAAAGCAGATAGTTGAGATCACAGGGGAATTACAAGTAATGGCGGATGAGATGAACCTGACTGAAAATGCCCTTGCACGAACTTAACGTGCAAGGGCAATAGCTATTAGCTATTAGCTATAGTCCTGATACGGATTATCTTGCGCTAACTGAATCGCGTTTGCAAAACCTTGCAGGCGCACTTCATGCTCTGAAATATCAACACCGCTCTCATCGATAACAGCATTACCAAACTCATAACGAATGGTTTCATCACCAAGACATGCATTGCTATCTTTATCTGTAGCGCGCTGCTTAACTGCGATATTCTTATTTTTGTAAGCACTCACTACTTCAGCGCCGTACTTCGCCTCTAACATCGTTAATGCTTGTGTTGGAGACAAGACTAAACCAGTAGCATTATTACCACCAAAGCCTTTTGCATTTAAGATCACCGCTTTCATATCTTGACCTTTATCACCAACAAACTGATGGTCAGTTAAGATATTCAAGTTAGCTTGATGTACATCACCAGCAATATGATCAATAGTCTGAATACCTGGGATCCAACCATGCTGCCACACGCCTAGTGATGCAACTAACTGATCACCAGCGGCTGCGCCCATAGAGTGACCTACATATGATTTAATCGCTGTCACAGGCCAATTTTTAATATTAAAGCTTGCTGCTACTTCACTCAAAATGTGGCTTTCAGTAACACGGTTTTGTGGTGTGCCAGTTCCGTGAGCTTGGACAAATGTATGCTGTAAACCACCCTCGCCTAGAATAGCTTTGGCTAATGCAGTCGCTTTAGCCACTGTCACATAGTTACCAATACCTGGTGCTGATATCGATTTTTTATTCGCATCCGCGTTAACAAAAACATCAGCGACGGCACCATAAATAGTAACACCAAGTTCTAATGCTAACTCATCATCCATTAACACGACAAATTGCGCAGACTCTGCCATGGTAAAGCCCGCATTTGATGAGAATGGACGACAAGCACGACGATTATCGACCGTATCACTGTTATCCAATGCTTTTAACTGATCATCTTCAGCAAGCGCGCCCATCACACGGAAACCTTCCATCACACCAGTTTCAACGGGTGCTTCCGCATTACCGACAATTGCAACTTTAGCTTTACCGGTTTGAATATCCAACATGCCTTGACGCAAGTTATAAAGAAAACTCGCACAAGCCCCCATATTAGTGCCCGTCGTTCCTGCACTATTAATGACATAGCTGTTAATAAAATCAGCAGGCATTTCAGCTAATGACATTGCCATCATTTTAGAACTAACACGGCCACCTTTCGCATAGGCAGAAAGCATGCCACTAAATGAATTATCATCCACTTGGCCAAGCGCACTGCCCGCATAAACAGACACTTCATCGGGATTAATTAATGTCAGGATATTATCCCAATCAATGCCTAATGAGTTAAGTGCATCAGAGGCACCATAGACAGTTAGCTTTAGACCGCGAGGATGTGATCGTGCATTATATAATTTATCTAAATCAAAACCTGTTGGGATATTACCTGCGCTTGATACAGGGTAAGCAATTAAATCATTAATTAACGCATCGAAGTCACCATCAATAGTTACTTCAACTGTCTTATTATCAATTTCATTCACTAACCAGTTAGCAGGAATAGTATGTGGTAACTTTGATTTTTTTAACTCGAATTTAATTGGCGATCCGGCTGGCGCTAGTTTTGCTTTTCGTTGAAAAGGAACCGCATCAGGATCAAATGTTGTTGTACGGCGAACTAACGTACCCGCTTTAATTTTCGCAATAATATCTGCATTGATATCGCTAGTATCTAATCCCATACGTTGTGCGAGATCTTGCCATGTACTTGCCATAACATCATCTTGTAAAGCATCACACACTAAACGCTTATAACTATGGAAACCAGAACTACGTCCGGCTGCATTAATACCACCTAAACCAACAATTAACGGTAACTTCGCCATTTTATTACATCTCATTCGAATCTCAGCTATTGCTAGATAGTCTAGCAAGTTATACTAACAATACACTTTCATCTGTGCCATTTACCCTGACGAACATGCCACGATAGATGATTTATCTATATAGAGAAGATACTGAACCATAAACAAACAGATATACTAAGTTTAGATCGCCATAACACGGGAGCTTAATGTGAAAATTGGATTTGTACTGTATGACAAAGCACTGGTAACAGGAATTTCTCTCGCCGCAGAAATGCTATCGGGCGCATCTCGGCTGCGCGATCGAAAAACACAGCATCAAGATCCACTTGAAATAAAATTAATTTCAACCACATTAACAGCAAAACCTCTCACAGCAGGGTTGCGCTTACAGCCTGATTTAACCTTCTCCTGTGAAGAAGAGTTTGATCTTGTGATCTTCCCTCCAATGTGGGGAAACCCTCTAGTATCAATTATTAAACATCCAGAAATATTACCTTGGTTACATCAGCAATATAACAGTGGAGCCAAAATTTTATCAACAGGTACAGGCGTCTGTTGGTTAGCTGAAGCAGGTTTACTTGACGGGTTGCCCGCGACAACACATTGGTACTTCTACGATCAATTTAGCCAGCAGTACCCAAAAGTAAAACTGAACCGTCAGGCATCTATCACGGCAGCAAATGGCTTGTATTGTGCGGGTAGTATTAACTCCCAATCTGAAATGATGTTGTTTTTAATTAATGAAATGTTTGGAAAGAAAATTACGAGCGTAATAGAAAACCATTTTTCTCATGAAATTTCACGCACCCAGCAACAGCCTTTTTATCAAATTGGTGGTCAAATACAATTTGATGAATCCATTGCACTCGCGCAAGATTGGATGCAACGCAATATGGCTAAAACGATCACTAATCAAATGATTGCCGATATTTGTCAATTGCCACTACGCACCTTCAACCGTCGTTTCAAAGAACAGGTAGGACAAACTCCAAATCAGTTTTTGTTAACGCTTAGGCTAGAGACGGCACAGGTACTATTACGGGACTTTGGCTTAACGATATGTGATGTAGCAGAACAAATTGGTTTTCGTGATGCATATTATTTCAAAAAAAAATTCGAGCAACACTTTGATATGGCTCCAAAACAATATAGGGACATGGTAAAGGCGAAAGTTTTCGCCGTTTAACGTCTTGATAATCATTCTCATTCATATTAACATCAACATAAATTCAAGCTTAGAACAATTATTATGTACGTATGTATTTGTCACGGTATCACCGATAAAACCCTCATCAATGCGATTGATACAGGCGCAACAACAATGAAGCAATTAAGCAGCGAACTTAATATTGGTAGTCAATGTGGCAAGTGCTGCCAGTGTGCAAAGAAGTTATTAAACCAAACTTTATGCAAGCGAGCACAACAACAACCACAAGTTGCTTAGTAAACGAAAGGGTTACATTTGTGACTGTAAGTAATTATCTAGGCCAGCATGACGAATCAGATACTCCTGGCTTTCGATCCAATCAATTTGCTCTTCGACTTCTTCTAATATCTCAGCCGTCATATCACGACTAACGAAGTCTTGAGTTTTTTCACATTCAGCAATTAACGTTTGTAACGTGACTCGGATACTCAATTCAAGTTCCATATTCAGATGTAGCATTTCTGGCGCATCTTCACCGATAGACAGACGACCTAAATCTTGTAAATTAGGTAACCCTTGTAAAAATAAGATCCGATTAATAAATTTATCCGCTTGTTTCATTTTTAGAATTGATTGCTTGTAATCCGCTTTATCAAGATGCACTAACCCCCAATTTCGATACATACGCGCGTGTAAAAAATATTGATTAATCGCCACTAATTTACATGCTAATGCTTTATTTAGCAGTGTAATAATTTGGTTATTCCCTTGCATAAGTCACTCCACCATATAAACAAATTAAATACCAATATGAGATTGGATATAATTTTCTAAGCTGATTTTGTTGATCAAGCCTAATTGCTGTTCTAGCCAATAAACATGATCTTCTTCCGTATCAGCTAACAAGGGTAATAATACTTGCCGAGTTTGATAATCACCTTCATCCTCACATAACTTAATGCTCGCCCTTAATGCAGCAACCACTTCCATTTCTAGTACCAAATCATTCTTTAACATACTTGGCACATCACTGCCGATCAGCAGGTCTCGTCGATCTTTAAGGTTAGGCGTTCCTTCCAAAAATAGAATACGTTTGATCAAGGCATCGGCATGAGTGATTTCCTCTTGCATCTCATGATCCAATTGCTGATAGAGTTTTTCTAACCCCCAGTCTTGATACATTCGTGAATGTGTAAAATATTGATCAATAGCGGCCAATTCATTGTGTAATAAACCATTTAAGCTGGCAATAACCTTCGTGTTGCCTTTCATAATAAACTCCAATATGCAGGTAGTAGAATTAAGCTTAGATAACAATCGTGGTTTTACAATTACAAGGAAGGAAATGTCGGTGTAGTTAACAAAAAAGAGAGCAAGCGCTCTCTTTAAATTTATTCATTATCGTCTTTTTGTTCTGAGCTTTCGGCTTTATCTTCTTCAGTAAAATAATCACTTAACTCAACCCAAACTGCGATGGCAACAATGCTGATAACCCCGAGCCAAGTGCCCGTGTCAGCGATAGGTATTTCCATAAGCATGATTAATAAAGAAAAAAAAGCGATTGAAGAATATACTTTTAGTCTGCCACTGGCTTGTAGTAACATACACACTCCTTGTTGATGGTTACTTAACGGCGTTATGATTAACGCAACGCGATTATTAACAATTTAACAACATATTAGTGATTTACCAATATTTTATTGTGATCACCTATTAATATTAGTCTATTAACGTATATTGACCACATAGAGAAAGCCTGATGAATGCATTATTTTCCAACCCAGAACATGAACTTGACGCTCTTGGTTTACGTTGTCCAGAACCTGTGATGATGGTAAGAAAAACAGTCAGAAAACTCGACGATGGTCAGACGTTATTAATTATTGCCGATGACCCAGCAACAGTTCGTGATATTCCAAGCTTTTGTCAATTTATGGATCACACCTTGGTGGCAAGCCAAACCGAACAATTACCCTATCAATACTTGATCAAAAAAGGCGTTAATTAGCCAACTTAAAACGCGAATATCAGCTAAAGAATATTCGCGTATCAATTATCCTACAGGCAACTTTTCTAACATCAAATTGCTACCTCAACGCAAATACCTGAAAAAACCACACTAACAAGACCAAATATTGTAATTTATCCTATATTCATATCTGCTCAGCAGGTATACTTTGATGATTATTTCTTTGCTTTATTGTGCAGATATCATGTCAAAATACAATGTTAAAACTTTCCAAGGGCTGATCCTAGCACTGCAGGATTACTGGGCTCGTCAAGGTTGTGCAATCGTTCAACCATTCGATATGGAAGTAGGTGCCGGCACCTCTCACCCAATGACGTTTTTACGTTCATTAGGTCCTGAGCCAATGGCATATGCTTACGTTCAACCATCACGTCGTCCTACCGATGGCCGCTATGGTGAAAATCCAAACCGTTTACAACACTACTATCAGTTCCAAGTAGTTATCAAACCATCACCAGCGAACATCCAAGAACTATACTTGGACTCACTGAAAGAAGTTGGTCTTGATCCATTAGTTCACGATATTCGCTTCGTTGAAGACAACTGGGAAAACCCAACATTGGGTGCCTGGGGTCTAGGTTGGGAAATCTGGCTAAATGGTATGGAAGTATCACAGTTTACTTACTTCCAAGCAGTTGGTGGCCTTGAATGTACACCTGTTACTGGTGAAATGACTTACGGTCTTGAACGTCTTGCGATGTATATCCAAGAAGTAGACAGCGTATACGACCTTGTATGGACTGATGGTCCACTAGGTACAGTTAAATACGGTGACATTTTCCACCAAAATGAAGTTGAACAATCAACTTACAACTTCGAACATGCCGATGTTGATTTCTTATTTACTCTCTTTGATGAAAGTGAAAAAGAAGCGCAAAAGCTACTAGATTTAGAAGTGCCGCTACCACTACCAGCATACGAACGTATTCTTGATGCTGGCCATGCATTTAATATGCTAGATGCGCGTCATGCAATCTCAGTGACTGAACGTCAACGTTATATTTTACGTATTCGTACCCTTTCTAAAGGTGTTGCTGAAGCGTATTACGCATCTCGTGAAGCGTTAGGCTTCCCGCTATGTAAAAAAGAAAAATAGGAAGTAGCATGGCAACTGAAAATTTATTAATCGAGATTGGTACTGAAGAGTTACCACCAAAATCGTTACGCACATTAGCAGAAGCATTTGCAGCAAACTTCCAAACTGAGCTAGAAAAAGCGGGTTTAGAATTTGCAGACGTTAACTGGATGGCAGCACCTCGTCGTTTAGCATTAACAATCACTGCACTTGCTGATTCTCAAGCTGATAAAGTAATTGAAAAACGCGGTCCTGCGATTTCAGTTGCATTTGATGCTGATGGTAATGCAACAAAAGCGGCTCAAGGTTGGGCGCGTGGTAATGGCATTACTGTTGAGCAAGCTGGTCGAATTAAAACAGACAAAGGCGAATGGCTACTTCATAAATCAGAAGTTAAAGGTCAATCAACACAAGCGCTTGTTGCAGATATGGTTGCAACGGCACTTGCTAAGCTACCAGTAAGCAAGCCAATGCGTTGGGGTGATAGCCCGATTCAATTCATTCGCCCAGTGCATACAATCACAATGCTATTTGGTGATGAAGCGCTTGAAGGCGAAATCTTAGGCATTAAAGCGGCACGAACTATTCGTGGTCACCGTTTCCTAGGTAAAGGTGATTTCGAATTACCGCACGCAGACAACTATGTTGATCTACTTGAAGATCACGGCATGGTAATGGTTGATTACGAGCGTCGTAAAGATGTTATCCGTAAACAAGTTATTGCTGCTGCAGAAGAACATGGCGGTGTTGCTGAAATCGAAGAAGACCTACTTGAAGAAGTAACGTCTCTAGTAGAATGGCCAGTAACATTAGTAGGTAACTTTGAAGAACGTTACCTAGACGTACCAGCGGAAGCTTTAATCTATACGATGAAAGACAACCAAAAGTACTTCCCAATGCTAACTAAAGACGGCGAGCTTTTACCTAAATTTATCTTTGTTTCAAACATCATCAGTAAAGATGTTCGACAAGTAATTGAAGGGAACGAAAAAGTTGTACGCCCTCGCCTAGCGGATGCTGAATTCTTCTTTAACACAGATAAGAAACGTACTTTAGAAAGTCGTCTTGCTGATCTAGAAACTGTTTTATTCCAAAAACAACTAGGTACGTTAAAAGAGAAGTCACAACGTATTTCAGATTTAGCTGCCGCAATTGCAGGTAAAATTTCAGCAAATACACAGCACGCACAACGCGCAGGTCTATTAGCTAAAGCTGACTTAATGTCAGACATGGTTGTAGAATTCCCTGACGTTCAGGGTGTGATGGGCATGCACTATGCACGCAATGACGGTGAAGCAGAAGAAGTAGCTGTAGCACTTAACGAGCAATACATGCCTCGTTATGCTGGTGACCGTCTACCTGAATCACTCGTTGCTTGTTCAGTAGCACTTGCAGACAAACTCGATACGCTAGTTGGTATCTTCGGTATTGGTCAAATCCCTAAAGGTGATAAAGACCCGTTTGCACTTCGTCGTGCAGCGATTGGTACACTGCGTATCATTATCGAAAAAGACCTGCCTTTAGATCTTGTTGATTTAGTTGAGACAGCTAAAGCACTATTCGGTGACAAACTATCAAACGAAAACGTATCAACAGATGTTGTTGCATTCGTTCTTGGTCGTTTCCCGGCATGGTATAAAGATGCGGGTATCAGTGTTGATGTGATTCAAGCAGTACTTGCTCGTCGCCCAACTAAACCTGCTGATTTTGATAAGCGTGTTAAAGCAGTAAATCACTTCCGTGGTTTAGATGCTTCTGCAACATTAGCAGCTGCAAACAAACGTGTTGGTAATATCCTCGCTAAATTTGAAGGTGAACTAAACACAACTGTTGATGCATCACTACTGCAAGAAGATGCCGAAAAAGCATTAGCTTCTGCAGTAGATGCTAAAGTTGAATTGCTAGCGCCACTATTTGCCGCTGGTGATTATCAACAAGCACTAACAGAGTTATCAGAACTACGTGATGTTGTAGATACATTCTTCGACAACGTAATGGTAATGGCTGATGATGAAGCGCTTAAAATTAACCGCTTAACATTACTAAATACACTGCGTAACCAATTCCTAAATGTTGCTGATATTTCCGTACTACAGAAGTAACACTTAATTTAGAATTGAACGATCAAAAAAGCCAGTATCATTGATACTGGCTTTTTTATTATCGCGACTTTTAAACACTACCACACAACAACGATATTCAAGAAAACAGATGTTCCACGTGGAACATTCATTATTTCACTTTTTTCAACTTCGCTTTTAAACCTGCAGAATAACGCCAAACATGATCAAAAATAGCCATCAATTCAGGATTACCTTGTGGTGATAATGAAATAGCATGATAACGATTTTGTTGTGATTTTATCGCCCTCACTCGCTCAGCTAAATGACTCGGTAATTTCTGCGCTATAAAATCAGAAATAATTAACGTATCTGCATTCTTAAATTGCGACGAGCTCATCAAATCTAATGACTTCTCAATAACGGGTTGTAAATCCGTCCCCCCTCGAAAACTCGACGATAAAAAAGTCAGCATCGTTGAAAGACTCGTACTTTGTGTTACCGGAAATGTAATAACCTCATTAGAGAACATCATCAAATAACATTGTCTACGCTGTTCAAAAGCAACTTGTAATAATGCATAACAAATCGATTTTGCTGTTAGTTCTGGAAAACCTTGCATCGATGTAGAACTATCAACACAGATAATAAATGGTCCGCCAGTTTGTTCATCAGCATCTGTAACATCTCGATACTGAGTGACTTTCTTATATTGCTGCAGAGTGCCCTGATATTGATAACTTAATAAATGTCGCTCGATATAGCGCTTATAAAAAATAATTTCAAGTTCAGGAAACGTGAGATTAACAGCTTCCGTCTGTAACATCCGAGATATTTCATCACTATAAGTCACCCCCTGCATATCATCAGGAATGTTATCTTGATAGCTATTATCTAACACCCATGTTTCATAACTGTTTGGGGTTTCTTCTGGATTGATATGAGCCAATGCCATACGTCCAAGTTCGGACGCTATTTGCTTGACCTCTTTGTTCTTGCGTAAGTTAGTGGCATAACGCTGTAGTAGTTTCGTATCTAAATGGGTCAACTTACCTTTAGCTAGATCCCACAAGCGCTCACCATTACACAATAAATCACTGTCTAACAACCCTTCTAACTGCTCAATGGTTTCTTCACGAGCAGCCAATTCCGTCAGTAACTCTTCACGCTTTTCTTCAATCAATCGACTTTGTTCTTGATACATCATGAGCTCTATCGCTTGTTGCCAGCTATCTAAGAATACCGCAAAAAAAACATCATCAGGCATACTTCTATTTTGTTGATAGATAGTGAGGCCAGTTTCATAAAATGAAGAATCCGCTTTTATCTTAGCTAGAATACCTTCAACTTTATTTCTAAAATTAGCAGGACTCAGTAAACGGGCGGTATCACATAAATGGACCTCATTACGTAGCCCTGCAGGTAATGGCATATCTGCTAATAAGCTCGAAACCTGCACCTTCCAATCATTAATATAAGCGAGCTTTATATCACTCGTTACCCGATTCTTGGCAGTAACATCCAATAACGCATCATCAACTAATTGACGAACTACCGCTGTTGTCGAGCTTTGATTATAAGAATTAGCCATCAGAAATTAGCTCTGTTCAAATAGATTGGCGATTGCATTTAAGCGATCTAATAACGATGCTTTATGCTGAACCAAATTATTCAGTTCGAGTGATAACGAGCCAAGACTGCTCGCAACATCTTCCATAAAGTCATCACTGACAAAAATATTATGATTGGTTAAGCTAAACTCTCGCTGACTTTTCTTCAGTTTATCAGCGATAACCGTTATTTCCTTATCAATGTCGGCAAGCGGCTGTAGCCAGTTTTCATCAATGTTTAGCGCTGCATCAGAAACAATAACAGCCACAGGAATACTTTTATTAGCAAAGTTTTGAACCTGTAAATGCTGATTGGCATCAACAGAAAAGTTTAGCCACACATCGTTACGATGATCATTTACATAGCCTTTCACGAGGCAAGAACCTGAACGGATCTGTTTTTGAAAATCATCCAAGCCAACATGTACCCATTTAGCCGTTTCTTGCGACCCTTGTTCAAGTACATCGTACTCACCAAGTAAGGCTATTTTACATAGACCAGGGATACCATTAAGACTCGAGGTACTAACAAATTCACGCTCTAATTTATAACGCAGTTTAGTCAGCAGCACATCTGATGTTAGACGCGTAGCAAAGCGATCAATAAACTCGGCATCAAGTTTAATTAATCTGTTTTTGATACTGCTTAGTGCAAGGTTAACTTCATCCTGATCGCAAAAACGCTTGCTCGCAAATTGATGCGTCGCTTCAATAATGACATCTCGCGACTCTAGGTCATGCCAGATACAATCTTTTAGCACAAACAGATCTGTCTCAGTGACTTCGTCTCGACCGTTAAAATAAGCACATGCTTGTAATAAACGCATCGATTTTTTCCAGCGGCGATCTGAAACATAAACAGCTTCTTCGATCATGTCGCCACTCGTATTTCGCTGTTCTAGAAATAGCTTAAGCTCGTAGATGATTTCAAAACAATGTTCACTTAAACGAACCTGATTAATTTCTTCCTGCCAAAGTTCAAACTCATCATTACTTACCTTCACGATCTTATCGTTTACTTGGCGTAATGGTTTTTGAATTAACATGGCTTTAAAATTACGCTTGTCTTGAATTGGCTCTAAATACAAACGCAATAACATACGATCATAAAGCGCTTCTAAACCTGAATCTGCACTCGGTAATTCATTTGATGCAGAGACAATAACACGCATTGGTACTTTCTGATGGTCGATGCCATTATGAAAGGTTCGCTCATTAATAACAGTTAATAAGGTATTCAAAATGGCTGGACCCGCTTTCCAAATTTCATCAAGGAATACGACTTCAGCTTCTGGTAAATAACCTTTAGTTAAACGCAGATACTTACCTTCATCTTTTAATGCTTTAATTGATAGCGGACCAAAGATCTCTTCCGGTGTTGAAAATCGTGTCATTAAATATTCGAAATAACTTTCGTCTTCAAAAATCTCAATCATGCGCTTGGCAATCAGACTTTTAGCAATCCCTGGGGGGCCAAGTAAAAATACGCTTTCGCCACTTAGGGCTGCTAATAAACATAATCTTATGGCATCTCGGCGTTCATAAATACCATAAGAAAGATGATCTATTAGTGTTTCAATACGTTCTGACAACAAATTCCTTTGCATAATAAAATCTCTTCGTACCTTTTTTAAAGGTTATTATAAGAATGATTAAGTTAACCTTACCTTATCTATCGCACACAATAAATACATAATTAGTGGACCGTTTTTTTTGTTATTAGCCGTTAATTATTCAGTTCTTTTTGCTATAAGTCTTTCCCATTTAAAATGATGTTCCACGTGGAACATTACGCAGTTAACCAACGTTAAATAAGCATTGTTTCACGTGAAACATCTCCGAAAATAAAGTTTAATTTGCCTACATCAGACTATCGACAACTATGCTAAGTTCAGCTATGTTGGTTGTTTACCCTTTAAATAATTACAAGAAGTGTTGATATGGAATTCTCATTGTTTGGTCAAAGATTTACTCAATTCTCAGGGATCACGCAGCTAATGCATGATCTAAATGAAGGTATTCGTAGTGGTGATAACGTCATTATGCTGGGCGGTGGCAATCCAGCACAAATACCTGAGATGCTGGAGCGCTATAACAGTGAAGCACAACAATTATTAAGTAGTGGCGATCTTGTGGCAGCAATGTCTAACTACGATGGTCCACAAGGTAAAAACAGTTTTACTTCCGCACTGGCGACATTATTAAATAAAACCTACGGCTGGGAGTTAACCGATAAAAACATAGCCTTAACCAATGGCAGCCAAAATGCTTTCTTCTATCTATTCAACTTATTCGCAGGTGACTTTGCAGGCAATAAGAAAAAGAAGGTACTTTTCCCATTAGCACCAGAATACATAGGTTATACCGATACCGCATTAAGTGATGATTTTTTTGAAACCGTAAAACCAAAAATTGAATTACTCGATGATGGTTTATTTAAATATCATGTTGATTTTGACAACCTACATATCACCGATGACATTGGTTTAATCTGCGTATCACGTCCAACTAATCCAACAGGTAATGTGCTAACGGATGAAGAGATGCAACGCCTAGATGCCTTAGCAAGACAGCATAATATTCCCCTACTGATCGACAACGCTTACGGCACTCCATTTCCAAACATCATTTTTGAACCCGTAGAACCCATTTATAACGACAATACTATTTTATGTATGAGTCTATCGAAACTGGGTTTACCCGGTACTCGCTGTGGTATCGTCATTGGCAACGAAGAAGTTATTTCAGCTATCTCGAATCTAAGCGGTATTATTAATTTAGCTCCAGGAAGTTTAGGGCCAATGCTGGCTCAAAACTTAGTGGAGTCTGGTGACATCATTAGTTTAAGTGAAGATGTGATCAAGCCTTACTATCATGGTAAAGCACTTCAAGCTGTTAATTGGTTACAAGAAAATATTACCGATGAGCGCTTCCGAATTCATAAACCTGAAGGCGCTATTTTCTTATGGCTATGGTTTAAAGACCTACCGATCACTAGCCAAGAACTATATGAGCGATTAAAAGCACGCGGTGTTCTTATTGTATCTGGCCATCACTTCTTCCCTGGTTTAGAAGAAGACTGGCGTCATACCCATGAATGTATCCGTATGAATTACTCACAACCAGATGATGCAGTGCAACGTGGCATTAAAATTATCGCAGAAGAAGTACAGAAAGCCTATGCTGAAACAGTAGTAATAAGCACAGCCAACGCTTAAGTTATATCTACAAATAACAGTCTGGTATCTTAAGACAATAGATAATTTATCTCAGATACAAAAAAGGAGCCGTTAGGCTCCTTTTTAATACATACAAATTATAGCAATATTAGAAATCTAAGTTAGCTACTTTCAATGCATTCTCTTCAATGAAGTCACGGCGAGGTTCAACATGATCACCCATTAAAGTAGTGAATAGTTGATCTGCTGCAACAGCATCTTCAATACGTACTTGTAACATACGACGTGTTTCAGGATCCATTGTAGTTTCCCACAGCTGGCTAGGGTTCATTTCGCCTAGACCTTTATAACGTTGAATGTAGCTACCACGTTTTGATTCAGCCATTAACCAATTAAGTGCTTCAACAAAGTCACTTACTTCACGAGATTTTTCACCACGTTTAATGTAAGCGCCGTCTTCAAGCAAGTTAGCAATACCTAAACCTGTAATCGTTGCATACTCTTTCGAGTTAAAGAATCCTGCCGAGAAGTCGTAATCAGTATCTAGACCATGCTGACGCACAGAGAACACCGGACTAAACAGCTGGCTTTCTTCATCTTTAGCAACGCGAACAGAATACAAAGTACCCGTTACTTCTTTCGCTGTTAATGTCGCAACAATTTCATCAGCCCATGCTTGAGTCGCAGCTTCATCAGCCATCATCTCAGCAGTAAGTGGTGCTTGATAAATCATTTCGTTAGTGAATACTTTTGGTAAGCTACGATTTAACTTAGCCATTAAGCGTTCAATTTTACGATAACCATTAACTAACTCTTCTAACGCAGCGCCTTGAATTGCAGGTGCATCAGCATTAACAAATAAGCCTGCGCCATCTAATGCGATAGTCGTTAGGTATTGTGTTAAGTCAGCGTCATCTTTGATGTAGCGTTCTTGCTTACCCTTCTTCATTTTATAAAGCGGTGGCTGTGCAATATAAATATAACCACGCTCGATCAGTTCCGGCATTTGACGGAAGAAGAAAGTTAATAATAACGTACGGATGTGTGAACCATCCACGTCGGCATCGGTCATGATAATGATTTGATGATAACGCGTTTTATCCGGGTTATATTCATCACGGCCAATACCACAGCCCATTGCTGTAATTAGCGTTGCAACTTCCTGTGAAGATAGCATCTTATCAAAACGTGCTTTTTCTACGTTTAGAATTTTACCTTTCAACGGTAGAATTGCTTGGTTTTTACGATTACGTCCCTGCTTGGCAGAACCGCCAGCAGAGTCACCTTCCACAATATAAAGTTCAGAAAGTGCCGGATCTTTTTCCTGACAATCCGCAAGTTTACCAGGTAGACCAGCTAAATCTAATGCACCTTTACGACGTGTCATTTCACGCGCTTTACGCGCAGCTTCACGTGCTCGTGATGCATCGATAATTTTAGTCACAACCGTCGCAGCTTCTTTCGGGTTTTCTAGCAAGTATTCAGCTAGTTTTTCACCCATAGCTTGTTCTACAGCTGATTTAACTTCCGAAGAAACCAGTTTATCTTTAGTCTGTGAAGAGAACTTAGGATCAGGTACTTTCACTGAAATAACAGCAGTCAAACCTTCACGTGCATCATCACCCGATGCCGTTGTAGTTTTTGCTTTTTTCAAGAAGCCTTCTTTTTCCATGTAGTTATTTAACGTACGTGTTAAAGCACCACGGAAACCAGCAAGGTGAGTACCACCATCACGTTGTGGGATATTATTGGTAAAGCAGTAAATGCCTTCTTGGAAACCATCGTTCCATTGCATAGCTACTTCAACAGTAATGCCATCTTCACGTTCACTAGAGAAGTGGAAAGCATCTTTGTTAATTGGCGTTTTGTTCACGTTTAAGTAATCAACAAATGCTTTGATGCCGCCTTCGTAAACGAAATGATCCGATTTACCATCTTCACGTTCATCAATTAATTTGATTGAAACACCTGAATTTAGGAAAGATAATTCACGTAAACGCTTAGCAAGAATATCGTAATGGAACAATGTATTCGTAAACGTCTCATGACTAGGCCAAAAGCGTAATTCAGTACCCGTTGTATCAATATCACCAATCACGGCGATCGGCGCTTGTGGTTCACCATGACGATAAATTTGCTGATGGATATGACCATGACGATGAATGGTTAATTCTAATTTTTCTGATAATGCATTTACAACAGAAACACCTACACCGTGTAAACCACCCGATACTTTATATGAATTATCATCGAATTTACCACCGGCATGCAGTACCGTTAAAATAACTTCGGCAGCAGAGACACCCTCTTCTTCATGAATATCAACAGGAATACCACGGCCATCATCGCTAACAGATACAGAACCATCTTCGTGTATCGTTACCACAACATCTGTACAATGACCCGCTAGTGCTTCATCGATAGAGTTATCAACAACTTCAAATACCATGTGGTGTAAACCTGAACCATCATCAGTATCGCCAATATACATACCGGGGCGCTTACGCACCGCGTCCAAGCCTTTCAGTACTTTAATACTTGAAGAGTCGTAATTATTTTCAGACATAGTTAGCTCTCGCGCCTTTATATTTAAAATTCAATTAATTTGCCATGTTCCACGTGAAACATTTTACAGCTTTCTGTTAAAAGAGCTGTTACCTGACTTTTCTCAATAGCCGTAACAAATACTTGAGCCTTACTCTCAATCAGATACTGCGCCAGCAACTTCCGTTTACTGTCATCAAGTTCTGAGGAAAAGTCATCGATTAAAAAAGTGCATCGCTTATTGCTATGCTGACTTAAAAAAAGTCCCTGACTTAATCGCATTGCGCACACAGCCAACTTAAGTTGACCTCTAGATAAGATATCGTGTGCCGGTACTCCGTTCGCTCTAATTCGGATATCCGCTTTTTGCGGACCTAAGCTAGTGTAACCCAGCTGTTGATCGCGCATAAAATTTTGTTTTAATAATTCAGCTAACTCAATATCACTATCCCATCCAGGGTGGTAGCGGATATCAAAGTCATATTCGGGTAAGAAGTCTGCCAAGGCAGATTTAATTATCGGATTAAGCTGTTCAAGGTAACGTCCGCGCATTTGCGCAATAATAGTTCCTTGGACTGCAAACTCCTTATCCCAATATGCTAGCTCAGCATAACGCTTGCCTGATTTTAAAATAGCATTACGCTGTTTTAATAATCGAGTCAATTTTGCCCACGTTGCAAAAAACTCAGGTTCCACATGGAACACCCCCCAATCAACAAACTGTCGACGTAATTTAGGGCCACTGGAAAGTAAGGTAAAACTTTCTGGGTGAATTAATTGTAGCGGTAATATACCCGGTAACTCTGCAAGTCTCTCTGCCTTTTGTCCGGCAATTTTTAATTCAGTATCACTATTTTTTGATTTCTTTAAACCAATCGTCGTGAGTTTTTCATCGTTTAATAATTGCTGACATTGTGAGAATAGCGTGAAATCCTTCTCACCATGTTGAACAACGCGACTGGTTAAATGAGTACGAAAAGAACGCCCCAATCCTAAGTAATGAATCGCTTCTAATACACTCGATTTACCACTGCCATTCTCACCAAGAATAATATTAACCCCCGCTCCCGGTTGAATGGATGCGTGTTTAATATTTCTAAAATCAGTAAGGTTTAGCTTAACCAGTCCCATGTAAAATTATAACCGCATTGGCATAACAACATACAATGCTTGATCAGATTGTTCATCTTCGATCAACGCACTGCTGTTTGCATCTAATAACGATATTTTAATTTTTTCACATTTGAGTGTATTGAGTACATCCAGCACATAGCTGACGTTAAAACTGATCTCTAACTCATCATGTGAAAACGCCACATCCAATAACTCTTCAGCTTCTTCTTGCTCAGGATTATTAGCCGTAATTTTAAGTAAGCCCTGATTCATGTTCAGACGTACACCACGGAATTTTTCATTCGATAAAATAGCTGCACGTGAAAATGCTTGTTTTAATTCTTCACGTCCCGATATTAACATCTTATCGGCATTTTTTGGTAATACGCGACGGTAATCAGGAAAACGACCATCAACCAGTTTACACGTAAAAACAAAACCGCTAGTAATGGCACGGATGTTATTCGACCCGAGTTGGATCTTAACCATGTCTTCTTCACTGTCGAGCAAACGAACCAGTTCAAGCACACCTTTACGTGGCACAATCACTTGTTGCTGCGCTAAGTTTGCATCATGTTCACAACTCGCCACAGCAAGACGGTGACCATCGGTTGCCACTGTACGTAATATATTACCTTCCGTTTCAAACAGCATACCATTAAGATAATAACGTACATCCTGGCTTGCCATCGAGAACTGGGTATTATCAATCAATCGACGTAATGAACCTTGCAGCAGTTCAAATTCAATATCGTTATCCCAATCTTCAATATTTGGAAATTCCGTTGCCGGTAATGTTGATAGTGAAAAACGACTACGGCCTGACTTCACTACAATACGATCTGCAGCATAAGTCACTTGAATTTGAGCACCATCGGGTAAGCCGCGACAAATATCGAGAAACTTTTTCGCAGGCACAGTCGTACGGCCTTCAGTGTAGTCACCTTCAAGATTAACTTGACCAATTAACTCCACTTCCAGATCAGTACCAGTTAAAGATAACTTACCTTCTTTAGCGTCAAGTAACACGTTACCTAATATCGGCAGAGTTGGGCGGTTACCCAAGGCTCCAGATACTAATTGTAACGGTCGCAATAATGCTTCTCGATTAATTGTAAACTGCATTTAATATAACCTTTTTTACGACGATTCTTTACGACGCTTTTACGACGATAGGGTTCTAATCAAATTAGAATAATCTTCTTTAATATCGTGACTTTCTTCTTTGAGCTGAACGATCTTACGACATGCATGCAATACAGTCGTGTGGTCACGGCCACCAAACGCATCACCAATTTCCGGTAAGCTGTGATTGGTTAACTCTTTTGCTAATGCCATCGCCACTTGGCGTGGTCTTGCAACAGAACGACTACGGCGCTTCGACAATAAATCAGCTACTTTAATTTTATAATACTCTGCCACTGTTTTTTGAATATTATCAATGGTCACTAACTTTTCTTGCAGTGCTAATAAATCACGTAATGCTTCACGCACAAAATCAATATTAATCGCACGGCCAGTAAAGTTAGCATTAGCAATTACACGATTCAATGCCCCTTCAAGCTCACGTACATTTGAACGTAAACGTTTCGCAATAAAGAATGCAACTTCATCAGGTAAGTGGATATTACTTTCTACCGCTTTACGCATTAAAATCGCAACACGCGTTTCTAACTCAGGCGGTTCAATCGCAATGGTTAAACCCCAACCAAAACGTGATTTCAATCTATCTTCAACACCATCGATTTCTTTTGGATAGCGATCCGACGTCAAAATGATTTGCTGATTACCTTCAAGTAACGCATTAAAAGTGTGAAAAAACTCTTCTTGTGAACGTTCTTTTTTAGCAAAGAATTGAATGTCATCAATCAATAGTGCATCCACACTACGATAATAGTTTTTAAATGCTTCAATCGCATTGTTTTGCAATGCTTTAACCATGTCCTGAACAAAGCGTTCTGAATGCATGTATATTACTTTTGCATTGGCTTTCTGCGCTTTAATACCATTACCAACAGCATGTAATAAATGCGTTTTACCTAGACCTGTACCACCATATAAAAACAGCGGGTTATAAGCACCACCAGGATTATTAGCGACCTGTTGAGCAGCTGCACGTGCTAATTGGTTCGATTTACCTTCAACAAAGTTATCAAACGTGTACGTCAAATTAACATTACTGCGGTGGTTGATTGCAGGCTGTTGAGGTGAGCTCGATTCCCACGGGTCGGTTTGAGGCATCGCAATGACCTTTTGAGTCACAACACGATCAACCCTCGTTGTTGTTTGCTTAACAGTTGTAGCCTTACCGCCAATGTCAAAACGTAAAATAGGCGCATCTGCACCACAAAATTCATCAAACAATGCTGTGATTGAATTAAGGTACTTGTCACGAACCCAATCAAGTACAAAACGGTTCGGAGCATACAAGGTGAGAGTACTATCGGTAAGTTCGGCTTTCAGTGGGCGTAACCACATACTGAATTCAGTAGAGGAAAGCTCATTTTGTAAGCGCGAAAGGCATTGCTGCCAAAGAGAAACTGACAC